>JAZNVC010000001.1:0-202490 GCA_045592625.1 Acutalibacteraceae bacterium
ATTTTTTTAAAAAAGAAAAAAATCCTCAAAAAATACCCCTCCCCCCATAAAATTTATGTATTATCTGCAAAAAAAACCCCCGAAAGCCAAAGGCTTTCGGGGGCATCTGTTTAAGTTATATTTTACTGTGCTTCAATAATTTCAGCAATAAGTCTGTTTGCAGCTGCAACATAAGACTCACATTTGTTATAAGATTTTTCAAGGTTAACCGCAACCTGTGCAGAAGTACCGTCTAAGAGGTCAGAAATCATATCGATAGGATTGAAGCCCGGATCGGATACACGTGCTGCACCGCGTGTTACAGCAACCTTGTTAAGTTCAGCATTCTCACGAAGCTTATAGTACAATGTTTTAGCTTCTTCATTCTTAAAGATTTGGTTTACATCATAGTGTTCTTCATTAAGGAAGTAACGTAAGAAGTAAGCTGCACCCTTGGGGTTATCGGAACCCTTACAGATACCATATCCACGAGCAGAAGAGGTATAAGGATAGTTAGCATCATCTTTATTTAATTTAGGAAGAACTTCAAAGCCTAAATCATTAATGTCCATATTGTAGAACCAGCCGGGGCTCTTTCTAAGACCGTAAGCACCGCAAATCTGGAGAGCAATGTTGCCGGAAACAATCTCTTCGTCGTGGTTATCTATAATTGTTGCAAGACCGGCATCTTTAGCACGCATAAGATAGTCGATAGCCTTTTTGGTTTCTTCGCTTTTAAGGGTGTTTTTGAAGGTATTGCTTTCAACATCCCAAGTTATCTGAGCACCGCCGTACATATTAATCCAGGATTCAACTGCAATGGAAGTGCCGGGGCGTTTAAATCCGCAAGCACCCTTAATCTGCTGCATAAGAGTCCACATAGAATCAACATTCCAGTTATCCTGCTCAACAAGTTCAGTAGGAGTGGTGATACCGTTTTCTTCAAGTATGGTTCTGTTAAAGTAGGTGATAGAGCCCACCATATCCCAGGAAGATTTTGAACCGTTTACCAGATAGCAATACTTGCCAACGGTAAATCTCTTAACAGAGTTCTGATTCCAGAAAGGATCGGTTACGTCAAGAGTAGTTGTTTCAACCTCTAAAGGCATAAGAAGGTCGAGGGTTCTTGGGAATTCGTTGTTATCAATAAGTACATCGGGAGCCTGGTCGGATGCGATAAGAGAAGTTACCTTTGTAATATAGTCTTTCTCGTTAACAGCAACAAGTTCAGCCTTCATACCGGTAGTCTCTGCGAAACCGGAAAGACAAACAGCGGTATCTGTTTTTGTGTGGTCAATCCAGGTAGCGAAATGAACGGTAGTTCCGCGAAGTTCACTGGGCATATCCAAGAAGAATTCTTCTTCATCTGCAGACGAAACGCCCGGAGTGACACTGCCTTCGCCATTTCCATTTCCTTTACAGCCAGCAAGTGCACACATAGAAAGAAGCAGGAAAACAGCAAGTAAAAGGGTTATGATTCTTTTTGTCATAGCATTTTTCTCCTTTATAAATTTTATGCTATGGTAATTATAAACTATTTCAATCTTATTTGCAATAGAAAATCACAAAATTTTTAATTTTTAACAAAACAACCCGACTATTTTGTGAAAATTTCACAAATTAGTCGGATAAAAAATAAAACCGAAGGAAAAACTTCGGTTTTATCGGTTTATTAGCTTGCAGTTTTTATTTTCTTAACCTTAAACTCGCTCATAGCGTATTTGTGTTTTTTAACGGCTAAGCCCTTTGCATACTCTACTATATAATCGGTATATTCATCCTGTTTAAGATTCCAACGAAGGCTCAAATCCATTTCGTCTAAGTAGGTGGTATCGTCTTTAGTATCAACAATATAGATAAGGCGGAGATATTTGCTGCCGTTTTCTTCTGTTTCAAGAATCTTTATATCTTTTGCGGCAATATCCTTAATGTCTGCCCAGAAATCAACGCCATAGCTTGTGTCAACCTCAGGGTCCGCAACAATGCTTACAACCTCTTTTGCTTCTTTTGCGGGAGAATAGCCTGTGGTTTCGGCACTCTCTTCGGTAAGACCGTTGAATTCGTTATAAATGTCAACCATGCTTTCGCCCTTTAAAAGATGCTCTTTATAATGCTCCATATCTTCTTTTGCTTCTTTAAGGGCTTCCTCGTCCATTTCGGTTATATCGGTCTGTAAAACAAGGGCTACTCGGTAAGAATCGTTAAAGGTCTTTCTGATTTCCTCAGCAGGAATAGCCTTTTCGCCCTCTTTGCCGTAAAGATACTCAAAATACATATCACCGTAGTTGGAATAAATAAAAGCATATCTATAGGTATCATAACCTACACCATTTGCGGCATAGTCAGCACCGTAATAATTGTAATAATACTGTGCAGTATAGTCGATATTGGCCAGTTCTTCGGAACTGATGGTAAGACCCGCCTCCTTAAACAGCTTTTCGTAAGCTGCAAATTCAGCAAGAATATCAATGGCACGGTTTTCTACCCAAGTTACGTAATCGGTATCGTCTATTTTCTGAGAGTAATAATTAACCTCGGTGACGGTAGTATCGGTACCTGCCTCTTTAAGTTGCTCATCAACCTTTGTACGAGCCTCGCCGTCGGCAGTCATAAGAGCATATGAATAAATAGCAGCAGAAAATTTAGAATCTGCAATCTCTACAGCAATTTCGTTTTGCTTATGAAGGCATCCAGTAAGGGAAAACATAAGCAATAGAACCAACATAACCGAAAGTAATGATTTTAAAGTTTTCATTATTTTCTTCCTCCTAATACTTCTACAATGGGTATATTATAATACAAAATATCAAAAAAGTCTATAATTTTTTGTTAATTTAAAGTGCTTTTACTATCTCGCTTATTAAAGAAGAAACGTTTTGTGCTTTTTTCGGACGGATTATAAGGGTAACTGTGTCACTCTTATTGAGTTTCATTCTATCCCCGAAGACAGAACCCAGTTTCAAGAAAGTTTGCTGATTGAACTGTGTTAAATGAAGCACAACATCATTTCCCTCTTTTACTATTTCATAAATATCTGCCGACATTGCTTTATTTCTGAGCAAGGCTATATCTATAAGTCCCATAACCGATTTGGGAGGTTCGCCGAAGCGGTCAACCAGCTCGTCTATTACGTCACTGGCATCGGTTTCGTCGGTTATGTCGGCAATACGTTTATAAATGCCCAGTCTTGCGGGAAGGCTTTCAATATACTTTTCGGGAATATGGGCGGGTATGTTAAGGTCAATGGTGCAAACGGGATCGGGTTTTATTTCCTCTTCCCCGTTTTCCTTCATAGCCTCACCCAAAAGTTTCAGGTACATATCATAGCCTACCGCTTCCATATTTCCGTGCTGAGCACCGCCCAAAATACTGCCTGCTCCCCTTATTTCAAGGTCACGCATAGCAATTTTGAAGCCCGAACCGAATTCGGTAAATTCTCTTATTGCCTCAAGACGTTTAACGGCATCCTCGTTTAAAACCTTGCCTGTCTTAAAGCAGAAGTAAGCAAAAGCACGACGGTTTGAACGGCCTACCCTGCCACGAAGCTGATGAAGCTGAGAAAGTCCCATTCTGTCGGCATCCTCTATAATAAGGGTGTTAACGTTGGGGACATCTACACCCGTTTCAATTATGGTGGTGCAAACAAGCACATCTATCTCGTTTTCAATAAGTCTCTGCCATACTCTTGAAAGAGTTTCCTCACTCATTTTTCCGTGAGCAACCTCAATCCTTGCTTCAGGCACAGCAATTTTTATACGGGCGGCAACCTTTTCTATAGATTCCACTCTATTGTGCAGATAATACACCTGACCGCCCCGACGCAGTTCCTTGCGTATAGCATCATAAAGCATTGAATTATTATGTTCCAACACATAGGTCTGAACAGGATGTCTTTCTCCCGGTGCCTCCTCTATGCTGGACATATCTCTAAGTCCCGTCATAGCCATATTAAGCGTTCTGGGAATAGGGGTTGCCGACAGGGTTAGCACGTCAACCGACGGGTAAAGTTCCTTGAGTCTTTCCTTTTGTGCTACGCCGAAACGTTGTTCCTCGTCAATTATAACAAGACCTAAATCCTTAAATTTTACGTCCTTTGAAATAAGGCGGTGGGTTCCTATTATCATATCCACCCTGCCCTTATTCAAGTCGCTTACTATTTTTTCCTGAATCTTATGTGAAACAAAGCGTGATAAAAGCTTAACCGTTACGGGAAGTTCGCCTATTCTTTTAAGGGCTGTATTATAATGCTGCCACGCAAGAATGGTTGTGGGAACGAGAAGTGCACACTGCTTTCCGTCACATATACATTTGAAAGCGGCACGTAAAGCCACCTCGGTTTTTCCAAAACCAACGTCACCGCAAAGAAGTCTGTCCATAGGAACGGCACGTTCCATATCCTTTTTGATTTCGTCAACGCTTCTTAGCTGATCTTCGGTTTCTTCATACGGAAATCTTCTTTCAAAATTGTTTTGAAGGTCGGTATCGGGAGAAAAAGCATAACCCTTTGCCGCCATACGCTTTGCATAAAGAGCGGTAAGCTGTTTTGCCATATCCTTTACAGCCTTTTTTACCCTTGCCCTTGTTTTATGCCATTCTGCCGAGCCGAGTTTATTAAGTTTTACAGCCTTAGCATCTGCACCTATATAACGTGATACCAAATCAAGCTGTGTTACGGGAACGTAAAGTACGTCCTGTCCCGCATATTTTATTTTTATATAATCCTTTGTTACTCCCGAATTAGTAATATGCTCAATGCCGCTGAAAACACCTATACCGTGGGCGGTATGCACCACAAGGTCTCCAATTTTCAGTTCGTCAAGACTTCCTACGGCACGGCTGTCTTTTGGACGGCGGACCGTCTTTTTAGAGGCAGAAGCAACACCTTTACTTGCAATGAGCATAAAGCGGCAGTTTTCACTTTCAAATCCGCCCGAAAGTGTGCCGACCGTTACGGTAACACCCTTCTTCAGCCCTTTGATTTCTTCGCTGAAGTTTGCATTAATGCCTTTATCCCGTAAATCCTGAGCAAGAAGGTTTCCTGCCTTTTGGTTGCCTACCACTATAACGGCTGTCCCCTTTAAACTTTTAACAAATTTAAGGTCATCCAGCAAAACTTCAATGTCGCCGCTAAAAGCCGACGTACGCTTGATTGCAAAATTTAAAAGTGCCAAAGGAGAAACTTCATAACGGTTTCGCTGAAAACTATCCATAATTACAGCTTTTTGAGTACAGGAATAGAACTGTGCTTCACTCAGCATTAGTTTTTCAGCTTCTTTACCTACTAAACCTTCCTCCAAAAGACGCAGAGTATCTTCGTTTAACTGAAGCCGTAAATTTTTAAGATGCTCCTTTATTGCACCGCTTTCGGTTAAAATTACAAGGGAATCATTAAGATAATCAAGCACAGTAGGTGTGCCGTCAAATATAAAAGGAATATATCGGTCAAAGGAGGAAAATACCCCTGCTTCGATTTCGGATAAATCTTTTTGCAGTCTTGCTTTTCTTTGGTCGCTGTTTTTCCGTTTTAACTCTTTTAAAATTATTTCTTTAAGTTTTTCGCTTCTTATAACCACTTCACAGGCGGGGGTTATATCCACCTTTTCTATAGAGTCGGTACGCCGCTGTGTTTCGATATCAAAAAAGGAAATGCTGTCAATTTCGTCTCCCCAAAATTCTATTCTTACGGGAAGTAAGGTGTCGGTAGCAAAAATATCAAGAATTCCGCCACGCAAGGCAAACTGCCCCGTACCCTCAACCATTTCGCTTCGTACATATCCTGCATCTATAAGTTTTTCGGTAAGGCAGGTAAGGTCAAAACTATCTCCCTGGGACAAGGTAAAGGTGCTGTTTAGTAATCTATCCTTTGGTAAAGTGGGCTGAGTTGCCGCATCCACCGACGTTATAAGCACCTTAAAACCCCCGCCTGAAACAGCAGACAGGGTGTGAATTCTTTTATGTTCATATTCTCTTGATTCTCCGTATATCCCCGCAAGGCTTAAATCACGGTAAGGGAAATTTAAGGCATCCACCCCTAAGGACAGCAGGTCATTATACAGGGCGTATGCTTCGGCTTCCCCCGAAGTAATTACGGTAACAGGGCGTTTGGTTTCCTCGCTTATTACCGCAATGTTTACAGCCTTATAAATTCCGCTTAGTCCCGTACAAACTGCAGGAAGTTTTCCTGAGTTTATGGCGGATAAGAGGGAAAGAAAATCAGAGTCGCCTTTTAAAACATCTTTTAAAAAACCAAACTGCTTATTCATTAGTGATTATAGCGGTTCATAGCCGCTTCAACACCGTCCCTTAAAAAAGTTTCTATTGCTTTTACCGCATTATCACGGGCGGTATCAAAAAGTTTTCTGTCCTCGTCACTCATTCTGCCCAGCACCCAGTTTGCAATATCGCTTGTTCTGTCAGGTCTGTCCCCTACGCCCATTTTAAGTCGGGCAAATTGGTCGGTACTAAGATGTTCAATAATACTTTTAAGGCCCTTTTGTCCCCCGTCACTGCCATTTCTTCTTATACGCATTTTACCCGGACTTAAAGACACATCGTCGGAAACAACAAGCAATGAGGCAGTAGGTATTTTATAAAACTTCATAACCGCACTTACCGATTCGCCCGAAAGGTTCATAAAGGTTTGAGGCTTTAGCACAAGCACCCTTTGACCGTTTACCTTTCCTTCACCGAAAAGTCCCTTATATTTATTTTTATTAAGAGAAATTCCGTGCTTTTCACAAAAAGCATCAACAACGTCAAAACCGGCATTATGGCGGGTATGGGCATACTCACTTCCGGGGTTGCCGAGACCTACCAAAATAAGCGAGTATATACTTTCTTCATTCTTCTTTTTAAAAAACATTTTTATCACCTTTTATATTAGATATGATAACATATTTTAATATTTTTTTCAAGGTGGCAGATTTTAGTTCCTTCTCCTTTAAAACACCGAATAACTCCCCGCCGCATTCCACTTTACTTTTCTGTTTATTTTGACAAATTAATACAATTTTCGATTTCCTCTTGAAAATAGATTTATATGTATATATAATATATACACTACATATTAAAGAGGCACAAAAATGAGCAAAAGAAAAAACAAAAATATAGTTGCTGTAATTTTGGCTTTTGCTGTAGTTTTAGCCGCTGCCGCAGTTTTGATTTTTTCTCCGAAATTAACCATTAAACTTATTGGTGAAAAGGAAATTACCGTTGCCTTCGGTGAAGAATATACCGACCCCGGAGTGATAGCTCTTTACGGGAAAAGGGAACTTTCTCCTGTTTTAACCGACGGCAAGGTTGATACAGATAAAATCGGCAGTTATACTTTAACCTATAGCGTAACCAGAAAAAAAGCCACCAAGAAAATTAGCCGTATTGTCCACGTTGCCGACCTTACAGGTCCCGTTATAACCACAGACGGCGAGGTTACTGCATATAAGGGCTATGCTACAAGCGAAATAGTTTTAAATTACAGTGCAATAGACCATTTTGACGGTGACTGCACAGCTTCGGTAGAGCGTATAAACAATACCGACCATATTATACTTATTGCCACCGACAAAAAGGGTAATAAAAGTGAGAAAAGGGTTAACGTAAAATTTATAGAGGACGAAAATCCCCCTGTTATAACCCTTAAGGGAGAAAAGTTTGTGCTTTTAAATCCGGGCGAAAACTATACCGACCCCGGTGCCACAGCAAAGGATGACCGTGACGGAGACATAAGCGGGCTTATTGAAAACAGCGGTATGCCTGATATATCAAAAAAAGGCAGTTATGAGATAACCTACACCGTAACCGACAAAGGCGGAAACAAGACTACCGCCGTAAGATATATTATCGTTACCCAAAAGAGAAGCGAAAAAAATCCCGGACCCAAGGTGATTTATTTAACCTTTGACGACGGTCCTTCACCCAACACCCCTTACGTTCTTGACATTTTAAAAGCCTATGGTGTAAAGGCAACCTTTTTTGTTACGGCACAGCACACGTCAAGTCTTCCCTACATTCAAAGAATATACAGCGAAGGTCATACTGTAGCCGCACACACCTATTCACATAAATGGGAAATTTACAAAAGTGTAGACTCCTATTTTGCCGACCTTGACAGTATAAACGCTATTATAACAAAATACACAGGCAGTCCTTCAACCCTTATACGTTTCCCCGGCGGTTCTTCAAACAAGGTTAGTGCAAATTACAAAAAGGGGGTTATGAGCGAAATTGCTGCTCAGTGCTATGTAAAAGGATATGTATATTTCGACTGGAATATTGATTCTATGGATACCTCAACCTCCGACCCTGCAAAAATAGTTTATAATGTTACAAGCAGTTTGGGAAGCGGCCATTATAACATTTTAATGCACGATACAAAAACGGTGCACCGCGAGGCATTGCCTCAGATTATTCGCTACGGACTTAAAAACGGATACAAATTCCTACCTCTTGATGCATCCAGTCCCGCACCTCATCACACTATAAGAAACTAAAAAATTGCAGAGAATATTACTTCTCTGCAATTTTTATTACATTAGTTTTTTCTTAACGGCCTTTAAGATTTTATAAAGCGGATAAAACATAGTAGCTGAAATTACGGCATTTCCGAAACAGTGAAGTATATCAAAAGTAAAGCCCGAAATTATCCAAGCCACAGCACCTTCTGCCCCTAAAGCAATAAAGTAAGGGATACTGCAAAGTGTACCGAAACCAATACCGAAAACTGCCGCCACCCCCGTCCACAAAACCGTTAAAAGCACCGAGGAAAGTTTTCCTGTTTTAGACTCGATAAATTTGTGTAACGGTAAAAGGCAAAGACATATAAGTACTAATACAGCCCATACGTAAAGATACATAAAATTCCACAAATAAAAGCCGTGAACAACTATTTGAATTAAAGAAAAAACGTATGCGGGAAGAAGTGCCTTAACACCGAAAACACAGGTTAAGGCTATAAGCATAACCGTTACAGGCTCGATATTCGGCAGAAGGTTCATCATTTCTTTAAAGGCAATAATAAGTGCCGAATATACTCCAAAAAAGGCTATTTCCTTAAGAGAAATTACCTTACTTTGTGTAGGTTGCTTCATAACCCTCTCCGTCTTTTATTTCAATATCGTTAAGACCGAAATTCAGCATTTCGCCGCCCTTGGTTATACACCACCAAGAACCGTCTTTAGAATAATCAGCTGTTACACCGTCTATAGTAGTATATAATCCGCTGCTTTCATACTCTATTATATCCTTTTCAACAAGGGCCTCAGCCAGAGTGGTCTTTTCGGTTTTGAGTTCAACCTTTTTTTCGCTTTTGTCCTCATAAATTATTGTAAAACTCACGTTTTTAACAGAGGTGTCGGCGTCATTGGCAGGTTTTTGGGAACATCCCGAAAGTGCAAAAAAAGTAAATACTAAAATTGCGGCGGCAAGGATAGATAAACTTTTTTTAAGAAAATTTTTTAACTTCATTTTGTTTTTCATAAAAAAACTCCTTTTAAAATGTACTACGTTTTTGCCGTACAAAGTAAAAAGGAGCAATGTAAAATAACCCCGCTCTCCGCCGAAAGCAAGATTTTTTCACAAAGCCGTCATCCTCGTGACACTTTGCACAGCACCTTGCAGCAGGTGTTCCGACTCAGAGACATTTTTATGCTGCCGTGCCTTCCCATAGTTTACTACAGTGACTTTATTTACGGCATTTAACTCATTACGGCGACGGGATCGTGCGGGAATTGCACCCGACTTCCCTTTTAATTCTTTTTATAAAAAAGAAACTGCAAAGTTAACGCAAAATTATTCTAACACAAAGAAACAAAAAAAGCAACCTACCTAAAAGTTTTACTGTAAAACTCTCAAAGAAACAGACCGTTATTGAAAAATCAATAACGGTCTGTTTTAATGCTATTTTTGTTAATTACTTATTTGACCAAACTATACGGCTACCCATATTTTCAACCTGATAAATACGTACGTAATCCACCAAGGTTTCGTAATAATCTTTATGGATATTGATGTCATACTTAGAGCCATAATCTCGGTTAGCCATACCGGCACCTATAATAATATAGTTCGCTACACGTTCAAGATAGGTATCGTCAACAGGGAAGTCAAAATACTTAACACCGTCAAATGCAAAGGTTATACCATCATTTTCCCAAAGGAAAGTATAAATATGATAATCATCAAATATATCTATTTCATCATTATAGGGTGTGTATGTGTATTTCTGGTGACCTGCTACGCCGTGACCGGAGTCGCGAACCGATGTGGCGCTCCACCAATGATGGATTGTGGTTTCACAATTATTGACTTTACCCACATTTTCAAGAAGGTCATATTCGGTCATACTCTGTCTATATTCTCTGTCAAAATATTTAAGGAATTCTTCACCCGATTGTCCGTTCATCCAAAGACTTAAGTGAACGGGTGTGGCTGCTGCCTTAACCCTAAATTCAATGATACCGTACTGGTAAACCATATTCCTGAAGGTCGACATTCTTGTCATGGTAACATCAGTATCATTAAGACGTGCTGTTGTAACAACTGCATTACCGTCTCTTAAAAATACTGCGTTATCGACAACTTTGCCTGAAGCAGTTATATATGACGAATAAGGAGGCTTCATATGGATTTTACCGCCTAGTTGAGAGGGAGAAGAAGAATAAGTGCCATCCGATTCGGTATCATAAGCATCCCAAACATTTCTATTAAGAGTAGCACCATCAAACTCATCAGCAAAGGCGAGTTTATAGTCGTCTCCTGTTTTAGAAACCGTGCCGTATTTAGTATAACCGTCGGCTAAATCTGCACCGCATCCAAGAGAGTCCTTCTTCTTAAGATAGTCAATAAAGTCCTTAACGCCCTGCATTGTTGCCAGGTCGCTGCCGCCCTTAATGATAAGCTTAGTGCCGCGAAGGGCTATTACGTATTGGTCTTCATTTTCAACCGCAATATTACTTGCATCACGAGTGGTGTCGCCGATAACTATTTCATACTGGGTTTCTTTAGCCTTTTCGGTTACCCTTACAAATTCAACACCATGAGTTTCCTTTGCATAGTCCATTAAGGCTTCTATTTGTCTGCCGTAAATATACGGCATAGTTTTAGGATTAACTATTGTAAAGTTGCTCCACTGTACCGAGCCAAAGGTATGTGTTTTAGCGGAAGTAATTTCGTTTAAGGTATCTACTCCCTCTTTTACGGTAGCCTTTTTATCTGCCGAATAGAAAGTATAAACCTTATCGTCTTCACCTTTTACCTTTATATAACCCTTAGCACCCATTAAACGAGCATCCTTAAGGGTAAAGTTTTTAACGTAACCGCTAAATACAACGCTTTCGGTTTTAGAGTCATAACTCCAGTACTTATTAAAACCGCTTGTTTTGCTTATTGCAGTATAACCCTTATCATTCTGATTTTGAAGAATAATGGGTTTAACCGTAACCTCATCACCGTTAATTATACCTGTTGCAGTATTTCTTGCATTTTTAAATACTATACCTCGCTCAACAAGGGTAAATTCTTTACCATCAATAGTAACTGTGATAAGATTTTTGGTGGGATAGGAGAAGTAGAAACGAAGTGCCTGACTACCTGCTTCCTCTTCCGCTTCCTTTGTCAACACAGAAGTGCCCAAAGAAGAAAGAACTTCTATTTGCTCTACAGAAATATCATCTATACTTATTTGAGCATTTCCACTGTGTTCAAAGAACATATAAAGCATATCGCCAAAGTTAGCGTTTTTATTATTTATTGCGTTTATATTATTATCTTTGGGAACGGTGTAGGTAAAAGCTGTTGAAATATATACTGTAGCAGTATGCCAAATATTATCGCCGGTAGCATTTAAGAAATTACCTTCATCATTATAAACAGTGGTATTTACACCTATATTCAGTTCATCTGCAGTCGCAAACTTAACCGTTAAATCGGAAGAAGTCTTATACCTAAATGTGATTTTATAGGTGGTGTTATCGCTGAGTTTACCTATTCTAAAGCCGTTTTCGGCACCCTTATTTTCATTTTGTGCGGTATAGGTCAACACACCGTCACTTATTTGGTTATTCTGAGAATAGTTAGAGTTATCACCCGAAGCATAATAATAGTTAGTGAAATTCTCTTTCTTATCGGTCCATCTGGAATAAATGTAGTTCATTCCTGCCTCTGCGGTTTTAGAGGTAAAGGGTTTGGTACAGTCTTTATCGGTGTACCATCCATCAAAGGAAGCAAACTTTGCTGTAGGAATAAGGTTTGAGTCAGATACAGTCTCCCCTGCATTTGCAGTTTCATAGTAATCTGTTCTACCCTCTTTGCCAACATAAGCAATAACAGCCTTTTGCTGCAAATATTCAAGTTTAATGGTATCGATGTAAACTACCGTATCACCTTCAACAACAGGATTAAAGGTCATAAACAATGCCGAAGCACCTGATGACTGGAACTTGGTGGTAAGATATACTGTTGCTTCTTTCCAACCGTTTCCTATTTCAGAGGAATAAATACGATAGGTAGCCTCGTTATAATTTGTAATGAAAGCCCATCTGTTATGTAAATTTGCCGTAAGGAATTTAATATCAACATCACTTTGAGCCTCGGTAACTTTATACATAAAGGTAATCTTATAGGTACTGTTATCGTTCACCCTGCCGATACCTGCAGTATTATTAGAGGTCTCAAAATAATTATGAGCGTATTTATAACTATATTTCAGTGAACGGGAATTGTCATATCTCTCCTCTGTCGAAAGAGACATATCATCGCCAAAAGAGTATCTGGAAATTGCATCTTCATAATAATAGTTTTTGTTCTCAAAGGTTATGGTGGGCAATTCCCAACGGCAGAACAGTACCGAAACAGCCTCGTTTTTATGAAGGTTAGATTCATGCTTTTCATCTAATTCTACCGAATTATACCATCCTTCAACAACATACTTAGAAGTATCAATATTGGGATAATCTATTTTTTGTCCATAACTTCCATCTACTTCGTAGAGTTTAGTATTTCTATCATCATATAAGAATGCGTGATTTCTACCTGAATCTACACGGGTGATAACAAAATTATCAAGGTACAACGTGGTTTTCTTATCACCGTCTTTCACCTTAATATACAGCACGTCATTAGAGGAAATGAGAGTAGGTGTAGTTATGTAGGTATATGCAGCTCTGGAAGAATAAGCATGGCCTACCGTCACATCTCCGCCAAGCGGGGTGGCACCTTCAAAACTTGTGCCTGATGCTACATAAAATTCCAAGGTCATTGTAGCGCTGGATGTATAAGCCTCATAGTAAGAAAGGAAGGATATGGCATATGTTTTGTTGCCTTCAAGCTTTACATAACCATCTTTGTTGAAAAGCGGAGCGTAAATACCCGATTCATCTGTTTCGCTTTGTTTATCAAACTCTAAGCGACCCGAAACAATGGATGTTCGATTGCTGTTAGTTTCGGTCATATATGTTGCTTGATCAGCATCATCAAAGCTAACCTTTGTAATGGGATTATCAGCCCATCTTGCATATAAAGTTATTTCATCATCGCTTGGATAGTTACTATCAGCAAAATAGGTACTATAATTTTGGTCCTTATACCAACCGTAAAACACCTTTCCGGTTACAGTGGGAACGCCGGGCATAACTATAGGAGTACCTTTTGCGCCAATTCTGACTATGTCTTCTCCATAGCCTTCAGCTTGGTCGAAATGTATTACAGATACACTTTCATCTATTTCGTAAACAAAAACGTTGTCGATAAGAATTTGCACACCCGAAGTAGTTGAAACGCCGAATTCAAGTTCAGAAGAATTAGCGGTAACAACCAAGGTTTCAAACTTCCAACCCTTTGCCGCATCTGCAGTTGTTAAGGTTTTCAAAGTGCTGCCTGCATACACAGTAACGTTATCTGCTGCAGACACAAGGTTATAATCGAACTCTACAGCATATTTCTTTCCCGACTGTGTTTTGCCTATTTCAAAAGAAGTACTGCCTGTTACCGATAAAGCCTTATTTGACGAATCATAAGGGTCTTTAACAATATACTTATATGAACCGCTTGGTGTATAATTTTCGAAATCTTGGCCTTTTATTGTTTTAATATAAATGCGGTTTAAATCTTCTGAATATACGGCATTGCCGTCATAAACATTGGTCAAGTCTTTGTCACTGTACCAGCCAAAGAACTTTTCGCCCTTACCGGTTATAGCATCCAGTTCAACCTGTTGGCCGAGTTTTCCTATTTTAACCTCACTTTTATTAGAGGTGGGGTTAGAGAAAATAATATAACCTTCATCATCTAAAAGTTGTGTAACCGAAACAGAGTCGAAATATACCGTGTATGTAGAAGAATTATCGGACCCTGCAAGTAAAGCAAGTCTATTTGCATTACTTACGGCAAAATCGGTTTCAATAATAAGGGCACCCGCATTATAGCCTTCTCCTGCTTCATTGGCGGCTATAGTATAGATTTCTGAATAACGCTTAACCTCTGCACTATTATTTATATTCATATTAATAGTTGCAAAGCTAACATTAATGGGAGCTGTAGCGTTTTCTACTTTATAACGGAAACTTACAAGATAACGGGTTTTGTTGCTAATGGGATTAAGGGCAATTACGTGTTGCTTATTTGAAGAAGTATTAGTAAGTTTTGCGCTGTAACTGCCTTGGTAAGCATTACTCTTACTAATCTCCACCTGTTCGCTTAAATAATTGGTTCTGTCAGAACTATCAAGGTCGTAATAATAGGATTCAAAGCCCATATCATTTGTCCAAACGGCATACAAAGTATTGCTATACACCGTATTGTCCACAACATCCGTTTCAACAAGGTTAGTGCCGTTTGCATCAAAACTCCAACCGCCAAAGTCGTAATTTTCTTTTGCGGGAACATTCAGTAAACTTAAACTGTCACCGATATTGATTTTTTGTATTTTTGCAGTTGTTGAATCCTTAAACTTACCGCCGTTTGCAATAAGTTCAACCTCTGCTTCACCATCAGGGTCCTGAACCTTTACGTCATCTATATAAATTTCGGTATGAGTATGGTCGGCGGCGTACATACGAAGGCTAAGATGGTTGTAAGGAGAAGTGCAACTACCTGTTTTAAATACCATTCTTGCTTCCTGCCATACGTCAGGATTGTCGTCATTGAGCACTAATGTGTAGTCTTTATATTCTACGAGGTTGGTCCATATACTTTCATAACTGGTTGCAGGGAAAACTACGACATCACCTGAGCCTTTTGGAACTTTATACTTAAAGGTAATAACATATTCGGTATTAGAGCTAACCTTTTTAAGAGTAAAGTTGTTTTCACCGGAAGCACGGCGCTGATAATAATAAACAGCATTTCCCTCTTCCTCACTACCGGACCTTATCTGACTCCAATATTCTTCGGTATAATGGTAATAAAGCACATTTTTGCCTTGCGGAGCATCGTCAGCCTCAATAATTTCGTAAAAATAGTGGGAAAAACCTTCTTTTGGATGAGAAGGAGTATATCCCTCAAAGCCAAAACGGTTATCGCTCCACTTAGCGTAGAGTTTAGCATCTTTATTTTCTTCGGTGATATATTCATCGGTAAAAGGTATTGTGTAATCTTCATCATAATACCAACCGTCAAAATCCCAACCGAATTCATACTTAGGATTTTCAATATTTACCTTGTCCCCTACTGCATGAGCAAACTGGGTTTTGCTTATAGTACCACCTTTAGCATCTACTGTAATAAATGCTTTTTCTTTAATAGCTATGTCGTCAAACTGAATGTCGGCACCGTTAAAGGTTTCGGCAACTATGGAAACAAAGTTTTCGCCGTCTAAAAAACTATTTGGTGCAGTAAAATCAAAGGTAAGTTCATGCCACTCACCGATAGGCAGTGTTTTGTTATCTTGGGTAAAGGTGTCAACGTCGGTTTTTAGTTTTGCAATATGACCGATTTCGGTTTTATTGTTAGAACCGTAAACAAGTTTTACGTTTGTAAACTGATTAGCCTCAGGGTAAGTGATGTTATTGTAAACAAAAGAAACCTGATTGGAAACAACCTTGAACTTTAAAGAAACAGTATATGAAGCACCCGCATTAAGTTCGCAAATGCCATTATTATCATTTAATATAAAGAATGTTTCACGTCCGTTTCGTGCCTCACGGGTATCGGTAAGGCTCAAAACTCCGTTATCCTGAATTAGTGAATTAGTAAAACCAACTCCCGAAACATTACGGGTGACGCCTTTGCTATCCTTCACGGTAGCACCAACACCGTATACTGTTCCGCTGTTCTTATCAAAGTTAAACTCACGCACACTAAGACTAGTGGCAGCGGCAGTAATACCCTGAGGAATTACCACCAAAGATAACAATATAAGGAGAGTCAGTGCAAAAGCCATGGCCCTTTTAGAACAAGTTTTAACTATTAACGATAATGCTCTTTTCATATACTTTGCTTCCTTTTTCAAAAATATATCTATACAAGATAATATTATCATATATTTGTTTTAAATGCAAGATAAAACTCTAAAAAATAAAAGCATCGGAATCAAAAATTTCCGATGCTTTCACTATTAGCACTATTTCATATTTGATTTACTCATTCTGATAATCAGAATGCCGCCTATAATCACTGCAGCCGCAATTAAAGGAACAAAATAAATAAATTTTATTTTTGCTTTTTCCCCGATGCTGCCGTCGGAAGTTTGTGAACCGTCACCTGAATCTATAGTAGAATCGGACTGTGAAGAATTATCGGCGGGAATATCGATTTCGGGAAGTCCCTGAGCCGATTCCACAGAAACGGTACCATCCTCTTTTTTAACAGCACCGCATTTTGAACATTGGTAACCGCCATTGGTTTTTTCGGTAGAAAAATCATGTTCGGCACAAAGAATGGTTACTGAGCCCGTAGAGGTAGCCGGAACAAAAGATATCGGCTCCAATTTATTGCCGGATTTTTGCAAATAGGTTGCCATTCCCTCCTCACACAAAACCCTGATTAGAGTTCTGCCGGGGTCGGCGTCCTTTTTCACAGTAAATTCCAGTTCAAACAGTTTAATGTCATCATCTATATTGTCAAGTGTTTTCGCATCCATCAAAACAAGAACTTCACCCTCGGTTTTATCATTACACGTGTAACCGAAATCCTCACCCGCTGACATGGTAACATTGTTAAGTTCTAAGGCTTTTGCATCGTATTTCACCGTAACAGCAATAATACAAACACCTTTATGGTCAACTAAAGATACCGGAATTGTCACCTTGTCACCGGCCTTTGCCGTTACCCTGTCAGCCTTTAAAAGACCTACGTTTTCATCGGCGTTTACTGTAAAAGATAAAAGTGAAAAACACACTATGAAAAGCAATAGAACACAAATAATTTTTTTCATTATAAACTACCTTTCAAAAAAGGCGTCGGCGGTTCCCCGCCGACGCGAAATTAGTGAAAACTAATTATTAAAGAGCAAATCTCTTTTTGCCAACTACTACAAGAGCAGCAACAGCCATAAGAGCAACTACTGCAAATACTGCAACGTTAGCTGCATCAGAGGTTTCAGGAGAGGTCTTAACTATTTCTGCTTCAAGAACATACTCAGCTTCAAGGTTTGCATTGAAGGTAAGAATGCCGTCGTTAATTTCGATTTCTACCTCTTCACGCTGGCCTGCTGCGTTAACCTTATAAATCTTGAAGTTCTTTAAGCCCTCTAATTCATTGGTATCCATTCCGAATTTTACTTCGCCTTCAAGAGTAGCATACTCGGAAGCGAAAGTAAAGGTAACCTCAACCTTGTTGTTTTCTTCGTCAGCATCTACATCACCAACAATAGTGATATCTTCAGGAAGTACGGCTTCGTCAGATTCGAAATAAAGACCGTCGTTTTCTACAACTTTGTCGAGTTTAGCAATGTCGTGTTCTTCAACCTCTTCACAACCGTCGTTTACACAAGCGATGGTGTAAAGACCTTTTTCATCAGCTGTAGGATTCTTAACAACTACTTTTTCACCGGTGAAATCATGCTCGAGAGCAGCAACTTCTTCGTCTTCGGTATGCTCACAGCCTTCCTGCTGACATACGTAAACCTTTTTACCTGCTACTCCGCACTTAGGAGCTTCATAAGCTTCTACATCTTCAACCATAATGTGTTCAAGAGCTGCTACGGGTTCTTCTTTTTCGCCAACAGGACAGCCGGCTCTCTGGCAAACGTAAACCTTCTTACCTGCAACGCCGCACTTAGGTGCTTCGCATTTGCTTTCATCAAGTTTCCAGTCGTGAGCGATTTCAGCACCGATCTTAACATCGGTTTCATCACAACCTTCACGAGTACACTCATAAGTTACGTCAGCGGTTTCGCCGCAAACCTTAGAAGCGTCAGCAGTACCGTTATCCCATTCATGTTCAAGAGCGTCTACCTTTTCGGTTTTGGTCGCAACAGGACAGCCCTCATTAGTACAGGTGAAATATTTCTTGCCTTCTACTCCGCACTTAGGTGCTTCGTATAATGCTTCGTCTTCAACCCATTTGTGCTCAAGAGCGGGAATTTCTTTAGTATCAAGAACTTCTCCGCAAGCTGTACATTTAATTACAGCTTTGCCTGCAACGCCGCATTTAGCGGCTTCGATTTCTTCGGGTTCGCCCGGGTTGTGTTCTTTACACTCTACTTTGAAAGAAGCGTCAGCACCCTCGGTAATAACATAGGCTACAGGGGGGTTGGAATCGTCAACACAAGATATGTTTTTAATAGAGAATGTATATGTGCCAACCTTTTCAGGAAGAAGGAAATATGCATAACCTAACAAACCTTCTTCTGTACCGATACCATCAGTACCTATGGTTGTCTGAACGATCTGATAGTAGGTTTTGCCACCCTCAGCAAAGCAACCAACGGTGTCGCCTAAAATAATGTCACCATCCTTGAAGGTTCCTCCGTCAAAACCTTTAAGTTCTTTCTCTTTGCCTCTGTCATCTAACCATTTTTCATAGAAATATTCAATACCTTCATTGCTGTATATTCTATAGTTTAAAACGTTAGCATAGCCTGTATTATCTTTAATATATACAGGAAGTTTAATTACATCTGCAACAGTACCATCATGATAAGACTTTGTAGATACCTCGGCTTCGCCGAATGCTAAAGTAGCTGTAGGAGCTGCAGCGCTGATAGCAAGTACAGGTACAAGCAATGCGGCAAGCACTACAACTGAAAGAACTATAGCTAAAAGTTTCTTTTTCATTTGAATCACCTTTTTATCCTTTTCTAAAAATTTTCATAACATCCCTAAGGACAATTACTTGAGTTTATTATAAACAACGAGCGACGCAATGTCAACTATTTTTTTGATAAAATACACAATTTTTTTAAAAAAATTAAACATCTTATGCCAAAAATTTCAAAAACTAGAAAACATAACTAAGCCAGACCCGCAAGTTTGAGTTTTAAAATAGCAAGATCAGCGGCATCTACTTTGCCGTCAATATTCATGTCCCCTGCCGTTTTATCAGCCTCGCCCAATCCTGCAAGAAACAGCTTCATAAGAGCAAGGTCAACCGCATCCGCTTCACCGTCACCGTTTAAATCACCCGGCACAACACTTTTTATTAAATCTGCAAGAGCCGACGGATAGGGTTTTTCTTTGCCGTAGGTCCATTCTCCGCCGTCAAAACGATGGTCGGACAGTTGTTTCAAAGGTTTTATCTCACTTATTTCGTCCTCTGAAGGATTCCCAAAGGCATAAGCCTGACTAACCGTTTCATATGAAATTTTGCCAAAGCAGGCTTTTAGCCCATTACCCGTGCACAGCGAATATACTCTCTGAACCTTTCCCGAAGTGTTTCCCGAAATACCGCCCGAAAGAGAAGCTTCTATGGTTCCCTCACTTACACAGTCGGTTATATTCGAATAGGTATTTGTCACTCCGGCTATACCGCCCGCAACTACAGCTTTACCTATAGCCACGTTGGTTGCACACTGAGAAATAGAGTAGGAGTTTCTGCCGGCAATGCCTCCTACGCTGTTATTTCCGTAAAGCTCACCCGATACAAAGCATTCTTTAATGGAACCGAAATTCATTCCGCAAACAATACCTATGTTTGCGGTGGATTCTCCTGTGCGGTCATAGTTATTAAGACTTTCTTCGGTAATACTATCGTCAGGCGGCGTCCACACTTCTTTATCATCATAATCGATATCGCCTATTACGCTTGGAGCAGAAGCAGCCATAGACATATTTATGCCTATTCTGCCGTCAACAACCGCATCTTTTATGCGAAGAGAAGTAATCGACCCATAATTCACTCCGAAAAGACCGCAATAATTATAGTACGCTTTATTTATGGTAAGTCCCGAAATAGTGTATCCGTTACCAACAAATTCTCCTTTAAAGGCTTCCTCCTGTTTAATCACCGCACCGATAGGAATCCAGCCAAAGCCGTCATTATAAAAAGCTCCACCCTCTGCAAAATCCTCAGGGGTAAACTGAATATCGTTCATAAGCATATATGCACCGCTTAAATTGTTGCGAATGTTATTAAGGTCTTCCTTTGTATATATATGGGTGTATTTAGGGGTCACAGTTATTTTTGCCGTATCGGTTCCCAAATTAACGCTTCCCTCATCGGTTTCGCAAACAATATTTTTTAGTGTTAAAACTGCATTCCCCTTCCTATATGCTGTGCAGTAAAGCACAAAAGGCTCATTTGACGGGATAAAAGTAACCGTATATTCACCTGTTTGGATATCAAAGCCTATACCATCACCGCTAAAGGTGGGAAAATAAATGCTATAAGCAATGTTGGCGGTCACTTTTTTTACGTTACCGCTGACCTCTATTTTAAGGGATGCTTCATTATTGATTTCGATAGTTTCCTCGACAAAGCCTATATTTACCGAAACATCATTACCCGCATAAACGCTTAATCCGGTAAGTATAAAACCGATACATAAAATAAAAGCAAATATCCTCTTTATCATTTACAGCACTCCGTAAGATTTATTTTTAAAAAACCAAACAAACTTTAACATATGAATATTATACATTATTTATAAAAAGAAATCAACCGACAAAAAATGCCTGACCGATTGAGTTTATCGGTCAGGCAAAACTTTGATTTAAATTATTTAATACCCTGCCAAAACAAGTTTTAATAATGCAAGGTCGGTAGAGGTAATGTCGCCGTCGCCGTTAAGATCGGCACCTGCAGCGGCATCTGACTTATCCATAAGCTTTACAAGGATATACTTCATTAGGGCAAGGTCTGTAGCATCGGCTACGCCATTACCGTCAACGTCACCGCGAACGATAACTAAACCGGGAACTATAACATTTATAACGCACTCGCTGTCACGCACATTTATATCTTCTTGGCCGTTTTTGGCGGTAGCGGAAATGTTAACAGTCTTTTCACCTTCACTTGTTGCAGTAAAGGTAACCTTTGCAATGCAGCAGTCATCATCAATACCCGCTTCATAAACAACGGTAATAACATTTCCGTTAAGAGAAGCATTACCTGCTACGCCGTCTTCTACGTCTTTAAGAGTAATACCTTCGGGAAGGTCTAAAGTAATTTCAACTTCGGTAACACCGGGATTTTCGCAGATAATCAAATCAACGGTAATATCGCTTCCGTTTGTAACCTGTGTATTTTCAAAATATACGGTTGTTGCGCTGAATATATCGCCTACATCAACCGAGGAATCGTCATCTCTGTCCGCATAAACACAAATGCCAAAAGACAAGCTAAACATTAACAGAACAGAAAGTAAAACAGCCAGTAGTTTTTTCATATTTATACACCTTCTAAGCAAATGTTATTTTTAATCGAGTACAGTGTATCATAACTTTTTCTCTTTGTCAATCAACTGTTGCGTTTTGGGTTTTTATTACATATTATCGTAAAGTCCTTGCTGTTCGAGAGCAGAAACTGCGGCAACCACCGATTCCTTATCCTCTTTATAGGTTACGCCGTACCATTTATCCTCGGCAACCAGAACCTTTACCTTTTTCTCATTTTTATCAATAAGTTCTGCAACCGCCATAGGCAATAAACATTCGGATTTAGGAACATCAAGATTATCCTTAAGGAAGTTTATAAAATATTCATTGAGATATCCGAAAACATCTTCGGTAAAGCCCCACATATTCATAGAAACAACGGTATCGGGCTCCATCTGAATCCAATTTTCGCCGTCCTTTGTATAGCGACAGGCGGCATCTATTTTAGTTCTTTCCTCTACATATGTTAAAAAGCCGTTTTCTTCTTTGCAAACACCGCGTGATACCGTACCGTTTTCGGTAAGGGTATTAGAAAGTCTAAAACCTACCATTGCATAGTCGCCTGTTTGAAGTTTTAAGAAATCGTACATCTTTTTAAATGCAGATTTTCCGTAATAATCGTCGGCATTTACCACTATAAAGGGCTCGCTTATTAAATCCTTGCAGCAAAGAATTGCCTGAGTAGTGCCCCAAGGCTTTGTTCTGTCTATTGGCGGGGTAAATCCTTCGGGAAGGTCGGCTATTTCCTGAAATGCATATTCTACCTTTACCTTTTTGGCAATACGGTCTCCAACAATACGTTTAAAGTCATTTTCTATTTCGTGCTTGATGACAAAAACAACCTTATCAAAACCTGCTTCTATAGCATCATACACAGAAAAGTCAAGAATAACCTCTCCGTTTTTACCAACTGGCTCAAGCTGTTTAAGACCGCCGAAGCGACTGCCCATACCTGCCGCCATTACTACTAATGTTGCGTGAAAACTCATTTGTCTTCTTCCTTTCGTTTATCTATTGGTTTAACGTTGGCGTTTGCCTTTGCGTCAAAGCCTTCTGTACTTTCTTTCATAAATAAAATCTTAATGGTCATAAGAAGGAGCTTTATATCAAGGAATATTGAGTATTGCTCTATATATATGAGGTCCATTTTAAGTTTATCTTCAGGTGTTGTATTATATTTTCCGTAAATCTGTGCATATCCCGTAAGTCCGCCTTTTACACGGTGGCGAAGATTGAAGTCGGGATACATTTTTGTATATTCATATACGTTTTCAACCCTTTCGGGACGCGGTCCCACAAGGGACATATCTCCGAACAGGATATTGAAAAACTGGGGAAGCTCATCAACCCTTATGGGACGTATAAATTTTCCTACAGGAGTGATACGGTCATCGTCCGATTCCGCCTTTTTTGCACCGTCCTTATCGGCATCTACTATCATTGAACGGAATTTTAATACGTTGAATATTTTTCCGTTTTTGGTAACGCGGTTTTGCTTAAAGAAAACAGGACCGCCGTCGCAAAGCTTTATGGCAAGGGCGGTAATCAGCATTATAGGAGAGGTAAGAATTATTCCTATTAAAGATACCGCTATGTCAAAGGCTCGTTTTATAAATTCCTGTTCTAAACGTACGCCTCGGTTTCTGCACATCATAATGGGGGTATCGGAAATCTGAATTTGGTCGGAATTTCTGATAATTACGTCGGCACTGGAGGGCAGAACGTAAGTACGCTTTTGCTGTGAATAGCAATAACGGAGCAAATCATTTTTAAGGTCTTTATTTACATCGCAAAGAAGCACCGCTTCAAAGGAATCAATAAGCCTCTTTATTTCCTCAGGGGAAGCCCTGTTAACCGAAACACCCCGTTCAACATTAAATCTGTCAGGGATTTTTGAAACCTTACGGATAATGGCGGTGCCCTCGGCGTCATCGGCAAAAATTGCCAACATTCTTCTGGCGGGATAAAGTTTAAAATAAATGGTATTACAGCCGTAAGCGGCTATTAAAGCAACCAATATCTGATAAACAAAGCCCCAGATAAACGCAACCGGCATAATAAGCTGCTGTGTAATAAGGCAAAGCTCAAAAAACATTATTATATTTGTAAACACAAGTGAAAGGCACAGGCTGTAGGCAACCTCATGAAGTCGGCTCACACCTATTTTAAAGGCACCGTAAAGTTCTCCGAAAAGAACTATTAAGAGCAAATATGATGCAACCACCACATAATTTACTACCTTTGAAATCATTGTTTCGCCGTAAAATGTGTACCACACATTTACAAAGCCCAAGGTGAGTGCGGCAATTACCAAAAATTTCATTACCATCATAATAGACTTTCTGAATTTTTGTAAAAACTTCATATTAATCCTTTCAAAACGGTTCTATTTACGTAACCATATATTATAATTATATAATATTCCACGATTTTGTCAAGTGAAAGGGGAAATTTATGCTGTCTTTAGTCGTAAGCGTACCTATGAAAAGAAGAACCCTTTTGGAACGGCTTCATCTTTGCAAAAAAGAAAAAATAATTAAGGAAAGTCACTCCTTAGAAACAGCAGGAGAAATAAACATTTATAAAATATATCACTTTTCAAAAAAACCTTTTTGGGATAAAGAAAGATTGCAAAAGGCTTTAAAGGAAAACCTTTACAGTTCGTTCTCAGACGTACCCACCGAGTATCTTAAGGAAGCGGTTGTTTTAAGGTTAATTGAAACACTGAAAAAGGAAAAAGGGAAAACGGTATATTTGAACAAAAGTCTTTGCGACACACCTTATCTTGCCCAGATTTGCCGATATTCTAAAAGAGTATATATAGAAAGTGATACACTTCCCCCTAATGCCGAGGAAATATATAAAAATTTCGGCACTCTTCCCTTTCTCTCCTCCTGTCCCGTCGGGGCTGATATTTCCCCCGATATAAACATTCCCTTTTTTGTAAAGTTACCAAGAGAGGTGGAGGAAATTCGCCCCAAGGAATTTTCGGCAGTACTTTTTGCAGGACTGATTTTTAAAGAAAACGGAATATTTATAATTTAAAAATCGGCAGTAATAGTTCTGCCGATTTTTATAATTTACAGTTTTAATAACGTCTCCACTGCAGTTTTCATAACCGAGGTGTCAGCCTTTTCGATACAACCGTTATCCACCATAACCGCCATATCGGGATTTATGGGAAGCTGTGCAAGAAGAGGTACCCCTAATTCGTCTGCAATGGTCTGTGTTTTGCCCTCTCCAAAAAGATGAACCTTTTTGCCGCAATCGGGGCACTCAATATAGCTCATATTTTCCACTATGCCCAGCACGGGAATGTTCATCATTTGTGCCATTTTATAAGCCTTTTTAACTATCATTGAAACCAAATCCTGAGGAGAAGTTACAATAACGATTCCCGAAAGAGGAAGGCTTTGGAAAACGGTAAGAGGCACATCGCCCGTTCCGGGAGGACAGTCAACAAACATATAGTCAACGTCATTCCAGATAACGTCACTCCAAAATTGCTTTACTGCACCTGCAATAACAGGTCCGCGCCATACAACAGGAGCATTGGCATCCTCTAACAGAAGATTTATGGACATAAGTTTAATGCCCTCTTTGGTAATTGCAGGGAAAATGCCTAAATCGTTTCCTTCAGCACGGTCAGTAATACCAAAAGCCTTTGGAATAGACGGACCGGTGATATCGGCATCAAGTATTGCCACCTCTTTACCCTCTTTACGCATAGCAACGCTAAGCAGTGACGTAACCATTGATTTGCCAACGCCGCCCTTACCGCTGACAACACCTATTACCTTTTTAATATTATTAAGCTGGTTGGTAGGCTCAATAAGACTTTCATTTTTTCTATCGGAGCAGTTTGCAGAACAGGTACTGCAGTTATGTGTGCATTCACTCATTTTTATCACCTTTTTATAGTTTTACAAATTATAATAAACTTATTACTTAAAGTAATCGGTTTCGTGAAAATGACCTTGCCCAGCAAGGTCATTTAAAGGTTATTTTATAATTCCTGCAAGCATTAATTTAAGTGTTGCAAGGTCGCCTGTATCTATCCTTCCGTTACCGTCAGCATCTGTTCCCGCACTTATATCGTCATCTAAACCTGCGAGATGAAGTTTAAGTTTAGCAAGGTCAACAGTGTCAACAGTATTATCGCCGTTAACGTCACCGGGAATGCCGGTTGATATTTCAATTCGGGCAGACTTCATATTAACGAACACTCTGTCACCGTTTTTGTCGGCAAAATCTTTATCCGCATCATAAAAAATCTCGATATCTGAATTGTCTGCATCGGCTGTAAGGGTAAAGTTAAGGGTAAACAGCAAACCGTTTTGGGTATACTGGGCATCGTTTAGCGAAACAAGCACCGCTATCTCACCTGCCGCAGTAACATTTGCTGTAATATCGTCGGTTATTTCTCCTTTAGCTACATCTTGATATATAAGGGATTCATAGTCATATCTTATTCTTACAATACCAACAGAAAATCCCGGATTTTCCTTAATAAATACCTTAACAGAAGCCTTTCTTCCTGTAAAAGCAACTGCGTTTTCTCCATAAATTTCGCAATAGGTCTTGGGCAGTGTTACACTCTCTATAATTTCACTGCACACTTTACATCTATATTCACCTGTTCCTTCCGCCTGGCTTGTAGGAGCCTGAGTTACGGTAAGGCTGCTTTTGGTATGAGGAAGTTTATCGATTTCTCTTGTTGAAAATAGCTCATCACAAAGCTTACAGTAAATTTCGGCAGTTCCCGTTTCGCTACAGGTTGGCTCTTTGGTTATAACCTCTTTGCCGTGAATATGGTTAAGTTCAGGAATTTCTCTGGTCTCGCCCTTTTCACCGCCGCAGATAAGGCACATATATTGCTCTTCACCTGCTTCATGACAGGTGGGTTTTTTGGTTACTACAAAACCCTTAATATGTCCGCTTGATTGCTTAACCTCTGTTTTAATAGGCTGGTCACAACGGTTACAATAGCAGGACATAATACCTGTTTCGGTACAATCCCCCGGTGTTGTAACACGCCATGTGCCTTCATCATGGCCGAGAGCGGGTATTTCTTCTGCTACGTTTGTTTTACATCTGTAGCAATATTTGTATCTAGAACCCGGTTCGGTACAGGTGGGATTTTTTGTGACTGTGTAATCTTCGTCACCGTATTGATGCTGAAGAGCGGGAATTGACTCTTGGGTTTCTTCGTCCCATTCTCCGCAACGTTCACATACATAAGCTTTTATACCTTCGGTTTCACAGGCAGCCTCTCTGACAATCTGCTTTTCGTCTGAATAAGAGTGAGGAGTTTTATCAATAATCACGGAACGTATATTAGAGCAGATGGTACAAATATAATTTGTGGCGCCTTCTGTTGAACAACTGGGTTCAACCCTATCTTTAAACACATATGTATGGCTGCAAGAAACAGTAATTGCTGGTTTGGATTCTGAAAAATCAGTTGCCAGAGGAATTGCTTGTGCGTTACAAACGTTACCTTCTTCAGCAGAGAAAACAATTTGGGCATCCCCGAAATATGCACCTATGTTAAATACAAGGGTAGCAAGTAAACCTGTGCCTATGTAGTCGCTGCTAAGATCACCATTATAAAAAGCAATAGTAGATCCGCCACTGTGATTTGAGAAGCTGACGGTCATACCTGACGCACTACAGGTTGCTTCTTTAAGGGTAATCTCCTCAAGGATAACCTCCTGGCTTAAGTAGGTAATGTCAAGTATCATTACGCAAAATCCCGGATTGACACTTAAACTGAGGTTAAGGGTTGCCTCAGAGTGAGGAGATACCTCTTCCTCAGAAAACCGGGCTACAATACCTAACTCATCCATTGGCATAGCTTCATCAACGGGGAGTCGTCCGTCATCACTTGCAGCAATAACAGAAATGCCCGAAAGGGTTAAAATTAAGACTATGCTGAGCAATAAAGCGACTAATTTTTTCATAATTCACTACTCTTTCTTTTGTGAAGTTTATATTCCATTTTATACTACCACTCTTTTCACCTTTAGTCAATAAAAATGTCAAAATTACTTTATATTTATTTATAAAAATAAAAATAGGGTGCTTTAATGCACCCTTAATAAAACTCTGTAAATATCTTTTTTGAACTGCTTTTGGGAGAAAACTCAAAAAGGTCTATATGGTCCTCTTTGAAAAAATATTTTGTTTTGGGGACAGGACCGCCCTTAAAACTGTCAATTATAATAAGTTTAACCTTCATTTTGTCGGGAATAATGCTTTTTATGTAAACACTTACAGTTTCTCCCACCTTGGTTTCATAGGGCTCGGCAAGTCCCGCAAGATTTGGGGCAAGTTCCACAAATACCCCATATTCTTCTACGCTTCTTACAACCCCCGTTACCGTTTGACCTGCCGTAAAGTTTGCGGCGTGTTCTTCCCACGTGCCCAAAAGTTCTTTATGAGAAACGGTGATTCTTCCGTCTTCGGAAATACCTTTAAGCACCACCTTTATGTCTTCTCCTACATAAAATCGGTCTTTAGGATGAGAAATACGCGAAACAGATATAAAATCAATGGGCAAAAGAGCTATTACTCCGCAACCTATGTCACAAAAAACGCCGAAGGAATCAAGATGTGTTACCCGTGCCCTCAAAACGTCCCCAACTCTTTTTGATGAAAGAAATTGGGTAATAAACTTTTCCTGTGCTTTTTTGCGTGACAGACGGGCAACGGGAATTCCGCTTAAATCATATATAATATCCTCCACAGTAAAGCATACGGTTTTTCCCACTCTGGATATTATGGCAATGTCCCTTATATTTCCGTCAAGAGAAATCAGTGCATCCTCTCTGGCAATAACTCCCCTCATTGAACCTAAATCTACCGTTAAGTTATGAGAGGTATCGCAAAGAGAAACTACCGCACGGAGTATTTCGCCCGATTTTATAGCACCGTTTATATTTTCCGTAGTGTAATATATTTTGCCGTCCTCTTTTGTCTTTATTTCTTCGGGATAAAACTCTTTCATCATTATCATGTCCTTCTTTTAACATATTTTCTAATGTATATATATGAAAGAAAAGAGCAAATAATGAATTTTATGTAATTTTTAATCACTGGCTCCCTGAGTATTTTGAACCACGTGGATATAAAAAAGAGAGGATTCGTTTGCTTTAGCGAATCTTCTCTTTCTTTTTGTCTGTTAAGTGATATTTTTTATTATTCTTCTGCTAAATCGTCAATGGTTACGTCAACCCTTGTTATAGCATTGCCGGTCATACTCTGCAATTTTTCTTTAACGTTTTTCTGAACGTTTTCTGCTACCTCTTTTGCATTTGCATTTTGGAAAATCTTAATATGGATATCAAGAGCAACTGCACCGTTTTTCTCGGTAACGTGAACAGCCTTAAAAAGTTTTCCGCGGTTAAGCACGTTCTTTAAGTCCATACCTTTTTCGGTAAGACCTGCAACACCTTCAACCTCTTTAATGGCTATAATTGCCATATTTTCAATAACTTCTGCATTTATTGCAAGATTGCTTCTGTTTTCCATTTTTATTCCTCCACACACTAATTTCCTTATTTTTTTATAGTATAACACATTTTTTTAAAATTCTCAACCTTTTACTGTAACAATTTTTACTTTTGATGAAGAAATCGAGCATTGCCCCGTAACAGCATCCTGAATTCTTAGGGTTTGCTCATTAGTCAGGGCGTCTCCCTCTACCACCACCGTAACGCTGTCATCGCCTATTACGGCAAGGGTTTTACTAAAACCTTTTGCGTTCAAAATATTTTCAATGGCTATTTCGTCGGTTTTTCTTTTTGATAAAAGTGCCGCCTTGTCGGTGGCTTCCTTTATAGCCTCATTATTACCTGCAGCAGAATTTAACGCCTCTTTTATGCTTTCCTCCGCCTCTTTATACGCCGTTTCTCTTTTCTCTTTGGCGGAAGAAAAATAATCCTCCTCTATTTTACCGCTTACCATTGCCGAATCACCGTTTTCGTTTGACACAAAGGTGCTTTCTCCCATATATTTTGCTTTGTCGGTAGAGGAATATTTCATATTAAGCCATACTGCTGCTCCTAAAACCAGCACAAGAGCCACCAACGCCAAATGTCCTCTGCCCAGTACTTTACCTTTTTTCACCCTGAATGACCTCCTATATATACTCTTTTATTTGTTATGCCCAGCGCCGCCGTTACCGCGTCGCGTATTGCCTCGGTTACGCCCTCGTTTGTGCCCGTATCACAAACTATTGCCACCCCTCGTATCTGGGGCATATATTCGGTAATAATAAGTGCTTCTTCGCTTCCGTCGGATTTTTTAACGGTAATTGCCTTTTCTTTTACAGTACCGCTTGTTTCCTTGCCGTTTTCACTGCTTTTTTCTCCGCTTATGTTTTGACTTTCCCCTGCATATTCCCGTCTTACCGAGGTTTCAAGGGTAATAACAACCTTTGTTTTTTTATCTCCCGAAATGCTGACCGCTATTTCTTTTATTTGTTTTTCAAGTTCTTTTTTATATTCTTCGGTGGAAATTTCAACACTTTTTTCCTCTGTTTCTTTTTCATAATTTTTCGGAAAAAAAGAGGAAAAACCTATTAAAACTATACCTATAATGCCTAAAATCAAAAGTTTTTTTCCACCGAGATATTTATTCATTAAAGAGGTTATTTTTTCTTTATTCATAAACGTAAACTTCCCCTAGCCCCGTGTTTTCTTCTATAAGATTTTGGCATTTTATAACGTCGCTGCAGCCGTAAACCGTAATTTTATTAATATTTATGCTTTTATCCTCGTTTTCAGTAGTATCTGCCTCAATTTTTTCATATTTAATATTTTCTTTGCTGAGCATATCACCGATAGCTTGACAAAAAGCCTCCTCTTTATAGGAAGAAATCTCTGCTTCGTATGATAAAGCCGGTAGAGAAATATCCGAAAAAGAAACAACAGATAAAGCCGATAAAAAAGAGGCAAAAAAGCAAAGAGAAAAAACGAAATTTTGCATTTTTGCCGACCTTTTTAAAGTTGGCAAAAAATTAAGTGCAGAATATGCAACACATATAACCGAAGCGTTTAAAATAAGTGTTTTCAAAGCGAAATAAGCACCCCTACCGAAATAATAAAAAGGCAGACCGATAAAATAAGAAAACCCAGCAACAGCGAAATTACACTTTCCACCGATTCGCTCAGATTTTTAACGGCAGATGCCGAAAACAGCGAAGCTGTATTGCTTAAAAGAATTAATGACAGCTTCCAACAAATAAGCTCAATAAGTAACGGTAAAATCAATATGATAAGACCCATAATTATATACATTCCCACACTCCCCGACACCGCCGAAAGACTGGCGGCAACACTGGAAGCCGATTCGCTGAGGGTGGCACCCACAACGGGGACAAAGGAACCCAGCACATATTTCGCAGTTTTAAGGGCAACGGTATCGGCAGTTTTGCCCAGCACCGATTTTGACGAAAGAATGAAAACAAACACCGACGCAGAAAGAGATAAAAACCACATTGCCGCCTTTTTTATGCCGTTTATAAGCCCTGTCGCCTTGTTTTTAACCCCAAAGGACGAGCAAACCGCAAGGGATAAATAGCCGTTCATAAAGGGGGCTATAATAAAAGAGCAAAGATAGGAAAGCACCTGACAGGCAATAAGCAACACCCCTGCCCCCGAACCCGCCGAAACACTTTTCCCCGCCGCCGCTTTCATTGATGCAAAAATAGGAAGAGAAGCGGTAATAAATGCGGTTGCTCCCTTAAGTGCCTCCTTTGAAGCGGCTATAATTTCGTAAACGGGAACGGTAAGCACAAGGGCACAGGAGAGGGCACAAACGCTTTCCACCGCCAAGGAGGTTTTCCCCTCTTCGCAGTAGCTTACCATTAAGGATGCAATAATAAGGGTTGCCAGACTTTTAAGGAAAACCGAAAAAGGTGATTTTATTCCGTCCTTTAAAAATCCTTTAAAAAGGGAGAAAAAACCTTTTGTATCAAGACTTTCGGAAAGTATTTCTTCGCTTAGTCCGTATTGATTTAAAATTTCCCGTTCTTCTTCGGGAATAAGGGAATATGCATCGGACGTCTCTTGTGCATAAGCATTTACGGAAAATATTATAAAAAAGCAAAAAATAAGGCAGATTATTCTAAAAGTTTTCATTATTCCACCAATCTTACCGCAAGGCTTAAAAGGTCTTTTATAACAGGCAACGCAACTATAAAAAGAAGTGTTCGCCCCGCAAGAGAAATTTTAGAGGCAAGTGCCGTTTGTCCGCTGTCATTTGCGGTATCGGCGGCAAATTCGGTTATATAACCTATTCCCACCGCCTTTAATGCCACCGAAAAATATCCCGCATTAAAACCTGCATCAAAAAGAATTCCCAAAAAGGAGGAAAGATAGCTTTCTATCTCTTTTATACAAATAAGAAAGATAATGAGTGCACCCGAAAGACTTATTAAAAAAGAAAATTCGGGGCGGCTTGATTTTATAAGCAGTGCCGAGGCTACCGTAATAAGTCCTATGCCCAAGGCTTTTATAAAAAAGGTCATAGTCCGAACACCGTTTTTACCGTCTCAAAAAGCTCTCCTATACCCGAAATAACCATAAGCATAACCACCACAAGTCCTGCTATGGTGGTCATCATTGCCTGTTCTTCTCTGCCTGAGCGTACAAGCAGTTGATTTAAAACCGTTACTATAATGCCTATTGCGGCAATCCTGAAAATAAAATCAACGTCCATATTACCACCATAAAAAAGAAAGGGTTAAGCCTGAAAGAAAGCCGAAAACCGAATAAAGACGGTATTTATCAAAGACCTCTCTGTCGGCTTCGTTTATTGCGGTCAAAAAAAGTTCTCGGTAGCTCTTGCATTTATTGATAAGACAGTCGGTATCTGCCATACCCAAATCAAAAAGAAATTCATTTATTAACTGTCTGTCGGTATCGCTTAAACAAAGACGGTTTTCGGCTATGAGTCCCCGTCCGTCATAATCCATACCGCTTGGCAGACACTTTTTAAGTATTTCTTCAATATGATAAGACGAAAGTCTTATATAAACGGTTATACTGTCAAGAGCGATTAAAAAATTTCTCAGCGTTTTTACCCTTGTCTTAAGATTGTTAGCCATTTTAACACCTGTAAAGCCGCAGGAAAAAATTAAAAACAACGCTCCGAGAAGCTTTATTAACCACAATTTTTAATCACCTCATCGGCAGAAAGAATTTCCATTTTGCTTCCTGCAGGACAGTGCAGAATTACTATATTTTTTACCGCTCCGCTTTTTATAAGTTTTGTTAAATATTCTTTTTCGGTTATTTCGTTTTTTGCTCCTATATGGGCACTGGTTATAACAGAAACTCCCGAATATATACACCTTTCCACCGCCAAATATTCGTCACTTCCCATTTCATCAAAGGCGATATAATCGGGATAAAGGGTGCGAAGGGCATTTTCAATACCGATTTCCTTTGGAAAAGCGTGTAAAATATCGGTATTTTCACCAAGATTATTATAGGAAATTCCGTCAGATACGGCAGAAAGTTCTCCCCGTGTGTCAACCACCGAAATTCTTTTATAATCTCCCGTTTTTCCAAGGGATAAAAGACGTATATAATCACGCAAAAGGGTGGTTTTTCCGCTTCCCGCAGGGCCTAAAAAAAGCACTCCGCCTGAAAGCGAGGAAAGGGGGTCTGCACAGCCTATAAACTCCCTTGCTATACGGATATTAACAGAAGAAAGGTTGGTTATTCCCCCCTCTTTCGAATATGTACCTCCCAGCCCTGCACGGCAACCAAACGGCAGAGAAATATAGCCCTCTTTTATTTCGTTTATATGGGAATAAACAGAATTTCTGCAAAGCAGTCTGAAACTTTCTTCAAGGTCCTTTTTGTCTGCTTTCAGACAGCCTTCGTGAGAGTCTTTCACACTGGAATAAGGGGTGACAAAATAGGTTTTTCCTCTTATTGTAAGAGATAGGCTTTTGCCTGTTTTAATGCGTATTTCCTGCGTTTGCTCCTTAACCGAATCTGAAAGATTACTGAGCACCGCCGCTACTCTGGGTGAAACAAAATCCAGACATTTATCAAATATTAAAGGTTTTTTTCTGTCCATATTTTCCCTTCCTTTGTTTTGGTTAGTATATGGTATGTCCAAGAAAGAAAAAATAGAACATAAAAAGAAAAAGAGACACCAAAGAGGCACCTTCCATATGTGAGGTGCCTCAGTTATATTCGCCTAAGCTATATCCGCTTTGCGAGTTTTAGGGCGGATATAAAAAATTTGGAGAAACTTCGTAATGAAGTTTCTCCAAATTGTCTTTTTAAAAATATATTTACTGTTTTTATTCTTCGGGCATTTCCCAGTTATGCCAGAATGCCTGCACGTCTTCGTTTTCATCCATCATATCAATAAGCTTTTCCATCTTTTCGCACATTGCTTCATCGGGCAAAGCCGTCATAGTCTGGGGAATGTATGCAACCTCGGCAGAAACAAAGGAGTAGCCTTTTTCTTCAAGTGCATCTCTTACAGCACCTAAGTCATTGGGAGGAGTAATAATTTCAAATACATCCTCTTCGGCTGAAAAATCCTCTGCACCCGCTTCAAGAGCATCCATCATTACGGTATCTTCGTCAAGGTCTTCTGCTTCAATAACAATTTGTCCCTTGCGATCAAACATAAAGGATACGCTTCCTGCCTGACCGAGATTGCCGCCGCATTTATCAAAATAGTGTCTCATTTCGCCTGCAGTACGGTTACGGTTATCGGTAAGAGCCTCAACAATACAGGCAATTCCGCCCGGGCCGTAGCCCTCGTATATAAGCTCCTCGTAATTGTTGGCATCGCCTTCACCCGCAGCTTTTTTAATAATACGTTCAATATTTTCGTTTGGAACATTTGCCGCCTTTGCCTTGGCGATTACATCTTTAAGTTTGCTGTTTTCGGCAGGGTTTGGACCGCCCTGTTTTACTACAACGGCAATTTCTCTGCCCATTTTTGTAAAGATTTTAGCCTTTGCGGCATCGGTCTTTTCCTTTTTACGTTTAATATTGTTCCATTTACTGTGTCCTGACATATTTTACATCCTTTCGGAATTTTTTAAATTCTTTAAAAGCCTAAGGTATTTTATCACATTTACCCGCTTACTTCAAGGGCTTTTTCTATTATTCTTTCAATATCGCCCATAGAGGTTATTTCTCCGCACATTCTTCGCATTGCAGCAGCACCGCGCATACCCTTTATGTACCAGGAAGTGTGTTTTCTGCTTTCAAGCATAGCCGTTCTTTCTCCCTTATATTCCACCATAAGCTCTACCTGATGCCGTAACATATTAAGACGCTCTTCAAGGGAAAAATGAGGTATTTCCTCACCCGAAAAACCGGCGTTTATTTCGCTAAATACAAAGGGATTTCCCATTGCACCTCTGCCCACTAAAAGATAGTCGCAGCCCGTTTGCTCCTTCATTTTTTTAGCCGAGGCAAAATCTGTTATATCACCGTTGGCAATTACGGGAATTTTTACATTTTCCTTAACCTGACGGATAATATCTACATTAACCCCCGGTGCATACATCTGCTGTTTTGTTCTGCCGTGAACCGTTACTGCAGCGGCACCGCAATTTTCGGCAATTTGGGCAAGTTCTACTGCACAAAGACTGTTTTCATCCCAGCCTGTTCGCATTTTTACCGTTACGGGAACGGTTACCGCATTTACCACCGCTTCAATAATTTTCCCCGCAAGTGTTAGGTCCTTCATAAGTGCACTTCCGCCGCCGTGACCTGATACCTTCGGTGCGGGGCAACCCATATTTATATCAATAAAATCAGGGGATAACTGCTGGGCATATTTTGCCGCCTCGGCCATTGAAACAGGGTCGCTTCCAAAAAGCTGAGAAGCAAAGGGACGCTCCTTTTCTCCGCAGAAAAGCAGAGCCGCACTTTTTTTATCCTGACGGCTGACTCCTTTTGCACTTGTTAGCTCTCCAACAGTATATCCTGCACCCAGTTCGACACAAATTTCACGCATTGCACGGTCGGCGACACCTGCCATTGGTGCTAATGCGGCATAGCCGCCGATAGTTACATTTCCTATTTTCATAACAGTAATTATTATAGCACTTTTTTTAAATATGTCAAATTTGTAAAATTTATTAAAAAATGGGGTGACAAATATATACTTTTTTGTTATAATATATATTGACTTATTTTTACTATTTATGGGGTATGACTATGAAACTTTTAGCCATCGACGGAAACAGCATAATTAACAGAGCTTTCTACGGTATCCGTCTCCTTTCCACAAGTAAAGGAGTGCATACCAATGCCGTTTATGGTTTTATAAATATCCTTAATAAACTTATAGCAGAAGAATCTCCCGACGGCGTTGCTGTTGCCTTTGACCTGAAGGTGCCCACCTTCCGCCACCAGAGGTACAGCGAATATAAAGCAGGCAGAAAGCCTATGCCTGATGAACTCAGAGAACAAATCCCCCTTTTAAAAGAGTGGCTTAATCTATACGGATACCACGTGCTAGAGGCCCCCGGCTTTGAGGCTGATGATATTTTGGGCACCTTAGCATCTGCCGCAGAGGAAAACGGCGACACCTGTGTTATTGCTACGGGTGACAGAGATTCTTTACAGCTTATAAGCGATAACGTTAAAGTGCTTCTTTCTGCTACCAAGGCCGGAAAGCCCGAAATTATAACCTATGACACGGCTGCACTTTTTGAAAAATACGGACTGACCCCTGCTCAGATGATAGAGCTTAAGGCCCTTATGGGTGACCAGAGCGACCACATTCCCGGTGTTTTGGGTGTGGGCGAAAAAACCGCCACAGACCTTATTAAAAAATTCGGCTCGGTTGACGGAGTTTACGAAAATATCCAGAGCAGCGAAATAAAGGACAGCGTAAGGGCAAAGCTTATTGCCGACAGGGAAAATGCTTATCTCAGCAGATTTTTGGGGACCATTTCAAAGGACGCTCCCGTTTCCAAAAATTTAAAGGACTATTTACCAAAAGAGCAAAACGCAGACAGTCTTGCCGCCTTTATGACCGACCTTGAACTCTTCAGACTTATGGACAGCATGGGAATTGCTCCCCGTCAGAGTCAGGAAAGCATTGATTTAGCCCAAAGCCGTAATATAACCGTTACCGAAAATGACGACTTAAAAATAAACGGTATTATTGATATTGCCTTTGACGGCCAACGGGTTGCCGTTTTATCGGGCGACTTTGTTTCGGTTTTCGAAACTGACAGCAATAAACTAAAAGAAATTTTAGAAAGCGAAAAGGAAAAAAGGGTTTACGACTGTAAAGCCCTATACCGTTTTTGCTTTACAAAGGGTATAAATCTTAAAAATGTAGTTTTTGACGCAATGCTTGCAGGCTATCTTGCCGATGCTTCCGGTTCGTCCTATGATATTGACAGACTTATGGGAAGATACCACGTTGCCGAGCCCAGTTTACCCGAAAACACCGATACTCTTATCCGCACCGCTGTGCTTCACGCTCCCATTAGCGATGCTTTAAAGGACGAGCTTACCAAAACAGGACAATCAGACCTGTTAACCTCTATTGAACTACCCCTTGCAAAAGTTTTGGCTTCAATGGAGCTTAGCGGTGTTCTGGTTGATAAGGAAGGTCTTATTCTTATGGGCGAAGACCTGAAAATAAGATGTGAAGAATTACAAAAAGAAATATACTCCCTTATCGGTTACGAACTTAACTTAAACTCACCAAAACAGCTTGGAATTGCCCTTTTTGAAGATTTAAAGCTTCCGGGCGGAAAAAAGACCAAAAGCGGATATTCCACCTCGGCGGAAATACTTGAAGGACTTAAATACCGACATCCCGCCGTTGAAAAACTGCTTATATACCGTCAGCTTACAAAACTTAAATCCACCTATTGCGACGGACTGGTTTCTGCTATAGGCGATGACGGCAGAATCCATTCTACCTTTAATCAGGTTGAAACAAGAACGGGAAGAATAAGCTCTCTTGAGCCTAATTTACAAAACATTCCCGTAAAAAGCCAGGAAGGAAAACAACTTCGCAAATTCTTTAGGGCAAAGGATGGCTTTGTGCTTTGCGATGCCGACTACAGCCAGATTGAGCTTCGGGTTTTAGCCTCTATTTCAAACGACCAAAATATGATAAACGCCTTTAAGAGCGGCGAGGACATTCACACCCTTACCGCTTCCCAGGTTTTCGGTTTACCGCCACATATGATTACTCCCATACTCAGAAGCCGAGCGAAAGCGGTTAATTTCGGTATTGTTTATGGTATCGGTGCTTTTTCTCTGGGCAAGGATATAGGGGTAACAAGAAAGGAAGCCGATTCTTATATTAAGGGCTATCTTGCCGCCTATCCCGGTGTTGCTTCCTATATGGAAAAGGTTATTAAAAACGCTAAGGAAGATGGCTTTGTTACCACACTTTTCGGCAGACGTCGTTACCTTCCCGAACTTAAATCCTCTAATCATATGATTTTATCCTTTGGCGAAAGGGTTGCACGAAATGCTCCCATTCAGGGAACTGCCGCCGATATTATTAAAATTGCTATGATAAAGGTTTACGAAAAACTTAAAGAGGTTAAGGACGCCCGTCTTATTCTTCAGGTCCACGATGAACTTATTGTTGAGTGCAGAGAGCAGGACAGCCGAAGGGTTAATGAAATTTTATCAACCGAAATGGAAAATGCCGCCAACCTTGCCGTCACTCTTACGGCTGACGCAAACTGCGGTAAAACCTGGTATGATGCTAAGGATTAAACAATGAAGGTACTTTTTATTTGCACAGGAAACACCTGCCGTTCGCCTATGGCTCATTATTATCTTAACAGCCTTAAATTAGAGGGCGTTACTGCAGACAGCGCAGGGCTTTTTGCAGACGGTAGTAAAATAAGTGAAAATTCTAAAGCGGTGCTTAGCGAAGCAGGAATAGATGCCAAAAGCCATATTTCTCGCACCGTCACCTTAAAGGATATAAACAGTGCCGACAGAATTTACTGTATGACCCCCTCCCACAAGGCAACCCTTTTATCAGCGGGAGTGGAAAGTGAAAAACTTTTCCTGTTAAACGAAACCGGTATATCCGACCCCTTTGGGCAGGATTTAAAGGCATACCGAAAATGCCGTGATGAAATATTTTCAGCCATTGATTCTCTTTTTAAAAAAGACAGCCTGAGGGCTGAATATTTAGATGAATTAAGCACACAGGAAATTGCCTTTATCGAAAAGGAATGCTTTAGTGAACCTTGGAGTGAAAAGAGCATAAAAGAGTCTATAAAGGGCAGTAACACCTTTATCGGCATAAGGGAAAACGGAAAACTTTCTGGTTATTTAAGTCTTTACGAATCAAAAGATGAAGGCTATATAAACAATATTGCGGTTTTAAAGGAGCACCGAAGAAAAGGAATAGCAAAAGCCCTTTTAAAAGAAATAATCGGTTATGCCGTTTTAAAGGAGCTTTCCTTTATTTCCCTTGAAGTGCGGGTTTCTAATTTACCTGCAATAAATCTTTACCGGTCCTTTGGATTTATTGAAGAAGGAAGAAGAAAAAATTATTATAAAAATCCTACTGAGGATGCCATAATACTTACAAGAAGGTTTTAGTAATGCTTATTCTGAGTATCGAATCCTCCTGTGACGAGACTTCGGCTGCAGTCACAAGAGAAAGAGACGTACTTTCAAATATAATATCAACCCAAATTGACGAGCACCGTATTTACGGCGGAGTTGTTCCCGAAATCGCTTCCCGCAGGCACTGTGAAAACATTGCCGCCGTAGTAAAGGAAGCAATAACCTCGGCGGGTGTTACCTTTAGCGACATTGACGCCGTTGCGGTTACCGCCTATCCGGGACTTATAGGAGCTTTGCTAACGGGTGTAAACTTTGCAAAAGGGCTGAGTCTGACTCTGAATAAACCTCTTATAGCGGTACATCATTTAAGAAGTCACATTGCCGCCAATTACATTACCAATAAGGACTTAGAACCACCCTTTTTGTGCCTTACCGTTTCGGGCGGCAACACAGTTTTGTGCGAGGTTAAGGACTATACCGATTTTTCCATAATAGGACGCACCCTTGACGATGCGGCAGGTGAATGTTTTGACAAAGCCGCAAGGGCTATGGGACTTGATTATCCCGGCGGTGTAAACCTTGATAAAATTGCTACCGTCCCCGACCCTGCTCTTTATCCTCTGCCCACACCGAAAATTAACGGCGACCCCTATGATTTTAGTTTTTCGGGACTGAAAACCGCCGTTATTAATCTTATTCATAACCAAAAGCAAAAGGGCAATGAAATCGACGTTCCCGTTTTGTGCGCAACACTCAGAAAAAAGGTCTGCGATATACTTATTGAAAAAACCTTTTTGGCGGCAGAAGAAAAAAACTATAAAAAAGTAGTTCTTGCAGGCGGTGTTTCCGCCAACAGCGAACTGAGAAACCGCTTTGAAGAACAATGTAAAAAAAGAGGATATGAGTTTTACACTCCCCTTTTAAAATATTGCGGTGATAACGCCGCCATGGTGGGAATTCAGGCTTTTTATGAATTCAAGGCAGGAAATACCGCCGACATATCTCTCAACGCTACAGCTACTATGCCCATTGATTTAAGGTGAAACATATGAAAAAGAAGCTATACTTAATTGCAAATCCCTGTTCGGGTACGGGGAAAATAAAAACTCAGCTTTACCCCATTGTTCAGGTTTTTTCTGACGGAGGATATGACGTTACCGTTCATCTTACCGATGAAAGAGGCGACGCTACCGTTCAGGCTGCCGCCATATCAGACGAATATGAAACGGTGGTATGCTGCGGCGGTGACGGAACTCTTAACGAAGTTATAACCGGTCTTATGCAGAATAAAAATACATTTAAACTGGGTTACATTCCCGCCGGTACCCTTAACGAATGGTCGGGCGGACTTAAAATTTCCCGCAATATGAAAAAAGCTGCCATTGACCTTCTTGACAATAATCTTGTGCCTCTTGATGTAGGCAAATTTGAGGACCACTATTTTTCATATACCGCTTCCTTTGGTGCCTTTACCGAAGCCTCATATTCTGCACCTCAGGCGGCTAAAAATATGCTTGGTAAAATAGCCTACTTTTTTGAAGGAATAAAAACGCTGGGCAACATTCGTCCCATTCATCTTAAGGTAAATTGCGACGGACAAGAGGTTGAAGGCGACTTTATTTTCGGCACAGTGTCAAATTCGCTGTCGGTAGGCGGTGTCGTTCACTATAAAGAGGCTTTGGTAGAACTGGGCGACGGACTTTTTGAGGTATTGCTTATTCGTTATCCCTCAAATCTTGCAGAACTTCAGGCGGTTGTTTCCGCCATACTCAAAAAAGATTTTAAGGCAAAGGGAATTGAATTTTTCCAAGCCAAAAAGGTTGTTTTTGAAAACGCAGGTGAGGTTGACTGGACTCTTGACGGAGAACATATTGCTCCCATTGACTCCATCACCATAGAAAATCTTCATTCAGCCGTAAATTTCCTTATTCCGTTAAATAAGAAAAATCCACCCGACATAGAAAGTAAAAAGGGAGAATAAATTATGTTTACAAGAGATATAGGTGTTGACCTTGGAAGCGCAACCACACTTGTTTGCGTAAAGGGTAAAGGAATTATTATGAGAGAGCCTTCGGTTGTTGCCTATGACGTAAGAAACGATGCCGTCAGAGCAGTAGGCAGCGAAGCAAAGGCTATGATAGGAAGAACTCCGGGGTCCATTATTGCCGTACGTCCTTTAAAAGACGGTGTTATTGCTGACTTCGACGTTACCGCAGCTATGCTTAAAAGATTTATAAGTCAGGCTCTTAAGGGTTCGCTTTTCTCGCGTGTCAGAATGGTTATATGCATCCCCGCAGGTGTTACCGAGGTTGAAAGCCGTGCTGTTTGGGATGCGGCAAAAACTGCAGGTGCTGCAGAAATAGACCTTATTGAAGAACCTATGGCAGCGGCTGTAGGTGCAGGACTTCCCATTTGGGATGCGGCAGGTAATATGGTTGCCGATATCGGCGGAGGTACTACCGACGTTGCGGTAATTTCTCTTGGCGACATTGTTACAAGCCAATCTCTCCGTCAGGCAGGCGACGACCTTGACGGTGCTATTATACAGTACGTAAAACGTAAGCATAATCTTCTTATAGGCGAACGCACCGCAGAGCAGATTAAGATTGAAATCGGCTCAGCACTTCCTTATGAAGACGAAAAGGTTATAGAAGTGCGAGGCAGAAATCTTGTTGACGGTCTTCCCAAAAACATAAATATTTCTTCTGCTGAGGTAAGAGATGCTATGGCAGACGTTATAAGACAGATAGTTGATACAGTACGTATTACCCTTGAAAAAACTCCCCCCGAACTTAGTGCCGATATTATTGACAGAGGCATTACCCTTACGGGCGGCACCTCTATGCTGAGAGGACTTGCAGAGCTTATTTCAAGAGAAACCGGTATGCCGGTACAGGTTGCCGAAAATCCTATCGACTGCGTTGTTTTAGGAACGGCAAAACGTCTGGACGGCAGCAGCGGTTTTGAAAATTACGTGTTCCGTCACGGAAAACGCTTCAGATAGGAGATATATTGTTATGCGTTTTTTCCTACGCACTAAAAAATTCAGGATTTGTCTTTCTGTTATAGCCGCTGTCCTTGCCCTGTGTATTGCGGTTAGAATTATCGGCGGAGTGCTATCCCCCGGTTCGGGGCTGATAGGCACAATTATTGCTCCCTTTCAAAGTCTTGCTACAAGCATTGCAAGGTCAATAGATAATCTTGAAAAGAAATATAAAGACGGCAACGAGCTTCTTTTGGAAAACCAAAAACTAAAGGAAGAAAACGATGTTTTAAGAAGGCAAAGTACCGATTTAGAGGAAACTCTCAGACAGAATGAATTTTATAAAGATTATCTTGAAATAAAAGATAATAACCCTGATTTTACCTTTTCCGATGCAAAACTTATATCGGTAGACAAGGATGACCTTTATTTATCCTTTGTAATAAACAAGGGCAGTGCCCACGACATAAAACAGTATGACCCCGTTATTGTGGGCAACAGTCTTGTGGGTTACGTAAGCAAGGTGGGACTTACCACAAGCAAGGTCACCACTCTGCTTTCTCCCGAAATTGTTGCAGGTGCCTCGGACAGCAGAACAGGCGATGCAGGTCTTATTTCGGGTACAGCCGATTTTGCCGCCAAGGGTAAAATAAAACTTTATAATCTTTCCCGCGACTGTCAGGTTGCGGTAGGTGATACCGTTGTAACCTCAGGCGAAGGACTTTTCCCTCAGGGACTTTTAATAGGCACTGTTGAAACAATAAAAAGCGACACCTATACATCTTCCCTTTATTCAACCGTTACTCCTTTTGTGGATTTCAGCAACATAAACAAGGTTATGGTTATAACAAAGTTTGAAGGTCAGGGCGCTCTTGGCAGCGAACTTGGTGAATAACTATGTTTATAGAGAAAAAAAGAAAGGTGCCTGTTATTGAAATCATAATAGCCTCTTTTGTCTATCTTTTTCACTATACGGGACTTATTGATATAACCATTAAAGGAGCTTCTCCCGTAATACTTTTGCCTATTACCGTAGCAGTAGCAATGTTCTATAGCGAACTTACAGGACTGCTTTTCGGTCTTTGCTGCGGTTTTGCTATGGATGCGGTTGCCGCTTCCACTTCGGTTTTTAACACCCTTGCCTTTATGTTTATAGGCTTTATTACAGGACTTCTTGCAAAACGAATCTTTAACCGAAATCTGCCTGCCGCCATTACCCTTACCCTGTTTAGCGAAATCGGATATTTTGGTGTAAAATGGCTGCTTGTTTCCATTATTCCCGACGTTCAGGGAAAGGTTTACCATCTTTTATGGAATTTAACCCCCTGTGCTGTTTACACTCTGCTTTTTATCATCCCGCTGTATTTTCTTGAAAAAAGACTACACAGAGAGAAAAAATAAAAAATCCCATTTAATGAAAAGAGGTGAATCCCTTGCCATTTGCCAAGAATAAAAACACCCGAATAAATGCTCTTTCCTTTGTTCTTGCCTTTGTTATTGTCATAGGCAGTATAAGACTTTTTTCGCTGGGCGTTGTTAATGCAAATAAATATATAACCGAATCTGACGGCGTTACAATGCGTACGGCTGTACTAAAGGCGCCAAGAGGTGAAATTCTTGACAGTTGCGGCAGAGAAATTGCCGTAAACCGCGAGGGATATAACATCGTCTTTAACAGTGCCTATATAAATAAAGAAAAACTTAATGACACCATTTTGGTGCTATGTAAATATCTTACCGAAAGCGAAACCGAGTGGACCGATAAACTGCCCCTTGAAAAAAATGCTCCCTACGGTTATACCGAAGACCTCAACGACAGTTTTCTTGCCTCTATCGGTCTTGCCCATTACGCCACCAGCGACAACGTTTTCACAAAACTTACCGAAACCTATGATTTATCTTCCTATTCAAAGAAAGAAGCACGTATTATTATGGGGGTAAGATACAGTATGCAGGCAATGGACTTTTCCATAGCCAACCCCTATATTTTTGCAGAGGACGTACCTGATTTTGTTATGCAAAAGGTCAGCGAAGCCCGTTTTCTGCTTGACGGTATTACGGTGGAAACCGTACCTTTCAGAGAGTACGTTGACACCGACCTTGCTCCTCACCTTATTGGTACCGTAGGTTCCATTTACGCTGAAGAATGGGAGGAGCTTAAGGACAAGGGCTATTCCTATAACGATAAGGTGGGAAAAAGCGGTATTGAAGCCTATGCCGAAGAAACACTTCACGGTACAGACGGCGAAATCACCTATTATATTGACCGCCAGGGAAATGTTATAAACAGCGTTATAACCAAAGAGCCTATTCCCGGTAAAACCGTAATATTAAATCTTGATAAGGCTATACAGGATAACGTGCAATCGGCTCTTAGCGATACAATACGAAATCTTAACGCAAACGGCGGTCATTGTACAGGCGGTGCGGCGGTTGTTATGAACGTTAAAACAGGAGCAATTTATGCCTCTGCAAACCACCCCACCTTTGATATGAAAACCTATAAAGAAGATTATCAGTCTTTACTGGATGCCCCCAACAATCCCCTTATCAACCGAGCTTTTCAAGGTATTTATCCTATAGGCTCTACCATAAAGCCCCTTGTTGCCATTGCAGGTATTGATAATCAGGTTTTAAACCCAAGCGAATATATTACCTGTCAGGGTAAATACAACTATTTCCACGACTACACCCCTTCCTGTATGAAGGTTCACGGCTCTATAGGGCTGACAACCGCCCTTGCAAAGTCTTGTAACTATTACTTTTTTGAAACAGGCAGGCGGGTTGGTGCATCAAAGCTGACAAGTTATTTCCGTTCCTTCGGTCTTGGCTCTTTAACCGGGGTTGAGATTTCCGACAGTGCCGGAATTCTAGCCGACGTAAGCGAAGGCAGCGGTGATACTCTGCAGATATCCATTGGACAAAAAAACGCCTTTACACCCTTGCAGCTTGCCGTTTATACCTCTACCCTTGCCAACGGCGGAACAAGATACAAGGCAAAGCTTATTAACAGCATTGTATCCTATGATTTAAAGGAAACCTACCTTTCCTCAACGGGCGAAGTGGCTGAGCAGATTAAAATAAGCGATACGGCTTTGACGGCTGTTAAAAAGGGTATGCTGTCGGTTACCGAAGACGGTACGGGAAGCAGCGTATTTTCCCACTATGCCATAAAGGTAGGCGGTAAAACGGGTACCAGTCAGAACAAAGGAATTGACCACAGCGTATTTATTGCCTTTGCCCCCTTTGAAAATCCCGAAATTGCCATTGCCGTTGTTTTGGAGCACGGAAATTCGGGTTATGCCGCAGGTAGTATTGTTAAAGCGGCACTGGATGCATATTTCTTTTCAGGAGAAATATCGGTGGATAATATTCCCAATTATACCCCTTTAAGATAATTGACAACATATGGTGCTTATGATATAATAAATCGATTAATTTGGAGGTGTAAGCCCTTTATGAATAATGTTTTTGCCATAACCTCAGGCAAAGGCGGTGTGGGTAAATCTACCGTTGCATCCTGCCTGGCGGCTGCCGCAGAAAAGCTTAACAAAAAGGTAGTGCTTATTGACCTTGATGAAGGTCTCAGGTGTCTTGACATTATGCTTGGGATAAGCGAAAATATACTTTTTGATATTTCCGATGTTTTAAAGGGCGAAGACCTTTTTAACGCTCTTTACAAAATACCCGAAAAAGAAAATCTTTATCTTCTCCCTGCACCGTCTAAAAGGGATATGATAAACCAGGATGATTTTGGCACTTTAATAAGAAAACTTGCAGAAGAATTTGATGCGGTTTTTGTTGATTTTCCTGCAGGAATTGATATGCGACTTTATAGACAGTTGCCTGATACCACCCAGTTTATAACCGTTACCGGTCCCGACCCCGTAAGCATAAGGGATGCAGGTTTTATCGCCGACAGTCTTTGCGATATAGGAAAGGTACATAACCGCCTGATAATTAACCGCTTTGACTATTCTTACATTAAAAGCGGTGTATATAGCGGAATTGACGATATTATCGATTCTTCCCGAGTAAGACTTATCGGTATTATTCCAAATGACCAAAATCTTCCTCTTGCTCAGGCAAAGGGTAGGCTTTGTAAAAAAGGAAAGGCAGTAAAGGCTATTAACAGAATAATCAAACGTCTTTACGGCGAGGATATTCGTCTGCCCAGACCTAAAAAAATATAAAAACACATAATACTAAGAGAGGATGTAATATATGAATATTGCCTTAATTGCACATGACGCCAAGAAAGAACTTATGGTACAGTTCTGTATCGCTTACTGCGGTATCTTGTCACGACATACACTTTTAGCCACCGGTGCAACGGGTAAAACCGTCAATGAAGCTACAGGGCTTAATATCATCCGCTTCTTAGGCGGAAGTCAGGGCGGAAGTCAGCAGATAGCTTCTCGCATCGGCTGTAACGAAATTGACCTTGTTCTTCTTTTCAGAGACCCGCTTAACCCCAAGCCCCATGAACCCGATGAAACAGCGTTACTTCGTCTTTGCGACGTTCACAACATTCCGGTTGCTACCAATATTGCCACCGCCGAAATGCTTATTCACGGACTTGAACGCGGCGACCTTGACTGGCGTGAATATGTTAAAAACTAAAAGAACTTTACAGCTCTTTTTTATCGGAGGATTATAAATGAATGAGATTAACCGTGCAATAAAGGGTACAAATGACGTTTTGCCTGAGGAAAGTCACGTTTGGCAATTCGTTGAAAGAAAAATGCTGGAAACTGCCGCCCTTTACGGCTTTAAAGAAATAAGGGTTCCTGTTTTCGAGCATACCGAGGTTTTCCAGAGAAGCGTGGGTGACACAACCGACGTCGTTCAAAAGGAAATGTATACCTTTAATGATAAAGGCGGAAGAAGCATTACCCTTCGCCCCGAACTTACTGCAGGGGTTATAAGAAGCGTTATTGAAAACGGTCTTTATAATCAAAGCCTACCTCAAAAGGTTTGCTATATAGGCGGATGCTATCGCTACGAAAAGCCTCAGGCAGGCAGACTTAGAGAATTTCATCAGTTCGGTGTTGAATGTATAGGTGCATCTGCACCGAGTGCCGATGCCGAGGTTATTTCTCTTGCAAACAGCGTATTAACATCTATTGGTCTTGATAAGCTTTCTCTCGAAATCAATTCTATCGGATGTCCTACCTGCCGTGCTGTCTACCACAAGGCATTAAAGACTTATTTTGAGAGCAAAAAGGAAAATCTCTGCGAAACCTGTAAAGACCGTCTTGACAGAAATCCCATGAGAATTCTTGACTGCAAATCTCCCGTTTGTTCCGATATTGCAAAGGATGCTCCCGTAATGATAAACTATCTTTGCGATGACTGTGCAAACCACTTTGAAGCGGTTAAAGCGGGACTTAATGAAATGGGCATTGAATATACAGTTAATCCCACCATTGTGAGAGGACTCGACTACTATACAAGAACAGTTTTTGAGTTTATAAGCGGTGATATAGGTGCTCAGTCCACCGTTTGCGGCGGCGGAAGATACGACGGTCTTATGGAGCAAATGGGTGCTCCTGCAACCGCTTCCCTTGGCTTTGCAATGGGAATTGAACGTCTTTTACTTGTTCTTAAATCAAATGAAAAAGAAATCGGTGAAAAACCCGTTTGTGATATTTATATTGCTCCAATGGGCGAAAAAGCAACCCTTAAGGCTTTGGCTATTTGTTCGGGCCTTCGAGAAAAGGGCTTTTCTGCACAAACAGATATTTGCGGCAGAGGTCTTAAAGCACAAATGCGTTATGCAAACAAAATCGGTGCACGTTACAGCATAGTGCTGGGCGATAATGAGCTTGAAAGCGGCTCTGCACGTATTAAAAATATGGAAACCGGCGAAGAAAACGAAATTACCCTAAAGAGTATTTCCACAGCATTAAAGTGAGGTAACAAAAATGGCACTTGACAGAATGGACTCATTAAAACGTACACACTACTGCGGTACGCTTCGTGTTGAAGATGAAGGTAAAGAGGTAGTAGTATGCGGATGGACACAGCGTCAGAGAGACTTAGGCAGTCTTATATTTATAGACCTTAGAGACAGAACAGGCATTATCCAGCTTGCCTTTGACGAAAAAACTCAAAAAGAGATTTTTGAAAAGGCAGCCACCGTCAGAAGTGAATTTGTGCTTATGGCTCAGGGTAAGGTTCGCCGCCGTTCCTCTGTTAATAAGGAAATCCTCACAGGTGAAATCGAGGTTGAGGTTACTACCCTTAAAATTTTAGGCAAAGCCGAAACCCCTCCCTTTGATATAACAAGCGATACAAAGGCAAATGAAGAACTCCGTCTTAAATACCGCTATCTTGATTTGAGACGTGAAAAACTCCAAAAGAACATTATGACCCGTCATCGCATTGCAAAGGTTACACGGGACTACTTTGATGAAAACGGATTTTTGGAAATAGAAACTCCTACTCTTATTAAATCTACTCCCGAGGGTGCCAGAGACTATCTTGTTCCCTCCCGTATCCATCACGGAAGTTTTTATGCTCTTCCCCAATCTCCTCAGCTTTATAAACAGCTTTTAATGCTTTCGGGCTTTGACCGTTACGTACAGCTTGCCCGTTGCTACCGTGACGAAGATTTACGTGCCGACCGTCAGCCTGAGTTTACTCAGATTGATATGGAAATGTCCTTTGTGGAAATGGAAGACATTTTTGCTGTTGCAGAGGGCTATATGAAGCGTCTGTTTAAGGAAATTTTAAATGTTGACCTTACCCTTCCTCTGCCCCGTCTTAAGTTTAACGACGCTATGGAGCAGTACGGCTCCGATAAGCCCGATATCCGTTTCGATATGAAGATTATCGACCTTAGCGACACTGTAAAGGATTGCGGTTTTTCCGTATTTGCCGACACCGTTAAGAACGGCGGCAGTGTAAGAGCAATTTGTGCTAAGGGCGGTGCAAACCTTTACACAAGAAAAGAAATTGATAAATTAACCGAAGAAGCAAAGGGTATGGGTGCAAAAGGTCTTGCCTTTATACGTTTTGCAGAGGATACCCCCACCTGTGCGTTCTCTAAATTCTTAAGCCAAGACGAATTTAAGGCTGTTTTAGATAAGACAGGCTGCGAAAAGGGCGACGTTGTATTTATTATTGCCGACAAAAAACGTCTTGCTCTGTCGGTACTGGGTAATCTTCGACTTACCGTTGCAAAACGTCTTGAAATTATACCCGACACCTATGCACCCCTCTGGATTACAGAATTTCCCTTCTTTGAGTATAATGAAGATACTGGCAACTGGGATGCTATGCATCATCCCTTCACCTCTCCTCTTGACGAGTGCATCCCCTATCTTGAAAGCCAGCCCGACAAGGTTTATGCAAAGGCTTACGACCTTGTAATGAACGGCATTGAGCTTTCCAGCGGTTCTATAAGAATTACCGACCCCGCACTTCAGAATCAAATGTTTAAAGCACTTGGCCTTACCGATGACCAGGCACACGAAAAGTTCGGTTTCTTAACCGATGCCTTCCGTTTTGGTGCTCCCCCGCACGGCGGTCTTGCAATAGGTCTTGACAGAATTTGTATGCTTCTTACCGAAAGCGAAAGTCTTAGAGACGTAGTTGCATTCCCCAAGGTAAGCAACTGCAGCGAACTTATGTCGGGTGCTCCCGGCACGGTAGACACCGCCCAGCTTAACGACCTTGCAATTAAGGTTATAAAGGAAGACAAGTAAAAAAATAAGCATCAACAAAAATTTTTGTTGATGCTTTTAATTTTATTTTTTTGCTTTTTTAGCCTTTTTTGCGGCTCGTTTTTCTTCCTTTGCCCTTTTAATATCGGCAATATACGGGGTTTCCTTTATAACCTTTTCGGGTTCGGGCTTAACCTCTAAAAGTTCGGGGTGAGCAAGTAAATGGCGGAATCTCTTAAATGCTTTGGAATAGTAAAGACCTGAGCATATTCTTTCGTCCATCACACAGCCAAAGGGCATACACTTTTCAAAAACAATTTCTCCGCCTTTTCTGGTTGGAACCTCTCTGGAATTACCCATAGCCAGAAACACACTTGTTGTTCCGAAATTATAAATATGATGATAAATGTGATTCGTTCTTATACTTGCAAGGTTCGTTATGCCCATAGTTGCGTGGAAAGGAGAGGCTTCAATAACCGAATAGGGCAGTAACCCGTGTTTATCAAGCCATTTAAAAATTTTAACACCGAAATAAAGAAGTCCGGGGATTTTTAAAAGTATGCTTACCAGCTTGTCGGTCTTGTTATTGTCACCTGACTGACGGTTGGTGGATACATATTCGTTAATTTTGTCGTTAATTTCAAAAATGGTATCAGACGGGTCGCATTTGATTTTAGACATTGTGCCCTCGTCGGAATCATTTTTAAGAACAACCATAGAAATAGCAAGTTCTTTTCTTGTATAAATACGTCTGTTTACAATAAAACGGTTAAGATAAGGAAATTCGCCGACAATTCTTACATATGCAGCCATAATAAGTGCCATATGGCTCATAGAAATACCCTCTTTACGTTTTGCATTAAGGTATTTTTGCATAGGCTCAAGGGGGATATCAATTTCTGTCATATTAAGAGCGTCGCAACGGTCAACCATTATATGTGGAACGACGGCATATTCACCCGTCATATTAGTTATTTTCTTTCCGTCAGGTCTCATAAAAAAGCTCCTTACTTTTTAACAAATTGTGAACAGTTGTCCTCTATAGGATACTACAAAATGTCGGAAAAGTCAATATTATGTCTGTTTTTGTCTTTCTCTACTGTTTAGCAATTAACTCTACCCACGGTAGAAAAGCCCTTGATTTGAGGGTTAAACAATGGTATAATATATGTAAATCAAATAATAATTATTAAAGGATGGTATTTTTTGAAGGAACTTAAAGCTATAATTGCAGAGAATATTACGGTTCTCAGAAAGTCACGCTTAATGACACAGAGCGATTTGGCAGTAAAGCTTAACTACTCCGATAAAGCCGTTTCAAAATGGGAAAGAGGCGAATCGGTTCCCGATATAACCGTTTTAAAAACAATCGCCGACCTTTTCGGTGTGACCGTGGATTATCTTTTGACAGAAGACCACAAGGTTTATAAAGAGGAGCGTAGAGAGGTTAGAAAACGCAAAAAGCATAACCGACTGTTTATTACGCTTTTAAGTGTTGTTGCTGTTTGGCTTGCCGCTGTATTAATTTTCCTTAATTTTGATAGTTTTTTAAGCGACTTAAACGGTAAATGGCTGGTATTTGTTTATGCCGTTCCTGTTTCGGCAATAGTGGCAGTGATTTTTAACTGTATATGGGGAAAACGCATTTTTAATATTATACTTTCATCAATACTTTGCTGGTCGCTGATTTCAAGCATATACCTAACGGTGCTTATTAGTTCAAACAGTAATAAGTGGTTGCTTTTTGTACTGGGAGTACCCATTCAAATAATGCTTCTTTTATGGTCAAGGCTTCATTTTAAGTAAGCATTGATTTTTTAAAAGGTTTGTGGTACAATAAATAAAAACAATGTCAGGAGGACCCATAGATTATGAGAAAATTAACTGTTACAGAAAAAGTTTTAATGACCGCCGGTGCTATTGTTATTGCAGGCGCAGCAGCAATTGGTATAGCCACTCTTATTAAGAAGAAGAAAGAACAAAACGGCGAAATTAAAGAACTTGTTATTGACTCTGACGAACTCGAAGAAGAAGAAAACCAAATCGAAGAATAAAATGCACTTTAATAGGGCTGTCTCACAAAATCAGTGAGGCAGCCCCTTTATTTCATCTTTTATTTACGGACAATAACTTATCATTGCAGAAAAGTTTCCCTTTAAAAGCGTTTCGCCGCAGTCGGCGGGAACAAAGAAGGTATCAAATTGATTAAAGGGCATACCCTCTATTTCACCGCTTCCCTCAATTATAAACACGCATACAAAACTATCATTAGGAACAATATTATACTGTCCGTTGATATCAAGTTTTACCGCCTCGAAATAGGAACAAGATGAAAGCAAGGTTTTTGTGCCGCTAGGTATAATCTCCTTGTTTTTTTCTTTTTCTTCTTTCATTGGGGTAAGGTTTGACACCTTAACTGCCTTTTCTATGTGAAGCTCTCTGGGTTTTCCGTCGGCACCAACTCTGTTATAATCGTAAACACGGTATGTAACGTTGGAATTTTGTTGAACCTCTGCAATTAAAAGTCCTGCACCAATAGCGTGAATTGTACCGGACGGAATAAAATAACTCTCGCCCTTTTTGCAAGGCACAAATCGAAGCACGTCCTCAATTTTATTCTGCTCTATTGCATTTTGCAATTCTTCCTTTGTGCAGTCCTTTTTTACTCCGTAATAGATTCCTGCACCCTCTTTAGCATCAAGTATATACCACATTTCAGTTTTTCCGTACTGACCTTCATTTTTAAGTGCAAATTGGTCACTTGGATGCACCTGAATAGAGAGGCTTTTTTCGGCATCAATGATTTTAAGCATCTGCGGGAACATTTCAAAAGCGGCGGCTTTTTTTCCAAGAGCTTTTTCTCCTAAAATGTCAACGGCTTCAGTAAGGCTTTTTCCCGAAAGGATTCCGCCGTCAACTATGCTCTGACCGTCCTTATGGGTGGAAAGTACCCACGCTTCCGCAACAATGTCCATATCCTTAATGCCAAATTTGTTTTTTACAATAGTTCCGCCCCAAAGGTAATCCTTAAAAGCGGGAGAAAGTCTTAAAATTTCGCTCATAACCGTACCTATCCTTGTGGTTTATGAGTAAATTATACTACAAAATTCCCCCTCTTTCAAGCCGAAAACTATTTATACTCACCTGTTTTTTCATATTCCTTTACTGCCATAAAGAAGCGGTCTGCCTTTTTTGCAGCCTGGGAAAAGCTGTTATTATACCACCAAGCACAAAATATCGAACCAATTTCAATAACCATTTCAACAAATGCAGCAACGGTATTTTCGTCGGTGTTAATAATGTTAATACCAAACTTTTTAAGTATTATATTTATAAGCACTATACCTATCATAATTGTTCTTACTATAGTTCCTTTTGTAATTTTGAATTTCATAACTTTTCTTCCTTTATAATTTTTTTAATATTTTCTTTTTGTATTTCATAGTTTTCCCCTTGGCCAAAAACGAAAGAATAGGAATATAACGCAAACCCATTTGTAAACGGATTATCCTTTATATACTGAATTTGTTTTGCAATAATATCTGTGCCGTCCTTCCACTCAAGACTGTCAGGGTTTTGGTCGGTGTCAAGTTTATAGGGGGCAAGGGCGATATACAAATAAACGTCTGTACCGCTAAGATACTCTGTCCAACTGTTGACCAGATTTTCAAATTTAAAATCATCATTGGGATAATCAAAGCCAAAATAAAGCTGAGGAAGTACCGCATCTATAAATCCTGCTCTGCACCAATAATCTATGTCGGCATAAAGATGATTTTCATTATTTTTAATATCGGCGGCAGGACTTATGGTAAATAATACAGGTCGGTTAATGTTTAAAACCGCTGAACGCACTCCGCTTATAAGAGAATTTACGTTTGCTCTGCGAAAGTTATCCAAAGAAAGAGGTTTTACCGTCTCTGCACAATAGGCGTTATAAGCGTTAAGGTCAAAATAAGGGCTGTCTGTGGGATAAAAATAGTCATCGAAGTGAATTCCGTCGATGCTGTAGCGATTAAGCAGTTCTCTTACCGAATTAATTATAAGACGTCTTACTTCCTCACGGGACGGGTCGAAATAAAGTCCTCTTTCGGTATCGCCGATACAGTCGGAAAGACTGTGGGCGGGGCTTTCGGCATCTATTTTTTCAAGGTCGCTTATTGTTGATGATATTCTATAGGGATTTATCCAAGCGTGAAAGCGTATGCCCCTTTTGTGACAGGCTTCAATCATAAAGCCCAGCACATCAAAATCAAGATTCCTTGCCCATTCGGTCAGGGGATAATAGGCTGAGGGATAAAGACTGTCGCACATGGCTCTCACGTGAACAAACATATCGGTTATATTAAGGGTTGCACAGTTATCAATAGCCTCATTAAAGCCTTCCTTAAAGTCTCCGCTGGCCGCCAACTCCATAAGTTCGATATAACTTATATACATACCCGAAAAAACTCGTTCATTCTTTTTGTCAACTTGATTTTTTGGGGTGCAGGAACAAAGCAAAAGGGTGCAAAGCAAAAGAGCAATTAGTTTTTTCATATTAATAAATTCTCTCCTTAAAACAACAGCTAATATCTTTTAGCTTAAATTCGCCTCTGCCTTCTATTTTTATGCCGATAGAACCTTTTTTATAAACATGGGGAATAATATAGGTTTTAAATTCTTCACCTTTGGCAATCCTGTGTCCCATAAACTCTCGGTTTTGGTCAAACACCTTCACAGAGGCAGGATGGTTACTAAGAGCATTAAAGGATATTGTGTCAATATTATCGAAATTCTCGCCGAAAACGGCAGAGGAAAGGGAAAAATTCGGGATTTTTTCTTCTGTGCCATCTGATTTTGTTATAATATCCTTTTCTCCCGACAGCTTTGCTGTATAAAGCACCTGCCCGTTATCTGATGATAAAACAAAATATTCCTTACCGCCGCATAAAAAGCCTGAAAAGAAACAGGTTTCTTCGGGAGACTTCCATAAAAACCAGGTCAGAGTATTTTCCTTTTTTAGATTTTGATTGGACAGATATCTGAAACCGCTAACCCTTACGTCCATAAGAAACAGTCTGTTATGCAGTCCTAATGCGTAATATCCGTTTAAATCAGCCGCAAAGGCATGTGTAAGATGGGCTTTAGGTATATCGGTAAGCAGGTTAGATATATCTGAAGACAGTTCGTAAATACTTCCTTCGGTATAAAGATTGCTTCCGTAAAGGGTATAAACAACGCCGTCGCTGTGAAACCATACCAGCCTGTTTGCACAGGTCACAATGGTATCGGGAAGGTCACAGCCCAAGGAATCGTTTATCTGTGTAACCGTGCATTTTGGTTTTTCAAAAACAAGCCCTTTGCTGTCCAGCTCCAGTTTCTGAATAGGAATTTCATCGGTACAGGTAATTGAAAGTCTGAAAATTTCTCTTGCCTTAAAGGCAATTATATATTTACTTTGCATCGAAAGGGCGGTTAGGTCGTAGCTTTTGTTGCCCACCGAAACAGAATAATCCTCACAAAAATAAAGATGCTCGGTTTTGCTTGAATAGTAAACCTTATTTCCTCGGTTTTCGCCACCTGCAATAAAGAGACGGCTGTCAAAAAGTATGGGGCTTACAGAACTGCTGAATATTTCGTAGTCTGCACCCGAAACATCGGAATAAGAATATATACGCAAACTTTCACCGCCGAATCTTTTAGGCATTGCATAGGGTTCGCTGTCATATCTCAAATATACTTTACCTACTCTACGGTTAACGGTGACATAAATATCCCTGCCCAGATGGTCAAAGGTTTGTGATTGGAATTCCCCCGGTCCAATAATCAGTTTATCGTATGAAGTTTCGGTTCTGTAACAATGTATTTCAATAGGAGCATCCTCTGCGAAAGCGACAGGCAGCGCAAAGGTATGTGATACTCCGTCGAAAATAAACCTTGCTTCAAAGGAACCGTTTAAAAGGCTTACCCCTTCAGGACGGCTTTCTTTGAATTCTCTTCTAATGTCTGATGGGGCAAGATTACCATATCCGTTTTTAACAATAATAGGTCGGTATAAACTTTCCCGCGAAATCTTTATAAAACTTTTATAATCGGTGTCAAGTTCAAAATACTGCACTTCTTTTCTTTCCTCAGCAGTTTCACTATTAATTATATGAACAGGAAGTATTACAAAAATTCCGCAACCGGATATTTTTTTGGATTTTATAAAAATAAGATTTTTAACATTGTATTTTTCGGTGTTGCTGTCATTTTTTAACATTATGTTAGATATTCTATGGACTTCACCCTTTGAGTCTATTGCAAAAAAATCTATTTGTGTTCCGCTGTAACCCAAATTTTTCACCATTGCACAAAGATTGTTATAATCATCCAAATTTTCATAAGGAAAATTAGAATAATACATTTTAATATCATCATTGGTAATTTGGTTGCTTATAAGTCCGTTTTCAGTGGCACAGATGCCGGGGCGGGACGAAAGAATTCCGTTTTTGTTCCAAATATTATATCCGTCTGACAAACGGTTATTTCCTATAACGGAAGGATGTAAAGATGTAACAATACCGCCTATATTTTTTATATTCACATTGCTTTTTTCTTTGTAAACGGGATTTTTAAATTTCATAAAATCACCTCACTGCTTAAAAACAGACGAACATTTTATTCTTGAAATACCGCTTAATGCAATAGAGCGTTTTGAATTATACATATCACATAAAAAAGCGGCTTTATCATTTCGGCAATATTTGATTGAAAGATAGTATGCAACACCGCAGATAAGGGCTTCAGCCGTTTTTAAATCTACCTCAATTTCGCTGTTAGCGTCTGAAACGGGGTCTTTTTTTAAATCGCTAAGGGCTCTGTTTACAAAGAAAACCTTATCTAAACTATCGTTACCAGAAAGATACTCTTCGTTTATGTCCTCTGAGTACAAAATAAGACCCTCTCTGTATATATCAATTACTTTCATCGGTTTTCTCCTCCTTTAAGGTTGCTTTTGCATAAAACTCAAGATTTTTATAACGCTCTGCATCGAAGGGAAAATGCCAACTTCCGTTTTCGTCGTTTATTAAAATATCCCTTTTTCCGTACTTGTGAAGCCAAAAATCCGCAAAAGTAAGGGCAATATCTTCTAAAAAGCATTTATACGAAAGAGAAAGACCTAAAGCGGAGATTTTTTGTGTGTCGTTTAAGGCTTCAATAGCGGTGGTGTTTCCTGCACTTATTTTATCAATCGCCGTCATATTTGCACCGCTTGACTCAAGGGTACTGTCAATAAGATTGGCAACCGAAATATTAAAGCCGTTTGAAAAATCGGGAGGTGCAACGTAATGCACCGCACCTGCAACGTCCTCGTTTGTTCCGTAAACCCTTATTATCTGGCCGGGGTCATTGGTAATATCATCGGTTACGGTATCTCCGTTTACCGTCATAATGGGCATACCCATATACATTGTTGACCAAACAGATGCCGAAAGCAATCGGTTTATTGCTATCTGATTAGGGATAAGGTAGGTGATTTCACTATCGGAATATATGCAGTCGCCCTTTTTGTCCCAAGAAAAAAGATTTATGGGATAACGGCTTAAATGGGTGTTATATTCCTTTCTCACTGTTGCCTTTTCGGTGACCGATACCGCCATTACCCTGCCGTTTTCCTTGTATAACTTTGTAAGAAGCAAAACCTTTCCGTCGTTAAAATCGGGGGTTATACGCAATACGTTATCGCCGAATCTTTTTGCCGTTTCACGTACTTCTTCTACGTCATGTCTGGAAGCAATAATAATAAAAGGCTGTTTTTCTATAGTCTCTTCCCTGTCGTCGCCGAAATAAATATTTTCAACAGGCAAAACCTCCGATACTATATCACCCTTAAAGCTATCAGAACTGTTATCCCAATAGGTGTAAATAATTCCACTGCCCGTAATAAAAGCGTTTTTTATGGCGGCGGTGATTTTTTCGGTCATTTTTATTCGGTCAAAGGTTACGTATAGGTAATCTGATAAAACCTTGCTTAAAAGCCTCTTTTCATCTTCGTCGGCAATTTTTGGAAAATCCAATTCTTTTTTACTGGCCTTTTTGCCGAATTCTTTTAATTCACCCAGCTGTTCCTTTGTGTAATCAATACCCCTCGCACAAAGTTTAACCTGATAATTCTCCCTGAGAAGACGTCCCATTTTATATTCGCCCACACGCTTAATAATGTTATGGCGAACCAGAGGGCGTTCACTGCTTACATTAGCACCGTACCATTGGTCGCCGTAAAAAAATCGGCGATTTATAATATTCTGCTCATAAAGACCTTTATCTCCTAAGGAAAGTTTAAAGTTTCTTAGGTGTTCATATTCTTTAAAAATTTCTGAGGGTGTGTTCATTTTGACCTCCTTATTACAAGAAGGGGAGAGTTTCCTCTCCCCAAGGGTGTTTTTTAGTTGACGGTTACCTTTGCTTTAGCAGAAGTCTTTTCTGCAAGGCCGTCATCGGTAATTACTACATAGAAGTAATATTCACCTGCTGTTAAATCTTTGGGAATTGTAAGAGAAGCCGAAGAGGCACCTGCCACCTTTACAGCATCTTTACCGTTTGCATCACAGACATACCACTGATATGTAAGTGTTCCGCCTGCCTCGCTGTTAGCGGTAACAGAAAGAGAACCTGTAATAGAACCTTCGGTAACGGTAGCGTCTTTAGGCTGTACTGTAACGTTTATCGCGGGAGCAATCCACGCCCAAATAGCGTCAAGACCGCTTTTCTTTACAAATACGTCATAGTAAATTCGGTAGTCAAACTTAAATGCGTCGGCATCAGGATTCTGGTCGGGTGCAAAAATACGCATTTTTTCGGTTTTCTTCATAAGATGAGCACTGTCCTTAGCACAAACAAGCATAAAGGTTGTTTGTGCATTATCCTGAGGTACAAATCCGCCTGCAGCACTGCTGTTAAAGGTGTATGCTGTCTTCATTCTTTCGCTTACAACGGGAATAAGAGCTACGCCGTTAAGACTTTTTACCGTAAGATTAATATCACCCTGCTTAAAGTCAGAAACGGTAATTGATTTAGCAAGTTCTTCGCTGTTTGCGATACGTGCATACATACCGCAGTCGATAAACGCTACAAGCTCACTGTCAAAACCAACCTTTTTCTGAACGTTTGCAATAAGCTGATTAAGGGTAGCAATGGGCTTTTCCACGTCACCGGTAAGGGTGTTTCCACGGGAAACAGCAAGACCGGAAAGCTTAGATAAACAATAAGCGTCACATTCGGGAACAACCTTTGTTCTAACATATTCGCCTAAAATTTTACCTGCAAGATTTGCTACTCCTGTTTCGTCAAGGTCTTCTCTGTCTATCTGAAGTGAACGGGCACGGTCCATCTGCATGGTGTAAGAGGTATTGGATACGGTAATCGCACCTCTGGTAAAGCCTGTGTCACGGTCATAGTCTGCAAGACCCTGAAAATCAATGTCAGGCACAATTACAGTTTTTGCGCCTACAAAACGTGCGCCGAAAGCGTTGTCGGCAAAGAAACCTGTTACACTTTTCTGAGTAAAAAGACGGTCAAGCTCCTCGCTATACATACTTGCGGCTTCTAATGTGTTAATTGCCATAATTTTTTTCTCCTTTTGTTTTCAGTTTTATTTGTTCCATAATCCCCGAATAAACTGTTCGTTTTCGGGGGTGCGGTATATACCGCCTGATTTTTGCGAACCGACAGAGCTTTTTAAATTTTCTTTTCTCTGCCTTTCGTTTTTTTGCAAGGCGATAGCCTCACGGGCTTTAAAGCGAAGATATTCGTCCAGTATATTGGTACCTAACTGCTCTGCCCTATCGGTTACCTCTTGCGGCAGCTGCTCTTCTGTCAACTGCGGGAAATATTCCTTTAGCTCCTCGGCACCCTTTAAACATTTTATATTCCCTTTTTCGAGTTCAATTATTTTTAGTGCCATTTCACTGTTTCCTCCGCACTCCTTTGTAAGCTCTTCTAATCTGTTTTCTGTTCTCTCCTTCTCAAGTGCGTCAAGAAATTCCTGTGCTGAAAAGCCGTCCTGCTTCGCAATAGCCAAAAGTCGTGACCACTGTTTTTCAATGGTTTCAAATTTCAGCCCCTTTTGCGAAAGTGCGGTGGCTTCATCGAGGGTTAAATGCCGTATTTCCTTGTTAAATTTAATGGGTATGACCCTATCGTTTTCGGGCGTGGTAACCCCTGTTACCTCATCTGGTATGATTTCGGTTTTTTCACTCATTGTCATTCTCCTTTATATTTACTGACAGATTTGACTGTCGGTTCGCCTGGTGTGTATCTTAGAAGCGAAAGCAAATCATTATTTTTAATTATTGCTTTGCTTCTCTTTTTATATTCCTGCCTTTTCTTCTTTGCTGTCTGTCCTAATATAAGGCCGATTAAAAAGGCTGAAACATCAAGTAAAATAATTAATAAAATTTCTATTGTGTCCATCTCCCAAACAGTAATTCTCTGCCCTTAAAGCCGTCGGTATCCTCTTTTTGATGTTCAAGATATTTAACGTCTTCAAAGGCATATCTAAGAGCATCCATTAAATGATTGTCCCTGTCATCAGGAAGCCGCATACCTCTTTCGTTGCATCTTTCCCCGTAACAATAGGTAGATAACTCCTTAATGGCGGCAACACAAGCGGGGTCAACGGTAATTTTATATTCGCTTATTCGTGCAATTCCGTTTAATATGCTGTCCCTCCCCTTTGCCGCAGGGGTTATGCGATGAATTCCCAGTCTTCTCAGGTCTTCGTTAGACTTTGGCTCGGCAGAGTCTGCTCTGATTCTCTCTTTACCAAACCCACGTTTTTTGATTTCTTCAGCTATATCACTGTTTAACATTCGCTTTTTATAAAACTCATCAAAAATGTGAATTTCCTTTAATTTAGCGTTTACCAAAAAGGCTACAAAAGCGGTAGGGTCGTTGACATAGCCGTAATCAAGTCCGAAAAAAGCTTTATATCCTTTTTTTAAAAGTGAGTTAACGTCTCTTTTTTTAACCTCCCAGTTTTCGTAAACAAGCCCCTCCGAAATTCCCCACTCGCCAAGACCTGCAACGGCATATTTACGTGCGTTGGTTTTCTTCATACGCTCAAAAACACGTCGGTCGGTGGCATCTAAAAATTCATTTATAAGATAATTGGTGGAAAAGGTTGCCGTCTGACTGTCGGGATTATCAAAAAATCTTTTTTTAAGCCAATGCTCCTTACTCCAAGGGTTAAAGGTAATGGTAGTCTGCTTAAAGTAGCCTTCATCTACTTCTCCTCTCGGAACCGTAAGGTCAAGCTTTTCAAAATCGGCTTCGCTGCCAATTTCAAACGCCTCCTCTATCCATACGAAATTAAAGGTTCCTGTAGCCGTTTGAATTCCGGCAAGTTTTAAAACGTCGTCCATACCTCGAAACAGTATTTTCTGGCCCGTAGGCAAATAGGTCATTTCCATATTTGAAACACTGTTATTCCATAGGTCGCCAACGCCCAGCTTGTTTTGTGCCCAGGTAAGAGCCGCAAAGGTGGAATTTCTGTGGGTGTTCATTATCGCTCTTATTACAAGCAGATTACTTTTATTGTATTTCATAAGACGGTAGATAAGATTAAGTGCGGTAACACTTGATTTTTTACTGCCTTTACCGCCTTTTAGTACACGGTAACGCTTTTCGCAGTTCCAATACTCGTCATAGCCTTTGCCAATAAGCTCAGCAATCTTTATTTCTGACATCGTCTATAATGGTCACCCCGTTTTCCGTTGTTTCTGTTTTGTCACCGACAAGAGAAAGAACCTCTTTAATAGCACTCATATCGCCGGCGGCGGCTTTTTTATAAAGTGCAATAACTATTCCTGTAAGTCGGGTAGCGTTGCTGACCTTATAGCCGTTTTCTTTAAGCTCTTCAACTTCGTTTTGCGGCAATTTTGCATTCAAAATTTTTTGCATTTCATTTTTTAAATCACGCTGTTTTATGGCCGTTCCCTCCTGTCGATAATCAAATAGTATGCATACAATTTGCGACATTCACCGACATTTTTTTGCTAAATCGGTGCATAACTATTGTTCATAACTCGGTGTATAACCTTAATAACTCTCTGTTTATAAGAAAAAATGCCCGTTAGTAACCTAACAGGCATTGTTCATAACTTTTTTAAAAAAACAGAGTTTTGCATAAAAATAAAGGCTGTTTTGCATATTACAAAACAGCCTTTAAATTATCGGTTATCAAAAAGAGAAAGGGGGTCGGCATATTCGCCGTTAAGCATAAGCTCTAAATGAAGATGGGGCTTATCTGCACTTTCGTTTAATACTGTACCGATTTCGCCTAAAATTTCTTCGCTATCTACTATATCGCCGCTTCTAACGGTAACATTTTTCAGTCCGCAGTAGCTAAGCAGTACTCCGTCGCCGTGATCAATAGTTATCACCGTTCCGTAAGAAGTATTTTCATCTACTCCGATAACCGTTCCTGAAAATGCAGAAACCACCACGTTTGCAACGGTAGGTGCAATATCCACACCTGTGTGAATTCGCATATCGTTAAAGGTAGCACTGTAAATTAGCGTATCGGGACTAAAATACTTTATTATAGTTCCCTCAATGGGCATAATATAAATAGGAGGATTTGTTTCCTCGGTAACGTCGGTAGCATCGGTGTTTTCCGAAGGGTTGCCGTTATTTGACTGCGACGTTGCTGTCTGTCCATCATCCTCAAAGGTCTCAGGTATATATATTTCATTGTTCTCCTGTCCGCTGCTTTCCTCTAAAAAAGACTTGGGAGTACTTTTTTCCATAGCCGAATATGCCGCAACGCCAATTACCGCCATACAAATTGCCAAAACCGCATAAAAGCCCTTTCCGGCAATAAATTTTGCTACCTTTGATTCATAAAACTTCATAAAAATCACCATTTTAAATAATTTCTTTTTCTATGAAGTATTATTGACGGATATTATTTATTATATTCACCTAAAAATTTAAAATTTTGTTCACAAAATAATAAAATTTGTCTTTTATAATAAATTCATCAAAAGGGACGCCGCATCCTTTTTGATATGTTTTCCGAAAGGAAAACTTTCTCCTCAAACCCCTTTAAAATAGGCAAACACTCCGTGAAAACGGGGTGTTTGTCTATTTATTATTCATATAACATATCACTTAAAAATGCCAACTGCTCAAAGGTAAGAGTTTCGCTTCTTACCGTCTGACTGAGAGACAGCTCATTAAGAGCAGCGGCTATTTTTTCTTTTTCTATTCCAAGGGTGTTGGAAACGGTATTGCATAGAGTTTTTCTTCTTTGAGCAAAACAGGCTTTAACAAGTGAAAAGAAAAACTCCTCATTTTTAACCTTAACAGGCGGATTTTCAAGAATATCCAGTCTTATAACGGCTGAATCTACGTTTGGAGGAGGCATAAAAGACTCTCTGCCTACCTCAAAAAGCACTTGAGCCTTTGCATAATAGGCTACCGCAACCGTTACGGCACCTGCCTGTCTGCTTCCTACCTGAGCACATAGTCGCTGTGCCGCTTCCTTTTGCACCATTACGGTTATGCTGTCAATGGGAAGTCTGCTTGTCAGAAGCTTCATAATAATGGGCGAGGTTATATAATAGGGCAAATTAGCACATACAGCCACCCTTTTGCAGTCAGAAAACTTTTCTTTAATAAGGGAAGCTAAATCAAGCTCCATTGCGTCACCGAAAACCACCTGGGCATTATCATAATCTTTTAGGGTACGGGCAAGAACGGGCTTTAAGCGGTTATCAAGTTCTACTGCAACAACACGCTTTGCTACCTTTGCACACTCTACCGTTAAAACACCCACTCCGGGACCTATTTCAAGAACTCCCGTTTCGCTGTCGGCGGCAGATTCCGCCATAGCGGGACAAACAGCCGAGTCAATAAGAAAGTTTTGTCCCAAAGATTTTTTAAAGGAAAAGCCTAATGGAGTTAAAAGTTCTTTAATAGTTCTTATGTCTGCTAAATTCATAAACTATTCCCCACCGCCAAGTATAACCTTATGTTGCATATCAGTTTTCCTTTCCGGCAAGACGCTTTGCGAAATCCGCAAGTTCATCCTTGCTGTAAAACTCGATTGTAAGGGTTCCCTTGCCGTTTTTTGAGGCTGTAATTTTAACAGGGCGATGTAATACCTCTTTTAAAGATAATGCGACCTCTTTTTCAAAGTTGGATATTTTTTCTTCCTTTTTCTTGTGAACGGCAGGTTTTTTAGAGGCAAGAGCTTCAAGGGTTCTAACCGATGCACCGCTTAGTGCCAACTTAAAAAGCTCATCCCTTTTTTCGCCTTCTACTGCCAGTAGAGCTCTTGCGTGTCCTGCGGTAATTTTACCTTCTCTAAGAGCATCAAGTATTTTTTTCTCTAACCTTAAAAGTCTTAAGGCATTAGCCACAGCAGCACGGGATTTTCCCACACGGACGGCGGCATCCTCTTGTGTAAGACCGAATTTTTCAATAAGAGTGCTGTATCCTAATGCTTCTTCATAAGCGTTTAAATCTTCACGCTGTAGATTTTCCACCAGTGCTATTTCTGCAGCAGACTGCTCGTCCAGTTCCTTTATAACGGCAGGAACACGGGTAAGTCCTGCTATTCGGCAGGCACGCCAACGACGTTCACCTGCAATTATTTCATATCTGCCTGAGGCTCTGGGGCGAACAACTATAGGCTGTAAAAGTCCGTGAACCGAAATGCTGTCGGCAAGTTCGTTTAAAGCCTCTTCATCAAAATCTTTACGGGGCTGTTCCCTGTTTGGCTCGATTTCGTGTATATCCAGTTCCGAAAGCTTACCCTCGTCGGTAGCATTTTCGCTGAAAAGTGCGTCAAGGCCTCTGCCAAGTCCTCCCTTTTTTACTGCCATTGGTTATACCCTCCTGTTTCTCTTTAAAAATTCTTCTGCAAGTTTATCGTAGGCTATAGCCCCCTTGCCACGCTTGTCGTAATACTGTATGGGCATACCGTAACTTGGTGCTTCGCTAAGTCTTACAGAGCGAGGAATTGCTGTTGCAAAAAGTTTTCCGGAAAAGAATTTTTTTATTTCACTCACAACCTGATGGGTTAAATTAAGCCTGCCGTCATACATTGTCAGCACAACACCCTCAAGCTCAAGGGTGGGGTTATAAAGTCTTTTCACCTGACGAACAGACGCCATTAGCTGTGAAAGTCCTTCAAGGGCAAAATACTCACACTGTATAGGCACCAGTAAGGTGTCACTTGCCACAAGGGCATTTATGGTAATAAGTCCCAGCGACGGCGGACAGTCAATAAAAATATAATCGTAATTTTCTCTTACACGTGCCAAGGTCAGCTTTAACTGTTCATGACGGTTTTCAATATCAATCATTTCAACCTCGGCGGCTGCCAAATTCATATCTGAGGGCACAATATCTACATTTTCAAACGAAGTATGTATAATAGCTTCCTCTGCAGAGTACTGTCCTATAAGAAGTCCGTAGGCAGAGCGAGTTATTTCTTTTTTGCTTATTCCGTATCCGCTGGTGGAATTTCCCTGAGGGTCGCAATCGGCAAGAAGCACCTTTTTACCCATAATTCCAAGGGCACTTACAAGATTAACAGCTGTAGTTGTTTTTCCTACTCCGCCCTTTTGATTTACCACCGCAATAATTTTACCCATTGTGTCACCTCTAAATACATATATACTCATTATACCAAACTTTAAGTTAAAAAACAATCAATAATTGAAATTAGCAAAACTTTGTGGTACAATAAATAAAGAAATATAAATAAGAGGTATTTTTATGAAACGTATTATATCTGTTTTAATAATTTTATCATTAATTTTTACGGTTACCGGTTGTGCTCCAAGCGGTTATCTTAAATCCACCGACGGCGATATTACCGTTACTCTGCCCGAAAATGTTACAAGTGAAGAATTTGTTCTTCCCGAAGAAGCAAAAGTGCTTATAGGGAAATGGAATCTTGTCTCTATTACAAACGGCGAAAATGCACAAACCTATGAAAATTCCTATTATAAATTTTATGATGACGGAAACCTTACCCTTGTGATATCAGGTCAAAAGGATGCCAAACAAAAATTCAAATTTATAGAAAACGAGCTTTATATAGCAAATAAACCTGTAACCTATAAAGTTGAAAATGATACTTTAACCATTAATACAGGCGAAGGCAAAATCCATAAACTTACCAAAATAGCAGAATAAAAAAATCGAGGAATTTCCTCGATTTTTTTTGCTTTTAAACTTCTATTTTATTTCGGGGATTTTTATTTATGTCATCCCTGACAATTTTCCAAATTGCCGCCGTAATGGGTACGAAAATAAGCATTCCCACAATACCGAACATTCCGCCGCCCACAGTTACTGCGGCAAGTACCCAAATTGCAGGAAGTCCTATTGAGGTTCCTACTACCTTGGGATAGATAAAGTTCCCTTCAAGTTGCTGTAAAAGTAAAATATAGATTATGAAAACAAGTGCTTTTACGGGATTTTCGGTAAGAATCATAAAAGTGCCCACACCGGCACCAATAAATGCACCTGCAATGGGAATAAGTGCGGTAAATGCAATAAGTGCACCTATCATTGCCGCATAGGGAATTCCTAGAATATACATACCTACCGTGCAAAGCACACCCAAAATCACCGCTTCGGTACACTGACCTACTATGTAACGGCGAAAACATTCGTTAATAGTATTAAAGAAATATACTATTTTTTCATACCAATTAGGCTTGGTATAATGACTTAATACCTTGGCGACCTGTCTTTTAAGCTTTTCCTTGCTGAGCAGAATATAAATGGCAAAAATTATACTCAAGAAAATAGTAATAACGGCAGAAAAGACCATAGTTACCGATTTTACCACCACGTCAACAATCTTACCCACACCAGAAGTAGCAATTCCTGTGATTTTATCAATAACCTCTTGCCAGTTTATTTTTGCAAGACTGTCTATAAATTCCTTGGAAATAAACTTAACGTTACTTAGTTTCTCGACAACAATGGTTGTAGCAGCAGGTAGTTTGGAAATTAATACCTGAACGCAGGACACAAGCTGAGGTACAACAATAATCACTATTAGAGCAATAACAGCAATAACGGTCAAAAAGGCACCAATCATACAAAATGGCCGACGAGTAGCCTTTAAAAATTTTTTCTGACTTTTGGGAAAATAATGTCTTTCATATGAAGACATAATAATGTTTACAAGATACGCAATAACAAGACCGATAATAATGGGTGCGGCGGCTCCTAACAGGGCAACCGATACTGTGTTCCAATAATTGATGCAAAGATAAACAATAAAAACTGCAAAACCAATTTTAAATAAAGTTTTAAAATCTAATTTCATTATTATACCGCCTGTAAAATTATTCTATATTAATTATACTACCCATTAACAAATTTTACAATACGATTTTTATAAACATTCTGTTATTTTTCCTTAGCCTTAAAAATAAGACTCATTATTAAACCGAAAAAAAGTGCCGCCGTAATTCCTCCTGCAGTTGCACCCAGTCCGCCGGTTAAAATTCCTATTGCTCCGTCGCTTAATATTTTTTCTTTTACACCTTTAGCCAATAAATAACCGAAACCAGTAAGGGGAGTAAGGGCACCTGCCCCCGCAAACTTAACAAAGGGGCCATATAATCCGACTGCACCAAGAATTACACCGGCAACCACATAGCCTGTAAGAATTCGTGCAGGACAAAGCTTTGTATAATCAATAAAAATCTGTCCTATAAGGCAAAGAGCACCGCCTATTAAAAATGCCTTTAAAATATCAACAATCATAAAAAATCACCGTCATTATTGTTTGACGGTGGTTTTTATTTATTCCTCTTTTTTAATAAAATCAAGATATTCTTTAAATTTTTGCTCTGTTTTGTTATCACAGGGCTGATAGTATTTCTTATTTTTAATATTATCGGGTAAATACTGCTGTTTTACATAGTGATTTTTATAGGAGTGAGGATAAAGATAATGCTGACCTTTAATCTGAGCATCCTCTCCGTCAAAGTGCTTGTTTTGAAGATGCCTTGGTATATCTGTGCCAACACCATGCTGAACGTCCTTCATAGCAGCGTCAATAGCCGCTTCTCCTGAATTTGATTTAGGTGAGTTGGCAACAAGGATTACCGCATCGGCAAGAGGAATTCTGGCTTCGGGAAGTCCCACAAACATTGCCGCATCAATAGCCGCCTTTACTATGGGAATAATTTGCGGATAGGCAAGTCCTACGTCTTCACAGGCACACACCATTAAACGTCGACAGGCACTTGGCAAATCTCCTGCGGCAAGTATCCGTGCAAGATAATAAATAGCCGCATCGGCGTCACTTCCCCGCATTGATTTTTGATAGGCGGAAAGCAAATCGTAATGCTCGTCACCCTCTCTGTCATAGCGAACAGCATTATTTTCTAAAATTTGCTCGGCAATTTCATCGGTTATAACAGTTTCTCCCGAACATTTTATGCTTAATAGACACAGTTCCAGCATATTCAGCGAACGCCTTACGTCGCCTCCTGCACTTCGTGCAATTTTGTCTCGTACACCGTCGGCAAAACTTAAATTTTTGCCCTCCTCGGCCGAAATAAGACCTAAACCTCGGTCAAGCAGATGTGCAATGTCGCTCTTTTCAAGGGTTTTAAACTCAAAAACTGTAGAACGGGATAGTATGGCATTATATACGTAGAAAAACGGATTTTCCGTGGTAGATGCAATAAGGGTAATATCCCCGTTTTCAATATAAGAAAGCAGAATTTGTTGTTGCTTTTTATTAAAATATTGAATTTCATCAAGATATAAAAGCACTCCGCCGACACATTCAAGGGAATCAAGAGAAGAAATTATATCCTTTATGTCCGAAGTTGAACAAATAGTAGCGTTAAGGTGATAAAGTTTTTTACCGCACCTTTCGGCAATAATGTTTGCAACGGTAGTCTTGCCCACACCCGACGGGCCGTAAAATATTAAATTAGGGATTTCTCCCGATTCAATTATTCTGCGAAGAACCTTTCCCTCTCCTAGAAGATGCCTTTGACCGGCAACCTGGTCAATGTTTTTCGGACGTAATCTGTCCGCCAATGGTGATGACATATTCTCCCCTCCTTTGTTTTTATTATACCATAACTATAAAAAAATCAAGCAGTCCCGTTGTTTTCGCGAAGCGAATATAACTCATTTGAAAATATCTGATATTTAACAAGATATTTCAAATGAATATAACTGCGAAGCAATATAACTCGCCTTCAGGCTAATATAACTGAGGCGCACTCCGTAAGGAGTGCGCCTCTTAGGGCACTTGGGAAAAATTAATTTTAAGTATTTCCTAGACCTGTATTGATATCATTATCGGTTGCTTCATCGCCAAATATACCATCTACGGTTCTGTTGATGCTTTCATTAGCATAAATAGTGAATTTTTCACCGGTTGCTTCATCTATAACCTTAACGTATCCTCTTACTTCAAGTTTTCTAGCATCATGCAACCCAAAGTTAGTTACATAGGTAGAGAATGTCATTATACCGGTAGATTGGTTATATGCCCAACATTTGTGGAATTCATCTTCCTTAACGCTTTTAACAGTAGAATCCTTGAACAACGGAACTGTAAAGTCAGCACCGGTAGCATAAGAAAGACCATTTCTGAAGTAGAAGCCACGTTCAACAACTCTTAAGGTATCACCGTTAGAAAATTCAAGTGTAGAACCGTCAACGGTCTTATAGTTGAAGTAATAACGTATAGCCTGCTGTTCGATCTGATTTGCATAATCATCCTTAAGTTTAGATGCACCAGCTGCAACAACAGGGGTACCTAAATCTTCAATTACGAAATCAGCAAAGTAGATATCGTTAGCACCATCCTGGAAGAAGTTGAAATACAAGGTTTTGCGGTCACTATAAACAATATCTTCATAATCACGACCGATTTCATTATTACCGGTTACACTGCCTACAAAATCAGCGGTAAAGTAAACTACTCTTTCGGTCCATTCACCGGTAGATTCACCTGCATCAATGTTTACGGTAGCCTTTACAGGAGTATCATTTGAATCAAACCATCCAAAACCACCATTATGAGAAGTTGTCAAATTAATGCCAAATGCGTTGTTTTCAGTGCCGGTTTTATACTTAAAGGATACTTTGTAGGTATTGCCGGGAACTAATTCTTTTTCTAACATGAAAACTTCATAGTCGTTAGTAATAACTTCACTGTTTGCAACAACGTGGAGAGAGTACTTGCCATCATACAGAGCGTTTTCAAAGGTCATAGTCTTCTCGGCCGAACCTTTCTTCTTTCCGTCACCGAATAAGAATACAGAGTCTTGACCATCAGCATTAGGATGTTCGATTTGTGTATAAGCAGCATTGTAGTAATTTATGAAGGAAGCTTCAGGATAGGTTGTAACAATACGACGACCCTCAGCAAGTTTATTACTATACCACTTAGTGTCGAAGTTCTTGGTATCAACATCAAGTGCAGAACCTTTTACGCCTTCTTTAATTACAGTGGTAAATCCGCCGTTTTCATAGTAATTGTAAGCTACAACAGAGTTTTCTTCGTCAATCTCTATAATCTGGATTTCAGTGATAAGTAAACGTCCGTGGCCGGTAACTTCGTAGGGGTAGTAGGTCTTGTCATTAGAAGTAGTTATGCTCTCGCCTTCCAAACGACGACCATATAGGTAAGACTCGGAAAGGAGAGATAATACAGGAACATTACCACCTTCTACATACTCAGGAGTAGTGAAGTAAATTGCACTTGTTTTGAGAGAATTATCTCCGTTAGCCGGGTAATTTTCTTTGGTATTGTTGGTTACAACGTCCACAGTTGCAGAAGCCTGTGCAGGATTGTTTGCGAAACTTCCTGTAACGAAAGCGGGTTTTCTGTCAAGAGCAAGTCTTAAAGTAACTGTACCGTCACCAATACGTTTGTAGGTAACAAGAGCAGCATATTTAGTATTAGACTTAGGAACGAATATTTCTCCGTTTGCATCACGGATGACAACTGCCTGTGCTTCACTAAAACCAAGATCGGCATATTCGCCTACGTTAACGTTGTCTTCATCACCGACAGTATCTCCGATATTAACTTCTCCAACCTGTTCATGTGTTTCCTGGTACTTATAAGCACCGCCATAAGTGTCTTTACCCATTTCAAGACCGTTTGCTGTGTATGCGTATGGAGTGCCCCAACCAGCGTTTTGTCCGTGGCCGTTACCGGTAATCTGATAACCGTATGTGCCGTTAATCTTATAACCTACACCGCCGTTTGCAGTGGGTTCGCTATAATTAAACTTAAAGGTTTTATCGCCACCGGCATCCTTATATATAGCATAAAGATGCTTTTCACAGGTATCGCCTGCAGAAGGCATTGTAACCTTGGTAACAAAATCAGTACCTTCGGGATCGGTTGACCAACCTGCAAAGTATTTACCCGCAGGTGCCTGACTGATACGGTCGATTGTATATTGAGCACCGGCAGTAACACCGTCGGTTACCTTTGTTACTTCTTCGCCTTCATGGTAATGTACCGTAGCAGCAGTGCTGAATATTGCATAGTAATCTGCTACTAAAGCTTTACCTGAACCGGCAGAAGGAAGGGTTATAGATTGAACAAGGTTAGAACCATTAGATGTAGCTGCCCAACCGGCAAAGGTTTTGCCTTCAGGAGCTGTAGGAACAGCAGGTGTATATGCTACGCCCGGGGTTAAGCCATCAGCTTCGGTAATTACATCAACATCATCGCCATTATGGAGATAAAGGGTAGGAGTATTTGTAAATGTCTCATACTTCACATCATCTACTAAAATAGTGAAGGTAGAGGCATTTGCATAACTAGCCACATCCTCAAACTTAAGGGCCAAAACTGCCTTTTTATCCTGATTGGTCATAGTAGCATTATTAGTATCAATCAAAGTATAAAGGGAAACAGTCTGCCATTCATCCGAATCACTGTAAGGAATAGTTATAGCCTGGCTAGAGAATTTTACACTACCCCAGTTACCGTCGCCACTGTGTGCGATAATTGCATAAACCTTAAAACCGTTTCCGTTGTTCTTTCCGGTAAATTTATATTTAAAGGTAATCTTAGCGTTGTCGGTAAAAGGAGTAGAAGAAGCACCATACTGATATACAGAAAGGTTAGTCTGTTCTAAACCACCGGCACGCCATTGGTAAATACCGCCGTATGTAGCAACGAATTCATCATGATTGCTGTTGCAAGCCTTAAACATATCTAAAGTTATAGCCTTATAACTATCAGATGCTTCATCATAGTAATAATAGGTAGTACAGTTGGATTCGGTCAATTGTGTGGTTGTTGTTCTTACATTGTAGTTTCTGATTCTTACAGAACGATGGTCATCATAACCTTCGTTTGCGAACTTAGCGCTGGGATATTTCGAGGGGTCATATACCAAATTAAGAACCGGAATGTCATGCTGGAACTTCATTACGTCGGTTTCAACCCAATAAACACTTACATTATCGGTAAAGGTTGTAGGAGGCTGAGTATATGTACCCTGTGTTGCGGACCATGCATAGTGGGTATTATAATTGGTTGCTCCGCCGGGATTAGTTGTAGGATAAGTAATTGTATCTCCTGCTTCATATTCAATAAATTCAGTAGAACTGTCGGGAGAAACATAGGTAACACCTTTAATATCGTTTACATTAATAACTCTAACATCATCAATATAAATTTCCTTGGTGTAACGTTTAGTGGTGTCAGCTTTCCACTGAAGGTCAAGACCTTGGATATGAGCTTTCCAGTTGTCACCGTTGGTTATACCGTCAGCCGAAATGGTAAATTCGGCAGTCTGCCAACCATCAGTTGCACCTGCAGGGATAGTAAAGGAACCTTCGAAAGTCGGCTTTGTAGCTGCACCCCAGTTAGCATTTTCAACTACGATTAGTCGAGGCTGAATCGTTGAAGCTGCTGTGTTATTTGCGGTTGCCTTATATTTAAAGGTAACCTTATATGTAGCGGATATTGGAGTTTCGTTCTTTCCATAAAGCTTAACTACGGTCATACCGGATTCATAGCCTTCGTGTGCTCTCTGGTAAGCAAATGTGTTTGCTACAAAATCAGGAGCATCGGTGTAGAGATCGGTAAGAGGAGTTGCTGTTTCGGTTTTTGGATCATAGATATAGTGAGTCTTCCAACCTTCGGTTGCCCAGTTAGAAGGTTCTGAGTCACGAAGTCTATAATAATGGTCACGAAGCTTCATAGAGTGAGTTCCGCTGCAAGCCTCTTCAGTGCTAACGGTAGTGTTGAACTCCATATCGCCAGGAACAGAACCGCCGTGAGCAGCAGCACACGCACCGGTAGATATAGGATAGTTTTCAAAAGATAAAACCTTGCTCTCAAGTTCGTAAACAGTAATATCTCCCGATACTACTGTGGGAGCTTCTTCATATTTTTTTGCATTTTTAGACCAAACGTGGTCATAGTTTATCTCAGCCGCAAGGGGTTTAAGGGCTAGATAATCTATTGTTTCTCCTTTTGCAACAGAAACTGTTTCAATAGTTTCGTCTAAATATTGGAAGGTTACTGTTGCGGTTTCTTCTGCGTTAACCGTTACAGGAACGATAACGAGAGAAAAAAGCATACATACAGTTAGGATAATGCTTAATAGTTTTTTCATCATACAACTCTCCTTGTAGATATTTTTACATATCGATTTTAGCACAAGTATTTACTTTTGTCAATTATTATTTTTAATAATTTTCACAAAAATTTTTATGTGCCATACTTCTGCCGAACACTTGTTCCTAATTTCCTGCGTTTTATTTAAAAAAGAATATGAAAAACTATAAACTCATATATTTTTTAAGAAAGAGGGATATAGATATATGAAAAAAACACTTTTCATTAAAAATGCGGCTATTTTAACGATTACGGGGCTTATACTCCGTTTTTTAGGTATTATTTTCAAAATATGGCTTGCGGGAAAGGTCAGCGCCGAAGGAATCGGTCTTTATCATCTTGTATTTTCGGTTTATACCTTTCTTGCAACCTTTGCTTCATCGGGAATTACCGTTGCCGTTACCAGACTTTGTGCAAACGAATTGGCTTTAGGCAACAAGAACGGTCTTTTAAGTATTGTTCAAAAAAGCAATGCCGTTGTGCTGCTTATTTCCTTTATTTCCTTTTTTGCCACACTTCTCGGCAGTGAATTTATCGCCCTCAAAATAATCGGAGACGCCAGAAGCGAAGAAAGTATTGCTATTTTAGGTTTTTCTTTGCCTTTTATGGCAATATCTGCTGTCCTTAAAGGATATTTTACGGCACGTCGCAAAATTTCCACAAATTCCATTGCCGTTCTCCTTGAACAAGCAGTCAGAATTATTCTCTGTTTATATTTTGTTGGTTTGTTTTCAGAAAAAGGCATAGGTATGTCGGTTGCGGGTGTAATACTGGGCGATACCATTGCCGAAGTTTGCTCCTGTATATTCTCCCTAATATGCTACCGTATTGATATTAAAAGGGTGAAGTGCGGGGGAGAGCATCCCTTATTTTGCAAAACAAAAGAGATTTTACGTATTTCTTCTCCAATAACCCTTGGCAGATACCTGACCGGTCTTTTAAGAACTGCAGAAAACATAATTATGCCCAAAGCATTGTTTAAAGCAGGGGGAGAGTACTCACATTCCTTATCTCTTTTTGGTTCTCTTAAAGGTATGGCTTTACCGCTACTGTTCTTTCCGTCAACCATTTTAAACGCTTTTTCCACACTTCTTATTCCCGAAATGAGCGAAGCACTTGTAAAAAAGCAACCTAAAATAATAAGAAAAGACGTTGAAAGAAGCTTAAAAATAACATTAATAATAGGAATTATATTCGGCGGCATATTTTTCTTTGGCGGAGAGAGAATAGGCAATCTTATATACAGCGATGCCGATTCGGGATATTTGATAAAGGTTTTAGCTCCTTTAACCCCGCTAATGTACTGTGATTTTATAAGCGATGGCATACTAAAGGGACTTGATAAGCAAAACTTTACATTTTATATAGGGGTGTCCGACAGTCTTTTAAGAATTATACTTATAACCGTATTTGTACCGAAAACATCAATGACAGGCTTTATATATATAATGTATTTAAGCAATATTTTAACCTTTTCTTTTAATTTCTTTAAGCTGATAAAGGTAACGGGAGCAAAAATAAAGGCAATTTCAGAAATTTTATTCCCCGTAACCTTGAGTGTGGCGGTTTGTTCCTGTGCATATTCTCTATTAAACAAAATACACGCCGACCTAATATTTGTTGGCGCGTATGTATCACTTGCAATTATTTTTTATTTTGGAATTATGTTACTGACAAACGGAAAAGAGGTTTTTGCGGGATGAAAGCCAATACCCACAAGTGCGTTATATATCCTCGGCTCCCTCTGACGAGGGAGCTGGATTTTGCGAAGCAAAAGACTGAGGGAGAGAAATATTAACCATAAAGCCTTTCTCTCCCTCCGTCAAAACTAAAGTTTTGCCACCTCCCTCATCAGAGTGAGGCTTTTAAAACGCACGACTATCTCCTGTTTTTCGTTATACATACGGTATTACAACCTTGCATTCCTTTCGATTACCTCTTTTCCTCGCCAACTATATGGGCGGAGGGTAAAATCTTCGCCGATTTCGTATTTTTGGCGGTAGGAAGATATAAATTCTTTTATATCGCTGAGTTTTGCCCCTTTGTTTAAAGGGCAGTTATCACTGCAGATATCACAGCCCCAAACCGAACCATTCTTTTTTATCAAATCTTTTTGTTCATCGGTTAGGTCTTTTTTCTGCTGTGTTATTTTTGAAATGCATTTTTCCTTATTAAGAGCAACAGGGCAGAGCCTTTCACAAAGTCCGCAATTTATACAGGCGGAGTATTTATTTTGGCTTTCTATATATAAATCGGTGACTATTTCTCCAAGAAAAACAAAACTTCCATATTCTTTTGTTATTAAAAGGCCGTTTTTCCCCTCAACCCCCAAGCCCGACACCGCACCGGCATAAACTTCGGGAATAGGTGAATTGTCAACAAATGGCACAAAGGCGTTGTTTTTAAACTCTTTAGCCAAAGCCGTACAATAATTGGTTAAATATTTTTCAACAACTGTGTGATAATCCATAACCGCTGCATAACGGCTGATATTAAGGGGTTTTTCTTCCCTTACTTTATAAGGAAAGGCAAAAATGATAATACTTTTAGCATTTTCAGGAATTTCCGCCTTTTTGCGACAATTTATAAGCCTATCCTTGACCGCATCGAAAGAACAGACACCGAAAGGGAAGGGTGAAATTTCTTTTATCAGTTTCATTTTCTTAGTTCCTCAAAAAATCTTTTAACCATCACGGCACACTCATTTTCCATAATGCCGCCATAAACTTCGGGGGTGAAATCAAATTTTTCGTTAGTCAGATTGCATACCGACTCCATTGCACCCATCTTTAAATCGTAGCAGCCGAAAACAACCGTTTTGATTCGGGCATTTATAATTGCCCCCGCACACATGGGACAAGGCTCCATAGTTACATATATTGTAGCCTCATCAAGCCGCCAACTGCCTGTATTTTTACAGGCTTCATTAATGGCGTTGATTTCGGCGTGTCCTAAAGCGTTTTGGTCTTTTTCTCGGGTGTTTCTGCCCGTTCCGACAACTTCTCCGTCTTTTACGATTACCGCACCTACGGGAATTTCACCGTTATTTGCCGCCTCTTTTGCCAGTTCTAAAGCGAGTAGCATATATTTTTTATTCATTGTTACCTCCGTTGTTTCACGTGAAACAAAATTAGAAAAACCTGATGTTTCACGTGAAACATCAGGCTCTGTAAACAAAAAATGATTCAAGCAAAACAATAACAACCGATATTATTATGCAGGGTGCGGTTAAAAAACTTGTTAGTTTTTCCCTTACTGTCAGCACCCGTGTTTTATTATCAAGAGAAAAGTTTTCCTCGCCCCTTTTAAAGTAAAGGAAAAAGCCAATAAAACCAAGTGCCAGAAGCACTATAAGATAAAATATATTAGAAAACCACATTACCGCACCGTTAGCGTTACCCAAAAGATAACTAAGGGAAATGCTGAACAGATTATTTAAGAAATGTATAATTACCGCAGTCCATATTGTTCCTGTTTTAATTACGGCAAAGCCGAAAAATAACCCTAATATAAAGGCAAAGGGTATTTGCACAAGGTTTCCGTGCATAAGCCCGAATATAAGAGCTGAGGTAATTACGGCAAAACTGTCACCGAATTTTCTGAGAGCCCCCATTACCGCACCGCGCATTGCGAATTCCTCAACCAAGGCAGGTGTAACGGCGGTGGCAACAAAAGAAAGAATTATTCCGTATAGGTTTGTAGGGTTTTCGGTTTTTATTACTTCATAGTTAAAGCCAAAGTTTTGCAGTATTGCTCCTGCACCCGAAACCACAGCATTTGAAAAACCGCACACTCCAAGTCCTAATAGAACAAGAGGAAAAACAAGTTTTTTGTTTTTAGGCTTATTAAAAGAGGAAATATTGCTTAATCTTTCCCCCATCATTTTGCTGTAAATAATAAAAGGGAAGGTAAAGGCAATACTTGACACACATATTTGAATAACCTGAACTATGGTGGGGTCGCTTAAATATTTTAAAATAACTTCAGAGCGTTTTGTAAAAAGTTTAATTATAACCGTTACCGGTACGCTCCAAAAAACCATAACCGAGGTCAGCATAAAAAAGGCAAAGCCTGTTATATTGGCAGCTTTTTTTATTGCTGACTTCTCGTTTATTTTAGAAAGTTTACTTATTTCGGCATTAGACAAGGTCATTTTTTACTCCTCTGCCGCAATTTCAGTTTCCTGTTCGGTTTCTACTGTTCCTGCATCTGCATCGGGTGCCTCAGGAGAAGCATTAACCTCTTCTTCGTCGTGGGTAGCCGTTGCAACAGAAAGCACCTTTGATCCTTCTTCTACTCTCATAACCCTTACACCCTTCGCAGGACGCGAGAAGGTGGAAATCTCACAAACGGGAATTCTTATAATAATTCCGTCGGAGGAAATCATAATAACGTCGTCTTCGTCGGTTACGCAAATAACCTTAGCAACATCACCGTATTTTTCGGTACGGTAGTTTGTGGTACCCTTACCGCCTCTGCTTTGAACACGGTAGTCGGTAATAGTAGTTTTTCTGCCGTATCCCGTTTCGGTAACGGTGAGAAGAACGCTGTTTTCATCGCAAATATCCATTGAAACAACTTCGTCATCAGCCGACAGCTTAATTGCTCTTACACCGCAAGCCGTTCTGCCCATAGGACGAACCTGTGTCTCCTCAAATCTTATGCCGCGTCCTTTTTTGGTTGCAACATAAATATCTTTATTACCGTCGGTAAGGCTGACAAAGGACAGCTCATCTCCCTCGTTAAGCTCAATAGCAATAATACCTGTTTTTCTTATATTACGGAAATCCGTAATTTTGGTTCTCTTAATGGTACCCTTTCTTGTAACCATACAGATAAAGCTGTCATCGTCAGCCTCGGCACAAGAAAGCACCATAGAAAGTTTTTCTTCGGGCTGCAAGGGGATAAGGTTAATAACGTTCATACCCTTACTGTTTGTACTGGTTGCCTCGGGAATTTCATAAGCCTTGAGTTTATAAACTCTGCCGAAATTGGTAAAGAGCATAATGAAATCGTGAGAAGAACAGGTCATCATATTTTCTATCATATCATCTTCTCTGGTTCTCATACCCATTTTACCTCTGCCGCCCTTATGCTGAACGGAATAGGTATCAACAGCCATACGTTTAATATAACCGTTAACGGTTTTTGTGATAACACATTCTTCTTCGGGAATAAGATCTTCAATATCAACTTCGCCCGAAACAGCAGAAATTTCACTGCGTCTTTCGTCGGAATATCTGTCACGAAGATTTAATGATTCGGTTTTAACGATATCTAAAATTCTTTCTTTACTGGAAAGAATTTCCTCACATTCCTTGATAAATGCAAGTTTTTCGTCAAGTTCATCCAAAATCTTTTGTTTTTCGAGATTTGCCAACTTACCAAGCTGCATCTGAACGATTGCAGTTGTCTGTATGTCGTCAAGACCGAAGCGTTCGCTTAAATTTGCTTTAGCGGTTGCAACGTCGGCACTTTTACGAATAATTGCAATAACCTCATCAATAAAATCAAGAGCAGTCTTTAAGCCTTCTAAAATGTGGGCTCTTTCTGCAGCCTTTTTCATATCAAAACGGGTTTTACGCTCAACTATTTCACACTGGAAGTCAATACTGTTTTGAAGCATTTCTTTTAGTGTTAAAATCTGAGGTTTACCGTTAACTATTGCAATAAGATTTGCACCAAAGGTGGTTTGAAGTTCGGTATAGGAATAAAGTTTATTAAGAATAACCTGCGGATTGGCGTCTCTCTTAATATCAACAACTATTCTGATACCGCCGTCACGTTTCGAGGAGTAGTCAACAACGTCGTCAATACCCTCAATACGCTTGTCGTTTGCAAGGTCATAAATCTTTTTAACAAGGTCTTTCTTTCTAACCTTATAAGGAATTTCGGTAATAACAATTCTAAACTTTCCGTTAGAAAGTTCTTCAATTTCTGCCTTGCCGCGAACTATAATTTTTCCCTTACCGGTTGCATAAGCAGCTCTTATACCGCTTCTGCCCATAATTATACCTCCTGTAGGGAAGTCGGGGCCTTTAATATGCTCACAAAGTTCGCTTAAATCTGCATCGGGATTATCAATAAGACAGCACATACCGTCAATAACCTCAGCAAGATTATGGGGCGGAATTTCGGTTGCCATACCAAAGGCAATACCCGAAGAACCGTTAACCAAAAGCTGCGGGAAACGAACGGGAAGAACGGTAGGTTCTTTAAGTCTGTCATCATAGTTGGGAGCAAAATCTACAGTGTCCTTCTCAATATCATCAAGCATATGGAGAGAAAGACGGTTCATTTTAGATTCGGTATAACGGTAAGCAGCAGCAGGGTAGCCGTCGATGTTACCGAAGTTTCCGTGTCCGTCGATTAAAGGGTATCTCAGGGAAAAATCCTGAGCCATACGAACCATAGCGTCATAAACCGAGGAGTCACCGTGGGGATGATATCTACCAAGCACGGCACCAACAGTATCTGCACACTTTCTATATGCTTTATCAGGAGTTAGTCCGTTTTCGTACATAGTATAAAGAATTCTTCTGTGTACTGGTTTAAGACCGTCTCGAACGTCGGGAAGAGCACGTCCCACAAGCACAGACATACCGTACTGCAACATACTGCCCTTGACTTCATCAACAATTTCTACCGGCACAATATTGGTTTCTTCACTACTTGGCCAATATACTTTTTCCTGTTTAGCCATTTTTGTTCTCTCCTTTCTTTAAATGTCGAGATCGGTAGCAAATACCGCATTTTCTTCAATAAACTGTTTTCTGGGTTCAACCTCGTCACCCATAAGCATTGTAAAGGTGGCGTCTGCAATTTCAGCATCATTCATGGTTACCCGTAAAAATGTTCTTGTTTCGGGATTAAGAGTTGTTTCCCAAAGCTGATCGGGATCCATTTCACCAAGACCTTTATAACGCTGAACGTCGGCAGTACCGCCGAGTTTTTCTATATATTCTGCCTTTTCCTCATCGGTAAATGCATCAAAATGCTGTTTACCCTTGCTTATTCTGAAAAGCGGAGGCTGTGCCAAATACACGTGGCCCGTTTCAATAAGCTGAGGCATATAACGGAAGAAAAATGTTAAAAGCAATGTTCTGATATGGCTACCGTCAACGTCGGCATCGGCCATAATAACAATTTTATCATAGCGAAGCTTTTCAATATCAAAGTTTTCGCCTATTCCTGTACCGAGTGCTACTATAACAGGGGTTAATTTATCGTTACCGTAAACCTTGTCGTCTCTTGCTTTTTCAACGTTAAGCATTTTACCCCAAAGAGGAAGAATTGCCTGATATGTTGAGTTTCTGCCTTCCACAGCACTTCCGCCTGCAGAGTCACCCTCTACAATAAATATTTCGGTCTTTGTTGCATCATCCGAAATACAATCGGTTAACTTTTCGGGCATTCTTGTTTTATTGCCAAAGCCCGATTTATTTCTACTTGCTTCTCTTGCTTTTTGAGCAGCCTCTCTTGCATTAGAAGAAGCAATAGATTTTTCTATAATAATTTTTGCTTCACTTGGATGTTCTTCAAGGAACTGATAAAGTTTATCGTTAACAAGGTCCCTTACAACCTTACCGATTGATGTATTGCCAAGCTTTGCTTTTGTCTGGCTTTCAAACTGTGCGTCGCTGAGTTTTACCGAAACAACTGCAACAACACCTTCAATAATATCCTCTGCCTTAAGTCTTGCATTGCCTTCCTTAAGATGTTTAAAATCAAAGGCGTATTTATTAACGGTATTTGTAAGAGCCTGTCTGAATCCCTGTTCGTGAGTACCGCCGTCTATTGTATGAAGGGTATTTGCAAAGGACATAACCTTATTGTCATATGCAGTTGACCAAATAAGAGCAATTTCTGCCGTTTGGTCGTCCTTTTCACAGTTAAGATAAATAACCTCACTGTTAAGACTTTCCTTTTTCATTCCCTCTAAAAGAAATTCAACGTAAGATTTTATACCGCCCTCATAATGAAATTCATCGGTTTTAGGGTCAAAAACGTCGCTTCTCTTATCTTCTAAAACAACCCTTATTCCTGCATTAAGGAAGGACTGTTCACGAAGTCTGTTTTTAAGAATATCGTAATCATAGGTAGTGGTATCGGTAAATATAGTTGGGTCCGGTTTAAAGGTAACGGTTGTACCTGTTTCGTTTGTCTGACCAATAATATCAAGGTCGGTTATAATATTACCCTTTTCATAACGCTGTTTATAAATATTTTTACCGTCTTTAACCTCTACTTCAAGCCAAGAGGAAAGAGCATTAACAACAGACGCACCAACACCGTGCAGACCGCCCGAAACCTTGTATCCGTTTCCGCCGAACTTACCCCCAGCATGAAGAATTGTAAATACAACCGTTACGGTAGGAATTCCTTTTTGAGGATTTATACCTGTAGGAATTCCGCGTCCGTTATCCTCTACCTTTACAATGCCTCCGTCTAAAAGGGTAACTGTAATTTTATCACAGAATCCTGCCAAGGCTTCGTCGATAGAGTTATCAACAATTTCATAAACAAGATGGTGAAGACCGCGTTCTCCCGTAGAACCAATATACATACCCGGTCTCTTTCGAACTGCTTCAAGTCCTTCCAGCACCTGTATGGAATTTTCATCATATTCGTTAGTTATAGGTGCTTTAATTTCTTCGCTCATGTTTATTTCCTCTCTTTTAATATAATGAGTTTTCAAAATCAGCCTCGCTTCTTTTTAAAAGGGTTGCGGTTGATATTTGAGAAATATATATTTTCTTTTCATTTTTGTGCTGACAAACTATAAAGGATTTAGGAAGTTCAGTACTAACGTTTACTACCATTCCCTTTTTTTCAGCCTTTGTTAAATAATCTCTTGTTCTTTTTGATACCGTTGCAGTATCAAGGTCAAAAATGCCTATTATTTCATTTTTTTTAACAAGAGTATCCTGTCCTAAATAAATATACATTTTTTATTTTTCTTCCTTTAGAAAAATATTACCGTCCTTTATTTCATAAATGTTACCCTTGTTTAAATTAATTATATTTGCAGGGTCGCAACAGGTTAAAAAAACCTGTAATTTACTGATATGATTAAGAACGTAATTTTGTCTTGACGGGTCAAGTTCACTCATAACATCATCAAGCAAGGCTACGGGATACTCACCCGTAATCTTCTTTAAAACCTCTGCCTCACTTAATTTTAAAGATAGCGCCACACTTCTTTTTTGGCCTTGAGAACCAAAATTTCTAACCGACATTTCATCAATTTTAAAATCTAAATCGTCTCGGTGGGGACCAACCGAAGTAAAACCGCTTAAAATATCTTCATCTCTTAAAAGAATAAGTTTTTCTTTTAGTTTATCAGGACTGCAAACAGGTAAATATTCTACCCTGAAAGATTCTTTATAAGAAGAAATACCTTTATAAATTTCTGTTATGTAATCCTGTGCTATTTCTAAATATCTTATTCTGTACTTAATAATCTGACTGCCAAGTATTGAAAGTTCTTCTTCAAAAGGTAAAAGTAAATTTTTATCTCTTTTTTCCGCTTTTATTTCCTTTAAAAGATAATTTCGCTGTGAAAGAGCCCTTACGTATCTTTTTAAAATTTCAAGATATTTAGGATATATCTGGGATATTGCAATATCTAAAAATCTTCTTCTCTTTTCAGGAGGGCCTGAAATTAAATTTAAATCATCGGGAGAAAAAACAATAGCACAAAAATTACCTGCTAAAAGTGAAGGAGAAGAAAGTTTTTTGCCGTTTAAAATTGCTTTTCTTCTTGACTGAATTTCAATTTCTGCTTCCTTTTCTATTTCCTCAGAAATAAATTCTATGTTTATACGGCACTTATCTTCATTTTTTCTTATAAGTTCTATATCTTTATTTGTACGAAAACTTTTTGCTCCCGTAAAAAGCCAAATTGTTTCTAATAAATTTGTTTTACCCTGAGCGTTTTCTCCGCATATAACATTCATTTTTTCATTAGGATTAATAGAAAAATCCAAAAGATTTCTGAATTTTTTTCCGCCGATTTTTTTTATCAGCATTTTTTTACAGTTACCTTTTCTCCCTCAAAGGTGAAAAAGTCTCCTTCTCTCATTTTTTTACCCCTTTGGGTACAAATTTCTCCGTTAACCTTTACCTGTGAATTTTGAATAACCATTTTTGCGTGACCGCCGGTTACTACACAGTCGGAAAGTTTCATAAGAGAGTCAAGTCTTATAAAATCTTCTTTTATAAAAATTTCTTTTTCCTTCATTATTTCAACCTCATAGGCATTATCATATACATATAATCATCACCGTTTAAAGGTTCTATTACAACACCCTGTTTAGAAAAGTCAAATTTTATCTGTACCATATCATCTTCTATTGCCTTTAAAGCTTCTGTTAGATAACGGGAAGAAAGACCTATTTCAAAAGGCTCTCCCTCAAGGTCAACCTCATAGTTTTCGTTAACCTTACCAACAGCAGTTGAACAAGAAAAGTTTATATGTTCTTCATTAAAAATACATCTTACGGGGGTTGAGAAAGAATCGCTTATTAAAAGAGAAATTCTGTCAAATACCGAAAGTATATCCCTTACCATAACAACTATTTTTTGATTATAAGAAGCAGGAATTGTTCTTTGATAGTTTACAAATTCTCCTTCTATAAGACGGCATATAACTTTATAACCGTCTATATCAAAAGAAATCATTTTTTTGCCAACGCTTATTGGAATATACTGCTGTTTATCTGAAATAAGACGAACAACCTCATTAAGCATAGTACCGGGGATTATAAAATTAAAATCTCCGCAATTTTCGATTTTTGTCTGTCTTATTGCCAATCTGTAACCGTCAATAGCAACAAATTTTAAATTACCCTCGTTTAAAGAAATATTTATACCCATTAAAACAGGTCTTGTTCCCTCAATGGGAGCAACAGCAAAGGAAGTACCATCTGTCATTTCTGCAAGGGTTTCTCCCTTTAAGGAAAAATCTTTTCCGTCGGCAAAGGTAGGGGTTTCAGGATAATTCATAGCATCCATTCCGGGAATATCAAAAACAGCGCCGGAACAGGATATATGACAAATATTTTTATCATCAGAGGAAATATGAACGGTGGGACCGTTAAGTCTTTTAAAAATATCACCCAAAATTCTTGCAGAAAGAACTATATCTCCATCTTCTTCGGTTCTTGCATAAATTTCTTTTTGCATACTCATTTCAAGGTTATATGCAATTAAAGTAATTTTTCCCTGTTCGGCAGAAATTAAAATTCCTTCAAGTTCGGGATAGGCGGTTTTAGATGAAACCACACGGGAAAGTTTTGTTACTGCATCAAGAAAAACATTACGTTCTACAGAAAAAATCATTTTGATTACCATCCTTCAAAATTTAAAAAATCAAAAAATTTTCCTAAGAGAAAATATAAATTATATAACAGTCTTCATATAGCTGTCAGTTCTGTCAATAAGTCTGTTTTAACCTTTAAAATAAATAAAAATCATTGTTGAACAAAAATTTAATAAATTGTGCATAATTTTAGCCTTTTAAAAATTTTAAACAGAGGTGTTAACTAACAAATGTTAATTAATGTTAACTTTGTTCATAATTATTCCGATTTAAGATTCTTAATAATATCCTCAATAACGGTTTTTTCGTAAGGATTTTCTTTCATAAGTTCCTTAACCTTTTTTTCGGTATAAAGAACGGTTGTATGATTTTTTCCAAAAGATTCGCCTATAGCTGAATATGGAAGCTCTGTGGTTTCGCGGGCAATATACATTGCAACCTGTCTTGCTTTTACAAGGTCGGCTGTTCTTCTGGTTGAAAGAATGTCTCCCTCACTAACGTTATAGGTTCTTGCCACCTCGGTAATAATCTGTTCTATTTTAATAGGCTCAGGACGTGTGTCGCTGACAACCTCTTTAATAAATCCCTGAACAATAGAGAGGGTTGGAACCTTTTGGTCAATTAATATAAGAGCCTGTATTTTCTTTACTACACCCTCAAGTTGACGGGTATTGTCTTGTATATGTTCAGCAATGTAATAAACTATGTTTTCAGGAATTTCAATACCCAGCTGTTGTTTTTTGTTTTGAATAATACCAACCTTGGTTTCAAAGTCAGGAGGCGTAATATCTGCAATAAGACCGCTTTCAAAACGGGAACGAAGTCTGTCGTCAAGAAGTTTTATATCCTTTGGAGGACGGTCACAGGTAACGACTATCTGCTTTTTGTTTTGATAAAGTGTGTTAAAGGTGTTAAAAAATTCTTCCTGAGTCTGATTTTTACCTGCAATAAACTGAATGTCGTCAATAAGAAGAACGTCGGTGGTTCTGAAACGGTTTCTGAAGCTGTCAAGGGTACCAAGTCCCAAAGAACCGTCGTGAAGAGCAGAAATAAGCTGATTGGTAAAATCTTCACATCTTATATATTCAATCTGCTTTGTGGGATATTTTTTTCTTATATGATTTTTTATTGCTAAAAGCAGATGTGTTTTACCGACACCGCTTCTTCCGTAAATAATAAGAGGATTGTAGATGATGTTAGGATTATCTGCCACCGCCATACTTGCCGCATGAGCAAATCTGTTTGTGGAACCCACAATAAAATTATCAAAGGTATATTCCGATTCAAAAGAACCGTCGCTAATGGGTTTAGGCGGAGCAACAACCTGTCCGCTTTCATCCTCTACTAAAATTGTTACGGCAACCTCAAAGCCCATAATATCCCTTAAATGATTGTGGATGGATTCAATATAATTTGATTCTACAATATTCTTTTTGTAAGCGGAATATATACCGAGAATAAATTCACCGTTTTTAAGTTCAATAGGGTGAAGGTCTTTTAGCCATACGTCAAAGGCAATTTCTGATAGATTCTTTTTCATTTCTGTGCAAACTAATTCCCATATATCCTGGACAGATTCAACTTTCATATAGCCTCACCTTTCTATTAATGAAATATAAAAAGATATATATGTATATATTATAGCATAAAAAATAAATATTTCAATAGTTTATTAATACTATAATAAGGAAAAACAGCAAAAACCCCCGTAATTTTCATTACAGGGGCTTTTTGCGTGTTCCGTGTGTTCTCACACTATGCATTTAAAACTTGCGTTCTGCTTAGAATTAAAGGGGTCGATTATAATAATTTTCTTTGTTTTATCTATTTTTTGAAGGTTTAATTTATTGGTGGGATGGTTCATATTATGAAGCAAAATAATAATATCGCTTTTTTCTGTCATAAACTCATCTCTTTTTTCTCGGCAACCCGAAATTCTTTTTTTGTTTATCATTATTTCGCCGTCGGATTTTTCGGCTACAAAAAAGTATCGGTCACGTTCCTCTTCGCTAAAGGATGCTGCCTGTTCTTCAAAGGCAGTTACACAGAAAACCTTTAAATCCTTTTCGTTCTTTTTAGAAATAAGGTAATGGGCGTAAAAAAGGTCTGCACCAGCTTCCATTCCTGTATAAAATTCGCTTATTTGCTCTTTTTCGATTAAATAATCGATTTGCTGTGTGATTTTTTCCTTAATCTTTTCGTTTATTTGTTTTTCTTCCTCCACTCCCTCAAAAAAATTAAATGCGCCTTGGATAAAACAACAAGATTTTGCTTTTTTCATAACTTTTTTCCTCCGTTTTTGTTTTTTCTTTTATTATACTTATAGGCTCTGTCGAATTATGTCACAAGCCGTCGGACGTTAAAAAATTTACAATTTGTTCACAATTTCCTCTAAAAAAAGGTATATTTTTTTCATTAAATAACAAAAAGGGGGAATAGTGTGTACTGGATAATTTTAGCGGCAATAAATCTTATAATATGTTTTTTTGTCACCTCATATATTTGTTTTTATGCCGGTCTTCACAGAATTGATAATAATGAAGAATCCGATATTTATTTCCCCGACACCGACCAGTACATACCCTTTAAGGAAGAACTTATAAAAAGAATTAATTTTAATAAAAGCAGACCCTTTAAAGAAATAAAAATAAAAAGTTGGGATAAAAAAATCCTTTACGGAAGATATTATGAGGCAGAAAACCAAAAAGCCCCACTAATAATATTTTTTCACGGTTACAGAAGTTCGCCCTTTAGAGACAGTGCGGGAGTTTTCGATTTTTATAATAAAATGGGATACAGTTTATTGTTGGTTTCTCAGCGTGCTCACGATAAAAGTCAAGGAAAATTTATTACAATGGGCATAAAAGAGAAAAAAGACTGCCTTGACTGGATAAATTATGCCGAAGAAAACCTAAAAAAGAGCGAAAAAATAGTGCTTTGCGGAGTATCTATGGGCGGAGCTACTGTGCTGATGGCAGCAGGGGAAAAACTCCCAAATAGAGTAAAGGCGGTTATAAGCGACAGTGCATTTTCTTCGGTAGAGGAGATTATGAAAAGGGTTATAGCCCAAATGAAACTCAGTAAAAAAATAGTTTATTTTTTCATAAAAACAGGGGGGTTAATTTATGAAAAGGTAAACCTTAACGAAACAGACGTAAAAAAGCAACTGAAAAAAGCAAAAATACCCATTTTCTTTATTCATTCAAAGGCAGATACCTTTGTGCCGTACAGTATGACAAAGGAGTGTTTTGACCTTTATGAAAATGACAAAGAACTCTTTTCGGTAAATGATGCAGGTCACGGGATGAGTTATTTTTCAAATAAAAAAGAACTAATGACAGAACTTAAAAATTTTATTGACAGAGCATAATTATGACTACCGGCTTAGCCGGTAGTTTCTCTGCGGCAGTAAGACTCTTTAGAACCACACGCTTTGCGTGTGGTTTTTGTTATACAAAAAAGAGACGCACTTCGCTTTTTTGAAGTGCGTCGTATTTTATTTTGAAATATAAACCGAATCTTCTCCGATAAGATTACCCTCAAGGTCGTAAAGTTTTATATAGGCATAGCCCGTTTCGGCATAGGCGGGGGTTTTAAACCACACCCACGTACAGCCCTCACTGCCCGATTTCCAATTTTTTCCGAAATCTCCCTTTTGAACGCTTCCGCCGGGGAAAACGGTTTCATATTTTACGGTGGTTGTGGCGTCTATTTCACCGCCCGAAAGCGTTACGTGAAAATAAACTGTATCAAAACGGGAAATAACCGCCATATCTTTAATATTATCGGTTTTACTGTTGTTTATAATACATTTTGCACTCCAGGCGTAAAGGGTTTTGTAAACAGCCTTTGAATCTTCATAATTTTCCTCTTTTAGCTTTTTTAAATATTCAAAGGTGGTTAAATCTTCTGCATTTTGATGGCCTTTAACATAAGCGTACATTGACAGCAGTTTTAAAGTTTTGCTGTCCTCGTAATCGGAAAGTTGATCAAAAAGATTAACGGCTTCGGTATATTTTCCCTCTTTGTGATAAACCTTAGCCAGATTATAATTTGAAAGGGTTAACTGCTGGTTACTATCCTTGTAATCGGTAAGAGCAGAAAAAATACTAACTGCATTTTCCCATTTTTCGTTCTTTATCTCAATAAGACCTAATTGGTAGTTACATTCCTTAATATTTTTTCCTGCCTCTTTATAGTTGCCAAGGGAAGAAAAATTTTCTTTAGCCTTCTCCCATTGCTGATTGTTCATAAGAAGTATTGAATTTTTATAAATACATTCCTTTTTTAGACCTAAAGAATCGTGGTAATTGCCCAGCTCGTTAAACAAAAGATAGGCTTCTTCATATTTTTCTTCGCCGTAAAGGTGCAAAGCAACGTCGTATTTAGTTCTGAAAACCCTGTCTTCACTGTCTTTATAATCGCCTAAATCGGTAAAAATTTCTATAGCCTTTTGATAGTTTCCGTCTTTTATATAACCGAGGGCTTTATTGTACCTTAACTGAGGCAAAAGAATAAAGACAAATAAAACGGCAAAAGAGCAAACTAAAACACAGATTATGCTTAAAGCAATAACCCTCTTTCTTTTTTTCTTTTTTGCCTTTTTTACTGCCAGTTCCTTAACCTCTAAAAGCTCCTGTTGCGCACTTTCGTGTGCCTCCTGCCAGAACCTTTCGTTATCACTTATTTTAAACGACACATTTATTCCTCTTTTTTGTTTTTATATACTGATTTTATCACCTTTTCCGCCATATTTCAACAAAAAAGTCTTCTGGTGAAGACTTCTTTAATATTTTCGTTATACAAAAAAACAGACGTTATGCCAAGCGGCATAACGTCTGTTTAGTGTTAATCTTTTAATTAAAGTTCTGGACCTGCAATAACGAGTGCTTTACCTGCATCGTTGCCGGTGTACTTATCAAAGTTCTTAATGAAACGAGAAGCAAGGTCTTTAGCCTTAGCATCCCATTGTGCTGCATCAGCATAGGTGTCTCTGGGGTCAAGAATTCCGCTGTCAACACCGGGAAGTGCAGTAGGAACAGTAAGATTGAAGTAAGGAATAGTCTTGGTTTCTGCCTTAAGGATAGAACCGTCAAGAATAGCATCAATGATACCGCGGGTGTCCTTAATGGAGATACGTTTGCCTGTACCGTTCCAACCTGTGTTTACAAGATAAGCCTTAGCACCGCTCTTTTCCATCTTCTTAACAAGCTCTTGAGCGTACTTGGTGGGGTGAAGCTCTAAGAAAGCCTGACCGAAACAAGCAGAGAAGGTAGGAGTAGGCTCGGTAATTCCGCGCTCGGTACCTGCAAGTTTAGAGGTAAAGCCAGAGAGGAAGTAGTACTGTGCCTGTTCGGGAGTAAGAACCGAAACGGGAGGAAGTACTCCGAAAGCGTCGGCAGAAAGGAAAATTACGTTCTTAGCATCGGGTGCTGCAGAAACGGGACGAACGATTTTTTCAATGTGGTCAATAGGGTAAGAAACACGGGTGTTTTCGGTAACAGAATCGTCAGCGAAATCACAAACACCGTTTTCATCAACAGTTACGTTCTCAAGAAGAGCGTTTCTGCGGATAGCAGCGTAAATGTCGGGTTCGCTTTCTTTGACAAGGTTAATAACCTTAGCATAGCAACCGCCTTCAAAGTTAAATACACCCTTATCATCCCAGCCGTGCTCATCGTCACCGATAAGAAGACGCTTAGGATCGGTAGAAAGGGTGGTTTTACCTGTACCCGAAAGACCGAAGAAGAGGGCGGTGTTTTCGCCGTTCATATCTGTGTTAGCGGAGCAGTGCATAGAAGCCATACCGCTGAGAGGCAGGTAGTAGTTCATCATAGAGAACATACCCTTCTTCATTTCACCGCCGTACCAGGTGTTAAGAATAACCTGTTCTCTGGAAGTAATATTAAATACCGAAGCGGTCTCGCTGTTAAGACCCAGTTCTTTAAAGTTTTCAACCTTTGCTTTAGAAGCGTTGTAGCAAACGAAATCGGGTTCAAATTTTTCAAGCTCCTCAGCAGTAGGATTAATAAACATATTCTTTACAAAGTGAGCCTGCCAAGCAACCTCCATAATAAAACGAATAGACATTCTGGAGTCTTCGTTTGCACCGCAGAACACGTCAACAACGTAAAGTTTTTTGTCAGAAAGCTGTTTTACGGCAATATCCTTTAAGGTAGCCCAGGTTTCTTCGCTACAGGGGTGGTTGTCGTTTTTAAACTCATCAGAAGTCCACCAAACAGTGTCTTTAGAGTTTTTGTCCATAACAATAAATTTGTCTTTAGGGGAACGACCTGTGTATATACCGGTCATAACGTTAACGGCACCAAGCTCGGTTACCTGACCTTTTTCAAAGCCTTCAAGAGAAGGATCGGTCTCAGCGGCAAAAAGTTCTTCATAAGAAGGGTTGTGTACTATTTCTTTTACACCGTTAATGCCGTACTTACTTAAATCTAAGTTTTTCATGAAAGTTACCTCTTTTCATAATATATTATTGTCATAATTTGCCCTTTTAAAATGTTGGGCAAAAGGGAATTTTTATCAGCAAAGCCATATTATCCCTTATTATGAAGCATTGTATCATACATCTTTAAAAAAAGCAATCAAATTAAGGCAATTTTTTGAAAAATCTTTAATTCATAATGTTATGCTGCTTTTCATATAGATAAGTAAGTGCTTTAGGGAGTTGATTAAATGAAAAATTATTCCTATGAAAGAGCGGCAGAGCTGGGAAGATATATTGTAGAAACAGGGGCAACAGTAAGACAGACCGCCGCTGTTTTTAACGTAAGCAAATCCACCGTACATAAAGACGTAACAGATCGCCTGAGAGCCTATAAGCCGGACCTTTATAAACAGGTTGCCAAGGTTCTTAAGAAAAACAAAGAGGAGCGGCATATCCGCGGCGGTATCGCCACAAGAGAAAAATATCTATTAAGCAAAAAATCGTAACACAACAGAGTGTTACGATTTTTTATTACAAAAAAAGACAAGCCACAAGGCTTGTCTTGGCGCGCTGTAAGAGATTCGAACTCCTGGCCTTTTGGTCCGTAGCCAAACGCTCTATCCAGCTGAGCTAACAGCGCAATTATTTATGTCGCCAAAGTATAATACCACACCGAAAAGAAAAAATCAAGAGTTTTTTTATAAAACATTTGAGTTAATTACAATATAACAATTATTTTTATCTGCCTTTTGTCTGAAAGTTGAAAAATCTTTTTTCTTGTGGTATAGTTATCGTATAAAGTTGGAAAGTTGGCACTGTATGAGAAAGATAAAAATAATTGCTGTTTGTTTGGTTTTTTGTTTTTTACTGTCAGGTTGTTCCCCGTCAACCGATTTTTTTGATATATTAAAGAGCGGTAAGATTATTGAAAACATAGAAAATTCCGCTTATTTTGGATTTTCCAACGGTGAAATTTTAAAGGATAATAGAGAGGAGTATATAGCTGCTGATTTTTTTGACGATTATACCTCACAGTATAAACATCTTAGAAGCGATATTTACTATAATTCTCTTATTTATGAAGAAAAGCAGGTTTATTTAGCCCTCGAATATGCTCTTGAAAACAGTTTTTCCAATATTTTGGTTGACTCTATGCTGGTGGAAAGCGTAGATGAGATTATAAAAATCGCAGAGTATCTTTCTCTTGATTCTCCTTTGCTTGAGCAAAACATACGCTTTGAGGGCGGTACCTTTACTTCATCTATTCCTGTAGAGATTACCCATTTTTATAAAGGTTATGCAGATTTTGACGGTTATTACATAACAATATATAACTTTTCTGCCGATATGTTTAATAAAAAGCTGCTGGCTGTAGAGGAAGCAAAAGACATAATAAACGGTCTGCCGAAAAATCTTTCAGACTTTGAAAAAGCAGAGCATCTTTATAACTTTTTAGCAAAGAACGTAGAATATGAAAAATATGAAGATGATGACGGAAAAACCGACGTTTTCCCATATCTTTACGATGCTTTAATTACAGGAAAAACCCAATGCGACGGCTATGCAAATGCCCTTTCTTTATTATTAAAATTAGCAGGAATTGAGACAGCAGAAAAAATGTATAGCAGCAAAGAGGAAGTAGGCCACACCTGGACCGCTTTTAAAATTGACGGCAATTGGTATAACGCCGATGCTTCGTCAAGCGATTTTATTCCCAAAAAGGAATGCAGTATGGGCAGCGGACTTTATTTTGCCTTTAGTGATTTGCTTCGTGCATATAATGAAGACTATGATGACGTAATCCCATATTGTGAAGAAAGCCGTTATATGAACCCCGACGGAATTCTTCAGGATTTAAGTGATGATTCCTTTAGACAAACCGTTACAAATTGCTATGATTCAAGGCAACCGGACTGGGCACTTATCCTTATAAAAGAGTGCTCCGACTCGGCACTTGACCGCCAAATACAAAGCAGTGCCAATTCCACCCTTACCACAGTTTATTGGTTTAAAAACCAACTTGCAAGTGGCTACACCGCCGTTCTGGTTTACGGTAAGGGACTGTTTTAAAAAGAAAAACCCCGAAGAAGAAACTTCTTCGGGGGTTAATTTTGCTTAATTATTCACCCATTACAACTATCTTTAAGCCCTTCATACTAATGTTCATTTCCATTGCTTCGTTAATGTCGGCAAGTGCATATTTGTGGCTTAAAAGTTCTTCAACGGGAAGACCGTCCTTTTGTGCTTCCTTAAGTACGTCGCAAGCCTGTAGCCAGTCTTTTGCCTGATAGGTCCAAGAGCCGATAACCTTAATTTCTTTGTTGCATATATCAAGGTGAGGATTATATGTGGTGTCTCCGTTATCAACAAAGAAACCGAGTTCGCACATACTGCCGCCGCGGCGAACGTATTTCCAAACGGTACTTGCTGCCTTGGGAGAACCTGTGCACTGGAATGCCATTTCAGCACCTGTGCCGGTAATGTCCATAACCTTCTTAATTGCATCTTCTTCCATAAAGTTTACGGTGTAAGCGGCACCCAGCTTCTTAGCCATTTCAAGTCTCTGGTTGTCACCGTCTACTGCAATAATGTTTCTAACGCCCATGGTACGAACCATAGTGAGAAGTAAAAGACCGATAGGTCCGCAACCCTGAACAAGAACATAAGAGCCCTGTTTGAAGTTGAAAATCTGTTTTGCCTGTTCAACAGCGTGAACGATAACTGCTGTGGGTTCGATAAGGGTGCGTAGGTCAACGTCCATATCGCTTACGTTGAAGATGACGCCGCCTGCATTAACCTTGATATACTCGCCAAACCAACCGTTGAAATTTTTATATGCTTCTTCGCCGGGCATAAGTCCGAAAATTTCACCGCCGGGGCAAAGATGAATATGCTCGGGGTCGTTCTTACAGGTATCGCAAACGCCGCAGGGCTTAAGACCTGTAACAATTTTGTCGCCTACCTTAAGAGGTTTGCCATAATAGTCGGTGGTGACATTTTTGCCAAGTTTTACAACGGTACCGGTTCCCTCGTGGCCCAGCTCAACAGGGATGTAACCAAAGGGGTCGCCTTTATATTCGTGTACGTCGGTACCGCAGATACCGGTCTGCTCAACCTTTACCAGTACTTCGTCATCGTTTATCTCAGGTACGGGAAGAGTGAAAATATCAATCTTCTTTTCTCCTGTCAAAACGGCAACTCTTGCTTTTTCGGGAATGTTAAATTCTGCCATAGTGCTAACTCCTTTGCATAATAAATTTTGTGTTATTATTTTAACATATTTTTATAAAATTTGCAATGCCTAAGTTTTGATTTAAAAACTTTTTTTAAATCAAAAAAATTTCATTATATTGGGCATTATCCCGTTATCAACAATATCTATAATTGCATAGGAAGCAGAGCAGTCGCGTGGAAAGGAAAGGGAACCGGGATTAACAATATAAAGACCGTCGTCATATGCTGAAAGAGAGCAGTGTGTGTGTCCGAAAAGGGCAAGGACACAGTTAAACTCTCTTGCGGTTTCCTTTAGGTTTTCAAGGGTGTATTTTACGCCGTATTTGTGTCCGTGAGTAAAAAATATACGCTTGTGATTAATAGTTACCGTGTCGGTGGATTTATACAGGGAGCCTATATCGCAATTTCCCTTTACTATATGAAAGGTTTTATCACTAAACTGCTCTTTGAGGGCATCAATATCGCCTGTGTTGTCTCCGAGAAAAAATACGTCCTTTATATCGCTGTGACGGGAAAGCACCGAAAAAATACTTTTAACATTCCCGTGGGTATCAGATAAAACAAGAATTTTCATTGTTATCCTCCGTCATATATTTTTTGGTTTTTTCATATTTTTTAGGGGGTGAATATTTATGGGTTATGATATAGAAAAAATGATAGAAAGTGCAAAAAAAGGCGATACAGAAAAACTGCTGGGCAGTTTGAATCAAAACGATGCAAAAAGATTTAAGGAGCTTATTGCCGATAAGGAGGCTACAGAGAAGCTACTTAAGAGTGAACAGGCTAAAAAAATTATGGAGTTGTTGAAAAGAGGCGGTATGGGTGGATGATTTAAGTGCAAAACTGGGCGAACTTTTAAACGACCCCGACACCGTATCAAAAATAGGCGAAATGGCAAAAAATTTATTCCCCGAACAAGAGGCGAAAAACGAGGAATCTTCTCCCGATATGCTGAAAATTATGTCGCTGATAAATAGATTTAAAAATACGGGCGAAACCGAAAATCAACGGCTTTTAATGGCTCTTAAACCCCATTTAAGTGCCGAAAGACAAAAAAAGGTGGAAGTGGCTGTAAAAATTTTAAAACTTCTTGAACTAATGCCCGTTTTAAGTGAAAGCGGTTTGCTTGAAAATTTCTTATAGGAACGGAGAAGTGTTATGACAGAGTTTGAACGGGCAAAACAGGAAGCCATTTATCGTGTTCAAAGAATGAATGAAAGCTATCGCCAAAAAATTGCGGGGGAGAAAACCGAACCGCCAAAATCCGAAAAAAGAGGGCAGAGTGCCCTTGATATAATGAAGCTTATCCGTTTTGATTCGGTAAAAAACGATCCCGACAGACTTTTGCTGTTGGGAGTGCTTCTTTTACTTTCCACCGAAAAAACAGATGAAAAATTACTTTATGCGTTGCTTTATATTATGATATAAGTCAAAAAACTTTGTCAAGTATAAAAAGATTTGCGAAAAGGTTACAGTTTTGAAACAAATTTGAAGTTATGTAAACCTTGCAACCAAAAAAGTTATTAAAGTTATGCACCGAGTTACACACAATTTTGCACTTATTTTTTAAAATTTCCTTTAAAATTAAGGCTTGAGTGTTTAAAATTCGGTGCATAACTTTAATAACCTAAAAGAAAAAAATAATATGGATGTCGTATTATGTAAACCAAATCTCTTAAATAATGAAAAAATTTACATATAAAATACTTAAAATTTTGTTTACTTTTTACAAAGGATGTGATAGAATCAAGTTGTTAAAAGGAGAGGATTCTCATGAAGGCGGAAAAAATAGCGGCACTGCTTTTAGCAATATTATTGTTGCTTGGCGGACTTTGCTGCTGTAACGAGAGTCAGCCATTAACGGTTGACGAGATAGGTGAAAAACTTAATACTCTTTGTTTTGTAAATACCGAAAACTATGAAGTTAGCAAAGCCGATATAGAAAACCGTTTCAACTTTGACGGAAATAAGCTGGGCGATTATTCCGTAAGACTGTGTGACAGCGAAGAAAAATTTATTTGCGTTGCCGTACTCAAGCTTAAAAACAGCGAAGATAAAAAAAGTATACTCGAAGAATTTAACTCGGTTGCCAAAAATACAGCATCCTCCTATGGAACTCTTAATGCCAAAGAATATACAAAAATACAAAAAAGACTTTTTTATGAATATAACGACATAATTATTTTTATTGTTGCCGATGATTACACAGCACCGGAAAAATACTTAAAAGAAATAGGTGCAAAACCAATAGCGTAAAAAAAGAGACCTTTCGGTCTCTTTTCTCTTTTTTAATAATCAGATTCAGGCGAAACTGAAGAGGTTTCTTCATCGGGTGTTTCTTCTGAAGAAGTGTCAGAAGAACCGTCACTGCCCACGTCACTTTCGGTGTCACTGCTTACATCACTTTCGGTGTCACTTTCTATATCCGAAGAAGTATCTTCTGTAGGCTCTTGGTCATCAACAGGCTGGTCGGTTGGCTCGTCGTCATTTTCGCTGACAAAGGTTTCTCCCGTTTGTTTAAACCATTTGGTTTTATCTACACCGTTTTGCAAAAAGTAGTCTTCTGGCGATGTGCCTGAGTATAAAAACGCCCTCAGCACCTTTCCTGCAAATTCATAGTTATAATATACGGTAGAAGCCCCTGCACCCTTGTAGTTATCATCAATTATATATTCATTGTGAGGGATACGGGACTGCTCCATTTTTGGACGGCGAAGTAAAAATGCACCAAGGGACATCATTTCTGAGTTGGACAGAGAAGTTTTTATATAGGGAGCTAATTTATTAATAACTGAAGGATATTTTAAGGGATTGGTGCTAAGTGCTTTCTCCAGTAAAAGCTTCATAACAAGACGCTGTCTTTCGGTTCTTCCAAAGTCGTTATTGTTTCCAAAGGAGTTTTTTGCGTGACGGATACGGGCATAGGCAACCGCCTGAATGCCGTTTAATTTTTGCACACCCGTCTTTTTCACAAAATAATCGTTTGGGTTAAGATTCAAATAAATACATTGCTCGTTTATCATAGCGTTAATGCCAAGCTTTGCGGTTAATTCATCCTTGGTTATTTCAACCTCGATTCCGCCCAGAGCATCAATAATATCTGCCATACCGTAAAAGTTAACGGTTGCGTAGTCCTTTATATCAAGACCGTACAGGGTATTAAGGGTTTTAACGGCAAGAGTAGGACCGCCAGAAGCATAGGCACTGTTTATTTTTCCAAAGGTAGTACTGCCGTTTTTTTCAATAGGAACAAGACTGTCACGCATAATTGATACAAGCCTGATGGTATTGTCTCTTTTGTTTATGCTTAAAATCATTATAGAGTCGCTTCTGCCCGAAAAATCGTCTATAGTACGGGTGTCAACGCCGAAAAGGGCAATGTTTATAACCTTTTTATCAATAGTTTCATTAAAACCTAAATCGGAATAATCATTTTTATTAAAATCTTTGTCTCGGTTAATTTTTGCCATAACTACAGCACTGTAACAAAAAATAACTGCTAAAATAGCCGAAAGAATAAGAACAAAACCTCTGAAGAAAATATGTTTTTTCTTTTTCTTTTTGTTTGAACGGGTAGAATAATCGTTAAGGTCAACCTTTTTGCTCATAGTACTATATCATTCCTTTATATATGTCGCCCTTTTTGATGCCTGTAATATCAGCAGCCTTTTTGGCAGCGGAGGAAGTGCTGTCACCTTTACTTAAAAAATCTTTTGCAAGAATTAAAGCTTCCTCTAAAGTATATGTTTTTACCGTTTCTTTTGCACCCGAAACAATTATAACAAATTCGCCTTTAGGCTCTTTTTCACTGTATTTTTCCAAAGCCAGAGAAAAGGTGGTGTGAATAACCTCTTCGTGAATTTTGGTAAGCTCACGGACAAGGGCAATTTCTCTGTCGCCTAAAAAATTTAGCATATCCTTAAGGGTAGCCACTAATTTATGTGGTGCCTCATAGAATATCATTGTCCTTTTTTCAGTTTTTAATTCAGCAAGATGTGCACGTCTGCCGGGTTTGTTCATTGTTAAAAAGCCTTCAAAGGTAAATCTTCCCGACGGCATACCTGATATTGCAAGGGCGGTAATAACGGCACTGGGACCGGGAACCGACTCCACTAAAATACCGTTTTCATAAGCCAGTCGCACCATATCTTCACCGGGGTCGGATATGGCGGGCATACCTGCATCGGTTACAAGAGCACAGGTTTGTCCGTTTATAAGACGCTCGATAATTTCACCGCCGCGTTCTTTTTTGTTGTGCTCATAGTAAGAGAGCATAGGTTTTTTTATTCCTAAATGATTAAGAAGCTTTACGGTAACTCTGGTATCTTCCGCTGCAATAAAATCAACATCGGAAAGCACATCGGCAGCTCTGGGGCTAAGATCGCCCAAATTTCCTATAGGAGTACCTACAAGATAAAGTTTTCCCTTCATAACGCACCTCACAAAAATTTACGCTGTTATTTTAGCATAAATTTTAAAATAATACAATAAAAAAACATATAATAATTTTAGAAAAAATGCTTGACATTTACCTTTCCAGTTGTTATAATGTCAAAGTCGCGATATGTGACTGATTAAAAATGGCGATATAGCTCAGTTGGCTAGAGCATGCGGTTCATACCCGCAGTGTCGTAGGTTCAAGTCCCACTATCGCCACCAATACGGCCCGGTGGTCAAGAGGCCTAAGACACCGCCCTTTCACGGCGGTAACACGAGTTCGAATCTCGTCCGGGTCACCACGAAAAAAGAGTCTTTTGTCCTGTATACAAAAGACTCTTTTTTTTGAACTAAGTGTGCCTTGCGGCACGATAAGCACACCTTTGGTGTGTGAAGCGATGCTCCGCATCGTGAAGTACCTGCGGGCGTGGGTGGCACACTTAACTTCACATTGTGCGAAGCACAATATGCCCATGGAAAAGCGGACTTTATAGCAAAACTGCAAATCGCACTTAAGGAAGCAAATGAAACGGGTTACTGGCTTGAACTGCTTTTTAAAACAAATTACATAACCGAAGAGGAATATAAAACGCTCGATACTGCTTGCACAAGTATTCGCGTTATGCTTATCTCCTCCTTCAACACCGCAAAGGAGAATGCAAAATGAAAAAATACACCCCTCAAGCAACAAAGTATTTGATGATCGTTTCTTTGATTTGTGGTGGCGTTTTGTTGGCCGGCATTATCCTTGCTTTTGCAGGCATTGGAAATATCGGCGTACCGATTGGTCTGATATTGATGGGTGGACTGTTAGGTGTCATATTTTTCAGTTGCTTCCTTGCCGAAAAAAACAGAGTTTTATTAATAGGTGCTGATCAAATAACGTTCCCCAGAGGTGCCGACATAAATGGAAAAACAGTTTTTCAAAAAACGACCGTCAAAACAAAACAAATCCGTTCTGTCGAAATTAAATTTCAACCGGGAGATGGAGTAATTGCAAAGGACACCAATTTTTATACATTATGTTTAAAAGATGGAACGAGGGTCATCTTTACACTTTATGCTTACGGTAAAGAAGCGGAAAAAGATATTTTAGAAACCATCAGAAGTAACATTACATAATTTAAGCACCTTTTTGCGTTTCTTCCCCCTGTTTACGCACTGTTTTACTGCTCTTTCGCACAAAAACACTTGATATGATTTAATTATTATTGTATAATAATTCCGTGCGAACATTTTATAGTTTATTTACAATTTATTAAAGGAATTGTTGTAAACTGTAATAAATCTTTTTAAATTTAAAAAAGGAGTGTCCCTTAATGATTAAAGTTTCCAAACTTTGCAAAAGATACGGCACCCATCTTGCCGTAGAAGATGCTAATTTTAGGATAAGCAAGGGCGAAGTTGTAGGTTTCCTCGGTCCTAACGGTGCCGGTAAATCTACCATAATGAATATTTTAACTGGATATCTCTCTCTTACTCAGGGCGAGGTTGAAATCGACGGCTTTAATATTATGACCGACCCCGAACTTGCTAAAAAGAGAATTGGCTATCTTCCCGAAATTCCCCCTCTCTATCTTGATATGACCGTTAGAGAGTATCTTTACTTCATATATAATTTAAAGAAGGTAAAGTTTCCGAAAAAAGCACACATTGACGAAATTATCCGTCTTGTACGCATTACCGAGGTTGAGGGAAGATTAATCAAAAACCTTTCAAAAGGTTTCCGTCAGCGTGTAGGTATAGCAGGTGCACTTGTGGGTAATCCCGACGTACTTATATTGGATGAGCCTACCGTAGGTCTTGACCCAAAACAGATAATAGAAATCCGCGACCTTATTACAAAGCTGGGCAGAAATCACACAATTATTCTTTCTTCCCATATTCTTTCTGAGGTTCAGGCGGTATGTAAACGTGTTATCATTATAAACCACGGTCACATAATTGCTGACGATACTCCCGAAAACCTTTCAAAAAATCTTTCTGAGGACCATTCTCTTGTGGCAAGGATTGTGGGCAAAGAAGATGACATTATGGGCGTTCTTAACAGTGTTAAAAACGTTAAGTCGGTAGAATGTCTAGGGGAACTTGAAAGCGGCAGCAGAGATTATCACATCATCCCCGAAGATGATGCTGACATAAGAGCCGACGTTTCAAAACGTCTTGCCGAAAGACAAAAGGTTCTTTTGTCTCTAAGAAGCAACGAACTTACCCTTGAGCAGATATTCCTTCGTCTTACAGGCGATGATGATATGCAGTCCTTCTTTAATAATAATGACGGACAGGACGAAATAACCGACGGGGTTACGGTTGAAATTAATGAAGAACTCAGCCAAGAAACTACGGAAGGAGAGGAAGAATAATGAGTGCTATTTACAGACGTGAAATGAGAGCGTATTTTACTTCTATTATTTCTTACGTGTTTTTTGCCGCATTTTTTGCCATTGAAGGCCTTATGTTTGCGGCACTTTATCAGGGTGGAAGTACCGAGGTTTTCAGAATTCCCTTTATGTTCCCCCTTTATCTTACCATATTCCTTATCCCTCTTCTTACAATGAGAACAATAAGTGAAGATAAGCGTCAAAAGGTTGACCAGGTGCTTCTTACAGCTCCCGTTTCGGTAACCTCCGTTATTATGGGTAAATTCTGGGCTTGCGTTTCAATTTACGCTATTGCCAATGCACCTCTCCTTATTTTCCAGACCATAGTTTCCTACTATGCTGCTGCCAACTGGCTACAGTTCTTATATTCTCTGCTGGGAACCCTTCTCTTAGGTTCTACCCTTATTGCATTGGGAATTTTTATTTCTTCCATTACCGAAAGCACCGCCCTTGCGGCAGTACTTTCTGTAGTTGCAAACATTGTAATAATGTTTATTTCTCAGATTTTTCAAATTATAGGTATCGAGTGGCTGACAAAGGTAACCTCAGCCATTGCCTTGCTTGACAGATTTACAGGTTTTGCCGATAGTATATTAAAGGTAGAAGACATTGTTTATTACATTACGGTAATAGCAGTGTTTGTGTTCCTTTCTGTTCGTTCTGTCGAGAAGCGCAGATGGTCTTAAAGGAGGACAGTAAAAATGGCTAAAATGAGAAACAGTTTTTTATTTAAACGCGGCGGCTATGCTGTCCTTGCTATAGCTATCGTTCTTACAGGTGCAATTTTAATTAATGTGCTTATGAGCTTCCTTGCAAAGCGTGTTGATTTGGAATATGACCTGACAAGAGATAAAAAGCATTCCATCAGCGAAGAAAATGCTGAATATATTAAAAGCGTTGATAAAGAGGTAAATATTTACGTAATGGCTGCTTCTGCAGAGGAATATTACGGCGGTTATATGAACTATTATGCTCAGCAGATGGGTTATACCGATTCTACAGGTGCCTACTACGAGCAGACCACAAAGTTCCTTGAAAAGTATGCTGATTTAAACAAAAATATCAATGTTATCTATATGGACCCCTACGGCACTCAGATGGCTGATATTTCTACAAAATATCCTGATTCCTTTATGTATGGCGACATACTTGTAACCTGTTCTTTTACTACATCTGCAGGTGCAAAACTTGATAACTACAGAAATCTTACCCTTACAGATATATATGTAGCAGAAGACACTTCGGGTATGGCTTCTATGGGATACGATTATTACTATATTAACGGTTCCTGTCTTGAAACCTCTTTAACAAGTGCGGTTGCATCTGTAATCAGCGAAGAAACCAAAAAGGTGGCTTTCCTTGCTTCTCACAGTAAAGAAGGTGTTTATGATTACTTTAAAGGAATCTTGGAACTTAACAACTTTAAGGTTGACGATATTACAGGGGATATCTTAAAGGAAATTCCCCAGGAATATGATGCAGCAGTTCTTGTTGCTCCCGTTAAGGACTTTACCAAAGAAGAACTTAACGCATTAAGCGTTTTCTTAGAGGGTGACGGAAAACTGGGCAAAACCCTAATGTTCTACGGTGATACAGGTTACCAAAACCTTCCCAATCTTTATAACTTCCTCAGCGAATGGGGTATTGAGATTGAAAAGGGAATTGTTTTTGAAACAAACGACGGTTACTATATGGACGGCGACCATTCAACCTATCTGTCTTTAGCACAAACCGGTGTGCCCTTTACCATTTCAAACGCATTTTTAAGCGGATATAACATTCCTATGTATGAAAACGGCGGAGATTATGGCGGAAGAACTACCCAAACAATTATAGCTACAGAATCAACTTCCGTAATTGTTCCTGTTTCGGCAGATCCTTCTTCTGCTCCAAGTAAAGACCTAGAAAAACGCAGACTTTCTTCGGCTATTATTTCTACCCAGGAAGATTTTGACAACTCCACCAATAAGAGTATTGCCAGTCGTGTAATTGCATTTTCAAGTATTGACTTTATTTCTCAGGCATATATTGAAGGATATGCAAGTAACATTGACTATAAACTGACCGCTCTTAATGCTCTTCGTTACGGTACGGGAATGAGCGAAAAAACCATTACCTTTGAAAATAAAACCATTGATGCAACAAGTGAACTTTACGTTACTTCAAGTGCGGCTGTAAGGGCTGTAAGAATAATCTTTATCGGGATTATTCCGCTGCTTGTTCTTGCTGCAGCATTCGCCATATTCTTTATAAGGAGAAATAAATAATGTCTGAAAACCAAAAGGATTTTATTCCTGAGGAGCAGGATGATTTTTCTTCCTCTACCATTTTTGCCGCTCCAAGTGAGCATAATGATAAGAAAAAAGCAGGAAAATACCGTCTGCCTTTAAGACTTTTGGCTATTTTCCTTGTTGTTGCCATAATTGGCGGCAGCGTGTGGGGGGTATCCAAGTATATTGCTGAAAAAGCCACCGATGAGGCCAAAACCTTCCAGCCTATTGAAATGGTTACCCTTAGCACAACCTCCTTTAAAAAGCTTACCGTTATTCACGATACCGCAACCCTTGTTTTAAACAGTGAAATGCAGGAAGAAAACGGACAGCAAAATCAGGTTTGGACCCTTGAGGGATATGATGAGACCCTTATTGATAAAACCTCTCTTAATCAAATCGCTTCCTACGCTTCTAACATTGTGGTTTTCGGCGAATATGATTACGATCAAAACACCCAGAAAGCACTGTTCGGTTTAGATAAGCCGGTTGTAACCGTTAAGGTTGAGGCAAATGATGAAAAACAAAACTTTGTGCTGACTCAGGGTAATTCTACAGCAGACGGACAGTATGCTTATTTGCATATCTCCACCTATCCGGAAAAGATTTATCTTGTAAACAGAGGCACCCTTTCGGGATTTCTTGTAGAGCCGTTGGATATTGCCATAAGCACCGCAATTCCCGCAATAGAGAAAAACAGCAGCAATGCAGATTATTTTGACCAAGACGGAGTCCTTTGCGATTTTGATACCCTTACAATTTCGGGCAGCAGATTTCAAAGACCGCTTGTGTTTACGCCGAATAAGGATAATCGTTTCAGCTCTTATGCAACCTATATCTGCACCTCACCAAAACTCAGAATTGCTAAAGGAGCGATTGAGGATATACGCGATTCCTTCGGTAAAGGCGTTTCGACTTCATCTGCGGTGTCCTTTGACCAGTCTAAAGAGAGTATTAAGAAATTCGGACTCGATAAGCCTGATATTGTAATCACTTTAAAGGTTGCAGGAAAAAATTATCACTATAAGTTAAAGGCTACCGATGATAGCAATACCCAGTATTACATTCTTGCATCTACCGACAAAATGATAAGAACCGTTACCATAACCAGTATGGAATATTTAAACTATGAAGAAAAGGATTTCTATTTAGGCTTTATGGTTTTAGAGTCCATTGGTGACGTTAGTGAATTTGTGGTTACGGGAGATGTAAATACAGCTTTTTCGCTTAACCAAAATGAAGCTGAAGACGGCTATGATATTAAGTGTAACGGGAAAACGGTGGATAGTGAATCCTTCCAGAACTTCTATGCACTCTTTATCGGAACAATGGCTATTGACTTTAATACGGTAAAGGTATCGGGCAAAGCAGACCTTACGGTCACCCTAAAACATCACGACAATAGTTCTCCTACCGTGCTTTCGCTCTTTAAAATAAGCGATTCACGTTATCAGTACAGCGTGGGCGGAACCCCAATGGGACAAATCTCCTCCTCGGCTTATGATAAACTGGTAAGAGAATTAGGAAAACTTGTAAAATAATATAAAGGCAGAAACGAAATCTCGTTTCTGCCTTTTTCTGTAATTTTCTTATTTGAAATGCAGAGCATATAGGACAAATTACGGTATTGTCAGCTCTATTTTTAATTTTTTGTAAAATTTAAAAATAATTGTTTCCATTTTCCCCTTTTTGTGATACAATGTTATTTGAATAAGTATGTGTTTTGGGAGGACAGCAAATGAATAAAAAATCTGCTTTAATTATATGTTTTGCTTTGCTTTTTATTTGTGTGTCTCTTTGCGGTTGTTCTCCCTTTGGCAGAGATGCCGAATCTCTCCTTGCTCCCCCTAAGCTGACAGGCGAACTCAGACCTGTGCAGGAGGCTTTGGAAAAGTCCATAAGCGGAAAATATTCCCTTAAATTCCCCGCTTCAGGTGAAACAAAATCGGCTATAACGCTGGTGGATTTAAACGGTGACAGCATTAACGAGGCGGTGGCTTTTTACAGCACAAGCGTTGACAATACGGTAACAATGCATATATCGGTACTAAGCTGTGAAAACGGCGTATGGAATTGTTATGCTACACAAAAAATTGTGGCAGGCGGTATTGAAAGGGTACATTTCGTTGATGTTGACTCGGATAACACAAAAGAAATTGTTGTGGGCTGGAACGTTTACGGAGCAGTTGATAAAACCGTTTCAGTTTATGACTTTACAGGAAAAACCCTGATGACTCTTATTGAGGAGCCGTATACCACCTTTGTTCTTTGCGATATGGATAACGGTTTTTCCACCGACCTTTTAACAGTTTATCTTGCCCAGTCCACAAGCAGTGCTTACGCAAAATATTTTGATATCACTGCAAGGGGTGTTGCACAACTTGGCGTGTGTAATCTTGACCCTAACGTTACCGCATATTATGACCCCGCACTTGTGAAAATGAGTGACGGAAGATATTGCGTTTATATTGACTGTGTAAAGGGTGCAGGGCTTGTTACTGAAATTTTATACGTTGAAAACGGTGCTCTTATTTCAGCTTTTTACAATGCCGAAACAAAGGAAACGGTTGATACCTACCGCCCACAGATAGTTCCCTGCAGAGATTTTGATAATGATTCAATTCCCGAAATTCCCATAATGATAGAGCAGCCGCTGGATTTTAATCAGTCTGTGTCGGCGGCATATCTTACGGTGTGGAAGTCTTTTGACGGAAAAGAACTTGTGGAAAAGTTCTACACCCTTATGAATTATTCCGATGGATACAGTTTAACCTTAACTAAGGAGATGGCGGAAAATTCGGCAACGGTGCGTAACCTTGAAACCAGAGAAAGAATAGTTTATGACTATGATTATAAAGACCAGAAATTCGGTCAGGAAATTTTCAGAGTAAGGGTTGTTTCAAAAACCTCTTACGACAGCGGAATTTATACCGAAGGCTATATAGTGCTGGGAATCAGCGACACACAGGTGTGGTTGGCAAAGCTTTCAAAAGACGCGAAAAAATTCAAGGTCGATGAGAAAACCATAAAAGAAATGTTTACACTTATAGGAGGATAACTTATGAGAAAACTTCTGTTAGTCGAGGATGAAATAGCAATACGGGAATTTGAAGCCATTAATCTTCAGCGTGCAGGCTATACCGCTGTTCAGGCGGGAAGCGGTGAAGAAGCACTTGAAATCTACGATATTGCACCCGACAGCTTTGATATTGCTCTGCTTGACATTTCCATGCCCGGAATGGACGGTTTTGAGCTGTGTAAAGAGCTTAGAAAGAGAAGTGAGTCGCTGGGCATTATTATGCTTACGGCACGCACTCAGGAAATGGACAAGGTAAGCGGTCTTATGCTCGGTGCAGACGACTATATTACAAAACCCTTTAGCCCAAGTGAGCTTTTGGCAAGGGTTGATTCCCTTTACAGACGTGTTGAAATGAACCGCAATACCGCCGTTTCGGCAGGAGATGAAATAAAGCTTGATGAGTTTGTTTTAAATCTCAGAAAAAGAACTCTTTGCAAAAACTCAACCCCCATTGAGCTTACACAGGTTGAATTTCAGATAGTTGAATATTTCTTCCAAAACCCCGATACTGCACTGGACAGAAACGATATTTTGACACGTGTTTGGGGTGCAAGATATTTCGGTGAAGAAAAAATTGTTGACGTTAATATAAGAAGACTTCGTATGAAGATAGAGGATGACCCGTCAAAACCCACACGACTTGTAACCGTTTGGGGTATGGGTTATAAATGGAGTACTAATTCGTAAAGGAAAAAAATAAATTGGATTTTGAAGTTCGTTTCAAGAGTATTTTAAGCAGATGGATAAAAAACGTTTATCTTCCTGTTGTAATAGTAGTAATAATACTCGCCACTGTGGCATGTGTGGTAGTTAGAAATACTAATCTTCGAAGTGTGGAGAATTCCGCAGAAGAGTATGCAAGAAGTTTTTCTCAGCTATCGGCAATGGACAGTGATTTTTTCCCACGTGCCGCAAAGGAATATTGCGAGGAATTTGAAGCGAAGGATAAAATTGAAATTATGGTGCTTGACAGCAAGGGCGAGATTTTAGTCAGCACAAGCGGATTTGAAAGAAAAGATTTATCTATGCCCGACTATAAACGTGCTTTACAAAGCGAAACGGGAAGCGCCGTTTGGATGGGCAAAAGCAGTGCAGGTGAAAATATACTTGCAGGTACCTATATACTGGAAGATTTCGGACAGGGCTCAAACGGTGCTGTTCGTTATGCCGTATCTTTGCGGCTTTGCAACCGACAGATAAGAGAAAGCGTATTTATGATTATAGGTGTTGCACTTTTTGTACTTGTCTTCTCGGCAACAACAGGACTTTTCTTTGTAAAGTCTATTATACGTCCCGTAAGAGCAGTTTCTGCTGCTGCAAGAAAAATTGCTGCAGGCGATTACAAGGAGCAACTCAGCTCTACCCACTCCGACGAAATAGGAGAACTTTGCGATTCCATAAACTATATGCAGTCGGAGCTTACTGCCGCTGAAAATCTTAAAAACGATTTTATTTCCTCTGTTTCTCATGAGCTTCGCACCCCCCTTACCGCCATTCGCGGATGGGCTGAAACGGCTAAAATGAGTGTGGGTGAGGATACGGCTCTTGTTGAAAGAGGTTTGGACGTAGTGTTAAGCGAGGCAGACAGACTGTCCGGTCTTGTTGAAGAACTTCTGGATTTTTCCCGTATGCAAAACGGAAGATTTACCCTTAACGTCCGCCCCTTTAATGTGTCAGAGATACTTTCTTCTGCTGTGGATATGTATGTAGAACTTGCAAGTAAACACGACGTTGAAGTGCTGTTTACCGCCGCAAAGGGAGAAATAGCGGTTAACGGCGACCCTGACAGAATAAAGCAGGTGTTTATTAACATAATCGATAACGCCGTTAAATATACCACCGATAAGGGACAGGTTCTCATAGAAGAAATATTAGAGGACGGCTGTGTAAAGATAACCGTTAAGGATACAGGTGTGGGCATTCCCGCACAGGATATTGACAGAGTAAAAGAAAAATTCTATAAAGCAAACAATTCGGTAAGGGGAAGCGGAATAGGTCTTGCCGTTGCCGATGAAATAGTAAAACAGCATCAGGGACTCTTGTTCCTTGAAAGTACCGAGGGCGTAGGAACTACCGTTACGGTGGTACTGCCTGTTTACGTTGCTCCCGAAGAGGAAACCGAAAAAATAATCCCCCCTGAAAATGAAGGCGATATAAATGAGTAAGAAATGCAAAAAATGTAAATATACTTCAATAGGCGGACAGGCACTTATTGAGGGAATTCTGATGAAGTCTCCCAATAAGGGCAGTGTACTGGCCGTAAGACTGCCTGACGGAAATATTGATATAACCCATATGAACGATAGGTCCATTAAGGATAAATATAAGTTTTTAGGCATTCCTGTTATACGCGGTGTGGTAGGCTTTGCAGAATCAATGATTTCGGGCTATAAGGCTATGATGATTTCTGCCGACAAATCGGGCTATGCCGATGAAGTAGATGAAAAGACAGGGGAAACCCAAAAAATGAGCAACGGTGCCTGGGCGGTTGTTTCGGTAATTGCTATGGTACTGGCATTAGCTCTTTGCTTTGCCCTTTTTATGTATCTGCCCAGAATTGCAGTTGACGGACTTAAACTTCTTTTCGGAGTGGAAAATTTCAGCCCCGTCGTTCGTTCGGTAATTGAGCAGAGCATAAAGCTTATTATATTTTTGGCTTACGTTATAGGGGTATCCTTTATGAAGGATATTAAAAGGGTTTTCCAGTACCACGGAGCTGAACATAAAACAATTTTCTGCTATGAAGCAGGACTTCCCTTAACGGTTGAAAACGCAAAAAAACAAAAACGTTTTCATCCTCGTTGCGGTACTTCCTTTTTAATTCTTATGATAATCATAAGCGTAATTTTCTCAACCTTAGTACAGGCAGTTTTTAAAGATGCCTATTCTAACCCTGTTGTTTGGTCGCTTATAAAAATTGCTATGGTGCCCCTTATATGCGGTGTCGGATACGAAGTGTTAAGACTTTGCGGAAGGCACGATAACTTTATTACAAAAATTATTTCCGCACCGGGTGTATGGGTACAGCGTATTACCACTAAAGAACCCGATGACTCTATGCTGGAAATTGCAATAGCGGCATTGGGTGAAGTTCTTAGCGACGAGGATAAAGAAAGGTTTTTACCTAACATAGAGCAAGAGGAAACCAAAGAAAACAATGACGATATTTGAGTGTTATCAACAAACTAAAAAATTACTTAAAGAAGCGGGTATCGAAGACAGCTCTTTTGAAGCAAGACAGATTATAAGATATATAACCAAACTTTCAAACAGCGAAATAATAACCCACTATGCAGACAGTCTTGAGACTATGCAGCAAACTATGTGGAAATCGGTAGTAGGTCAAAGGCTTAACCGTTATCCTTTGCAGTATATTTTAGGTGAATGGAGTTTTTACGGTCTTAATTTTTACGTGGGCGAGGGTTGTCTGATTCCCCGTTCCGATACTGAAACCCTTGTGGACACCGCCTTCGAGTTTATGAAGAAAAATGAGAAGGCAAGGGTGCTTGACCTTTGTGCAGGAAGCGGTTGTATAGGAATTACTATTGCAAACAGATTTAAGGAAAGTACCGTTACGTTGGTTGAAAAATATGACATTCCTTATTCCTACTGCGAAAAGAACATTCACAGAAACAGCAGCGAAACCTTGTCTCTTATAAAGGCTGATGTTTTTGATTTTGTTCCCCAAGAAAAGTATGATCTTATTGTAAGCAACCCGCCTTATGTAAATGCTCACGATATGGATAATTTAAGCCAAGAGGTTTTAAATGAACCCGACAGTGCACTTTACGGCGGTGAGGACGGACTTGATTTTTACAGAGTTATTCTTCGCCGTTACCCTGAATTTGTTAATAACGGTGGTATGATTGCTCTTGAAATAGGGTATGACCAAAGCCAAGCGGTCATTTCTCTTATGCAAGAGGCAGGGCTTAAGGATATCAACACTGCACAGGACATAAACGGCATACATAGGGTCGTTTATGGGACTGTAATTAAGGTATAATAATCTCAGAATAAAACAAAAGGAGATATTTGAATATGGCAGAAGACAGAAGCAAAGCACTGGAAACGGCACTTGCGAATATTGAAAAGCAGTTCGGTAAGGGTGCAATTATGCGTCTTGGAGAGAACGTAAATATGAAGGTTGACCACATTCCTACAGGTTCGCTGGGTCTTGACCTTGCACTTGGAATAGGCGGTGTGCCAAAGGGCAGAATTATTGAAGTTTACGGCCCTGAATCTTCGGGTAAAACCACCCTTGCGCTTCACGTTGTGGCTGAGGCTCAAAAAATGGGCGGAACTGCCGCATTTATCGACGTTGAACACGCACTTGACCCTAACTATTCCGCCGCTTTGGGTGTTGACATTGATTCCCTTTTGGTTTCTCAGCCCGACACAGGCGAGCAGGCACTGGAAATTGCCGAAGCGTTGGTCAGAAGTGCGGCAGTTGACGTAATTATTATCGACTCTGTTGCAGCACTTGTACCCAAGGCTGAAATTGAGGGCGATATGGGTGACAGCCATGTAGGTCTTCACGCAAGACTTATGTCACAGTCATTAAGAAAGCTTACGGGTGCTCTTTCAAAATCCAACTGTACCGCAATTTTTATTAATCAGTTAAGAGATAAAATCGGCGTTATGTACGGAAGCAGCGAAACCACCACCGGCGGCAGAGCACTTAAATTCTATGCATCGGTACGAATTGATGTAAGAAGGGTTGAATCCATAAAGGTTGGCGGCGAAGTTGTGGGCAACCGTACAAGAGCAAAAATTGTTAAAAATAAAATTGCTCCTCCCTTTAAGGAAGCAGAATTCGATATTATGTACGGAAAAGGCATTTCCAAAGAGGGCGAAATTGTTGACACAGGTCTTAAACTTGGTATCCTTTCCCGCAGCGGAGCATGGTTCTATTACGGCGAAACCCGTATAGGTCAGGGCAGAGATAACGTTAAACAGTTGCTCCTTGATAATCCTGAGCTTATGAAGGAATTGGAAGAAAAAATAACCGCAGCAATGGCAGAAAAGACTGCTAAGGTTGAAACAAAGGCAACCGCTCCGGTTGCTCAAGGCGTTGAGGAAGAAACTCGGCAGCCCCGCAGACGTAAAAAGGTAAATATCGACATAGCGGTTGACGAATAATGAAAATAACCGAAATACTGCGTCGCCGCTCACATATATATGAAGTGCGTTTTGACGACGGCACCTACATTAATCTTGATAAAAGCTTTTTTGAAACCCTGTCTATAAAAGCGGGTGATGAAATAAGCGAAGAAAAGGCTAATGACCTTGAGGATAGGTCCGATTTAATAAGATGCAAAAACCGAGCATTTTACTATCTTTCAAACAGCAGTATAAGTGAAAAAAACCTGAGGGCAAAGCTTTTAAAAACGGGCTTTGCCCAATGGTGCGTTAATGAGACCGTTAAAAGATGCAGTCAGTTAGGGTATATAAACGATGAAAATTACGCTTTGCGGCTTAAAGAAAAATGTGATGAAAACAATCTTTCCAATAGGGCTGTCAAGGAAAAACTGATTACGTCGGGAATAAGCAGTGAAAAGGCAAAGGAAATATGCCTTTACGATAGTTTGCTGGAACAAAAGAAAATAGAAAATTTATTGAATTCCAAATATAAAAACAGGCTGTATGAAACCGAAGGCGTTAGAAAAGTAACCAACGCTCTTATGAGACGTGGGTTTTTGTTTTCCGATATAAACAGCGTTTTGAAATTGGATTTGTTTAGTTCAGAGGAGTAAAAAAATGAAAAAAATAGCAATGGTGTCGCTTGGTTGTCCTAAAAATCAGGTTGATGCCGAGGTAATGCTTAAATCTCTCAGCGATGCAGGGTTTATAATCGGCGTGGAAGAAGCCGAAGCAGATGCAATAATCATAAATACCTGCGGTTTTATAGAAAGTGCTAAGGAAGAGGCTATTGAGAATATCCTTGAAGCCGCCGCCTATAAAAAAGAGGGAAAATTAAAGGCACTTATAGTAACAGGCTGCCTTGCTGAGCGTTATAAAGACGATATAACCGAGGAAATTCCTGAGGTTGACGTGGTTGTGGGCATTGGCTCTAATAAGGATATTGCAAAAATTGTAAGTCAGGCAATAGACGGTAAAAAACAAAATTATTATGGTAAGAAGTCTGATTTGAATTTAGACGGACAAAGAATTTTGGGCGGTTATCCCTTTACTGCCTATTTAAAGGTAGCGGACGGTTGCAATAACCGCTGTACATACTGTGCTATTCCCCTTATCAGAGGAAAAATGCGTAGCCGTACCATTGAAAGCTGTGTAAAGGAAGCCGAGACTCTTGCTGATAGCGGAGTAAGGGAAATTGTTGTGGTAGCACAAGACACCACCGCTTACGGCGAAGATTTATACGGAGAAAGCAAACTCCCCGAACTTTTGACAGAACTTTCCAAAATAGAAAAACTAAAATGGATAAGGGTTTTATACACCTATCCCGAAAGAATTACCGATAAACTGATTAAGGTAATAAATGAAAACGAAAAAATTGTTAAATATCTTGATATACCGCTTCAGCACGTAAACGGTGAAATCTTAAAGAAAATGAACAGAAGGGGCAACAAAGAAAGCATAACCGCCCTTATTAAAAAAATAAGAACCAGTGTTGAGGGGATTACCATTCGTACTACCTTTATTACGGGCTTTCCGGGGGAAACCGAAGAACAGTTTGCTGAGCTTCATCAGTTTATAAAGGATACACGCTTTGAAAGACTGGGTTGCTTTGCCTATTCGCCTGAGGAGGATACCCCTGCCGCAAATTTTGATAATCAAATAGATAATCAGACCAAGCAAGACCGACTTTCTCTTATTATGGACGACCAAATGGTTATTTCCGCCGAGAAAAATGAGGAAAAAATCGGCGAGAGGGTAACCGTTCTGGTTGAAGGCTATGATGATTATCTTAAGTGTTATTTCGGAAGAACACCTGCCGATGCACCTGAGGTTGACGGAAAAATATTCTTTTTTGCAACCCGCCCCCTTAACTTCGGAGAATTTGTTGATGTTATCGTCAACGACTCAATAGAATATGATTTGTTAGGAGAAATGTGTGATGAATCTACCCAATAAACTTACTGTACTTCGTATAATTTTAACCCCTGTATTTATGGCACTTATGCTTATCGATTTTCCCTGTCACTATTTAATTGCCCTTATAGTTTTTGGTGTTGCCGCATTTACCGATATGCTTGACGGCAAAATTGCAAGAGCAAGAAATCTGGTTACCTCCTTCGGTAAATTCCTTGACCCTCTTGCCGATAAAATGCTGACAACCTCTGCTTTTTTGGGATTTATTGCACACGGTATAGGTTGGCAGATTACCTGGGTGGTATTTATTGTGCTTTTCAGAGAATTTTTAATTTCCTCCCTCAGACTTATTGTTGTAAGCAGTGCGGGAAACAAGGTTATCGCTGCAAATATTTGGGGTAAACTTAAAACAGTAACACAAATCGCCGCCATTGTTTTAGGTATCGCCTTTGCTCAGCTTAAAGAATGGTTCTTTGTTGACGGGGGACTTGTTGAAAAAGGTTTGGATATAGGCTTTAACGCAGTTCTTTGGGCAAGTACAATTCTTTGTGTAATTTCGGGAATTATTTATCTCTATCAGAACAAGGAATTTGTTAACACAACAAAATAATTAACGGTATAATTTAAGTGTACTTGACAAATATAAGAATAGTGAATATAATAAACTAAAGATTAAAAGCCAAAATACGAGAAACAGTAGTTTTCTTGTGCACCGTCAGGGAGTATGCCTCACCGACTGAAAGGGTGTATCGGAAAGCAGAGAAAATGAATTGCACTCGTTAGCTTCTTTGGGGAAATATAAGTATCTGAAGACGTAGGACTGCGTTAAAGTCAAGAGTTATAAAACGGAGTGGAACCGCGAATCTTTCGCCTCCGATATTGCTGTGCAATATCGGAGGCTTTTTGTATTTTAAAGGAGAGATATATTTTGTTTTTTAAAAGAATAATAGAAGATATTCGTGCGGTAAAGGAAAGGGACCCTGCAGCAAGAAGCAGCCTTGAAATATTTTTCCTTTATCCCGGTGTAAAGGCTATACGTATGCACCGCTGGTCGCACTTTTTTTATAAACACGGTTTTAAGTTTATAGCAAGATGGATTTCTCAGGATTGTGTGAGAAAAACAGGAATAGAAATTCATCCGGGAGCTACTATAGGCAGACGTCTTGTTATCGACCACGGTGTAGGAATAGTAATAGGCGAAACCACCGAAATAGGTGACGACGTGCTGATTTATCAGGGAGTAACCTTGGGCGGTACCGGTAAAGATACGGGCAAACGCCATCCTACCATTGGTAATAACGTTATGATAAGTGCCGGTGCTAAAGTGCTGGGCCCCTTTAAAGTAGGGGATAATTCACGAATTGCCGCAGGTGCCGTTGTGCTTGAGGAGGTTCCTTCTGACTGTACGGTTGTGGGTGTACCTGCAAGGGTGGTAAGACGTAATGGCGAAAAGGTTATGCCCCTTGACCAGATACACATTCCTGACCCCGTTGCTCAGGAAATTTGCAGACTGGAACAGCGTATTAAAGAGCTTGAAGAGAAAGGAATTCGATAAAAATGAAAATTTTTAATACCCTAACAAGAGAAAAACAGGAATTTGTACCCATTGATGAAAATGAGGTAAAAATTTATGCCTGCGGTCCTACCGTATATAACTTTATTCATATCGGTAATGCACGTCCGCTGTGTGTTTTCGACGTTTTACGCCGTTATCTTGAATGGCGCGGAATAAATGTAAAATACGTTCAAAACTTTACGGATATTGATGATAAACTTATTAAAAAGGCTAATGAAGAGGGTATTACCGTACCCGAGGTTGCCGAACGCTATATTAAAGAGTTTCGCACCGACTCTGACGGACTTAACGTAAAACCTGCAACCATTCATCCCAGAGCAACCGAAAATATCGATGAAATAATTTCTATTATAAAAAACCTTATCGAAAAGGGCTTTGCTTACGAATCGGGTGGCGACGTATATTACAGGGCTAAAAAATTCAAAGAATATGGAAAACTTTCCCATCAACCCCTTGAAGACCTTGAATCAGGTGCAAGAATTGCAGTAGGTGAAATTAAAGAAGACCCAATGGATTTTTGCCTTTGGAAAGGTGCAAAGCCGGGCGAACCCTTCTGGGCATCTCCCTGGGGCGACGGCAGACCGGGTTGGCATATTGAATGTTCCGCTATGTCCTGCAGATATCTGGGAAAGACCATAGACATCCATTGCGGCGGTCAGGACCTTATTTTCCCCCACCACGAAAACGAAATTGCCCAGAGCGAAGCCGCCAACGGACAGGAATTTGCACGTTTTTGGATGCACAATGGCTTTATTAACGTGGATAACCGCAAAATGAGTAAATCATTAGGCAATTTCTTTACCGTTCGTGACGTTGCCGAAAAATTTGGATATGAACCAATACGCTATCTTATGATATCTTCTCACTACAGAAGCCCCATTAACTATTCTATTGATATAATTGAGCAGGGCAAGAGTGCACTTGAACGTCTTTATAACTGCAGGGACAGAATTGATTTTGCCCTTTCCCACGCTGATGAGGGCGGAGAAACGCCCGAATTTTTGGAAATGAGAAAAAATGAATTTATCGCCGCTATGGAAGACGACCTTAATACTGCCGATGCCCTTGCCGCAGTATTTACTTTAGCAAAGGATATAAATATGGCTATTGACGCCGGTTCCAAAAAAGAAGCTCTTAAAGCTATGGCAGAACTTTTTGATGAGCTGACAGGTGTTTTGGGCTTCCTTTATAACCGTAAAAACGATAGCATAGATGCGGAAATTGAAGAACTTATTGCAAAGCGTACTCAGGCAAGAAAAGAAAAAAATTTCAAAGAAGCCGATGCCATAAGAGATAAACTTAAAGAAATGGGTATCATATTAGAGGATACTCCGCAGGGTGTAAAATGGACCAGAGCGTAAAATTTAAAAAGGAGCCCCTAGACAGAAAAGGGGCTTTCCTTTATGTTAGCCGCCATCATGCATTTGGAACCGATGCACTGCTTCTTGCAAATTTTGCGAATGCAAAGAAAAAGGACAGTTTTGTTGACCTGGGCACAGGTTGCGGAATAATTCCTTTCGCTCTGTTAAGGGATGAAAAAATAGAAAAGGCAATAGGCGTGGATATAAGTGAGGAAGCAATTTTTCTCGCTGAAAAAACGGCAAAGGATAGAAATTTAACCCATAAATTTACACCGATTCTTGCTGATTTAAGGGACTTGCCCAATGCTCTTAAAACAGGTAAATTTACCCTCGTTACCTGTAATCCTCCTTATTTTGCCGATGGCTCAGGCATAAAAAATCCCGACAGCGTAGAGGCAACGGCACGGCACGAAACCGATTGCACCATTGACGATGTACTTGATGCCGCCTTTAAGATGCTTAATACTTCGGGTAGGCTTTGTATTTGCCACCGCCCCGAAAGACTTATCGAAATACTTTCCAAAATGAGTGAAAAAAGAATAGAACCTAAACGTATAAGATTTGTTTGTCAGCGTTTTTCTTTGCCGCCGTTTTTGGTGCTTATTGAGGGCAAAAAATGTTCTAAAGCAGGACTTAAAATTATGCCCACCTTGTCACTTACCGAATGCGAGGATGAAGTTCGTGCTATTTACGGTGATTACAAAGAGGGATATAAATTATATTGACTTTTTGTGCATAATTATATATAATAGGTTGGTATGTATAAATAATTTTTTATGAGGTGTTCAAGATGGCTAAAGCAATTAAACTTACCGAGGAAGGTCTCAAAAAATTACAGGATGAGCTTGAAAACTTAAAAACTGCAGGCAGAACCGAGATTGCCGAAAAAATCAAGGTTGCACGCGGTTATGGCGACTTATCCGAAAACAGCGAATATGATGAAGCAAAAAATGAACAGGCAAAAATAGAAGCAAGAATTGTTGAACTTGAAGGAATGCTCAAAAATGTTGAAATTATTGCTGAAAAAAAGAGTGCAGGTAAAACTGTAACTGTTGGAAGCAAAGTAAAGGTTCTCGACATTGAATTTGATGAAGAAATGACCTTCCGTGTGGTAGGCAGTGCCGAGGCCGACCCCGGCAACGGTCTTATTTCCGATGAATCTCCCGTAGGCAAGGTTCTTCTTGGTAAAAAAGTTGGCGAAACCGCTAAGGCAGAAACCCCTGACGGTGAAATCGAATTTAAAATTGTTGCTATCTCTAAATAAAAGGACTGATAAATATGTCAGAAAATAACGTACAAAATCAAGTGACAGCCGAACAGGATTTAAACGAAATTTTAAGGGTTCGCCGTGAAAAACTTGCCGCACTGCAGGAGCAGGGCAAGGACCCTTTTACCGTAACCAAGTATGACGTTACAGGCAATTCCGAGGATATAAAGGCAGAATATACCGAGGGTGAAGAAAAATCCTATACCGTAGCGGGCAGAATTATGTCCCGTCGTATTATGGGTAAGGCAAGTTTTTTCCATATTGCCGATGTTAAGGGTACTATCCAGTGCTACATAAGACGTGACGACGTCGGCGAAGACGAATATGCAGGCTTTAAGAAAATGGATATCGGTGATATAGTCGGTGTTGAAGGTTTTTCCTTTGTTACCAAAACAGGCGAGGTTTCTTTGCATACAAAGGCAATTAAGCTTCTTGCGAAATCTCTTTTACCTCTCCCCGAAAAATTCCACGGTCTTACCAATAATGACCTTCGTTTCCGTCAGCGTTACGTTGACCTTATTATGAATAGTGAAGTTAAGCGTAACTTTATTATCCGTTCTCAGTTTATTAAATATATGAGAAGCTACCTTGATAATATGGGTTATATCGAGGTCGAAACTCCTGTTTTAAACACTATTGTAGGCGGTGCTGCTGCACGTCCTTTCGTCACACACCACAATACTCTTAATATACCTATGTATATGAGAATTGCTACCGAGCTTCCCTTAAAGCGTCTTATAGTAGGCGGTATGGACAGGGTTTATGAAATCGGAAGAATTTTCCGTAACGAAGGTATGGACCCCAAGCATAACCCCGAATTTACTACGGTTGAGCTTTATCAGGCTTATGCCGATTTCCACGATATGATGGATATTGCCGAAGGTATTATTTCGGGTGCCGCAAAAGAAATTCACGGCACATATGAAGTAGAATGGCTCGGCGAAAAAATCGACCTTACTCCCGGTTGGCGCAGACTTACTATGGTAGATGCCGTTAAGGAATATGCAGGTATTGATTTCGGAACTATTACCGATGATGAAGAGGCTGTTAAGGCAGCCGAAGGTATAGGCGTAGAACTTGCAGAAACTGCCGATAGGACATGGGGTAACGCCCTTTATGCCTGCTTTGACCAGAGGGTAGAAGAAAAACTTATACAGCCTACCTTTATTACAATGTATCCTGTAGAGGTTTCTCCACTTACGAAAGCATCTCCCGCCGACCCAAGACTTACCGAACGTTTCGAGCTTTTTGTTTGCCATAGCGAACTTGCAAACGCATATTCTGAGCTTAACGACCCTATCGTTCAGCGTCAGCGTTTCGAAAAACAGCTTGAACTTCGTGAACGAGGCGACGACGAGGCAGAAATGCTGGATGAAGACTTCCTTACCGCAATGGAATATGGTATGCCCCCCACAGGCGGTATGGGTATCGGAATCGACAGAGCCGTAATGCTCCTCACCAACTCCGACTCCATAAGAGAAGTAATCCTCTTCCCCACAATGAAACCTTTAGACTAAAAGTTTAAGGACTATGACACATTTGTCATAGTCCTTTTGACTTTTGCTCAAAATTAGTAGTATAACTAATTATCTTTTTTTAATCTTTCTAAAGATTCCTTTGATTGTTCTAAAAATATTTCTGTTAAATCAATATCCCTTTGTATCGCTATAATCTCTCTTTTGGCTTTATCCATCATATCTTTTGTTTTTTCAAGTTCTTTTTGTATTGCATAATCAGAAGAATATGAGTATCTATTATATGTAGATAATGCATCATCATATATATCTTGCCAATCTTCAAGTTCATCTTCGTAATTTTCAAGTTTATCTTCATACTCTTCAATTTGTTCTTCCAATTTTCTAATCTCTGAAGCATTCGTACAACCTACAAGCATAACAAGTGTTAAAGATAAAATTAAACCGATTGAAAGTAATTTTTTCATGGGAAAATCTCCTTGCGTTTTTTACTATTGAATATGTATAATTTTATCTCCTTATACAGTAAAAGTCAAGTGCAAACGAAATTATTAATTGTCTTAATAATTATAAATCATAATAACTTTCTTTTGATAGGACTCGAAAATTAAGTAATTTTGGGCCATTTTTTAGACCATTTCAGAGGTGTGATATATCCCGAAAAGGTAATTTGAGGTAAGATAATTTTTAAGTGACAAAAATGCAGTAGTTGAAACGGGCAAGAAAAATCACGATAAAGCAAGATTAGGTAAGATATTTTGATTTTCATTTTATAACCCTTGAATACTCCCCACAATGAAGCCTTTGGACTGATAAGGAGTTATAAGAACTTATAAGAAGATATAAGAATTCCCCCAAATCTTCTTACCACAGTTTAAGTAAAAAGGACTATGACTTTTAATGTCATAGTCCTTTTTGTATGTAACGGCAGGTCTTAAAATTCATCGAGAATATATTGCTTTGTTTTCAAATCAACCATAAAGAACTCTTCTGCGGGAACGGGGTCGGCTTTATAATCAACAAGTTTGGCTCTTCGTTTTTCCAACGGATTTCGTTCTTCCCATTCCATAAAGGCAAGTAAACGTTCTTTGATTAAGGACTTATTTGTCCATTCTTCGCACCACTTTTCAAACTTGCACATTATCTCTTCGGGTGTGGTTTGCTCAATCTGTGTCATCCAATGCCCATAAACCAATTCTGTGGGTAACAACGAATTGACAAAAACACCAGGTCGAATATAATAATTTTCTTTCGAATAGCAACTGCCTTGAATATAAAAGCAAAGAGTAAATTCTCCGATGTCTTTCGTCCATCGCTTGTTCTTTTTCTTGAAGCCATTTGCTTTTAAGTATGGTTTTGCATATTCAATTAATTGTTCTTCGGGCAAAATGTGGTGCATATATTCACCCTCCTTTAATATAAATTATTTTACCACAATTTTACCACAGTTTCAAACCAAATTATGAATAGTTATAAGAAGATATAAGAAAATCGTGGTTTTTACTGTTTTATAATGGCAAGTTATAAAAGGTTATAAGAATTTATACAACTTTTTCAAACTCCTGTTGAGCGTCTCCCCACAATGAAGCCTTTGGATTAATATAGTTCAAAGAAATCCAGTAGTTATGCGGGTTTTTGGTGGTTTAGAACCTTAAAAACCACGCCTCTAGCCAATTTTCACAAAGAAATTTGCAAAGAAAAGTCACTATGATAGGTAAGAAAACTAATTAGACAGTACAAAAGCACATCGGCAAACCCGATGTGCTTTTTCTATCCGCCAACCCGACCTATTTACAAAAATATTGATTTTCAAGGGGAAATATGGTATCATAATTAGAGTCTATTTATGGCTTTGTTACTTATAATATCCGACGCAAATACAAAAGAAATAAAAGTATTTTAAAGCGATGAAAACGGAGTTGATTTTATGGACAATACTTCCAACTGGGATTTTACCTTGGCAAATTACGATGCTGTATGGGGTTTTATGGTGCAGCTTGGATTGTTGCTTATTTTCATGATGTTAGGCAATATTCTAAGACGTACAATTCCTCTGTTTCGTAAGTGCTTGGTTCCGTCTGCACTTTTGGGCGGCGGTCTACTGCTGATTGCTGATATTATTTGCAAACATTACAATTTTATATTAGTGAATAATCAGCTTATGCAGGTAATAACTTATCATTGTTTGGCTATAGGATTTGCTGCTATGTCGCTAAAAACAGAAAGAAGCGCACATAAAACCAGCACCGCACAAGTGGTGGAATTCGGTGCTTTGCAGGGCGGTACGTATATGTTGCAAGCCTTTGTCGGTCTTGGTATTACATTAATTATGTTCTTTTTTACCAAATACGGCAATAAAGTCATTTCCTATATTTGCGGTCTGATACTGCCTTTAGCTTACGGACAGGGTCCGGGAAATGCACTTAGTTGGGATATTAACTTTACTAATACTCCTGCTACACAGTTTGTCGGAAACGGTAGTTTTGGACTGTCTTTAGCTTCTATAGGTTTTGTTGTGGCTTCTGTCTTTGGCGTTTTGTATATTAATATCCATAAGAAGTGCAGCAATCTTCACGTTCGTAATACAAATCCCACCCAAGAAAAAGTTGACCAGACCAATCCCAGCGGCAGTGAAATTCCCGATAACGAATCTGTAGATAAGTTTTCGTTACAGGTTGGCTTTGTTGCGGTTGCATACGCCCTTTCCTTTGGGGTTATGTATCTTTTAGGCATTTTGTCTGATTTTACAAACAGTATTGCATGGGGTTTTAATTTCCTGTGGGCATCTCTTGCGGCTATGCTGATTAAAGTTGTGGTTAAACAGCTTCGCAAACGAAAAATAATGCAAAGGGAATATATAAACAATTATCAGATGGATAGAATTTCAGGCTTTTCTTTTGACTTGATGATTGTTGCAGGTGTGGCGGCTATTGAGATAAACGATATTAAAAACTACATCTTGCCTATTGTGATTCTTAGTATTGTGGGAACACTGGTTACCTATGGTTATATTCGTATGGTGGCTAAAGAATGTTTTAAGGGCTTTGAACACGAGTTTTTCCTGATGAGCTTCGGAACCTTGACAGGTACGGCTTCTAACGGTATGATTCTTATGAAAGAAATTGACCCCGGTCTTAGAACACCTACCTCAAGTTTATATATTCTTTCCAATTTTCCTGCTATGGTAATGATAGCACCTCTGCTGTTTTTACTGGGCTTTGCGGGAAATTCACCGAAAAATGCAATTATTGCCTGTGCAATATTCTTTGTGTTGTGGCTGATATATACCATATATCTCTTCCGCAGACGCATATTCAAAGAGAAGTATAAGAACAAGCCGGTTGCGGTTTGGGAGGATACGGCAGAATGATGAAAACAGAATTTGCCGATAAATATATTACTTTAGGTCTGAAAATTGCATATTATCGCAAAAAGGCGGTTTGGGGTAATCCAAACCGCCTTTTGTTCTTTGCTGAAAGACAAAGAATATTGTCGAGTAGTGAAATAGACGAATTTTTGCTGTTATATTTGTGTAAAACGGCTAAAATAAAAATATTTTGTGTTTGCCTATTGCTTTTTACACTATATATGGTATAATGATAAAGCTCAGTAAAAAAGGGGAATAGTTAACCCCACTTTTAGATACACTACATATTGTGGTTTAAATAATAATAAAATGGAGGTAAATGCTATGAAAATTATTAAGAGAAGCGGCAGAGAAGTAGATTTTGACTCGTCAAAAATAATTACCGCTATTACCAAAGCTAACGAAAGCGTAGTTAGCAGCGAACGTATGACTCCTATTCAGATTAAACGTATTGCAGAAGACGTTGAAATGGCTTGTATGAACGTAAACAGAGCTTTAAGTGTGGAAGAAATTCAGGATATGGTGGAAGACCAGATTATGAATCAACGTGCTTTCAGTGTAGCAAGAAGTTATATTACTTACCGTTACACCCGTGCTCTTATCCGTAAGTCCAACACTACAGACGAGCAGATTTTAAGCCTTATTGAATGTAACAACGAAGAGGTTAAGCAGGAAAACAGTAATAAAAACCCCACCGTTAATTCGGTACAGCGTGACTATATGGCAGGTGAGGTTAGTAAGGATATTACCAAGCGTTTGCTTTTACCCAAGGATATTGTAGAGGCTCATGAGCAGGGTATTATTCACTTCCATGATGCCGACTATTTTGCACAGCATATGCATAACTGCGACCTTGTTAATCTTGAGGATATGCTTCAGAACGGCACCGTTATCAGCGGTACTCTTATTGAGAAGCCCCATAGCTTTTCTACCGCTTGTAATATTGCTACTCAGATTATTGCTCAGGTTGCTTCCTGTCAGTACGGTGGACAGAGTATTTCGCTTACCCACCTTGCTCCCTTTGTTGAAATAAGCAGACAAAAAATAAGAAGTATGGTAAAAGATGAATATGCCGAAGCAGGAGTTACCCTTGACGGTAATCAGATTGATACTATTGCTGAAAAGAGACTTCTTGAGGAAATTCGCAAGGGCGTACAGATGATTCAGTATCAGGTTGTAACCCTTATGACCACTAACGGTCAGGCTCCGTTCGTTACTGTATTTATGTATCTGAATGAAGCAAAAGACGAACGCACCAAGGCTGACCTTGCTCTTATTATTGAGGAGGTTCTTCAGCAGAGAGTACAGGGCGTTAAGAATGAAAAGGGTGTTTGGATTACCCCTGCATTCCCCAAACTCATTTACGTTTTGGAAGAAGACAATATAACCGAAGACAGCAAATATTGGTATCTTACCGAACTTGCCGCTAAATGTACCGCAAAACGTATGGTGCCCGACTATATTTCCGAAAAGATTATGCTTGCCAATAAAATCGATAAAAACGGCAACGGTAACTGCTATACCTGTATGGGTTGCCGCAGCTTCCTTACTCCTTTCCTTGACGAAGACGGAAATCCCAAGTACTACGGACGTTTTAACCAAGGTGTTGTAACCGTAAATCTTGTTGATATCGGACTTTCGGCGCAAAAAGATTTAGACGAATTCTGGAATATATTTGACAAACGTATGGAGCTTTGCCACAGAGCATTGCAGTGCCGTCATGAGCGTCTTACAGGTACTCTTTCCGATGCTGCTCCTATTCTTTGGCAGCACGGTGCGCTTCTCCGCTTGAAAGCAGGTGAGACTATTGATAAATATCTCCACGGCGGTTATTCTACCCTTTCTCTCGGATACGCAGGTCTTTGGGAATGTGTATATGCTATGACAGGCAAGAAACTTACCGAACCCGACGGCGAGGCATTCGGTCTTGAAATTATGAAGAAGCTTAATGAATATACTGCCAAGTGGAAGGCTGCAGAGAATATTGACTACAGTCTCTACGGGACTCCTCTTGAAAGCACTACCTATAAGTTTGCTAAGGCACTTCAGAAGCGTTTCGGTATCATTAAGGATATTACAGATAAGAGTTATATCACCAACTCCTATCACGTTCACGTTACCGAGCCTATTGATGCATTTGAAAAGTTAGAGCTTGAGGCTAAGTTCCAGGCACTTTCTCCCGGCGGTGCTATCTCTTACGTAGAAGTACCCAATATGCAGAATAACATTGAGGCTGTTCTTGAGGTTATGAAGTTTATCTACGATAACATTATGTATGCTGAACTTAATACCAAGAGCGATTTCTGTCAGTGCTGCGGATTCGACGGCGAGATTGAGGTGACCGAAAACGAGGACGGCAAACTTATCTGGAAATGTCCTAACTGCAACAACACAGACCAGACCAAGATGAACGTTGCAAGACGTACCTGCGGTTACATTGGTACACAGTACTGGAATCAGGGACGTACTCAGGAAATAAAAGAAAGAGTGCTTCATTTATAATATGTATTACGGTGAACTTAAAAAGCGTGATATTGCTAACGGCATAGGAGTAAGGGTTGCCCTTTTTGTGTCGGGCTGCACAAATCATTGCGAAGAATGTTTTAACCGTGCAACCTGGGATTTTAAATTCGGAAAGCTTTATACCCAAAGCACCGAAGACGAAATTATAGAGGCATTACGCCCCGACTATGTTCGGGGCCTTTCTCTTCTGGGCGGCGAACCTATGGAACCTAAAAATCAGCCCCAGTGTCTTTGTCTTTTAAGGCGTATTAAAAAAGAACTTCCCCATAAGGATATTTGGTGCTATACAGGATTCACATATGAAGAACTGCTGACAAAAGGAAGTTATGCCAATACCGAGCATACCGAGGAAATGCTTTCTTTAATTGATGTTATGGTTGACGGTCGATTTGAAAAGGATAAAAGAAATCTTATGCTGAAATTCAGAGGCAGCGAAAATCAGCGTCTTATAGATATGAACGCCACAAGAGAAAAGGGCGAAGTTGTTCTTTTGAATCTGTAAAAAAGGCGTTTTATACGCCTTTTTGTTTTTGGAGGAATATATATGGAAATTAAAATAAAAAAACTAAGAGATAATGCAGTATTGCCAAGCCGCGGCAGTGCAGCGGCGGCGGGCTATGACCTTTATGCCTGTCTTGAAACCGAGAGCGTTGAAATTGATCCCCATACCACAGTAAAAATCGGTACGGGACTCAGCATTGCCGTTCCCGACGGATATTTCGGTGCGATTTTTGCCCGAAGCGGTCTTGCCGCCAAAGAGGGACTTCGTCCCGCCAACTGTGTGGGTGTTGCCGATTCCGACTACAGAGGAGAATATATTGTGGCTCTTCATAACGACGGCGAGGTAACACGCATTGTTAAAAACGGAGACAGAATTGCACAGCTTGTTATAATGCCGTTTTTATCTGTAGAATTTAATGAGGTAAGCGAACTTGACGAAACGCAGCGCGGAGCAGGTGGCTTTGGTTCAACAGGTAAACAGTAATGGCTGAAATAACAGATGAAAATATGGAGATGCCTGGCAAAATCGACAGAAACGATATTGTTTGGTATAGTGCAGAGGAAAACCCTGTTTCCATTCACGGTGCGGCGGAAAAATTCCAAAGACTCCCAAAGGATTTTCCGATACTAGACGGGTTTAAGTATCAGTCAACGGGAGTAAGGGCGAGATTTATAACAGATTCCCCATTTGTTGCTATCAGAGCGTTTTATGAGGGGGAATATTCTCCTACAATTATGGCACCCTCTTCAATACACGGTTTTGACCTTTATAAAAGGCAAAATGACGGTAGCGAAGTGTTTGTAGGCGGTTTCCGTCCGCCCGTTAATGCGGTTAACGGATATGAAGGCTTAATAAACACTTCGGGAGAGAATTGCTATACAGTTAATTTTCCCCTTTTCAGAGCAGTCACAAAACTTTATATCGGTATAAAAAAAAGGAGCTCCTTTAAAGAAGCTCCTCAATATAACCATATGGGAAAGCCGATCGTTTTTTACGGTTCGTCCATTACCCACGGAGCCGCTGCAAGTCGTCCGGGTAACACCTATCCGTCTATGATTGCCCAAAAACTCGGTGTTGACCATATTAATTTAGGTTTTTCGGGTAGTGCTAAGGGCGAAGGTCAAATAGCAGAGTATATTTCCAAACTGAATATGAGTGCTTTTGTTCTTGATTATCATCATAATGCATATGATTTAGATATGCTAAAGGCTACACACTATAATTTTTATAAAACCGTAAGAATAAGAAATCCTTTTATTCCCATTGTTATAGTTACTGCACCCACCACAAAGCCAAAGGACTCGTGGATAGCAGGTGGGGTAAAAATTATCGGAGAAACCTACCGACGTGCTAAAGAGGAAGGCGACAAATACGTTTATTTTGTAGATGGCTGTCATCTTTACGACGGAGAATCTAGCGAAAGCTGTACCGTTGACGGAGCACATCCCAACGATTTAGGGTTTTTCAGAATGGCAAATGTAATAGGAAAAACACTTACGGCGGCATTAGAGACGGGGTTTAAACTATGAATATAACTGTTTACGGCGCGGCACGTGAAACCATAAACGAGGAGTATAAAACCGCTTGTGAAAAACTTGGAAGAGAAATGGCTAAAAGAGGTCACACCCTTATTTTCGGCGGCGGCAAAAACGGACTTATGGGTGCCGTAGCAAGAGGTATAACCGAGGGCAAAGGGGAAATAATCGGCATTGCACCTAAATTTTTCGAACCCGACGGTGTTTTATACGATAAATGTACAGATTTTATTTTTACCGAAGATATGCGAAGCAGAAAGGCTCTTTTAGAGGGAAAGGCCGATGCAATAATAGTGCTTCCCGGCGGAATAGGAACATTTGATGAATTTTTCGAGGTTTTTACACTTAATTCCTTGGGTCAGATAAAAAAGCCTGTAGCACTTTTTAATATCCGAGGATATTATGAACCCCTTAAAGCCCTTATAGACCATACGGTCAAGGAGGGCTTTATGGCAGAAAGTACAGCAAAAACCATACTGTTTTCATTTGATGAAAACGAGATTTTCTCCTTTCTAGAAGAAAACAACGGCTCAAACTGAGCCGTTGTTTTCTTTATCTATGGTATTTATAATAAACAGTAATAATATCCTCTTTATTAATAACGCTGTTAAAACCCGAAACGGTAATGCCGTCACCCGACATAAGCCTAAAATACTGACAGGCATTAACGTCGCCTTTAAACACGTCCTTTTCGCCGCAAAGAACCCTGATTTCTTTTTCAATAAGAACGATTCTTCCGTCCTTGCCCAGTATTTCTTCCCGCACTTCGCTGTTTCCCAAATGTTCACGGCGGGTAACGTATTTAACCTCTCTTCCGTCCATTTCCTTTAGAACGGGATTTTTCTTTTTAAAAAATGAAAACATATTCATCACCTTGAATATTTTAACATAAAGTAAATTTCTTTGCAATCCGCTGTTGCAAAATCGGGGGGATATGTGATAAGATAAATATATAAGATTTTAAAATCTTATAAGTAAAATATATATGAAAGGAAATGCTTAGTGAATATTTGGCATAATATTAGTCCGAAACGTATAAACGTTGACGATTTTATGGTGGTTATTGAAATAGAAAAGGGAAGTAAATGCAAATATGAGATGGATAAAGAAACAGGGCTTTTAAGGTTAGACAGGATTCTTTATACCTCTACCCATTATCCCGCTAATTACGGTTTTATTCCCCGCACCTATGCAGATGATTTTGACCCGCTTGACGTATTGCTTTTGTGCAGTGAAAAGATTCGTCCAATGACAATGGTACGCTGTTATCCTATAGGTGTTATGACCATGATGGATTCGGGAAGAAATGATGAAAAAATTATAGCCGTTCCCTTTGATGACCCTACCTATAACAGTTATACCGATATCAGTCAGATACCTCAGCACAAATTTGACGAAATCCGTCATTTCTTTAAAGTATATAAAGAATTAGAGGGTAAAGAAACTGTGGTAAATGAAATTCGCGGAGCAGATGAAGCGAAAACAATTATAAAATCTGCCATAGACGGATATATTGAAAGCTTCTGCAAATAAAATAAAGCTGTATCTCGGCTGAGATACAGCTTTTTATTTTTACTTGTTGGCTTCTTCGATAATCTTGGCTGCTATGTGGGAGGGAACCTCCTCATAACGTTCAAAGGTAAGGGTAAAGGAAGCAATACCGCCTGTAATGGAACGCATTGCTGTAGCAAAGTCGCTCATTTCGGCAATGGGTACTTCGCCTACAACCTCTTGCTGTTTGTTCTCAAGAGGATTCATACCGATAATTCTGCCTCGACGTTTGTTGATATCACCGATAACATCACCCAGATTATCTTCGGGAAGAATAACCTTCAGAGTGCCGAAGGGTTCAAGAAGAACGGGGGCACATTTGGGAATGCCGTCCTTAAAGGCAAGGGAAGCGGCGGTTTTAAAGGACATTTCAGAAGAATCAACGGGGTGATAAGAGCCATCGTAAAGGTTAGCCTTTATACCAACCATTGGATAGCCGGCAAGTACGCCCTTTGTAACCGAATCACGAAGACCTTTTTCAACTGCAGGGAAAAAGTTCTTGGGAACTGCACCGCCCACAACCGATTCTTCAAAAACAAGGTCCTCTTCTTCACAGGGGGAAAACTCAATCCAAACGTCGCCAAACTGTCCGTGGCCGCCTGACTGTTTCTTGTATTTGCCCTGAACCTTTGCGGATTTGCGAATGGTTTCGCGATAGGCTACTCTTGGCTTTTTAAGAACAACCTCTGCACCGAATTTTGCCTTTAAGCGCGAGGCAATAACGTCAATGTGAACCTCGCCCATAGCAGAAAGAACATATTCGCCTGTTTCGGTATTAAATAGGTAAGAAATGGTGGGGTCTTCCTCGCAAAGTCTTGCCATACCCGAAGAAATTTTTTCTTCTTCTCCTTTGTTTTTTGGATAAACAGCAGAAGAAATACAGGGAATGGGGAAAGAGGCAGGATTAACGGCAGGTCCGCCTGCAACAGAAAGGGTATCACCTGTTTTAACGTCGCCAAGCTTTGAGGCACAGCCGATGTCACCTGCATAAAGGGTGGGAGAGTCTTCCTGCTTTCCTGCTTTTGCCACCATAACCTTGGAAATACGTTCTTCTTTGCCTGTACGGATGTTAGTAAGTCTTGTGTCGTTAGCAACACTGCCAGAAACAACCTTAAAGAAGGAAAGTCTTCCAACAAAGGGGTCGGCAACGGTTTTGAAAACAAAAAGTTTTGTTTTTGCGTCCTTGTTTATGGCGATTTCCTCGCCGTCAACACTTAAAGCCGGTGTCATATCGGCAGAGGGAAGTATTTTATAAAGAATGTCGGCGAACAGTCCTATGGCGTCACCGCTTGCCTGAACGCCGCAGAACACGGGACAGATTTCGCCCGATTTCATACCGTTTTTAAGGGCAGAGATAACCTCATCCTCGCTGAACACTTCACCCTCAAAATATTTTTCCATCAGAGCTTCGTCGGTACTTGCAACTGCCTCTAAAAGAAGGTCACGCATTTTTATAAGCTCATCGGTGGGGGTGTAGTTAATTTCGGTAAGATTAAGACCGTCTGCACGGTAAGCGGTATTGGTGATAAGATTTACATAAGCCGTAACAGCATCACCTTCAACAAGGGGAGCGATAACGGGGCAAACAGCCGCACCGTAAGAAGCGGTAAGGGCAGAAATAACACGGTAAAAATGAGCGTGGGTAGAATTCAGTTTTCCGATAAAGAAGGCAACTGCTTTGCCCATTTCTTTTGCCATATCGTATGATTTTTTAGCACCTGCGGTAAGTCCTGATTTACCGGAAATAACAATAACAGCGTTTTCGGCTGCAGAAAGACCTTCGTATGCACCCGAAACGAAATCGAACTGACCGGGGGCGTCAAAAAGATTGATTTTGTTTTCCCCTGCAACAATAGGATAAACAGAAAGGCCTACGGAGGAACCGCGTTTCTTTTCCTCGGCATCAAAATCCATAACGGTAGAGCCGTCACCGGTATTTCCTATGCGGTCGGTTAAACCGGCACTATAAAGCAGTGCGTCTGCCAGGGTGGTTTTTCCCGAACCGCCGTGGCCGAGCAACACGACATTTTTAATAGATTCTGCGGTGAATTGTTTCATAGTGAGCACTCCTTTTATCTTAAGAAAAAACGTAATAATAACGTATTTTAATTATAAACTGATTATATCACAGTTTTTCGTAATAATCAACATATTCTTTAAACAAATTTTAAAATTTTTGTGTAATTGGCACATAAACCAAAGTAGGTCATAAAAATACAACCACAATATATTGCGGTTGGTTACAGAACTGTAACCGAACTGTAATCGAATTGTGGTGAAATATCAATATATGGTGTGTATAATATAATATATAGATAATATATTGTGAAGGGAGAAGAAAATATGAAAAAAGCAATAATTGTTTTTCTGTCCCTTCATCTTTTAATGTTTTCTTCCCTTTATTACCTAAAAAATGCAGATGTAAGCGTTACGCAACCCGTAAATGTTGCACAGCCGGATACGGCAAAGGTACTTACCACTCGGTTTGAAAACCTCCTTAATCACTTAAGCGGTTTAACCACCCATTCGGTAGAGGATTACGTAGAAAATGAAGACGGCACCTATACAGTTTATACAAACGTTGTGCTTGAAAATGACAAAAAGACCAAAGCAATTTCACTTTTTGCCGCTGACAGCGAAAGTAATTTTGGGTACGACCTTATTTATTGCGACCTGCTGAGCGAAACACAGATTTCTTACATTTAATATAATATAAAGAAACCGCCCTGAAAATTCAGGGCGGTTAAATTTTTTGCCTATTATTTTATAAGAGATTCTCTAAGCTTTTTGCTTGATTTGATTTTTGAACAGAAGGTGCCGATATTCTGACTAAAGGTTCGGCAGTCCTGCTGGTTTTGAGCAATAGCCTCATTTTTCAGTTCCTCGCTGTCATAAACAGCGGCAGCAATAACCGCTACTGTAAAGGAGCCTGTTTCGGCATCGCCGTTTATATAAATTTCACGCATTGCGTCGTAAAACTTTTTAATCTGCTTTTTGTTGCCTGAGGCAAGAAGGTTTTTTGCGGCAGGGATAAAATTTTCTCTGTAAAAATCTACAGGTAAAAATCGATTGTTTTCGGAACAGTGAATTTTATAGGTATCTTTATATGCAGGGAAAATAGCAAGAAGCTTTTGGGTAAGTCCTGAAAGACTTACAGTTTCGCCGCCCTCGTCGGTGGGAAGCTCAATGGCCTGGGCACTGCGTTTATTTTTAATACCCAAATTTTTTCTTAATGAATCGGCAAAGTCAATAGCTACGCTCTCGACGTCGCTTTCCTTTTGGCTGTCGTCAAAAAGATAGGAAGAAATTTTAACGAAATCGCCGTCCGTGTCAGCAGTAAATAACTCGTAACACTTTGTGCTGCCGTTATACTCAATTTTAATGGTTTTGTCCTTAGCAGTAAAGGTGCCGTCCTCATTGGAAACGATATTCTGCTCCTTAAAGAAAGAATCTAAAAATTTAATAAGGGATTCGTAATACATATTTAATACCACCATAAAAATAATATGTAAATAGTATATCACACCAAAACCGTTTTGTCACTCTTTTTTTTGCAAAGGTCAGAGAAAGTCAAAAAACTTTTTTAAAAATTTGCAAAAATCTATTGACAAAAGGGAAAATAAGGTTTATATTATATGTACGTTAGCACTCGAAGTGTTAGAGTGCTAATTCCAAATAGAAAGAGGTGAGGTTGACGGAACTCACACCGAGAAAGATGGCAATCCTTGAAGCCATAGTTAAATATCACATTGCTACCGGTGAGCCTGTAGGTTCAAAATGGCTGACAGGGGTTTTAGAAAATGCTCCCTCGTCGGCAACCCTAAGGAATGAAATGAGCGATCTTTGTTCTTTAGGCTTTCTTGCACAGCCACACACCTCGGCAGGCAGAATCCCTACCAGTAAGGGATATGAATTTTATGTAAGTCGGCTTATGGCAGAGGATTCACTTCCCGAATCCTTAAAGCAGACGGTTGATGAGTCGCTTAAAAGGGCTTCTCAGGATACCGAAACCCTTACCCGTGCCGCCGCCGAAATTTTAAGCAGTATTACGGGACTTCCTGCCTTTTATGCAAAACTGAGTGATGGCAGTGTAGCATTAAAACGTGTAGAGGTTATGCCTATGGGTGCTCATCTATTGATGCTTGTAGCATTTACCTCTGACGGCAGAACGGGAAATAAACTTTTGAAAACTGCTGAATATTTTGACAGCGAAGCAATAAAAAGATTTTCCTTGCTTATAAAAACAAAGGTTGAGGGAAAAACACTTAATGAGCTTACTGTTGGAAATCTTCAAAATATTTTCTTAAGCTCAGGTACCGATGCTCTTGAATTTTTGCCCCTTGTTTCTGCCTTTGCACAGATGATAAAGGATATAGGTAAATCGGATATAAATTTATGCGGAGAGCATAATCTTTACTTAGCAGATGCCTCCTCCTCAGAATTTATTTCCTTTATGAATAAAAAAGAGGGAATCCTTTCTATAGTAGAAAGACCTTTAAGTCAGGCTACCGTTATTTTCGGAAGCGATACGGGTTACAGCGCACTTATCAGAAGGTGCCTTGCCGTTGCTCCCTTCGGAACAAAAGATTTCCCCTTAGGCAGAATAGGTGTTATAGGTTCAACCAGAATGTCCTATGACAGAATATTGCCGAGTGTTGCTTACATAGCCTTAAGGCTGAGTGAGCTTATGAATGAAAATTTTGATTAAACCATATGACAGGAGGTATAAAGATGAGCGAAAAGGAAAAGAATCTTGAGGGCGAAAAAATTGAGGCAGAGCCCGTTAAAGAGGAAAAAAAGGCTAAAAAACCAAAGAAAAACGAAGAAGCTGAAAAACTTAATGAGGAACTTTTAAAAACTAAAGACTTACTAGCAAGAACCGCCGCTGAGTTTGATAACTTTAAAAAGAGAACCGAAAGGGAAAGACTTAACGTTGCCGAATATGCAAAGGCAGGTCAGTTTAAGGAATTTCTTACCGTTCTTGACAATGCGAGCAGAGCCATTGCGGCTGATTCTTCGGGAGAGGATTACTGCAAGGGTCTTGAAATGATAATTAAGCAGTTTTTAAATCTTCCCGAAAAAATGGGAGTAACTCCTCTTGCAAATGTGGGAGATGAGTTTAACCCCAATTTCCACGAAGCAGTAATGCATGTGGAGGACGAAACCTTAGGCGAAAACGTCATCGCCGAAGTTTTGCAGCAGGGATATAAAATGGGTGATACCGTTATCCGCGCTGCAATGGTAAAAGTAGCAAACTAATACATTTATATATAAAGGAGAAAAATTATTATGGGTAAAATTATTGGTATTGACCTTGGTACAACAAACTCTTGCGTAGCAGTTATGGAGGGCGGCGAAGCCGTTGTTATCCCTAATGCAGAGGGCGGAAGAACAACCCCTTCCGTTGTTGCTTTTTCTAAAACAGGAGAGAGAATGGTAGGTCAGGTTGCAAAGCGTCAGGCTATTACCAACCCCGACAGAACCATCAGTTCCATTAAGCGTGATATGGGTACTGCTAATACCGTTGCTATTGACGGTAAAAACTATACCCCTCAGGAAATTTCTGCTATTATTCTTCAAAAATTAAAGGCTGATGCTGAAAGCTATCTCGGCACCACCGTTACCGAAGCAGTTATTACCGTTCCCGCATACTTCACCGACGCTCAGCGTCAGGCAACCAAGGATGCAGGTAAAATTGCCGGTCTCGAGGTTAAGAGAATCATAAACGAGCCTACTGCAGCTGCTCTTGCTTATTCTATTGATAAGGAAGAAGACCAAAAGGTTATGGTATATGACCTTGGCGGCGGTACCTTCGACGTTTCCATTATCGAAATGGGCGACGGTGTTCAGGAGGTTCTTGCCACTGCAGGTAACAACCGTCTTGGCGGTGACGATTTCGACAAACGTGTTATGGACTATATAGTTGCTACCTTTAAGGCAGAACAGGGTATTGATCTGTCAAACGACAAAATGGCTATGCAGCGTATTAAGGAAGCAGCAGAAAAGGCTAAAATCGACCTTTCCGGTATGACCACTGCTGACGTTAATCTTCCCTTTATTACTGCTGATGCTACAGGTCCTAAGCACTTTGAAACCACCATTTCAAGAGCTAAGTTTAACGAACTTACCGCTGACCTTGTAGAAGCAACCATGGGCCCCGTTCGTCAGGCTTTAGCCGATTCGGGACTTAACAAAAACGAAATCAATAAGGTTCTTATGGTAGGCGGTTCTTCAAGAATTCCTGCTGTTCAGGAAGCAGTTAAGAACTTCCTTGGTGCCGAACCCTTCAAGGGCATTAACCCTGATGAATGTGTTGCACTGGGTGCCGCACTTCAGGGCGGTGTTCTCGGCGGCGACGTTAAGGGACTTCTTCTCCTTGATGTAACTCCTCTTTCACTCGGTATTGAAACAATGGGCGGAGTTTGCACAAAGGTTATTGACAGAAACACCACCATTCCTACTAAAAAGAGCCAGATTTTCTCTACCGCTGCTGACGGTCAGACCTCTGTTGAAGTAAATGTTCTTCAGGGCGAAAGAGAATTTGCAAGAGACAATAAACAGCTTGGCGTCTTCCACCTTGACGGAATTGCTCCTGCTCCCCGTGGAATTCCCCAGATTGAAGTTACCTTTGATATTGACGCTAACGGTATCGTTAACGTTTCTGCTAAAGACCTTGGTACAGGCAAAGAGCAGTCTATTACCATTACCTCTAACACCAATATGTCTAAAGAGGATATAGAAAAGGCTGTTCAGGAAGCTGCTCAGTACGAAAGCGAAGATAAAAAACGCAGAGAAGAGGTTGACATCAGAAATAATGCCGACCAGATGATTTATCAGACCGAAAAGACCGTAAACGAGTTCGGCGATAAGTTAAACGATGAAGAAAAGGGCAAAATCGAAACTGCCAAGGAAGCTTTAAAGGAAGCATTAAAGGGCACAGATATCGAGGCTATTAAAACTGCCAGCGAAGGACTCCAGAAAGAAATTTATGCAGTAAGCGAAAAGGTATATAAGGCTGCTGCCGAGGCTCAGCAGGCTGCAGGACAAAACGGCGACGCAGCAAACGGTGCCGATAACGTTTACGACGCAGATTTTTCTGATGTAAATGACGAAAATAAATAATTAACGGGGATTAGTAGGGGACGATGTCCACATCGTCCCGCCCCTTTAATATTTAAGGAGAATATTCAGTGGCTGATAAAAGAGATTATTATGAGGTTCTCGGGGTTGACAGAAGTGTTAACGATGACGACCTGAAGAAAGCCTACAGAAAAGCGGCTAAAAAATATCATCCCGATCTTCATCCTGGGGATGCCGAAGCCGAAAAGAATTTTAAAGAGGTAAACGAAGCCTACGAAATTCTTTCGGATAAGGATAAACGTGCACGGTATGACCAGTTCGGCCATGCAGGTGTTGACCCTAATTTCGGTGCAGGTCAGGGCGGAAATCCCTTTGGTGGCGGTTTCGGCGGCTTTGGTGATTTTGGCGATTTGGGTGATATTTTAGGCTCAATGTTCGGCGGCGGTTTCGGCGGCGGCAGAAGAAGGGACCCTAATGCTCCCCGTCGCGGTGCAGATACTGCTACTAATATTGTCATTTCTTTTGAAGAAGCGGCAAAGGGCTGTAAAAAGAACATAAAAGTAACCCGCACCGAAAGCTGCAGCGATTGCGGCGGCAGCGGTGCACAAAAGGGAACCCAGGCAAAAACCTGTCCTCACTGTAACGGAAGCGGTCAGGTGGTTATGGGTCAGCGTACCCCCTTTGGTACAATTCAGACTCAGCAGGCCTGTGATAACTGTCGCGGAACAGGCAGAATAATTGAAAATCCCTGTAAAACCTGTTCGGGCAGAGGCAGAGTAAGAAAAACTGTGGAAAAGGTAATAGATATTCCCGCAGGTATTAATGACGGTCAGGGCATTACACTTCGCGGCGGCGGAGATATGGGTGTTAACGGCGGTCCTTCCGGAGATCTTACCATAACCGTATCGGTACGTCCCCATCCCATTTTTGAGCGTGAAGGCTTTGACATTTTCTGCGAGGTTCCCATTACTTATGCACAGGCGGTTATGGGCGGAGAAATTACCGTTCCCACCCTTGACGGCAAGGCAAAGTTTAATATTCACGAGGGCACACAGCCCGGTGATGAATTTAAGTTAAGGGGTAAGGGTATAAAACGCCTTAACTATTCGGGCTATGGCGATGAATATGTAAAAATTATCGTTGAGGTTCCAAAGGATTTAAATAAAGAACAAAAAGAAAAACTTTCGGCCTTTGACAGCAGTCTTAGTGATAAAAACTATAAAAAACGCAGGTCGTTTTTTGACAAGGTCAAAGACCTGTTTGGTGATTAAAAGCAAAACCGACTCAACTTTTGTTGAGTCGGTTTTTAAGTTTATAGTAATGAGCAAAGCTTTTCGGTAAAATCGGCAGGATTTTCTATAGACATCCCTGCAATAAGCAGAGCACTCTGATAAAGAACCTGAGCAATTATCTTTGCCTTTTCTTTATCCTGACTGTAGGCTTTGCTTAAAGTATCAAAAGCGGGATGGTCGGGGTTTAATTCAAGCACCCTTTCTGCCTTAACCTTTTCTTTGTCTTCCCCCGGAAGTGAGGCAAAGTATTTTTCCATTTCAAGGGTTACACCTCCCTTACTGGACAGACAAACGGGATGAGATTTAAGTTTTTTCGAAATAATAACGTCACAAATGTTAAGTTCTTCCTTAAGGAATTTAAGCATTTCTGCATTTTCCTCACTTGCCTTTTCGGTCTTTTTCTGGTCTTCTTCATCTATAAGGTCAGCCTTATCGGAGTTTATAGAGCAGAAGTCCTTGCCGTTTTCCTCTCTTAATACATTTACTAAGAATTCGTCAACCTCGTCGGTAAGGCAGAGCATATCGTAGCCTTTTGCTTTAAGTAGTTCTGTTTGTGGCAGACAGTTGATTTTAGAAACAGATTCTCCGCAGGCATAGTAAATATGTTTCTGGTCTTGGGGCATGGTTTTAAGATATTCGTCAATGGTGATAAGTTTTTCCTGATTGCTGGACCAGAAAAGAAGCAGGTCTTTAAGTTTATCCTTATAAATGCCGTACTGTGCCACAGCACCGTATTTAAGCTGAATTCCAAATGCTTTCCAGAAGATTTCATATTTTTCTCTGTCATTATCAAGAGAACGTTTAAGTTCGGAATGTATCTTCTTTTCAATGTTCTTTGCAATGGTTTTAAGTCCTGCATCCTGCTGAAGCATTTCACGGGAAATGTTAAGGGATAAATCTTCGGTGTCAACAACACCCTTTACAAAACGGAAGTGTTCGGGAACAAGGTCAGAACATTTTTCCATAATCATAACGCCGCTTTGATAAAGCTTGAGTCCCTTTTCATATTCCTTTGTAAAGTAATCGTATGGAGTTTTAGCAGGAATATAAAGAAGTGCTTTATAGGAAACTATACCTTCTGCAGAAACGCTGACAGTAAAAAGAGGGTCTTCAAAGTCAAAGAAGGCATCCTTATAATAGCGGTTAAGTTCTTCTTCGGTTTGTTCAGCCTTGCTCTTTTTCCAAACTGGTACCATACTGTTAAGGGTTTCTTCCTCTATGTAGGTAACGGTGGTTTTTGCTTCACCCTCGCCCTTGTCTTTGGTCTTTTCGATATCCATAACTATAGGATAGCGGATATAATCGGAATAGGTTTTAATAAGACTTCTGAGTTTATATGTTTCTAAAAAGTCGGAATATTTAAAGTCTTCGGTATCTTCCTTTAAGGAAAGTATGATTTCGGTACCTACGCTGTCTTTTTCACATTCCTTAATAGAATATCCGTCAACACCGTTGCTTGTCCACTGGTAAGCTGTGTCGCTTTTATAAGAGCGGCTCTTTACGGTAAGGGTATCACATACCATAAAAGCAGAATAGAAGCCTACACCGAATTGACCGATTATATTAACGGCTTCTTTTTCTTCGGTTTCGGTCATTTCCTCTTTAAACTGAAGAGAACCGCTTTTACAAATTGTACCTAAGTTTTCTTCAAGTTCCTTTTCGTCCATACCGATACCGTTATCCTTTATGGTAAGTATGCGGTTTTCTTTATCGGCAATGATTTTTATCTTTTGCTCTTTAAAACAGTTTCTTGCTGTTTGGTCGGTTAAGGAAAGATAATGGAGCTTATCTATGGCATCACTTGCGTTTGAAATAAGTTCCCTTAAAAAAATTTCCTTGTTTGTGTAAATAGAGTTGATCATAAGGTCTAAAAGACGCTTAGACTGTGCTTTAAACTGCTTTTTTGCCATAAAATTACCTTCTTTTTAAATAGTTATTTATATTGTAACACATAAAAAATTTTTTTTAAAGTCTTTTGTGGCTTTTTCTATTGACAAATTGTTAACAATGCTGTATTATAAATAAAAAGTGTTCCAAATGGTACAGCTTGAGGTGAATGATGAAGGATTACAAAGAAATTCTTAAAAACACTTATCTCTTTAAAAATACAAATGCGGTAGACCAAATAAATCTGTTCCCACCGGTTATGTTTAATAAGGGAGATACTGTGTACGATAAAAAGGATTTTAAAAGAAGCATAGGCATAGTACTGTCGGGCAAACTTAAGGCGTTGCCGCTTGAAGCAGAGGGTACCCTTACCTGTTTTGGAGAGGGAGATATTTTTGGGGCAGCGGTGATTTTTTCAGACAGCGAAAACTATGTAAGCCGAATTGAAGCCGCAACCGATAGCCGAGTTTTGTTTATTAACGAACAAAACCTTCGCGAAATTTTTAAAAAATATCCCGATGTGGCAGTAAACTTTATGTCCTTCTTAACCGACCGTATCCGTTTTTTAAATGGGCGTCTGGCACTAATGATGCACGGCGGAGCAGAGGGAAAACTTTATGATTTTCTTTGTCAAAACGGCGGGTACAACGGTAAAATGACCGACCTTGCTTCTCTGCTTTGTATGGGCAGAACTTCACTTTACAGAGCCCTAAGTAATTTAGAACACAAAAAATTAATTATCCGACAGGATAACAAGATAAAGGTTATAGCGTAAAACGCGGGAAAGGTGATTAAAATGAAAAAAATATTAAGTTTATTATTGGTGCTTTTATTGGTTTTGGGCTTTACAGGTTGTACTGCTAAAATAAAGGAACCCCAAACGGCAGAAATAAATGTTTACGTGCTGTCAGGACCTACAGGTATAGGTGCTGTTAATCTTCGTGCAAAAAGCGAAGAAGGCAAAACTCTTAATAAATATAACTTTAAAATGGTTTCGGCAAACGACGAAATTGTTGCAGCCGTTTCAAACTCAGATGCTGACATTGCCGCAGTTGCCACAAACCTTGCCTCTACTCTTTATAACAAAACAAACGGCGGTGTAACGGTTTTGGCTGTCAACACCACAAGTGTTTTGTCCATACTTACAAACTCAACTCAAATAAACAGTGTAGCCGACCTTAAGGGCAAAACAATTTATTCCCCCGGGCAGAACGCAAACCCCGAATATATTCTCCGTTACGTTCTTAAAGAAAATAACATTGACCCCGACAAAGACGTTACAATTAAATTTGTTGCCGACGGAAGCGAACTTCCTGCCGTTTGGGCAAAAGAGGAAAATAAAGATGCCGTTATTATGGCTCCCCAGCCTGTTGCTACAAGCATTCTTTTAAACTATCAGACGGCACAAAAAGCCTTGGATATGGGCGAAGAATGGGCAAAGGTGTCTAATGACAGCAGTCTTTATATGGGTTGCGTAATTGTCAGAAATGATTTCCTAAAGGAAAATGAAGGCGCAGTAAAAACCTTCCTAAAGGAATATGAGGAATCTATAAATATGGCAACTTCCGACGTTAATACTACAGGTACTCTCTGTGAGAAATACGGTATAATTCCCAAGGCAGCCCTTGCAACAAAGGCGATTTCTTCTTGCGGAATTACCTATATTGCAGGAGAGGAAATGAAGAAAGGACTTTCGGGTTATTTAAAGGTTATGTATGACGCTAATAATAAATCTGTTGGCGGAAAACTTCCCGAAGACAACTTCTACTATGCAGGCTAAAAAAATTATAAAAAATTTTTTAATATTAGTTTTTTTCCTATTGCTGTGGCAAACGGTTGCTTTTTTTGTAAATAAAAATCTGCTTATAGCTATACCCACGCCGCTAACCGTTGCACAGGCTTTTTCTCGCTTATCTAAAAATATTTCATTTTGGCTTTCGGCAGCCTATTCTTTATACAGAGTGCTTATAGGCTTTCTTCTTGCAGTGTTTACAGCAACCCTGCTTGCTACTGTTTCGGTTAAAATAAAAATAATCAGAGAATTTATTTCTCCCCTGCTTCGCCTTATGAGAGCAGTTCCCGTTGCCGCATTTATTATTCTTGTTTTTTTATGGGTACGGGGAAAAAATATTCCTACCCTTATAGCTTTTCTGACGGTATTGCCAATAGTATGGGATGCCACCTATAACGCACTTTGCTCGGTGGATAAAAGTCTTGTTGAAATGGCAGAGGTTATGGGTTTAAAGAAAGGAAAGATTTTCAGATTTATTACCTTTCCTTCCATAAGACCTGCCTATTCCGCCGCCTTGGTGACAGGACTCGGTTTTGCCTGGAAATCTGGGGTAGCAGCAGAGGTAATAAGCCGTACCGAAATGTCACTGGGTAATCTTTTGTGGATAGGTAAAAACGCCATAGATTATGATGAGGTTTTTGCAGTAACGGCAGTTATAGTCTTTTTCAGCGTGATTTTTGAGTATCTTTTAAAGCTTACTCTCAGCAAAGGGGTGGCGAAATGATAGAACTCAGTAATGTTACCTTTTCCTATAAAGGAAGCAAAGAAAAGGTATTAAAGGATTTTTCTCTTAAAATAAAGAAAGGTCAAAGAATATGGCTCAGCGGTGCTTCGGGCAGAGGCAAAACCACCGTACTTCGTCTTATAATGGGACTGGAAAAGGCAAAAAAAGGCAAAGTAAAAATAAATGAAGAGGCTGAAATTTCCGCCGTATTTCAAGAGGACAGACTGATTCCTTTTGTATCGGTAGAAAAAAACATTTCTCTTTTTTCAAATGAAGAAAAAGCACGAGAACTCCTTTTTGAACTTGGTCTAAAGGACACCGCCCAAATGTCTGTCAACTCTCTTTCGGGCGGTATGAAGCGAAGGGTTGCTTTGGCCAGGGCACTTTCAAAGGATTTTGATATACTTCTTCTTGATGAAGCCTTAAACGGACTGGATGAAGAAACCAAAAACAAAACGGCTCAGGTAATAAATAAATATACCCAAAACAAAACAGTTATATTTGTTTCCCACAGCAAGACGGAAGCAGAACTTTTAAATGCACAAGAATTTAAACTTATATAAAAATAATCGCATCGAATTTTCGATGCGATTATTTTTCACAGTAATATTTTAAAACCTTTTCCATATAATGAACAGGTACCGAAAAATACTCGGCAAGGTCGCTTGTTGTGTAAACACCGTTTTTTATGGCTTCCTTTAATAGTTTAATGGGAACAAGAAAGTGAATAGCCCATTTTTCCGCTTTGTGCTCGATTTTTTGTCTTTCAAAATCAGAGCAGTCGCCGTCATAAAAGCCGCCGGTGGCAATATGCCCCATTTCGTGAGCAAGTACTACCCGTTCTTCACATTCTCTGCCGAAAACGGCAGGGTCAATACCAATATAACAGTCGTCACCAATATTAACGGTGACGGCTTTATTTTTAGGAAGATTAAAGCTCATTACCTTTATACCTTCCTCCTCAGCAAGACGGTAAAGTTCACTAAGGGTTTTGCTCTTTATCGTAAATGAATTTTGCATAGCGTTTCACTTCTTCCCACATTTCGTCGGTTACGTCTTGGCTTCCTCCGAAAAGAGCAACCTTTAACTGATTTTCAATAATTTTTGAGTTTTTGCCTTCTAAAAGAAATTCTACACTAACCGAAAAAAATGAGGCAATTTTAGATAAAACTGAAGCGGAAAGGGCTTTGCTTCTGCCCATCTTATAGTCTGAAAGGGTAGCACGGGGAATGGCACAATCTCTGCAAAGGTCGGTAACCGTTACTCCTTTATCCTTGCAAAGCGTTTCGATTCTTTCGTAAACCGTATCCATAAATTTTCCACCTTTAGTAAAAATTTTTTGTAGGCACTTGACAATTACGGATTTCCGTAATATAATAGAACATACGTTCGAGGACAAAAACATTATATAACCTTTTGTACTTGAAGTCAAGAAAAATTTTTACGGAGGTAAACAGCATTGTATTATTGTTCGGATTGTCGGATGGAGTTTCAGTTCGCAAAGGTTTATTTTGAACCGACACCGAAGGGGAGTGAAAGACTTTTGCTCTGTCCATACTGTTCAGGGATGAATTACAGTGAAAAGCGGGGCAATTACTGCAGTTATTGCGGACGTCCTACAGGACTGAGTGTCAGAAGATACTGTAGCGAGAGCTGTAAATCACAGGGCGAAAAAATGTTTGCAAAGCAAAAGGAGCAAGAAGAAAACAGAAGAAACAGCCCTTTATATAAAGCGGTTAATGAGGTGGACACCTACAATAAATACCACGGCTGTAATTTGAGCTACGGACAGTATTACGCATTAAAAGGAGCAGGGATTATATGAGGGAAATGTCGGTGGATGAAAAAAGAATTTATCTTGAACAGTATCCTCTCACATTGGCTGTTATTAACCGTTGCTATTTACTGTCGGCTAAAAATGCCGATAAAAGCGAAAATTACAAAAGAAAAATGAATGAAGCGGTACTTCTTAGGGATTTTATTGAAAACGATATAGAAAAAATCGTCGATAAAGTAGAAAGCGAGGTATTGGCTCAAAAATATCTTTGCGGAAAAACCTTGGAAGAAACAGCCGTACTGCTTAACTACAGCAAACGGCAGGTGGAAAGAATTCATTTAAACGCACTGGAACATTTGGCACCGTCATACATTTGTTAAAGGAGAATAAAAATGGAACGTACAATACTTCATTGTGACCTTAATAACTTTTTTGCATCGGTAAGTCTTCTTTATAATCAGACCTTTTACGGACAACCTGTTGCAGTTGCAGGAAGTGTGGAACAACGTCACGGAATAATACTTGCAAAAAATGAAATAGCTAAAAAATTCGGAGTAAAAACAGCAGAACCTATATGGAAGGCAAAGCAAAAATGTGCGGGACTGATTATTTTACCGCCTATTTACGATAAGTACGAAGAATTTTCCATAAAGGCAAGAGAAATTTATCACCGCTATACCGATATGGTAGAGCCCTTTGGAATGGACGAATGTTGGCTCGACGTTACGGGAAGTAATCTTCTTTTCGGTGACGGTAAAACCATAGCCCAAAAAATAATGCGTGATATAAAAGAAGAACTGGGCATAACCGCCTCAGTTGGAGTAAGTTTTAATAAGGTTTTTGCAAAGCTTGGAAGCGATATGAAAAAGCCTGAAGGACTAACGGTCATAAGCAAAGAAAATTTTAAAGAAAAAATATATTCTCTGCCTGTAAGCGATCTTCTTTTTGTGGGAAACAGCACAGCGTCAAAACTTATGAGCAGAGGAATATTTACCATAGGCGATATAACCCTTGCGGGAGATGAAATGCTGAGCAAAATCCTTGGTAAAAACGGCATAATGCTTAAAAAATGTGCTATGGGACTGGACGACAGTGCGGTGATTACTCCAAAGAAGACAGACCACCCCAAAAGCGTGGGACGTTCACGCACCCTATCGGAAGATTTTGAGGATTTGGATGAGGTTTTCAGAGAACTGCTCTTTTACGGAGAAGAAATCGCCGAAAATTTGAGGGAAAAAGAGGTTTATGCAACAGGAGTCACCCTTATTATAAGAGATACCGATTTAAAAACCAACGAATATGCAATAAGGATAGATTCGGGAACACAAACGGGAATTACTCTGGCACGAACGGCAATGAATCTTTTTAAAGAGCACGGGAAACTGCCCTGCCGAAGTGTAGGACTAAGGGCAACAAGACTTAAAGAGGGAGACGCAAATATACAGCTTGATATGTTTAGTTCTTGCGATGATGAGGATAAACTTTTAAAAATAGAACAGCAAATAAGCAGTATTTGTGCCCGTTTCGGAAAAAATGCCGTAGTAAGAGGCTCTCTGCTTTTTAAAAACAAAAACCTCTCTCCCGGCTTTAAGCCACCCTATTGCAAATAAGAGATTTTTATTTATTATTCATATTAAAAAAACCTCTGTGCATACCGGCACAGAGGTCAAATTTTCGTTTATTACCCACATAAATGAAGCACAAAAACCCTCCGTGCATATCGGCACAGAGGTAAAAGTTTCATTTATTACCCACATAAACGACAGCGAAAACAGATGCATTGGTAAAATATTCCGTAGTCGCGGGTAACATTATGACACAATAATGCCGATTTGTCAATACAAAATGCATAATTTTGCAGATTTTTTTCAGTATTGACACAAATTTTAATACATTTGGGATTATTTATGGTCAATTTTGCCGTCAAAATATACTTATAGCACGAAGGGATGTAAAGAACAGTGTCACGAAGAGGAGAATGTATCTACAAAAGGAAAGATGGTAGATGGGAGGCTCGGTATGTTAAGGAATTAGGTATCGACGGAAGGAAAAAATATGCCTCAATTTATGCTCCGACATATAAAGAAGCTAAAGAAAAACAAATGTACGCTATGCATAATATTGCTAAAAAATTAACAATATCGGCAAAATTATGCATAAAAGATATTACTTATGAGTGGCTTTTAAGTATTAAAAGTCGAATTAAGCCGTCCAGTTATATTAAATACGAAAATATGTGCAAAAATCATATAATTAAGAATTTGGGAAATATTCCTCTTAATGATATAAACTCGGTGACAGTGCAAAAGTTCACAATGTTTCTTAAAGAAAACGGACGAATAGACGGAGGTAAACTATCTGATAAAACAATAAACGACATACTTATTATATTAAGCCTTATATTCAGATATGCCGAAGAACATCATTCTGCAAATCTTCCTCATATAAAAGGGGTAAGGCAAGAGAAAAAAGAGGCAAGAGTGCTTTCAAACGAAGAACAGAAGCGGCTTTGTGCCTATTGTATTAATGACACCGATAGTTATAAATTTTCGATTTTACTTGCACTTTATACAGGAATCAGAATAGGAGAATTATGTGCTCTTAAATGGCAGGACATAACCGACACCTATATAATAATAGATAAAACTATGCAGCGTCTTAAAACCGATAACGGAGAGACAGACATTTTTGTCACCAGTCCTAAAAGCGATTGTTCTAAGCGAATAATACCGTTGCCTGAATTTTTAAAAGAAACCATAAATAAAAGGCGAAAGGATGACGGATATGTACTTGCAACCGCCAGAAGTCCTTACTGTGAACCTAGGACAATGCAACATCGATTTAAAGAAACGGCAGAACTCCTAAACTTGGAGGGGGTTACCTTTCATACCTTAAGGCATACATTTGCTACTCGTTGTGTAGAAGCAGGTTTTGATATTAAAACTCTTTCGGAAATACTTGGGCATTCTGACGTTAAAGTAACCTTAAACAGATATGTTCATTCTTCCTTTGAATTAAAGCAAAAAAATATGCAAAAGCTGATGTTTATAGATTTTGTTTAAATGGTCAAAAAAATGGTAAGAACAGAGAGAAGCTCTCTTGTTTTCTTACCATTTTTTATTTTTTTCGTTTATGTGGGTAATAAACGAAATGACCGATTATTCAATTTGTTATTTATTTTTCCCTTAAAATGAAAATTTAAACAATATAAAAATATCTGCTGCATACAGGAGTGAACTTCAGAATTGAATAAAAAACCTAAAATTATTCTGAAAAGTATATCTGCAACTATAGTTTCCCTTGTTGTAATCTTTGCAGTGCTTATTGCAGGAGTGCAAATCTTCGGCATAAAGGTTTATACCGTTTTATCGCCTTCAATGGAACCTGAATATAAAACAGGTGCCGTTATATATGTTAAAAAGGTTGACCCAAAGGAACTTGAGGTTGGAGACGTTATAACCTTTTCGTCGTTAAATCAAACAACGGTAACACATAGAATTGTGGGCGTAGAAGAAAAAAACGGAGTTCTTTATTTTGAAACCAAGGGCGACGCCAATAAAAGTGCCGATAGCGGCAGGGTGCATATGAATAACGTGCTGGGCAAACCCATATTTAAAATTTCCTATTTAGGTTATGCTGCAAGTTTTATTACAAAAAAACCCGGAATCTATTTAGGTATTGCTATAGGAATTATTCTTACAGTACTTGTATTTGTGATTGACTTTATTACGGGTGATGAACCCGATAAAAATAAAAAAAGGAGAAAAACAAAATGAAAAAAATGAAGACAGTACTGCTGTGCATTGGTTTGAGTTTATTGGTTTTTGCTTCGGTAATGGGGACACTTTCCTATCTTACAGATACAGAAGAAGTTGTTAACACCTTTACCGTAGGTAATGTCGATATAACTCTTGATGAAGCAGATGTAGATGAACTTGGTGCAGTAGTGGGCACAGAAAGAGTTAAGGAGAATGAATATCACTTAATTCCCGGCGGGGTTTATGTAAAAGACCCAACCGTAACCGTTAAAAAGGGCAGTGAGGCTTCATATATCCGTATGCTTGTTACCATAAGCGATATGGCTGATATCAAATCGGTTTTCGGAAATGATTTTCTTCCTGAAAATTACGTAGAAGGCTATGACAAGGCTGTTTGGAAGTGTGTAAAAATTACCGATAACGGCAATGATACCGCCACCTATGAATTCCGCTATAAAGAATCTGTAGATAAGGTTAGTGCAGATAAGGTTTTGGAACCTCTTTTCAAAAAAATAAAGGTTCCCGGTGAAATAAACGGCGAAGAACTTGCCAAAATAAGCGAAATGAAAATTTCTGTAGTAGGTAACGCTATACAGAAGGCAGGCTTTGAAAACGAGGATGCTGCTTGGGCAGCTTTTGACCTTCAGATGAATTAAGAAAGGCGGCAAAAATATGAAAAGAAAGCTTTTTACAAAACAGGGTATCTTTAAAACCGTACTGTTAATGCTCAGCGTAATAACACTTGTGTTCAGTATTGTTAGCGGTACTTTAGCATGGCTTGTTGCCGAAACAAAACCCGTTGTAAATACCTTTACATATGGCGATATCAATATCAATTTAGAGGAAAGCGATACAAACGACGGTGACGGAGACCCTTATACCAATACCTATCGTATGGTACCGGGAAATCAAATAGAAAAGGACCCAACCGTAACGGTAAAAAAAGACAGCGAAGACTGTTGGCTTTTTGTGAAAATTGAAAAATCGGTTGACCCCGCTAAATTTGATGATTTTATGGAGTTTACCATTGCTGACGGCTGGACACCCTTAAAGGATGTTGACGGCGTTTACTATAGAGCAGTTGACAGTAGTAAGGAGGATATAAAATTCCCCGTACTTAAAGATAACAAAGTAAAGGTTAAAGAAGATGTTACAAAGGAAATGTTTAATACACTTTCCGAAATGCCTACCCTTTCCTTTACCGCTTATGCAGTTCAGCGTGACAGCGAAATAACCGAAATAGATTCAGCCGAAAAGGCTTGGACTATAACACAAAAATAATATTTTAAAGGAGTAAAAGAAAATGAAAAACATTAAAAAATCACTTTTAATGGGACTTAGTTTTGTGCTTGTGGCTGCTCTTGCCATGGGCGGAACTTTGGCTTACCTCACCTCTACCGATGATGACGTTAACGTTATGACACTTGGCAAAGTATCTATTACTCAGCACGAGTATCAGCGCGTTGTAAACGCAGACGGTACTTACGCTACTGCAACTATCGACAATCAAACAAGCTATGTGCTTGAGAAATTCGTTCAGGCTAAGCCCTTGCTTCCCATTGTTGGCGACCCAAGTCAACCCGGTGACAGTGCAGCCTACGCAGGTTATGATACCATCCCTGTTCGTATGTCTCAGGTAGGTTCATACGGCGGTATGGACGTATTTGCAGGCAAAAACGCTCAGGATAAGTTCGTTACCTTAGAAAACACCGGCAAGACTGATGCCTTTGTTCGCACCCTTGTTGCAATCGAAATCGGCAACGGTAATGCATCCTTGATCGGTACTTCTTATCACAAAACTTGGACTAAGAATTCTATTGGTACCATCGTAATCGACGGCAACAACTATGCTTTGACCGAGTATGTTTATGCTGGTGCGAACGGTGTGCGTCACGAAAATGGTATCCTCCCTGCAGGCGATACCTCTTATCCCAACCTTTCTCAGGTTTACATCAAACACAACGCTACCAATGAGGACTGCGAAGCACTTGACGGCAACGGCAACGGCACCCTCGATATCCTCGTTCTTTCTCAGGCTGTTCAGGTTGCAGGCTTTGCTGATGCTGAAACCGCTCTTGACACCGCATTTGGTGACATTACTACCACCAATCATCCTTGGAGTGTAAACGCTCCGGCTATTCCCACGGTTGTTTCTACAGCTGATGAATTAGCTACAGCACTTGCAAACGGCGGCGAGGTTATTTTAACTAAAGATATTGATGCCGATGCTGATACTACTATCACCATTCCCGCAGGTGTTTCTACCACATTGAACCTCAACGGCAAGACCCTTGATTTTGTTACCGATAATGCTGACAAGAATAATGACGGAGGAGTAACAAGCGCAGACAATGAGGTTGCAATTGACGTTAGAGGTACTTTAAATGTTAAGAACGGTACTATCACAACCAAGCACACTGCTGAAAACTTTGCTTGGAACGCTTGTACCGAGGTGTTTTATGTAGCATTTAACGGCACTTTGAATATTGAAAATGCAACTATTGAAAACCTTGGCGGTTCTGATATGGCCTTTGCAATTGACCTTGTGAACGCAACCAATGTAACCCTTAACATTAGCAACTCTACCATCAAGTCTTCTTACATTCCTGTTCGTGTATTTAACAATGGTTCCGGTATGAACAATGTTACTATCAAAGATAGCACACTTGACGGTGTAAGTCGTGCATTCTGGGTACATATCTATTCGAACAAAGATAATGGTGGCAGAGGCGTAAAAGATGCAACCCTCAACCTCGATATCTTTGGTAACGGCAACACATTCAATGCATCAAATCCGAATAGAATTATTGAGTTCGGCTTTGAAGATGAAATCAATTTTGATGCCAACGGCAATCAACTTTAATTCATAAAAATTTACCCATTCCGGAAAGGAGAACATACATATAATGTCTAAACTTAAAAAGGTACTCTTAATGTGTACCGCATATGTTCTGGTAGCCGCACTGGCTATCGGCGGAACCTTAGCTTACCTCACAAGCACTGATGATGACGTGAACGTAATGACACTTGGTAATGTATCAATTAAGCAGCATGAGTATGAGCGTGTTGTGAACGCTGACGGCACCTTTGCTACCGACACCATTGACAATGTAACCAGCTATGTATTAAAAGACTTTACACAAGCAAAACCACTACTTCCTTCTGCTATAGACACAACTACCTGGGAAGGCTGGGATTGGGATTCCACCGTTGTACGTATGACTCAGGTAGATTCTTACGGTTATATGCAGGTATTTAAGGCCGCTTCCAATGCGCAGGATAAATTTGTTACCGTAGAGAACACTGGCGATACCGATGCTTACATCCGTACTCTCGTTGCTATTGAAATCGGTTCTACTGACGGTAGTTTGATTGGTACTTCTTATCACTCTACATGGACTAAGAACGAGGTAGGTACTATCGTGGTCGACGGTAACACCTATTTTGTATTTGAATATGTGTACAACGGGGCTAACGGTACTCTCCATGATAATGGTATCCTTCCCGCTGGCGACACCGCTTACCCCAACCTTTCTCAGGTTTACATCAAGTCTGCGGCCACCAACGAGGACATGGTTGCCCTCGACGGTAACGGCAACGGCACCCTCGATATCCTCGTTCTTTCTCAGGCTGTTCAGGTTGCAGGTTTTGACAATGCACAGACTGCTCTGGACACCGCTTTTGGTAAGTCCTCTGAAAAGGCTGTTGAGTGGTTCGGTGGCATTGCGATCCCCGATGTTGTTGCATCTGCAGACGAAGCTTATGATGCCTTTAGTGCATTTGACCAGTCCGGAAAAAGCGGTTCGGTTATTTTAAACTCGGATATTAATACCGCTGATGCAGATAGCCGCTGGTCCTCGAACAGAGAGTATGCTCTTAGAGCGGCAGGCACTGACGTTACGTTCGACCTCAACGGACATACGGTAAACCACGATACCGCTTACCAAAATGGTAAAAATACCGGTTATACCTACCTCTTTACAACGGCTTATAACGGAAAATTGACCGTTAATGGTGAAGGCGGCTCCATCTACTCCGAAAACGCTGATGGTTTTACCTGTATCTTCTATGCACAGGGTCCCAGCGAGATCGTGATCAATGGTGGTGAATATCACGCTGTTGCCGGTGTCCCTGTATGGGCGGGAAATGGCGCCAAGGTAACAATAAACGGCGGTTCGTTCACTTCGAGCAAGAGTGGTAACGATCAGGAGATGATCTATTCCAGCGGTGGTGTAATTGATATCTACGGCGGATTTTTCCATAGTGATTGGGAGAATCGTCCCGTTAATGTTGCGGACGCTAACCGTAGCACAGGTTTTATCAATATTTACGGCGGAACCTTCGTAAACTTTGATCCTTCCACCGGCGGTAACGATCCTGGCAATATCAGAGTTATGGAAGGCTACAAGGTCGTTTCCGAAGCTCAGGCAAACGGTGATGTCTGGTACACCGTGGTTGCTGAATAACTTGATTTAGTCTTGTCTTCATAAAGTCCACCCACTCCTCTCCGTGGGGAGTGGGCGGCAATCAAAGTTCCTTTTGACTCTTTGATTGCTATATACAAAAAACAAATATAAAAGGAGAAGATACATATAATGTCAAAACTTAAAAAGGTACTCTTAATGTGTACCGCTTATGTTTTAGTTGCCGCACTGGCTATCGGCGGCACTATTGCATACTTAACTTCGCAAGACAGCGATGTTAACGTTATGACACTTGGTAACGTTAAGATTGAACAAATCGAGCAAGAACGCGATGCAGACGGTAATCTTGCTAAATTTACACAGGATAAACCTGCCTACCCCGCTGTATATGATAGTGAGGAATGGGCAGACAACGGCGTTGTGGTAAACGGCGTCGAATATAAAGTCTTCTCTGAAAAGATGAAGAATGTTGTTGACAAAATTGTTACTGTTAACAACACCGGCAAATCTGATGCCTATGTTCGTACTTTGGTTGCTATTGAAGCACCCGACGGCGACCCCGAAGACCTTATTCATCTGAATTATAACAGTATGGATACAACCATTAAGGGTATTTTGTTTGTAAATATAGACGGCGTTGATTATTGTGTATTTGATTTTACATATAACGAGGCTCTTGCAGCAGGCAAAAAATCTGCACCCTCTCTTATACAGCTTTTCCTTGATAAAAAAACAGATAATGAAGATTGTGCTAAATTTGGCGACGCTTGGGAAGTGCTTGTACTTTCTCAGGCTGTTCAGACCAACGGCTTTGCCGATGCAGCTACCGCATTAAACACTGCTTTCGGTGAATTAAATGCACAAAACGCTGTTAAGTGGTTTGTCGATTTTCTTCCTGACACTTGGGACGGTACATCAGATACCTCTTGGTACAACGACTCCGACACCGAATTTGTGATTAGTACTGCCGAACAGCTAGCCGGATTTGCTAAACTCGTTGATGATGGCAATACCTTCGAGGGCAAGACTGTTAAGCTGGACAAGAACCTTGACCTGTCCGGTACAGTTTTTGAACCCATCGGCTCCTACAGAAAAGATCGTTCCTTTAAGGGAACCTTTAACGGTCAGGATTACGCCATCTCCGGCTTGAGCCAGAATACCTGGGCATTGGATAATGGTTACTACTACGGCGACTTGGGACTAGGTCTCTTTGGCAAGGTTGAAGATGCCACGATTAAGAACCTGGTTATAGACGGTGCAAACATTTCCGGCGAATCTGCTATATGCGGTACTGTTGCCGCCTGTGCATACGGCGAATGCACTTTTGAAAACATTATTGTAACTAATAGCAAAGTAGCAGACTATCAGTACTATGCAGGCGGTATTGTAGGTTGGGCAAGCGGAGACCACAAGTATATTAACTGTAATGTAGATGAAACAACCACCATTGCAGCTCAGTGGGGCGACTTTGATAACTCAACAGGCGGTCTCATCGGCGGAGCCGGGGGAAGCGCTAAAATCTATGTTGAAAAGTGTAATATTTCTTGCAGAATAGATGCTTACAACGATGTAACCTCTACTTATCAGTGGTACGCTTATCGCCGTTGTGGTATGATTATCGGTAACACAGAAAAAACCAAGGCCGTTGACGGTACAACCTATGCAGACGCACCTCAACTCACTTGTAAGGATGTTACGGTTACATATGGTACTTGGGCAAACTATACTTATTGTGAATTTGCAGGTACTTCTTGGCCTTATGTAAGAGTTCAAGAAGGATATAGTAACTCTGCTTACTCCAACCCCAGATACGGTCATCCCACCGATGCAAACGGTAAAGAAGTGGTTGATGATGAACATACACACAACCCTGACGAAGACCATCATATTCTTTGCAGATTTGATCAACTTTATGGTGGAGGACAGGGCGTTTACGGAACTCCTGCTCACGACGGCGTAAACGTTATTTATAACAACAAATAAGAAAAATGAAACTGCCGATAATAGTGGGCATAACAGTATTTGTTTTGATTTTATCGGTCAGAATAACCATTTTTGCAGCAGAAATTAAAGGCGAAATAAAGTATCTTAACAGCGAAATTGCACGATGTTCGGGCAGAGAAAGAAAGTATTATAAAAAGCACAAAAAAAGACTTTTGCTTTCCTTTCTACCTTTTGTAAGATATAAATAGAAAGTAGGGTATTGATATGGGTAAAAAGATTATAAGAACAGTGTTACTTTTTGTATCGCTAATAACCCTTATTATGTCCACTGTCAATACCACTCTTTGCTATGTGGCTTCAAAAACCGACACTCTGACTAATATTTTCAAGCCCCAAGATAAAATAACAAATGGAATTTCAGTAATAAAAAGGGTAGAGCATCCTTTTGGAAAAGATTACGTAATACCCGAAAATATTGCCTTTGATTTCACTCTTTCTTTTGGTGCATACTATGCCGAAACAACACTTAAAACAGCACAGGGCGAAATGAAGACCGATAGTAACGGCGACCTTACCGTAAAGGTTAAACCTAATATTCCCTTTACTGTAGAGGGAATTGACGTAGGAAGCAGCGTTACCATAAAGGAAAACGACTTTTCGGCAGAAGGTTTTGCCAAAAAAGGCGAGGACGAAAAAACCGTTCTTGTTCCCGAAGTAAGCTTCGTAGAGGCTGAATTTGTAAATACCTATACCCCAAAAGCAACCGACATAAAGGGGATAACCCTAAAAGGCAAAAAGGTGCTTGAGGGCAGAGACTGGAAAGAAAAAGACTGCTTTTCCTTTCTGTTAGAATATAGAAGTAACGGTCAATGGGTAAAGCTGGATAAACAGACAATAACCTATAGTGAAGAAAACTTTAAACCCGAGTTCGATTTCACCAAAGCCATTTCTAAACTCTCCTTTACTATGGCAGGTGAATATGAATTTCGTATGACCGAAGAAAAGGGCGAACTCAAGGGTATGGTTTACGACGCTACTGTGAACACCTTTTCCCTTTGCGTCACAGACAAAGATATGGACGGACAACTTGAAATTTCCGACGTAAAAAACGGTGAACATACTACCTCAACCCGATATGAAAACGGATTTTCCATTAACGTTGTCTTTAATAATACCTTTAAACCTCCGGTACCTGAAGACAGGTCCGTTCATATCTCTGTGACAAAACTCATTACCAATAAAGGTAGTTATAAACGCAGTCCTGAGGGCTTTGAATTTGTGCTTCTTAACAGCGAAACTGCTGAAGAATATACCGCAAAGACCGATGCAAACGGTGACGGTAAAATAGAGATTACTCTTTCAAATGAGGATATTGACAATACCCTTGTCTTTAAGCTTTATGAAAAGCATGGCAAAGAAAAGGGCGTGACCTATGACACAAGGGTTTATAAAGTGGAGATTAAGCCCTATTTGAATGAGGATTACGAAATAACAGCAGACTTCTTTGTTGACGGATTAAAAACAGAGCTGGTTAATGCGGAATTTACCAACATATGTGATATTGATAAACCTGTTAATCCCGATACGAGAATGGATAAGAGCGTTTATTTCTGGATGCTCCTTGCGTTTATTAGCGGTACGTCCTGTATTGTGATTATAATTACCGATAGATGCAAAAGAAAAACCGAGTGATGAAGGATGAATAAAAACAAAAAAGAAGAATTTGAAAAATGTGTGGTTTGCGGATGTGTTACTCAAACCCCCGTTGACAGACCGATAAGCAAACGCACCAACTATGTAATAGGCGTCGGCGAGGTTTGCAGTAAATGTTTATTGGAGGTTTACTGCAATATAAACCCTTTCGACAATGAACTATGACAAAAAACAGCCTTTTTTAAGGCTGTTTTTTTATGGCAGTAATCAGTTACTGCCCTCTTTACTGTTCTTTTTAAATTTAAGATAATCTTCTAAAATTAAAACTGCGGCGACGGCGTCTATTATTTCCTTGCGTTTTTTACCGCGGGTATCGGTGTAGTTTAGGGCTGTGTGTGCGCTGACTGTGGTAAATCTTTCGTCGTAAAGATTAACGGGGATAGAAAGAATTTCTCTTAGATTTTCTGCAAGAGCCTGACATTCCTGTGCACTGTCGCCAAGGCTTCCGTCGGTTCTTCGGGGAAGTCCCACAACTATTTCGTCCGCCTTTAAAGTAAGGGCGGCTTCTTTTATTTTGCCAATAAGTTTTTCGCTGTTATATTCGGTTATTACCGTATGGGGAAAGGCAAAACTTTCACCTTTGTCGCTGTAGGCAATTCCTGTACGTGCCTTGCCTCTGTCAACGCTCATTATTATCATAAAAATACCCCTAAAAATCTTTTTACATATATTTTACTATTTTTATATATTTTTATCAATAGGCAAATGGCACAATATATAGTTGTGTTTTTGGTATGTTTCGCCTATTTGGTAGATAATAAAAAAACCATAGACATATAATAGAAAAAACTTGCGTAAATAGTATATAAATGATATAATTTAATTGTAAAATTAGCGTGGGTTAGTGCCCTTTGCTGCGTAATGTACGGTCTTATTCTTGAAAGAGGTAAAAACAATGAAAAACACAAAAAACTTAACCTTCAAAAAACTATTATCGGTATTTCTTGCTGTAGTAATGGTTTTCAGTATGATTCCTATGTTGGTTATGAACGTAGGTGCTGCTGCCGACTTTACTAAGGTTACCGATCCTTCCACAGTTAATGACTGGAAGGCGTTCTTCGGTCCTAAAACTGAAAACACCACTTGGGCAGGCGGCGTATGGTCCGATAAATCTGTTTTTTCAACCGTAGCAGATTATATTGCTGCTACCGATGAGGTTGAAGGAAATGATTTTAACCTTTCCATAGATAATAAGAATTTCCTTGTTGCTCTTTCTACTATTGCATCTTCAAAGAGTGTGGAGGGCTATTCTACCCTGCCTACCGATACCATTTTAGTCCTTGACCTTTCGGGCAGTATGGACGTAGACCAAGGGACAGACCCTTACGTTACAATGGTTAATTCGGCAAACAGCGCTATTGAGGAACTGTTAAGCCTTAATGCAAATAACCGAGTAGGCGTTATTGCCTATAGCGGTAATACCAATCAAAATGATGCGGCAACCTCCTCTACTGCAACCGTAATACTTCCTCTCGGCAGATGGGAAAAGGGTATAGACAGCAGTAATAACAGAGTATATCTTGTATCTTCATGGCGTCAGAACAATAGCACAAGAAACGGTGTAAAGGTAGCATCAGGCGTTACCGGAACCATTGCTGAAGGTGTAAAATCCACTTTTAGCACAAATAACAGTAAACAGGTTACAGGCGGTACATATACGCAAAACGGTATCTATAAAGCTCAGCAGATGTTCAGCGAAGTAACCTATACTACTGTGCAGGAGGGAATTCAGGCAGGTGCAAAGCGTAAGCCTGTTATGGTAATTATGTCTGACGGCTGTCCCACTATTGCTTCCACAAATTATACTAATATTGGGACCTCCAACTCAGGTGACGGTACCGAAACAAATTACGGCAGTAACGGTATTGCATTTATGACACAGCTTACTGCTGCGTGGGCAAGAGATAAAATTGAAGAAAAATACGACAGCGAACCGCTTGTTTATACTTTAGGTCTTAACGTGGGAAATAAAGCTCCCGCATTAAGTCTTCTTGACCCTTCAAATAACACCTCGACCGATTCTTATTGGACTACCTTTAAGGGCTTAAAAGACAAAACTAATAAAACTATGACGGTTCAGATAAGAGTAAACGGAACCGAAAACAAAACCATAACCTACACCGCTCCTGTTAACGAAGAACGGGGATGGAGTGAAGATTACGTAACTAAATATTTTGGTGCAAACAGCGTTTCGTCCCTTAACAAAGCCTTTGAGGATATTGTTGAGCAGATAGTTATTCAGTCCCTTTACTATCCCACTCTTGTAAGTGACGGCAACAGCATTGACCATGACGGTTTTCTTGAATTTGATGATTATATCGGCAAGAATATGGAGGTTAAGGCTGTAAAGGGCATTCAACTGGGAAGTAAGCTTTATGACGGCAGTACCCTTGCTAAAATGATTTATCAGGGCGGAATGGGAACTGTAGATGCTCCTACAGAAGCTGGTAATAATATGGTATGGGCTGTTAAATCCCGTATGGGTATTGAAGATACCTCTGTTGCAAGAGAGCTTATAGGTAAAGCCTATGCATCAGGTCAGCTTTACTACCATATTAATGAAGACGACGGTACTGTTGAGTACAGCAACTATATAGGTTGGTATGCCGACAAGGACGGAAAGTACGTTGCTTTCTGGGATGGCGAGGATGCTTCTCTTAATGCAGTTCCCGAAAATATTAAAGAAAAGGTAGTTTATGCAAATAAATCCTACGGCTATTACGATGCAGTAGGCGAAGGTCACAGAAAGACCGATATGATGTATGCTACCATACTTGTGCGTACAACCGTTAACGGCGAAGCACAGGGCATTGCAGATGCTACCGAGACAGGCGACACCAGAGTTATCGGTAAAATCCCCGCTTCTCTTATTCCTCTTGTTGAATATGACATTCAGCTGAACGGAACCGATCCTTTAGATCCTGCATCCCTCACCATTAAGGGAGCAACCGCACCAAGCCGTTTGCTTTATGAGGTAGGACTTAGCAGTAAAATCGACCTTTTGGATATTGAAAATACTGCTCCCGATAAGCTGGTTAAAGATGCAGACGGAAATTACGTGTTCTATACTAACCAATGGGATGATATAGAAAGCGACGGATATCAATATAAATACAGCGAAAATCATAATACCATTTCTTTCTTTGAACCAAGTAAGGAAAATGAGCGTTACTACTATAACATAGATACCCCCATTTATACCGATACTAACGGAACTCTTTATAACAGTAGCAGTGCTCCCACCTATAATGTTAATAAACCCCTTTACCACAGAACTGTAATCTATAAAGTAGAGGGTAACAAAACCGTAGCAGAGTGGCAGTACGAGCAGATTTCAGAGCACGTATTGACTCACGAGGGCGATATTGCTAAAAAGCAAGATAATACCTGGTATGTAACAGCAGGTACTATCCATCATTACTTTGGCGATTACGTAATGGAAAAGGCTAAGAACGAAACGGGCACCATAAAATGTTCCGATATGCCCTTTGTTCACGACCTTGAGGTTGGCGTAAACCATAACGAATATCACGTTGACTCCTTCCTTGGAAACAACGGTAAATTAACCTTTGATGCTTACGAGGGTATTAAGATTTCCAAAACAAGCGATGCTACCATTACCGATAAAACCTTGGATTTCGAATTCAACGTAACTGCTGACCTAAACGGAGAGCTTACTCTTATTAAAGAGAATGCTTTGGGAGAGAGAACCGAAAGCGAAATTAACTTTAACGGTGCATACACTGTAACCCTTAAGCACGGTGAAAGCTTCTGGCTGTTAGGCGAAGCACTTATAGGAAAGACTGTAACTGTTAAAGAAAATACACAGGGTAAAGATTATAAGGTACTGAGCGTAAACTCAGACAAAAACCTTGAGGAAGCGGTTATTAATGTTGCTTCAGGCGTTATTGCCTCTGCTCAGTTTATAAATACTATTCCGCAGGAAGGGGACGTTGTTATAGCCAAAACTGTGGTAAGCAGTATCGACGGACATTTTGATGACAGCTTCTCCTTTGAAATTGCTTTAGAGGGTGCACAGGCACAAAAGAGTTATGACCTTGTGTTCTCAAACGGCACTACCGATACTATTACCGATGCAGGAAAGGTTATTACCTTAAAGCACGGAGAAAATGTTGCAATAAGAAAACTGGAAGAAAATGTGGTAGTTAAGGTTAAGGAAATAAATATTCCTAAAGGCTTTGCTGTAGATGAAACCGAAAAGAGCGTTACAGTAGAGGCAGGCGAGCTTCACTATATTTCCTTTACCAATACCTACAGTGCTTCTCCCACACTTCCTGCAGATATAAACATTACTATAAATAAGAATCTTCTTGATGATAACGGTAATGCTGCTGACTGGAACGGCAAATTTGCCTTTAAGGTGCAGTATTTTGACGGAAATGATTATGTTGATATAAAAGATGCCGAAATAACCTATTCAAAGAACTCAGCAAACAGCGTGGGCGTTGACATTCTTGAAAATAAGACATACGATGCTGTAGGTGACTATTACTACAGAATAGTAGAGGTAGTTGACGAGGATAACGTTAAGGCAGGTATAGTTTACGATACCACCTATTGCAGATTTGTTGTAAGAGTAGCCGATGACGGCGAAGGAAAACTTTATATAAGCGAAGTTGCAAATATTTCCGATACACAGATAAGCGGTAAAAACGTTACTGCAGAATTTAACAACAACTATAAGGTTAACGGTGCGGCAGAGGTTATTATAGATATTAACAAGACCGTTAAAAACATTCATAACCAGACTGCAAACCTTCTTCCTGCAGGTTATAGCTTCTCTCTTTATCCCGCAGATGAAGACTTTAATATAACAGGCTCTGCTGTAGCTGTTTCTCCCGAAACTGCCGCTGCAGGCACAGCAAGAATATCACTTGTCTTTGACAAAATTGATCTTGCCGGCACTCATAATTATGTATTAAAGGAAAACGGCGGAAATATTCAGGGAGTAGGTTATACAGACAAAGAATATCACGTAACAGTAGTTGTTGGTCATAGCAACGGTTACTATAACATTTCTGTTAAGTTGATGGATGAAAACGAAAAGGTTATCAAAGAAACTTCGGCTTCTGCCCGTGAAGGCAATATAGTTGCCGTGGCAGAAATTGACGGTGCTGACTTTGAAAACACCTTTACTCCCGGTGAAGTTATTTTAACCACCGACCTTACGGCAAACAAATTCCTTGTGGGCAGGGATATTGTCAATAACGACAATTTCCGCTTCGGTCTTTTTAAGGCAGATTCTTCCTTTAATGCAGGAGATATGTTAAAAGAAGCAACTGCCGACATGAACGGTCTTATAAGCTTCGGCAAGATTTCTTATAATGACGAAGGCAAACGTTATTATGTTGTTCGTGAAATTATTCCGAGCGAAGCCGTAAATAATAAGCATAACGGCATCACCTACGATACAAAGGAATATCATATCAGCGTAGATGTAACAGGCGACAGCACAACAGGTAAACTTTCGTGTGCTTATGAAATTACCCTTAACGGTCAGCCGGTTAATGTGATAACCTTTAATAACGTTTACGAAACCGAGCCTGTCAATGCTACTATAAACGGCACAAAGACCCTTTTAGGCGGTATAAGAAAGCTACAATCCCGTGCATTCAGCTTTGAACTTCTTAAAGACGGACAGGTAATAGATACTGTTCATAACGGTCTTCCCACCGACGATTATATCGCACCCTTCTCCTTTAACCTCAGCTATACCGAGGCGGGTGTTTATACCTATACAGTACGTGAAAAACTGCCTAAGAATATAGATGCAAACGGCAAATACGCCGGAGTTAAGTGGGACCAAAACGTATATCCCGTAACCGTAACCGTAACCGATAACGGTACAGGTGCACTGACCGCCGAGGTTGATTATAATAACAGCAGTAATGCAGTAGCCTTTAGTAACACCTATTCTGTTGAAGCGGTGAAAGAAACCATTTCGCTTACCAAAAAACTTTTGGGCGATAAAATTGAGAAGTATGTTGGCGAAAAGGCATTCAGCTTCCAGCTTTATTCTGCAACACTTGACGATAACGCAGTAACACCCGTAAATCTTATAGATACTGCATCCAACGATGCAAACGGTAACGTTACCTTTGGAGAAATTACCTATAATACTATAGGCGGTTATTATTACATTATTAAAGAAGCTGTGCCCGAAGAAAAGGACGAACTAATGGTTTACGACTCGGCATACTTTATTGTGGAAATCGACGTAACCGATAACCTTTCAGGACAGCTTGTAACCACCAAAAAGATTACAAAGGTGTTAAACTCAGAAAAAACCGAAGAAACCCAGATAATCTTTAATAATGAAATCAAACCCGAAAAGCAGTCTGTAAATATTACAGGTGAAAAGCAGTACAATAAGAATCTTAAAGACGGAATGTTCACCTTTGAACTTTATCAGGCTCTTAAAGATGCCGATGGTAATGTTAATGCTGTTGGTGAGGCTGTTCTTACCGTATCTAACATAGGAAAGAATTTCAAGTTTGAGGATGTTAACCTAACAGATGATGAAGGCAATATGGCTAAGACCGAATATCTTACCTATAGTAATGAGGGCGAGTACTACTACGTAGTAAAAGAGGTGCTTCCCGAAGGTGCCGAGGATGGTAAGAAGGACGGTATTAAGTACGATACCAAGGAACACGTTGTTAAGGTTACGGTAAGAAAGGTTCTTGACGATACGGGCAGAGATGTTCTTAGCGTTCAGGTAGAAAGCGACGATAACGGACTTATTGTTGTAAACGAATATTCCACCTTGGATGCTCAATATACTATTGAGGCTAAAAAGGTTCTCGAAGGCAGAGAACTTGAAAAGGGAGAATTCGAGTTTGCTCTTTATGATAAGAACGGTGCAGAGATTGACGTCAAGGAAAACGATAAGGACGGTAAGATAGTATTTAAAACCCTTACCTTTAAGGAAGCGGGAACCTATAATTACACCGTTAAGGAAAAAATAGACCAAACCGAAAACGGAATGGAATATGATACCAGAGAATATAGTGTAATCATTGAAGTTGCCGATAACGAAAAGGGTAGTTTAGTGGCTACGGCTCAGTTCAAAGTAGGCGATGAAGAACAAAGAAGTGTTGAATTCGTCAATAAATATAAAGAGCCTCTACCCACTCCTGACACATCAGATACAAATCACATTGCAGTGCTCAGTGTTATTGCAGGTGTTTTGGCTCTGGCAATTATAATTCTTCTTATTTACAAAAATAAAAGAAATAAAACTGATTAATTAAAAATACGGCTGTGTTAACCGACACAGCCGTATTTATTTCTGATTTGTTAATATTTTTTACTTCTCTTGACTATTTAACTTTAAAGATATAAAATAATGGTAGTATTTTTTTGAAGAGAGGGAAAAACTTGACAAAGAATAAAAAGGTGAACAAAAAACTTGTTGCTTCGCTTATAATATTATTTTTAGGAAATTTGCTTTTCTTCTTTACGGTATGGCTTTTAAGAAAATATGACCACATCTATCTTGATCAGGTGCTTTTTCAGTTAAAATCTCCCGCAAACGGTGCTAATCGCAGCTTGGCGGGAAGTGTTGTTATGCAGGTGGGAGTATATCCAGTTTTATTTACCGCCCTTGAAACTTTTTTATATCTTTTTTTGGGCGGCTTTATTAAAAAATTCAAAAAAAATGAAAGATATGCCAAATACTGTCTTGGTAAATTTTGTAATTTTATAAAAAGGGTTGCTATGCCTGTTGCACTTTCTACCCTTCTTGTTTCGGTAACCTTTTTTTCGGCAAAGCTTGAAGTGGTAAGTTATATAAGCGTTGCTTCTACCGAGTCGGATTTTATTATTCAAAACTATAAAAACCCAAGTGAAGCAAAAATCACCTTCCCTGAAAATAAACGCAATCTTATATATATAATGCTTGAATCTATGGAATGTACCTATGCCGATACTGCGGCAGGGGGCAATATAACCGATAATTTTATTCCCGAACTTAAAAAACTGGCTGATGATAACGTGAATTTTTCCAATACCCAGGAATTCGGCGGTGCTCTTTCTTATTCGGGAACAACCTGGACGTCAGCAGCTATGGTGGCACAGACTTCAGGTATGCTTATAAAGGTGCCCATTGCAAGTGAAACCTACGGCGGAGAAAATTCCTTTATGCCGGGTGTAACCACTCTGGCGGAAATTCTTAAAAAAGAGGGGTACAGTCAAACCCTTTTAGTAGGAAGTGATGCCGATTTCGGCGGCAGAAAGACCTATTTTTGTGAGCATGGCGATATGAATATCGTTGATATAAATTCTCTTAAAGAGGAAAAAAGATTGCCTAAGGATTATAGGCAATGGTGGGGCTTTGAGGACGATAAGCTGTTTGATTTTGCAAAGGAAGAAATAGAAAAACTGTATCAAAGCGGTAAACCCTTTAATTTCACGATGCTTACTGCCGACACCCATTTTCCCGACGGATATGAATGTAAAGACTGCAAAAACAAGTGGGATAATCAGTACGCAAACGTGCTTTCCTGTTCTTCAAAAAGGGTTTTGGAATTCGTCCAATGGATTAAAGAACAGCCTTTTTATGAGAACACAACCATAGTAATATGCGGAGACCATTTGACTATGGACCCCGAATTTTTAAAGAGTATAGATAAGAATTATACCCGCACGGTTTATAACTGCTTTATAAATGCATCTGTAGTGCCGGTTAAGGAAAAGAGCCGCAAATTCGGCACCTTTGATTTATTCCCCACAACAGTTGCCGCTTTGGGTGCAACTATCGAGGGAGAAAGGTTGGGACTTGGAACAAATCTTTTCTCAAATCTGCCCACCTTAACCGAGGAGTACGGGTTTGAAACCCTTGACAGCGAGTTGCAGAAAAAATCACAGTTCTATAACGAGCAGATACTTGAAATGGAAAGCCCTGCAATATTTTTAAAGGAGTAATATATGAGCCAAAATAAAAAAAGCGAAACCCTTGCACAACGGGACAAAGCCAGAAAAGATTTTCTTGAGCTTAAGGCAATGCAGGCGAAAGCACTAACCGAAGAAGCAACCGAGCATAAGCCTTATGAGAACGAAATAAAGCCTAAAACCTTTGGTGAAAAAATAAGTCACTTTTTTTACTATAATTGGAGAGCTGTTTTGATTACGGCATTGTGCCTTAGCGTTATAATAGTTGCTACCGTTAGCTGTATGAATAAGAAAAAAGCAGACTTAAAAATTGTTGTTTATGATAACAGAATTCTTGCAGATATGTACGTTCCCGAAATTGAGGACTATTTTGCTCAGTTTTGCGAAGATTATAACTCAGACGGCGAGGTTTACGTTCAGGTTATAAACTGTACATATCAGACAGGGGTTTCAACGGCACAGTATCAAAACACTATGATGCAACGCCTTCAGAGTGTTATTGTAACAGATGCTGAATGTATGCTTATAATAACCGGCGATTTAGGTAAACAGTATTTTGATAATTACCTTACGGGAGTGCTTAATGAAGAGGGAACACCCCTTCAGGAAGATTATTATAACTGTGCCTTTGAAAAAGAAATTAAAATTCCCGATAACGTTAAAATTTACTTAAGAAATACAAAAGGTACGCTTATAGAAGATAACGAAAAATCTCAGAAAACTATTGAAAACAGTAAAAAATTTATCGAAAAGATGTCAAAATAACAGGGGATATAAAAAATGGGGAAGTTGACAAGAAAACAGAAAATTTTAAGACGTAATTTGTTTTTGTGCCTTTGTGCAAGTGTACTTTGCCTTATAATTTCTATTGCGGGTTGGGGTATAAGTAAACTTATCGGTTCTGGCGGAGAGGATTTATCCTTAGATAAGGACAGCGTAGCAAGTCAGCCTGAAGAACCTTATGTAGTATCATCTGCAAAGGTGCTTAATACGGGGGATATACTTATACATTCTCCCTTGCTGACCGCCGCAAAGGAAAGCGACGGTTATGACTTTTCACCCCTTTACAGAGAGGTTTCCTCTTATTTTAACGAGGCTGACCTTACTATAGCAAATCTTGAAGTTACTCTTGGCGGCAGTGAATCGGGCAGTTTTAAGGGCTATCCCGCATTTAATACGCCCGATGACCTTATTGATGATATAAAGGCAGCAGGGGTGGATATGCTTCTTACCTCCAATAACCATTGCTATGATACGGGATTATACGGGCTAAAACGTACGGCAAGGGTGCTAAAGGAAAAAAATATGCCCTTTATCGGCACAAGGGAAGCATCAAATGAGGCTCTTTATACAATAAAGGACGTTAATGACATTAAAATCGGTATGGCTTGCTATACATATGAAAATGTTTATCAAGGAGGAGGAACAAAATCTATAAACGGCAGAATTGTCAGTAGCGATGCGGCTGACTTGCTTTCTTCCTTCTGCTATGAAAAAATTGATGAGTTCTATGTTGAAGCCGAGAATGTTATTAGTGATATGAAGCAAAACGGTGCCGAGGCAATAGTTTTTTATATGCATTGGGGCAACGAATATCAGCTTAAACAAAATACTTGGCAAACTAAAATTGCCCAAAAACTTTGCGACCTTGGAGTTGACGTAATCGTAGGGGGACATCCCCACGTTATTCAGCCTATTGAGCTTATTACCTCTACCGACGGCCAAAGAAAAACGGTCTGTCTTTATTCTATGGGAAATTCCGTTTCTAATCAGCGGCTTAGCCTTCTTTATACCGACTGCCCCACAGGACACACCGAGGACGGTATGCTTTTCTACTATACCTTTGATAAATACAGCGATGGTAAAGTGGTTTTAAGCGGAGTTGATATTATTCCTGCTTGGGTGGAAAAGACAGGAAGCGGCAGTAATGCAGAATATATTCTTCACGCCTTGACTGATGAAAATGCCTTTTATAATAAGGGACTGTCTTCTTCAACAGGAAAAAATTCCTATAACCGCACAAAAGCAATCGTTTCAAAAGGTCTTACCGAATGTCAGCAGTATTTAGGCTGTGAGATACGTTTTAAAGAAAATACAGGTTTAAATCCATAAAATAGAATGTCGATAAGAGTCGTACTCTAAAGGACAGTAATTAAAAAAGCAGAAACGAAATTCGTTTCTGCTTTTGTTATATAAGGTTTTAGGATATCCTAAAGAAATGGAATATGTTGTTCTTTGATAATCAGTTCTTTTAGTTTGAATCCTGCATCTTCAAATAGTTTCATAACATCTTACCGCTCCATTTTGCATCGTGAGTTGCCCAATCTCCACGTTTTGGGAAAGACCAATGGGTAGTCATTTCTAATTCAAAATCATCAAAATGCGGGGATGTCTTATCGACATTCCCGCATTTTTATAAAACTATACTTTTAATTTAGATATTAACCTTAATAAATTTCTTTTTGCCCTTTTGAATAAGGAGTCCTGCTTCTAACTGCTCTTTTGTATAAAAGGTTGCGGGAACGGTAAGTTTTTCTTGGTTTACGCTTACTCCGCCTTGGGTAACTAAGGTTCTTGCCTCGCTTTTAGAACCGCAAAGACCGCTTTTTACCATAATGTCAAGAATGCCAATACCGTTTTCCCCTAAATCATCTTGGCTAAGGGTAAAGGTAGGCATATCGGCAGAATCTTTACCGCCTGCAAAAATATTTTTAGCAGCAGCCAAAGCCTTTTCTGCTTCTTCCTTGCCGTGAACAAGTTTGGTAAGCTCATAGGCGAGAATTTCTTTTGCCTTATTAAGTTCACTGCCTTCCCACTTGTCCATTTCATCAATCTGTTCAAGAGGTAAGAAGGTAAGCATACGAATGCACTTAAGTACGTCGCTGTCTGCCACGTTTCTCCAGTACTGGAAGAACTCATAAGGAGAGGTCTTGTTTGCGTCAAGCCAAACGGCATTTCCTGCTGTTTTGCCCATTTTCTTGCCCTGAGAGTCGGTAAGAAGGGTAATGGTCATTGCATGAGCATCCTTGCCAAGCTTTCTTCTGATAAGCTCGGTACCGCCAAGCATATTACTCCATTGGTCGTCACCGCCGAACTGCATATTACAGCCGTAGTGCTGATAGAGGTAATAAAAGTCGTAGCTTTGCATAATCATATAGTTGAACTCTAGGAAGGAAAGACCCTTTTCCATTCTTTGTTTATAACATTCTGCTCTGAGCATATTGTTTACCGAGAAACAGGCGCCAACCTCACGGAGTAAATCAACGTAATTAAGATTTAAAAGCCAATCGGCATTGTTAACCATTTTTGCTTTGCCTTCGCCAAACTCAATAAAACGTTCCATCTGACGCTTAAAACATTCAGCGTTATGGTCAATATCTTCTTTTGTCAGCATTTTTCTCATATCGGTTCTGCCGGAGGGGTCGCCTATCATAGTAGTGCCGCCGCCGATAAGAGCAACAGGCTTGTTACCTGCCATCTGTAAACGCTTCATAAGGGTTAGAGCCATAAAGTGACCTGCAGTAAGGCTGTCAGCGGTACAGTCAAAACCAATATAAAAGGTTGCCTTTCCGCTGTTTATCATTTCTCTGATTTCGCTTTCATTTGTTACCTGTGCAATAAGACCGCGGGCAACAAGTTCTTCATAAATTCCCATAATTTTTTCCTCCAAAAAATAAAAATCCCCTGTCAAAAGACAGAGGGCGAAAGTTCGCGGTACCACCTCTATTTATATGCAAAAGCATACCTCGGTGTGTTAAAACACTATGCTTTAACGGGCATAACTCGGTTTTCACAGCTCAAAAAGTGTATTTGCAAAGGTTTTTTACAGCCCCTTTCACCAAACGGAGCCTCTCTGGGTAAAAATAAATTTGCTACTTTTCTTTTATCAAAGCCTTTAAATATCACAATGATTATATATCATTACAGCATTTTTGTCAACCGAATTGTTGAATAAAGCGTCTTTTTATGTTATAATCAATTTGAATAAGAAGGCGTTGATTAATTATAAATGCCTTAATACTCTCTAACTCAGATAAGAAAGGATATTTTTAATGTCGTATAATAAAAAGATTAATTATTCCGAAATAACCGATAACATAGTTAAGTATGCGAATCTTTGCGTTAAGGACTGCCATATTCAGCCCGAAATGTATATAAAGCACAAGGTAATGCGAGGACTTCGCGACCTTGACGGAAAGGGAGTACTTACAGGACTTACTGAGGTTTCCGAAATAAATTCACGAAAAATTATTGATGGGAAAGAGGTTTTAATTCCGGGCGAACTCTTTTACAGAGGTTATAAAATTGAAGATTTGGTTGAGGGTTTTGTAAAGGATAACCGTTTTGGTTTTGAAGAAATAACCTACCTTTTACTTTTCGGTATGCTGCCAAACGGAGAAGAGCTATCCGATTTTAAAGATGTTTTGAATTCATACAGAAGTCTGCCAAACTCCTTTGTAAGAGACATAATAATGAAGGCGCCTTCTCACGATATGATGAACTCCCTTGCCCGAAGTGTTTTAACACTTTATTCCTACGACAGTAACCCTGACGATACCTCGGTCGAAAATGTTTTAAGACAGTGTTTACAGCTAATTGCCGTTTTCCCAATGCTCAGCGTTTACGGATACCATTCTTATAACTATTATATTCGTAATAATAACAGCTTTTTTATCCACAACCCCGAGCCTCATTTATCTGCGGCAGAAAATATTTTGCATATGCTGCGAATTGATAGTAAATATACTCCTCTTGAAGCTAAACTTCTTGATATGGCACTTGTGCTGCACGCAGAGCACGGAGGAGGTAATAACTCTACCTTTACCACCCACGTTGTCTCCTCGTCGGGAACCGATACCTATTCCGCTATTGCGGCTGCACTGGGTTCATTAAAGGGTCCCCGTCACGGCGGTGCAAACATAAAGGTTTGCACAATGTTTGAGGATATTAAGGAAAACGTTAAAGACTGGGAGGACGAGGCTGAAATTTCAGAGTATCTTACCAAGCTTTTAAGAAAAGAAGCAGGAGACTGTTCGGGGCTCATTTACGGTATGGGACACGCGGTTTATTCGGTAAGTGACCCCAGAGCCACTATTTTAAAGCATTATGTTAAAACCCTTTCGGATGAAAAAGGACTTGGAAAAGAATATAACCTTTATGCCCTTGTAGAACGTCTTGCACCCAAGGTTATAGCAAAGGAACGAAAAATTTATAAGGGCGTTTCGGCAAACATTGACTTCTATTCGGGCTTTGTTTACGATATGTTGGGGCTTCCTCATGAGCTGTATACTCCGCTTTTTGCTATTGCAAGAATTGTGGGATGGAGTGCGCATAGACTTGAAGAACTTATAAATGCAGGTAAAATTATACGTCCTGCTTATATGGCTGTTCAGCCCAGAAGAGATTATATTGATATAGAAAAAAGATAAATCCTTACCGTCACTTAACGGGCGGTGAAAAACAGGGTGAGAAAATGAAGATTATTGATATTATTACAGCAGACAAACCGTCTCTGTCCTTTGAGGTTTTTCCTCCAAAAACTCAGACCAGTTTTGAAAACGTAAAAGCGGCAACCGAGGAAATAGCAAAACTTCGTCCGTCTTTTATGAGTGTTACCTATGGAGCGGGCGGGGGAACAAGCAATTATACCCTTGATATTGCAAAAAATATAAAGTCTATTTACGGTGTTCCTACTTTAGAGCACCTTACCTGTGTGTCCTCATCTAAGGATACGGTTAAGCAAAAAATTAAGGAAATAAAATCAGCAGGAATCCAGAATGTTATGGCGCTTAGGGGAGATATTCCCGAATCCTTACAAAATAGTGACAGAAATTCGTGGGATTATAAATATGCTATCGACCTTGTTTATGAATTAAAATCGGCTAATCCCGATTTTTGCATAGGCGGTGCCTGTTATCCCGAAATTCACCCCGAAAGCAGTAATCAAAGTGAAGATATAAAATATCTTAAAGAAAAGGTCGATGCAGGCTGTGATTTCTTAACTACTCAAATGTTTTTCGATAACAATCTGTTTTATAACTTTCTTTATAAAATTAGGGAAGCGGGGATAACCGTTCCCGTTATTGCGGGTATTATGCCCATTACAAATTCGCTTCAGGTGGATAGAGCCATATCACTTTCCGGTTCCTTTATGCCTCAGCGTTTTAAAAGTATTGTTGACAAATTCGGTGAAAACCCTGCGGCTATGATGCAGGCAGGTATTGCCTATGCCACCGACCAGATAATCGATTTGTATGCAAACTCAGTAAATGCGGTGCACGTTTATTCTATGAATAAGCCGTTGGTTGCTAAACAAATTCAGAGCAATCTGAGCGATATATTGGCGTTATGAGCAAAATAATTGTAAAAACCTTCTCTGCACCGCCAATAAGTAAAAAAGAAATACTCAGATACGCAAAAACCCAGACCCCCACAGCCGAAATTTTAAGGCTTTTGGACGAGTCTTTAAAGGAATGTGAAAGGGTAGCAGAATATAAGGTTTGTTATACTGTTTTTCCTACTGAAAATTGCCAATTTTTGTCAGAAAGCAAGGATTTAAGCAAAAATCTTTGTTCCTGCAAGTCGGTATGTATTTTTGCTGCTACGCTGGGGGTTGGCGTTGACCGCCTTATAAACAAATACAGCCGTATTTCTCCTGCAAAGGCGGTAATGATTGATGCAATTTTCAGCGAAAGAATCGAAGGGCTTTGTGATGAATTTGCAAAGAGTTTTGGTGTTAAAACCACACCTCGTTTCAGTGCAGGTTACGGCGATTTAAAACTGGAAAAACAAAAAGAAATATTTGATTTGCTCAGTCCTCAAAAAAATATAGGGCTGACTTTAAATGAGAGCCTTACTATGTCACCTTCAAAATCAGTGACGGCATTTATGGGCTTAAAGGATGTGCAGTATGAATTTTAGGGAGTTTATAAAGGAAAAAGTAGTGCTGTTTGACGGCTCTATGGGTACTCTTTTACAGCAAAAGGGATTAAAGGCAGGTTGTTTGCCTGAAGAATGGAACCTTACCAAAAGTGAAGAAATAATAGAAATACATACTGCCTATTTTAATGCGGGAAGTAATGTTGTTACCACTAATACCTTTGGTGCGAACTGTCTTAAGTTTGATGAAGAGAAACTTGAAAAGATTATAAAAAGTGCCATAGAAAATGCCAAAAAAGCCGCACTTTTAAGCCAAAATAAAGGCGAAAAATTTGTCGCTCTTGATATAGGCCCTACCGGTAGGCTTTTAAAACCTCTCGGCGACCTTGATTTTGAAAAAGCAATAGAGATTTTCGCTAAAACCGTAAAACTGGGTGATAAATACGGTGCCGACCTTATATTAATAGAAACTATGAATGATAGTTTTGAAACCAAAGCGGCGGTAATTGCCTGTAAAGAAAACAGTTCTTTGCCTATTGTTGTTACCAATGCTTACGGTGAGGATTCAAAGCTTATGACGGGTGCCTCGGCAGAAACCATGGCGGTAATGCTGTCCTCCCTTGGTGTTGATATGCTGGGTGCAAACTGTTCGCTGGGTCCAAAGGAACTTGCCGGTGTAGTTGAAAAACTTTTGGAATATTCAGGTGTTCCGGTTGTTTTTCAGCCTAATGCAGGGCTTCCCGTAATTAAGGACTCAAAAACAGTTTTTAACATAGAAAGCGAAGAATTTGCCGAGAATGTAACGGCTCTTATAGATAAAGGCGTTCGAGGAATCGGCGGTTGCTGCGGAACTACCCCTGAATATATCTGTAAGTTAAAAGAAAAAAGCAAAAATAAAAAACCCTTACCTGTAACAAATAAAAATTATACTGCCGTAACGTCATATACTAGTACTGTATTTTTCGGCAAAAGCCCTGTGCTTATAGGGGAGAGAATTAACCCTACAGGCAAAAAAAGATTCAAGGAAGCCCTTAAAAGCGGTGATATAGATTATATTTTAAACGAGGGTGTGCTACAGCAGGAAAAGGGAGTGCATATCCTTGACGTAAATGTGGGGCTTCCCGAAATTGACGAGGAAAAAATGCTGTCCTTAGCCGTTAAGGAACTTCAGGCGGTAACCGATTTGCCCTTGCAGATTGATACATCCCACCCCAAAGCCTTAGAATCGGCGCTTAGAATTTATAACGGAAAACCCCTTATAAATTCTGTTAACGGCAAAAAAGAAAGTATGGATACAGTCTTTCCTCTTGTAAAAAAATACGGCGGCACGGTTATTGCCCTTACTCTTGATGAAAACGGCATACCCAAAACTGCTGAGGAAAGGGTAAAAATTGCCCAAAAAATATTAAAAGAAGCAAAAAAATACGGTATTGATAAATCGGATATAGTTTTTGACACACTTGCTCTGACGGTAAGTGCGGAAAATGATGCCGCTATAGAGACCCTAAAGGCATTAAAAACCATAAAGGAAAATCTGGGCTGTCATACCTGCCTCGGTGTTTCAAACATTTCATTCGGACTGCCTAACCGTGATATAATTAACAGTGCATTTTTTGCTCTTGCACTTGAAAACGGGCTGAGTGCGGCAATAATGAATCCTTTTTCCGAAATGATGATGAACACATATTATGCCGTAAGCGTTCTTAAAGGACAGGATGAAAACTGCACGGATTATATTAAAAACTGCGGGGGAATCGGTGAATTAAATTCAAAAACCGAAAGCAGTGAAATAACCCTTGAAAATGCGATAATCAAGGGTTTTAAAGATAAAGCGGGAGAAATCACAAAGGAACTTTTAAAAAGCGAAAATCCCCTTGATATAGTAAACCTGAAAATTATTCCTGCCCTTAACCAAGTGGGCAAGGCGTATGAAGAAAAACGCACATATCTACCCTCGCTTTTAATAAGTGCCGAAGCCGCTAAATCGGCTTTCGAGGTAATAAAATCCTGCTTTTCGGGCGAAAACACCGCTAAAAAAGGCAAAATAGTTATTGCTACGGTTAAGGGAGACATACATGATATAGGCAAAAATATTTTAAAATTGCTTCTTGAAAACTATGGCTTTACCGTAATAGATTTAGGAAAAGACGTTGCACCCGAAACGGTCCTTGAAGCAGTTATAAGGGAAGACGCTAAAATCGTTGGACTTTCTGCTCTAATGACTACAACAGTACCCTTTATGGAGCAAACGGTAAATATTATTCACCAAAATGTAAAGGACTGTGTTGTTATGGTGGGCGGTGCAGTGCTGACACAGGAATATGCCGATAAAATCGGTGCCGACAAATATGCTAAAGACGCCTTAGAGGGCGTCCGCTATGCAGAAAGTATATTATAAAAAACAGGAGTCAACGACTCCTGTTTTTAGCATTTATTTATAAGTCTTATATAAAATTCCACCGATTTATGAATTGTCTCGATTCTTATTCTTTCATTATTGCCGTGAATGGTGGCACGTTCTTCACTTGTTAAATCCATAGCGGAAAAGCGGTAAACGTGACTAGAAAATCCGTTATAGTGACGGCTGTCGGAACACTGAACCATCAGATAGGGAGATACTATACAGCCCTTCCAGGTAGATGCAACGGCAGAAGAAATTCTATCCCATTGTTCACAGTCTGTTTCGGAAATGGTGCTTGGCTCTGTTCCCGAAAGCATATTAACCTCAACATTTTCTTTCTTGGTAATATTTTTTAAATAATCGAGAACCGAGGCAGTACTGTCCTCAGGATTAAGACGCATATTAGAAACAATTTCTGCATACGGCGGGATAACGTTTGGGGCACTGCTGCCCGTACTTTGAGTAAAGGCGGTAGTAGTACGAAGAAGTGCGTTCATTTCTCCGCCGCCTTTTTTTGCAATAGAGTTAAGCACTCCCGCAAAAAGCCATAAATTAGCAAAAATCATTCTGTAAAGGAAATTGCTGTGTCTGCCTAAAGTATCGAACATTTCTTTTACAGGCTTGGTGATATGCATTTTAAGGGGATTTTTTTCCACCTTTAGTATAGCACGGCTAAGTCTTATAAGAGGGGTGTTGGGTTTTGGAGCAGATGCGTGACCGCCCATAGAAATTGCTTTGTAACTAACGTTCATCATGCCCTTTTCGGCAATGCCGATAAGACCGCAGCTTCCTTTAACGCCGGGGAAAACGTTTGTTACCACTGCACCGCCCTCGTCAACTACCATATTAGGCTGAATGTTATGTTCCTTGAAGTAGTTAACTATATTTACAGCACCGTTGCCATTTATCTCCTCACCGCCCGAAAAGGCAAAATAAATATCGTTTTCGGGAACAAATCCCTTTTCTATAAGGGTGTCTGCGGCAAAAAGCGAAGCGTTTAAGGTTACCTTTGTGTCAAGTGTACCTCTGCCCCACAGTACGCCGTCTTCAATAATACCTTCAAAGGCGGGTTTTTCCCAATGGCATTCATCGGCATCTACAACGTCGTAGTGTGACATTAAAACGGTAGGAAGTTTTGAACTTATGCCCTTCCAATGAATTAAAATTCCCCTGTCGTTAAGCTCTGTTACCGAACAAACCGAAAAAACGTTTTTATAAAGTGAAGGCAGACTACTAAGTAACCCTTCAAATTGGCTTTCATCTTCTTTTTCCCTTTCGGAAAAGGAAACGGTTTTGAATTTTACAAGAGCTTTTAAATCTTCTACCGCTTTTTCTTTATCAAAGTCAACCTGAGTATTTTCTGCCGAAATGTTGTTTTTGGGGGTAAATAGCAGAGTGCGGATAATGATAACACCCAGAAAAATTATAACTAAAGCCAATAAAGCGTAAAGAACAATATCCAATTAAATCATTCCTTTTTTATACATTATTCTGGAAACGATTACCGTAAAGATAACTCCTACGGGTACCATAATTCCTACCGTTCCTTCGTTAAGGGCGGGAACGAATATGAAAAGTCCTAACATAAGGATAATGGGAGCAATGCTGAGTTTGAAATTTTTAGAAATAAATACAACAGCAAGACCGCCAAACAGGGCAGGAAGTATCTGGTCAAAGGCAGGTTGTAAAATGGGAGAACTTAAAAATGCCCCTATCGGTTCTACTGTAATAAGAAGTATTACGCCAATAATAATTATAAGGGTGGTAACAATGCTTGAAACTGCAATAGAAATGGTGGAAATGATTTCACCCTCCTCGCTGGTTGCCTTAACATCAGCCTTTTCCATAGCATCAACGGCAACAGGAAGTTTCAGGTTTGAAATATTTCCCGTAACAAAGGAAAGATAAGCACCTCCTGCTCCCAGCATGGGAACGTAGGTGAATATTTCAACAATTCCCACAGCCCAGTACATAGGAAGGACTGCCAGTAATGCTTTAAAAAAGGAATCCCACTTGGGAAGAACGCCGTAAATAAGACAGAGGGCGGTGGGGAAAAGAAATATAAGCACCAAAAGTGTGAATCCCCAAATTTTACCGTCACGATGAACGCTTTCAAGATAGGTTAACTTAGTTTTTTCTTTCATTTTTCAGCCCTCCTTAAGATAACCAAGCGGTAAAGGGTATAGCCGATGCCATTCCACCGATAAGGGAAATGGGCAGAGCATAGTCATTCATCCAACGCTGATGAAATACCTTTGCTACTGCACCGCAAACAGCCATAATAACTGCCGAGGTCAGCATTACGAAAACGGGAATAAGACCCGAAGTGGCGGAATATTCGGTTATATTTTCAAGATAGGTGCCGTCGTCTTGCAAGATTTTTTCGGTGACGATACGGGCTCCACCATCCCAAAGACGTGAAACGTGAGAAAATACAAACCCTAAAAATGCAGAAATCATACCTAAAAACATTGCGTTATTAAAGATTTCTGCCCATTTCTTATCCTTCATACCGATTTTATTCATACCGCTCTGTATTCTTTTGGTAAGAAGGGGAGCCAGAATAAGACCGATTAAAATTCCAAGAGTCATAACCCAGACAACCGTAACAAATGCAGAGGGATTATTTATTTCCTGTCCAAGACCCTGTCCCAGTTCGCTGACTGCTCTTTCAGCGGCAATGGTTTCATAGGAAAGTGAACCTATTACCGACAGTCTGAGCCAGGGAAGAGCAATACCAAGACTTTTGGAAAGGGTAACTATACCTACGAGAATGGAGACCGCAGGGGCAATAGTGGAAATTGCCGAGCCGGTTATAGTCTTTTTGATTCGGGTCATATCCATACCCTTTTCTTTAGCACGTTTAAGGGCTCTTATAAGGAAAAATGCCGATTGACCGAGTACTGCTAAAATAATAACGCCAACAAGAATAAAAATGATGGGATTGTTAACATTAAAGCTCATTTTTTCGTTTCCTCTCTTTTTTCTTTTAAAATATTGTAGGTTATCGGTAGTATAAAAAGGCATAGGGCTATGCCATCATAGTCAATGGGAATGTCACCGTGGACAAAGGTATTGCCAAGAGAAAAATATACTATAAGTCTGCTTACTACACTTGTAAAGGTGAGTATAAAGGTTATAATGCTTACGGGTAAAAAGAACTTTAATGTGCGGTTTGTGGGATATCCTGCACAAATTCTTAAAAACATCAGCATAAATACAAGAAGTATGCAACGGTAAGCAAGGGAAAAAACGTGTTCGGATACAAGAGCCGAAGCACTGAATGACGTGAAAACAAGAACAAGTCTCATTAAATAGTAAAACATTGGAATAACGTTTGCTATGGATGGGATTTTCAAATCAGTAAATGCAGAAAGACCAAAGAAGGTAAACCAAATTCCCGTAAGAAACGAGAAAAACAGGGTTAAGTTATTTTGCCAAGCAATAATAGCAGAGGTATTAAAGAGTGCGGGATAAAGCAGTGTTACTATACCGCAGATAACCGAAAGTACGCCCGAAATCTTATTCAATTTGAAGTCGGCAGATGCTTTTTTATCTGCAAAAAATGCAAAAACGAAAGCAATTACAGTCAAAATAAAAATAGTTACACTTAAAAATACGCCAAAAAAAGCAAGACGGGCAATAAAAAATCCTGTGGTGTCTTGGGTGGTATAAAATACGGTTGCTATTCTTATGGCGGTGCATATTATCGCTATGCAAACCGAAAAAATAAATAGGTTCTTAGTTTTCATAATAATTTACTCCCGTGGTTCATATATTGTATAGTAAACTATGTTTAAAGGATGAAGTATATGAAAAGTATTTACGGATGGATAAGCCTTTTTCTTGCGGTTGTTTTCCTGATATTCCCTTTAATTTCATTAAAAAGCGAAAGCACGGCAGTCAGCGTATCGGGGGATACTACAGGTGAAGAAATTACCTTTCGCCTTAAGGACAAGGATTCGGGAGCAATAACCACCATATCGGCAAGAGATTATATTTTAGGGGTGGTATCGGCAGAAATGCCTGCTTCCTATCATATTGAAGCCCTTAAAGCACAAACAGTAGCCGCCTATACCTTTGCTTTGTGGCGTAAAAACGAAAACAAAAAAGAGGATTTCGACATAACAAGCGATTCTAATTTAGACCAAGCCTATATTGACAAAGACGGCAGGGCTAAAAAATGGGGTGAAAATGAGGCGGAATATACCGAAAAAATACTTTCTGCCATAGACTCGGTTCTTGGCCAGACGGTAAATTATGACGGCAAAATTGCCTTAACACTTTATACGGCTATTTCCGGGGGTAAGACCGAAAATGTTAAAAATCTTTGGGGAAAAGAATATTCTTATCTTACTCCCGTTGAAAGCGTGGGGGATTTGCTCAGCCCAAACTATTTAACCACCGCTGATTTCACAAAAGAACAGTTAGAGGAAAAAATCGAAGGAATAAGCGATGTTAATGTTTCTAAATGGTTTTCTTCTCCCGTTTACAGCGACAGCGGAACCCTGCTTACCGTTAAATTCGGGGATAAAACCTTTACGGGCAAACAAATACGAAGTGCCCTTAATCTTCGCAGTGCAAATTTTGACGTAACCGTAAAGGATAACCTATTTACCTTTACGGTAAGGGGTTATGGTCATCTTGTGGGTATGAGTCAATACGGTGCTAACTATATGGCACAGCAGGGAAGCGACTATAAAGAAATACTCAAATGGTATTATAAAGGAACAGAGGTAGTTTAACTATGCTTCTTATAAAAATAATAAGAGTATTTTTCCCTATTAAACCAATTTTATTTAACAGACAGTTATTCAAGTACCTTAAACAGTTCGGGTAAAGCCGACTCAAAGTTTACGCCGTACTCTCTTTCGGGGTTTTCTTCCAGGGTTTTTTCTATGGATTCACGGGTGAAGTTAACCGCTATCTGCACCGCCGCCTGTAATGAACGGTCGTTTAAAATGGCACCTATCATAGCACTTGCAAAAACATCGCCTGTTCCGTGATAAATAGCGTCAATCTTTCTTGTTAAAGCGTAGCGGATTTCGCCGTTTTCACAAATGGCGGCACCAATACGTCTGTCGTCAAAGCATACACCGGTCAGCACAACATCTGCACCAGTAAGGTCATAGGTGCGTTTAATTAATTTTTCTATATATTCCTCGGTGTAAGGCGGTTCAAGATATTCCATACCAGTAAGCAGAGCAGCCTCGGTTATGTTAGGAACTATAATATCTGCAGTCTGACAAAGGGAAAGCATGGCAAGAGGAAAATCGTCATCAAAGCCTTTATAAAGTTTTCCGAAATCTGCCATAGCAGGATCAACAACAATCATACTTTGCTGGGTACGAAGCATTTCAATGGTGCGTTTAACAATATCCGCCTGATCCTTAGAGCCTAAATAACCGCTGTAGAAAATGTCTGAGGTAATACCTTCCTTTCTCCAGTGGGCTGCTACAGGCAAAATATCTTCCGTAAGGTCGCGGAAGGTATAACCCGAAAAGCCGCCTGTGTGGGTAGAAAGCACGGCGGTAGGAATTACGGCACATTCAGCACCGCAGGCAGATAGAATGGGCAGAGCCACTGTAAGTGAACATTTTCCGAAACAGGAAATATCGTGAATGGCTACTACTCTTTTTTGGGACATATTTTTTACACCTTCTTGGGACAAAATTCGTTTAATACACAGTTTTCACAAAAAGCACGACGGGCTGTGCAGACCTTTCTGCCGTGAAGTACACACCTGTGACAAAAATCATTTGATTTATCACTTGGCAGGATTTTTTGCATATTAATTTCTGCTTTATATGGGTCTTTTGTGTCTATAAAACCCAGTCTGTTGCAAAGTCTTATAAAATGAGTGTCTGCAACCACTGCGGGTTTTTTATAAATATCTCCGCAAATAAGATTTGCAGTTTTTCTTCCCACTCCGGGAAGTTTTGTCAGTTCTTCGATGCTGTCAGGAATTTCACCGCCGAATTCTTCACATAGCATTTTGCCTATTCCTATAAGGCTTTTAGCCTTGCTCTTATATAGACCGCAGGTTTTAATAAGTTCTTCAACCTGGCTTAAAGATGCATTTGCTAAAGCGAAACAGTCGGGGAAACGCTTGAAAAGGGCAGGGGTTACAATATTTACCCTTGCATCTGTGCACTGAGCCGAAAGCCGTGTGGCAATTAAAAGTTCAAAGGCGTTTTTATAGTTCAGCGAACAAATGGCATCGGGATATTCCTTTTCAAAGGCTTCAATGCATAAAGCAGCACGTTCTTTTTTAGTCATTGGCATTAAGTTTTAGGTAACCGTTTTTAATAATTCCCATTTTTCGCATACCTTCGCTAAAGGCAAGAGAAACTACTGCAGGGAGTATAAAGTGCATTAAAGCAATTAAAAGCAAAGCCTTAAGGGACGAGGTTCCGCTTTCTACCATAGCGCCAAAGGCGGCGAACTGACCCACTAAACCTGCACTTCCCATACCTGAGCCGATGGGGGTGCTTACCATTTTGAATAGGGCGGCAGAAACAGGACCTAAAATTGCACTTGAAAAAATTGAAGGCAACCATATTTGAGGATGGCGGACAATGTTGGGCATCTGAAGCATAGATGTACCTACACCCTGTGCAATAAGACCGCCGAATTTGTTTTCTCTATAGCTTATAACGGCAAAGCCTACCATATTACAGCAACAGCCTATGGTGGCGGCACCGGCGGCAAGACCGCTTAGTCCCATAGAAACACCTATGGCGGCACTTGAAATGGGAAGGGTTAAGAAAATACCCATAACTACCGAAACTATCATACCGCCGATTACGGGGTATTTATCAACGTTAACGTTTACAAGATTACCAAGCCACTTCATAGCATAAGAAATGTAGGGGCCGATAAGGAAAGCGGCAAGGCTTCCTGCAACTATACAGCAAAGAGGAGTAAGTATAATATCAACCTTTGTTTTTCCTGAAACAAGAGCACCTATTTCAACGGCTATATAAGCGGCTATAAATGCACCCAAGGGTTCACCGGGAGAACCAAAAGCAAATTTACCTGCCTCTATAATAGGGAAGGCACCCACCATACCGCAAACAGCAGCAGAAACGGCGGTTAAGGGAGAAGACTTCAATTTAGCAGCTACACCAACGCCTATACCTGCACCTGTAATGGTTTTTGCAAAGCTGGCGACATAGGTAAGGTATGTACCGATAACACCCGGAATAAATGAGGCTATCTGTCCTAAAATAGTGCCAATAATAAGGGTGGCGAAAAGACCGAGAGCCATACCCGAAAGTCCGTCAATAAATATACGATTAAATATTTTTTTCATTTCCTTCACTCCTGTGAGACTTTAAATTTCTAAAAAATGGAATTATTCCATTATATACCTTTCTATTATACTACTATTATACATAAATAGTCAATATAAAAAGCACAGAGTGTCTCTGTGCTTTAATAAATTTATATTTCGCCAATGTGCCAAATAAAAATTTTCAGGCAGTTTTTAAAATGGCGGCAATTACGGTTATATCATCCTCTTTTTTGTCTGTGCGTCTGCGTCTTGCACACTTGGAAATTCTTTCAGCCAGAGCTTGTGCACTTCCGTCATCCCAGCTCTCTATTTCGGCACTTATCCAATCGGTGCCCTCACTTGCCGCACCGTCGGACATCATAAGAACAATATCGCCTTTTTTTATGGTTATTACGGCTTTGTCAAAGGTTACTCCACGCAAAATTCCGGCAGGAAGCGAGGTGCTTTGAGCCTTTCCTGCTCTGCCCGAACGACGAATTATTGTAGGAGCTGCACCTGCCTTTAAAAGCTTGGTTTTTCCTGTGAAAAGGTCAATTTCTGCTATATCGAGTGTAGCAAGAGATTCGTCGGTTGATTTAAAGAGCATTGAAGAATTAAGAATTTTAAGGGCTGCATCAAAATCAAATCCTGCCTTTAAAAGTCGGCTCATAAGACCGCTTGCCATAGCACCGTCAACCGCTGCTCTGCCTCCTGTTCCCATACCGTCAGACAGAATTATAATAAGTTTGCCTTTTCCGTCAAAAAAATATTCATAGGAATCTCCGCAAAGGACATTGCCACCGCTGCCTATCTGATTTACGCCTATGTCGGCAGTAAGGAAGGCGTGTTCACTTGCAGTAATGTAAGCATTCCCTGCTGAAAATGTAATAAGAGGCGGGTCAAAATCACGGTCACAGGCTATGCATAATGCCTTCATAATGTCGGCACGGTTAAGCACTATATCCTTCGCATTTTTTATACATATATCTACCGTCAGGTGTTCATCCTTGTCAACTCGCACACCGCACTCATCTACTACAATATCTATATTTTTAAGTGTTGATGCTATGCGGGATGCTATTGCAGTATCATATTTTTGGTCATTATCAAATTCTTTTGAAAGGGAAGAAAGCATTTCGGATATGCCTAAAAACTGGTCGGTAACAACGCTTCTGACCTCTTCAATACGCTTTTCGGCAGAAATAGCAAGAGCATATTCGCTGTAGTGTTTATAAACAGCACTGCCCATTCGGGAACATCTCATACATCTGCCCTTAAATTCTTCGTCGCAAAATCTTTCAACACCGCTTTCTCCGTTTTTTACCGCCTTGGTCATAGCCATTATGGCGGCAAGAGTCTGGTCATATTTGGTTTCCCAACAAAATATCTGCATCGAACAACCCTTACAGGCATCTCCTTCAATTTTTGTCAGCACCTTTTTAAAGTCCGGACAGTTTATTTTTGAAAGCTGACTTGATACGTTTTCAACCGTTGCAGATACGTCTTTTAGTGCATTCCCTGCAAGATTAAGCCTCATTGTAAGGGCTTTTTTCAGTCCTTCGGGACGTATCACCGTAACCGAGCGGGCAAAATACTTTGAAAAGCGTCGAAGAACGGTTTTAGGGGTTAGAATATAAATTCCGCAGCCGATAACCGCTTCAATAATCACTGCAAAACTCTCGGCGGTAAATCCGCCCGTAAGAGCACCTATAACAGAGGCACTGATAAAGGAACAGCAAATTGCAAATTTTCCCATATCGGCAAAAATCCCTGCCATAAGACCGCCAAAGCTTAGCATTACTGTAACACAGGTGGGTGCCCCTGCCAAAGCAGATGAAAGTGCCGCCGCAACACCGAATATTGCACCGGTTCCTGCTCCTGCCTGACGGGATGCAAGCAGTATCAGAAAAATGAAAACAATTCTACCTACAGATAAATCGCCTATAGTAAATCCCGTAAGCCCCGTAAGCACTACCGATATACATATTACCGCACTGGCGGACTGCTCGGAGGAAAGTCCGGATTTGCATTTTAAAAGGGCAGAGGTACCGCTGTGTAAAAAGTATGCAACACCACCTGCTAAGAGGGATTCTATAAGGGCAAAGGGAACACCGCCGCTAAGACCTTTAAGAGTGGAGACTCCTGTAAAAAATGAAGAAAGAAAGGCAATGAAACCGCAAAAAATCGGTTTTTCTCGTGTAAATTTGATTTTAGAGGTTAAAAGTATTATGGCGGCAACGGTAAGGACAGCGGCAATGTACCTGAAACCGCCCTCCTCGGTGGCGGGAAATATGTAACCTATTATAGCTCCTAACGCTGCTGACGGCATATAGCTTATGGGACTTGCCGCGGCGGCAGAAACACCAAAGGGTAAATATTTGCCTAAAATGTCGGCTCGGCTGCACAAAAAGGATGAAACAAAAAATATTAAATGTATTAAAACTTCGTTTAACAGTTCTCTGCCAGTTAGTTTTGTCCGTTCCTTTATGGCGGCAATTTTTCTCTTTATTAATGCTGTGTTTTCCTTCATCTTTAAGACTCCTTGACTATTTTTTTCCACAAGATATTATATCGCAATGTTTTTAAAAAAATTGTCACAATAGAAAGGGCGGAAATTAACAATTTTTGGGTTTCTTGAAGGAATTAAACGGAAATAAAAGGGAAATGGTAAAAAGAAGTGTTTATTAAACCGCCCCCCGCATTAAATTGTTGCATTTAAAAATATTATATGTTAAAATAAAATGTAATTTTATGTAGCAAAGGGCGTGAAAAGTTGGCGGAGAGAACCATAGCGGCAATAGCAACCCCTCTGGGTGAGGGCGGAATAGGAATTGTTCGTATTTCGGGCGAAAAATCAAGCGAAATTGCCGATAAAATATTTTTTAGTGCTTCGGGCAAAAAAATAAGTGAAATAAAAGGCTATACCGCCCTTTTCGGAGAAATAAGAAAAGACGGAGCAAGACTTGACGAGGCGGTTGCTTTGCGTTTTGTTGCACCTAAAAGCTATACGGGTGAGGATGTTGTTGAACTTTCGGTTCACGGCGGATCCCTTATGGTTAAAGAGGTGCTTCGTGCTGTGCTTGAGGCAGGTGCCGTTCTTGCGGGTCCGGGTGAATTTACAAAACGTGCCTTTTTAAACGGAAAACTGGACCTTGTAAAAGCGGAAAGCGTTATGAGTCTTATTTCGGCTCAAAATATGAGTGAATTAAAACTCGCAAGAAGCGTTCACGCAGGTGGGGTGGCAACCAAACTCTCCTTAATAGAAAAAGAACTGGTGAGCAGTGCTGCAACAATAGCCGCATATTGTGACTATCCCGAAGAGGATATAGGTGAAATAGATACCAATACATTTAAAAAGGAACTTCAAAGGGTTAGGTCGGCTCTTGAAAAAATGCTCAGCGAATATGACGTGGGCAGAATTTTAAGGGAAGGTATCCAAACGGTAATAGTGGGCAGCCCCAACGTTGGTAAATCAACCCTTATGAATCTGCTGACAGGTATTAACCGTTCTATAGTGACTTCGGTTGCAGGAACAACACGAGACGTTATTGAAGATACCGTAATGCTTGGCGAAATTCCTCTAAGACTTGCTGATACGGCAGGAATAAGAGAAAGCAGTGACGAGGTTGAAGCTCAGGGCATTGCCCTTGCAAGAGAAAGACTGAGCAGCAGTCAGCTTGTTCTGGCGGTATTTGACTCTTCTAAGGAAATTACCAAAGAGGATATAAATCTTCTTGATGAGTGTAAAGATAAACCCCTTATAGTAATTCTTAATCAATGTGATAAAGGCTGTAAATTCAGCCAAGATTTTGCAAAAGGGATTGAAACTGTACGAATGTCGGCAAAAAACGGTGAGGGGTACGAGGATTTGGCTTCTGCTGTTGCACGTGTTACAAAAACAGAAAATTTAAGTCCCGACAGTGCGGTACTCATAAGCGAAAGACAGCGTGATTTAGCAAACAGAGCCTATATTTCGGTTAACGAGGCTTTGTCGGCTATAGAAAACGGTGTCACACCCGATGCAATAGGCGTTTTGGTGGACGATGCTTTAACTGCTCTTTATGAAATGACAGGAAAAAGGGTTACAGAATCGGTTACCGAAGAAATATTTAAAAAATTCTGTGTAGGCAAATAGGATTAATAAAAACCCATTTGCACCTACTTTAATCAATAAAGAATATTAACCCAAAAGGTTAAAAATTCAGACTGCTTTTTTATAAGTATGAGTATAAAACAGAAAAGGATTTTTAAAAGTAAGAAACGATGATAACATATAATGCAGAAAATTATGACGTTGCTGTTATAGGCGGAGGTCATGCAGGTGTTGAAGCCGCTCTTAGTAGTGCAAGATTAGGGGTTAAAACGGTTATGTTTTCGGTTACTCTTGACTGGATAGGCAATTTGCCCTGCAATCCTTCAATCGGCGGAACGGCTAAAGGACATCTTGTCAGAGAGTTAGACGCTTTGGGCGGCGAAATGGGTAAAGCGGCAGATAAAAACACCATTCAAAGCCGTATGCTTAACAGGGGAAAGGGCCCCGCTGTCCACTCACTGAGGGTGCAAATAGACAGAAGAAATTATTCTGCCTATATGAAACACGCTATCGAAAAACAGGAAAATCTTGACGTAAAACAGGCTGAGATTATTGACCTTTGCCGAAATGGTGAAAACTGGGAAGTTACCACAAAACTTGGTGCAAAATATACCGTAAAGGCGGTTATTCTTGCAACGGGAACCTTTCTGGGCGGTAAAATATATGTAGGCGAAGTAAATTACAGCAGCGGTCCCGACGGACTTGCCCCCTCTCTGCCCTTAGCAGAGTCGCTTAAAAGGTTAGGACTTCCTCTGCGACGCTTTAAAACGGGTACTCCTGCAAGGGTTGACAGAGCAAGTATTGACTTCAGTCAGCTTGAAATACAGTACGGTGACAGCGAAATTACCCCCTTTAGTTTTTCTACCGACCCAAAGACAATAAATAATACGGCTGTTTGCCATATTGCTTATACAAACAGCGAAACCGAGCGTGTAATACGGGAAAATCTTGACCGTTCGCCTCTTTATGCGGGGAAAATCGAGGGTGTAGGCCCCCGTTATTGCCCAAGTATCGAGGATAAGATAGTGCGTTTTGCCGATAAAAAGCGTCATCTGTTGTTTATTGAGCCTTGCGGGCAAGAAACCGAAGAACTTTATCTTCAGGGAATGTCCTCCTCTCTTCCCGAAGAGGTGCAAATTAAGTTTTATAAGACCATAAAGGGCTTTGAAAACATTAAAATAATGAGAAACGCTTATGCTATAGAATATGACTGTATCGACCCCTTGTGCCTTTCCTATACCCTTGAAATTAAAGGGCTTGAGGGACTTTACGGAGCAGGTCAGTTCAACGGTTCTTCTGGCTACGAGGAAGCGGCTGTGCAGGGCTTTGTTGCAGGGGTTAATGCGGCACTTAAAATAAAGGGAGAAGAGCCTGTTACCTTTTCCCGTACCGAAAGCTATATAGGAACGTTGATTGACGACCTTGTTACAAAGGGCTGTTCAGACCCTTATCGAATGATGACAAGCCGCAGCGAATATAGACTGCTTCTTCGTCAGGATAATGCCGACGAAAGACTAATGCCAATAGGCAGAAAATTAGGTCTTATAAACGATACCGAATGGGAAAACTTTTTAACAAGAAAAGAGCAGAAGGAAAAGGAAATAGAGCGTCTTAAAAGCACTACTATTGCCCCCAATGCCGCCCTTAATGAATATTTAGAGAGTGTGGGCACCGCACCTATGACAACGGGGCTTAAACTCAGTGAACTTATTAAAAGACCGCAGGTTACTTATGACGCTCTTGCACCTTTTGACAGTGAAAGACCAAGTCTTGCCATTGCGGTTAGAGAAAAAATTGAAACCGAAATAAAGTATGAAGGCTATATTGCCCGTCAGAAATCTGCCGTAGATGAAATGTTAAGGCTGGAAAAAAAGAAAATTCCCCAGAATATTGATTACTCTCTTGTGGGCTCTCTCCGTCTTGAAGCGGTGGAAAAGCTTAATAAGGTGCGTCCCAAAAGCATTGGACAGGCATCCCGTATTTCAGGGGTAAGTCCTGCCGATTTATCGGTGCTTATAGTATATCTTGAAAAAAATAAAAGCGGAGAAAATTTATGATAGATTTTCCTATTGAAACGATTTTGCCCGAAGCTGAAAAATTCGGCATAAATCTTACCGAAAAACAGATAACAAATCTTAATACCTACGCAAATCTGCTGGTTAACTGGAATGAAAAGATGAACCTTACTGCCATAACAGAGCCTGAAGAGGTGGTGTGGAAACATTTTTACGACTGTATGCTGTTTTTTAAATACGTTAATCTTCCCCGTAATGCAAAAATAATCGACGTGGGAACAGGTGCGGGTTTTCCGGGTATGGTACTGAAAATAGTTCGCGAGGATATTGATTTAACCCTGCTTGACGGACTTAATAAACGCCTTGTATTTTTAAAGGAAGTGCTTGACAGTTTAGGACTTAGTGCAAATATAGTCCATTTAAGAGCAGAAGAAGGCGGAAAAAAAGAGGAACTCAGAGAGCAGTATGACTTTGCGGTAGCAAGGGCTGTTGCAAATATGAATTTGCTTAGTGAATATTGTCTGCCTTATGTAAAAAAAGGCGGCAGCTTTGTGGCACTTAAGGGTCCCACAGGGAAGGAAGAAGCAAAGAAAGCCCAAAAAGCAATAGGCATTTTAGGCGGCGGAGCAGCTCAGGTTATAGATTTCTCCCACGAAAAACTTGGCGGAAGAAGTATTGTAAAGGTTGAAAAAAAGACGGATACTCCGCCAAAATACCCACGCCCCAGTGCAAAAATTTCAAAACAACCATTATAAAAGATGCCTCGACGGCATCTTTTTTTATGAAAAATATCGCAAAGTTTTTCAGGGTTTTGCTTATTGTGACAAATGTTACGTCGGCTTATAAAAAAAGGACTAAAAAGGGGAGAAAACAGGGCTTTTTTTGTCGATGTGTTTTTCTTGAAAAGATAAAAAATATATGGTACTATCTTTTTGCCGAAGGGGTTTCGGCAGGAGGTATAAAAGTGAGTAAGGCTTCGTTTAAACGGCTAATTTTTTTAAATCCGTCTGAAATAATACCCCCAAGAGAAGCAAGAAAAGATTATGACCGTTATAAACTCTTTCTTTTATCGGAAAGTATAAGAGAAAACGGATTGCTGATACCTGTGGCGGTACGGGAAACCTATGACGGATATGAGGTAATAAGCGGTGAAAAGCGAATAAAAGCCTGCATTATTGCGGGAATTCCCAAAATTCCTTGTATCGTGACCGATTTTTTCGATGCTCAGCTTTACAGAGCGACCGAAGAAAATTTAGGACAGGAAATTTCTTTAACAGAAGAAGCAGACAGGCTTAATGAACTGTGTAAAAAACATTCCATTTCCACAGTAGCACGTACCCTATCCTTTACTACGGGAGAACTGGAGAAAATCGTAAAGTCTGCTGCAAAACTTAATGAGGCAAAACCCGAAAGGGAAGAAAACACCGATTTAAGTGAAAAGGTGGAAATGGCGGACAGGCTGCCTATAAAACCATCTGTTAAAGAGAGCGAAAAACGGCTTCCGCCCATAAAGGATACCCGATTTTTTCTCAACAGCGTAAAGCAGCTTACCGAAAGTGTAAGAGATGCAGGAATCCGCATTAATTACCGCCAAAAAGATACCGAAAACAGCCTTGAAATCCGCATAAAAATAGATAAGGATTCGGTTTTTAGCCAAATGTCGCTTTTATAAACTCTACATTTATTTTGCCCCTATTCATCCCTATCCCCTTTTTAAACAGACAACGCCGCAGAAATGCGGCGTTGTCTGTTTATATAACTTTTATGTTTTTTGTACTATTCTTGGCTATACTCTGCTATGTAGGGGAGGTTTCTGTAATACTCACCGCAGTCAAGACCATAACCAATAACGAAGCGGTCTTCTATAGTGAAAAGAGAAAGGTCGGCAGTAAAATCCACCACACGTCTGCTGGGCTTATCCAGCAATGTCACAACCCTTAGAGAAATGGGATTTCTCGCCTTTAAGAGCTTGTAAATATCCTTAAGGGTTCTTCCGGTATCAATAATATCTTCAACAATAATAACATTATAGTTGCTAACATCTTGCTCAAGGTCCATTGTTATTTGAACAACACCGGAGGAGGAGATACCTGCATAATAACTTTTAGCACACATAAATCCTATCTCACAGGGTACGCTTACAGCACGGCAAAGGTCTGCCATAAATACAAATGCGCCCTTGAGTACGCTGACTAGAAGAATAGGTCTGCCGTCATAGAAAGAATCAATAACCTTTCCCGCTTTTTTGATAGCCTCTTTTATTTGGTTTTCGGTTATAAGTATGCCTTTAATTCTGCTTTCATAATCCTTGATATCATTTAATTCTTTCATAGTTTTTCTCCTCTATAAAAGTTCTATGCCGTGGCTAAGACACTCTTTAATCATATCTTCACTCCAGAAGGAAGATTGCACCTCTCCGATGTGTGCTTTTTTAAGGAAGAACATACACATTCTTGACTGACCGATACCTCCGCCGATTGTGTAGGGGAGTTTGCCCTCCAAAAGTGCTTTATGGAAGGGAAGTTCTTTTCTTTCAAGCACTCCTCTTATCTGAAGCTGTCTTAAAAGGGCTTCTTCGTCAACCCGTATGCCCATAGAGGAAAGCTCAAGAGCTATATCCAAAACAGGATAATAAACGATAATGTCGCCGTTTAAGTTCCAGTCGTCATAGTCGGGGGCTCTGCCGTCGTGCTTTTCACCGTTTTTAAGTGCACCGCCTATTTGCATAATAAATACTGCACCGTACTCCTTTGCAATAGCCTTTTCACGCTCTTTTGCAGTAAGGGTGGGGTATTTATCATAAAGCTCCTGTGTGGTTATAAAGAAAATTTCGTCGGGTAAAAAGCGGTTTATAAAATCATATTCCTCTGCAATATAGGTTTCGGTATGCTTAAGTGCCGCATATACCGCACGAACGTTTTCCTTTAGTACCTCAATGTTTCGGTCGCTTTTATCAATAACCTTTTCCCAGTCCCATTGGTCAACAAAAACCGAGTGAATATTGTCAAGGTCCTCGTCACGACGTATAGCATTCATATCGGTGTAAAGACCTTCACCCCGTTCAAAACCGTAACGGGAAAGAGCGTCACGCTTCCACTTTGCAAGGGAGTGGACAATTTCCATTGTGTGTCCGGTATCCTTTATGTCAAAGGATACAGCCCTTTCGGTGCCGTTAAGGGTATCGTTCATACCGCTGTCCTTATCAACAAAAAGGGGGGCGGAAACGCGAATAAGACCAAGCTCAATAGCAAGGTCGCGTTCAAAAAAATCTTTAACCTTTTTAATTGCCACTTCTGTTTGTCGAAGGGTAAGCAGTGATTTATAATCTTTAGGAATAATCAAATTGTGCACAAAGATTACCTCATTCTTTAAAATATGTATTATTATCCCACAAAACAATGGGTTTTTCAACTGTTTTTTCCATTAAATTGAACAAATATTAATTTTTTGTAAATTTATAGTTGCAAATTGCCGCTTCCTGTAATATAATGTGTAGGTAAAATTTAATGTCAGTAGAAACTTGCAGGAAAAGCTCTGCTGCCGAAGGAGTAACACTCTCAGGCTCGGGAAACCGAAAAGACTGTAAGCGGATGACACTCTGGAGAAGTCCATTAAATTGGATGCCGAAGGTGAAAGTGCGAAAGTGCAAATCTCTCAGGCAAAAGGACAGAGCAACTTAAAATCTTTCCTAAGGGATAGATTTTGCTCCGGAGACTGTCTTTATTAAATAAAGGCGGTTTTAATTTTTTAGGAGGAAATTTTATGTTAGACAAAATCGCAAACATAAACGGCGAAATCAACGGCGTCGTTTGGGGACCTATAGGACTTGCTCTCCTTATAGGTACCGGTATCCTTATGACCTTGGTGACCAAAGTGTTCCAGGTTTCTCATCTTCGCCTTTGGTGGAAGAGCACCATTGGCAGTATGTTCCATAAGGATGTAATCAGACACAGTAAGGAAAAGGGCTCTATTTCACCTTTCCAGGCTCTTTGTACTGCTCTTGCCGCAACGGTAGGTACAGGTAATATTGCAGGTGTTGCCGCTGCTATTTGTATCGGTGGTGCAGGTGCTGTATTTTGGATGTGGGTTGCCGCATTCCTTGGTATGATGACCAACTATTCCGAAAACGTGCTGGGTATGTACTTCCGCAGAAAGAATTCTAATGACGAATGGTCCGGCGGTGCTATGTACTATCTTAGAGACGGTCTTGGCAGCAAAAAGGGTTGTAAATGGATAGGCAGCGTTCTTGCTGTTCTTTTCTGTATCTTTACAATGCTTGCTTCCTTTGGTATCGGTAGTATGGGACAGGTTAACAAAATTGTTGCTAACGTAGCAGCGGCATTTAATGTGGAGTCCCTTTCTTCTAAAATGGTATTCGGAGACATTTCCCTTTATAACCTTATTATAGGTATTGTTATTATGGTTCTTACCGCTCTTATTACTCTTGGCGGTCTTAAGCGTATTGCAGGCGTTGCAGAAAAAATTGTTCCTTTTATGGTGATTCTTTTCGTAGCAGGTTCACTTGTTATTATTGGTGTTAACTATCAGGCGATTTTACCTGCATTTAAGGCTATATTTGTAAACGCATTTAAAACCGAATCCTTTGTAGGTGGCGGTATCGGCGGTGTTATTGTAGCAATGACCAACGGCTTTAAGCGTGGTGTTTTCTCCAACGAAGCAGGTCTTGGTTCTTCCGTTATGGTGCACGCTAACTCCAATGTTAAAGAACCTGTTAAGCAAGGTATGTGGGGTATCTTTGAAGTATTTGCAGATACAATGGTTGTATGTACCATGACAGCTCTTGTTGTTCTTACTTCAGGCGGTCTTGAAGGCGGTGCATTTAACGTAGCAACAGGCGAAATTGCTGAAGGTCTTACCGATGCTACCCTTGTTGGCGGTGCATTTAACTACATATTCCATTGGGGTAATATCGGACAGAGATTTATTGCTATTGCAATGTTCCTCTTTGCTTTCACTACCGTACTCGGTTGGTCCCATTACGGTTCTAAGGCTTGGGAATATCTCTTCGGTGCTAAAACCACCATTATCTTCAGAATCATTCACGTTTGCACAGTTATCTTCGGTGCAATCCTTTCTTCTTCACTTGCTTGGGATATCTCCGATACCTTCAACGGACTTATGATGATACCCAACCTTATCGGTGTAGTTGTTCTCTTCCCGCTTGTAATAAAGATTACAAAGAACTTTATCGACAGAAGAATTAAGAAAAAGGACGTTGCTCCCGTGCTTTCTTATGACGCAAATATTCAGGCTGCAGCAGTTTCCGCTTTAGATGAAGAATAATTAAAGTTTAAAACAGCCAAGTGTTCAAACGAACACTTGGCTGTTTTTTGTTGCAAGAATATTGCCTAAGCAATTTTAATTAATATTTTTTACTCCATGTTTTAAAAGACGATGCCAGTAACAGAGGATAAATTTCAAGTCTGCCCAGCAGCATTGCAAAGGCAAGAACGACTTTAGAAAAAGCGTTAAAGCAATTATAATCAGCAAAAGCCGAATCGAATGCAGGACCAATGTTGTTAAAACAGGAAACTGCTGCAGTTAGGTTTGTTTCAAAGGAAAGTCCGTTTAAGGATACAAGCAAAAATATAAATAATATACAAATCATATAAATTGCAAGATATGCCGTTACACCGTGACGAGTTGTGTTGTCAAGGGCTTTTCCTTCAAATTTAATAGTACGTATTGAACGGGGATGAATAAGGCGTTGAAATTCTTTTTTTATGGTTTTAAAAATAATTATCACACGGGATAGCTTTAAACCGCCTGCTGTAGAACCTGCACAGGCCCCCGTAAACATAAGCATAAACATTATGGATTTTGCAAAGGTTGGCCATAGATTAAGGTCACTTAAAGTAAATCCTGTAGTGGTGACAAAAGAGGCTACGTGGAAAGAAACCTGCCGTATAGTTTCGCTAACACTACTGAATTCGGGCAAGGCATTAAAAACACTTGCCGAAATAGCACCGATGCAACCCGCTACCATTAAAATATAAAACCACAATTCTTCGCTCTTTATTGCCTGACGCACACGTCTCATTAAGATAAGATAATAAAGATTAAAGTTTACGCCGAAAATCAGCATAAATACGGTTATTACCCATTGTGCATAGGGGGAGGTAATACCGGTGCTGTTTATGACAAAACCGCCCGTTCCTGCTGTGCCAAAGGAATAAAGACAGCTATCAAAAAGACTCATTCCCGAAAAAAGAAGAAATACAATTTGCATAAGTGTCAGAACAATATATATAAGATAAAGAACTCTTGAGGTATCCTTAACTTTAGGCACCAGTTTTCCGACAATAGGGCCGGGCATTTCTGCTTTTATAATATGAATTGAGCGGTCGGACATATTTGGGATAACAGCCGTTACGAAAACAAGCACACCCATACCGCCTATCCAGTGTGTAAAACTTCTCCAAAAGAGATTGCCCCTTGACATAGCGTCTAATTGTACTCCACTTAAAATTGATGCTCCCGTTGTGGTAAAACCGCTTACTGTTTCAAAAAAAGCGTTGAAAAAGTTAGGGATTTCGTTGCTTATAATAAAGGGAAGGCAACCGAAAAGAGACATAAAAACCCAACAAAGAGCAACTATAACCAGACCTTCTCTTGCATAAATAAGTGTGCTTTTGGGTTTAAATACAATTCTTAAAAGTGTTCCGAAAAGTGCCGAAAGACCTGCCGAGATAAGATAAGCCCATACAGCAGATTCTTTATAAATTAAAGAAACAATAGCCGGAAGAAGCAGTAATAGAGACTGGATTTGCAAAATAATTCCGGTTATTTTAAAAACCATTGATTTATTCATATTTCGCCTCTTATTCCGCTATATCGTTAAGGTCGCCGAGACCATTTATAGCCGTAACCACAATAACCTTGTCTGAGCTTAGCATACAGTCCTCGCCTGTGGGGATAATAATTTTTCTGCCTCGGATAATTCCTGCAATACGGGTGGATTCTTTGATTTTAAGGTCCTTAAAGGCGATTCCGTTAAGGGCACAGTCGCTTTGAACAATAAATTCAAGAAGCTCTGCTCTGCCGTCCATAATTTTATAAAGGGTTTCAATTTTACTGCCTAAGGAGTTATGAACACCTCTTGCATAGCGTACCAAAACGTCAGAAATAAGCTTTTTGGGAGTAACAATACAGTCAAGTCCCAGTTTTTCAGCCATAGTAACAAATTCTTCTCGGTTGGCCTTTGTGATTACGTGAGGCACACCCTGGGAAGCGGCATAGTAAGAAATAAGTATGTTTTCCTCGTCCATACCCGTAAGGCTGATAAATGCATCGGTGTTTTTAATACCCTCTTCAAGTAAAAGCTCCTGTCGTGCACCGTCGCCGTTTATAATTACGGCACCGGGCAGAGCCTCGCTGAACTGAACACATTTATCGGGATTAAGGTCAATAATTTTAACGTTACTTCCTCCGTCAAGAAGCATTTTAGCAAGATAAAATGCAGTTTTACTGGCACCCAGTATCATAACGTTTTTGCTCTTTTTACGGGGAGTGCCTAAAATTTTAAAGAAATTCATTATTTCTGCGGGACGTGCCGTAACACATATTCTGTCACCGCTTTTAAGCACAAAATTACCGTCAGGAATATATACTTCATCATCACGCTTAACAACGCAGATAAGAAGGTTTATCTGATACTTTTTGCGGAATTCAATAAGGGAGAGCCCGTCGAGCACCGAATCAGCTTTAAGTTTTATTTCAACCATTTCAAAGTTTCTGCCCGAAAAGGTTTCGATTTTTGCGGCGGAGGGAAGTTTAAGCAGTCTATAAAGCTCTCTTGCGGCATTAAGTTCAGGGTTTATTGCCATAGAAAGATTAAGCTGTTCCTTCATAAAGCCTAGGCTTTTATCGTTATATTCGGGATTTCTTATTCGGGCTATGGTATGAGAGGCCCCCATTTTTCCTGCGAGAAAACAGGAGAGCATATTCATCTCGTCGCTGTCGGTAACCGAAATTAAAAGCTCGGTTTCATCAACCCCTGCTTCCTCTAGCGTTTCACAGTCTGTACCGTTACCCACAACACCCATTACGTCATATATAGTAGTTATTTCGTCTAAAATTGCAGGGTCTTTGTCGATAGCCACAACGTCGTGATTTTCTTTAACAAGGTCGCTAATAATATTAGTGCCGATTTTTCCACAACCAACAACAATAATTTTCATTTTACGCCTCCGAAAAGATAAATATAGAAATATTATACTACACCTAGCAAAAAATTTCCATATAAATTTTAAAGCCCCGACCGTGAAGCCGAGGCTTTAGAGTTATTTTTCTATAAATGTTATAAAGTGATAACTTTCAAGTATCTGAAAGTATCGGGCAAGTCGTTCATAAAGAGGCTCGGCTTTTTCACCGAAATGTTCTTTAACAAGAACGCCCAGCTCTATTATATTTTTTTCACCGTTTAAAAGGGGCCATAAAAAGCTTCCCATTTCATCAAGGTGAACAAAACTTGTTTTGGGTTTGCCAAAGAGCCTTTGAGCAAGACGGTTTGCCCAACCTTTATTTTCTATCTCTAAGGTGATAATTCCGTCTTTTTCTTTCCAGTCAATAAGATGGCTCCTCAGTGGCACCTTTTCGAGATAGTTTTTACCTATTACCTTTTTGTTTTTTGCCATTAGTCTTTTTTATCAGCCTTGTTTTCTGCAAAGCAGAAAATGAGAAATACAGCAATTATTACAGCAAAGAGGGCAATGCCGGAAAGTCCTGAAGCAAGAGGAGAAAGGTTGCTGACAAGACGGGATATGTCAATTTTTTCGGAAACACCCGCAACGGCAAGAATAGCAAGAATGATACCTACAAGACCTTCACCTGCTATCATACCTGAACTAAAGAGAATTCCTTTGTTTACTGCCACATCTCTGCGTTTTTCGTTCTTAATCTTATCCATAAAGAAGCGAATGATACCGCCTACCATAATACAAGCGTTAAGCTGTACGGGCAGATAAATACCGATAGCAACGGGAAGAACGGGCAAACGGAGTATTTCAACAATAATTGCAATAAATACGCCTATAAGGATAAGACCCCAGGGAAGCTTACCGCCCATAATTCCTTCAATAACCATCTTCATAAGGGTTGCCTGAGGAGCGGCAATTTCTTCACCGCCAAAGCCCCATGCAGTGTCAAGAAGATTAAGGGTAGCACCAATAGCGAATGCAGCGGCAATTACACCGATAATTTCGCCTACCTGCTGTCTCCATGGAGTAGCACCTAAAAGATAACCTGTCTTAAGGTCCTGACTTGTATCACCTGCAATAGCGGCAACAATACAAATTATAGAGCCTATAGCAATAGCTGCCTTCATACCGGGTGCACCTGTGGTACCGGTAAACTTAAGAATAAGTGTAGAAACAAGAAGGGTTGCGATTGCCATACCTGAAACAGGGTTGTTACTGCTTCCTACAATACCAACCATACGGGAAGAAACGGTTGCGAAGAAGAAGCCGAACACAACAACGATAACTGCTCCGATAGGAGATACGGGAACTGCAGGAACAAGCCATACGATAAAGGTGAGAAGTACTATCATACCAATAACGACAGCCATATTGATATCTTTTTCGGTTCGAAGCGTAGAGGCTTCGCCCTTAATAGACATAGCTTTTACAGCGTCTCTGAATGTGCGTACAATAAGGGGTAAAGATTTAATAAGGCTTATAATACCGCCTGCGGCAAGTGCACCTGCACCAATATAACGAATGTAAGTGGACCAGATACCTGCGGCACCGCTTTGGGCAAAAATTTCACCGATAGAGTCTGTAGTGTTTGGGTACATAACAATGTTTGCACCAAAAAGCACAATTATAGGAATAAGCACCATCCAGCTTAAAACACCGCCGGCAAACATATAAGAAGAAATACGAGGACCGCAGATGTAACCAACGCTCATAACAGCGGGATAAATCTGAGTTCCTATTGCCGAAGGATAAAGTTTTTTGATGTTAAGGGTGATTTCGCCGGGAATAACCTTAAGTCCGTCAATGATAAACTTAAAGAGTGCGGCAAAGCCCATACCTGCAAATACTGTAGAAGCGTTAGAACCGCCTTCTTCACCTGCAAGCATAACCTCGGCACAGGCTTGTCCTTCGGGATAGGGAAGGGTGTTGTGCTCACGAACTATCAGGGCGTTTCTAAGGGGTATCATAAAAAATACGCCTAAAAGACCGCCGATAAGGGCAATAATGGTGATTGTTACAAGGCTGGGCTTTTCCATAATGCCTTCTTTTGCCCAGAGATAAAGGGCGGGCATTGTGAAGATAGCACCTGCTGCAAGAGATTCACCGGCACTGCCGATGGTCTGTACCATATTGCTTTCAAGAATTGAGTTTTTACGCATAATCACTCTGATTACGCCCATCGCTATAACCGCTGCGGGAATAGATGCCGAAACGGTCATACCTACTCTGAGTCCTAAGTAGGCATTGGCTGCACCGAATATTACCGACAGAAGAATACCCATAATAATAGATGTAACTGTTATTTCGGTGGTTACTCTTTCTGCAGGGACATACGGCTTGAAACTATTTTTGTTATCCATAATTTTCTCCCTTTTTGGTTTTTGTATGAAGTTACACATTGCTAATTATATCAAATAGTTAAAAATAAATCAATCTTTATTTTTTGGGGGATAATTTAATGTTTTTTGATTGAAAAGTAACACAGTAGTGGTATAATATGGTTATAAGGAGCGAGAAAAATGAAGTTTTTATATATAACTCTTGCAGTAACATTTTTTATTGTCCTTTTTATTTTGCTTATTTCCTTTATTTGCTTTAAAATTGCGTTTTTCAGTAAACGTGAAAAGGAAGTAAGCGATGAATTTTCTCTGCCCGACGGAGAAATCTATAAGGCATACAAGGACGTTATGCAAAAATGGGCTGACGAGGTTTACGGCACCGAAACCGAGTGTGTTGAAATAACCTCTTTTGACGGACTAAAGCTTAGAGGGAAATATTACGAATATAAAAAAGGGGCTCCCATTGAACTTATGCTTCACGGTTATAGGGGCAGGGCGGAGAGAGACCTTTGCGGCGGTGTTCAGCGCTGTTTTGCTCTGGGCAGAAATGCACTGCTGGTTGACCAGCGAGGTTGCGGTCACAGTGAGGGTAAAATAATTTCTTTCGGCATAAAGGAAAAGCGGGACTGTCTTGACTGGATTGACTTTATGATAAACCACTTTGGAAAGGAAATAAAAATAATTCTTACGGGAATTTCTATGGGTGCTTCCACCGTACTTATGACGGCGGGAGAGAATCTTCCCGAAAATGTGGTGGGTGTACTTGCGGACTGCGGATTTACTTCGGCTAAAGATATTATGAAAAAGGTAATAAAGGATATGAAATTACCGCCCAATTTAAGCTATCCCTTTGTAAAACTTGGGGCAAGACTGTACGGCGGTTTTAATATCGAAGAAACAAGTGCAAAAGAGGCGGTTAAAAAAATAAAGGTTCCCGTTATTTTTTTCCACGGAGAAAGTGACGATTTTGTGCCCGTTGATATGAGCAAGGAAAATTATGCGGTGTGCAATGCACCTAAAAAATTGGTCACCGTAGCAGGTGCAGGTCACGGACTAAGCTTTCCCGTTGATGAAAAAAACTATCTTTTGGAAGTAGCAAACTTTTTTGATAGCAACGGTGTACCCACAAAGGTTATAGAGTAACAAAATACACGGCAAAAACCGTGTATTTTGTAATGGAGGATATATTAATCTTTTTTCTTTTTAAGACTTATTAAACAGGTGAGTGCGGATAAAATAAATATAGAAATACCTATAATAACGGCACAGTTTAAGAAGAAACTTTCGGGCATGTAATTTATAATTTCATCGGTTGCTGCGTCAAAATACCAATTTGTTTTGCCCATAAAAAATATTTTATGAAAGATTATAAAGGCAAAACTAAAGCCGTCTATGGAAAGTAAACCGACTAAAGCCAGTAACAAAAAGCCTAAAACCGACGAATAAAAAGGTGCGGGAAGACGCTTTAAGTAAAGGTTGCATCTTTTTCTTAAAAGCAGTAACACAGTGGTGATAACACCTGAAATTAAAAGTACTGCAAAGTCAAGGGCGATAAGCCTTCGGCAGTCTTTAAAATGGTCTGCGCCCGACTCTGAAAATTTAAGCTGTCCGCAGGAAAAATCCTTTTTTCTAAATGTGACATAATCGAGAACGTCATCATACGCTTCTTTTATTTCCTCTTTGGAATAGGGCCCCAATTTTTCCATATCGGTATTTTTTAAATGGCTATAATAAATAGGACGCACAACAATGGGAATAGCTACCGAAAAGGAAATAATCAGAAAAAATACTGATAAAAATAGAAGGATGGCGAAAAGTGGTAATTTTTTCATAAAAGCAACTCCTGATGTTTTCAGTATAGTGTGAAAAAACAACCTTGTCAAATAGATTTTGCAATTTGTTCATAATTGTGTTAAAATTTAGAAAAATTTATATTATTAAATACTTATATAATCGATTTAAGGAGAAATCTTATGTACGACGATAACAGATTTGAAACAGGAAAAAGTCCTTATGAAGCGGATAACGAGGTTCAAAACACCTACGTCACTCCCGTTTACACTAAACCGTCCGAGCCTGAGGTTAAGCCTAAAAATAAAGAAAATAAGGGTATTGGTAAAATTGTAGTAATCGCCCTTTGCTGTTCTCTTGTGGGTGCTATTATTGGTTCGGTTATCACTATGGCACTGTGGTCGGGCTTTGGACTTTCTATGGGTTCTACTATAGTTAATGAAGGCCAGCGAAACGAAGTAGAGATTAAGGTTAATGAGATAGAAACAGGAAAGTTACTTACCGCTGCACAAATATATGCCGCTAACGTAAACGCTACGGTTGGTATTACATCTACTTCGGTAACCACTAACTTCTTCGGTTATCCTACTACATCCGCCGCATCGGGTTCGGGATTTATTCTGTCTTCTGACGGCTATGTTGTAACCAACTATCACGTAATAGAAGATGCTACCAGCGTTAAGGTTGCAACCTATTCTGGCGAAAGCTATGAAGCTACTATTGTCGGTTATGATGAAAGCAACGATTTGGCTGTGCTTAAAATAGATGCCAAGGGACTTTCGACAGTTACTGTTGGCGACTCTGATAAAATGAACGTTGGAGACAGCGTAGTAGCCATAGGAAATCCTCTCGGCGAACTTACCTTCTCGCTCACTTCAGGCTCCGTAAGTGCATTAAGCCGTGAAGTAACAATGTCTAACGGCATTTCTATGGACCTTATTCAAACCGACTGTGCAATAAATTCAGGAAACTCCGGCGGTGCACTCTTTAATATGTATGGTGAGGTTATAGGTATAACCAACGCTAAATATTCCACAAGCAGCAGTTCGGGTGCTTCCATTGATAATATCGGTTTTGCCATTCCTATGAATAACGTTATTGATTTAATTAAGAGCCTTATGGAAAATGGTTATATTTCCAAGGCATATATCGGTGTTTCGGTAGAAGACGTAAGTGAAAAGAATCAGGAATATGGACTTCCCGCAGGTGCTGCAGTTTCTGCTGTTTCCGAAAACGGCCCTTGTGAGAAAGCTGGAGTAAAGGCTAAAGATATTATAACAAAGGTAAACGGACAGGAAATAAAAGGTTCTTCCGACCTTAAGAAAATTGTTTCTTCCAGCAAAGGCGGAGATAAGCTAAACCTTACAATTTATAGACAAGGACAGATATTGGAAATAACCGTAACGGTTGAGGAACAAAGACAAACCGCTGCTGCACAGCAACAGCAAGAGGATAGCACAACTATTAATCCCTTTAATCCATTTGAACATTTCTTCGGATAAAATAAAACCGACCAAGTTTTTCTTGGTCGGTTTTATTATAGCTTTGCTATTCTTTCTAAATGCTCTTTTATATCAATGTTTTGCGGACATACGCTTTCGCATTTTCCGCATTTTATACAGTCGCAGGCTGCCGGTTTATCGGCAGGGAATTCTTCCTTTGCCTTATCGCCTGTTATTTTTGCGGCAAGAAATTTATTGTAACTGATAAAAAGTTGACTGATGGGAATATTTTTAGGACAAACCTCGGCACAGTAATTGCATTTTGTGCAGGGAATTTGCCTTACTTTGCGTATAATTTTGCGAACGCTGGCGGTTGCTTTTAATTCATCATCATTTAAAGGAACAAAGGGCGAAAAGGTGTTTAGATTGTCGTTCATCATATCTATATTGCCCATTCCCGATAGCACCATAAAGACTTCGGGAAAACTTGCGGCATAACGAAGGGCATAAGAGGCGTAACTGCCGCTATTTATTTCATTAAATATTTTTGTGGCTTTTTCGGGAAGATTAACAAGGGCACCGCCCTTTACAGGCTCCATAACAATAACCTTTTTACCGTGCTTCACTGCTACGTCATAACAAGCCTTGCTTTGAACAGCGGGGTCATCGTAATCCAGATAATTAATCTGCAACTGCACAAATTCAATAAAAGGCTGTTCGGTAAGTATCATATCAAGGATATCGGCGGTATCGTGAAATGATAGACCGATATGCTTTACTTTTCCTGCATCCTTGAGTTTTTTAACAACATTAAAACTGTTGGTATCTTTGTACTTGGGATAATTTCGCCTTGTTATGCAGTGAAGAAGATAAAAATCAAAATAATCTACTCCGCAAAGACTAAGCTGACTTTCAAACAAAGGGATAATATCCTCTTCTTTTTTGTAATACCATTCAGAAAGCTTATTTGCAAGAACAAAATCTTCTCGGTTATATCGTGCACTAAGACAGTCTCGTATGGCGGTTTCGCTTTTGCCGTCGATATATCCGTGGGCGGTATCAAAATAATTAAATCCTGCGTTAATAAAAGAGTCTATCATTTTTGAAAATTCGGTGTAATCGACTCTATCTCCGTTCATTTTTAAACGCATACAGCCAAATCCTAAATTCTTTTTTACCTTTTCGAAAGACAACTAATACCCCTCCAGTTTTTAATAAAATGAGGCTTATTATTAAATAAGTACTTATTTGCTTTTTTAGTTATACCATATTCGGCGGTTTCTTTTAATGCAATTTCAAATTTTGAAAGCATATCTGCCTTACTTTGCCCGTAATTAGCCTCACGAATATTGGCATAAATACTGCTCGAACTTTTCCGAATTTGAAAGATTGTATTAGACGGTGCCTTTATATTTTTACATAGCAATTCAATATCTGTTGCTAATTGTTCTGAATATATAAGCAAATAATTCTTGGGCATAATCTCACTTCCTTTGTAATGATTATACTAGAAAACTCAAATAAAATCAACGGCTTGCCGTTGTATATCATCAATTCCGCAAGGAATTGCATATCATCAAAACTTTAGTTTTGTATATCATCAAGCCGACAGACTTTTATGCACACCTAAAGGTGTGATGAGATACAAATGCGCCTTATCGCATTTGATGATATACACGCTAAAGCGTAATGATATACCAAGCCTGTCGTCTTGGATAAAAAAGAACGAAGCAATCGCTTCGTTCTTTTTTGGGTAGTTCGAACTTAGTGGCACGAATGAAATTGTG
>JAZNVC010000002.1:0-2844 GCA_045592625.1 Acutalibacteraceae bacterium
GTCGCTCATTCATAACAATACTGGCGTATTGTTTTTTGTCCTTGATTACTTAATTTCAATAAGAATCGTCGGGTCCTTTTTTGTTTGTCGTTGTTTAATTTTCAAGGTCCGTTCTGCTCACCTCGTCGGTGGACAGCTTATATATATTACCACATCAAAAACCTATTGTCAAGAACTTTTTTTATCTTTTTTTAAGTTTTTTCGTGGTGTTTTTTCGCTGTCTCTTTTTTGCGACAGCCATATTGTTATACTACATTTATCCACCGTTGTCAACTGTTTTTTTGAAAAAAATTGGAAGATTTTTTAACACCACTATATATAGTAGTAGCGTCCCCTGAGGGACGCTACTTTAAAGTTAACAGAAGGATAAAAGTATGTTTTTAAGTTCTTCTTCCTTTTCAAGCATCTGCTTTACAAGTTCAAACTGTGTACGGCAACGAACAAGATTGTGTTCGGGATAAGCAGTCTTAAAATATGTGCTTCCTTCAAGATAATCGGTAAGGAAACGCATACCGCATTCAAAGGTCATAAGAACAGAGCCTGTGTAGAGAGAAAGAATTTCTTCTTTTGAGAAAGAATCTTTACATTCGCCTATAAATCCTTCAGCATACATTTTAAATAGTGAAGTTTCAAACTTAACCTTTTGGATATCGGGTTCATCTTCGGCTGCATAGGTTGCACCGCTTCTGATGCTGTCACCGAAGTCATAAGCAGAAAGACCGGGCATTACGGTATCAAGGTCAATTACTGCAAGAGGCTCACCGTTAGCACGGTTAAGCATTACGTTATTAATCTTGGTATCATTATGGGTAACCCTTAAGGGAAGCTCTCCGCTTTCAAGTTTATCGGTAAGAAGCGAACACAGTTCTTTGTGTTCACGTACAAAAAGGATTTCTTCCCTTGCGTTTGCGGCAAGACCAAATGCATCAGTCTCATAAGCCTTCATAAAGTTTTTATATCTGTTGGGGGTATTGTGGAAATTGGGAATTACCTCCACAAGCTTTTCTGCAGGGAAATCGGAAAGCTGTCTTTGGAACATACCGAAAGCCTTACCTGCTGCACGGAAAAGTTCGGGGGTTTCGGCAGTCTGCATTGTGATGGCATTATCTATATATATGTAGCAACGCCAAAAAGCGTCGTCAACACGAATGTAATGCTGACCGTCTTTAGTATCGACAACAGTGAGACATTCTCTCAGTGGGTCACCGCCGGCCTGAGCAATTTGCTGACGCAAATGAGCCGTTACCAGTATAACGTTATTCATAAGACCGTCAATATCTTTGAAAATTCCACTGTTCACTCTTTGCAAAATGTACTTTCTTCCGCGAGAAGTTTCAACAAAGAAAGTATCATTAATATGTCCGCAACCAAAAGGCACGGCAATCATAGGGTCTCCGTCAAGAGCAAATAGTTTTGCTACATCTTCTGCACGATATCCCATAATAGTACCTCCATTTATCTTTTTGGGTTGATTTTTTCGAGATATTGGTATTATATCACATTTTTTTAAAAAATATTTGCATTTTTGGTCGCATTTTTTTCATTAATGTGTTATACTATGTAAAAACAGGAACAAGGAGCAACTTTATGAACTATAAAGGCACCGTTATAAACAACGAATTAACAATAGATAAGGTATATACTATTCATTACTTTGAATATGCCATAGATTTTGACTTTCCCGGCGAAATTCACGACTTCTGGGAAGCAGTATATGTTGATGCCGGTGAAGTAACCGTAACTGCCGGTACTGAAAAACATATAATGAGGCAAGGCGACCTATTCTTACACCGCCCCCTTGAATTTCACGCCATATCCTGTTCGGGAGGAACCGCTAATGCTATTGTATTTTCATTTTCCTGTGACTGTGAAAAGCTTTTTTCTGCCGCAGGAAAAATCATAAAGTGCTCGGGCAGACAGAAGGTACTTCTGTCCGAAATTCTTGACGAAGGGAAAAACGCCTTTAATGACCCGCTTAATGACGTATATCTTAAAAAGCTTCACGGCAGAAAAAACTCTCCCTTTGGTTCAGCACAGAGCATTAAGAATCTAATAGAATTATTATTTATAGGTATAATACGCGGTCAGTCTGACCAGCACAGAATAGTCCCTTACTCAAATGAGGAATTACAAATACGCGAAATATGCGACTTTATAGACAGCCATCTGACAAAGCCGCTGAGGTTTGAAGACCTGTGCAAAGAATTTTCTATGGGAAAGACGGCAGTTAAAAAACTATTCCGAGACCATCTCGGTTGCGGAGCTATGGAGTATTACAACACAAAAAGAATAAGCGAAGCAAAGAAAATGCTGCGCGAAAAAAAATACAGCGTAACCGAAATATCGGAAACACTGCAGTTTTCAACTATACATTATTTCTGTAGAAAATTTAAACAAGCCACAAACATGACTCCGCTTGAATATCAGCGTTCTGTAAGTAGCTTGGTAAAAAACTTTTTTAAAGACTAAAAATAGGCACAATTAATTAAACAATTCTCCAAAAATGCTACCAGCAGATAAACGATTATCATCGTAGTCACCTAAAGGTATATCATTGGTTGTATCGGTAACAACAAGTGATACAACATTTATTTCGGGACAAGTATATTCTTTCTTCATTATAACTACCTCCAAAAGAGACAAAACTACTAATTACACAACTACTATACCACAAAGCAATCAAAAATGCAATAGTTTTTTTAAAATTTTTTTAACATTTTTTTAAAAAGTAAAAAATCCTCTAAAAATAAGCCTTCCCCCATACAATATATGTATTATCTGCCAAAAAAATCCCCGAAAGGCAAAAGCGCTCCGGGGGATGAGTTTTACTTTTTATTTTTTTGG
>JAZNVC010000003.1:0-5159 GCA_045592625.1 Acutalibacteraceae bacterium
CAGTGTGGTATAATAAAATAAAGTGAGGTGGGATTTATGAAAAAGATTCTCTGTATATTTTGTGTTTTGACGATGCTTTTTTGTTTTTGCTCTTGCAAAGATGACAACGCTCATCAAGCAAATGAATATGAAACAATGAAGACCTCTATCACAAAAGATTCCGTCAAAGAGTTTATGTCCTTGATAGAAAAATTTGAGCTCAGCGGACTAATAAGCGGTTATGAAATTAATGAAAAAAACTGCTATAATGTTACACCGTCTGAGGTTGCCGCGGAAACTGATATGAAAATTTTTAAGTTTTCGGATTCTTGCGCTTCTTTTGTAATGTTAGACAACGAAATTTATCCTCTTTGCGAATGGTTTGGTGGATATGGTTTTGTAAATGCTGTTCCCTGTGATTTTGACAACGATGGCAACAAGGATTTACTGGTGGCGTCTTCTTGGGGTTCAGGAATGCATCGTTCTATAATTTCTGTGTTCAATTCCGTTTCTAAGGAATCTACGATTCTCTATGACACCTCAACCACCGACACACCAAACGCAGATTTGATTGTTGCGCAGTCAACTGCCAATATTTTTACTGGTGATCCTGAAATTGACGAAAAACTATACTACTCTGTATTGTCCGTAAAAATCAATATTGAAGATAATAACTTGTCAAATCTTTCTTACACTGTTATTGGCGTTAAAGGACATATTGAGTGCGAAGATAATACACCCCAATTTATACCCTATCAAGAATAGCTAAAAAGGCTTGACCGATACGGTCAAGCCTTTTTCGTTAGAACAATGTCGTTATCCAATAAATAACCCCATACACCACACTCGCCACGGTGCCGTAGACGATGACAGGTCCCGCGATGGTGAACATCTTTGCGCCGAGTCCTAAAACCCAGCCCTCTTTTTTATATTCTATAGCAGGAGAAACTACGGCATTCGCAAAGCCTGTTATGGGAACAAGGGTACCTGCACCTGCCCTTTTGGCTATTTTATCAAAAACTCCCAGTCCCGTAAGCAACGCTGCTTCAAAAATCAGGGTGACCGAAGCCAGAAGCCTTGCGTTTTCTTCTTCTATACTTAGCCCTTCAAAAATATAAAAAAACACTTCACTCATAGCACAGATTATTCCACCTACAATAAACGCCCATAAAAAGTTTTTAAGATGGGGAGAATTGGGTGACTGCCTTTTGACCATTTCACTATATTCTTTAACGGTTATCTTCATAAAAAAACTCCTTTGCCAATAGTGTTTGACAAAGGAGTTTTTTTATACTTTAATTTTTAAAAATGATGCAGTGGAATTCAGAGATATATTTGCCAGCATTTTTTCTATTTCCTGAACTGTCTCTCCTATTTACCGTTCTTCTCTAAAGTAATTTGTGCCGAGACTTTCGGGAGGCTGATTCTTTTTACGGCTTCTTATACTTGTAAATATAAGTACGATAATAGTTACAATATATGGAAGCATTTTGAAAAGTTCTTTACCTGCAAAGCTTATACCCGTAATATAACTACTTGCAACGTAAAGTCCACCGAAAATAAGCGAACCGAAAATAGCAAAATTCGGTTTCCAAACCGTAAATATTACAAGAGCAACCGCAAGCCAACCTAAATCATCAATTACATATTCCCAGTTACCGTTAAGATAGTCCATAACGAAGGAAAGTCCGCCAAAACCGGCTATACCGCCTCCGATACAGGTGGCAAGATATCTGTATCGCAATACGTTTATACCTGCCGCATCGGCTGTTGCAGGATTTTCGCCTACAGCACGAAGATGAAGACCTAATTTTGTACGGTTTAAAACAACGGTGGTAATTATTGCAATAACTACTGCAAAATATGTAAGTACACCGTGAGAAAGAAATACTTTACCAAACCAACCAAGCTTATCGGCAATAGGAACATATGCTTTAAAAAACTTTGCACCTTGAATATAAATATCGCCTGTTTTATCTATCATATAATCGGATATACCGACACCAAGAGTTGTAAGAGCAAGACCTGTTACGTTCTGGTTAGCCCTTAAAGTAACGGTAAGAAAACTGAATATAAGTCCCATAATAGCACCGCCGACAAAGGTTGCTATCATTGGAATAATTACAGCAAGAATAGGAATTATATTTTCACCGCAAAGGCTTAGATAAATATACTCTGCAAAACAGCCGCAGGAAGCACCAACGCACATTACACCGGGAAGACCAAGATTAAGGTGTCCCGATTTTTCGGTTATAGTTTCACCTGTAGAACCGAAAAGAAGGGTCATACCAAGACGTATTGCACTAATTAAAAAGGCTACCATTTAGTCTTCCTCCTTTACACGTTTTGTAAAAACAATTTTATAACGAAGGAAAAATTCGCAACCGATAATAAAGAGAAGTATTATACCCGTTACAATATCGGAAATTGTTTGAGGAATTCTGAAATCGGTAGAAACCTGACCCGCACCTCTGTCAAGAAATACGATAAGGAAGGAGGTCAGCACCATGTAAAATGGATTAAACTTAGCAAGCCAGGATACCATAATGGCAGTAAAGCCTCTGCCATCAACAGTGGTTGTACTTATGGTATGGTTTGTACCGCCTACTAAAAGCAAACCTGCTATACCGCAAATAGCACCGGATACCATAAGGGTACGGATAATAACCTTTTTTACCCCGATACCGATATATTTAGCGGTATTTTCACTCTCGCCTACTACCGATATTTCATAACCCTGTTTTGAGTATTTTAAATATATGTAGCTTACCACTGTCAGCAAAGCCACAATGATAATATTAAGCAAGAACTGATATTTACCGATTACGGGAAGCCCATACTGAGACATAGGAGTAAGAACACCCGAGCCGTCCCTTACAAAAACCTTTAAGAAATAGGCAACAAGCTGAATTGCAACATAATTCATCATAAGGGTGAAAAGTGTTTCATTGGTATTAAAGAGTGCTTTAAAGACCGCCGGAACAAGTGCCCAAATCATACCTGCAACTACACTTGCTATAATCATTACTATTATAAGCAAAGGAAGGGGCATTTTATCGCCTAAAAACATCATAACCGAAACGGTGGCAAGTCCGCCGATAAGCACCTGTCCTTCAGCACCGCAGTTCCAGAACTTCATTTTAAATGCAGGAGTAACTGCAAGAGAAATGCAAAGAAGTATTGCAACATTTTGCAAAAGATTCCATATACGTCTTTCGGTACCGAAAACGCCGTTAATCATAGAAGAATAAACGGCTATAGGATTTTTGCCCGAAAGTATCATTATTATTATGCCCGAAACCACAAGTGCTGCAACAATGGCTGCTGCACGGATAAGTACGCCGTAGTACCAAGCTACGCCATCCTTTCCTCTGTTTACAATATGAAAAAGAGGAGTTTTAATTTTTCTTTCTTCTGCCATATTATTCCTCTCCTTCAATTTCAATAGATTTAGTCATAAGAAGACCGATATGGTCCTTTTTGGCTGTTCTGCCGTCAACCATTCCTGTAATTCTTCCCGAATTTATTACCATAATTCTGTCACAAAGATCCATAAGCACGTCAAGGTCTTCACCAACAAAAATTACGGCTACTCCCCTTTCCTTCTGTTCGTTAAGAAGGTTATATATGGTGTAGGAAGCATTTACGTCAAGACCTCTTACGGGGTAGGCTGCCATAAGCACCGACGGAGCAGCAGCAATTTCACGTCCTACAAGCACCTTTTGAACATTACCGCCGGAAAGCTGACGAACGGGAGTGGTGGCACCGGGGGTAGATACGTGAAAGTCGTTTATAATACGTTCAGCAAGGTCTTTAGGCTCTTTTCTCTCAAGAAAAGCCGTTTTTCCCTTAGAATAACTTCTGAGCATCATATTATCAATAATGTCCATATTGCCTACAAGTCCCATACCCAGTCTGTCTTCGGGAACAAAAGAAAGACGAACGCCTAAATCTCTTATCTGTATAGGACTCTTATCTCTTAGGTTTTCTTCCATTTGGGTTTTGGGGTCAATATAGGTTATCTTGCCCTCTGTCAAATGATGAAGACCGGCAATAGCTTCAAGAAGTTCTCTTTGACCGCTTCCCGCAATACCCGCTATTCCTAAAATTTCACCGCTTTTTGCGGTAAAGGAAATATTATCAAGAATTTTTCTTCCTTCTTCGTTTATACTTGTAATATTCTTAAGCACAAGACGGTCAACTGAATCTTTCGGCTCACTTCTGTTTATATTAAGACTTACCTTTTCGCCCATCATCATTTCTGTAAGTAACGATTCATTAGCCTCAGCAGTATTAACGGTGCCTATATGTTCGCCACGTCTAAGAACGGCAACTCTATCGGAAATAGAGAGTACCTCATGCATCTTATGAGTGATTATGATAATAGACTTTCCGTCCTCTTTCATTCTGCGGAGCACGTTAAAGAGCTTTTCGGTCTCCTGAGGAGTAAGCACCGCCGTAGGCTCGTCCAGTATAAGAATATCTGCACCACGGTAAAGAACCTTTATAATTTCTACCGTCTGCTTTTCGGATACCGACATATCGTGAACCTTTTTATCGGGGTCAATAATAAATCCGTAACGCTGGGTTATCTCTATTACCTTTTTGGAAATACGAGAAAGATTGTAGCGTTTGCCGTCATCAACACCAAGAGCAATATTTTCTGTGGCTGAAAATACGTTTACAAGCTTAAAGTGCTGATGAATCATGCCTATTTTATGCTCAAAAGCATCCTTAGGAGAACGGATAACAACCTCTTTGCCGTCAACAAAAATCTGTCCTTCATCGGGAAAATAGATACCTGCAACCATATTCATAAGCGTGGTCTTACCGCTACCGTTTTCTCCGAGAATAGCAAGTATTTCGCCCTTACGCACATCAAGGTCGCAATTTTTATTAGCATAAACCTTACCGAAGGTTTTGGTAATATTCTTGCATTCAAGTTTAATATTTTCCAATTCGGCACCTCCAAATTGTTAATTTGTATCCCATAAACACAAAATTTTTATGTACTTATGGCATACAAACTACATTTTTATAATGATTGTAGTTAGCCGAAACGCTTAAAAGCGTTTCGACAAGCCACTTTACAAGTGGCTTTCGCAAAATTAAATTCTAATATTTAATTTTGCACAACATTCATTGCAATGGGATAGGACAAATTTTTAGTAAAAATTTGT
>JAZNVC010000004.1:0-283907 GCA_045592625.1 Acutalibacteraceae bacterium
TAGATAATAATAGTAGGTATCAACGCCGTTATCGTTTATAAGCATACCGTAGGCAGTGCCGTTTTCACTAACTTTATTTTATCATATTTGTTTTTGGTTTTCAATGCCTTCTATTCACTTTCTTCTATATATTATAACGAAGCAAAGGGGCAAAAAGGGGACAAGAATTTTCAAAAAATAAAAAAATTAGCAGTCTGAACAAAGAAAAACTGCTGATTTTGTGTAAATTTACACTGTTTTTTGTTTATTTTTGTTTGTTTTAGCCTGTTTTTTGCTTTTTTTCTTAGTGATTATTCCGTTGTGGAAGTTCTTAGTGCCGTACCGTGAACAAAGCTACATTTACAGAGTCCATATTTTTGCAAAATCATACAAAAAATATTGATATATTTCACTGTATTTTTACACTATAATTTCTTGACATATAATCGCATATAATATATAATTAATCTGTAATAAATCAAAAGCTTTTTGCAACTGACGGATTAGCGGTTTACCGCATGGGAGCATTAAGTGTTTTTTATGTCGACCGTCTGGGCAGTTCCGCATTTTTACGGGACTGCTTTATTTTGTATAAAAGCGGATAGGAGAACTCTATGAAAAAAGTAGGAATTCTTATGGGAAGCGACAGTGACCTTCCCGTAGTACAAAAGGCTATTGATACCTTAAAAGAACTGGATATTCCTTTTGAGGTTCACGTATATTCCGCACACCGTACACCCGTACAGGTTAGAGAATTTACCGAAAATGCAAGAGCAAACGGCTTTGGTGCTATTATATGTGCTGCAGGAAAGGCAGCCCACCTTGCAGGTGCTGTTGCCGCCGCTACAACCCTACCCGTTATCGGCATTCCCGTTAAGTCTTCTACCCTTGACGGTCTTGACGCACTGCTTTCCACAGTACAAATGCCCTCCGGCATTCCTGTTGCAACCGTTGCAATTGACGGTGCCGCAAACGCAGCTTTACTTGCCGCACAAATCATTGCCGTAGGTGATGAGGCTTTAGGCAAAAGACTGGACGAGCAAAGAGCAACTGCAGCCACTAAGGTGCTGGAGAAAAACGATATTATTTCAAAGCAGTATATGTAAACAACCCTTCTCCGATTTAAAGTCGGAGAATTCGTTGTTTTTAAAAGTATAAAAAATCATATTAAATACTGCCGATTTTTTATATTCGGCGTGATAAGGAGTAAGATTATGAATAGTAGTTTCAGCGAAAGTTACAAAGCAGCGGGTGTTGATATCACTGCAGGTTACAAATCTGTAGAGCTTATGAAAAAGCATATCAACCGCACAAAAAACGAAGGTTGCCTAGACGATGTAGGCGGTTTTGGCGGTTGCTTTGGTCTTGACCTTACAGGAATAACCGAGCCGGTACTGGTTAGCGGTACCGACGGCGTTGGTACAAAAATCAAACTTGCTATGCTTCTCGATAGGCACGATACCATTGGTATTGACTGCGTAGCTATGTGTGCAAACGATATTATTTGTTGCGGTGCAAAACCTCTTTTCTTCCTAGACTATATTGCCTGTGGCAAAAACATCCCCGAAAAGATTGCAGACATAGTAGGCGGTGTAGCAGAAGGCTGTGTTCAGGCAGGCTGTGCCCTTATCGGCGGTGAAACTGCAGAGCATCCCGGTCTTATGCCCGAAGAAGATTATGACCTTGCCGGATATTGCACAGGTGTTGTTGATAAATCTAAGATACTTGATAAAAACTCCGTAAAGGAAGGCGATGTAATTATCGCTCTTGCCTCAACAGGTGTTCATTCCAACGGTTTTTCTTTAGTCAGAAAGGTATTTGATATTGAAAACGCCGACCTTACCACACCCGTAGAAGACCTTGAAGGAAAAAGTCTTGGAGAAACACTTTTAACCCCCACAAAGATTTACGTTAAGAGTATGCTTGCACTTATGAAGGAAATTACGGTTAAATCTGTATCTCACATCACAGGCGGCGGATTCTATGAGAATATTCCCAGAAGTCTTCCACAAGGCTTTGGTGCTAAAATCAAAAAGAGTGACGTTAGAATTCTTCCTATCTTCAAATATATAGAAAAGGTTGGCAACATTCCCGAAAGAGATATGTTTAATACCTTTAATATGGGTGTAGGTATGATTGCCGTAGTAAACAAAGAAGATGCCGAAAAGGCAGTAGAAATACTTAAGGCTAACGGCGAGGATGCTTACATAATCGGTGAAATCGTTAAAAGCGAAACAGAGGTAGAATTATGGTAAAGGCCCGTATAGCAGTTCTTGTTTCGGGCGGCGGCACAAATCTTCAGGCACTTATTGATGCCCAAAACAGCGGTATTATAAAAAGCGGTGAAATTACCCTTGTTATTTCGAATAACCCCGATGCCTTTGCTCTTACCCGTGCAAAGAATGTAAATATTGATACTTTGGTTATTGAGAAAAAGGGCAACCCGAATTTTGAAGACCATATAATTGAGGCTTTGGAGAACAACCGCACCGATTTAATCGTTCTTGCAGGCTTTATGTGTATTTTAAGCGAGAAATTCACCAAAAAATACGAAAACCGCATACTAAACGTTCACCCCTCCCTTATTCCCTCTTTCTGCGGCGAAGGTTTTTATGGACTAAAGGTTCACCAAGCCGCACTCAGTTACGGAGTTAAGGTTACGGGTGCAACTGTGCATTTTGTAAACGAAATTCCCGACGGCGGCAAAATCATTCTTCAAAAAGCTGTTAACATTGAAGAGGGAGACACCCCCGAAATTTTACAAAAGCGAGTTATGGAACAGGCTGAATGGAAAATACTTCCCGAAGCCGTTGAAAAAATCAGCAAAACCTTCATAAAGGAGTAAAAAATATGAGCAATATTTATAATCTTGAAATTCTTCTTAAAGAAAACTCTTATCCTGGCAGAGGTATTGTCATAGGCAAATCTGCTGACGGCAAAAGCGCACTTATTGCTTATTTTATTATGGGCAGAAGTGAAAACAGCCGTAACCGTATTTTTGAAGAATTTGAAAACGGTATGCGTACAAAAGCATTTGACGAAAGCAAACTTACCGACCCCAGTCTTATAATCTATAATCCTTATCTGGCTTACGGTGATATTGATATCATTACCAACGGCGACCAGACCAACACAATTTATGATTTTGTTACAAATGATGCAAGTGACCCCTTTGCCTTTGAAGCGGCTCTTAACACCCGTGAATTTGAGCCAGATGCTCCTAACTTTACTCCCAGAATTTCGGGTATCTGCTACTACGATTTTGATAAGGCGGATTTCTCCTATAAAATGTCTATTTTAAAGAGTGCCGACGGTAATCCGGACGCCTGTCAAAGATACACATTCGCATATTCTCCCATTCAGAGCAAGGGACATTTCATTCACACATATAAATGCGACGGCAACCCCATTCCTTCATTCTACGGCGAACCCGAAGCAGTTGTTCTTCCTAACAGTGCAAAGGATTTAGCCGATATGATATGGAGCAGTCTGAACGCAGATAACAAGGTTTCCCTTTTTGTTCGTCAGGTTTGTCTTGAAACAGGCGAAGCAACAAACATTGTTATAAATAAGAATAAATAATTCGGAGGCTAATATGAAAGAGTTTGAACTTAAATACGGTTGTAACCCCAACCAAAAACCTGCAAAAATATTTATGCACGACTCAAGTGAACTTCCCATTGAAATTTTAAACGGCCGTCCCGGTTACATCAACTTTCTTGATGCCTTCAATTCTTGGCAGCTTGTAAAGGAACTTAAAGAAGCACTCGGTATGCCCGCAGTTACTTCCTTTAAGCACGTTAGCCCCACTTCAGCCGCTATCGGCCTTCCCCTTTCCGAAAAGCTTAAAAAGGCTTGCTTTGTTGATGATATCGAAGGCCTTGACCAGTCTCCCCTTGCCTGTGCTTATGCAAGAGCAAGAGGTACCGACAGAATGTGTTCTTTCGGTGACTGGGTAGCTCTCAGCGACGTTTGTGACGTTACCACCGCACTTATGATTAAAAGAGAGGTTAGCGACGGTATTATTGCACCCGGTTTTGAGCCTGAAGCCCTTGAAATTTTAAAATCCAAGAGAAAAGGCACTTATAATATTGTAAAAATCGATCCTGATTTTGTTCCTGCTCCCGTTGAGCACAAGCAAGTTTACGGTATTACTTTTGAACAGGGCAGAAACGAGTTCATGATTAATAAAGAACTTCTTTCTAACGTTGTTACCGATAAAAAGGAAATGCCTGAAAGTGCAATAAGAGACCTTATTATTTCTCTTATTACCCTTAAATATACTCAGTCCAACTCTGTATGCTTTGCAGTTGACGGACAGGCTATAGGTGTTGGTGCTGGTCAGCAGTCACGTGTTCACTGCACCCGTCTTGCAGGCGGTAAGGCTGATACCTGGTTCTTACGTCAGCACGACAAGGTTTTAAATCTACCCTTTAAGGATACACTGGGCAGACCCGACAGAGACAACGTTATCGACGGTTATATTAACCAAAACGAAGAAGATGTATGTGCCGACGGAAACTGGCAGAAATACTTTACGGTTCAGCCCGAACGCTTCACTATGGAAGAACAGAGAGCATATCTTGACACAATAAGCGGTGTAGCACTGGGCAGTGATGCCTTCTTCCCCTTTGATGATAATATTGAACGTGCTAAAAAGAGCGGTGTCTCCTACATAGCAGAACCCGGCGGTTCTATAAGAGACGACGTTGTTATTGATTGCTGTAACAAATACGGCATTTCTATGGCATTTACCGGAATGAGACTTTTCCATCATTAATAGGAGATAAAAAATATGAAAGTTGCTGTTATTGGTAGCGGAGGAAGAGAGCATACCATTATAAAAAAGTTAAAGGAAAGCTCTAAAATTGATGAAATTTTTGCTATTCCCGGAAACGGCGGTATGAGTGAAGCTACTCTCGTTCCAATTCCCGTTACAGAAATTGATAAAATTTGCAAATTTGCAAAGGAAAATAAAATCGACTACGTTGTAGTTGCTCCCGACGACCCGTTGGTTGCAGGTATGGTTGATGCCTTAAATGCCGTTGGTATTTCCTGCTTCGGTCCAAACAAGGATGCCGCAATTATTGAAGGCAGTAAAGTGTTTTCCAAAAACCTTATGAAAAAATACGGTATCCCCACCGCCGCTTACGGTGTATATAGCAATGCAGAGGATGCTCTTGAATATATTAAAACTGCTCCTCTTCCCACCGTTATTAAAGCCGACGGACTAGCACTCGGCAAGGGTGTAATAATAGCCGAAACCAGAAAAGAAGCAGAGGATGCAGTTCGCTGCATTATGGAGGATAAGGTTTTCGGTGCTTCGGGCAATAACATTGTTATTGAAGAATTTTTAACCGGCCCCGAGGTTTCGGTTCTTGCCTTTACAGACGGTGTAACCCTTGTTCCTATGGTTTCAGCTATGGACCACAAACGTGCTAAAGACGGGGATACAGGACTAAACACAGGCGGTATGGGTACTATTGCTCCCAACCCTTACTACACAGAAAATATAGCAAATATTTGTATGGACGAAATCTTTATTCCTACCATACGTGCTATGGAAAAAGAGGGACGTACCTTTAAGGGTTGTTTGTTCTTTGGTCTTATGATAACCGAAGACGGTCCCAAGGTTATAGAGTATAACTGTCGTTTTGGTGACCCCGAAACTCAGGTTGTCCTTCCCCTTCTTGATAGCGACCTTTTTGAAATTATGTTAGCCTGTACCAACGGTACACTAAAAAATTGCGAAGTTAAATTCAAGGATGCCGCCGCTTGCTGTGTTGTTATGGCAAGTGATGGTTATCCTCAGAAATATCAAAGTGGCTTCCCCATCACCGTTGACAGTGATATTGAAGCTACCGTAATATACGCAGGTGCAAAAAAGGACAGCAATACCGTTCTTTCTGCAGGCGGCAGAGTTTTAGGAGTTAGCGCAGTTGCTCAAGACCTTAAAGCCGCTATTTCTAAGGCATATAAGGAAACCGAAAAGGTTCACTTTGAAAACGCCTACAAGCGAAATGACATTGGTGCTAAAGCACTTAAAGCATTAAATTAAATAGGATGGATAGATTATGGTTTACCGCATATATGTAGAAAAAAAGGCAGGTCTTGCCGGTGAGGCTGAGTCCCTTTTAGGCGACATCCGCTCATTCTTAGGCATTAAATCTGCCGAAAGCGTCAGAGTTCTTAACCGCTATGACGTTGAAAATATTGAAGAAGACCTCTTTAATAAATGTATCAACACAGTTTTCTCCGAGCCTCAGCTTGACAATACTTATGAAAAGTTAAGCTATAACGAAGGTTCATTTTGTTTTGCTGTTGAGTATCTCCCCGGTCAGTTTGACCAGCGTGCAGACTCCGCCGCACAATGTATACAAATTATATCTAAGGCCGACCGCCCTGACGTTCGTACTGCAAAGGTTTATATTATTGAAGGTGCTTTAAGCGATGAAGAAAAGGCCGCTATAAAGAAACACCTGATTAACCCTGTTGAAAGCAGAGAAGCCTCTCTTGATACAGTCGCTACCCTTAAGCGAGAATATGAAATTCCTACCAGTGTTCGCACTCTCGACGGCTTTAACGACTTGGATGAAGAAGGGCTTAAGGAATTTTTAAAGTCACAAGGACTTGCTATGGACCTTGACGACCTTAAATTCTGTCAGAGTTATTTTAAAAGCGAAGACAGAGACCCCACAATCACCGAAATTAAGATGATTGACACATATTGGTCTGACCATTGCCGTCATACAACCTTCCTCACCACTATTGACGAAGCTAAATTTGAGGATGAACTTTTACAGAAAACCTTTGAAGAATATCTGCAGGTAAGAAAAGAAATCGGCAGAACCAAGCCCGTTAATCTTATGGATATCGGTACTATTGCCGCTAAATATTTAAAGAAACAGGGCAAACTGGACAGACTTGACGAATCTGAAGAAATCAACGCTTGCACAGTTAAAATTGACGTTACCATTGACGGCAAAAAAGAACCTTGGTTACTTCTCTTTAAAAATGAAACTCACAACCACCCCACCGAAATCGAACCCTTCGGCGGTGCCGCTACCTGTATAGGCGGTGCTATCCGTGACCCCCTTTCAGGCAGAAGCTATGTTTATGCCGCTATGCGTGTAACAGGTGCGGGAAATCCTCTTGCAAGTCGCAAGGAAACCTTAGAGGGTAAACTTCCCCAAAGGAAAATTGTTACTACCGCTGCTGCAGGATACAGTTCTTACGGTAATCAGATTGGTCTTGCTACAGGTCAGGTTGACGAAATTTATCACGACGGCTATACCGCTAAGCGTATGGAAATAGGCGCTGTTGTAGGTGCTGCTCCCGAAGAAAACGTAAGACGCGAAGTTCCCGCAGACGGCGATATTATCATCCTTCTCGGCGGCAGAACAGGTCGTGACGGTTGCGGCGGTGCTACAGGTTCTTCCAAATCCCACACCATTGAATCGCTGGAAAGCTGCGGTGCAGAGGTTCAAAAGGGTAACGCTCCCGAAGAAAGAAAATTGCAACGTCTTTTCAGAAGAAAGGATGCAACCCGCCTTATTAAGCGTTGTAACGACTTTGGTGCAGGCGGAGTTTCGCTTGCTATCGGCGAACTTGCTGTCGGTATTGAAATCAACCTTAACGCTGTTCCAAAGAAGTACGACGGTCTTGACGGAACCGAACTTGCAATAAGCGAGTCTCAGGAAAGAATGGCTGTTGTTGTTGAAAAGGAAAACGTTGAAAAGTTTATTGCTCTTGCTAATGAGGAAAACCTTGAAGCAACAGTAGTTGCAACAGTAAAGGCACAGCCCAGACTGGTTATGTACTGGAACGGCAAGGATATTGTTAACATAAGCAGAGAATTCCTTAATTCTAACGGTGCTGAAAAGCACATTAACATTGCTCCCGCTAAAATCGAAAATTTTGATAAGAAAATTGAAGGTTCCTTTACCGAAAACTACAAAAAAATCGCAACCGACCTTAATATATGTTCAAAGCGTGGTCTTAGTGAACGTTTTGACTCTACCATAGGTGCAGGTACAGTTTTAATGCCCTTTGGCGGAAAATATCAACAGACTCCTATTCAGGCTATGGTAAACAAGGTTTCGGTTGAAAACCACCACACAGACACCTGTTCTCTTATGGCTTGGGGTTACAATCCATTTATCACCGAAAAAAGCCCCTATCACGGTGCATATATGGCAGTTGTAGAATCGGTATGTAAGCTTATTGCCACAGGTGCATCCTTCAACGAAGTTTATCTCACTTTCCAAGAGTACTTTGAGCGTCCCGGTAAGGATGCTAAGCGTTGGGGTAAACCTCTTGCTGCACTTCTCGGTGCATTTAAGGCTCAAAAGGAACTGGGTATTGCCGCTATCGGCGGTAAAGACTCTATGAGCGGTACCTTTGAACACATTGATGTTCCCCCTACCCTCGTTTCCTTTGCCGTTACTACCGAGCAGGTTGAAAGCATTGTTTCTCCCGAATTTAAAAAAGCAGGAAGCAAGGTAGTTCTTCTTACCTGTAAATATAATAAAGATAATCTTCCCGACACCGCTTGTCTTACAAAACTTTTTGCAAAGGTAAGAAAGCTGGTTGACCAAGGCAAAGCCAATGCAATTTATACTCCCGGCATAGGCGGTATTGCCGAAGCTGTTATGAAGATGGCTATCGGTAACAAGATAGGCTTTAAATTTGCTGATAATATTAGCGTTGAAGACATTTTTGCTTACAACTACGCTTCCTTTATAATTGAACTTAATGATGATACCGAAATCGGTACTGTTCTCGGTTATACTACCGAAGAAGCAAATCTTGTTCTAAGAGATGAAGTTATCGACCTGAATGCTCTTCAGGAAACCTATGAAAACGTGCTTGAAAAGGTTTATCCCTGTAACATTGAACACAAAAGTGCGGCGCCCGAAAAATTCTCTTTCACTGCCAAGGAGTATGCTAAACCTAAATTCAGCGTTGCTCGTCCTAAGGTACTTATTCCGGTGTTCCCCGGTACAAACTGTGAGTATGATACTGCAAAGGCACTTTCTTCTGCAGGTGCAGACCCCGAAATATTTGTTATAAATAACCTTTCAGCACAGAGTGTTGCCGACTCGGTTGATACCTTTGCTAAAAAGATGAGAGAGTCTCAAATAGTATTTATCCCCGGAGGTTTCTCGGGCGGTGACGAACCCGACGGTTCCGGTAAGTTTATTACTGCATTCTTTAGAAACCCCGCTATTATGGAAGAGGTTAACGAACTATTAAATAATCGTGACGGTCTTATGGCAGGTATTTGTAACGGATTCCAGGCTCTTGTTAAACTTGGTCTTGTTCCTTTCGGCAAGATTATTGACACCGACGAAACCTGTCCTACCCTTACCTATAATACTATAGGCAGACACCAGTCACGTCTTGTTCAAACCCGTATTGCCTCCAATAAGTCTCCTTGGCTTATGGAAACTCAGGTTGACGATATTTATACAGTGCCGATTTCTCACGGTGAAGGCCGCTTCCTTGTTAGCGATGAACTTGCAAAGAAACTTGCTGAAAACGGACAGATTGCCACACAGTACGTTGACCTTAGCGGCAATCCTACCGCAGATATCCGCTTTAACCCCAACAACTCCTGCTTTGCTATTGAGGGTATTACAAGTCCCGACGGCAGAGTACTGGGTAAAATGGGCCACAGCGAACGTATCGGAAACGGACTTTATAAAAACGTTGACGGAAACTATGATATGGGTATGTTCCGCAGTGCTGTTAAATACTTTAAGTAAGAGGTGCATAGTATGAAAAGCGATATTGAAATTGCTCAAGAAATAGAACTTCGTCCTATAACCGAAATTGCTGAAACTGCAGGTATTCCCGATGAAAAACTTGAACAGTACGGCAAGTATAAAGCGAAAATCGATTTATCTCTCCTTAAGGATGAATCACGTAAAAACGGCAAACTTATTCTTGTTACCGCCATTAACCCCACCCCTGCAGGTGAAGGCAAAACCACCACTACTATAGGTCTTGCCGATGCTATGCGTGCAACAGGCAGAAATGTTGTTGTTGCATTGCGTGAACCCTCCTTAGGTCCCGTTTTCGGTATTAAGGGCGGTGCCGCAGGCGGCGGTTACGCTCAGGTTGTTCCAATGGAGGATATTAATCTTCACTTCACAGGCGACTTCCATGCAATTGGTGCAGCAAACAATCTTCTTGCCGCAATGCTCGATAATCATATCCATCAGGGCAATGCTTTGGGTATTGACGTAAGACGCATTACCTGGAAAAGATGCGTTGATATGAACGACCGTCAGCTTCGTTTTGTAACAGACGGTCTTGGCGGTAAGGTTAACGGAGTTCCCAGAGAAGACGGCTTTGATATTACCGTTGCAAGTGAAATTATGGCAGTACTTTGTCTTTCCAACTCCATTACCGATTTAAAAGAAAGACTTTCTAAGATTATTGTAGGCTATACCTATGACGATAAGCCTGTTACTGCAGGTCAGCTTAACGCTCAGGGTGCTATGACAGCACTGCTCAAGGAAGCATTAAAACCCAATCTTGTGCAAACCTTAGAGGGCACTCCTGCACTTGTTCACGGCGGACCTTTTGCTAATATTGCTCACGGCTGTAACTCTATTATTGCTACTAAAATGGCAATGAAGTTAGGCGATTACGCAATTACCGAAGCCGGCTTCGGTGCAGATTTAGGTGCCGAAAAGTTCCTCGACATTAAATGTCGTTTCGGCAGTCTTAAGCCAAGTGCAGTTGTTCTTGTTGCTACAATCCGTGCCCTTAAGATGAATGGTGGAGTTGCTAAGACCGACCTTAAAGAAGAAAATCTTGAGGCTCTTAAATCAGGTATGCCAAACCTTATACGCCACGCAAGTAACATTAAAAATGTTTATAAACTTCCCTGCGTAGTTGCTGTTAACCGCTTCCCCACCGATACCGACGCTGAAGTTCAGCTTGTTATCGACTCTTGTGCCCAGCTTGGTATAAAGGCTATTTGTTCCAAGGTTTGTGCCGAAGGTTCTAAGGGCGGTATAGAACTTGCAAACGAAGTTGCACGTCTGTGTGAAACCGATAATTATTTCACCTACTGCTATGAAGACAGTCTTTCTATTGAAGATAAAATTCGTGCAATCGTTACCAAGATTTACGGCGGTGATAACGTAATATTCACTCCTGCCGCTAAAAAAGAAATTGCAAAACTTACTGAGCTTGGTTTTTCAAATATGCCCGTTTGTATGGCAAAAACACAGTACAGTTTTTCTGATGATATGACGAAGCTGGGTGCACCAACAGGTTTTGACATTACGGTTCGTAATATTAAAGTAAGTGCAGGTGCAGGTTTTATAGTTGCTCTTACAGGCGATATAATGACCATGCCCGGACTTCCAAAAGTTCCAGCAGCAGAAAAAATTGACGTTGACGAAAACGGAGTAATCAGCGGTTTATTCTAATTTTATCTGAAACAAAAAAAGAATTGCGAAATTTCGCAATTCTTTTTTGTTATTTAAGTGTAATTTCCTTATTATATTTTTTTGAAGTTTATATTATAGGCATAGCAAAGGTCACCAATCCACACACGGATTCCGCCTTTAACCGATTTATAATACCTTTTATAATTTTTAAGTAAAAAGATAAGGCTTAACCACAAAAACGGATTTTTATTATTCAAAAAATTTAGTCTTTTCTTTTCCAGCTTAATAAATTTTTCGGTTTCTTTTCTATCCTTTTTACTTAGATTAAATTCTAAAAGGTAGCTATGTCCATCAATCGATTCCTTTAGCCCGTTTTTGCGTTTTTCCCTGTCTCCCAGAAAGGTTTTTCTGGTCATATCAGAAAGAGACACGTTATCAAAATGGTATCTGTAATAGCCCAGTTTTTCATTTAATACGGCTGTTTTGCCAAGTAGTGTTCCCAGCATACATATATACCAATCGTGCGAAAGCAAAGATTTAAAATCAAAAGGTTTTAGTATTTCTTTGATTTCTTTTCTGAAGCACATTGAAAATCCACGTATATATGAACAACCTATAAAGGAGTTATAATTAAGATATTCTATACTACCATCAAATAGGCTGCCAAGATAGGTTATTTTTGAATTTTCGATTATTTTTCCATTTGAGTCAATAACGTCATATCTGCTTGAAAGTACGACGATATCTTTGTTTTCCTTTAATACAGCCGTCATTCTTTCAATCTTTTTTTCCTGCCATTTATCATCCTGATCTGCAAGAAAAATTACGTCGCCTTTGCATTTATTAATTGCACCGTAAAAATTAAAGCAATATCCTTTGTTTTCATTATTTTCACAAACAGTCCAATTATCAAGGCTGTTTTTCTCTATAAAGTCTTTACATATTTTTACAGTACTGTCGGTGGAACCATCATCACATATTATAACCTCTTGAGGTTTTACCGACTGATTTAAAATGCTCTCAAGCTGTTCGCCAATATACCTTTCGCCGTTATAGGCAGCTATAGCCACAGACACGGTCATTTGTTTTTCACCCTTAAAAATGTTTTTTGCATTTTGTATTTAAGGAAGAAGGACAGTTTGCAAAAATTATATATTGTCCCTACCCTACCGCTTTGTGCGGTTTTTATTATAATGCGGGAAGAATGTCCCGTATAAAAAGCATTTTTAGCACAATTTTTAAATTCAGAATTACTTATTTCACTATTTATAGCTTCTTTAATATCCTTTTTTGTAAGAGAAAAAAACATATCGATAAAAGAAGAAAAAACACATTTTATAAAATAAAAATCGCAGTAAGGCTCAATTCCTTTTGTAACACTTTTTAAAAGCCTTGCCCTATCCTTTATGGTGGAAAGTTTTTCCTTATTATACCGCCTTGTAATGCTTCCCATATTTAAAACGTAATGGTAAAAACATTCCTCACACACGGTAATTTTAGGATTATAAGGAATAAGCGACAAATTGAAAAAGGTGTCCTCATAATACTCACCCTCAGGGAATCGTACCCCCGTTTCTTTAAGAAAATCCAGTCTATACAGCTTATTCCACGCAGGATCAATAAGATTATTCGCTTTAAGTTCTATAATATCAAGCGTATCTGCATTTTCGCCCTTATAATATACCCTTTGCACCGCATTACCGTTTTCGGTATAGTATCCGCAAAGAACAATATCACTATTTTCTTTTTGAGCCTTTTCATACATAAAAGAAATGGCATCTAAATCAATATAATCATCACTGTCAATAAAACAGAGATATTCTCCTTTTGAGGTCTCAAGAGCTAAATTGCGCACACTGGCCAATCCGCCGTTTTCACGGCGGACATATTTTATTCTTTCATCTTTTTTCATATAATCAAGACATATTTCCTCGCTGTTATCGGGGCTACCGTCATTGATTATCAGAATTTCTATTTCCTCAAAGGTCTGATTTATAATGCTGTCAAGACATTTTTTTAAAGTCTTTTCGCAGTTATAAACCGGTATAGCAACCGTAATTTTACACATATTAATAACGAATCTTTCCTTCTGCAACCTTTTTTAAGTGCTGACCGTAGGGAGATTTTCCGTAACGCTCGGCAGACTCCAACAGTTTTTCTTTAGTTATCCACCCATTAACATAGGCGATTTCCTCAACAGCAGAAATCTGAATTCCCTGACGGGATTCGATAACCTTAACAAATTCGGCAGCGTCGGATAAAGCATCCATTGTGCCTGTATCCAGCCAAGCATAACCTCTGCCAAGAGTTACCACGTTTAAACTGCCGTCCTCAAGATACATTCTGTTAAGGTCGGTTATTTCCAGCTCTCCCCGTTTTGACGGCTTAACCTTTTTAGCCAAATCAACCACACGGTTATCATAGAAATAAAGCCCTGTTACACAGTAGTTTGATTTAGGATGTTCAGGCTTTTCCTCTATAGAAATAGCCTTTCCGTTTTCATCAAATTCAACTATGCCGAAACGTTCGGGGTCATCAACGTAATAGCCGAAAACAGTTGCACCGTTTTTACACTCTGCCGCAGTTCTTAAATGCTTTTTAAGACCGCTTCCGTAGAAAATGTTATCCCCCAGCACCATAGCACAGGAATCACCCTTTATAAACTCTTCACCTATTAAAAATGCCTGAGCAAGTCCGTCTGGAGAGGGCTGTTCAGCATAAGAAAGATTAACACCATAGTCACTGCCGTCGCCTAAAAGACGCTTGAAATTAGGGAGATCGGTAGGTGTGGAAATAATGAGAATATCTCTTATTCCCGCAAGCATAAGGGTTGAAAGAGGATAATAAATCATCGGTTTATCATAAACCGGTAAAAGTTGTTTAGATGTCACCATCGTAAGAGGATAAAGTCTTGTTCCGCTTCCGCCTGCTAAAATAATACCTTTCATACAAAATCTCCTTTATTAAATAATATCAATACCGATTATGGAAATTTCTTCAACAGGCTTATCATTTGCACCTGTTTTTGCATTGGCAATTTTATCAACAACATCCATTCCCTCAACAACCTGACCGAAAACGCTGTGACGGTAATCAAGCCATGGTGTTCCGCCGAGTTTTGCATAAGCCTCGGCACACTCAGGCGGGAAGGAATCGGGAAGTTCTTTCATTTGTTCAAGCATATTTTCAGGTACAGATGAAGCCTGAACAATAAAAAACTGACTTCCATTTGTGTTAGGACCTGCATTTGCCATACAAAGAGCACCTCTGTAGTTGTGTAACAAGGGTGAAAATTCATCCTTAAAGCTACTGCCCCAAATACTCTCGCCGCCCATACCTGTTCCTGTAGGGTCGCCGCCCTGAATCATAAAATCTTTTATTACACGGTGAAAGATAATCCCGTTATAGTATCCGTTATTAGCGTGGGTTACAAAGTTCTCAACAGTTTTTGGTGCTTCCTTTGGAAAAAGAAGAATTTTTATGTCACCCTGGGTGGTGTGCATAACAGCAACGGTATCTTCTAAGGTTGGAGCAGATAATTGTTTAAGCATAATAGACATCCTTTCATTAAAGTCCTATTTTATCTATATTTTATCAGTTTATTATCCTCTTTGCAATAGTCAATTTTTTTCTTGCAAGTTACTATATATTGTGGTATAATAATCAATAATTGTGCGAAAAAGGTGATAGGTTATGAAATGTCCTTATTGCGGTTTTGAAGAAAGTAAAGTTGTTGACTCACGTCCTACCGATGAGGGTGAACGTATAAGACGCAGAAGAGAGTGTCTTAAATGTGCAAAACGCTTTACTACATACGAGCTTATTGAAAGTCTCCCCATTATCGTTATTAAAAAAGATAAATCAAGAGAACCCTTTAAACGCGAAAAACTTTTAAACGGTTTGCTTCGTGCCTGTGAAAAACGTCCGGTATCTCTTGAAACTTTGGAAAATCTTATTGACGAAATCGAGCTTTCCATTCAGAACACCCTCGATCGTGAGGTTTCCTCTGAGCATATCGGTGAGCTTGTAATGGAAAAAATGAAAAAGGTTGACGAGGTTGCATACGTTCGTTTTGTTTCAGTTTACCGCCGTTTCAACGATATATCATCCTTTATGGACGAGCTTAAAAAACTGGCAGAAAAATAGACGGAGGTTACGCAATGTCCGAAAATTTAATGTTGGCAGACCTTTTACTGCCAAAAATAGATAAAACTCCCGATTACTATGAAGCTCTTTATCCCGAAAGACAGTTAAAGGAAGGTGCAAAGGTAGTACGCGTTGCACCCAGTCCTACGGGTTATCTTCACATCGGCACTCTCTTTACTTCCCTTGTTAACAGAATCACCGCCACCAGTAGTGACGGTATCTTCTTTACACGTATTGAAGACACCGACAAAAAACGTGAAATTGAAGGCGGTATTGAAAATATTATCGATGGACTTAACCGTTTTGGAATAAGTATTGACGAAGGTTTTGTAAGCGGTAATGAGGAAAAAGGTATTTACGGCCCTTATAAACAGAGCCACCGTGCCGAAATATATCAGACCTACGTAAAAGAGCTTATCCGTCAGGGTCTTGCCTACCCCTGCTTCTGTACTGCAGAGGAATTGGAGGAGACAAGAACTGTTCAGGAAAAGGATAATATCCGCACAGGTTATCACGGCAAGTGGGCAAAATGCAGAAATCTTTCTTTCAGCGAAATAAAAGAAAAGGTAGAAGCAGGGCTGCCCTTTGTTATCCGTTTAAAATCTCCCGGAAGCGAAGAAAACAAAGTGGTTTTTGAAGATATGATAAAGGGCAAAATTGAAATGCCCGAAAACGACGAAGATTTTGTTCTTTTAAAATCCGACGGAATACCCACCTATCACTTTGCTCATGCCATTGACGACCACCTTATGCACACAACCCACGTTATGCGCGGTGATGAATGGATTTCTTCGGTACCTAAACACATTCAGCTTTTCCGTCTTTTAGGTTTTAAAGTTCCTAAATTCGCCCATGTTTCTCCCATTATGAAACTGGATAACGGTGCAAAGCGTAAAATTTCCAAAAGAAAAGACCCCGAAGCCGCCGTTCACTTCTTTATTGAAGAAGGCTTTGATGCTCTTTGTGTTATAGAATATCTTATGACCATAGCAGCTTCGGATTTTGAAGACTTCAGACGTGCAAACCCCGATAAATCCTATAAAGAATTTAAATTTAATCTAAAAAAGATGAGTGTTTCGGGTGCACTGTTTGACCAAAACAAGCTTCTTGACGTAAGCAAAAATATTGTTTCCCGTATGTCAGGAAAAGAAGTCAGCGAAAAAATCACAAATTGGGCAAAGGAATTTGACAGTGATTTTTACGCTCTTTTAAGCAGAGATTCTGCCTATACCCAGGCTATATTCTCTATTGACAGAGATTGTGCAAAACCGAGAAAGGATATTGCCAAATGGAAGGAAGCAAAGGATTACGTTTCTTATTTCTTTGAGGAACTTTTTAATCCCGACTATACCCTTCCCGAAAATATTGAGGCTGCAGATGCCATTGCTTTCCTCCAATCCTATAAAAAGGTTTACGACCAAAACGATGACCGACAGGCTTGGTTTGATAAAATAAAGGAACTTTGCCCTGCTCTTAATTTTGCAAGTGAAACAAAGGCTTACAAAGCAAATCCTGAGTTATTTAAAGGTCATGTAGGCGATTTATCCACCGTATTAAGAATCGCCATTACAGGAAGAAGAAACACACCCGACCTTTGCAGTATTATGAAGGTATTGGGTAAAGATAAATGTATGGAAAGAATCGACAGAGCAATTTCCTCTGTTAAGTGATTTTGGAGGCATTCAAATGGAAACCACAGAAAATATCATTCCCGAAGTAGCTGAAAAGCCTTCCAACTTTATTTATGATTTTATAGACAAGGACTTAGAAGAAGGAGTATATAACCGTGTTCAGACACGTTTCCCTCCCGAACCTAACGGTTATCTTCATATCGGTCACGCCAAGGCCATTTGTATAGACTTTTCTACTGCCGAAAAATACGGTGGTACCTGCAATTTACGTCTTGACGATACCAACCCCACCAAAGAGGATACCGAATATGTTGAAGCCATTGAAGAAGATATTAAATGGCTGGGCTTTAATTGGGATAACGTTTATTATGCTTCTGACTATTTTGATTATATTTACGAATGTGCCTTAAAGCTCATTGATAAAGGTCTTGCCTATGTTGATGAGCTTACTCCCGATGAAATACGAGAGTATAGAGGCACCCTTACCCAGCCAGGTAAGGAAAGCCCTTACAGAAACCGTCCCATTGAAGAAACCAAGGACCTTTTTGCACGTATGACCGCCGGTGAATTTGAAAACGGCACCTTAGTACTCAGGGCAAAAATAGATATGGCTTCTCCTAATCTTAATATGCGCGACCCTATTATTTACCGTGTTATGAAGGCTCATCACCACAGAACAGGTGACAAATGGTGCGTATATCCCATGTACGACTTTGCTCATCCCTTATCTGATGCTAAAGAAGGGGTAACCCATTCTCTTTGCTCTTTAGAATTTGAAAACCACCGTCCTCTTTATAATTGGTTCTTAGAGGTCCTTGATATAGAAATGCCCCCAAGACAAATCGAGTTTGCAAGAATGAACGTAAACTACACCTTAACAAGTAAAAGAAAATGCTTAAAACTTGTTAATGACGGACTTGTTTCAGGCTGGGACGATCCAAGAATGGCTACCATATGCGGTATGAGAAGACGCGGTTATCCTGCAGAAGCTATCAGAGCTTTTGTTGATAAAATCGGTGTTTCCAAGGCTTACAGTGTTATTGATTATGCTTTACTTGAATCGTGCGTAAGAGATGACCTGAACCTAAACGCTCCACGTACTATGGCAGTACTTCGTCCCTTAAAGGTTGTTATTGACAACTACCCCGATGATAAAGTTGACTTTATTGAAGTTGACGTTAACCCAAACAAACCCGAAATGGGCAAATACACCGTTCCATTTACCAAAACTATTTACATCGAAGAGGATGACTTTATGTTAAATCCTCCCGGTAAATATTTTAGACTTTGCCCCGAAAAAGAGGTTCGTTTAAAGGGTGCATATTTTGTTCGTTATGCTTCCCACGAAACCGATGAAAACGGCAATATAACGGTTGTTCATTGTACCTATGACCCTGAGTCCTTTGGCGGAGAAACTCTCGACGGCAGAAAGGTAAAGGGCACTTTACATTGGGTAAGCGCAAACAACTGCTTTGATGCAACCATACGTCTTTATGACAGACTATTTAACGTTGAAAATCCCTCTGACGAAGAAGGGGTTTCGTCCTTTGCCGATAATCTTAATCCCGACTCCCTTATTACCCTTAACGGCTGTAAGGTTGGAAAAGATATTAAGGAAGCAAAGGTGGGCGATCGCTTCCAGTTTATGCGTCAAGGCTATTTTTCAATAGACCCTGACACCAGCGATAATGAGGTTGTTATAAACCGCATAGTTGCTCTTAAAGATTCTTTCAAGAAATAAGGAAAATAAAATGACTATAGATAAGATTTACGAATTTCTAAACAATAAGTTCCCTATAACTGAAGCATTGGATTATGATAACCCCGGATTTCTTATCGGTGACAAAACAGCAGACATAAAGTCTGCTGTTTTAGCGTTAGACTGTACCGACAGTGCTATAGATACCGCTATAGAAAACGGTGCAAAACTTATCATAACCCATCATCCCGTAATTTTTAATGGGCTTAAAAGCATAAAAAAGGGAGATATTGTTTACCGACTTATTGAAAACTCAATTTCGGTAATTTCTATGCATACAAATCTTGACACCTGTAAAGACGGTGTTAACGATGCTCTTGCCGATGTGCTTGAACTCAAAAATATTAAAACACTTCAGTCGAGTGATGGACTTACCTATAGAAAAGGTGAACTTTTAGCAGAAATAGGCAGCAACGATTTTGCTGCTTTTGTTGGCAAAAAGCTTGATACTGCCGTAAAATACGTAGGAGAAAGCAAGGTTAAAACCGTTGCAGTATGCGGCGGAAGCGGTGCAGATCTTTTATACGAATGTAAGGAAAACGGTTGCGACGCATTTGTAACCAGCGAGGTAAAACACCATCAGTTTTTAGATGCGGCAAAAATGGGAATAACTCTTGTTGATGCAGGACATTTTCCCACAGAAGATACCGTTATCGAGCCTCTTTGCTTACTTCTTAAAGCACAGTTTCCCGATATTGAATTTATAACCGACCATTTTTCTCCCATAAAGGTGTGTATTAACATATGACAGAATTAATCAGAAATTTCGGTGTGGTTGCAGCTCAGGTTTTTGTACTGTTTATACTTATACTGGTAGGCTACATATGCGGAAAGACAAGGCTTATTAACGACAGCATTTCAAAAGGTCTTTCCGATTTAGTGCTTTATTTTGCTACTCCGGCGGTAATAATAAACTCATTTTTACGTCCCTTTGACAAATCAATGTTTTTAAAGTTGATGGTGGCTTTTGCAATTTCCATAATCTTTCATTTTGCATCGGGAATTATTGCATATACTCTGCTTAAAAACAAGGATATAAACGCAAAAACGGTCTCCCGTTTCAGTGTTATTTTTTCAAATGCAGGTTATATGGCTCTTCCCTTGCAATTTGCCATTTTAGGAAATGACGGTGTATTTTTAGGAAGCGCATATGTAGTAATATTTAATATCGCTCTTTGGACCTACGGACTGGTTTTATATGGCGGAAAGGAAGCAAAAATAACCGCCGCAAAGGTTATTTTCAACCCGGGAGTAATAGCTATAACAATAGGTATGATTATTTTTCTGTGTAAAGCAGATTCCTTTATACCATCGCCTATAAACAGTGCAATAGGACATATCGCCAACCTTAATACTCCCGTACCTATGATAATTATCGGATACTATCTTTCAAAATCAAAAATCATTACAGCTATCACTGATAAAAGAATATGGCTTCCTATAATTTCAAGGCTTGTTATATCCCCTGCTATATGTCTGTTTCTCCTATTTTTACTGAAACAAACCCCATTTGCTATTGAAAACAAAATCGCTGTATCCGGTATTGTTGCCGTAAGTGCACCCTGTGCGGCAACAACAACTGTTTTCAGTGCAAAATTTAATAGAGATACAGCTTTATCTGTAAAGCTTGTATCTGTCTCAACACTTCTTTCGATCATTTCAATGCCGCTTTACGTGGCACTGGCTCAGCAAATTCTGTAAAGAACGGCAATTATGCCGTTCTTTTTTATTGACTTTACCTTGATAAAGTCGTATAATGATTACTATAAATATATATTAGTATATATTGGTCTTGAAGGAGAGTTTTATATGAAAAAAGCGTTAGCATTGCTTTTAGTGTTATGTTTAATATTTACCGCTTCACCGCTTTGCGTGGGGGCTTTATCTTCAAATTTATCCATAACCGCAAATATTGAAAGAGAGATTTACTATCCCGGAGATACCTTTACCGTAACTCTTGATTTAAGTAATACTACCGACGGATTTTCTTCCATTAGAGGAAAATTAATCTACGACAGCGAAAGCATAACTTTAAATACATTTAATTGCAATGCACTAAAAGATGCTGAAAACAATTCCACCCTTTCTGCCTCCTACAGCCAACAAGACGGATATATTCAGATTATGTGGACTGCAGGTCCCGGCCTTGTTAACTACTATTTAGACGGAGTTATTGCCGAGCTTGAATTTACAGTCAACGAAAAGGCTGATAACAAAACATATACTTTTAATTTTGAATATTTAGACGGTACACGCTATGTTTACGGGGAAAATTTCAAGGAAACCGATTGGGTTTACGTCGAAAATGTGGAAACAAATGGTGATTCCTTTATAGTAAATACCGATATCGACTCTATGCTTTATTTCAAAGACGCTCCTACCGGTGCTTACCTTAACGAAAAAGTATCTCTTAATATTGCATTTTCAGGTAAAACCGGTCTTTACATCTTTAAAGCAAAACTCAGCTACGATAAAACTTCATTTGAGTTTGAAAACTGCCAATTAAAAAACTCCTCTTTGAATTTTGAATATACTGAAAAAGACGGTTACCTTATTCTTCTGTTTGATAATAATAATCCAGAAAACTTTAATGAAGAAGGGATTATTGCTACAGTCACCTTTGCTGTAAAAGAGGATGCCGTTCTATCAGACACTACCTTCAGCCTTGAATATGTTGATGCCGTAACAATAGACCTTTCAAATGGCGTTTTAGTAGAAAAAGCATATTTTAACGCTCTTTCCTGTCAATTCCCAATTCTTTATGAAAGGAATCCTATAACTGCAACGTTTTACAGAGGAAATGAAGAAAGCGAAGAGGTAATTTTCTATACAGGCGAAAAACTTGTTCTTCCCGACACAAACTTTATAGATAAAAAATGGTACACGGATAGCGGAGCCGCAGTCGGTAGTATATATACTGCCGAAATTTGTCCTGAAGAAAATTTTATTCTTTACTCTTCCGCCTGTGCCGTTGATAACGACGATCTCCTTGTTGCCTATCGCTACAATCAGCAATTTAGCATAGTTAAAGAAAATGAAAAAGAACTTTTAAGTTATGCTTCAAGCGAAGATAGCGAAACTGCAAGAATGTTCCGTCTCGATAAACTTACCGATAACGCCACATATAAGCTCACCGTCACTTATAAAGCAGATATCAAAGGTGGTTTAGGCTTTAATATAGTAGGAGCAACGGGAGACAATATGTATCCAAATTACAGTTGCTTTGAGGGTGACATTAATACTTCGGTTTATAATGTTGTTTCTGCACCCGACTACAAAACCGTTGATATATTCTTTACCGCCAGTTTAAAAGGTACCGTAGAAGATGAATCTGCCGGTGATGATATAAAGAATGTTAACGGCAATGATTGGGCTTATCTTGTTCTTATAGACCAAAATTCAAATGACAGCGACTCTATTTTAATACGCGACTTAGAAATCACCGAAATTGAAAATGCCTTAAACATTGGCGGTGCAAGTTTGCTTACCGAAAAAGGTTATACTGCAGCAGAAAATACACAGGCTATCCGATATTATTTTAGCTACACTACCTCCGAAGATAATGACGGTGCAAAAATCCGTTTAGGCGATAAAACATACACCATCGCTAAACGTGGCTTCTTATACAGAAACGGTGCAACAAGCAAATATGTTGGTGAAAACTCGGTAACAAAAGAAGGCATGAATGTTACTGCAGCCAAAAACAATCAGGATATAATAGTTAAATCAAAATCTACAGAACTTAACAAATGTTATTTATACGATTATAATACAAACAATCTTTGTTTTTCTACATACGTAAGTAAATACACCGAAGATATGTATTCACTAAAGCTTATGGTAAGAGGATTTGTTACCTTAACCGATGATGATGGCAATGAATTTACCATTTATTCCGCTCCAATAAATCGTAGCGTCAATGGTATGATGGTTAATTCCGTAAGCTGCTTGGATGCAATTTAAGACCTTATTAAATTTACTAAAAAGAAGGTAAAGCTATGAAAAAACTATTTGGTGTATTACTAGCAATCGTTATTCTGCTTAGTTCCCTCTTTCTTCCGGTTTATGCAGAAAACATTGAAGATAAAAAAGATGACTCTCGTATTGATATCGAAAATATTTTTGGCAACTCCTATAAAATAACCTTTAATGACGGTGGAAAAATCACCGAAAGAGACTATTTGGAAAGTGAAACTATCTTTTATCCAAATTTAACCGCCACCCGAGAATATGATATCCGCTGGTCAAAAAGTGCAAATGAATATATCGCCCCCTATACAGAAATGCCTAAAGAGGATGTTACAGTATATTCCTTTAAAAATCCTGTTATAAGCTTTGAAAATTATCCTTTGGAATTAACCGACAACTCTACAGCAATAGAAATATCCACCGATTTTGCTTTAGAAGGTAATAAATCTTTCAAATATAGCAATGTAGACAGTGACAATTCCCTTGAAAATACCATAGCTTTGGGAAAGGTTACAAGCGGTAATGCTTATAGAATAAGTTTTAAATATTTTATTAGCCAAGAATTAAAAACAGACCACAATATTGTTCTTTATACAGGCGGCTTAGATATAAAAGAAGAAGGAAATGGCCAAACAGGAAAGCGTATACAATATCCCTCTTCTCCGTTTAATATTTCTTCCTCCACCCAAACAGGAAACTGGATTGACGGTGAAATCTACTTTACTGCAGATAGTTTGGCTATAGGAGAATTTAATAATATTTATCTCCAATTATGCTCAACCGACGTAAACCTTGGCGACAGCATTTACTTTGATGTTATTTATGTTGAAGAAATGGTTACAGCAGACTTTATACTGCCTGACGGATTTAATGTTACCAGCACAAACGGTATTTTATCAAACAATACTTTTACAGCCTACTACAGTAAAAATGATGTTATTACCCCTCCAAATGTTTTTAAAACTGAAAATACTAATGTAGTATGGGTTGATGAAGATAAGTTGGTTACTGAAGAATTTAAGGCTAATGGTATCTATAACGTAAAACTTGATGGAAAAGGCGACCTTAATGAAGATGGTGCAGTAAGTAGTCACGACCTTGCCATTATGAAATCATATATTGCGGAAAAAAATGACATATATATAAACCAAAATAACGGTGATATAATTTCAAACGGTAGGATCGACCTTGTTGATATGGCATATTTAAAGCTTCATCTCGCAGGAATTATCGAAAGTTTATAACAACAAAAAGCACTTAGCTAACGCTAGGTGCTTTTATATACTAATGATGATATTAATCAAAATCAACAAACGGTTTGTTGTTGTATATCGTCAATTCTCCCAGGAATTGCATATCATCAAAACGAAGTTTTGTATATCATCAAGCCGACTGAAATACACGCTTCGCGTGATGATATACAGTCCTAACGGACTGATGAGATACAACACGGCTTTGCCGTGTTGATAATATACCAAGCCTGTCGGCTTGGATAAAAAAACTATCGTTCTATTGAACGAGAGTTTTTGGCACCCACAGTAGCAATCGAACCTGCATCTAAGTCTTAGGAGATACCGAGGAAAACGATAATGGCATCCCTTGTGATACCGAAAAATCTCTTACTGTCAGGGGATTTTTAAGGTTGAAATATTATCTCGTGTTACGCCGTTACTGCTAATATTATGTTGTTTTACGGTGTTTGATTAGCAAGCAATTAGCAAGGACGACTGAATTAGGGTAAAGGTAATACTGCTACAAAATGCTTCGAAATTACTCGCGGTATTCTCTCGTGTTATTCTATTTCATATTCAACCGAGTTGATTACCAAGCAGTTATCGTCTTTCCAATGAATTTGCATATTTTCGAATTCTCCCCACTCACCGAAATACACTCGTTGAGGTTTCTTTTCGATTTTGAAAAGAATTAAGCTGATTCCGCTTTTCTTATAAACATCAACTAGCGTATCTCCGCCAAGGGCGCCTTGGTCGCTGTCTATAACTTGAGCGTAGTATCTTCCGCTCGGAGATTCAACAGTTTGTACAACTGTGTTTTGACCAATATTGCCGAAAATTAAGGCAATAAAACTGAAGAAACAAATAGGCAAAATCATTAGTGCAGACAAAACCAATGCGACAATTTTGAGTGTCAAGGGTTTTCCGTATTTAACCGTTAAGTAACAGCAACAACCTGCAGAAAGCAATACGCTTGCTATTACCCAAATTTGCGAACACTCAAAAATATAGAATACGGCATTGATTAAAGAAAACGGAGTGATAATCGCCAAAAGAATCCGTATTGTGTTATTTTCGAGCGTGTTTTTATAAATAAGATCAAGGACAATCACACAAACAGATAATGCGGCAAGTGCGACAGCAAAAGCTGAAACGCTAATCAGTTCAAAATTATATCCTATATAAGCAGTTATTATAACACCTGCAGGATACAGTATTGTCAGTACAAATAACAAGCACATCAAAATTGATATTGCTTTTTTCATATAATCACCTTACTCTTTCCCTAGCATCTTTGCATATTGGTTTGAGAGTGTCTTGGATAAAGTGCAAAATACAACCGTCAACAATATGCCGATTCCGTTGAGAAGTAATAATGCGTGTAGAATTTCTAAAACATTAGCAAAATCATTTCCTGCAAATAGGTCGATAAGATTCATTTCATAATGGAATCCAGACCATATATAAGCGCATAGCGTAACACCAAGTGTTGCAATTAAAGAATAATTGGAAAAACTTTTTTTGTTTTTATAGACTCTCACAAAATACCAGTTTGCCAAAGAAAGCATAAATCCGGTTGCAGGAATAACGAGATTCAGCGCCCAAAAGCCGTTGCCAATTCCCGATGGTGTTTTTGCCTCTAATGCAACGCCGAGTGTAATCAGCGCAAAGGAAAGGAACAACAAAACCGACTGTAAAACAGAAGCCTTCCAATCATTGAGCTTACTAAATGTTTTTGGTGATTCCGAAACAGTAACAATATCGGAGGGCGATTTCATATCTTCAAGAAGTTTCTTGCAATCGTCGCAATCTCTAATATGTTCTTCAACAATCTTTTCGCTTTCCTCGCTGCAACATCCGTCAATGTACAGTGGGATCAAATCTTTAACAATATTACAATTCATATCGTTACCTCATTCTTTCTAATAGTTTTTGCTTGGCACGGTAAAATGTAACTCGTGCCCAACTTTCACTTTTTCCAAAGATTGAACTAATGTCTTTTAACGAGAAACCGCCAAACACAGAAAGCATAAATACTTCTTTATATGGCTCTTCTAATTCGTGTAAGCATATAAGTGCTTTTTGAGAAAGTTCTTTTTGAACAAAGGCATCTTCTATGCTTACATCGCTGCTTGCCACTTTGAAATCGTCGAGAGAATCTTTTTTCTTTTGTTCATTATACCATGCAAAATATGTATTCTTTGCGATTTGGCAGAGCCACACGGAAGCCTTTTCCTTGTTTTTAAGAGAAGCATAGTTCATATATGCACGAAAAAAGGTTTCTTGTGTCAACTCTTCGGATAGCGTAATATCCCGTGTCATTTTCATAAGATATTTGAAAATGAATTCTCGGTTTTCATTGAAAAGCTTTTCAAAATCAGTCACATTTTCACCGTCCTTTCAACTATTAGATTTGAAAACTCACAAAACGTTACAAAAATTATAACATATTTTCTTCAAAAATTCAAAAAGTCTATGGATGTAACATACGCCTGCTCAAATTAGCAGAATTTTGCTAAAAATTTGATTAGCAGACGATTAGCAAAACGGTGTTTTTCTGCCAATTTCCTGCTAATCGGGAGATGTTAAAAATTTGATTATGTTTTGCTCCCTAAAAATGAAAAACCCACTCAAAAAACTGAGTGAGTCATGAAAAGTAAAATTTCTTATTTATTCTCTTTTGCTGTATTTAAAGTTGAAATTAAAATCTTTTTAATTTCAAGGCAATCATCGATTAGTGATTGTCCTTCTTTGTCAGTTATATATTCAGATAAAACAAGCAATCTAAGCCAATATTCAGTTTCGGCGGTTTCTTTAAGAGATATTTGCAACTTTGCAATAAAATCAGCTTTACTTATTCCATAAATAGCTTCATTGGCATTTGCACCGATAGACGTTGCACTGCGAATTATCTGCTTTGCTATTACTGTTTCGTGTTTTTCTTTAGTAAGATATTTATTTAGTTTGATTATTCTAGCGGCAAAAAGTAAAGATTTATCTAACAGAATACTTTTTTGTGCCATATTAATAGACTCCTATTTTTAGATAATAGATAAAAGATAACAGATAATAGCGAATAGATGAAGCGGCGGTGAGCCGCAAATCATCTTTTATCTATTCAATATTATCTATTATCTCTTATCTTAGGCGAGAGCACTCTCGCCGCTTCTGGCACCCACAGTAGGAATCGAACCTGCATCTAAGTCTTAGGAGGACCTTATTCTATCCGTTGAACTATGTGGGCAAATATTCGCCCACTTGAACTCAAGTGGGCGTTGCTTATTATTTTTTATAGCCGTTAGGGTTATTTTTCTGCCAACGCCAAGTATCGATACACATTCTCTCAATATCGTACTGTGCTTCCCAACCCAAAATTTCCTTAGCTTTCGAAGCGTCGGCATAAACCTCATCAGGATCACCCGGACGACGCGGAGCAATTACATAGGGGATTTCCATATTTGCAGCTTTACCAAAAGCATCTTTAAGCTGAAGTACCGAAACGCCGTTTCCTGTACCAAGATTAAAGGCTTCACAAGCTTCATTCTTAAGAGCCCAATTTACTGCTGCAACGTGTCCTTTTGCAAGGTCAACAACGTGGATATAGTCTCTGACACCTGTGCCGTCAACGGTATTATAGTCATTGCCGAAAACGTTAAGTTTTTCAAGTCTGCCCACTGCAACCTGAGATATGTAAGGCATAAGGTTATTTGGAATTCCCTTAGGGTCTTCGCCGATTTTTCCGCTTTCGTGAGCACCGATAGGATTAAAGTAACGAAGAAGAGCAATACACCAACTGTTATCACTTACATACAGGTCACGGAGCATTTCTTCAATAAAGAGTTTGGTTCTGCCGTAAGGATTTATAGCACCTAAAGGCATACCCTCTTTAAGAGGCATTTCCTTTGCCACACCGTAAACGGTAGCGGATGAAGAAAATACTATTTTCTTAACTCCGAATTCACGCATAACCTCTAAAAGAACCAATGTGCTTATAAGGTTATTGTCATAGTACTCAACAGGCTTTGCAACAGACTCGCCTACAGCCTTAAGTCCTGCAAAGTGAATAACTGCATCAATTTTATTTTCAGTAAAAATCTTTATTAATGCTTCTCTGTTACGAACGTCTTCCTTATAAAATTTTACAGCCTTTCCCGAAATTTCTTTTACACGGTTTAAGGATTCTTCATTACTGTTATCAAGGTTATCCACTACAACAACGTCGTATCCTGCCGACATCATCTCAATACAGGTGTGAGAACCTATATAACCTGCTCCGCCCGTAACTAAAATTGCCATTTTTAATCAACTCCGAAATAATAATTGTAAAACTCAATTTTCTATGTTATACTTATTATATTATAATAGAAATGATAAAAAAAGCAAGAGGTTTTAAACATATTTATGAATAGTCTTATTAATCCAAGTGTTTATTCCGACACCTTCGCTATTCCCTCAGGCGTGGTTGACAGCCATATAAAAATCGCTACTGCCATACAGCTTAAAGTATTGCTGTATATTTTCAAAAATGCAAATACTCAGTTAGATGCCCCGACAATTGCACATACTCTTAGCCTTAACATAGAAGAGGTTAAAGATGCAATAGGCTATTGGACCGGTGCAGGATACTTAAATGGCGATACTATTGCTGCAAAAACTCAAGCCGCAACAACCAAAAAGGCACGTATGCAAAGTCAATTACCAAGCCGTGAAGAAATCGCAAAACTTTCTCACGATGATGAAAACTTAAGGGTTTTATACCGAGAGGCACAAAACACCTTCTGCCGTCCTTTAAAGCAGAGCGAAGCTTCCCTTCTCGCCTGGCTTTATAACGACGAGGGTATGCCGGTTTCGGTAATTCTTATGTTATTAAGTCTTGCCGCCCAACAAGGAAATATAACCAAAACCTTTATCGAAAGCACCGCAGTACAATGGCTAAATGACGGTGTTTCTACCATTGAGGATGCAGAAGAAAAAACAAGGGAGGCTTTGCTTTACGACCAAAGTTTCAAACTTGTTTGTTCTGCCTTTGGTATATCAAAAAGAAAGCCCGGAAAAAAAGAAAATGAGTACGCTTTCAAATGGGTGCATACCTTCAAAATGAGCAAGGAACTTTTAAGTGCTGCCTATGAAATATGCGTTGATACTACCGGCAAATATTCTATAGACTACATAAATACCATTTTAGAAAAGTGGCACAAAAACGGTGTAAAAACTCTTGAAGACATAGAAAAAGCATCAAGTAAGGAACAAAGCAAAAAGAAAAACGATTTTGACGCATATGACAAAAATCTTATAGAACGCATTCTTAATTCGGAGGACTAAGAAATGGCTCTTTCATACGAAACTGTAGAAAAGGCCTTGTATCTTAAAGAACAGGCTGTAAAAAAACAAGAATATATATATGAAAAGTCTTTACAAAAGGCTAAGGAAGATTTTCCCAGAATAACTGAAATTGACCGACTTTTAGCACAAATAGGCACTTCCCTTTTAGGCTACGCTATGAGTGGAAATCTTGAAGCACTTGATAAATGTAAAAAAGAAAGTCAGGCTTTATCCAAGGAAAAGGATGAACTTTTAAAATCGGCAGGAGTAACCGAAAAAACCGTTTTCTGTAAGGTTTGCGGTGATACAGGTTATGTTTGCGGGAAACTTTGCGAATGCATAAAGACTGTCGCTAGAGAACTTGCAGTTAAAGAACTTAACGACAGTATGCCCATAGACAACATAAGCTTTGAAACCTTTAGTTTGCATTATTATCCCGATGAAGCAAAGCCGAAAATGGAAAAAATCTTAAATTTTTGTAAGGAATATGCAAAAAACTTTTCATCAAACAGCGAAAATCTTTTATTTATGGGAAAATGCGGTTTAGGCAAAACCCATCTTTCCCTATCCATTGTAAAAGAACTTACCAAAAAAGGCATAAACGTTGTTTACTCCCCTGCACAAACGCTTTTTGCAGCAGCCGAAAAAGAGCACTTTTCCTATTCGGGAAATAACGAGAAAACTGAAGAAATTTTGAATGCAGAGCTTCTTGTTATCGACGATTTAGGCACAGAGTTTATAACTAACTACGTGCAATCCCTTTTTTATGATATAGTTAATTCCCGAATGCTTCGCGGGCTACCCACCATAATAAACACAAATTTAAGTTTCGAGGAACTTGAAGCAAGATACACCCCACGTATTACCTCTCGACTTATTGGTGAGTACAGTGTAAAAAGCTTTGCTGGAAGTGACATAAGGATACTTAAAAAAATAGAATCAAAATAAAAAACAGTGCATCTCGGTTGAGATGCACCTTAATTTTTACTGTTTAACCTTAAGTTTCTTTTCTTCGCCTTTTATAAGACGCTTTATGTTATCCTTATGTCTTAAGAAAACTATTGCACCTGCTATAAGGGTTAGCACTATTATGACATAATCGGGATTTTTGCCGTCAAAACCATTTATGCCTATAGAAAATCCCACAACCAGAGTAGTAGCAATAAGAGTACTCATAGAAACAATTCTTGTTATAAGCATATTAACGCCATATCCAATAAGTCCTACAGCAATTCCAACGGGACAACAAACAGCAAAAATTCCAACGCTTGTAGCCGCGCACTTACCTCCCTTAAAGCCAAACCATACTGGAAAAGCATGACCAAGCATACAGGCAACGGCACAAATATATTTTCCGTACATCACCATTACTTCGTTATTCGAAAAAACGTATCTATATACGAAAAGTCCCACTAAAGCCGCTGCTACTCCTTTAAGTACATCGCACAAAAAGGTAAGCAGTCCTGCAGTTTTACCTGCTACGCGAAGTACATTGGTTGTACCTGCGTTTCCGCTTCCGTGCTCTCTCACGTCGGTTTTACAGAAAAATTTTGTAAAAATCACTGCAAAGCTTATACTTCCTATAAGATATGCAGCAATAGGAGCCGCTATGGCAAGGGCTATCATTTTTTGTCTTCTCCTCTTTCTCTGATAACAAAACGAATAGGTGTGCCTTCAAGTCCGAATATGGACCGTATTTGGTTTTCTAAATATCTCTGATACGAAAAATGGAATAATTCCTTATTGTTGCAGAAGCATACAAAGGTTGGAGGTGCGGTTGACGCCTGAGTCATATAATAAATCTTAAGCCTCTTACCCTTATCGGTAGGCGGTTGCACACGTGCTGTAGCATCTGCAAGTATATCATTAAGTTTTCCTGTGGATATGCGCATATTGTTTTGGTCATAAACAAACTTAATAAGTTCAAAAAGTCGGTCAATACGCTGTCCTGTTTTTGCAGAAATAAATATAATGGGTGCATATGTCATAAAGGAAAAATCATTTATAAGTTTTTTCCTGTACCCATCCATTGTGGTGCTGTCCTTTTCAACTGCATCCCATTTATTAACGGCAATTATACAGGCCTTTCCCTGTTCCATAGCAAGACCCGCTACCTTAGAGTCCTGCTCGGTGAAGCCTTCTACACCGTCTATCATTATAACGCAGACATTACTTCTTTCAATAGCCATTTGAGCTCTCAGTACGCTATACTTTTCGATTTGGTCTTCTACCTTGCTTTTTCTTCTAAGACCGGCAGTATCAATAAAATTATAGACAGTATCTCCCTTTTCTATACGGGTATCAATAGCATCACGAGTTGTTCCGGCAATATCGGAAACTATAGAACGTTCTTCGCCCGAAATACAGTTTATAAGTGAAGACTTGCCCGCATTAGGCTTTCCTATTACGGCAACGTTAATAATGTCCTCTTCATCTTCGCCCATATCCTCTTTGGGAAGATATTCAAAAACCGCATCCAGCAAATCGCCTGTGCCATGTCCGTGAACAGAAGAAACAGCAATAGGGTCGCCAAGCCCTAAATTGTAAAATTCATAAAACTCAAGGGGAGTTTTACCAAGACTGTCGCATTTATTAACGCAAAGAACAACAGGTTTACCGCTTTTTTGAAGCATAGCCGCAATATCATTGTCGGCAGCAGTAACGCCTGAAGTCAAATCGGTAACAAAAACTATAACACTTGCAGTCTCAATAGCAAGATTTGCCTGAGCTCGCATAGATTTTAAAATAATATCATCGGTTTTAGGCTCAATACCGCCCGTATCAACAAGCATAATTTTACGGTTACACCATTCGCAATCGCCGTAAATTCTGTCTCTGGTTACACCGGGAGTGTCATCAACTATACTGAGTCGCTGACCTATAAGCTTATTAAAAAGGGTGGATTTTCCAACATTAGGTCTGCCCACAACCGCAACTACCGGTTTTGACATATTCTTCACCTCAACATCCTAATATATTATAAACAAACTGAGCACCGTCATTTTCGGTAATTACTATTTTAACCTTCAGTTCATTTTCGACTTCCTTTACCGTAACGCTATCCAAAAACATATCATTTTCGTGACGGAGCATTGAAGATGAAATAAGAAGTTCCTCGCCCGGCTGTGTATTTTTAAGTTGCTTAATAATATCTCCGCCGGTAACGAGTCCTGCAACGGTTATTCTTTCTCCAAAAAATTCATTTTTGACAGCAACTACGTTAACGTTCAAATTTTCATATTTTTCCTTAGTAAGTTTTGCAATTTCGCTAAGCAAAGGAAATGCGGCTGTACCCGTTACCACAGTGCGTTTTTTGCCGTCACAGCTTAAATTATCATTTAAAACTGCATCAAGGGCTTCCTGTCTGAAAAGCGACCACATACCAACTCCGTTATCAAGCTGGTCAAAATCCCCGTAAAAATCACTTTCGGGAATTTCCCTTTCTGCCAAAAGATAAAACTCATCAGCAGCGTAAACCTTACGCAAGGAATATCTTTCTTTATATTTTACAGCAAACTCCTCTATAATATCAAGTACCATAGAAGCACTTTTTTTATCAAACGGAGTCAGTTTCTCTAAGTTTTCACGGTATTTTGTAAGCCCAACAGGAACACACGCAATGCTCTGCACATTGTTAAGTTCCATTAGGTCGCTTAAACTTCTTTTAAGTTCATCTTTGTCGTTATAACCTGGACAAAGTACTAACTGACAGTTAATGGAAATCTGAGCATCGTTAAACCTTTTTAATATATCAAGACACTGGCCTGCAAAACGGTTGTTCATCATTTTGCATCTGAGTTCGGGATTTGTGGTATGAACCGATACATTAATAGGGCTTATATGCATTTTTATAATTCTGTTTATTTCGTGTTCGGTAAGGTTGGTAAGGGTAATATAGTTTCCGAAAAGAAAGGAAAGGCGGGAATCATCATCCTTAAAGTAAAGAGACTCTCTCATTCCTTTGGGTAATTGGTCAATAAAACAGAAAATACACTTATTCTTGCATGAGTGTTGTTTATCCATTAAATATTCATTGAACTCAAGACCCAGTTCTTCATACTCGCCTTTATTTATGCGAATGGTTTTAACCTTGCCCTTTTGGGTTTCAACCGAAATTTTAAGCCGTTTTTCATTCTGATAAAAGCGGTAATCCAAAACGTCGATTATTTCATTACCGTTTATGGTAAGTATTTTATCACCCTTGCATATCCCCTTTTTAAAAGCAGGAGATTTTTCTGCTATACCGTCAATTTTAACTGCCAATCCGAACACCTCCTCCATACGAAAAAAGGCAGAGAAGACTTTGCCCCTCTGCCCAAATAGCTAAAGATTTAGGATTATTCTTCTACCTTAACTACCTGACGGTCGCCGTAGTAACCGCAAGCGGTACATACACGATGAGTACGCTTGTACTCTCCGCAACGGGGACACTTAACAAGTGTAGGAGCGGAAATCTTCCATAAGTTGTTACGTCTTTTATCTCTTCTTGCTTTAGATGTTTTTCTCTTTGGTACTGCCATTTTAAATACAACTCCTTAATAACAAAAAGTTAATTTTCTTCTTTTAATAAATCCGCCAGAGCTTGCAAACGTGGGTCAATCTGCTTTGTTTCGCAGTTGCATTTGCCTTCATTAAGATTTTTACCGCACATAGAACATATTCCATAACATTCTTCGCGGCATAGGTGTTTCATCGGAAGCGAAACAATTATTTCGGTATAAACCAGCTCGTCTAAATCAAGCTTTAAATCTTCAACCAAAATAATTTCATCATTATCTTCGCCGACGATTTCGGGAGCCAAGGACTTTTCAAGCGTCACCTCATATTCGGCATCGGTTGGTAGCCCGCACCGATCACAAGGGGCTGAAAAGACATACACCATACTTAATGTAAGGGTTACCAGTCCGGCCCTGTTTGTTACCTTTCCTTTGATAGTTACGGGCTTTTTGAGCGGATATTCACCCATATACTCCACATTGGAAAAGTCAACATAGTAATCAATAGGAAGAGTATAATTCTCAGTTATAAAAAGCTTTTTTAAATCAAGAATCACACATAGTCCTCCCATCGTCGCCATAATATTATATCCAATGCCCCACATTTTGTCAATAGTTAATTTGTTTTTTCTCTTTAAAAAAGACAATAAAAATATTTCTATTGAAAAATTGTAAGAAAAAGAGTATAATATTCGGGAAGTATCCATTATTATTTACCGTGGAGCGTTTTATGGACAAGTTTTTAAAACCGTTTAAAATCTTTTTTTCGGTTATCTTTGGTAAAAGATTTTTGATATACACTCTAATAGGCTTTTTTAATACCTTCAACTGCGTACTGTTTTCCACTTTACTTGAATGTGCATACGTTCAGGAAAACTTAGCATTTGCCACAGGTTACATTTTAAGCCTTACCATATCATATATTTTTAACAGCATCTTTAACTTCAAAAGAAAGCTAACATTCTTAAGGTACGGAAAATTCCTACTTTCCTACGTTCCTAATTTTGTAATACAGAATATCGTAACATTTATCTGCTTTAATATTATAGATATGCACCACGTATTTGCTTATATCATAGCTGCTTTGCTGGGCTCCCCTATTACATTTATATGTCTTAAAATATTTGCTTTCGGTGATAAAAAGCAAAAACGCATTAAACATCAGGTTAAGTAAGTTTTATTTAATTATATAAATTCGGCAGTTTTTCTTTATAAAACTGCCGTTTTTTGTTTTTATGGTATAGAACGGTAATTATAAACTGGTTTTTAAGTTGACAAACATTGGAATTTATAATAAAATATTATTGAATTTTTTATAAGGAGTGACCTTTGTTGGACTTTATTCAAAATACATTCGGTTTTCTTTGGGAATCCGCTGTTAACATAACCTGGCAACAAATAGTTATGTGGATTATCGGCGGAACTCTTATTTTCCTTGCTATTAAAAAGGAAATGGAACCCACCCTTCTCTTACCTATGGGATTTGGTACCATACTTGTTAACTTTCCGGGTTCTGCGGCGGTCGATAAAATTATCGACGGCGTAGTCGAAGAACACGGTTTTTTATCCACGCTCTTTAATTTTGGTATAGCCAATGAACTTTTCCCCTTGCTTTTGTTTATTGGTATAGGTGCTATGATAGACTTTGGCCCCGTACTAAGCAATCCTAAGCTTATGGTATTTGGTGCTGCCGCACAGTTCGGTATCTTCTTTACCCTTTGTCTTGCAAGTGTGTTCTTTAATGAAAACGATGCCGCTTCCATTGCAATTATCGGTGCTGCTGACGGTCCTACTTCCATAGTTGTGGCTCAAAAGCTAAACTCTAACTATCAAGGACCTATAATGGTTGCCGCATATTCTTATATGGCTCTTGTCCCCATTATTCAGCCTCCTGTTATTAAGGCTCTTACCACCAAGAAAGAACGCCTTATCCGTATGCCCTATAAACCGGCAAACGTTTCCAAAACCACCAAAATCCTCTTCCCCATTGTTGTTACAATTATTTCCTGCGTAATTGCACCTCAGGCAGCTGCTCTTATCGGTGCTCTTATGTTTGGTAACCTTATCAGAGAATGCGGTGTACTCGATTCCCTTTCTGATACAGCTCAGAATGTACTTGCAAACCTCATTACCATTTTCCTTGGTATAAGTGTTGCTTCTCAAATGGTTGCAGAACAATTCTTAAAGGTTGATACCCTTCTTATCTTAGGTCTCGGTCTTGTAGCGTTCATATTTGATACTGCAGGCGGCGTAATTTTTGCTAAATTCTTAAATCTTTTCTTAAAGGAAAAAATCAACCCCATGATTGGTGCGGCAGGTATTTCTGCATTCCCCATGTCAGGACGAATTGTTCACAAAATGGGTCTTAAGGAAGACCCCCAGAACTTCCTTCTTATGCACTCTATCGGCGTAAATGTTTCAGGACAGATAGCATCGGTTATTGCAGGTGCTTTAATCCTTAGTTTCTTCGGTTAGAGGAGGTAATTTAAAATGATGAATTGGAATAATTTTATAAACTATCTCCCATATATGGGCAAGGGTATGTTGGCGATAATAATTGTAATCGGCATTATAATTATTGTCACAGGACTTCTTAACAAAATAATGAACAAAACAGGCGATAATAAGAAATAATAATTATCGGTGGAAAATTTTTTCCACCGATTTCTTATAGGAAAGGAAAAATTATGCGCAAAACCAAAATAATCTGTACTATAGGACCTGCCTGTAGCGACGAAAACACATTAAAAGAAATGTGCAAAGCAGGAATGAATGTAGCCCGTCTTAACTTTTCTCACAGCACTTATGAAGAACATAAGGAAAGAATAGAGCTTATTAAAAAGGTAAGAGAAGAACTTTCACTGCCCATTGCCATTATGCTTGATACCAAAGGTCCTGAATATCGCATAAAAACCTTTGAAAAGGGACATATAATCCTTAACGAAGGCGACAAATTTATATTTACCACCGATGACGTAACGGGAAATAGGGAAAAAGTAAGTGTCACCTACAAAGGACTGACTAACGACCTTGAATGCGGCGATAAAATTTTGCTTAACAACGGACTGTTATCATTTAGAGTTGACGAAATAAAAAACAGTGAAATTATTTGTACTACCCTTATCGGAGGCACTCTGTCGGACAGAAAAAGTATGAGTTTTCCAGGTAAGGTTTTAAAGCAAGTATTTTTAAGTGAGCAAGACAAAAAAGATATTCTTTTCGGCATAGAAAACGATATTGATTTTATTTCCTGTTCCTTTGTTTCCACAAAGCAAGACCTTGTTGACGTAAAAGAATTTATAAACAAAAACGGTGGAAGCGATATAGGCATAATTGCAAAAATAGAAAACCAGTCCGGCATTGATAATATAGAGGATATTTGTTCCGAATGCGAAGGTATTATGATAGGCAGAGGCGATATGGGGGTAGAAATACCCTTTGAAGAGCTTCCCGCAGTACAAAAACAGCTTATTACCAAATGCCGTTTACTTGGTAAAAGGGTTATTACCGCAACCGAAATGTTGGAAAGTATGATAAACACTCCCAGACCAACCCGTGCTGAAATCTCCGATGTTGCAAATGCGGTTTATGACGGAACCAGTGCCATAATGCTTTCGGGGGAAACAGCGGCAGGAAAATACCCCGTTTTAACAGTAAAAACTATGTCTGACATAGCCGAACACACCGAAAAGAACATTCACTATATAAAGCGATTTAAAAACAGCAATTTTGAAATCAGAAATACGGTGGATGCCGTTTCTCACGCCACCTGCACAATGGCAATAGACGTAAACGCAAAAAGTATTGTTGCCTGTACTGTTTCGGGTACAACCGCAAGAATGATTTCTCGTTTTCGTTCTCCGGTAGATATAATAGGGCTTACTACAAATCCCAAAACCTATCATAAGTTGGCTCTCTCTTGGGGTGTAATACCGGCAAAATGTCCTCTCTTCACTTCTTCCGATGTTTTGTTTTATAATGCACGTCAGGTCGCACTTGAGACTTTAAAACTAAATAAAACAGACAGAATTATAATTACCGGCGGAATTGCAAACGGACAACCAGGAAATACCGACACCATAAAAATTGATACCATATAATTCAAAGCACAGTTGACAGAGGTTGACTGTGCTTTTTTGTGTCACTCGCAAAACTTTAACATAGGATATAACAGAAAAATAATATAAAAAGAGTGACTTAAATGGAAAGAATTGTACTTATGGGAAATCCAAACGTGGGTAAAAGCACGATTTTTAATAAACTGACACATAAAAAGCAACATACGGGCAACTGGGCGGGAAAAACCGTCGAAGTAGCAAAAGGCTACTATAAAAGCGACTTAAAAACATATGAAATAATAGATTTGCCGGGCATATACAGTCTTGACTTTAAATCTCCCGAAGAAAAAATAGCAAAAGATTATCTTTTAAACGAGACCTACGACAAGGTAATTGTTATTTGCGATGCCACCGATTTATACAGAAATTTAAAGCTTTTTTACGAAGTGGCAGAAATCACAAAAAATGTAATCCTATGTATTAATATGCTTGATGAAGCAGAGCGCAGAGGTATTAAAATAGACCTTTCGGGTATCAAAAAAGAACTAAGTGTAACGGTTATTGGCTGCAGTGCAAAAAAAGATGTAACCAGCGTTAAAGAGGTTATAAAAAGCGACATAACTGAGTTAGAGCATATACTTCCCCTGCGTCATATAATTATTAACAAATATGTTTTATACAAAAACTTTGATATAAAAGCAAAAGACAAAAAAATCGATAAACTTCTTTGCGGAAAATATACCTCCTTCCCTATAATGATTATTTTTTTAACCATTATACTATGGATAACCATCAGCGGTGCAAATTATCCGTCCGTACTCCTCTCAAAAATCTTTTCAGCCTTGGGAAATTATTTTAACCTGTTTCTGATTCACATAAATACTCCTCATTTTTTACGTGGTATAATATATGATGGTGCATATGTGGTACTTAGCGAAGTAGTTTCGGTTATGCTACCTCCTATGGCTATATTTTTCCCCATATTTTCGCTTCTTGAGGAAAGCGGTATTTTGCCAAGAATTGCATATAATCTTAATAAACCCTTAAATAAAGCGGGAAGCAGCGGCAAACAAGCCCTTACTATGTGTATGGGGCTTGGATGTAATGCCGTTGGCGTTATGGGATGCCGAATTATCCCAGATGAAAAAACACGTATAATTTCAGCAGTCACCAACAGTTTTATCCCCTGTAACGGAAGATTTCCTACCCTCATACTGCTTATTTCCATTATGTTTAAAAATTCCTCATCCATTTCTAAAGCCGCTATGCTAACACTATTTATAATTTTATCGGTTATTATTACTATAGCGGAAACTAATATTTTATCTGTTTTTATGGGAAAGGCGGAAAAAGAAACTAAAATCGAACTTCCGCCATACAGAAAGCCCGATATTTTAAGAACTCTGCTTGATTCATTTATTCATAAAACCCTTCGCATACTTTTACGAGCCGTCTGCGTGGCTGTACCTGCAGGAGCTTTACTCTGGATTTGTGCCAATACATCTATAAACGGAAATTCTTTACTTTTTATCTTTGCCGATTTTTTAAATCCCTTTGGAAAACTTTTGGCTATGGACGGAGTTATTCTTTTAGCATTTATTTTGGGTAGTACAGCAAACGAAATTGTTGTTCCTATAATACTTATGCTATATATGGGCTCATCTACCCTTAAGGGTGCAGATAATTCATTTTTAAGCGATATTTTTATAAACAGCGGTTGGGATTTTTACACCGCTATTTCGGTTTCACTTTTTTCACTTTTCCACTGGCCTTGCACCACCACTCTGCTCACCATAAAAAAAGAAACAGGCAAAATGAGATACTGCCTTTTAGCAATTTTTGTATCCTTAATAACAGGCATACTGTTATGTCTGTCAGTAAATATAATAAAATTTATTCTTTAAAATGAAAGTTACTCTTTATATATATATTTTGTTAGCAAATTACCCAATATTTTATGTTTATTTTGAGTATTTTGATAAATTTCTAGAAACTGGCAAAATTGCTATTGTTTATTAGTAATATTTTTAGTATAATAATATGGGTTAATTTGTATCTGTTATTAATCTTTTAAGTAATATAAAAAGGAGGTAAGCGAGTATGAGCGATACATTATTCGTGTGCTTAATGGGCACGGGCACCGTATTTGTTGGTCTGATATGCATCATAATCGTATGTAAGATAGTCAGCAGCATTATACGGGCCACTGAAAAGGCCGGTGTAAAAGAAGCCAATATGACTGCACCTGCCAATAATACAGTTAGCGATGAGATTCCTGATAAACAGCGTCTTATTGCTGCAGTTTCGGCTGTTATTGCCGAAGAACTCGGTACCGATGTTTCGGCACTTAGAATCAAATCTTTTAAAAAATTATAATTAGCTTAATGTAAAAGCAAAAGAAAGGTGAAAAATTATGAAAAAATATAAAGTAAACGTTAATGGTACTGAGTATGAAATCACATTAGAAGTTGTTGACAGTGCCGAAGTATCCGCACCCGTAGTTGCTCCTGCTGCAGAACCTGCTCCTGCCGCTGCTCCCACACCCGCTCCCGTAGCTGCTCCCGCTGCTGAAGGCGAACAGGTAAACAGTCCTATGCCCGGCAACATCCTTGCCGTAAACGTAAACGTAGGCGATACCGTTAAAGCCGGACAAGTTCTTATGATTTTGGAAGCAATGAAGATGGAAAACGAAATTATGTCGGGTGTTGACGGAAAAATCGTTTCATTAAACGTTCAGAAGGGTTCTACCGTTGAAACCGGTACTCTCCTTTGCGTAATCGGTTAATTTCTCTTGGAGGATAGACTGATGAACAATAAGTTTATAAAAACCTTCTTCGCTGTGGTTTTAGCCTTTGCCCTTATTATTGTGGGGTTTAACGTTTTTGCCGACAACGCAGATGTTACTACAGGTCGAGATGATTCTTCCGCTACCGTTATCGGCGGTGCCGATGAACCTACAGATATACTTTTGACAGAAGAAAAGTCTGACAAAACTCTTAATCCTAAAGAAGCAATTATGAATTTCCTTAATGAAACCGGTTTTAAGGCAATGTTTCAAAACGTAGCAAAAGGTGCCGGTTCATTTGAAGAATTTACCGCTAATTACGGTTATCTTGTAATGCTTCTTATATCCTTTATTCTTATTTATCTTGCTATAGGCAAGGGATTTGAGCCATTGCTTCTTCTCCCCATTGCCTTTGGTATGCTTCTTACCAACCTTCCCGGTGCAGAAATGTTCCACGAAACCATTTTTGCAAACGGACATATTAACTGGGCAACTCTTGCTGAAACAGGCGGATTGCTGGACTACCTGTATTTAGGTGTTAAGTTAGGTATTTATCCCTGCCTTATATTCCTCGGTGTTGGTGCAATGACCGACTTTGGTCCTCTTATTGCAAATCCCAAAAGCCTTGTTCTCGGTGCAGCTGCACAGATTGGTATTTTCGCAACCTATGTTGCTGCTACTAAGTTCTTAGGATTTAATTATTTGGAAGCTAGTTCCATTGGTAGTATAGGCGGTGCTGACGGTCCTACCGCCATATTTGTTACAAGCAAACTTGCTCCCCACCTATTAGGACCTATTGCTGTTGCTGCCTACTCTTATATGGCTCTCGTTCCCGTAATTCAGCCTCCTATTATGAAGCTTCTTACAACCAAAAAGGAACGTCAGATTATTATGAAGCCTTTAAGAGAAGTCAGCAAAAAGGAAAAGATTATTTTCCCCATTGCCGTAACAGTATTTGTTGCTCTCTTAGTTCCTTCTGCAACCCCCCTTGTTGGTTGCCTTATGCTCGGTAACCTCCTTAAAGAATGCGGCGTTGCAGACAGACTGGCAAAAACTGCTCAGAACGAGCTTATGAACATTGTTACTATTTTCCTTGGTACTACCGTAGGTGCTACTGCTACCGCAAAAACATTCCTTTCTGCAAATACACTCTTTATTATTGCTCTCGGTGTAGTAGCATTTGGTCTTGGTACAGCAGGCGGCGTATTACTTGCTAAGGTTATGAACTTGTTTATAAGAAAGAACAAGATTAATCCTCTTATCGGTTCTGCAGGTGTTTCCGCCGTTCCTATGGCAGCCAGAGTTTCTCAGGTAGTAGGACAGAAAGAAAACCCCAAGAACTTCCTTTTAATGCACGCTATGGGACCCAACGTTGCAGGTGTTATCGGCTCGGCTATCGCTGCAGGCGTTCTCCTCGCACTCTTTGGTTAATGGAGGTATAAACTATGACTAAATTAAATATTACAGATACTATACTCCGTGACGCGCATCAGTCTCAGGCTGCTACCCGTATGCGTATCGAGGATATGATTCCTGCTCTTGAAAAGCTTGACAAGCTTGGTTACTGGTCTGTTGAGTGTTGGGGCGGTGCTACCTTCGACGTTTGTATGCGTTTCTTAAATGAAGACCCATGGGAAAGACTTCGTACCATAAAAAAGGCTATGCCCAATACAAAGCTTCAGATGCTTCTTCGCGGTCAGAATATTTTAGGTTACAAGCACTATGCTGACGACGTTGTTGATGCCTTCGTTAAAAAGGCTATTGAAAACGGTATTGACGTTATCCGTATTTTTGACGCTCTTAATGATACTCGTAATATGGAACAGGCTATGAAGTCCTGTAAAAAATACGGCGGCATATGCGAAGCTGCTATGAGTTATACCATTAGCCCCGTTCACAACGAAGATTACTTTGTAGAACTTGCTAAAAAACTGGAAACTATGGGTGCCGATGTAATTTGTATTAAAGATATGGCAAACCTTCTTCTTCCCTATGATGCATATTCCCTCATTAAGAAGTTAAAGGCTGCCGTTAAGTGCCCTATTCATCTTCATACTCATAACACCACAGGTACAGGTGATATGACATATCTTATGGCTGCTCAGGCAGGTGTAGATATTGTTGATACCGCCCTTTCTCCCTTTGGTAACGGTACTGCAAACCCTGCTACCGAAGCTTTGGTTGCTACCCTTAAGGGCACCGAAAGAGATACAGGTCTTGACCTTGATGCACTTGCTGACGTAGCAACCCATTTCCGTGGTGTTGCAGACAAGATGAAGGCAGACGGCACACTTGACCCCAAGGTATTAAGCGTTGATACCAAAACCCTTATTTATCAGGTTCCCGGCGGTATGCTTTCCAATATGCTGGGCCAGTTAAAACAGGCCGGCAAAGAGGATAAGTATTACGACGTTCTTGCAGAGGTTCCGAAGGTAAGAGAAGATTTCGGTTATCCTCCCCTTGTTACTCCAACCAGTCAGATCGTTGGAACACAGGCTGTTATGAATGTTATCGCAGGCGAAAGATATAAAATGGTTCCCAAGGAATCCAAAGGACTTCTCCGTGGCGAGTACGGTACTCTACCCGCCAAGGTCAACGAAGAGGTTCGCAAAAAATGTATCGGCGACGACCAGGTTATTACCTGCAGACCTGCCGACCTTCTTGAGCCCGAACTTGAGAAGTATAAGGCAGAAGCAGGCGACCTTGCAAAATCCGAAGAAGACGTATTAAGCTATGCACTCTTCCCTCAGGTTGCCGCTAAGTTCCTTGAAACAAAATACGGTAAAAAGGAAGAGCCCGCTTCCAAGCCCGTAATAAACGAAAACGGTGTTCGCACCCTTATTGTAGAAGACCTTTCGTAATTTATTAAAACCTCCGCTAATGCGGAGGTTTTTTATTGCTAAAACAGGCAAATTATGATATAATTAAAAGCGGTGATTGTTTTGACAGAAAAGCTTTACGATTATAATTCTTATTTAACCGAATTTGAAGCCGATGTTATTTCCTGCACTAAGGCAGACGACGGCTTTTTTAAAGTTATTCTTAATAAAACTGCTTTTTTCCCCGAAGAAGGCGGACAGTACAGCGACCACGGCATACTTAACGACAGTCAAGTTTTCAACGTGCAAATTGAAAACGGTGAAATAGTTCACTATTGCCAAAAAGCAGTTAGCGGTACTGTTTTCGGTAAAATAGATTTTGAAAGACGTTTTCGCAATATGCAAAACCATACGGGCGAACATATTATTTCAGGGCTTATTCATTCACTTTTCGGCGGTGAAAACGTAGGTTTTCATTTAGGCGAGGATGAAGTAACCTGTGATTACGATATAGAACTTAACGGTGAACAGCTTAACAAGGTTGAGTTACTTGCCAATGAAGCCATTTATAATAATCTTTCTGTTTTAGGCTACTATCCCAATAAAAGTGAACTTGAAAGCCTTAACTACCGAAGCAAAAAAGAAATATCAGAAGCCATACGAATTGTTACTATCGGCGATATTGACTGCTGTGCCTGTTGTGCTCCTCACGTCAAAACTACGGCAGAGGTAGGTATTATTAAAATCCTTTCATCAATGCGGTTGCGTTCGGGTATACGACTCTTCATTGCTTGCGGAAAGGACGCTTATTTAGATTATGCTGCAAAGCACAGCCAAATTAAAGCTGTAGGCACTCTTTTGGCTTCAAAAGGAAATGAGTGTGCCGAAAATGTAGAACGCCTTATAAAAAGCAATAAAGAGGCTATTTATAAAATCAGCACACTGTTTGCAAAAATCAACCAACTTAAAATCGAAAATATACAAAAAACCGAAAAAACTCTGTTGCTTTTCACACCTTGTACCGATAAAAAACAGCTTATAGATTTGGTTAATAAGGCAAAAGAAAAAAGCGGCAATATGTGTGCCGCTTTCGGTGGAGACGATAATTCAGGTTATATTTATATTGTCCATAGTGAAGATAAAAACCTTGTAGAATTTATTAAAGATATGAACACAACTCTTTTTGGTCGGGGCGGAGGAAAAATTCCTATGTGTCAGGGAAGCGTTACAGCATCACAGAAAGCAATTTCCGAATTTTTTTCCGACTCGAAAACTATTCATCTTTAGTTTCTTTTGGTTTGAAAATTTCAGCCGTTTTCTTTTCCCTTGCCATTGAATGACATCCGCTTTCAGTTACTATAAAATGGTCTTTCAAACGAATTCCCAACAGCTCAAGGCTGTCTTTAATCTTAATTGTGCTATTAATATCACTTTGGGACGGATGAGGGTCATCACCGGGATGGTTATGGGCAATAACTACCTGCGTTGGAGAAGTATCCATAAGTATTTTGACTATTTCTTGCATATTAAAGAATGTTTCGGTGGTATTTCCGCTACCAATTTTTTGTGTTTTAAGTACCTTACCTAAACTATCAAGACAAACTATTGCAACCTTTTCCTGTTTTTCGCCCATAAAATAGAGCTGAAAAAAGGATGCAAATTCATCAATGGTTGTCATATAGGTTCTGTACGCTTGTTTTTCAAATTCATAAAGAGCATATGTATCTTTAATAACTTTAAAAAGCTGATATGTACGCTCACTAAACCCGTTAAATTTCAGAAGTTCCCTTTTTGGTGCATCCATAACGTTTGCTATTGTGTGATATTTATTCAAAAGTTCGTGTGCCAGTTCGTTTGTATTGCGTCTGGGGACACCGTAAAAAAGAATCATTTCAAGCTTTTCGTGTTCTTCAAAAATACCAAAGCCGTTCTTTTCAAATTTGGAAAGCATTCTTTCTCTATGTCCATCGTGAAGTCCCATTATACTGCTCCTGAATTTATTTTATACATTTTACTACTTTTTTCTATATTTTTCAAGGTGATTTAATGAAAGAATTTATTATTTTAAAAAATGATGCCAATCAGCGTGTTGACAAATTCATAACAAAAGCCATACCCTCTCTTCCCAAGACGCTTATGTATAAATTTATACGCACAAAACACATCAAATTAAACGGTAAAAAAGCAGATATAAGCACTCGGCTTAATGAAGGTGACATAATTACCGCTTATATAAAAGACGATTTTTTCGAAAAAACTCCGCCCAAATATGATTTTTTATCTGCCTCAGACAGTTTAAACATCGTATTTGAAGACCAAAACATTTTACTTCTTGATAAACCGCAAGGGCTACTTTCTCATCCCGATGAAAATGAATATAATGATACTCTTATTACAAGGGTCCAGAAATATCTTTACAAAAAGGGCGAATATAACCCTGAGGCCGAAAATTCCTTTAAGCCATCTCTTGCCAACAGAATAGACCGAAATACAGGCGGTATAGTTATTGCGGCTAAAAACAGCGAAACCTTAAGAATTTTATGTGATAAAATAAAATCACGAGAAATTGATAAAAGGTATCTCGCCGTGGTACACGGAACGCCTACTCCAAAAGAAGCCTTACTTGAAGGCTTTCTTGAAAAAAACAGCGATAAAAACAAGGTTTATCTGCAGAAAAATAAAACCGATGCCAACCTATCAATAAAAACCTATTACCGTACCTTAAAAAGTAAAAACGGACTTTCTCTTTTAGAAATTGAGCTTTTAACAGGCAGAACCCATCAGATAAGGGCTCACATGGCATCTATCGGACATCCTCTTCTGGGTGACGGGAAATACGGAAATCTAAAGGAAGACAAAAAACTGGGTTTTAAAAAACAAGCTCTTTATTCCTATATGCTGACCTTCACATTTACCTCAGATGCAGGGATACTCAGTTATTTAAACCAAAAAACATTTAAAGTAAAATCCGTATGGTTTGCCGAGCAACTTTTCGGATTCAAAATAGGAGAATGATAAATATGGAAGAACGAACCTTTAAAAAAATTAAACATCCGCGAAAGGTCTTTTCTCGTATTGGACTTTCACTGTTTCTCTACTTTATAGTAGTTTACTCAGCAATTTTTCTGCTTGATTTTTTAACGGCAAAATTTATGCCCACCCTTTATTATCACAGTATTTATATCTGGGTTAAAATGGTAGTTTGCCAATACATTATCGGCATTCCTACTATAAGACTTGTTCTTATCGGACTTCCTACATACCGCTATCCTAAAGAAAAAATGCCCTTTAAAGACATTTTCGGTGCATATATCATATGTCAGGCCTTAGCTTATGCAGGAAATATGATAGGAACGCTCCTTAACAGCATAATCTCCGGCATCCTGGGAAAAGAAATTGACAATCAAGTCAGCCTCCTTATCGAAAACAGCAATCCTTTTGTTCTTATATTGGTAGTTGGAATTATCGGGCCTATAATGGAGGAACTTGTGTTCAGAAGATTTATAATCGACCGTATACGTCCGTACGGAGAATTTCTGGCAGTTATGTTCTCTGCCCTTGCCTTCGGTATGTTCCACGGAAATTTCTATCAGCTTTTTTATGCCTTTGCAATAGGATTTATTTTAGGATTCGTTTACATAAGAACAAAAAATATTATTTATCCCATTATTTTGCATATAGCATTTAATTCTTTCTCGGTTATTCAGCAGTCATTCCTTACGGCAAGTGAAACTTTTGGCCATCTGGAACCCATTTCTTATTTATTTACAGGACTTTATTATATTACCATTGCCGCTTCACTCGGCTTAACCGTACTGGGCGTAATAAAGTTAATAAAATCTATACGAAAATTTTATTTCATAAAAAATTATTATGAATTAAGTAAAGGAAAGGCTATTTTATATTCCTTTGTTAACGCAGGAATGATTATGTTTTCGGTAACTGTATTGGTAGAATTTGCACTTAGTATTTTTATGTAACCTACTCATACTAACCTTGAAAGGTGAGTATGATGGATAAGAAAAAAACAAAAAGCGATTTGTCAGGGATTCCTATTATGAGTCAACCCGAAAATACTTCGGAGCTTCTTAAGAAATACGGAACCTATGAAATACAGCCCACAGCAGACTCGGACAATTTTTACCCGACTATTGCTCAGGGCATTTCACAAAAAGGTCGCACAAACAGAAAATCCTAAACTTTAACCTTTCAAAAAAAACAAACGGAGTTCCTCCGTTTGTTTTTCTTTTTATATTTCTTCTCTAACTTCAATAACTCCGTTGCTGTGATAAAGAGTCGGCGTTACAGCAACCTGATAGCCTCTGCCGAACTCACTGGTCCATTCAAGGCTTCTTCGTCTGGGTAATGCACAACAGGAAAGAAGCGTCATTATTGCACCGCCGTGCATAATAATTGCGGCTTTAAAGATTCCCCTAGCCATCATATCCTCAACAACTTCATGAAAGCCCACACAAATTCTTTTGGCAAATTCGGTGGAATCTTCCCCACCGGGCGGAGAAGAAATCTGTCCTGAAGTCCATTTAAAAAATTCGGGATTGCTTTCAAGCTGTGCTGCTGTTTTGCCTTCAAATTCGCCAAAATCATATTCCATTAGGTTTTCAACGATATCGGCATCTTGATTTGGATAAATAATATTGGCTGTCTGTCTACAACGAAGCAGAGGACTTGTATAAACCTTTTCTACGAAAGGATATTGTATTTTTTCCTTTAAATCAGTAAGCTGGGCAGCTCCGCTTAAAGAAAGGGGTAAATCGGTAACACCGATATATTCACCCCTTGCATTGCCATCGGTAGCACCGTGACGGATAAGATAAATTTTATATGTCTTCATACATATCCTCCTCCATAAACTCTACCATTAAAGAATTTGAAACGAGCATTCCCCTTTCGGTCAGAGAAACAGTTTCACCGGTGAATGTCAATAATCCTTTTTCTTGAAATTCTTCAGCAGTTTTTATCAATTTTTCAGAAAATCTTTTACCAAAACGTTCTTTAATTTTTTCTTGGTTCAGCCCATCTTTAAGCCTTAAAACCAGCATCACATATTCATATAAATCTCCGCCCATACCGTCTTCTTCGATTTCGGGGAAATTTATAAAGCCTTTAAGGTCGGCATTATAATGGAATCTTTTTCTATCAACAAATGAATATGCCGACGGGCCTATGCCAATATATTCTTGTGAATGCCAATATTTTAAATTGTGTCGGCTTTCTTTTCCTTTTTTTGAAAAGTTAGATATTTCATAGTGATAATATCCTGCCTTTTTGAAGATATCACTAATCTTAAAAAATTCTTCCTCCACTGCCTCTTCACTTGGAAAGTCAAGTGTATTTCTCTTAGCATAAATAGCAGTCTTTTCCTCTAATAAAAGCATATAACAGGAGATATGCTCGGGAGAAAGGTCAATAATCCTTCTTGCACCTTCCAGCCAACTGCAAGGAGAAGTGTTAGGAAGTGACAGCATAAGGTCAACACTAATATTATCAAAACCTGCTTTTCTTGCCTTATTAAAGGCATCAATACTGTCCTTAACGTTATGACGCCTACCAAGTAATTTAAGAACATCATCATCAAGGGACTGAAAGCCTATTGAAAGACGATTAAATCCAACTTTTTTTACCGCATTTAAAAAATCCTCGTTTGCATCTTCTGGATTTATTTCAAGGGTTATTTCAGCATCCTCTGTTACCTTAAAAGATTTTTTTACAGTAGTCAGCAAATCAGAGAGAGCATCAGAGCCAAGTATTGACGGAGTTCCGCCCCCAAAATATACAGTATCGGCGGGGCGTGACAAACCCCCACCCCACCGATTAATTTCATTTTTTAAACTGACAATATATTTTTTTGCTACTTCATCAACGCACATAGCTGTGTAAAAGTTACAGTATGCACACCTCTTGCGGCAAAAAGGAATATGGATGTAAACCCCTATAGGTTTAGTCAAGAATTTCACCCTCGCAAGAACCGGGTATGGATGCAGCGTTAGCTTCATCGGTATCAAGATGCATAGCAAGAGCATAGCTGGGACTTACTCTGGCAATAACGTCGCCGAAAATAAGGCTTCTGCCGTCTGTATCAATTTTAACAGATACAACCTGTTTATCAACAATACCGTATTTTTCAGCATCTTCGGGGGTCATATGTATATGACGCTTAGCAGCGATAACACCTTCGGTAATTTCAACCTCACCGCAAGGACCAACTAGCTTACATCCGGGGCTGCCTGCAAGGTCACCTGACTCACGGATAGGAGCAGATACACCGATACTTCTTGCTTCGGTAAGAGATATTTCAACCTGAGTCTGAGGACGGCAAGGTCCTAAAATAGATACACCCTTAATTTCTCTCTTGGGGCCTACAACAGTAACTCTTTCTTCACAGGCAAACTGACCGGGCTGAGAAAGGTCTTTCTTGTTGGTAAGCTGATGTCCTTTACCGAAAAGGATTTCAAGGTCTTTTTCGCTAACGTGAACGTGATGAGCAGAAATTTCTACTAAAACTGATTTCTTCATAATAAATACTTCCTTTATTGTGAATTTTTTACTATTATATTGTACCATATTTTTTGTCACTTTCAAGTAAAATATAGACTTTTTTTCATTAAAGTGGTATAATTTTCAAAGAAGGAGTTGTTATACATAAATGAAAGCAATAATAGGCGGTAAAATAATACTCAAAAACGAAGTTTTAGAAAATAAGGTTCTCGTTTTTGATAATAAAATTTTAGATATTTGTGATAGTGCTCCACAAAACGCTGAGATTATCGATGCAAAAGGAAATTTTGTTACGGCAGGTTTTATCAGCACCCATATTCACGGCGTAAATAACGGTGACACAGAAGACGGCAGTGCGGAAATTTTAAACTCAATGAGTCAGTATCTTTTAAAAACAGGTGTTACAAGTTGGTGTCCTACTCTTGCAACTATCCAAACCGAAAAACTGGATGAAGTTTTAAACGCCGTAAGACTGGCGCAAAAAGAAAGCCTTGGTGCCAAAATTATCGGTCTTTATCTGGAAGGTATCTTCTTAAGCAAGAAAAAGCGAGGTGCTCACAGAGAAGACTGGCTTAAAAAACCAAATGCCGATTTGGTTATTAAAAATAAGGATATTATAAAAATAGTCATTTGTGCTCCTGAACTCAGCGGTGCAGAAGAATTTATAAAAGAAGTAACAAGTGAGGGTGTAAGGGTTGCTGTAGGTCACAGCGACGCTACATATGAAGAAACCAAAAAGGCGATTGATGCAGGTGCAACCGACACAACCCATCTTTTTAACGCTACCTCTCCCTTATCTCACAGAGAGCCCGGCCTTCCCGGTGCAGTTCTTACCGACAACAGAGTTTATACAGAACTTATTTGCGATAAATTTCACGTTCACCCTGCTCTTTATGATATGATTTATAATCTTAAAGGGGATAAGCTTATTCTTATTACCGATTCTATCCGTCCGGCAGGTATGCCCGATGGAGAATATTCTCAGGGCGGATTTATGGTTACCAAAAAAGGAGTTGAATGCCGCCTTAACGACAGCACTATCGCAGGCAGTGTAATTGATTTGAACACAGGAATAAATAATGTGGTAAAAAACAGCAATATTCCGTTATATGAAATAATAAACGCAGTTACCCTTAATCCTGCAAAAATGCTTGGAGTAGATGATAAAATCGGCTCTTTAGATATTGGCAAATCCGCCGATATAGTTATTGCCGACAATGATTTTAACATTATAAAAGTCTTTAAAGACGGACAATAAAATTTAATGGGGCTGTCTCACATAACTTTAGTGAGACAGCCCCATAATTTTTATGAACCTTAAATTACTTAAGTTCGATAGTAGCGCCAGCTTCTTCGAGCTTAGCTTTGATAGCTTCAGCATCTTCCTTAGAAGCAGCCTCTTTAAGAGTCTTAGGAGCACCGTCAACGAGAGCCTTAGCTTCAGCAAGGCCAAGACCGGTGATTTCACGAACAGCCTTAATAACCTGAATCTTGTTAGCACCTGCATTTGCAAGGATAACGTCAAATTCGGTCTTTTCTTCTTCAGCAGCAGCGCCACCGGCAGCAGGAGCAGCAACAGCTACAGCTGCAGCAGCAGATACGCCAAACTCTTCTTCTACAGCCTTAACAAGCTCAGAAAGCTCGAGAACTGTAAGTACTTTTAATTCTTCAATAATAGCAGTAATTTTTTCGGATGCCATTTTAATTTCCTCCAATTTGTTTAAATATAATTTTTGTTTGTTTTAATAAGCTGAATTATTCAGCAGCGGCTTCGCCTTCACCGTCTTTGTCAACGATAGCCTGTACGGCACGAGCAAATGCAGCAACGGGAGCCTGGAAAGCACTGAGAACTGTAGCGAGAAGAACTTCTCTGCTGGGAAGTTTTGCAAGGCTTTCAATCATTGCGGTATCGATAACTTTACCATCGAGATAACCCGACTTAATTTTGAAACTTTCGTGGGTATCTGCAAACTTGCAAAGGATACGAGCAGCGCAAACGTGGTCATCTTTAGAGATTGCAAGAGCGGTGGTTCCTTCAAGAACTTCCTTCATACCTTCGAGATCGGTACCTTCGATAGCACGGCCAAGAAGAGTATTTTTAACTACGAAATAATCAACGCCGGCCTCACGAAGCTCCTTACGAAGAACTGTATCATCTGCAACAGAAGTGCCGGTATAGTCAACGATAACGCCGGCTACGGAATTCTGAAGTTTTTCAGCAAGGGAAGCAACTATCGCTTTCTTTTCCTCTAAAACTTTTGCATTAGGCATTAATTTCACCTCCGTAAAAAACAATAAAAAATCTGTTCCCTGAGACGAGGAACAGACAGAAACATTAAAATAAAATAATAATGTTTTGCTCACCTCGGTAGGCGTTAATACTTACTCCATCGGAACCTACTGTCTCAAGTAATGCAACAAAAGTATTATACACAAATGAACCCACTTTGTCAACACTTTTTTAAAAAATTATATAAACTAATAATAAAAGCCGTCTGACGACGGCTTTTAAATTTAATTAGTTACCAAATTTAGCAACGTTAAGCTTTATACCAGGGCCCATAGTGGTAGCAAGTACACAAGATTTAATGTACTGACCTTTTGCAGCCTCAGGCTTAGCCTTAATGATAGCACCCATAAGAGCATCAAAGTTTTCTTTAAGTTTTTCAGGACCAAAAGAAACTTTACCAATAGGGCAGTGGATGATGTTGGTCTTATCAAGACGATACTCAATTTTACCTGCTTTTGCTTCAGTAACAGCCTTAGCAACGTCAGGAGTAACGGTACCAGCCTTAGGAGAAGGCATTAAGCCACGGGGGCCGAGAACCTTACCAAGACGACCTACAAGACCCATCATATCGGGTGTTGCAATTACTACGTCGAAATCTAGCCAGTTTTCAGACTGGATTTTAGCAACCATATCTTCTGCACCAACAAAGTCTGCACCTGCAGCAAGAGCAGCGTCAGCCTTGTCGCCCTTAGCAAGAACAAGAGCACGTACAGTCTTACCGGTGCCGTTAGGAAGAACTACTGCACCGCGAACCTGTTGATCAGCGTGACGAGAGTCAACACCGAGGCGTACGTGGATTTCTACTGTTTCATCAAATTTTGCAGCAGCAGTTTTTACAACAATTGCAGCTGCTTCTTCAGCGTCATAAAGCTTACCGGGTTCAATAAGCTGTGCGCTGGCTAAATATTTTTTACCGTGTTTCACTTTATTTTACCTCCCAATAAGTGGTTAAATCGGAAATTTCCTCCCACGAGAGAGAATCAATCGACTACTTCTACGCCCATGCTACGTGCAGTACCAGCTATCATACTCATAGCGGTTTCAATGCTTGCAGCATTAAGGTCGGGCATTTTTGTTTCTGCGATTTTTCTAATCTGCTCGCTGGTGATTTTGGCAACCTTAGTTTTATTAGGTGTGCCGGATGCGGATTCGATACCGCAAGCCTTCTTAATAAGAACAGCGGCAGGAGGAGTCTTTGTAATGAAGCTGAAAGAATGGTCTGCATAAACAGTGATTACAACAGGGATAATAAGACCCATATCATTCTTTGTGCGTTCATTGAACTCCTTGGTGAAAGCCATAATGTTTACACCATGCTGACCCAGAGCAGGACCTACCGGGGGGGCAGGAGTTGCTTTACCTGCGGGGATCTGCAATTTAATGTAGCCTATAATTTTTTGAGCCATTTTTTGCACCTCCAAAATTGTGGTAACAGTGTTTATTTACACTTGGCGGAGCATCTTAAATAAATTTATGCTCCTCCCACTTGCAACACCAAAGGGTGTCAGCGGCGAGACAGCCGCATAATAAACGGTTAAACCGTATTATTACCTAATTAATCAGCCAGAACAATCTGGTCTAATTCGAGTTCGGCAATTGTTTCTCTGCCGAATGCATCGATTCCTACGCTAACGCTGTTATCTGCGACATTAATTTCTTTAACAACGCCTGCGAAGTCCTTAAGAGGTCCGCTTACAATAACAACGCGGTCGCCCACATTGTAACCTACCTCTACGCTGTGCTTTTCAACGCCGAGAGAATTTACCTCTTCCTCTGAAAGAGGTACGGGTTTTGCTTCGGGACCTACAAATCCTGTGCAGCCGTGAATGTTACGAACTACGTACCAGGAATCGTTAGTAACGATCATTTTAATAAGAACATAGCCGGGGAGAATCTTACGTTCTACCTCGCGAACCTTATCATCCTTCACCTCTGTTACCTTTTCGGTGGGGATTTTAATATCCACGATTAAATCCTGCATTTTACGGTTTTCAACCATAGTAGCAAGGTCGGTAGCCACTTTATTTTCGTAACCCGACATAGTCTGTATTACATACCATTTTGCTTGTTCAGACATATTGGTTCTCCTTATTTCCAGATACTTTCAAGTAAAGTACCAAGACCAAAGTCAACGAGCCAAATTATTACACCGATTACAATAAACATAACCAGTACTATACCGGTGTTTTTAAGCACTTCTTTAAGATTCGGCCAAACAATCTTCTTGCATTCGCTCTTGTAATCTTTAAAGAACTGAGCAATTCGCTTTAAAAGGAATTTTTTAGAACCTTTAGATGCAAGAACTTCAATATAGTCATCAACGAGGAAATGAGCAACACTAAAGATAAGTGCGGCAAACATTATGAGTGATACTATAAGAACGAAAGAAGTGTACTCTACGCCTGTTGCAACGAACGGACGTGTATCAACAAACTTCCAAGGATTGCTAAGGGCAATAACAAGCATATAAATTGCTACAACAGCATTAATACCGGAAGCAAAATACTTTAAGCCTTTAGATTTAGAGAAGAATGTAAATACCGAAAGAGCAACGCCGAGAATGGTAAGAAGAAAACAAAAGAGAACGTCTGCACTTCTTGCAATTTTTGTTCCTTCAATTACTTCAGAACCGAATCCCATTTGAAGACCGCTGACAGAAATTACGCCTGCATCATTTGTGGTGATATTAGCGAAATTAAAGAAAAAGAAAACCAATGCAGCTACACCGCAAAGTGCGGCTAAAAACTGACAAGCCTTATTGATAACTTTCATCATATTCAGCTCTCCTTATTTGGTTTCCTTATGAACGGTGTGCTTTCTGCAGAACTTGCAATACTTGTTCATCTCAAGTCTGTCCGGATCGTTTTTCTTGTTTTTCATTGTGTTGTAATTGCGCTGCTTGCACTCAGTACAAGCGAGTGTTATTTTTACTCTCATAACGGCACCTCCCGCTTTACGGAAATATTTTTTTGCTGCGAAACCGCAGTAAACGCCTCCCTCAGTTAAGTCATGCCACGGACCTTTCGCATTATGTCGCCATACGAAAAGTAAGCACCCCGAAAGGCTAAGACCTTTACAGAATAGAGTCCAAACAAAAAAAAAGACTCCTTAGAGGTACAACGATTATATCACAAAATGTACTCTCGGTCAAGCCTTTTTTTAAAATTTTATTTATATTAAAAATACACAGCTTCCCTGTTTTCTCTTAATGCACAAAACAGAGTGTAATCAATACCTCTTTTAGCCCCTACGTCCAATAGGGCAGATTCACCGGTTCTTAAAGCAAGTGACGGAAGATTATTGTTTTCACTTAAATGCCCCAGCACAAAACGTTTGGTACCACTTTTCAGAAGATATACCAATTCACTGGCAGCGGCGGCATTTGACAGATGCCCTCTTTCCCCTGCAATCCTTAATTTAAGTTCAGGAGGATATGGTCCGCTTTGCAGCATCCTTAAATCGTGATTTGATTCAATAAGCACCGTACTGCAACCGCTGAGTGCATCTCTTACGATAGGTGTTACAACACCAAGGTCGGTACACACAGCCACTGTGCTTTCGCTTCCCAACTCAATTCTATATCCGCTTGAGCCTTCACAGTCGTGCATGGTTTCAAAACGTATTATCTTTCCAAATTCGCTCTCAAAAGCACCGTTACCTAAAGCTACGGTTTTTGTTTCTTCATTTAAAAGCTTCATATTAACAAGAGTTTCAAGGGTTTCTTTTGAAGCCATAACGGGAATGTCTAATTTTTTCGCAAGTGTTTTAAGACCTCTTATATGGTCGGTATGTTCGTGGGTAATGAGTATGGCACGGATTCTGTCGGTATTTTCGCCTATATCATCCAAAGATTTAAGTATAGCCGCCGAGGAAGCACCTGCGTCTATAAGCAATGCTCCATCGTTTCCTGAAACGTATGTACAGTTTGCCTTACTGCCGCTGAAAAGTGGACAAAGTTTCGCCATTATTTTCATTCCCTTCTTACATATATAATAAAGGGAGGAAAAACCTCCCTTTTTAAATCATTCCGAAATTCTACGGATAACACCGCCGAGACTCATTAGTTTTTCCACTAAATCTTCATATCCGCGGTCAATATACTCGATGTTCTGTACCACAGTTTTTCCGGGAGCCATAAGTCCTGCAATAACCATTGCGGCACCTGCTCTTAAATCGGTAGCGTTTACTATTGCAGGAGTAAGTGAATCTTTTCCGTTTATAATTGCACGTTTACCCTCGACACGAACGTCTGCACCCATCTTCTTAAGCTCGTCGATATAGCGGAAACGGTTGTCCCATACGCCTTCGATTACAGTACTTTCACCTTCAGCAATGGTAAGCAATGTTGCCATTTGGGGCTGCATATCTGTCGGAAAACCCGGATGCGGCATCGTTTTGACCTGACAACGACGTGGGCGTCTCTCCATTTTTACACGCACGGCTTCATCAAACTGTTCAACAGTTGCACCTGCTTCAATAAGCTTTGCAACTATAGATTCAAGGTGCTTTGGAGTTACGTTTGTAATAGTAACATCACCGCCTGTAGCTGCTGCTGCAACAAGATAGGTTCCTGCTTCTATCTGGTCGGGAATTATGCTGTAGGTAACACCGCGAAGTTTTTCAACTCCACGTATTTTAATAACGTTTGTACCTGCACCCATAATATTTGCACCCATTGAGTTAAGGAAGTTAGCAAGGTCAACTATATGGGGTTCCCTTGCCGCATTTTCAATAACAGTCATGCCCTTTGCTTTAGCGGCGGCAAGCATAATGTTAATGGTAGCACCTACTGTAACCATATCTAGATAAACATAATTGCCCATTAACTGTTCTGCACGGCAAACCACCATATCGTTTTCGCAAGAAACCTTAGCACCCATAGCCTCAAAGCCCTTAATGTGCTGGTCAATAGGTCTTACACCAAAATCACAACCGCCGGGTGGGGCTACCTTTGCTTTACCGAAACGACCTAGTAAAGCACCCAAAAAGTAACTTGAAGCACGCATACCACTGCTCATATCCTTGGTTACAACATAGGATTTTACACCTGTTGGGTCAATTTTTGCAGTATTTGTATCAATCATTTCAACCTTCGCACCAAGGGTGGTCATACTTTTTAGCAACAAACTGACATCAGAAATTTCGGGGAGATTTTCAATTGTGCAGGGTTCATCAGCAAGTAAAACGGCAGGAAGTATTGCAACGGCAGCATTTTTTGCACCGCTTATATGTACTTCGCCCTTTAAAGCTTTACCGCCCTCTATAATATACTTTTCCACTGATTTCTCTCCGTTTATCTTCACATTAAAAATGATAATATTTTATACTAGAGGCAGTTAAACACATACTACCCCGATAGTCATTATACACCTGAGGACTATCTTTGTCAAATTATATTTATACAAAACCCACAGTTTTTATTACATATTGTGATAAAAAACGACTTTTTACATATATTTAGTATAACCTCTTTTTTTATTGTATCCTTACATCAGTAAAATAACTATTTATAAAAATGCCTTTTCTTGCTTTTTTTATTAAAATGTGGTAATATATAAAATAAAGGAACGGAGGTATGTTATGAATCTTAAAGAATCAGGGGAAATGTATCTTGAATCAATTTACGTGCTTTCAAAAAAATTGAAAAACGTTCGTTCCATTGACGTAGTTGATTACAGAGGTTTCTCAAAGCCAAGCGTCAGCCGAGCAGTCGGTCTGTTAAAAAACGGCGGATTTGTAGAAATGGATAAGGACGGGTATTTAACCCTTACCGAAGAAGGCGAAAAAATAGCCAGAAAAATCTATGAAAGACATACCGTAATTACCAAATTTTTAATCAAACTGGGTGTAAATGAAGAAATAGCGGCAGAGGATGCTTGTAAAATAGAACACGATATAAGTGACGTTAGCCTTGCGGCAATAAAAAAATTTACCGAAGAATAAAAAAAGCTCTATGAGGCACCTTCCTTACGGAAGGTGCCTTAGTTATATTCGCCAAGGTAAGTTATATTACTACCAAGTGATATATTGATATTTCAACATAAATGTAGTACAATGAAAAAGACGTATTTTTAAACTTTTGGTTTATTTTAGAAAAAAACTGAGCCCCCCAACAATTTTTTAAGGTGATTAAAATGAGAAGAATATGGGAAAAAGGATACTATTTGCGTGCAAGTGATTTTGATAAATTCTATCACATAAAACCCTCTGCCGTACTTGATTTATTTCAAGACGCTGCAGGTCAACACGCCGATGAAATAGGTGTTGGTTTTAATGAAATGCTTAAGCGTTCTTATCTTTGGGTTTTAACCAAAATTAAATTCAAAGTGATTTCCCAACCCTCTCTCTATCAAAAAGTTATTGTTAAAACCTGGCCTCTCCCCCCTAACCGACTTAACTATCGCAGAGAATATTGTATTTCAGACGAAAACGGAGAGCAGTTAATTGTAGGTAGTTCTGAATGGGTTGTTATTCACAGTGAAAAAAGGCGTTTTCTTTCGGTTCCTGATTTATATCCCTTTACCGACGGATTTTGTGAAGAAACAATGTTCGAGGGAAAACTGGGCAAGATTTCGGATTTTGATACCGAAGAAACACCCCACATTGTTAATACCGGCTTCTGCGAACTGGACTTTAACGACCACGTAAATAACACAAAATATGCAAATTATGTGTTAGATGCTATCAGTCCGTCAAAAGACTATGAACTGGATATCTTTCAGATAGACTACCGAAAGGAAGTTCTTCAGGGAACCAGGCTTAATATTTATCACACATGGCAAGATAACACAGTTCTTGCAAAAGGTCAAAACGAAAACGGCGACATATCCTTTGCCTGCCGACTAGAATATAAAAATTAGAAAAACATAAAAAAGTTTAAAATGATCTGTCCTCAATATTAACAAACCCGTCTGAATTACAAAATTCAGACGGGTTTAATTTTAATTATTCAATTCCTGCTAATTTAAATTTTAACATTGCGAGGTCAGTGGTGTTAACATCGCCGTCACCGTTAAGGTCGCCCGCAAGTAAGCCTATATTATCAAGTTCACTTAATCCCGCAAGGAACAACTTCATTACAGCAAGGTCGTTAGTATCAACATTTCCATCACCGTTAATATCGCCTGCACTGATTTCAGCACTGCACATTGTGCATTTACCTTCTTCATCGTAATTATGCTTCGGCACCTCTCTTTCTAAATCGCACACATTACAATTAGTGTCGCAAGCATTATCATAAGCATGATTAGCCGCACCAATGCATGAATCATAGTACCAAGTAGCAGAGGTTAATTTAGTATTATATGAAAGTATTGTTATCTTATTTCTATCATCTTTACTCCCTCTATAATATACAGTTTTAAGTAAATCACAATCATCAAATACATTATAATTAATATTTGTCAGACCGTTACCAATGGTTACGGAAGCCAGTGAAGAGCAACCACGAAACGCAGAGCTACCAATGCTTTCTACACTGTCGGGAATGGTTACAGAAATTAGCGAATAATGATATTCGAATGCAGAATCACCAATACTTTTTACACCGTTTGGAATGGTATAAAACTTATCTTTTTTACCTGCAGGATAACAACTAATAAATTTCTTATCTTTACTAAATAAAACTCCATCAAGTGAACAATAATTTTGATTATTTTTATCCACAACTATGTTTGTTAGTGAATTGCAATGAGAAAATACAGAATGACCAATACTTGTTACACTGGCTGGAATAGTAACTGAGGTTAGTGAAGAGCAATCCATAAATGCATTATGACCAATACTTGTTACATTACTGCCAAAGTTTACGGAAGTTAGAGAAGAGCAATACCAAAATGCATCAGCACCAATACTTGTTACACTGTCAGGAATTGTTACGGAAGTTAGGGAAGAACAATGTCCAAATGCATATTCACAAATACTTTTTACACTGTCCGGAATAGCATAAAATGTATAGTTTTTGCCTGCCGGATAACAAATAAGTGTTTTCTTATCTTTATTAAATAAAACTCCATCAAGAGAACTGTAATTTTTATTATTTTTATCCACTTCTATATTTGTTAGGGAATCGCATTGCCAAAATGCCCAAACTCCAATGCTTTTTACATTTTTTGGTATGGTAATGTCGGTTAAAGAGCACACTAAGAATGCATAATCACCAATACTCGTTACACCTTCTGGAATGGTTATGGAAGTTAGGGATGAGCAATTTGCAAATACACCTTTTGCTATGCTTGTTAAGCCGTCCGGAATGTTTGCGGAAGTTAGTGAAACACAAGTTTCAAATGCGAATTCCCCAATACTTGTTACACTGTCAGAAATGGTAACAGATGTTAGCGAAACACAATACGCAAATGCGTATTTACCAATACTCGTTATACTATCTGGTATGGTAAGGTTGGTTAGATAGGCACAACCTGTAAATGCACAATTACCAATACCTGTTACACCATCGCTTATTATAACCTTTCTGATACCGTTTCCCCACGGCGCAGTACTTACAATATAGCCATCTTGGATACCATATGAATAATCAGCTGTCTTACCATTGCCGCTTATTGTAAGCGTTGTACCGTTAAGCGACCATGTGCAATTACCCGTTGTTCCACTTGTAGCAGCAAAAACAGGGATATCCGAGAGTGGTATTGCCGCCAAAAGTAAGGAAAGTGTCAAAACGATGGACAATAACTTTTTCATAATAATTCCTCCAAAAATAAAAAGTGCGTCAACCGAAGCCGACGCACCGAAAAACGCAAACTCCGATTGTCGCCAAACAAATTTCAAGTATGATAGGTTTCCCCACACAATAACCTGATGGAATTTGCGTTTTTACCAAATTCACACGATTATTGTGTGCAAAAAGGGTACACTTACCCCTTTGCAGAAAAATTTACAATCATACTTTTATAAAATTCGTTTGGCATACTTATTATATCAAATCAAATCTGCTTTTTCAAGTATTAGCATATTAAATACAAAAAATATAGACACATCATAAAGGAAAACTCCGAAATGATGTGTCTAACTTTTTTAATGTTTAATTTTTATAATAGGTCTTTTTGGGGTTGCCCGAAAGCATCAAAAAGGCTTATAATACCTTATTTATTAAGTGCTTCGTTAACTGCAACTGCCGGGGCTTCGGTCATTTAAACCTGTGGGTTGTTGCTTTCACCTTAAATAACCCTTTTCTCTGCATATCTTTTTTATTCTAACAGGTTTATTAAATTCTCTGGCGAATTCAATCATCGACTTTGTACCCCTGCTTTTGCCGTCCCAAAAACATATTACATAGTCACATACTTCTGCCATTTGCCTATTTCGTATCGGCCCTGCACTTCTGCCATATTTGTTCCAATTGGCAAGATATATTTCCACCTTAAAACCGTTTTCTTTTGCATACCTTTCCCCTATTAAATAAGCACCGTTTGCATGCCCCGAAAGGATAATAATATTATTTTCCTTTCTTATATTAGACAGGCAAAAATCTATATAAGGTTTCGCTTCTTCATAATTGCTATAATCTCTGCACCCTGCAATAACCACTCGTTTGATCATAAAACCCCTCTTAATATATGGGGATTATATCCTCTTAATATTTAGGATTATAACCCCCATAATAATATTTGTCAAGGGGGTTATTTTATGATAGTTTTTAATAAATTATGGCTCACAATGAAGCAAAAAGGTTTTACAACCTATAAATTAAGAGAAAAATGCGGAATTGACAGTAAAACAATCAGACGTCTTAAAGCCAATGAAAATATTGAAACAAAAACAATTGATAAAATTTGTACCGCATTGAATTGCAAAATAGAAGATATTGCAGAATTTATAAATAATGAAGATAATTAAAAAGGACTTGGGAAAATCCCAAGTCCTTTAGTTTTTTATTCAAATAATCTATAATTATTTGTTAAGTGCTTCGTTAACTGCAACTGCGCAAGCAACAGTCATACCAACCATGGGGTTATTACCTGCGCCGATAAGTCCCATCATCTCAACGTGAGCAGGAACGGAAGATGAACCTGCAAACTGAGCGTCGGAGTGCATACGTCCCATAGTATCTGTCATACCGTAGGAAGCAGGACCTGCAGCCATATTATCGGGATGGAGAGTTCTGCCTGTACCGCCACCGCTTGCAACCGAGAAGTACTTTTTACCCTGTTCGATACATTCTTTTTTATAGGTACCGGCAACAGGATGCTGGAAACGGGTGGGGTTGGTGGAATTACCTGTAATGGAAACGTCAACACCTTCAAGATGCATAATAGCAACGCCTTCACGAACGTCGTCAGCACCGTAGCAACGAACCTTTGCTCTTTCGCCATCAGAATAAGCAATTTCTTCAACAACATTTACCTTACCGGTATAGTAGTCAAACTTAGTCTGAACGTAGGTAAAGCCGTTAATACGGGAAATAATTTTAGCAGCATCCTTACCAAGACCGTTAAGGATTACACGAAGGGGTTCTTTTCTGGCTTTATTAGCACTCTTAGCAAGACCAATAGCACCTTCAGCAGCAGCGAAGGATTCATGACCTGCAAGGAATGCAAAACACTTGGTTTCGTCTCTGAGAAGCATTGCACCGAGGTTACCGTGGCCAAGACCTACCTTACGGTCGTCAGCAACAGAACCGGGGATACAGAAGGACTGAAGACCGAGACCGATTTTTTCAGCAGCTTCAGCAGCAGATGCAGCTTTATCTTTAATTGCTATTGCACAGCCTACAACGTAAGCCCAAGCAGCGTTTTCAAAACAAATAGGCTGAATGCCCTTTACGATGCCGTAAGCATCAACACCTGCGTCGTCACAGATTTTTTTTGCTTCTTCAATAGAAGCAATGCCATGTTTATTAAGTTCCGCATTGATTTGGTCAATACGTCTTTCATAACTTTCAAATAATGCCATAAGTCACTGCCTCCTTAATTATTCTTCACGTGGGTCGATGAGTTTTACAGCATCATCAACACGTCCGTACTGGCCGCTTGCTTTTTCTAAAGCTTCGTTAGCGTCCATACCTTTTTTAATCATATCCATCATCTTACCAAGATGAACGAACTTGTAACCTGTAATCTGGTCGTCCTTGTCAACGGCAATCTTAGTGATATAGCCTTCGGCAAGTTCGAGATAACGGGGACCCTTAGTCTTGGTAGCGTAGGTAGTACCTACCTGAGAACGAAGTCCCTTACCTAAATCTTCAAGACCTGCACCAATGGGAAGACCGTCTTCAGAGAATGCAGTCTGAGTACGACCGTAAACGATTTGTAAGAACAATTCTCTCATAGCGGTGTTAATAGCATCGCAAACGAGGTCGGTGTTAAGTGCTTCAAGAATGGTCTTTCCAACCAAAATTTCGGAAGCCATAGCTGCCGAGTGAGTCATACCTGAACAGCCGAGAGTCTCAACGAGAGCCTCTTCAATAATACCCTCTTTAACGTTAAGGGTGAGTTTGCAGGTACCCTGCTGAGGAGCACACCAGCCCACACCGTGTGTAAGACCGGAAACATCCTTTACTTCTTTTACCTGAGTCCACTGACCTTCCTGCGGAATAGGTGCAGGTCCGTGGTATGCGCCCTTAGCAAGAGGACACATTTTTTCTACTTCATGTGAGTATTTCATAACAGAACTCCTTTCGGTTAATCCGCCTTTATAGGCGCTTCGAAATAATTATATCATACTTTTTAAAATATGCAATGTTTTTTCGGCAGGAAAAAGGTCTTTTTGACAATTTTTTCACACATTTCAGATTATTCCCGCAAGATATAGTTTAATATTTGCAAGGTCAGCTGCATTTACCGTACCGTCACGGTTAAAATCATAAAGGAATTCGTCTGCTTCTTCTAATCCTGCAAGAGCAAGTTTAAGCATTGCCAAATCTACTGCATTTATTACGCCGTCCTTATTGCAATCCCCCGGGAGCAAATCACTCCATACTGCATACAGAGTTACACTCTCTGTAAAGATATACCTTACATCTGCAATATATTCAACCTTTCCGTTCTTTACGGTTGACCAGCCCATAAATATTTTACTTTCATTTTTCATATCGGTAATTTCAATAGCAAATTCACCAAAAAAGCCTAAAACCGCAGTATCGGGAGCACCCGTACCGCCGTTGGCATCAAAGGAAATAGTAATAGGCTGGTAGGTTTTGGGATTTAAAGAAATTTCCTTTATTAAGGTTACGTTATTATATCCGTCACGTGCATAAACCTTAGTAACATAAATGCTGTCTGAAGTAGTAAAGTCCGAGGTCTTGACACGTACTGCATATAAATTCTCGCCTATTACATTTGCAAGATGCTCTTTTTCGGTTCCGTTTACAGTTGTTTTTGCACAAACAGAGCTCATAGCTATATCATCTGTTGCAAAAACAACCAAGGTATATCCTGTTTCATCAATATCGGCAACATCTACAAGAGTTCCCTGAGGTGCTATTTTATCAATAATATTAAATGAAACCTTATAAATGCTTTTTATGGTAACATCACTGCTTGCAAAAATTTCAAAGGTATGTTCTCCATAGGAAAGCTCATTTGCACTAAGCTGAATTTTAAATCCTGCATAATCGGTGGTACAAGCACTGTAAGAGTTCTTTACATCTGTACGCTTTTCTGTTGGCATGGGCGTTTTCGGTCCGCCATCAACAGAGTAATAGCAGAGAGCCTCACCTGTATTGCTGAATGCCCATCCCCTTATGGTTATGGTATCATCAACGGTATAATCCTGACTGCCTGTGGGTGTTTCAAGTTTAGACTGAAATGCAATACTTTTTCTGTTAGAACCGTAAAGGGTTACGTTAGAGGTAGGAACATAACCTGTATAACCCTTACTGTTTTTGGTAACGCTTACCTTAAACTTTTTGTTACCCTTTCCGTCATAGGTTATTCCCAGAACGGTAACCGTATCACCAACAGACAAACTGCACACCTTTGTCGAACCGTCGGGGGTGGAGATGAGGGAACAAGCCGTATTTATGGTATCCTTACTTTTAGCGCTTAAGGTTACTCGTTTATAGTAAATATAGCCTTCTTTTCCGTTGCTAAGCACACGTATATAGTACCATTTATCTCCGTCTTTATCGAAAGCGGCTTCCAATACGGTAACCTTTACATTTGCCGCAACTGTAGCAACTATATCATTTTCGGTGCCCGGAGCACTGCGAAGATTATAGGAAACGTTGGTATAATCATAATCCGGCTCGGCAGGAGCTTCGTCGATAGAAATGAAATCACTTCTGACATAACCCTCAATCTTATCATCAAAAACTATTACCTTATGCCATTTTTCACCTTTGCTGTTGGTAACAGTATCAATAATTTCTACCTTTGTTCCTTTATTATATTCGCCTAATATATCCCCTGCAGTACTTTCAATGCTTCTTAATCGTACCGTATTATCATTTATGTACGGTGTTTCGGTTTTTGTCACAATTTTAATGAAATCGTGACGAATATAACCCTCTTTATCATCAGAGAGAATTTTAACAGCGTACCAATATTCTTCTTTATCGTTTTTTGTTACACCAAGAAGTTTTACATAAGTACCGCTGTCATATTCGCTGACTATATCCGAGTCGGTACCCGCCTTACTTCTGAGCCGCACGTTATCACCATTAATATGATGGGTTTTCTGGGTGTCTGTCTTATTCAAAAGTGTTATGAAATCACTGCGAATATAACCCGTTTGTCCTGTGCTGACTATTTTTACCTCATGCCATAATTTGCCGTCTTCACCTGTAACAGAATCAAGAATTTCAACACCTGTTCCACTATCAAATGAGGCTATTTTGGAAAAGTTGGTTCCTGCCCCGCTTCGCATATTTACTCCGTCGCTGTTAACATAGTCGAAAGCGGGTGTTAAACTTCCCGAAGATGAAGAAGAACCCGAATAGGCAGGGGTAACAAAAGCCTGAATAGCATCTGACGATACCGAAACACTGTTATAGCACACTTTGTCCCCTGTGGCATTTCCGTGAACTACCCATATTTTTTTGGCAGATGAGTCGTAAGAACACACTATTGCTACGTGGGAACTTTCCTTATAGGTGCCGTCGGAATTTTTATCGGGCCAATAATATGTCCCCGAATAGCCGTTTGTCATAGGATTATAAAGCACCAAATCACCGCGTTTTGGGGTATAATCGTCTTTATAATGGTATGTTCCGCTGTTTCTGAAGTTATTTGCCTTTGCGGTTTTATGAATAATGGAAGTGGGGATTCCCGCCTGATTTGCACACCAGGCTACAAACATACCACACCACTGTGCATAGGTGTAGTTTTCTCCGTACCAGGCACCGTACTTGGTTCCCACAGTAGTATTGCCGTAATAACCCACCTGTGTCATAGCAACGCCTATAAGGTCTTCAATATACTTGCCTGTATTGTTCCAGGTGTTAGGATATTCGGTACTGTATTTTACATCTGCCTTTACGTTAATAGGGCATAAAGCCGTAAATGCAAGGAGAATGGAAAGAAAGCAAATTGCAATTTTTTTGAGGTTGTGCATTAAATTTTCCGTCCTTTTTAAGAAACAATAAATAAACATAATATAGCATTATTATAATATCATAAAAAATAGGCAAAGTCAAACCCAATAATAAGAAAACCCGACGTCAAAAGACGTCGGGAAATATTAACTGTACATTGGTAACACCCTAACCTATTTAATGTTTTTTAAAATTTTTACATTACACATCGGTCTCACCATATTTATATTTTTTAAGAAAGGATTATTTCACAAAACAAAACATTTTTTGTTTTAAACTTAAAGATTAAAAATTTCAAAAAAGTAAATTTTAACTCAAATCGAATATACTCTATTAACTTTGTCTTTGGTTTATTGAAATGAATTTTAATACTTTTTCGGACTCACCTCTTTCAGTTTGATAGGCTCACCTTAACAGGCTCGGCTTCCATTTTCATTGGTATCAGCCACCTTTCTGTCCTCTCTTTTCTGTTTTTATTATAGTGCATAATCAATCATTTGTCAAGTGTTTTGTTCAAAACTTTTATATATTTTTTTAAAAGTTATGAACAACTCCGACTTTTGCTATATTTTTTTTAAAAAATGCTAAATTATGGTTTACCAAAACTAAAAAATGTGATAGTATATATTTATACGACTTGTTAAGGTGAACATTATGTATAAAATAGTAAGCAAGAAAATTCTTAATCCAACCGTTACTATGATGGATATTAGTGCCCCGCTTGTTGCAAAGAAAGCACAGGCTGGTCAGTTTATTATACTCAGAACCCATAAAGATGGCGAACGTATCCCCCTTACCGTAGCAGGATATGACCGAAAGGTCGGTACTGTTAAAATTATTTTCCAAACCGTTGGAGAAACCACCTTACGTCTTTCAAAAATGCAGGAGGGCGAATATATTGAGGACTTTGCAGGACCCTTAGGAGTTCCCACTAAAACCGAAGGACTCAAAAAGGTTTTAATAGTAGGCGGCGGTGTGGGTTGTGCCATTGCCCTTCCCATTGCCCAAAAACTTAAAGAACAGGGTGCATCTGTAACCAGCATAATCGGTTTTAGAAGCAAAGACCTTTTAATTCTTGAAGAAGAATTCAGCCTCGCTTCTAATAGACTTTTCGTTATGACCGACGATGGTTCTTACGGGCAAAAGGGCAACGTTTGTATGCCTATCAATGATATGCTGAAAAAGGGAGAAACCTTTGACGAGGTTATTACCATAGGTCCCCTTATTATGATGAAATTTGTAGTAGAGGCAGTACGTCCATCTAATATACCTTGTACCGTTTCAATGAATCCAATAATGATAGACGGCACGGGAATGTGCGGCGGATGCAGACTGTCTCTTATAGAAGACGGAAAAAGAACAGTAAAATTTGCCTGTGTTGACGGCCCCGATTTTGACGGTTACAAGGTAGATTTTGACGAAGCCATGAGCAGAGCCTCTATGTATAAAGATTTTGAAAAACACGCATATGATGCCGCCTGTAACCTATTAAACAAGGAGGCAAGTGGCAATGAATAAACCTAATATGTCAAATGCAAAAAATCCTATGCCCTGTCAAGCACCTGTGCTCAGAGCAAAAAATTTCAACGAGGTTGCTTTGGGTTACGATGAAGAAACTGCCGTTAACGAAGCTTTACGCTGTTTAAACTGCAAAAATATGCCCTGTGTTCAGGGCTGCCCTGTTAATATTCATATCCCCGCTTTTATAGAGAAAGTAAAGGAATGTGATTTTGAAGGTGCGTATAATATTATAAATAATTCCTCCTCTCTTCCCGCCGTTTGCGGAAGGGTTTGCCCTCAGGAAAAGCAATGCGAAGCAAATTGTGTAAGAGGCATAAAAGGAGAAAGTGTGGGCATTGGCAGACTTGAACGCTTTGTTGCCGATTGGCACAATGCTCACAGTGAAAACATCCCTGTTAAAGCAGAACCCAACGGGCACAAGGTAGCAATAATAGGCAGCGGCCCTTCGGGACTTACCTGTGCGGGAGATTTAGCAAAATCAGGCTATGCCGTTTCTGTTTTTGAAGCTTTGCACACAGCAGGCGGCGTACTGGTTTACGGTATCCCTGAATTCAGACTTCCCAAAAAGATAGTACAAAAGGAAATCGATAATCTTATTTCTATGGGTGTAGAAATAAACACCAATATTATAATAGGCAAAACACTTACCGTAGACGAGCTTTTCGATATGGGATATGAAGCAGTATTTATAGGTTCGGGAGCAGGACTTCCCTCATTTATGGGAATAAAGGGCGAAAGCCTTAAAGGTGTTTATTCGGCAAATGAATTTTTAACCCGAAGCAACCTTATGAAATCCTATTTGGAAAATCCCACCACCCCCATTATGAAGGGCGGTAAGGTTGCGGTAGTAGGCGGAGGAAACGTGGCTCTGGATGCAGCAAGAACCGCTTTGCGACTGGGTGCCGAAAAGGTTTACATTGTATATAGAAGAAGTATGAACGAGCTTCCGGCCAGAAAGGAAGAGGTTGAACACGCTCTTGAAGAAGGTGTGGAGTTTATGCTTCTTAAAAGTCCAACCGAAATTTTAGGCGATGAAAACGGCTTTGTTAAAGCAATAAAGTGCATTAAAATGGAACTGGGCGAACCTGACGAACGAGGAAGAAGAAGCCCTGTACCTATAGAAAACAGTGAATTCACGTTTGATATAGACACGGTTGTTATTTCCATAGGAACCTCACCAAATCCTCTTATAAAGAACACTACAGAAGGATTAAGCGTAAACAAACGCGGGGGAATAATAGTTGAAGAAAACACAGGTGCTACCAGCAAGACGGGAGTTTTTGCCGGCGGTGATGCGGTAACGGGTGCCGCAACGGTAATCTCAGCTATGGGAGCAGGCAAAACTGCCGCTCGTTCTATCGATGAATATATTAAAAACAAGTAATTGAAACCGTATTATTAAAAAATACCATAATTACGGTTTTAACATAATATTCAATTATTATACGAGGTGATTAAAATGAGTATTAAATTCACAGTTTTCTCCGATTTGCATTATGACCCTTTGACAAATGTAGCAAGATTGCATCATGTTGAAGAAATTTTAGATAGTGCAAAAGCAAACGGCTCACAGCTTATTATGCATTGCGGTGACCTTACACGAAATTGGACAAAGCACCCTGAACTTTTTGAGACCTTACTGAATAACAAATACGGCACAAAGGTTTATGGTACTTACGGCAACCACGATACAGAGTCGGTTGAAAACACCTTTGATTTCGTTACTCCCCGTCTTACAAACGATGAAAACGTTGTTTGGGGAACCCCTGACGGAAAGGTTGGAAACGGCGACGTTACATATTTTTATGTTGATAAGAGCGACTACAGATTTATTTTTATCGACACCAACCATTCTTACTTCCCAAAGGAAGATTTAATTAAACACGCTCCTCCCGGAATGGGCGAAGCACCTGCCGAAAACGAACCCCGTCACGTACTTGGCGACCCTCAGCTCAAGTGGCTTAAAGCCACCCTCGATGATGCTGCTGAAAAGGGTCTTCACTGTATAACCGCTTCCCATGCAGGTTTCGCAGGATTTAAGGAAGGCGGATGGGAGCATCCTACCCCCTCTTATGATATTGACAAAGTAAGAGCAATGTTTAACGAAGTTAACGCTAAGCGTCCTCATACTGTTATTATGTCTATAAACGGACACTACCACACCGACCATGCGGCTGTAGCCGATAACATTGTATTTTTCTCGGTTAACTCATGCATTACAGGTTGGTGGGATTGTTGGCATTCAAGACCAAATCCTTATGGCATTCCTCTTTATGCATCCGTTACCATTACAGATGATTTTGAAATCATTATCAAAGGTAAAGAAGGCTGTTGGCTTAATGACCCGCCCGAAGATGAAGAACATTTAAAAACACTTGGCGTTCACACTTACATTTCCGACAATAATTTCAAATTAAAATAGGTGATTAATATGATTAAATTTTTACTTTTTTCTGACTTCCACTACTCAAAAAAGAGATACCCAATAACCGTAAACGACCTTGAAAAAATACTAAAACGGGGTCACGATGAAAACGTGGATTTCGTTTTGCAAGGCGGAGATTTTTGCGTTGACGCATTAGACTCTCCCGAAATATTTGAAGCATTGCTTAACAATAAATTCAACCTTCCCGTATATGGCGTTTGCGGAAATCACGAGTTAGAGATTTTAGGCAATACTATGGATTTCATCACCCCACGTCTTTGCAACCGTGAAGTAAACAAGCCCTATCCCGATGCTTCCTATTGGTATTTTGATATTAATCAATTCCGTTTTATAGGACTTGACACAAACTATTCTTACGATCCAGTTGCAAAAGTTTGGGAACACGTACAGTCCGGTAATACCATGGGTAAACCCGGCAATACAAATTTAGCTTGTATGTGTCCTGAAGAATGGGATTGGTACATTAATCTTTTGGATGATGCTAAAGAAAAAGGATTAAAGGTAATCACCTTATCCCATCACGCATTAAGCGGTTGCTTTAATTTCAACTGCGGAAACGCACCCGAAATCAGAGAAATTTTACCCGATTACAAGCATACCGCTGTTATGTATATAAACGGCGACCTTCACGCTGAATATTATGCAGTTATCCAAGATGTTGTTTTCTATTCTATGACAAGTTCAAGATACCTTGACAGTAACAGAGACCGCAAACTAGCATACCCTGAAGATGCAACCTTTGAGTATTTTGATTATGATGAAAACGGAAAATTGCGTGGTTCTTACCAAAAGCCTTATTCCTCTTTAACTCAACCCTGGAATTACTATTGCGACGAGCCCATAAGTGCTATCGTTACAATTAATGACGACGGTATTGTTACAATTGACGGTTTCACTTCTAATTGGATGTACGGGATTACACCGGTTAACAACCAGCTTCAGCATCCCCATGAGCCTTATATTGTAAACAGAAAGTTTAAGCTTGATTTTTAATCAAAAAAACACCTGTAAATTTTTATATGCACCGCAAAAGTCAAATGCTTTTGTAGGTGCATATTTTTATAGGTAAAACAAGTTAATTCTAATAAAAATAATGAGTTCGGTGCAATACCGAACCCATTATATATTTTTATTTAAGTCCTTTAATTTCAACTTTGTCTATAAGATTCAAATTATATTTTTTAACAAGTGCCTGAGCCTTTATAATCGATTTATCGTCGTATGCTCTCTCAGGGTTGTGGGCATCAAATCCAAAAATCATTTTACAGCCTACCTGCCCTGCTACCTTTAAAAATTTTTCGTTTGGATAATTACGGTTATCGAAAACACCAAGCATATTAAGTTCCAGCGGTACATCCAGTTCCTTTGCCGCTCTGCAGAGTCGCTGTGCCTCTTTAACATAAAGTTCATCATCACCGTCAAAACGGAACATATCGGGATGGGCAACGTATAAGTATTTGCCTGTTTTCATTCCTTCAATAAGCAAATCTGTATATTTAATCAATTCTTCATCACTATGCCCCGGGTGGTTTGAATGGATACTTCCGTCCCATTCACTTCCTGCATAGTGTTCGCCAAGAATTATATACTGCGCACCCAGTTCTTTAACATAACGGTACATTTCATCAAAATATTCAGGATAATATTCCATTTCAAAGCCAATATAAATTTCAATTTTATCCTTATATTTTTCTCTTAGTTTCCTAAGGCTTTCTATATATTCTTTGGCTTCCTCAGGTTGAACACGCCACCAAGCATGATAGCCTTCCACACAGTTAATTGGGGCGTGGTCCGAAAAGCCCATTATTTTAATGCCGCCTTCTATAGCACGTTTTATATATTCTTCATCGCTGCCCTTTGCATGACCACAGCGAAAAGTATGGGTATGGTAATTCGCAATCATTTTATAATTCCCCTTAAATAAGTTAATTATACTATACACTTAGATTTAGTCTTTGTCAACCGACGTGGGCTTTTAATTGACTTTTTCCCCTTTTTATAGTATTATAATTGTGTATGTACTCATACATAGAAAGAATGTTAAAAATGAAAATACTTGCTATTGGAGATGTTTGCGGTAAAAGCGGTTGCGATACCGTAAGACGAATTCTCCCCGACCTGAAAAAGCAATACTCCATTAATTTTGTGGTTATAAACGGTGAAAACTCCGCCGACGGAAATGGTATAACACCCTCTAGTGCACAAGCTCTTTTTGCTTATGGTGCTGACGTTATTACAGGCGGCAATCATTCCTTTAAACGAAAAGAAATATGTTCATTGATGGAAGAAAACCGATTTCTTTTACGTCCCGACAATTTGCCCAACGACCTTTCAGGCAGCGGATATTGTTTGGTTGACTGCGGTTACGCAAGGGTGGCGGTCATAAATCTTTCGGGAACTATATATCTTGAAGGCCTTAACCCTTCATCCCCTTTTTCAAAAGCAGATGAACTTATAAACCATGCAAAAGAGGACGGTGCCGATATTATTTTAGTTGATTTCCACGCCGAAGCCACAAGCGAGAAACGTGCATTAGGTCTTTATCTTGACGGCAAGGTTTCTGCCTTTTTCGGCACTCACACCCACGTGCAAACCAACGATGCTCAGATTTTGCCCCTTGGTACAGGCTACATTACCGACCTTGGTATGACAGGACCTATTGACAGCGTTTTAGGGGTTAAAAGCTCTATTATTATTTCCCGTCTCAAAGATAAAAACACCTCGGAAAAGTTTGTTTTGGCTGACGGTAAATGTATGCTGAACGGCTGTATTTTTGATATTGATAAAAATACGGGAAAAACAACTAGTACTACCCTTATAAATATTTCTTAAAGGAGAAAACCTTTTGAAAATTAAAAAAGTTATAGTATTGCTCCTTGTTTTATGCTTACTGTTTTTAAACGGATGCAATAAAAACAGTTCTTCGGGAGCAAACGACGGAAATCTGACAGGTTTAAAAACAGAGTCTGCTAATCTTCTTTACTGTGCAAACGACACCTTTAACCCGTATACCCTTACCACAAAGGTTAATATGGAGCTTTGCCAGTTGCTTTATGAGCCTCTGATTACCCTTTCAAATAATTTTGAACCCATTTACGCCCTTGCCGAAAGTGTTGAGCAAAACGGTAAAATTTGGACGGCAACCCTTAAAAGTGCTAAATTTTCCGACGGCTCCTTAGTTTCTGCCGACGACGTTATATATTCCTTTAATCTTGCGAAAAAATGTGACCTTTATTCTTCATCACTTACCCACGTTAATTCTGTCGCTAAAGACGGTGCAAATATTGTTTTTACACTTTCTTACAACGACCCGTTTTTCGTAAATCTTTTAACCTTTCCCATTATAAAGGCCGAAAGTGATAAGATTACCGACGCTGATTCGGTACTTTTTCCGCCTATCGGTGCAGGACCATACGTTTTAAATCAGGAGAAAACCAAATTGGGTCTTAACCCAAACTATTACTCTGTTCCTGCACGTTTCTCAACCATTAATCTTATAAATGCACCCGACAGAGAATCCGTCGGACACTACGTTGAGGTGGGTGCTACCGATTTTTATTATGCTGATATAATGGACAGCACTATTTTCCGTATGGACGGCAAAAAAATAACGGTTAATCAGAACAGACTTGTTTATATTGGCATGAATATGAGAATGTCTGTCTTCAAAGAACCAAAAATCCGTTATTGCATTTCTGCGGCTATTGACCGAGAAAAAATTTCAAAAAACGCATATTATTCCAATGCATTGCCTGCAACAAGCCCTCTTAACCCCGCTTTTTTGGGTGAAAATAACTATAAAACCCTCGAAACTTCGGCTAATACGAAAATTGCTATTGAGAATTTGGAACAAATCGGTTATAATATATTAGATAACTCAGGTTTTAGAAGCAACCATTCAGGAAGAACGTTGGAGTTTTCATTGCTTATTAATGCTGATAACGTTTATCAGCAGGAAGCCGCAAAGATAATTGTATCAAATTTAAGAGAGGTCGGCATTCTAGTGACCGTTCGCGCCTTAGATTACGATAATTATCTTTCAGCATTAAATTCCGGTGCATTTCAGTTATATCTCGCCGAAGTTAAAATTAATAACAACTTCGACCTTAGCGAACTTATAGTACCGGGCGGAAAATGCGCATACGGTATTGCGGGTAAAGCTCAGATTGATGACCCAAATGATAATCAAACCGAAGAAGTGGAAGAAAACACCACTGTCATAAACAACGATTTGACCGACCTTGTTCGAAGATACGAAAACGGCACGGTTACCATTTCTCAGCTTGTTTCGGCAGTAAGTTCGCAAATGCCTTTCATTCCTGTATGTTATCGTTCGGGAATTCTGTTTTACAACAGCAAAATTGAAGGAATAAATACCGCTTCATCGGTTGATTTGTTTATGTCCTTTAAAAATTATCCTTAACTAATTTTAGGAGGTTACACTATGATTTCTTACGAAACTATGACCGGCACCGTTTCCCTTTCCAAAGAATATCTTTCAAAGCTTATTGGTCAGGCAGTAACATCTTGTTTCGGTGTAGCAGGTATGATGCCCAACGGCAGAAAGCAGCGTTTATTCGGTCTGATTTCCAAAAAGGAAAGAATCGAAAAAGGCGTTACCGTAACAGGTAACATCGATCATATAAATGTTGTTATCCATATTGTAGTAACATACGGAATGAACATTAATGCAATAGCAAAAAGCATTGTTCATAAGGTAAAATACGTTGTTGCCGAAACCACCGGCATACAGGTAAAAAAAGTAACTGTCAAGGTTGACGGTATCAAAGAGTAATTGAGGTGTTCTTATTGTATAACGGAAACATTTTAAGAGATGCAATTATCTCTGCCGCCAACAATATTTCTAACAAACAGAAACAGGTTGACGATTTAAACGTTTTCCCGGTGCCTGATGGCGACACCGGTACTAATATGTCTATGACTCTTTCCAATGCCGCCCGTGAGCTTTCACGTCTTGAGGGCGAAAGTGCAGGAAAGATAGCAAGTATTACCGCTTCCGCTTTACTTCGCGGTGCCAGAGGTAACTCGGGTGTTATTACTTCCCTTTTATTCCGTGGATTTGCAAATGGCTTTAAAGGATATGAAAATATAGAACCCGAAAACCTAAAAAATGCTTTCAAGCTGGGTGTTGAAGCAGCATATAAGGCTGTTATGAAACCAACCGAAGGTACTATTCTTACAGTAGCAAGGGTTGCAAGTGAATATGCCGAAAAAGCATATAAAAAGGGTCTTGATACCCTTGGTGTTTTCGAAGCAGCTCTTGAAGGAGCTAAAAAGGCTCTTGCCGAAACCCCCGAAATGCTCCCCGTTCTTAAAAAAGCCGGTGTTGTTGACGCAGGCGGTATGGGTTTTGTGGTTATTTTAGAGGGTATGCACTCTGTATTTAAAGACCGAGTAATTATTGCTCCCGCCCACGCAGCAGTGCAAACAGAAGAAGAAACTTCCGAAAGAAATGCAGCAGGTGAATTTGAAGGAGAAATCACCTTTACCTACTGTACCGAATTTATAGTAAACCGTGACAGCGAAGTAGAAAAAGAACCCAGTGAGCTTAGAAGTTATCTCGAAACAATAGGCGACTGTGTCGTTGTGGTTGATGATGATGAAATTATTAAGGTTCACGTTCATACCGACCATCCGGGCAATGCTATTGAAAACGCATTAACCTTCGGTCAGCTTGTTCATCTAAAGATAGAAAATATGCGTGACCAGCACGAAAAGGCTAAGCACGATAGTGCTAATGCCTCTAAGAAACCTGCTCAAAACAGCACTCGCACCGAAACCTTTACTCCTGCAAAAAAGGAAAAGCCTGTCGGTTTTGTTTCGGTATGTGCAGGTGACGGACTTGAAGAACTCTTTAAAGATTTAGGCGTAGATACATTGGTAAGCGGCGGACAGACCATGAACCCCAGTACCGATAATATTCTTCGTGCTATTGAATCTACCCCTGCCGAAACTGTATTTGTTCTTCCTAACAACAAAAACATTATTATGGCAGCAGAACAGGCAATCCCCTTAAGCACCCGTAAGGTTATTGTTATTCACTCCCGTACCATTCCTCAGGGAATTTCCGCTATGTTGGCTTACGACCCTGAAGAAAGCGATGACAAAAACGCTATTGCTATGGCAGAGGCTTGTGAAAGAATTGCTACAGGACAGATAACCTTTGCGGCACGCGATTCTGACTTCGACGGTCATAAAATTAAGAAGGGCGAACTTCTTTGTATGAACAACGGGAAAATCGCCTTTACCGAAACTGACCTTGATAAAGCAGTTGCCCGTCTTGTTAAGGTAATGCTTAAGCGTGACAGCGAGTTTCTTACCGTTATTTACGGTGCAGACGTAAGCGATACTCAGGCAAGAAGGATTGAATCTGACCTTAACGCAAAATTCGGTGATAAGGTGGAAATCACCGTAATCAGAGGCGGTCAGCCCATTTATTATTTCTTCCTTTCGGTAGAATAATATGGAAACTAAAGAAACAAGAAGTATTTTAAGTATAAGGGGTATCGGCGAAAAACGTGCCGACTTACTGCGTAAGTTGGGCATTGACTCTGTCGATGCCCTTTTGCGTTACTATCCGAGAAGCTATAATGATTACACTCATATGACGGCTATTGAAAATCTTATTCCCGACTTAAATTTCACAGTACGGGGAAAAATAGACTCGGCAGTTGTTACCGAACCTCTTTACCGACAACCCATTTCACGTTCCACCTTTTATATAAGCGATGATACGGGAAGGTTAAAAATTATTCTCTTTCATAAAAAAGAAATGCCTTTTTATCTTAAAAAGAACACTTTTTATGCCTTTTCAGGTAAAGTCACAGGAAATCTTTTTGATTTAACTCTTTCTTCACCTACCGTAATATTTGAAAACGAACCTAAAATTCAGGCTGTTTATCCCCTGAAAAGCGGTATTACGGGAAGCGTTATAAAAAACTGTGTTAAAGCCGCCTTGCCTATGGGCGTAGGCATTGACCCTATTCCACAAAACATACTAAAAAAATACGGTCTTTGCAATCTTGATTTTGCCATTAAAAACATCCACTTTCCTTTAAGCGATTCAGCCCTGAATGCCGCAAAAAAACGTCTTGTTTTTGAAGAACTTTTTACCCTTCAAACTGCATATTCATTTTTAAAAAGTGCCAACAAAAACAAAAAGGGCATTAAAATAGAAAAAGATTACACCGACGATTTTTTTGCACTTCTGCCCTTTTCTCCCACCAATGCACAGATAAGGGTTGCAAAGGAATGTATTGCAGATATGCAAAACGGTTCTGCCCTTAACAGACTTATACAAGGTGACGTCGGCAGCGGAAAAACCGCTGTTGCCGCAGCACTTTGTTATACCGTTGCAAAGAACGGATTTCAGGCAGCAATTATGGCACCTACAGAAATACTTGCCGAGCAGCATTTTGCTTCTTTTAACAAGTTTTTCTCAAATACAGGCATAAAAGCTGGACTTTTTACAGGTTCGTTAAATACTTCACAGCGAAAGAAGTTAAAGGAGCAGCTTATAAAGGGCGAAATCAACGTTGCAGTAGGTACTCACGCACTTATAAGCGATTGGGTTGATTTTAAAAATTTAGTCCTGGTTATAACCGATGAACAACACCGCTTTGGCGTGGCTCAACGTGCAAAGTTATCAAATAAAGGCAAATTTACCCACCGACTTGTTATGTCTGCAACCCCTATTCCCAGAACTCTTGGGCTTATTATTTACGGCGACCTTGATTTAAGCATAATTGATGAATATCCTAAAAATCATCAGGTTATTGATTCTTACAGTGTTTCAGAAGAACTACGGGCGAGGGTTTATAATTTTATAAAGAAAAATATTGCCGACGGCAGACAAGCATATATCGTCTGCCCTGCCATAGAAGAAAATGATACCGATATGGCTTCTGCAGATAAGCTCTTTGAAAGCCTTACCAAAAATGAATTTAAGGATTATAGCGTAGGACTTCTTCACGGAAAAATGAAGGCAAACGAAAAAGATAAGATTATGTCCGACTTTAAGGAAGGCAAAATAAATCTTCTTGTATGCACTACAGTAATTGAAGTGGGAATTGACGTACCCAATGCTACTGTTATGGTTATTGAGAATGCCGAGCGTTTCGGACTCAGTCAGCTTCATCAGCTTCGAGGAAGAATCGGCAGAGGTAAATTCAAGTCTACCTGCATTTTTATATCAAATTCCAACAACAACTCCCGACTTAAAATAATGTGTTCTACCTCTGACGGCTTTAAAATTGCCGACGAAGATTTAAAGCTTCGCGGTCCAGGGGATTTTATGGGTCACCGCCAGCACGGACTTCCCGAACTAAAAATTGCCGATTTGAACAATGATATGGACCTGCTTCGCATTTCTTCTATAGCGGCACAATCGGTAATAAAAGAAGACCCCGACTTAAGTTCACCGTTACACAAAGCTCTAAAAGAAGAAGTAGACAGATTACTTAAAATCAGTGAAAATTGAGGATTAAATATGAAAATAACAAAACCTTTTAAAAAAGCACTTATATTTTTGCTTGTGTTTTCAATTATAGTGGGTATATACGCTCTGATTATAAACGCTTACGTTGTTTCTTCGGCGAAAAAGGAGATTATTTCTTCTTCCGATGCAGCATTACTAAGTGACGTGGACTGCATTATAGTTTTAGGCTGTTTAGTCAGGCCAAGCGGCGAACCCAGTAATATGCTCTCTGACAGGCTAAGGTGCGGTGTAGAACTTTACCAAATGGGTGCTGCTCCTAAAATACTTATGAGCGGCGACCACGGTCAAAAGGAATATAACGAAGTGCAGACTATGAAAAACTATGCACTAGATGCAGAAATTGATTCTGCTGATATATTTATGGACCACGCAGGTTTTTGCACCTATGACAGTATATACAGAGCAAAGGAAGTCTTTAAGGCAAAAAAGGTTATAATCGTAACACAGGAATATCACCTTTCACGTGCTCTGCTTATTGCCCGAAAATTAGGTTTAGAGGCTTACGGAGTAGCAAGTGACTATCATACCTATAGAGGACAAACATACCGAGATATACGAGAAATTATAGCACGAAACAAAGATTTTCTTTATACAATATTTAAACCCAAACCAAAATACTTAGGCGAAGCTATCCCAATCAGCGGCGACGGTAATTTAACACAGGATTAAAAAAAGTCTTAACTTCCAAAAGGAAGTTAAGACTTTTTGGTTAAATTAAATATCCGCTTAATATTCCTGCTGCGGCAGAAAGAAGAATAATAATTATCGGGTGTACCTTTTTAAAGGCAAGTACAGTTGCAACAATGCAAATTCCTATACTTACATAGGTCTGAGCGGTTTTAAATACTGCAAGAGAAACACTTTCAGGGAACAAAACACTTATAGCAATGGTAATTATAGCATTTGCTATAAGTCCTACAACTGCAGGTTTTAGTCCTGTCATAACACCCTTTACAGTTTTGCTGTTTTTGAATTTATCATAAATTTTAGCGACAATTAAAATTATAATAAAGGACGGCATAACTACGCCGAGGGTAGCACAGGCAGAACCAAGCACACCCATAGGTGCCACCTGACTGCCAACATAGGTAGCAATATTTATAGCAAAGGGGCCGGGGGTAGATTCGCTTACCGCAATAAAGTTGACAAGCTGTTCCATAGCCATCCAGCCTTTATTGGTGATTTCCTCCTCTATTAAGGGAAGCATAGCGTATCCGCCACCAAAGGTGAAAAGACCAATTTTAAAAAAGGTTAAAAACAGTTCAAGATAAATCATTTATTTTTACTCCTCCTGTCTGTTATAAGAGAAGTAACAAGTCCGAAAACTGCACAACCTATAAGCACATAAAGTACTGGTACCTCTAAAATTGCCGTTAGCAAAAATGAGGCAGCCATAACTATATAAGAAACTGCACTCTTGGGGCATTTTTTATACATTGTCCAAAGTGCTTTAAACAAAAGAGCCAATACACCTGCTCTTATACCGTTAAAGGCATACTTAACCGGTTTTAAATCGCCAAACTGATTAAGAACGGCAGAAATAGCAAGTATAATTACAAAAGATGGCAAAACCACACCTAAGGTTGCAAAAAAACTTCCCCAAAATCCACACACTCTATAGCCCACAAAGGTTGCGGAATTTATAGCAATAGGTCCCGGTGTAGATTCGGCAATAGCAATAATTTCGAGTATATCATCATCTGTTACCCATTCTCTGTTTTCAGCAACCTCACGCTGAATAAGAGGAATCATTGCATAGCCGCCGCCAAAGGTAAAGGCACCTATTTTAAAGAACACAATAAACAGCTGGAACGCTTTTTTAATTTTTTCCTTAATTTTTTACACCCTCTTCTTTATTCTTCTGATAACCAAAGTAACACCGTAAAGCACCATACCAACAACAATTGCAACCACAAGGTCAAACACAACGGTTAAAACAAAGGTGACTGTCAGCACCAAAATATCGTTGATACGGCGTGTTTTAAATATTGCCACAAAATGACGCCATTCACTCATATTATAAGCCACAACAAACAAAATCGCAGCAATTACAGGCATTGGAATAAGTTTTGCATATGGCATAAGTATTAAAAGCACTAAAAGAAGCACTATAGAATGTACCAAGGCGGCAACAGGAGTTCTACCGCCGTTTTTAATATTAGCGGCAGTTCTTGCAATAGCACCTGTAGCAGGTATACCGCCAAAAAGAACCGAAGCAATATTAGCTACACCCTGACTCACCAGTTCTGCGTTGGAATTGTGCTTATCATTTATCATTCCATCGGCAACTACACAGGAGAGGAGTGATTCGACACCTGCAAGTAATGCTATAGTAAATGCATTAGGCATAACGGCAATTATTTTTTCTTTTGTAAACTGCATATCGCCGAAATTAAACTTAGGAAGTCCCTTGGGAATATTGTAAAGGTCGCCAATTGTAAAAACGTTTTGCGAAAATAACGGAACAAGTGCCACAAGTAAGGCTCCTATAATAACCGCAATTAAAGAGGGCGGAATTTTCTTTTCAAGTTTAGGATAGACTATTAAGCACAAAAGACTTATAACTCCGATAACAATCGCTTCCCACTTAAAAGTAGAAAAATAGTGAATGTTTGCATCGATTTTTTCCATAGTTTCAATAGGCTTTACACCTTCAGCATAGGTTATACCAAAAAAATCCTTAATCTGTCCTAAAAGTATAGTAACGGCAATGCCACCCGTAAAGCCTACAGTTACGGTTTTGGGAATAAAACGAATCAGACTGCCAAGTTTTAATATACCCATTAAAATAAGTATAATACCTGCCATAACGGTTGCAATAAAAAGCCCGTCCATTCCATGACTGCCCACAACACCTGCAACTATTGTTGCAAAAGCCGCTGTAGGTCCTGCTATTTGGACACGACTGCCCCCTAAAAGAGCTACAAAAAAACCTGCGGCAATGGCAGTATAAATACCCTGTGCAGGTTCAACACCGCTTGCAAGTGCTAAAGCAATAGATAACGGCAGAGCGATAATTGCAACTATAATACCTGCTGTAAGGTCTTTTACAAACTGAGAACCATTATAGTTTTTGATTGTTTCAAAAAACTTGGGTTTCAAATAAAAACTTTTCATTATTTACTCCTAAAAAATCCCTTTGCAAATTATCAATATTGTAACATAAGAAATAAAAAAAGTAAACCCCTCTGCACAAAGCAAAGGGGTAAAATTTTGCCTTAGTCGTCACTTTACAAAACAGAACATCTGCTTTACAACGTGATGACAAAGAAGTCGATTATATCAACTCGATAATAGCCATCTCAGCAGCATCACCACGGCGAGGGCCGGTTTTGGTGATACGGCAGTAACCGCCGTTTCTGTCAGCATAACGGGGAGCAATTTCGTTGTAAAGTTTTTTTACAACGTCGTCCTTGGTTATGAAAGCATAAGCCTGACGCTTGCTGTGTAAACTGGTATCTTTAGCGAGTGTAATATATTTTTCAGCCATTGCACGAACTTCTTTAGCACGAGTAACGGTGGTTTCAATTTTGCCGTTTTCAAGCAAGAAAGTTACCATTGCTCTGAGCATAGCAGTTCTGTGGTCGCTGGTTCTGCCGAGTTTTCTTGTACCGGGCATGGATATTCACTCCTTACAATTATTCGTCGTCACTCTTAAGGCTATAACCAAAGGAATTAAGCTTTGCAATAACCTCTTCAAGTGATTTGCGGCCAAGGTTTCTAACCTTCATCATATCTTCTTCAGACTTCTCGATAAGGTCCTCAACCGTGTTGATGCCTGCGCGTTTTAAGCAGTTAAAGCTACGAACAGAAAGATCAAGTTCTTCAATAGTCATATTAAGAACCTTTTCATTGTTGCTGTCGCCTTTTTCTGCCATAATGCTCTCTGTCTCGCTTACACCTTCGGTAAGATTCAAGAAGAGTTCAAAATGTTCCATTAAGATTTTAGCAGACAAAGAAACTGCTTCATTAGCCTTTATTGAACCGTCTGTCCAAACCTCTAAAGTAAGGCGTCCCATATCTGTAACCTTACCAACACGGGTATTGTCAACAATGGGGTTTACCTTAAGTACAGGTGTGAAAATAGAATCAACGGGAATAACTCCGATAACGGATTGTGCCGGCTTATTTTGTTCTGCCTGTACATAACCTCTACCGCTGTCAATGGTCATTTCCATATTAAGCTTTGCACCCTCATCGAGAGTAGCAATGTACAGCTCGGGATTTAAAATCTCAACCTCAGAATCACACTTGATGGAAGCGCCCGTTACAACACATGGACCTTCAGCTTCAACATAAACGGTCTTGGGAGCATCTCCAAGAAGCTTAGGAATAAGACCTTTAATGTTAAGTATGATTTCGGTAATTTCTTCCTTTACACCGGGAAGAGTAGAAAATTCGTGAACTACACCGTCAATTCTAACGGTAGTTACAGCAGCACCGGGAAGTGTGGAGAGAAGAACTCTGCGCATACTGTTACCGAGTGTTGTTGCGTAACCTCTCTCAAGAGGTTCCATAACGAATTTTCCGTAAGTGCCGTCGGCTGTTAATTCAAGCGTTTCTATTCTGGGCTTTTCAATCTCTATCATTTAAAAGCTCCATTCTCCGTAAATAAATTTTTTGAAGTCGGATATGTTATACGGGAAAATATCCGATTAATAAAGTCAACTAATTACTTAGAGTAGAATTCGACGATGGGCTGTTCATCAACAGGAGCATCGATCTGATCGCGCTCAGGAAGAGCAACAATCTTAGCTTCGCACTTATCTTTGTCAACATCGATCCATGCGGGAGCAGGTCTGGAAGCGTTAGCTTCTACTACACCTTTCATCTTTTCGAGAGCCTTACTCTTTTCACAGATAGCGATAACGTCACCTGCTTTTAAGAGATAAGAAGCAATATCAACTCTAGCTCCGTTAACCTCGAAATGACCGTGACCGATAAGCTGACGAGCTTCTGCTCTGGAAGAAGCAAAGCCAACTCTGTATACAACGTTATCAAAACGGCTTTCAAGAATCTTCAAGAGGTTTTCACCAGTAACGCCCTGTTTTCTCTCAGCAATTTCAAAATAATGACGGAATTGACCTTCCTGAACGCCGTAGAAACGACGAGCCCTCTGTTTAGCACGAAGCTGAAGACCATATTCGGAAGACTTTTTACGTCCCTGTCCATGCTGACCGGGAGCATAAGCTCTTACAGCGATGGAACATTTATCAGAATAGCAGCGTTCGCCCTTTAAAAACAATTTCTGTCCTTCACGGCGACAAAGTCTGCAAACTGCACCGGTATATCTTGCCATGTTTTACACCTCCAAATATTTCGGTTATACACGTCTTCTCTTAGGAGGACGGCAGCCGTTGTGCGGGATAGGAGTTACGTCTTTAATCATAGTAACTTCAAGTCCTGCAGACTGTAATGCACGGATAGCGGCTTCACGACCAGCACCGGGACCTTTAACAAATACTTCAACCGTTTTAAGTCCGTGTTCCATAGCAGCTTTAGCAGCAGTTTCTGCAGCACTCTGAGCAGCAAAAGGAGTGGACTTTCTGGAACCTCTGAAGCCGAGTTCGCCGGCAGAAGCCCAGGAAAGAGCATTACCCTGAGAATCGGTAATGGTAACTATAGTATTGTTGAAGGTTGACTGGATATGAGCAGCACCACGTTCAATGTTTTTCTTTTCGCGACGTCTACGAGTAGAAGTCGTTTTAGCCTTTGCAGTAGCCATATTATCTTCCTCCTGACTTATTTCTTCTTGTTAGCGATGGTCTTCTTGGGACCCTTACGGGTACGGGCATTGGTCTTGGAACGCTGTCCTCTTACCGGTAAGCCCTTACGATGACGAAGGCCTCTGTAACTTCCGATTTCAATAAGTCTCTTGATGTCAAATGCTACGGTACGACGACGGTCACCTTCAACCTGAAGGTTGTGGTCGATATACTCACGTAGTTTAGAAATATCATCTTCGGTCAAATCTTTGACACGGGTATCCGGATTAATTCCGGTGGCTGCAAGAATTTCTCTGGATGTTGTAAGTCCAATGCCGAAAATATAGGTGAGACCAATCTCAACACGCTTGTTATTCGGCAAATCTACACCAGCAATACGAGCCATATTTAATACACCTCCACTGTATAGCGCGGGTTAACCCTGACGCTGTTTGTGCTTGGGGTTCTCACAGATTACCATGATTTTACCCTTGCGCTTGATGATTTTGCATTTTTCACAAATCTTTTTTACAGAAGGTCTGACTTTCATTTGGATTACCCTCCTAGTTTTTTTTGACCGTCTTATTTGGAACGCCAAGTAATGCGTCCTTTAGACAGGTCGTACGGAGACATTTCAACCGTTACCTTATCACCCGGGAGAATGCGTATGAAGTTCATACGTAATTTTCCGGAAATATGAGCAAGGATTGTATGTCCTCCTTGAATTTCTACTTTAAACATTGCATTGGGCATAGTCTCGACTACAGTACCCTCTAATTCAATTACATCTTCTTTAGACATAAATGGAATCCTCCTTAATTTCACAACGCTTTAAAGCGCGGCGTAATGATTTGTTTGAATTTAAATCTTCCTCATTAAGACTCTGACCGGTAAAAATGAGATGTTTTTTGTTTTTGCGTTTCGGTCTTTCAAGCGGTCTTTCTTTGCCTTCGCAAACAAAAACGCCACCGTCACACTCACCGACTACGGCGAGTAAACTTCCTTTATCTCTACCTGCTACAGATTTTACTATACTAAAAGTTTTCATAAGAACACCTATACGTTAGTAAGTATCTGCGCACCGTCGGATGTAATCGCTACCGTATGCTCAAAGTGAGCCGATAATGATCCGTCCTTTGTTTCAACCGTCCAGCCGTCTGATAAGGTTTTAACTCCGGGCAAGCCCATATTTATCATAGGCTCAATAGCTAAAGTCATACCCGGCATCAAACGGATTCCCTTTCCGGGTGTACCGAAATTCGGGACTTCAGGTGCTTCGTGAAGCTTGGTGCCTATTCCGTGACCTACGAATCCTCGTACTACGGAAAAACCTCTTGCTTCGACATAACGCTGAATAGCGCTTCCTATATCGCCGATTCTACCGCCTGCGCGAGCAGCAGCTATGCCTTCGTAAAGACTTTCTCTGGTCGCGTCTATCAGCCGCTTCGCTTCCTCGGAGATATCTCCTACAGCGAAAGTGGCGGCATTATCACCGTTATAGCCTTCCAAAGCTGCTCCCAAATCAACGCTGACGATATCGCCTGCTTTAAGGATACGCTTTTTTGAAGGTATGCCGTGAATCACCTCATTGTTTATGGATATACAAGCTGTTGCGGGATAACCTGAATAACCCTTGAAGTTGGGGATTGCTCCCTGACTTCTGATATAATCTTCAGCAATTTTATCAAGTTCTGCTGTGGAAATCCCGGGTTCAACACACTTGCCAACCAACTGTAATGCTCCTGCCGATATTCTGCAGGCTTCACGCATAAAGCCTAACTCTCGGCTGGTTTTTAGCACTATCATAATTAAATCTCCAAAGCCTTGAAGACAGCCTTAGTCGTCTCCTCGACTGTATCGGCGCCCTTTACCGAAATAAGTTTTCCTTGAGCCTCATAGTAAGCTATAAGAGGTTCTGTCTGCTGGTGGTAAACTTCCAGACGGTTAAGCACCGTTTCCGGTTCGTCATCCTTACGGATAACAAGGTTACCGCCGCAAAGGTTACAGATACCTTCTTTTTCAGGAATTTTATATTCGGTATGGTAACTTGTTCCGCACTTTTCACATACGCGTCTTCCGGACATACGTTTTACTATTTCATCATCTTCTACTTCAATAGAAAGAACGGTGTCAACGGTATCGCCCATTTGGTCAAGTGCCTCGGCCTGAGGAATTGTACGTGGGAAGCCGTCGAGGATGTAACCGTTTGTGCAATCACTCTCGCTAAGTCTTTCCTTTACTATTCCTATAACAACCTCATCGGGAACAAGTTCACCGGCATCAATATAAGATTTAGCAACCTTACCCATTTCTGTACCGTTTTTTAAAGCGGCACGGATTATATTTCCTGTAGAAATGGTAGGAATATTACATTTTTTTGAAATAAATTCAGCCTGTGTGCCTTTACCGGCACCAGGTGCACCCAAAAGAATGAGCTTCATATAAGTTCTCCTTTATTAATCAAGGAATCCCTTGTAGTGACGCATCATCATCTGAGATTCAAGATTCTGAACTGTATCAAGAGCAACACCTACAAGAATAAGCATAGAGGTACCACCGAGGGAAATATTCATTCCGCCGATTTGACCAACAGCTATAGGAAGTATTGCTACAACACTCAGGAAGAATGCGCCCATCAAAGTAATTCTCGACAAAATCTTAGAAATAAAATCAGAGGTAGGCTTACCCGGACGAATGCCTGGTATAGAACCGCCGTTCTTTCTGAGATTGTTTGTCATCTCTACGGGATTAAACTGAATGGTAGCATAGAAGTATGCAAAACCGATAATCAGTATGAAGTAGAGAACTGCATAGAACACACCCTGTGTGCTGAACAATTTTAAGAACTTGTACCAACTTGTAGTCTCGTTTCTGGTGAAACCGAGAATCATAGTCGGTAACATAAGAATAGAGCTGGCAAATATTACAGGCATAACACCCGACATATTTACTTTGATCGGAATATGAGTATTCTGACCGCCATACATCTTATTACCTACAACACGCTTTGCGTACTGTACGGGAATTCTTCTTTCAGCAGATGTCATCCATACTACGAACATAACCAATACCAAGAAGAGTAATACAATACCGATTACAGGAATTATTTTGGAAGAATCCTGAAGGTTTGTAATCATTACTGCAGCAGCATCGGGTGCTCTGGAAATAATACCTGCAAAGAGAATCATAGAAATACCGTTGCCGATACCCTTGTTATCAATCTGTTCGCCAAGCCACATTACAAGTGCACTACCTGCAGTGAAGCAAAGAACGATAACTACAGAAGCGAGCCAGAAAACAAATCCGTCGCTCTTTGATACGCTTAAGCATTTCTGATTAGCAAGGTAAATAAAGTATGCAGTACCCTGAAGAAGACCTAAGATAACAGTTGTATAACGGGTTATCTGAGCCAATTTCTTCTTACCCTCTTCGCCTTCTTTAGAAAGACGTTCAAGAGCAGGGATAGCAACTGATAAAAGTTGAATGATAATTGAAGAATTGATGTACGGAGTAACGGAAAGAGCAAATACTGCACCGTAATCCAAACCACCGCCGGTAAGAACAGACAGATAGCTGAAAAACTCATTGGCGCCGAAATTGCCATTCAGCATTGTACCTACGTCAATAAACGGAACCGGTATTACTGAACCGATACGAAATACGATCAAAATGAAAACCGTGAAAAGGATCTTGCGTCTGATATCTTTAACAGCCCAGGCGTTTCTTAGTGTCTCTAACACGGTTAAATCACCTCAGTCTTTCCACCGGCAGCAGCGATTTTCTCAGCAGCAGAAGCAGAGAAAGCATTGAGCTTTACGGTGAGTTTCTTGGTGAGTTCGCCTTTACCGAGAACCTTTACAGGGTAGGAAGCTTTCTTCACAATACCCTTGTCAGCTAAAGCGGCGGCATCTACAACTGCACCGTCCTCGAAAACTTCGAGAGTGCTAATGTTGATAGCAATAACCTCTTCAGCAAAAATGTTATTAAAGCCACGCTTAGGAACGCGTCTCTGAAGTGGCATCTGACCGCCTTCGAAACCAGCAGACATACCGTGACCTGCACGTGCCTTCTGTCCCTTGTGACCTTTACCGGCAGTTTTACCGTTGCCGGAGCCATGACCTCTACCTATACGCTTTGCTTCTTTAGTAGAACCAAAAGCGGGGGATAATTCATGAAGTTTCATTTTTCGCACCTCCTTGCATTTGAAGCAAATTAAGCTTCGCTCACCTCAACGAGGTGTACGACTTTTTTGATTTTGCCTTGTGTAGAAGCGTTGTCGGGTTGAATAGACTCATCGCCTATTTTCTTAAGTCCTAAAGCTTCAACAGTAGCGATTTGGTCCTTTTTGGAGCCAATGGTGCTCTTTACAAGTTTAACTTTAATTGCCATTATATTGCTCCTCCTTAACCAACAATTTCTTTAACGGACTTGCCACGGATAGCAGCAACTTCTTCAGCGTTGCGAAGTGCAGCAAGACCCTGAATGGTAGCTCTTACAACGTTACAGGGATTGTTAGAGCGTAAAGCTTTGGTACGGATATCCTTAATACCAACAGCTTCAAGTACGGCACGAACAGCACCGCCGGCAATAACACCGGTACCGGTTGCGGCGGGCTTTAAGAGCACGCGACCTGCACCGAACTCGCCTATGATTTCATGAGGAATAGTGGAGCCTTTGAGAGCTACGGTAATCATATTCTTCTTAGCATCCTCAATTCCCTTGCGGATAGCATCCGGAACTTCACCGGCTTTACCGAGGCCGAAGCCTACCTTGCCATTGCCGTCGCCGACAACAACTAAAGCGGAGAATTTCATGATACGACCGCCCTTAACGGTTTTAGATACGCGGTTGATAGCAACTACGCGTTCCTGTAATTCAACATTATTTGCGTCAAAATTAGCCAAAGTTATTCCTCCTCCATAGTTAGAACTTGAGGCCGCCCTCACGGGCACCTTCGGCAAGCTCCAAGACACGACCGTGATAAATGTAGCCACCACGATCGAAAACGCAACACTCGATACCTTTATCAAGAGCACGTTTAGCAATTAACTGTCCAACCTTGCGGGCTGCTTCTTTATTTCCCTTTGCACCTTCGAAATCTTTCTCGATGGTGGAAGCGGAAGCTAAAGTAACACCCTTGACGTCGTCGATAAGCTGGGCGTAAATGTTGCTGTTGGAGCGGAATACATCAAGGCGGGGGCACTCAGCTGTACCGCTGATCTTAGAGCGTACGCGAATGTGACGCTTAAGACGTGCCTTGTTAGAATCTGGTTTAGTAACCATTTAAAATACACTCCTTTTAAATTATTTCTTTGCGCCCTTAGCGGCTTTACCTTCTTTGCGGCGGATATACTCATCAACATATTTGATACCCTTGCCCTTGTAAGGCTCCGGTGGACGTTTCTCACGGATTTGAGCAGCAATCTGACCTACAGCCTGTTTGTCTGCACCGCTAACAATAATTTTGTTAGGAGCAGGAACATCTATAGTGATGCCTGCGGGCTCTTCCATGATAACCTGATGAGAGTATCCGAGGTTCATAACAAGGTTCTTTCCCTGCTTCTGAACACGATAACCAACACCGTTAACATCGAGTTCTTTCTTAAAGCCATCAGTAACACCTACAACCATATTAGCGATAAGTGTACGGGTAAGGCCGTGAAGAGAACGGTTTAACTGATCGTCATTGGGACGCTTAACATTAATTTCGCCATTCTCAATAACAACTTCCATTTCAGGACGAAGAGAAGCGTTAAGCTCACCCTTAGGACCTTTAACGGTCATTTCGGTACCGTTGAGTTTAACCTCAACTCCTGCAGGAATAGCGATGGGTTTTTTACCAATACGAGACATCCTGAAGCACCTCCTTACCAGACATAAGCGAGAACTTCGCCGCCAACGTTAGCTTTGCGAGCCTCTTTGTCTGTCAAAATACCCTTAGAGGTGGAAAGGATTGCAATACCAAGGCCTTTCATTACCTTAGGCATATCCTCAACATTAGTATAAATTCTCAAACCGGGTTTGGAAACTCTGCGGATTCCGGTAATGATCTGAGATTTTTTCGGGCCATACTTCAGTACGATATGAATCATGCCCTGCTTTCCGTCTTCAATAACCTGAAAGCTTGTAATATATCCTTCGTCAAGTAAAATCTGAGCAATAGCCTTCTTTACGTTTGACGCAGGGATATCTACCGAATCATGTTTTGCTGAAGATGCATTACGAATTCGTGTCAGCATATCAGCTATAGTATCGGTGATTTGCATGCCGTCAACCTCCTTTTCTGTTGCTTTTACCAGCTTGCCTTAGTCACGCCGGGAATTTCACCCTTGTAGGCGAGTTCTCTGAAACAGATACGGCAAATACCGTATTTGCGAAGATAAGCGTGGGGGCGTCCGCAGATTTTGCATCTGCTGTAAGCTCTGGTTGAAAATTTGGCAGGACGAGCCTGTTTGATTTTCATAGATGTTTTAGCCATAATCGTCTCTCCTTATTTCGCAAACGGAGCGCCCATAAGTGTGAGTAACTCACGAGCTTCTTCGTCGGTTTTCGCTGTGGTGATGAAGTTAATATCCATACCGCGAACCTTGTCGATCTTATCAAATTCGATTTCAGGGAAAATAAGCTGTTCTTTAACGCCCATAGAATAGTTACCACGGCCGTCGAAAGAGTTAGGATTAATTCCTCTGAAGTCTCTTACACGGGGAAGAGCTGCATTGAAAAAACGTTCAACGAACTCATACATTCTCTCGCCTCTGAGAGTAACTTTTACACCGATAGGCATTCCGGCACGAAGTTTGAAGTTCGCAACCGACTTTTTAGCAACACAGGGGATTGCTTTCTGACCGGTGATTTTGCTCAAATCAGCTATACAAGCATCGATAACTTTAGAGTTTTCTTTTGCTTCGCTGAGTCCAACATTGATTACAATTTTATCGAGCTTCGGAATCTGCATGACGCTCTTGTAATTGAATTTCTTCATCAATGCGGGAGCTATAGAATTTATATATTCTTCTCTCAACAATGACATGTCATGTCCTCCTTACTCATTAAAATGTTTCTTTGCACTTTTTGCACATACGGTCTTTCTTGCCGTCCTCGTAGATTTTAACACCTACGCGGGTGGGCTTACCGCATTTAGGGCATACAAGCTGCACCTTAGAAGCGTAAATTGCGCTTTCTGTCTCAATGATGCCGGAAGGATCGCCAGCCTTGCGGGGTTTCATATGCTTTTTAACAACATTGAGACCCTCAACAATAACTTTACCTTCCTTAGGGCTAACTTCGAGAACCTTACCGCTTTTGCCACGGTATTTTTCGTCTCCGGTGAGGAGAACTACAGTATCGCCAGTTTTAATGTTCATTGTGTTCATCCTCCATTAAAGTACTTCGGGAGCTAGAGATAAGATCTTTGTATAGTCCTTATCACGAAGCTCTCTAGCTACCGGTCCAAAAATACGGGTGCCGCGGGGATTCTTGTCCTCACGGATGATAACGGCAGCGTTCTCATCAAATCTGATATAAGTGCCATCGGCACGACGAAGACCTTTTGCAGAACGAACTACAACTGCCTTTACAACATCGCCCTTCTTAACAGTACCGCCGGGGGTAGCTTTCTTAACAGAAGCAACGATGACATCGCCGATGTTAGCATACCTTCTTCTGGAACCGCCAAGTACACGGATGCACATAATTTCTTTAGCACCGGTATTGTCGGCAACCTTAAGGTAACTCTGTTGCTGTATCACAGTGTTTTCCTCCTTACAGACTACAAAGCTTTTTCGATAATTTCAACCACGCGCCAATTCTTATCCTTGGAGAGCGGTCTGGTTTCCATGATGAGAACTCTGTCACCGATATTACAGGTGTTGTTTTCGTCATGGGCCTTAAGCTTAATAGTATTTTTAATGATCTTCTTATAGAGTGGGTGTTTTACGTTGTCTTCAATAGCAACTACAACGGTTTTTTCCATTTTGTTGCTAACAACTTTACCGACTCTGGTCTTACGAAGGTTTCTTTCGCTCATTCGATTACCCTCCCTCTTCCTTATGCCTTAGCTGCGTCAAGAAGTTCTTTTTCGCGAATAACGGTTTTAACACGTGCGATATCCTTCTTAACTTCGCTGATGCGCATAGGATTGTCGAGCTGATTAATGGCGAGCTGGAAACGGAGATTGAATAAGTCTTCCTTCAGTTCACCAAGCTTTTTGTTCAGCTCAGCGATATTTAATTCTCTGTATTCCTTAACGTTCATTATTGCTCACCTTCCATTTCCTTTGTAACAAACTTACACTTGATAGGAAGTTTGTTTGCTGCAAGACGCATAGCTTCTTGAGCAAGTTCTTCAGAAACGCCGCCGATCTCAAACATAATGCGACCGGGCTTAACTACTGCTACCCAATATTCAGGGGAACCTTTACCGGAACCCATTCGAGTTTCAGCAGGTTTTGCAGTGATAGGCTTATCCGGGAAGATTTTAATCCATACCTGACCGCCACGTTTGATGTAACGAGTCATAGCAATACGGGCAGCCTCTATCTGATTTGAAGTGATCCACGCCGGTTCAAGAGCCTGAAGGCCAAACTGACCGTGTGTAATAGTGTTACCTCTGGTAGCTTTACCTGTCATACGGCCACGCTGAACTCTGCGGTATTTTACACGCTTAGGTAATAACATTAGCGGGATCCCCCTTCCTTCTTGGATGTTTTCTTAACATCATGAAGGATTTCGCCCTTATAAAGCCATACCTTTACGCCGAGACGGCCGTAGGTAGTAGCTGCTTCTGCAAAGCCGTAATCAATATCAGCTCTGAGAGTCTGAAGCGGAATAGTACCCTCATGATAGGTTTCTGCACCGGCGATTTCTCTACCGCCGAGACGACCGGAAACGGTTACTTTGATACCCTTTGCACCAAACTTCATTGCACGTCCGATAGCCATCTTCATAGCACGGCGGAAGGAAACACGCTTTTCAAGCTGAACAGCGATGTTTTCAGCAATAAGCTGAGCATCCATATCCGGATTTTTAATTTCTACAATATTAATTGTGCAGGGCTTACCGAGCATCTTCTCGCAAGCGAGACGAAGTTTTTCGATTTCTGCGCCGTTTCTACCGATAACCATACCGGGTTTTGCACAATGAATGTGGATTCTGACCTTGGACGCATTGCGTTCAATTTCAATTTTTGGAACGCCTGCAGACTGAAGAGTCTTCTTAAGGTACTTACGGAGGTTATAGTCCTCAACCAAAGTATCTCCGAAGACATTATCCTTGGCATACCAACGGGAATCCCAGTTTTTAATTACGCCGACACGGAATCCGTGCGGATTAACTTTCTGGCCCATAGTCTAACCTCCTTAATCCTCGCGTTCTTTAAGAACGATTGTCATGTGTGATGTTCTCTTTAAAATTCTGTGTGCACGGCCGTGATCCTTAGGACGAATGCGCTTCAAGGTGGGGCCGGGACAAACAAAACATTCAGCTACATAGAGCTTAGAAACATCCATGTGATGATTATTTTCAGCATTAGCGATAGCAGATGCCAAAAGCTTTTCAAGATACTCACAAGCAGACTTGGGAGTAAACTTCAAGATAGCCATTGCTTTATCTGCATCCTGATTACGAATAAGATCCATCACGATTTTCACCTTACGCGGTGAAATGCGAGCATATTTAAGTATTGCTCTTGCTTCCATAGTTAAACTCTCCTTTCGCCGCTTACTTTGTGGTCTTAGCACCGGCATGACCCTTGAAGGTTCTGGTGGGAGCAAACTCACCGAGTTTGTGACCTACCATATCCTCAGTTACATAAACCGGAACATGTTTGCGACCGTCGTGTACTGCGATGGTATGTCCGACGAAATCGGGGAATATGGTGGATGAACGGCTCCAAGTTTTGAGTACTCTCTTTTCACCGGCAGCGTTCATCTCCTGAATTCTTTTCATAAGAACGGGCTGTACAAAGGGGCCCTTTTTAACGCTTCTACCCATAATTTTATCTCCTTTCGTCTGACTTACTTACGACGCTTTACGATATACTTATCGGTCGATTTGTGTTTCTTACGTGTCTTATAACCCAGAGCAGGTTTGCCCCAAGGAGTTACAGGACCGGGACGTCCGATGGGGGCTCTGCCCTCACCACCACCGTGGGGGTGGTCACAGGGGTTCATTACAGAACCACGAACGGTAGGACGCCAACCCATATGACGCTTACGACCTGCTTTACCGTAGTTGATATTGCTGTGCTCAGGATTACTTACCTGACCGATGGTAGCCATACAGTTAGCAGGTACGTTTCTGAGTTCGCCGGAAGGCAAACGAAGAAGTGCCATTCCGTTTTCCTTAGCCATGAGCTGAGCCATATTACCTGCAGAACGAGCAAGCTGTGCACCGCGACCTGCATAAAGCTCAACATTGTGGATAAAGGTACCAACAGGAATATTGGTAAGAGGAAGTGCGTTACCGGGTTTAATATCAGCATCAGGACCGCTTACGATCACGTCGCCTACCTTAAGACCGATAGGAGCGATGATATAGCGCTTTTCCTTATTTTCGTTATCGTACTGAACAAGTGCGATAAATGCTGATCTGTTAGGATCGTACTCAAGAGTAAGAACTGTTGCGGGGATACCGGTTAAGTCTCTCTTGAAGTCGATAACTCTGTATTTTCTGCGATTTCCGCCGCCTCTGTGGCGTACGGTGATGCGACCATAACTGTTACGGCCGGCATTTTTCTTTAAAGGCTCAAGTAAGCTTCTCTCAGGCTTTACGTCAGAAAGTACGGAATAGTCCATACTGGTCATACCGCGACGGCCCGGAGTAGTCGGCTTATAATGCTTTAATGCCATTTTTAATTCACTCTCCTAATTAGGCTTAGCGAAACCATTTTGGTTTCATACATCACCTGAAGCTATAGCTTCTAGGCACTCAGATTACATAAGACCGTCGAAGAATTCGATTGTCTTGGAATCTGCTTTCAAAGTAACAATTGCTTTCTTCCAGGAAGCAGTGTAGCCTTCATAACGGCCCATACGACGAGCCTGACCACGTACGCTCATGGTATTTACTTTAGCAACCTTTACCTTAAAGATTTCTTCAACTGCTTTAGCAATTTCAATCTTGTTGGCGTCTTTTGCTACCTTGAAGGTGTATTTCTTGTCGGCAATGCCGGACATACTTTTTTCGGTAATAACCGGAGCAATAATGATATCCTGTGCGGTTTTCATTATGCGTACACCTCCTCAATCTTCTGAACAGCACCCTTAGCAATTACTAAGGTATCTGCATTGATAATATCGTAAGTGTTGATGGTGTTTACCTGAGCGGTCTTAACACCTGGGATGTTTGCACAGCTCTTAACTGCACAGCTGTTGTTATCTTCAAGAACAATAAGAGTCTTCTTAGCAGCACCTATAGCCTTTAAGCATTCAACAACAGTCTTTGTCTTAAAGCCTTCAACCTTGAACTCATCAAGAACGATGAGGTCGCCGCCGAGAACTTTATCAGAGAGAGCAGACTTAAGTGCGAGTCTCTTAACCTTTTTATTAAGGTCGAAAGAGTAATCGCGGGGCTTGGGAGCATGTACTATACCACCGTGTACCCACTGAGGTGCTCTGGTAGAACCCTGTCTTGCGTGGCCTGTACCCTTCTGTCTCCAAGGCTTTTTACCGCCGCCGGAAACTTCGGAACGGGTTAAGGTGGACTGGGTGCCCTGACGCTGATTAGCGAGATAATTTACAACAGCCTGGTGCATAACAACTGCATTAGGTGTAATTGCGAAGATGGCATCGCTTAATGTGATTTCGCCCACATTTTTACCTGCCATATCTAAAACTGCTATATTAGGCATAATTCAGTTCTCCTTTCCCTTAGGCTTTAACGCTATCGAAAACAACTACAATTCCGCCCTTGGGACCGGGAACGGCACCCTTAACAGCGATAATGTTGTTTTCAGCATCAACTTTTACTACACTAAGGTTCTGAACAGTTACACGTTCGTTACCTAAGTGACCTGCCATTTTCTTGCCCTTGAAAACACGAGCGGGGTCAATAACACCGAGAGAACCGCCGTGACGATGTACAGGGCCGGTACCATGGGATTCTTTAAGACGGCTGAAGTTCCAACGCTTAATTACGCCGGCATAGCCTTTACCCTTAGAAGTACCTCTTACATCTACTGCATCGCCTTCAGCAAAAACGTCAGCCTTAATGATGTCGCCTACGTTCATAGTGCTGATATCATCAAAACGGAACTCACGAAGAACCTTCTTCGGAGCAACGTCGCCTTTTGCGAAGTGTCCCTTCATAGGACCGTTTACCTTAGAAGCTTTAAGATCGCCGTAGCCAATCTGTACTGCTTCATAACCGTCATTTTCAACTGTCTTCTTCTGAGCGATCACACAGGGACCTGCTTCAATAACAGTTACCGGAATGACATTTCCGTTTGCATCAAAAAGCTGAGTCATACCAAGCTTCTTGCCTACAATACCTTTTTGCATTTTATTTTCCTCCTTGTAGTTATTGGTTGGGGGTTGCCCAACATGACCACTGACGGCAAAGATTAAAGTTTAATTTCAATCTCAACGCCGGCGGGAAGCTCAAGACCGGTCAAAGCTTCAACAGTTTTGTTGGAAGGTCTGATTACGTCTATGAGTCTCTTATGAGTTCTGGTTTCGAACTGTTCACGAGAATCTTTATACTTGTGAACTGCACGAAGGATGGTTACAACTTCTTTTTCAGTAGGTAGCGGAACAGGACCCGATACTCTAGCACCTGTACGTTTAGCGGTTTCCACAATCTTTTCTGCGGACTGGTCTACAAGTGCGTGGTCGTAACCTTTGATTCTGATGCGAATCTTTTCTTTTACTGCCATTACAGTCGCCTCCTTGTTAGTTTGGCGGGCTACCTCACACTGTGCCGTGTGTTTCATCACGGTCCATTATAAAACCGGATCACTGGGGTTGAGGTGAATCCGGATACACAGGCAGGTTCGCAAGTTATCCTGCTGTGCCTAATAGTCTGAGGTATTGGTTCGCCCGGTTTAAAATCGGACATACTCCGTGGAAATTTCCTGACTCTAGCGTCAGCCACCTCCCACATCATCGCATGACAGTACGCCACTCGCGTACCTTGATATAATAACACAAAACAAATTCCATTGCAAGTATTTTTTAAAAAATATTTCATAAAATATTGTAACGAATTTTGTAGAAATTTCTCTTTGTTTTTTGTTCATTTTGACGAACTATTATATTTGCTTCACGCGTACATATATATTATATGTAATGTAAGAAAACGGGCAGATATATTTTCTGCCCGTTAAATTTTATTTAATTTCTTCAAGAAATTCTTTTATTCGTGATAGTGCCTCTTTGATATGAGAGGTGGAATAGCAATAGGACGCACGTACAAACCCCTCACCGCTGTCGCCAAATGCAGTACCGGGAACTATGGCAACCTTTTTGGAATATAAAAGCTTTTCGCAAAACTCTTCGCTGGTCATTCCCGTACTCTTAATTGATGGAAAAGCATAAAAAGCACCCTTAGGTTCACGGCAGGTAAGTCCCATTTCGTTAAACCCTTTAATCATTATTTTGCGGCGCATATCATATTCTTCCATCATTTCCCTTACTTCTTCATCGCAGTTTTTAAGTGCCTCAACTGCAGCATACTGTGATGTTGTAGGAGCACACATTATTGCGAACTGATGAAGTTTTGTTATCTGACTGATAATAGGCTCAGGTCCACATATAAAACCAAGACGCCAGCCTGTCATAGAAAACGATTTAGAAAAACCGTTTATAACCACAGTTCTGTCTTTAAGGGACTCAATATTAGCAGGAGAAACGTGTTTTTTACCGCCAAAGGTAAGTTCTGAATATATTTCGTCGGAGATAACAAGAATATTGGTATCCTTGAGAACTTCTCCTAATGCCTCCAAATCCTCCCTTTCCATAATAGCACCTGTAGGATTACAAGGGTAAGGCAAAATCAGTGCCTTGGTTTTAGGGGTGATTTTTTCAATAAGTTCCTTGGCAGTTACCTTAAAATCATTTTCTGACTTTGTGTTTATAATTACAGGAACACCGCCGCAAATTCGGGTAATAGGCTCATAACAAACATAACTGGGCTGAGGAATTATAATTTCATCTTCGGGGTCGGTTATTACACGTATGCAGGCATCAATAGCCTCGCTTCCGCCCACCGTCACTAAAATTTCATTATTGGGACAATATTTAAGTTGATACTTTCTTTCAAGATAACTTGCAATCTCGTTACGCAAAGGTTCAAGTCCCCAATTAGATGAATAACGGGTCTTACCCTTTTGCAGAGTATTTATAGCACAGTTTCGGATTTTCCAAGGGGTTGGGAAATCAGGTTCGCCCACACCAAGAGATATAACACCCTCCATAGTATTGGCAATATCAAAAAACTTTCTTATACCCGACCACCTGACATCACAAATGGTACTGTTTAATATTTTGGTATAATCTATCATAGCGACACCGTACCTCTTTCATCGGGTTCGCTATTAGAAAGTTCAACATTAAAGTCTTTATATCTGCGTAAAACAAAATGGGTAGCGGTAGAGGTTACAGATTCTATAGTAGAAAGCTCCTTTGCTACAAACTGAGCAACATCCTGGAAGGATTTACCCCTTACTACTACGTTAAGGTCGTAAACCCCTGACATAAGATAACAGGACTCAACCTCAGGATATTTTGCAATTCTTTCGGCAATTTCTTCAAAGCCGTATCCTGCTTTAGGGGTAACCTTTAATTCGATAATAGCAGATACCGAATAACTGTCGATACTTTCCCAGTCGATTACAGCTTTATAACCGCGTATAAGTCCGTTTTCTTCCATTTCAAAAATTTCGGATTTTACAGCTTTTTCGCTCAGCCCTGTGGCAGTAGCAATATCTTGGACAGTAATTCTTGCGTTCTTTTGCAAAAGCTTCAATATCTCTTTATTCATAATAATACCTCCTAAAATAAAATCCCGAACGCCATTGCGTTCAGGACGAAATTTTTTCCGTGTTACCACCTGAATTCGAAGTTCCCTTCGCACTCTGTCGGTTTTAAAACCGTTTCTCTATAACGGGAGAACCCGTTCGCCCTTAATTTTTGTTCAGGGGGACGACTCAAAGACGGCTTCGCAGACAAACTGTAGAAGCTTACACCCACCGCTTCCTCTCTATAACAGTTTATATCTGTTACTACTTCTTTTCACAGTCTTTAACTTTTAAATTATTATATCAGTAAATTATCATTTTGTCAATCCAACAAATATACGCTGTTTTCCATAACCACAAAAGCATAGCCGTCAACCTCAAGATACTGTTTTACAGGAGTGGTGAATTCCTTATAAACCTCAAGGTCATAGGTGTTAAGGTCGATTTTTAAAATTTGCAAGGTGCCGGGATTGCAAATGTATCCTTTATCGCCCTTAATAAATATGTATGAAGGCTGTCTGAAGGGAGAAGCGGCACCACCGCCAATACGTAATTCTTCCCTCATAGTATTTATATTATAACGGACTATAACATTATGCTCGGCATAACAGGTCCAGAGTTTGTTTTCAAAAAGTGCTATAGAAGTAGGCGGAGCGTTTTTGTAAAGCAGTTGTCCTGCCCATAAAACCGTTGAATCGGTTTCAAGCAATTTAAGGGTACCGTCAAGTTCCATAACCAATAATTTTTCACTGGGCAAAGGAATAACAGTACAGGTCAGATAGTTTTTTGTCTGTTCAACAAACAATCTGTATGCCGCACCAAACTTTGAAAGCTGATAAATGTTCTTGGCCACATTTGTAACCTTGCCGGTTTCAAAGGAAATCATTTTAAATGCAACGGAAAGCTGAGTTTCGGTGCGTTTTTCACAATATGTAATTATAATTCCCTTTTCCATAGGAATAACGTGAAGTATTTCGCCTTCAAATACCGTCTTCATTTAAAACATCTCCTTTCTTGAGTTTATATTTTACTACAATTTATTTATAAGGTCAATAGTCCTTTTTTCGCCATACTGTCAGCAGCAAGAAGTACACCCATTTGTCCGCTGTGAAAATTGAGTCCGCCTTGCATCCATGCGGCAAAGGGTTCTCTAAGGGGTGCATCTGCAGAAAGTTCAATAGATGCCCCAAGAGTAAAGCTGCCTGCCGCCATAATTACCTCATCGGTATACCCGGGCATAGCCCATGGCTCAGGTGAAACAAAGGAATCAATAGGAGCACCACTTTGCATACCCTTGCAAAAAGCAATAAGGGCTTCTCTGTTTCCTAAAATAACCGCCTGAATAATATCTGCTCTGTCTTCAAAAGGAGAGGGGGTTACTTCATAGCCCAATTTAGAAAAGAGTGCTGAACAGTACACGGCTGTTTTTAAAGCCTCGCCTACAGTATGAGGAGCAGCAAAAACACCCATATACATTTCTCTGTTATGGCCAAGTGTTGCCCCCACTTCCCTTCCCACTCCGGGAGCAGTAAGCCTAAAGGCACATTGTTCTACCAAATCATGTCTTCCCGCTATGTAACCGCCGGTTGGTGCAATCCCGCCGCCGGGATTTTTAATGAGCGAACCTGCAATAAGGTCGGCACCCACTTGGGTCGGTTCTTTTGTCTGCACAAATTCACCGTAGCAGTTATCCACCATAATTATAGTGTCGGGAGAGATTTCCTTAACGATTTTGCAAAGTTTTTCGATTTCTTCTATAGAAAGACTTGGACGCAAACTATATCCGCGGGAACGCTGAATATAAGCCATTTTATATTTATCTTTTTTTAGTGCTTTTATAATCTCATCCTGGTCAGGTGTTCCGTCTTTCTTCAAATCCACCTGACTGTACTCCACACCAAAATCCTTTAGAGAACCGTCAACCTGTCCGTCGATACCAAGAACACCTATAAGGGTATCATAGGGGCGTCCTGTCAGACAAAGCATTTTATCCCTTGGACGAAGAACACCAAAAAGAGCAACGCAAAGGGTATGGGTACCCGAAACAAAATTATGCCGTATAAGAGAATCCTCCGCTCCCATACAGTCTGCCCAAAGTTTTTCAAGGGTATCTCTGCCTATATCATCGTAGCCATAGCCCGTTGAAATACCCAGATGCATTTCGCTGACCTTATGCTTTATAAAAGCGGATAACACCTTTTGCTGATTAAATTGTGCAATACTTTCTATTTTTTCAAATTGTTCTTTTGTTTCATTGATTATTTGCTCATCCATTCTTAAAAGCCTTGAATCAATATCAAAAAAAGTATGTTTCATTATTCTTCCTCACAATATGCGGATTCTCCTATTAAAGTAAATCCGTTTTTTATATAAAAGTCTTTGTTTTTTTCATTGCAGCAGGCATAAACGTCTCTTTCTGACGCTTTAAACAAAAGCATTTTTAAAAGTCGGCTTCCAAGTCCTTTCCCACGATAATTGCAGGGAGTTGCTATTCCGTTTATCAGTCCCTGTTTTTCGGTATAAAAAAGAAGTGCACCACCGCCATCCTTTAAAACAAAATCTGCACAGCAATGATGTGTGCGGAAACTGACGTCGGCAACAAAGCCATCGGCATCCTCGATACCTAGTCCCTCTTTTAGCGACTCCATAAGCATTCTCGGTGTTCCTTCTTGGCTTATTTCACCCTTTTCATAAGGCGGAGAAATTTTAAAAGAAAGACATTTTTCGTTTATTTTAAGTTTTAAACTTTTTGCAGTTTCTAAGGAAGTGAAAATTCCGCTGAAGCCTATAAATTTAAAAAAATCTTTCAGTTCTTCTGTATTTTCACCATTTGTATAAAGGCTTATATAACCGCCAACCTTTCCCATAAGGGCGTAAGCCTTTCCGTTATCATTTATTCCGCTGTAAAACTGTGCCACCCTGTCATAATCCTTATACGCCTTATATGAGCATCTGATTTTAACAAGAGCAACATCATCTACTCCTTCAAATTCATCCCTATACTCTGAAATTATCACTTTATTTCACCTAAGCAAATTTTACTGCAGAGCTGTGTTGCAAGTTTTTCAAGATTTTTTATATCGGAAATATTACAAACACATGAACCGGTATGAATATATCTGCAAGGAACAGAAAGGGCAATAGTTCGTACACCCTCTTTTGAAAGATGAACCGCCCCCGAATTATTTCCTCCCGAAACAGCCGCTTTTGTTTGCTTTTTACCGTCTAAGGAAAGTGCCTCATCATAAAGCAACCTGTCATATATGGTTGCCTTGTCCATAAACGAAACTGCAGGACCCTGCCCCAGAACGCACACCTTGTCCTCATCAGCCACGCCCGAAATATCGGCGGCTGTAGTTGCCTCAAGGCAGATAGCAAAATCGGGACTAACCGAAAAGGCGGCAGTTCTCGCACCTCGGCAACCTACCTCCTCCTGAACGGTAAAGGTAGCATAAAAATCATATTCATCATAATTTTTAATCATTGAAATAAGAACGGCACAGCCAACTCTGTCGTCAAGTGCTTTTGCTTTTACGGTCTCATTTCCCATTAAAACAAACTCACTTATAAAGGTGGCTGTATCGCCAAGATGTACTGCCTTTAAAGCCTCCTCTTTAGTAGAAGCACCAATATCTATATAAAGGCTGTCAACTTTTACAGGCGTTTCCTTTTCTTCGCTTGAGCATAGGTGAACAGGTTTAGAGCCAATAACTCCCACCGTTTTGCCCTCTATCATAACCTTTTTGAACATAAGAGCAGAAGACTGTATGCCTCCAACAACGGAAAACCTTAAAAAGCCGTCGTCGGTAACTCCCGTTATAATAAGTCCGACTTCATCGGTATGGGCATCAATCATAACCTTATTTTTAGAGGTTTTTTTGCCTTTTTTAAAGGCTATAATATTACCCAAGGCATCGGTTTTTATTTGGGCATAGTCCTTTATTTCATCTATTATGATTTGGGATATGTTTTTTTCATTACCCGAAACCGAGTCGGCAAAAGTTAATTTTTTAATTAAATCAATCATTAAAAGAACCTCCCGACAAAATAAAGTTTTCAAGTAAATCTACAGTTGCCTCAATATCCCGTATATCAACTATTTCACAGTCGGTATGCATATTACGAAGAGGAATAGACAAAAGACCGCACTCAATACCCTCTTTAGTTATAGAGATAACGTCGGCATTGGTTCCCGTGGCGGAGCCCATAACTTCATTTGTAAAGGGAATCCCTTTTTCCTTTGCTATTTCCTCTAAAGTACGGGTTATATTTCTGCTAAGTATGGGAGATACTCCTATCATCGTACCGCTTGAAAGAGGTGAAGAGTCCTGAACTTTAACGTCGGGTGCGTCGCCGAAACTCACGTCAACAATTATGGCTTTATCCTCATTTATGCCGAATGCTGCAGTTCTTGCTCCCCGAAGGCCGAGTTCCTCACTTTCGCTGAAAAGAAGCACAACGTTTATGGGAAGCTTTCTTCCGTTAAGTCTTTCTGCTAAAAGTGCAAGTACCGCACAACCTGCACGGTTATCAAGACTTTTTGAAGTAACCCTATTATTAAGAAGTGTAAAAAACTCACCGTCAAAGGTGACAAAATCGCCAACGCTTATTATATCTTTTGCCTTTTCTGAGAGTCCTGTATCTATTTTAATCTTTCCTAAATCGCAGTATTTTTCGCTTTCCTTTGAAAGATGAGGCGGAGTGCTGATAAACACACCTTTTACCTTTTCTTTGCCGTGAACAACCACCTGCTTTGCGGGAAGCTGTCTTAAATCAATTCCTCCGCAACTTGATACGGTAAGAAAACCCTCTTCAGAAATATTGGTTACTATAAATCCAACCTCATCAATATGAGCATCAATAAGCAAGGTTTTATCACCGTCTCCCTTAATGGTAGCAATAAGACCTTGATTTCCTATTTTTTTAGTTTCGGCATAAGGTGAAACAATGCGCCCGAGAATTTCACGGGCGCCGTCAATATGACCTATGGAAAAGCTTAAAGTGAGTTCTTTTAAAAGTTCTTTAATATCCATTATAAGTTATTTACCAATTCCTTAAAGTATTTTCCTCTTGCTTCAAAGTTGGGGAAAGCATCGAAGGACGCACAGGCAGGAGACAGAGTTACTATATCACCGCTCTGTGCCTTAGAGCTTACTATTTCCAAAGCTTCTTTAATATCATTAACCCTTACAATTTCGGGAACACCGTTATAATGCGGGTGTTCTACAACAGCCTTTTCAATAGCAGCAGCGGTAGGACCTGAAAGAGCCATAAATTTAACCTTTTCAATAATATACGGTGCAAGAGGCTCAAAGGGAATGTGTTTATCGTAACCGCCTGCAATAAGCATTACCTTTCTGTCAAAGGCTTTAAGTCCTGCAATGGTGCGGGACGGACTGGTTGCAATAGAGTCGTTAAAATAACGGACTGAGTTAATTTCTCTTACAAGCTCGTTTCTATGCTCAACACCCATAAATTCCTTAGCAACTTTACGGATAGTGTCGGCACTAACGTAACCCCAAACAGCAGAAATAGCCGCAAGATAGTTTTCAACGTTATGGTCACCGATTATAGAAATATTATTCTTGTGCATAACGGGTACATCCATACCTCTATAGGACATATGAACAGTTCCGTCGATATCAAGCCATGCACCGTTTTTAACAGGACGCTCCATACTAAAACTTAAAGACTGTCCTCTGACATAATGGGAAAAACCTGCTGTAATCTCATTATCACGATTAAGTACGGTACGGGAAAAAGCATTCTGATGCATTAAAATATTTTTCTTTGCCTCAACATACTCATCCATATCCTTATGAATATCAAGATGATTTGGAGCAACATTGGTAACAACTGCAACATCAGGGCTCTTTCTCATAGAAATAAGCTGGAAGGACGAAAGTTCTGCAACAACAAAATCGTCAGGCTCAATCTCACTGATTCTGGGAAGCAAGGGTTTCCCTATATTTCCGCCTATATGAACCTTCTTTCCCTCTTCCTCAAGCATTTTTGCAATAAGTGTAGTAGTGGTGGTTTTTCCATCAGAACCGGTAACAGCAAAAATAGTAGCAGGACAAAGGTCAAAGAAAACCTCCATTTCGCTTGTTACGGCAATACCGCGTTTTCTTGCAAGGTCAAGTTCGGGAAGATAAAAGTTCATTCCGGGAGTACGGAAAATAATATCTACTTCCAAATCGTCAAGATATCTTTCACCAAGTCTAAGCTCAGCTCCTGCATTTTCAAGTTCGTCAGCAAGTGTGCCTATCTGTGCTCTGTTTCTGCGGTCACAGGCAATTACCCTTGCACCCTTGCTTAAAAAGTCAAGAATCAAAGGAGTATTGCTTACTCCTATTCCGCAAATTGCTATTTTTTTGGTGGAAATATGTTGCCAGAACTGTTTGCAATCCATAAATTCCGCCCCTTCCGTAAGTATTATAAATTCACATATATTTCTATTATACTTATTTTATATTAAAATATCAATAGAAATAAAAAAATAACCGACGGAAAATCCGTCGGTTATTGGTTTTTAATCGTCGATTGTTTTATCTAAAGCGTTATTGTAAATTGCCACAACTTCATCACTTGGTGCTTTTGTACAAAGCGTTACTATAATAGATACTATTGCACCGATTACAAAACCGGGGATTATTTCATAAAGTTTGGTATCGTAAATAACAGCATTTGTAACCGTGCTTGTAAAGAGTACAAGCCAAAGGATGTCAGCAAGTGCACCTGCCAATATACCTGCTACTGCACCCGCATAATTAAATCTCTTCCAGAAGAGTGAAAGGATAACAACAGGACCGAATGCGGCACCAAAAAGACCCCATGCATTTTCAACCATTGCCATAATGTTTGAAGCCCATGCACTTGTACTGTTAAGTCCCGAAAGAGAAATAAGTAAAGCAACAAAGGTAACAACAAGAACCACTATTCTGCCTACCCAAAGAAGTTCCTTATCAGTTGCTTTATTCTTTCTGATAATGGGCTTATATATATCACTTGTAAAGGAAGAAGAAGCAACCAAAAGCTGCGAGTCTGCAGTTGACATAGACGCGGCAATAATTGCCGAAAGAAGCACACCTGCAATAAAACTGGGAAAAATATCATCAACAATATTAATAAATACATTCTGCTGAACGCCTGCGGGAAGTAAAGAAGCCGCAAGAGATATTCCGCTTTTAAACAAATATGTACGGGCCAAATAAGCAATTGCTATTGCTGCGCCAAGAGAAAGGATAACCCATATAATTGCAACGGCTGAAGACTTTTTAACCATGGAAGATTTTTTAATAGACATAAATCTTACGAGTATATGAGGCATACCAAAATATCCAAGTCCCCAACCAAGTCCCGAAGCAATATCCTGCCAACTTGCAGTAAAGGGATTAGAATTAAATGCCGAAATACCCTCAGCAAATGCCAACTTATAAGAATCGTCGAAGTTTCCAAAAGCGAACATTATAATTGGCACAGCAAGAAGTGCTACCAACATAAGTATGCCCTGGAAGAAGTCAGTCCAACAAACAGCCTTATAACCACCCATAAAGGTGTAAACAAGAATAATAGCGGCAAATAAAATCATTGCAAGTTGTTTTCTTGTTTCAAACCAAGGAATTACTGCACAAAATACGGTTGTACCTGCATTAAAAGCAGAGGCAACATAAACGGTAAATGCAATCAGGAAAATAATTCCGCAAATAACCTTAAGTGCAGGACTGGAAGAAGCAAAACGATTGGTAAGATACTGAGGAAGTGTTATGGAATCGTTTGCCGCTTTAGAAAAACGACGAAGTCTTTTTGCCATAATAATCCAATTAAGAGCAGTTCCGAGAGCAAGACCTATACCTATCCACACCTTACCCATACCAAAAGCGAGAATGCTACCGGGAAAGCCCATCAAAAGCCATCCGCTCATATCGGATGCCTGAGCACTCATAGCGGTTACCCAAGGACCCATTGAACGACCGCCAAGGAAATAATCTTTTTCACCGCTTTGTTTTCTCGATTTAAGGAAGAAAACAAAACCTATCATAAGCATGGCTAAAAAGTAAATTACAAAAGCCATAAGTTTTGAAATATTCATAATAATACTCCTTTTCAAAAAATAGAACAGACACAGTATAACATACTCTTTTTAAAAAAGCAATACAGAACTAAGTATAGACCAATTTCTGTACTAAGTTCTGTATAGTGATTTTTTATCGTTATTTTTAAAGTTTTTTTACTAGACTGCATTCTATACTTAAAATTGTACTAAAAATAAACTTATGCTTTTTGTATCCTTTTTAGGAAAAAAGGCAGTAATTTTGCCGAATAATCGCTTAAAGAGTAATCCCCGTTGCAAAGACACCAGTCGTATATAAGTGCCCTTTCGCAAAAGGCGTAATACTTTACTATATCGTTTACCGATTGGTCTTTTGTAAGTTCACCCTTCTCCTGCCCTGCTATTACTATTTTTCTAAGTAGCCTATAGTAAACTCTGTTATGGTCAAGAAGTTGCTTTTCACTTTTGGTCAGAAGTTGAGTAGAATAAAGTCTTTTAATAAGTTCAAGGTCAACGGTGCTTTCAATCATTTCAAAAAGCTGACGGTTTAAAAATATAAGGATATCAACTGCATTCATCCGGGTATTTATAATATTTTCCAGTTCTTCATATTTTTCGTCAAAAAGGTATGCAAGGGTGCCAAGCAAAGCATCCTTACTGTCAAAGTAATGGTAAAAAGAGCCCTTAGATGTAGCCGATTCTTTTATTATGTCATCAACGGTAGTATCGTCATATCCCTGCTCGTAAAAAAGTTTCCAAGCAGCCGATACTATCTTTCCCATTGTATTACGTGATGATTTTTTAGGCATATAAATCACTCCCTGAAAATAATATCATAGTTTTTAATAATTTACAAGAAAAGGTTATCGCCTTTATGGACCAAAGCACCGTTTATGGTACTGTAGCTTATGTATAATATAATCAGAAAGGAGATAGTAAATAAATTTTAAAAAACTCTTGACAAATAAGAATTATCAGTTTATAATAAAATTACAGAAAAGAACAAATGTTCTTTCAGGAGGAAACTAATATGGATTTAGCATTAATCAGCATTTTAGAAATATTTGCAGTAGGTTTTACCGTTTGGTGTTTATTTAACGAGAAAAGACTTGTGGCCTTTGAAAAAAGGTTTATACACTCCTTTAAGCGTCGCCGTTTAAAAGTAATCAAAGGCGGCAAAAACATCAGCAGTTACTATGCATAAAAAAAGTTCCGAAGGCAACTTCGGAACTTTTTTGTTATATTAAATTATTTGTTTGCTTCGATAAAAGAAACAACGTCGCCGATAGTTTTCATCTTTTCGATTTCTTCATCGGGAATATCCACACCGAACTCATCTTCCAATGCCATAAGCATTTCAACAACATCGAGGCTGTCAGCGTTAAGGTCTTCATTAAGTCTGGTTTCAGCGGTAATGGTTTCAGCATCAATTTCAAGTTGCTCAGCAACAATTTCTTTAAGTCTTTCGAGAATCATTTGAATACTCCTTTTGTTAAGTACTAATAAACAATATGTTTACTAAGAAAATAATATGAAAAAAATCGGCTTTTGTCAATAGTTTTTTTCTTTTAATATAAGAAAACAAAATATAGTTGCAAAAATTCTCTATATAAAGTATAATGTTTTATAATATTTATAAATATGGTGATATAGATGGCAAAAGAAAAACTTGTTAAAGAAATCACGTCTATGGACGAGGATTTTGCAAAATGGTACACCGACGTAGTATCAAAAGCAGAGCTTATGGATTACTCCTCTGTAAAGGGTTGTATGATTATACGTCCTTACGGTTGGGCAATTTGGGAAAACATTCAAAAAATAATGGATGGTATGTTTAAGGAAACAGGTCATGAAAACGTATCCATGCCTATGTTTATCCCTGAGGGACTTTTACAAAAAGAAAAGGACCACGTTGAAGGCTTTGCTCCCGAGGTTGCATGGGTAACACACGGTGGTAACGAAAAGTTAGAGGAAAAGCTTTGTGTTCGTCCTACTTCCGAAACCCTTTTCTGTGACCACTACAAAAATATTATTCACTCCTGGAGAGATTTGCCAAAGCTTTATAATCAGTGGTGCAGTGTTGTAAGATGGGAAAAAACCACCCGTCCCTTCCTTCGTTCCCGTGAGTTTCATTGGCAGGAAGGTCATACCATTCACGCCACCAGAGAGGAAGCCGAAGCAGAAACAATACAAATGCTCAATGTTTACGCCGAATTTGCAGAAAAATATTTGGCTATCCCCGTTATAAAGGGTGTGAAAACCGAGAAAGAACGTTTCGCCGGTGCAGTTAATACATACACCATTGAAGCTATGATGCACGACGGAAAGGCACTTCAAAGCGGTACATCTCACTTCTTCGGTGACGGTTTTGCAAAAGCGTTCGGAATTCAGTTTACCGACAAAGAAAATAAACTTTCCACACCTTTCCAAACCTCTTGGGGCGTATCCACACGTCTTATCGGAGCTATCATAATGACACACGGCGACGACAACGGACTTGTTCTCCCCCCTGCCGTTGCTCCCATACAGCTCGTTATTGTTCCTATTGCTTCTCATAAAGAAGGCGTTACCGAAAAGGCAACAGAAGTTTACGAGAGAATGAAAAAGGTTTGCAGAGCAAAAATTGATAATTCAGATAACTCTCCCGGTTGGAAGTTTGCTGAGTATGAAATGAAAGGTGTTCCGCTACGTCTTGAACTGGGTCCTCGCGACATCGAAAATAATCAATGTGTTCTTGTTCGCCGAGATAACGGTGAAAAGACTGTAGTTAGCCTAGACAGTCTTGAGGAAGAAGTATTAAAACTTCTTGACGCCGTTCGTGACGGACTTTACAACAAGGCTCTTGCCAACAGAAGTGAAAAAACCTATGAAGCCACCACTTTAGAAGAAATGACTGAAATTGCCGACACCAAGCCGGGCTTTATAAAGGCTATGTGGTGCGGTGATAGGGCTTGTGAGGAAGCTCTTAAAGAAAAAGCAGGCGTTTCTTCAAGATGTATGCCCTTTGAACAGGAAAAAATCAGCGACAAATGTGTTTGTTGCTCAGAACCTGCAAAACAGATGGTATTTTGGGGCAAAGCATATTAACAGTGAATCCCGTAAACTTATTAAAGGTTTACGGGATTTTTGTTTACTGTTTTTCCAGGTCGCTTAATCGGTGATTAATCACTTTAATCTTTTCTTCAATAACAGGAACACGTCTTGCAAAATTATTATGAAGTTCAACCTTTTTTTCAAGTTCACTTATTCGGTAATTAGTAAGCTTTGCTGATGCCACTATACCGCCCAAGGTTCCCATCATAGTTCCAAGAAAAGAAATAAGTGCAACAAGTATTTCTTTATTCATTTTTCCTCCTTAATTATGCCTTACATTATAATTATACAACGTAAATTTGCGACATTCACCGACATCTTTTGAAAAATATCAAAAAAAATACCCGAAAAAGAGAAGATAAAAACTCTTTTTCGGGTTTAATATTACGCTGCCTGTTGTACTGTATCGTCAGGAGTGGGGGTTGGTTCGGGTGTAGGCTCGGGAGTGGGATCGGGAATTATTTCAGAACTTTCCCCTGAACTGTCGCCGCCGCTACTTTCTTCGCTACTGCTTCCTTCACTGCTGCTTCCTTCGCTGCTGCTTCCTCCGCTTTCAGAGGAAGAAGCATTGGGATCTTTTAAAGAATAACGTGAGCTTATAAGCTGTTCACGTTTGATAACCTTTCCGTCTTTCCAAAGAATTCTGTATGCTACTACATCATAGTAACTGCCGGGTACACGTTTTACGGTACTGCTTTCAAAGGTAATATCATCAAAAGTATTATCGGGACAGCCGTAAATATTTACAATAAGTTCTCTGCCGTCCATAATACACTGAATATATACGGGGTAGCCTGTATTATTTTTAAGTTTTAGGTCTTTGTTTGGATAGTCAACGGTAGCATCAAAGCCTACCTTACAATAGGTAGAGGGATAGGTATGATTAAAACGTGTATCAATGGCAAGATTAGCACGTAAAGCCGCATTATAAATAGTTGTACTTGCCTGACAGATACCTCCGCCATAGCCTTCAACAAATTGACCGCCCGAAATAACCTTAGCAGGAACCCAACCGCCCGAAGCCAAGTTACTGTTACCTGTACAAGCATTGAACGACCAAATTGCACCAGGTTCTATTACACTGCCGTCGCACATTTCCATAGCTTTTTTCATATTCTTGGTAGATGCCGCACTTGCAGTAGAGGTAGTAGAAAACGTACCGATAACCTGAATTTTTTCTTTAAGTTTCTCAACCGTTATCTCTGCCTTGACAGGATCGTTTGTTGCGATAATCACACCTGTTTTCTTACCGCTTGCAATAAATGTCTCTATATCGTTTTTAATATTCTCAAGGGTAATATTAATACCGTCTTTTTCCTCTTCAAACTCAACACCGCTTGCCTTTACACCTTTAAAAGTAGCATTAACGGGAGCCTGTTTGAGCTCGGTCTGAATAGCGGTAATAACTTTTTCCATCTTGTCGGTATCAATATTAACCTTAACTCTAAAGGCTGCATCACTGTAATCCATTACCCTTTTGCCGTGCATTATAGAAATACAGTACTGCTTTGCTTCCTTTAGTGCATTAGCAGAATCAATAGAAAATACTATATCTTTACCTTCCAGCTGGTAGCTCTTATCCCTTGCGGTAATTTTAATGCTATATGTTGATTTATCATTATCCTGTGCTTTTGCTATGGCACGCTTAGCTTGGCTTTTAGTCATACCGCCTACGTCAACGCCGTTTATTGTAACGCCGTCAAAATAGCGGAATCCTATTCCTTGATACATACCAACATTTGCAAAAAATTCCGGCATGGGTTTCTCACCCTTTCTCCAAGGGGCAGAAACAAAATGCATAATTCCAAAAAATAAAGCAATCACTGCCAAAACGCTTAAAGCTATAATAGCAGGTGTTTTAAACTTTTTGAAGTCGAAAGTTTTCTTTATTTTTTGAGGCTTTGTTTTTTCATTTTTATCTTTGTTTAACACAATACCTTCATTTTTCAATGAATTGTTAGCCATAACTACACTCCATTATTAATTAAATAAATTTCATACAAAACCATAATACACTATTAATATAAAAAAATAAAGCATTTTTTTAAATTGCAACAAAATTGTAATTATTTTATTGGTAAAACTGCACAAATAAACCCCGATAAAAACAAGATTTATCGGGGTTTCTCATAATTCAATTACTCAATCACCATAAAGCTCATTTCAAGAAGTTTTTACTTTCTATTCCATATGCTTTATTTTACGTTCTTCCACGCCTATTCCCGCAGCAATAAAGAGAATTATCATACCTGTTTGTACCCATATCATTGTAGTATCAATCATTCCATAGCAGAAAATACATGCCAGTACCGCCACAATGAATTTAATAATGGTATATTTTTCTTTTTTCGCCTTGAGGCAGGTGTGGCAATAAAACAAATCACCAATATACCTTATAATAAATGTGATTATAAGAAGCGTTCCAACTATGCCGTGACAAAGGAGCGAATCAATTATAATATTATGGCTGAGACTTGCTTTATATACAGTCGGGTCACTTGCCGAAAAAATATTATAAAGATGCTTATAGCCAAAAAATCCAAAACCGAAAACCGTCTTTTCCTTTATATGCTTTATGGCAAATTTCCAAATAAGCACTCTGTTGTCGGTGGTTGCTCCAATTTGGTCTATACGAGGTAAAAACTGCGGAATAAGAACAATTATAATCAGCACCGTTATGCAGATTAATGTAAAAATCACAAGAAGCTTATATTCGTGGCTTATTGCAAGAAGTATTACTATACCTAGTGCCGCCACAAGCCATAGGCTCATACTTCCGCTTAAAGCAATTCCAACAGCATTAAATCCAGCAGCCAAATAATAAAGACATACCCTTTTAGCTTTGTTAACCGCTTTATAGGCACATACAAGTACGGCAAGGGTAACGCCCAAACCGAAAAAGTTAGGATTAGGATAAAAGGTTGTGCATCGGTAGGCAGGAATATTATAGTTGATTATTTTCTCAATAATACTAATTAAAGTTGCCGTACAGCCTCCCAGAACAATAACATCAAGAAGTTTTTCATAAAATCTTTTTGTTGCAATGCTTCTCGTTACAAAAGCCACAACAGTCATTGCAAAAAATGACAACCCGCACAAAGCACCCAGATAGTTTTTATTTATAAGAGCGACCGTAAAGGTAATAAGTATAAAAAGGTTTAATACTAAACTGCCTTTATGAACAAAAACCTTGTCTCTTGTTCCGGGGAGAATTAAAAATATAAGGGCAGTAGCATATATAACAGCTCTTGCTAAATTAAAATAGGTAAAACAGGAAAAAGCACAAATGAATATTAAAAGATGAGCAATACTTGCATAACGATTACGCACAAAAGTGTTTTCAGCCGTTCTTTTTTGATTTTTCAAGAAACTCAAAAACTCCATACTCCACCACCCTAAAAACTTTACATAATTATTATACTTAAAATCCATTGCTACTTCAAGGAAAATTTTAGTTAATTTTATTATCCTCTTTTTTGCCCTGGTTGTTTGAAAGACTACAGTTTTTAGTGATATTCTGTTCAAACGAACAGAATGATATTATGCCTAAAGGCACAGTGATATTTTCGCATTGCGAAAGTCATATTATATTCGCCATCAAAACTCGCAAAGCGAATATCACTTTGACGAAGTCAAAATATCACTGCGAAGCAATATAACTCGCCGAAAGGCGAATATAACTGAAAAACCGACTTGTCGAAACAAGTCGGTTTTTCTGAAAGGGTGTATAAATTCGAACCCTTTTAAAATTTTGACCTATATGTTCGAACCCCTACATATTTGAAAAGCAATTTTTTATTTCATATCACCTTGCCGTAGAATTAACCTGCCACCAATCATTTCCTAAATTATATATTTTATGATTTCCCCAGTTGGCAGGTTTTTCTTTTGACTTAATAATAGCGAACGCACCTACTGCATCATCATCGGTGATTTCCAAATATTCTATACTTTTTATCATTATTGTCTCTTGTCGTTGAGGACCAGTGTAATACTTGGATATATTTTTAAGAGCGACTTTTTGCTTCTCAGTTAAATTGACATAATAAACGGTATCTTCTTTGTCCGTCGAATAGATTGTTTGTGTTAGAGATTCTCCATTTTCTGATATATCAAGGAACATAGTGCCATTATGAGTATTTCTTTCGTTGATATATTCATTATAATAAGCAAACGCAACATCAGCGATTATATCGTAATCTTCGGATATTTTGTCCCACTCTTTTTTCTTTTCCAAAGACGGATTTAAAAACAAAAATGTTAATATTAGAAATAATCCTATTACAATTATTATGATATTTTTTTGTTTCTTCATACAAACACCTTTTTGCAAATAAATTCTTGTTTATTAGTTGGATTATACCATAAACTATATCTATAATCAACGATTTGCGTAGCAAAGCACCGATATTATTCATTATTCATCAGCGAAGCGATTTCATATTTTATCACGGCGAAGCCGTGTATATCATCAATTCCGCAAGGAATTGCATATCATCAAGACGAAGTCTTGTATATCATCATTGCGAAAGATTTTTTATACACACCTAAAGGTGTGATGAGATACAAGGGCGGTTTTGCCGCCCTTAATGATATACAGTCTAACGGCTGATGATATACCATTGCTTTCGCAATGGATAAAAAAATTCGGCTTGTCGAAACAAGTCGAATTTTTTGGCGCAGAGAGGGGGATTCGAACCCCCGAACGGGTTTAAGCCGTTACACGATTTCCAGTCGTGCGCCTTAGACCAACTCAGCCATCTCTGCAAATTTTTGGCTGCGACTTAATGATTATATAATAAACCCTTTAAAAAGTCAAGAGTTTTTTGCCGTCCTTTTTAAAGATACATTTTTCTTATTGACTCTATTTTTTCTTTAATCATAGTACCCAGTTCTTGAGGAGATTTTACCACTATACTGTCACCAAATTGCAGTATCCAATTAACCAATCCCTCGCTTAAATTTACATCTGTGGAGAAAGTAAACCATCCGCTTTCAGAACTTCTTATAAATATCTTATCGGAGAAGCGGTCAACCACCTGTTCAAGTATTTCCTCTTTACATTTTAATTCAATTTTAGTGGGAGCACCCGAGTACATATGAAAACTTTTTGCCGAATAATCGGCAACGTCAAATTTATCTTTATAAATGCTAACCTCACTAAAATGACGGGATTTTTCCTTAGTTATATTTATTTTTCTTACTCTGTCAAGGCGAATATGCATAAGATTAGAATATTTTTCATTATTAGCCACCAGATAATAATGTTCATTCTGCCATATAAGAGCATAGGGAGAAACCTTATATTCCCTATTTTCAACAGTTATCTTTCTGTCCTTAGAGATTTTTCTTACCGAATATATAAATGTCACTTTTTTGTTTTCGTTTATGGCACGGGAAAGAATATCTATATTATAAAAAATCTCTTCATTTTCACATTTATGACCGTTATCTATATAAAGCCCTTTTTCTCTTTTGCGTCTTTCGCCTTCGCTTAACATACTGTCAAGCTTTTTGACTAAATCTCTTGTCTTTTTAACGGTTATAAAACTTGCCGCCTGAACTGCATCGGTAAGAAGATAAATTTCGGGAAGTTCAAACAATTTATCCACAAGACAGTAACCCGCCTTTGGAGTACGGGTAAAAAGTATATCATAGCCATAATCTATAAGGGCATCTATTCCTCGGTATACCGCTTTACGCTCTACCTCTATCCCCTTTTCGCTGAGTTTCTCGATAATTTGTGCTGCACTTATAGGGTTTTCTTCATCGGAATAGTTTTTTAAAATATCAAGTATAGCAACCTCTTTTAACTGTTGTCCTTTTGACTTAGGCATTTTTTATACACCTCTGTAAATTCTTCCTCGCTCATTACTCGTCCGAAATAATCAAGCATTGCATTTGCCGACATATCCTTTGGTAAATTCAAATACGAAAGGAAGATTTCTCTTTGCTTTTTCGAATCACTGTTTCCCGAAAGGCCCAGCTCAAAAAAAAGGGTTTTTGTAATGGTTTTTTTCCCTCTTTTTTCACAATTTTCCCCCATTACCCCCGCTTTATATAAAGCAGAGGCAATAACCTTTTCGCTTAGTCCTTCAACACCCAAAAAACCTTCGGCACTATGCTTTTCTTTACGCTTTTCCTTGCCCTTTATTTGCGGGAGATAAACCTGAATAATTTCACCATTATCTATTATGCCTTTAAGGTGATTTCGTATAACCCGACCTGCACTGTCGCTGTCGGTCATAACTATTATTCCGTCTTTTTTGGCAAGGGACTTTATAAGTTCCTTTTTTTCTTTATTTTTAAATATACGAAAGCCGTCAAGACAGAGAATATAAGCATCAATAAAATTTTCAATATTTATTTTATCGTACTTACCCTCAACAAGCACAGCCTGTTTAAGCTTTATCAACCGCTTCACCCTTTATAATAATATAGGAAAGTCTAACGATTAGTTCTTCTAAAACTATTCTGTCACTTCCCGAAAAACTTTTAAGAGCCACATCGGCACGTTTAAGTTCTGCCAAACTGAGTCTAAGTTGTTTTCCCGAAACAAATGCCAGATTTTTTCCCGCCTTTTCAAGCAAAAAGGTTTTATTACCGTAAGAGAATTTTTTTGCCACTTCGGTTACTGAAACAGATGCATTTTTCGCCGCATAGATTCTGAACATATCGGTATAAACACTTGTTATGGTAGAAAGTATTGCTATGGGCTTTATTCTTAAAAACAAAAGCTCATCAAGCATTTTAAGGGCTCCGCCAACGTTGCTTTTAAGAATTTCCGCACCAAGTTCGTAAACCGACTGTTCTATATTTTTTACACAGACTTTATTTACGGTATCTTTATCAATAACTCCGCCCTTTTTAAACGCACAAAGCTTTTCTATTTCGTTTTGCAGTGTTTCGATATCATCCGAAACATATTCAATAAGATAACGGGCAACGTCGTTTTGAATGGTAGCACCGCGTTTGGCTACTGCAGTAACAATCATTTTAACAAGTTCGCCTGTTTGTCTATGGTTTATAAGAATATTTCTGCCACCGCATTTATCAACTGCAGCAAGAAGTTTCTTTGCCTTTTCGCTTCTCTTTTCGTCAAAGTTAATGCGTTCAAACCAAAGAATAAATACCGTTTCTTCGGTTCTTTCTTCCAAAATGCTGACCAATCGGTCAAAATCGGTTTTACTTACCTCTTCAAACTCGTAGTCCTTTAAAACCACGCATTTTCTGTCTGCCATCATAGGCAGTTGCTCTTTTGCATCATAAACTTCCTGTAGGTCAACCTCGCCCGAAAACTTTTGAAAATTAAAGACGTCATCAGGCGGAGTAACTGCCTCTATGATACTTTGAGCATTTTGCTTTTTTAAATAATTATCATTACCGAAAATAAGATAACAGGGTACAATATGTCCGTCTTTTATATCGGTTTTAATATGATATTCATTACCTATCGGCAATTTTTCCACCCCCTTTGTTTGAAAGTTTATACGGTTTAAAGAAAATTATATAAAAGGTTATATAAAACACTAAAATCAATGCGGCAAGAAGTTCCTTATTTCTTATTTCCACCGTACTGAATTGCAGATTTCCGAAATAATTAACTACCTTAACAAAATAATCCGCCAACATATCCGAAAGCACAAAAAACAGTTTTTCTAAAAACTCAGCAAAACCGAAAACCACCGCCAGTACACAGAATCCCAGCATATAGGTTGTTGCAAGGCTGATTAAAAGATTTACAAGTATCGAAACAACCGAAACGCATCCGAACTGAGCTACACAAATAGGAAGGGTTAATATATAGGCGGAAACGGACACGTAAAGAGTATTAGCGACACCTTTTAATAATTTGCTTTTTTCGGTATACTTTTTAAACTTTTCTTTAAACAGTTGCGGTAAAACAAGTACGCCCAAGGTTGAAGTGTATGAAAGCTTAAACACAAGGCTGTATAGTGCAAACGGATGAATGAATATTACCATCAGTGCCGCTAAAGCAAGACAGTGTATATTGTTTATATTTCTGCCCAGCATATTATAAATCGCTCTTATAAGATAAACAATTCCTGCACGTAAAACCGACATAGACATTGAGCAAAGAATGCACATAAAAAACACACATAAAAGTAAAATTACATTAATTATAACTTGGTTTTTAAATATAAGGCGTAATACCCTTTCAATTCCCATAGTTATAATTGCCAAATGCATTCCCGATACCACTAAAATATGGCTTACACCTGCCGCCTTTACAGTATCGTAAAAATCTTCGCTCATATAGGCACGGTCACCCGTAATAAGAGCCAGAAGAACGTGAGCATTATCGGTATTGTTTAAAACACGGCTACCAATGTATTTTTTAACATTACCGGCCAGTGAGTAAATTCCTCTTTTTGTATCTGTACCTGCGTATTTAGAGTCAACACAGGCATGAAGATAAATACCCTCGCTATAAAAGGAATACTTATATTCACCGTCTATCCTTTGATATGTGACGTTGGCTGTAAATTTATCACCAATCGAAAGGGTTTGTGCACCATTCATCGAAAGAGATATTTTAGTATTTTTTTCAAGATACAAAGAATTATTAACCCTTACGGTACAACTGCCGAAAGTACTTTGTTCAGGAGTAGTTTGGGGAGCAATAACGGTAACCTCTAAAGTATCACACATTCCGTCAAGAGTGTTTAGTTTTTCGGTATTATTAATAATTGCCACACTTCTTAGGCAGAAAAGACAAAGTATTAAAAGCATTATAAAACAGCCCTTATTTTTAACCGTTTTAAAAGCTATAACCGATAAAAGAGCAAACAAGACGGCAGATATTATGAGAAAACCCACACCCGCCGTCTTTAGCATAAAAGATAGTATTATCAGCAAAAGGGCTGTAACAGTAAGAAACGGAAACTGTCTTTCGCCGCTTAATGCTTTGATTTTATTTGAAGAACAACGGGAGCTTTTCAAGGAATATTATATCGTCACGATTAGCCGCATCTCCTTCCGCCAAAAATGCACAGGAAGCAGCCTCTGTTCCACCTGCGGTTTTTACGAGTTCTCTTACCGAAGCAAGAGATTCACCCGTACTTATAACGTCATCTACAATAAGAACTCTTTTCCCCTTTATAAGTTCCACGTCGGTTTCGCCTAAATAAAGGGTCTGTTTCTTTTGCGTAGTAATGGAACGCACACTAACCTTAATGGGAGTTCCCATATAAACCTTAATGCCCTTTCTTGCCACAACGTAAGGTTTGCCCGACTGTCTGGCCATCTCGTATGCAATAGGGATGCTTTTTGCTTCGGGAGTTAGTATAACGTCAAATTCGGGAGTTTTCTTAAGAAGTTCGCTACATCCCGCAACGGTAAGTTCAACGTCACCGAAGATTATAAAACCTGCTATATCAAGGTTATCGCTTACAGGAAACTTTTGTAAATTTCTCTCTAGTCCTGCTATTTTCATAGTGTGAAATTCAGCCATATTAAATCAATCCTTTCATCAGCCGGGAGGCCAAGCAAGATTTCTGCGAGCAAGCAGATGAAAATGAATGTGCCCTACAGTCTGTCCACCGTCTTCGCCGCAGTTGTTAACAACTCTGAATCCCTTTTGGAGATTTTCTTTTTCGGCAATTTTAGCAACGGCCTCAAAAACCTTAGCTATAAGAAAACTGTTGTCCCCATTTATTTTATCAGCACCGCTTATATGCTCACGGGGAATAATTATAGCATGAAAAGGTGCCTGTGGGTCAATATCCAAAAATGCGTAAATAAACTCATCCTCGTAAACTTTAGTAGAGGGAATTTCGCCTGCCACTATTTTACAGAATAAACAGTCCATATTTATTCTCCTATCTGATTTTTAACTATATCGTTAACTGCCAAAACAGCTTTGTCGGCTAAGGAGATGTCCTTGCCGCCTGCCATAGCAAAATCGGGACGTCCGCCGCCCTTTCCCCCAGCAATTTCGGCAACTGCACGAACAATTTGTCCTGCATTTGCACCCATTTTAACAGCTTGGCTTGAACAAGCGGCAGCAAATGAAAGTTTTCCGTCATTTATACCTGCAAATACAGCAACAGCCAACGGGTTATCTCCCTTTACCTTTTCAGCCATAGAACGAATTTCTTCACTTGATGCACCGTCAAGAACTGCAGAAACTACTGTAACGCCGCCGATAACTTCAGCCTTTTTCATAATATCGTCAAGTTTGCCACCTGCAAGTTTTGCCTCAAGAGCAGCAATCTTTTTATCTTTTTCTTTGCTTTCACTGACAAGGGCTGCCGTACGTACTGCAAGTTCTTCAAAATTAGCACATTTTTGTGCAGCAGCGGCACTATCTATAATTTCCTTATAGTGAATAAGGGTATCCAGTACGTTTACGCCTGTAACCGCTTCAATTCTTCTGACACCTGCTGCAATACCCGATTCGCTTATAATGTGGAAAAGTCCGATTTTAGCGGTATTGCTAACGTGAGTACCGCCACAAAGTTCAACCGACTTATTACCTGCGGCAACAACCCTAACAACGTCACCGTATTTTTCGCCGAACAGTGCCATAGCACCAAGTTTTTTAGCTTCGTCTATAGGCATTTCACTATTAAGAACCTCAATGCCCGAAAGGATAGCACCGTTTACAAATGCTTCAACTTCGTTGATTTCATCCTTTGTTAATGCCGAGAAATGAGTAAAGTCGAAACGTACAGCCTTATCGTTAACAAGCTGACCTGCCTGCTCTACGTGGGTGCCAAGCACATTTCTCAGCCCTGCCTGTAAAAGATGGGCTGCAGTATGGTTTCTTCTTATAGCATTTCTTCTTATAGTATCAATAACAACATTCACTTCGTCATCAGCGGTAAATATACCTTTTGCCTGAGTTCCGAAATGCATAAACACTCCACCGTTTTTAGTGGTGTTTTCAACAACGAAACAGCCGTTTTCGGTCTCTATTATACCTGTATCGCCAACCTGTCCGCCGCTTTCCGCATAAAAACAGGTAGTATCAAGAACTATTATACCGCGACTGCCTTCGCTTATAGCGTCAACCCTTTGACCGTCAACAACAATAGCCTTTATTTGAGCCTTTGTCACTTCGTCTGTATAACCGGTAAATATAGTTTCTTCTACGTTATCAAATGAAATTCCGTCACTCTTCCAAGACTCAGCATTGGCAGCTTTTCTGCCTTCTCTTGCCTTTTGTCTCTGCTGTTGCATAAGAGCATTAAAGGTTTCCTCGTCAACGGTCATATTCTTTTCGGCAAGAATATCCTTGGTTAAGTCAAGGGGGAAGCCGTAGGTATCATAAAGACGGAATGCATCCTCACCCGAAACAACACCACCGTCTTTGGTAATGTCGGCAATAATAGCAAGACCCTGGTCAATAGTCTTTGCAAATGCCGCTTCTTCGGTAGCAAGAACCTTTTTAATAAGAGTTTCTTTTTCGTCAAGCTCGATATATGCACCTTTGTTTTCTTTAATTACAGCCTCGCACATTTCTACCAAAAAAGGACGGTTAATTCCAAGCATTTTTCCGTGACGTGCAGCACGTCTTATAAGACGGCGGAGAACATAACCTCTGCCTTCGTTAGAGGGCATAATACCGTCGCTTATCATAAAGGTGGCGGCACGGCTATGGTCGGTAATAGCACGAATGGAAATATCGTTTTTGCTGTCTTTTCCGTAGGTTTTGCCCGAAATAGCACAAACTGTATTAATAACATTTCTTATGGTGTCAACCTCGAACATATTGTCAACATCCTGCATTACGCAAGCAAGACGCTCAAGTCCCATACCAGTATCAATGTTTTTGTGTTCAAGCTCGGTATAAGTGCCGTCTCCCATATTATTAAACTGTGAAAATACATTGTTCCAGATTTCCATATATCTGTCACATTCACAGCCGGGTTTACAGTCAGGGGAACCGCATCCGTATTTTATTCCTCTGTCGAAATAAATCTCACTGCAAGGACCGCAAGGACCGGTACCGTGCTCCCAGAAGTTATCGGCTTTGCCAAGACGAACTATATGCTTTTCATCTACACCTATTTTATCCTTCCATATAGCATAGGCTTCATCATCTTCTTCGTAAACAGAGGGCCAAAGAAGGTCTTTTGGAATTTGGAGGGTTTCGGTTAAAAACTCCCACGCCCACGCTATTGCTTCGTTTTTAAAGTAATCTCCAAAGGAAAAGTTACCAAGCATTTCAAAATATGTACCGTGACGTGCAGTGTGACCTACACGCTCAAGGTCAGGAGTACGGATACACTTCTGACAGGTTGTAACACGGTTTCTCGGAGGGGTAACCTCACCCGTAAAGTATTTTTTCATTGGTGCCATACCCGAATTAATAAGCAAAAGAGATTTATCGTTACTGGGTACCAGTGAAAAACTGCCCAGTCTTAAATGCCCTTTGCTCTCAAAAAAACTTAAATATTTTTCTCTTAAATCATTAAGGGATGTCCATTGCATTTTGGGTTCCTCGCTTTATAAATAAATATTATAATATATATACGTAGTTATTATATACCCTGTTCTTTTGTTTGTCAACGATTTAAAAGCCTAAGGGATAGTTCCTTAAAGATTTCCATTGCCTGTTTTTCTTTGCCGAAACTATCCTCAACAAGTACGGTAACTATATAGGTCGGATTATCATACGGAAAAAAGCCGCAAAACCAAGAATGCTCTACTTCTCTGCCGTTTTCTTTTTGTCCCGTTTGTGCCGTTGCAGTTTTTCCGGCACAGTCGATTCCCACAAGAACACTTTGTGCCGTCCCGTACAAAACAACCCTTTTAAGAGCCGTTTTAATTATATCCGCAGTTTCCTTGCTCATAGCCTTTACTTTAGAGGGTTCTTGCTCATACTCGGTAATACCGTTTTTCATTATCCCCTCAATAACGGTAGGCTTATGATAAACACCGCCACAAGCTATAGCTTCGTAAAGAGACAAAAGGGTTACGGGAGAAGCCATAAGACTGCCCTGACCAATGGATAGGTTGGCAAGTGCAAGAGAACTTTCAAGATCTTTTGTGTCGGGCATTTTTTCATTCTTTGTTTCTACTCCTTTGCACAGTTCTTTTTTATATCCAAAACCAAACACAGAAGCGGTTTTTACTATATTTTCAGCCTTTACTAAAGGTGCTAAACTGTAAAAGAAACTGTTACAGGAAAAGGAGAGTGCATCGTATAAATTAACGTTACCGTGTCCCTCACTTTTGTGACAGGAAAATTCCTTGTTTCCTATTAAGTTTTTTCCGGTACAGTTAACCGAAAAGCCTTTTGTTTGTTGCCCCTCAAGACAAGAAACGGCTACACAGGGTTTGAAAACCGAGCCCACGTTAAAGCTCATAAGACATCTGTTTAAAAAGGGTGCATCCTCGCTGTTTAAACTTTCTTTAATATTGTTTGCATCAAAGTTCGGTCGGCTTACCATTCCCCTTATCTTTCCGCTTCCCGCTTGGCTTATAATAACTGCACCTTTTTCCAAATCAGCAGTTACCTCTTCAAGTATTTTTTGTACGTTTTTATCTATTGTCAGTACCACTCCGTTAAACCGCACCTCTTTATGCTCGTTTACCTGAGGTTCTATACCGCTGAGCATCTCGCCGTTTGCCGAAGTAAAAAGTTTTACAGTTAATTTTTTATTGCTTGAAAGAATGTCGTCATAGGCTTTTTCTATTCCCGAAACACCTTGATTTTCATTATTCAGATATCCCAAAAGATGAGAACAAAATCCGCTTTCGGTTATATGATCCGAGCTTTTAACAGTCACTATACCTGCACATTTTATTTCTTTTTTAACCTCTATAATTACCGCCTTTTGATTTTTAAGTTTAGCAAGTACCTCCAGTTTTTCTTCTCCGTAAAGCACGTTACTGACATACATTACGGCTGTAGGCGTAGGGGTTACAACAGCATATATTTTCTCTTTATCCTCTGTAAGTATATCACCGTTTGTATCAAAGATATTTCCTCTTAAATTCGAAAGGGTAATAACCTTTACGTTTTGTTCGCTTGATACCTTTATTTTTTCATCCTCCATTATAAGCATTATACGGACAATTCCTCCTAAAAAGAGTGCGAAAACAAGTACTAAGCAAATAGAAATTCTTAATGGTTTAAACAAAAAAATCACCCCAAGTAGTTTTACTCAGGGTGAAAAAATTATTCGTTTTTCATTCTTAAAAGAGAACCTACAGGAACTTCTCTTTCATAAGGAATTTTAACGGTCATCATAGGATGCGGGGCGTTATCAATAGCATTATCATTCCCGTCGTAAAGCTCTTTTACCGTAAAGGTAAAGGGCTTTTCTTTAACCGCAAGACAGTCAAATTCCTGACCGACAAAAAATTTATTTTTCATTATAGCAACAATTTTTCCGTCTTCGTATCCCGTTACAACGGCGGCTACCGAATAATCACGCACATATCCTGCACTTTCATAGGTCTGATTTGGTGTGCCGAAATAAAAACCCGTACTATATGGACGGTGGCTTATTTTATCAAGCTCTTCATTGATAAATCCTTCCAGTTTCCACTCACCGTCTGCATTTTTCAGACTGTCAAGGGCGGCTCTGTAAGCATTGGTAGTAACAGCAACATAATAATGAGATTTTGCCCTGCCTTCAATTTTAATACTGTCAACACCCGCTTGGCTTAGCCTATCCAGATAGGGTGCCATACACATATCGTTAGCATTCAAAATATAACTTCCCTTATCGGTATCTGTTATATCGAAATACTGTCCGGGGCGCTTTTCTTCCACAAGAGAATATTTCCAACGGCAAGGCTGTGCACAGTCTCCCCTGTTGGCATCTCTGCCGGTCATATAACTTGAAAGAAGACATCTTGCAGAAAAGGAAACACACATAGCACCGTGAGCAAAACATTCAATTTCAAGGTCTTTAGGGGTTTTATCTCTTATTTCCTTTATTTCTTCAAGGGAAAGTTCACGAGCAAGTACTACCCTTTTTGCACCCATTTCATAAAAAGCATTTGCCGTAACGTAATTACATATGCCCGACTGCACAGAAACGTGAAGTTCGGGAGTGGGAGCATATTTTTTAATAAGAGAAATTGTTCCTATATCACTTGCTATTATGGCGTCAACCTTTACTTTTTCAAGGAACTTAAGGAAATTTGGCAGACGCTCCATTTCTTCATTATGGGGAACTACATTACAGGCAACGTGTACCTTTACTCCCCTTGAGTGAGCATATTCTATACCCTTTATTAAATCTTCTTCGCCGAAATTACTGGCGGCGGTACGCATACCGAATTCTTCGCCTGCAAGATATACTGCATCGGCACCAAAGTCAACGGCTGCCATAAGTCGTGTCAAATCTCCCGCAGGGCATAAAAGTTCGGGAATTTTTTTATTAGTCCAGGTATTCATATATCCATTTATTCTCCCGTTTAAGACGGTTTATAGTATTAACCTGCTGATTGTAGGTTTTGTGAAAATAAAATTTTCCGCTACTGTCGGTAACAAAATAAAAATAGCCTTCAAAGTTCTTTTCGGGATAAAGCACAGCATTTATTGCGGCACTACCCACAGTACAAAGAGGTCCCGGAGGCAGTCCCAAAACCTTATAGGTATCGTATCTGCCATCATCACCGCTAAAGGCATTGCCGTAATAGCAGGTAGGCGAAGAACCAAGTTTTTCTCCTCTGTTTAAACGGTTATAAAAGACCGCTGCAACTTTAGGCATTGCTTCTCCCGCATTACCCGCCTCCATTTGAATAATAGAGGCAAGTGTGAGCACTTCATTTACACTCATATTTATTTCCTGAGCACGTTCCACCATTTCACTTGTAAACTTTTTGCGCATATTTTCTATCATTTTTTCAAGGGCAAGTTTAGCACATTCCTTTGATTCATATGCGTAAAACTGATAGGTATCGGGGAAAATATATCCTTCAAGAGCCACATAGGTTTTATCCTTATTTATATCTGCAAGAAGGTAACCGTCAAGAGAGGCATTTTTTACAGCTTCAATGAAATCCTCCTTTTTGCACACACCCGCTTTTTCCAGCAAGGTAGCAACACCCGGTATGGTAACATTATTTCCGTTTACGTTTTTAACGTAATCGTAAATTCCCGTACCCTCAGGAATAGTTACACGCACAATGGAGGCTTCACCCTGCTTTGAAAGGATTTTCACAATGTCTTGGTAGCTGCTTTTTTCCTTTATTTCATAGCTTCCGAATTTAAAGTCCTGTCCATAGCCTTTAAATTTGCAGTAGGCTTTAAAAAGGGTTGCACTTTTAATGGCTCCCCCTTGTTGCAGAGCATCGGCTATCTGATAAGCAGAAGAGCCCTTTTCAATATTCACCGTAACGGTTTTTCTGTTACCTCCGTTTATCTCGGTTATAACAAGAGAGCTGAAAATCAAAGCCGCAGCAAGAATTACACAAAGAATAGAAATAACGGCAATTTTAACGTTTTTTTTCTTTTTATTTTTCTGTCTTTGTTCACGTTTTTCTTCCGCACGGGAAAGCATACCTTCAAAATCCTCTTGGCTGGGCATAATTTCTTTATTTTCTTCGTTCATATTATTCTCCGCACATCATCATTGATTTTTTAAGTTTTTCTACTGCACACTTGTCTTTTAAAATATACTCAGAAAGAGCAAAACCGAATTTATAGGCGGCACCCGGTCCCCAAGCGGTAATAACGGTACCTTCCTTTTGGCTTATAACAAGGGGCTTATTTATATATATTCCGTCTATCCCCTCTTCAAAAGAGGGGTAGCAGGTAAACTCTCTGCCCTTTAAAAGAGATAGTTTGCCAAGCACACTGGGTGCGGCACAAAGAGCACTTATAAGCACCTTTTTTTCGGCACATCTTAGTAAAAGTTCATTTAATTCCTTGCTGTTTTGCAAATTAAGAGTACCCGGCATACCTCCGGGCAAAACTACGGCAGAAATATCACCAAAATCAGTCTCGGAAAAAACCTTATCGGCTTTAAAGGTTATACCGTGGCTTCCGGTAACATATTTACCTGTAACCCCAATGGTACAAACATCTATTTTAAGCCTTCTTAATATGTCAATAGGCACAACAGCTTCGATTTCTTCAAAGCCTTCTGCCAAAAATACATAAACCATAATTTTCTCCTAAAGTACCGATAATACTTGATTTAAAACATCCTGTGCAATATCTTCGATAGTTCTTGCCTCGCCGTCTTTTGCACAGCTTATTTTATCCCAACCCGAATAATCGGCGGTAAAAAGTGCAGATTTTCTGCAATGCTCAAGATACTGGGTATCCCTTTCGTGAATATCCTTTTTCTCCTCATCTCCGTTATATCTGCCTGTCATAAGCTTTTGAGAAACGTCAATGGGCATATCAAGAAAAATCACCTTATCAGGTTTTGGAATTCCCATTTTAAAATATTCAAAATCGTAAAGCCAATTAAGAAAATCTTCCCACTTATCTTCAGGGAGTTTCGAGTTTTGGTGTACTGCATTTGAGGTAACATATCTGCCTGCAATAACTACTCCCCCGTTATTATAATATTCTCCCCAATATTTTTTAAAGGAAGCATAACGGTCAACTGCATAAAAGGTGGATGCCGCATATGCGTTTACATCTCCCGGCTTTTCACCAAACTTACCTGCAAGATACATTTTAACCAGGGTGCTTGATTCATGCTCATAATCGGGGAAGGATACTGTACGGCAGTCTATTCCCATTTTTGTTAGATTTTCATATAAAAGGTCAAGCTGAGTGGATTTTCCGCTTCCGTCAAGACCTTCTATTACAATTAGTTTTCCCATTATTTTTCACCGCTTTTAATTTTTTCGGTAAGTTCCTTCATTTCCTTAACTTTGCCGCAACTCATTTTTCCTTCGGGACAGGGACCAGAAACACAGGGAGGCCCTGCCTTTTTAAAGAGTGTGGGTGCAACCGAGCAAACCAGAGAAAGCATCTGATTTGCCACGTCTCTGATTTCCCATTGAGCACGTGAACAGCAACGGTGACGGAAAAAGTTAAGAAGTGACCTTGTGTTCATGGTCACTATCATTTTTGTTTCACAGGCATTCGGAAGGACAAAACGTGCATCCTCTATAGCCTTTTTTTCGGCAGCTCTGTTTGCTGCCTTTTCATCCATTCCGCCACTTATCATTTCCGAAAGGTGCTTGGCCTTTAAAACGGCGGTGATTTTATCGTAATCCTCTTGGTCTCTTCTCATAGACTCATTAAAGATTTCAAGAGCCTTAGGGCAGTTTTCAATTTCGGGCGGCAAAACGTATCCAAACTGCTTTTCGGTAACGTAACGCTGACTCTGAACCGAGAATGAAGCAATTCTGTGTCTTGTTATCTGAGCAAGTAAAGCACGGGAAACACCCTCAATACCAAAGGTGAAGTAGGCGTGTTCAGTAGGACTTTCGTGACCGAGAGAACTTAACATATCAACAAAGTCAGCGGCTTTTTTTTCGTCAAGTCCCTCCCTTACAGTGTCGATACTTGCGGGACTGTAGCAAAGTTTTGCGGCACTTGCTATAGTAATTTCAGGGTCTGGAGTATAGGTCAAAAGTGTTACTTTCGGCATAGTTTTTTCTCCTTCATTTTTCAAAATATAAACGTTCAGTTTATTATACCAAATTTTTTCAAGTTATTCAATGAAATTTTACTTAATTTTGTCGAAAAGTACTTTATTATTTTAGAGTTTTATGTTAATATATATACAGAAGGTCAAAAGGGAGGAAAAATAATGGCATCTATTGATTTAACACACACACCATACGGCGACCTCGCAATAGTAAGTATGCGCGGTTGTGAAGACATTGCTGCCAAGGTTGACTACTATCTTATGCAGTGGCGCGGAATGCCTTGTGAGCACAGTTACGTAATTAAAGCTAACTGTCCTCGTTTTGGAACAGGTGAAGCTAAGGGTGTACTTAACCACACCGCACGCGGACTTGACGCTTTTATTATCTGCGACTGTTTCAATCACGGCGTTACCTACAAAATGTACGGTAAAGAAGTACCAATGAGTCCTGACGATCATTTTCAGGATTTGAAGAGAATTATCGCTGCTTTCGGCGGTAAGGCAAGAAGAATTACGGTTATTATGCCTATGCTTTACGAAGGCAGACAGCACAGAAGAAGCACCAGAGAGTCTATGGACTGTGCTATTGCTCTTCAGGAACTTATTAATATGGGCGTAAAGAACATCATTACCTTTGACGCTCACGACCCTAGAGTAAATAACGCAATTCCCCTCGACGGTTTTGATAACGTTCAGGCCACCTATCAGATGATTAAGGCTCTTCTTAAGAACGTTCCCGACGTTAAGCTTGATAAGGACCATACTATGATAGTATCCCCCGACGAAGGCGGTATGGGAAGATGTATTTACTATTCTTCGGTTTTAGGCCTACCTCTCGGTATGTTCTATAAAAGAAGAAACTATTCGGTTATAGTTAACGGTAAAAACCCCATTGAAGCTCACGAATTCTTGGGCAACGACGTTAAGGGAAAAGACCTTATTATTGTTGACGATATGATTTCTTCGGGCGAATCCATGCTTGACGTTTCGGCAAGACTCAAGAAGGAAGGTGCAAAAAGAGTATTTATCTTCTCCACCTTTGGTCTTTTTGTTGACGGATACGATAAATTCGACGAATATTATAAAAACGGACTTATTGATAAAATCTTTACCACAAACCTTATATATAATGAGCCCGAACTTCTCACAAAAGAGTGGTACTGCAACGTTAATATGGCAAAATACATTGCACTTTTAGTAGATACTCTTAACTGTGACAACTCCATAAGCGAACTATTAAATCCCATTGACCGTATAAAGAATATTGTTAAAAAATATAACGATAACGGCAAAATTTAAAAGATAAGTTAAGCGGATGAACCTTTAAAGTTCATCCGCTTTTATTTTTGCGTTAATATAAAAAAATAATACTCCTATAGGTGCTGAATATTTATACTCTTTTTAAAATTTTTCAGAGTAATCACGCATAAAATTCACTACTCTATTTTTTAATAAATTTTCTTTTAATTCTTCTGAGCATTCTTCCAAAATCCGACATATAAACCGTTTTATAAATAAGATAGGAAAGGCTTGATATATGAACAGTTTTATCCTTTTTAATAAAGGCTATCGCTTTACCTATTATTCTTTCTTTATCAAAGGGCTCGTCTCTGCTGATTAAAGCATCTCCCTGAGTAAAAACGGTATTATTTTTAATTTTTATTATCCTGTGTAGAGCAAAATTTCCGTTACTTTTTCTAAATAATATTACGTCGCCCTTTTTATACTTTGAAAATCGCCTTAAAGTTACACTTTCTCCCGATAAAAGAAGCGGCCGCATACTGTAACCGTTGGTAGTAAACGTAACCTCTTTGCCAAGACTGAGCATTTCTTCCATAACGGTAAATATACTGTCAAGACAGACCTTTATATCGGTATTCATTTTATCATATGACATTTTTGCCGCCGAAACATCGGTGTTGCACTTCATTTTATAAAGCTTTGCTACACTTAATATTTTATCGGTAACACTCAGTCTCAGGGATACCCTGTCTTCACCAAGCATACCGGGAGATTGTTTTAAAAACAGCGGCAAGGCAGTGGCGATATCTGTTTGCTCAATAAAATTTTCTTCGCCTCGTTCAATAAAACAAATGCCTCCCAGCAAAAAGCCTTTATTAATGCTTTTGTCGTGCTTTCCGCTAAAGGGAGTACCGTAAACCATAGGCTGTCCGTTCACAATTCTTATAGCAGGTTTGTCATCGTTTACTATTACGGCACCGTCAATACACTTGGTCCAAAGGGTAGTATGGGTTGATTTTCCAACACCGGAATCGGCAGAGAAAAGATAGGCCGCATTACCTACGGCAACAGCCGAAGAGTGAAGCATCAGCCCATCAAAATCAAGGAGTTTATCGTAAAACAATGCTCCCATTAAAAGATATTCTATTTCACCGTCATCAAGTCCCTTAAATTTTTCCTTTGCACGAAGGGTTGCCTTTTCGGGCACAGATAACACAATATCGGGATTGGCAGTCTTAAAAAGATACGCCTGAGCCTGTTTTTTTAGGCGGTCATATTTAATATCCATTGCCACCGTAACATCTGCTATTTTATAGGTAAGCATTGTTTTCACCTCACTTATTAACCATTTTTACGTTTTCTTCACCTAAAATATTTTTAAGTTTAATTATTACTTCTTCACTATTTTCCACCCAAAGTTTTTCGGGGGCTAAATAGCTTTTTTTATCGGTTTCGCAGTAGATGTAAACAGGAGTGTTTCCGTTGTTTTCCATAAGTACAGAAGTAACGGATTTCATTTTTACTCCTTCCATAAAATCCACTTTAATATAAATTTTAGACTCTAAGGTCTTTTTTGGAGCAACAAAATTTGCCGCAAAGCCGGGAAGTTCCTCTACCCTTTCCAGTATAAGTTCAACAGGACGTTCTTCCCTTACACTTACCTTGCAGGTAAATCTTAAAATTTTCGAAACAGAAAAAAGATTTTGGTATAAAGCATAGGTTTTCGAAAAGCAAATAACGCTAATACTTCCCGTCGTATCCTCGGCGGTTATGGTACAAAGCATAGCACCGCTTTTAAGCTGTTTTACGCTTACTGCAGAAATAAGTGCTACAAGATTAACCCTTTTCCCATCCTTTTCTTCCATCTTCAAAATTTCTCTTACGGGTAAGGCACCGCTAAAGGAGGCATACTGGCAAAATTCCTTCATAGGATGTCCCGTAATATACATTCCCGTCGCCTCTTTTTCAAGAGCATAAAGTTCGCCAGATTTCATTTCCTCTTTAAAAGGCAAATTGAAACCGTCGCTTGTTTCTTCGTTAACGGAGAAAAGATTCATTTGTCCGCCCGTTTCGTAACGGCTCTTGCTTTCGGCTACACTAAGAACCGAGTCAATGCCGAAAAGCATCATACGCCTTGTTTGTTCAAGACTGTCCATAGCACCGCTTTTTATAAGATTTTCAAGTGCTCTGCGATTAAATTCACGCGAGAAATTCCGTATGCAAAAATCGTACATAGATGTGTATTTCCCATTTAGAGTGCGCTCATCAATAATCTTTTTTGCCGCACCTCTTCCAAGATTTTTAATAAGAAGCAACCCAAAACGTATGCTATTTTGACTAACGCTCATATATTCTTCGCTTTCGTTAACACAGGGAGGAAGTATATTTATACAAAGACGCTGACATTCGTTAATATATTCAAGCACCTTGTCCTGATTTTCCATAACGCTGGTCATAAGGGCTGCCATATATTCTTTTGGATAGTGGCACTTAAGGTATGCCGTCTGATAAGCCAAAAATCCGTAAGCCGCCGCATGAGACTTATTAAAGGCATATGAAGAAAATGCCGCCATATCATTAAAGATTTTCTCGGCTATATTTTTTTCTATTCCTTTTTTCATACATCCCGAAACAAAAACCTCTCGCTCGGCTTCCATTACGCTGTGCTTTTTTTTAGACATAGCACGACGAACAATATCTGCTCGTCCAAGGGAATATCCCGCAAGGTCACGGCAAATTTGCATAACCTGTTCCTGATAAACAATACATCCGTATGTTATATCAAGAATAGGCTTTAAAAGTGGTGTATCATAATGAATATCCTTGGGATGAAAACGGTTATGAATATAGGTGGGAATGGAATCCATCGGTCCTGGTCTGTAAAGAGATAATATAGCAATAAGGTCTTCTATATTTTCGGGCTTAAAGGTTTTCACAACGTTGGTCATACCGTCGCTTTCATACTGAAAAACGCCCGAAGTATAGCCTTTACCCATCATTTCAAGGGTGGCTTTATCATTAAGAGGTATATTTTCAATGCTAAAATCCTTTTGAGTTTTTCTTATGCTGTTTTCGGTATCTCTTATTACAGTTAAGTTTCTAAGCCCTAAAAAATCCATCTTCAAAAGGCCCAGTTCATCAAGAGCGGTCATAGTGTACTGTGTAACTATAACGTCGTCATTTTTGGAAAGAGGAACGTAATCGCTTACATCTCTGTCACATATAACAACCCCTGCCGCATGGGTAGAACTGTGACGGGGCATTCCCGTAATTTTTACAGCAGTATCAATAAGTTCTTTAACCCTTTCGTCTTCCTCATAAACAGCTTTAAGCTCAGCTACTTTTTTAACAGCAGAGTTTAAATCGGTATGATATTCACGGGGAATAAGCTTTGCTACCTTATCGCATATATTATAGGGCAGGTCCATAACTCTGCCAACATCTCTTACGGCATTTCTGGCGGCAAGAGTACCAAATGTTACTATCTGAGCAACACGCTGACTGCCGTATTTATTTACTACGTAATCAATAACCTCTTGTCTTCTTACAAAGCAAAAGTCAATATCAAAGTCGGGCATTGATACTCGCTCAGAGTTTAAAAAGCGTTCAAAAAAAAGCCCGTATTTAAGTGGGTCAATACCTGTAATTCCCGAACAATAGGCGGCAATACTTCCCGCACCCGATCCTCTGCCGGGGCCTACGGGAATGCCCTTACTTTTAGCAAAATGCACGAAATCCTGAACAATAAGATAATAATCGGTATATCCCATTTTTGAAATTACCGAAAGCTCATATTCAAGACGTTCTGCCGCCTTTGATTTTTCCTTCTCGTTATAAAGTCTGTTTAGCCCCTCGTAACATTTTTCCTTTAAATAGGTATCGTGATCCATATCACCTATGTCAAACAAAGGAAGCTTTATATTACCGAATTCAAATTCAAAATTGCACATATCGGCAATCTTTACGGTGTTTTCAACGGCTTTGTCAAAGGAAGAAAAAAGCAAAGACATCTGGTCGCCGCTTTTTAGATAAAACTCATCTGTTTTAAATTCAAAGGCATTTTCTTCCCCTAATTTTTTGCCCGTTTGAAGACAAAGAAGCACCTTTTGGGTAAGTGCATCCTCTTTTTCAATATAATGTACGTCATTTGTGGCAACAAGAGGAATGCCCGTTTCTCTTGAAAGCCTTAGCAAATCGGGTAAAATTCGTTTTTGTTCAATTAAAGAATGGTCCTGAATTTCAATATAGTAATTGTCCTGACCGAAAACGCCGTTATACCAAAGAGCAGTTTCCTTCGCCTTTTCATACTCGCCTTTTGTAAGAAGTCTGGGAATTTCACCTGCAAGACAGGCTGAAAGGGCAATAAGACCGTCGCTACTTGCCTTTAAAAGTTCTTTATCAATTCTCGGACGCATATAGAAGCCTTCGGTAAAGGAAAGGGACACCATTTTTATAAGGTTTTTATAACCCGTTTCGTTTTTGCAAAGAAGAACCAAATGGTTATATTCGCTGTCCGGACCCTTTTGTTTATCTTTTCTTCCACGGGGTGCAACGTAAACCTCACATCCGATAATTGCCTTTATCCCCGCTTCTTTTGCGGCTTTAAAAAAATTCACGGCACCGTACATTACACCGTGATCGGTTATGGCAACCGCCTTTTGTCCACGCTTCTTCACGGCATCAAAAAGAGAACCGATACGGCAACAGCCGTCCAGCAAACTATATTCGGTGTGAAGATGAAGATGAACAAAATCGGTCATATTATTTTTCTCCGTTTTTAAGCTCTTCGGCTATATCAATAATTTTTTTAAGTCTGTGATTAAGTCCCGAACGGGTTATGGAATCGGGATAAATTTTGCACAGTTGACTAAGAGATGCATCAGGATTTTGAATTCTTAAGGTTGCAACCGAATAAAGCTCATCACTAAGAGTTTCCAGCTTTCCTATTTTAATAAGATATTCAATGGCAATACGCTGATTAAGGGAAGCATCTACCTGCTTGCCTATGTTGCCCATTTCAAGATTACTTTTGCGGTTTTCCCTGTTTCTTATGGTTTTTGCAACCTCAACATCAATTAACTCAAGCACCTTTTTGTTTGCTCCCATAAGGGTTAGCAGTTCTTCTATAGTTTGGCTTTTGTTAAAGTAAATTACTGTGGTGTTTCCACGCATACTGCGTTTCGGAGAAAGACCTCTGCTCTGTAAAAGACTGAAAAATTCGAGAGCAATGGTAAAATCTCTTATTACAAATTCGGCGTGATAGTTTTTGAAAGGGTCGGTCATCTGCCCGCAGGCAAGAAAAGCACCCCTTATAAAACTGGAAAAACAACATTCTCTTTTAAACACATCGTGATTTATACTTAAAAAATCGCCTGTTTCATAACCGAACGCCGACATAACAGCCGAGCACTGCGAGGGAGAAGAAACAGATATATTATAAATTGAAGTAACCTTACCGCTTTTTTTAACGGCAGGTATAATTGCAAAATTTGTTTTTAAATGTTTTATGTAACGCTTTGATATTTGTTCGTTTTCGGTGATAATGGAAATATTTTTATAGGAAAAGGTATGACCGAAAAGCATAAGACCGTAACATTCGGCTATTTTGCAACATAACGGCTGTTTTTCTATGCACAAATCGTTTTTCAGTTCACTGCAAAATGACATAGGCTTTTCCTTTCTTTTTTAAATATCCTCGCCTATAAATATCAGTTCGGGCTGTAAAGTAACACCGTCTTCCTTTTGAACCTTTTCTTTTATAATTTCAACAAGGGTTTTTACATCTTTGCAGGTAGCATTTCCTTTGTTTATAATAAAACCGGCATGTTTCTCACTGACCTGTGCACCGCCTACTGAAAAACCTTTAAAGCCGTTTTTCTCAATAAGAGCTCCTGCAAAATAGCCTTCGGGACGTTTAAAAACACTTCCCGCACTTGGATATTCAAGGGGTTGCTTGGATTTTCTTCTGCCCATATAATCTTCCATTCGGGCAGTGATTTCTTCTTTTTTGTCTTCCTTTAACTTAAAGTATGAGCCAAGTATAAAAAATCCTTTTTTCTTAAAGATACTGCCTCGATAGGTAAGACACATATCTTCTCCCTCAATTATACAGGGGGTAAGATTTTCATCTAAAACAAGAGCAGCAACGGCAACGTCTTTCATTTCTCCGCCATAAGCCCCTGCATTCATATACATTGCACCGCCTACACTTCCTGGAATTCCGTAGGCAAATTCAAGACCGCTTAAAGAATTATCACGGGCAAAGGTGCAAAGAGCCGCAAGAGATGCCCCCGCACAAGCGAAAATATCACCATTTTCCATTAGAGAAATACCGTTCATATTAAGGGTACATATAACCGCACCTTTAATTCCCCTGTCACTTACGACAAGGTTGCTTCCCTTTCCTATTAAGGTGATGGGAATGTCTGATTTTTTGCAAAAATCAATTACACCTATAAGCATTTTTTCATCATCGGGTAAAACAAAATACTGTGCATTACCGCCAATGTGAAATGACGTATGACGGCTCATAGGCTCGTTTTTTAAATACTTTATTTTTTTGTCTTCAAGAAAGCTTTGGAAAGCCGTCATAACTTTACCTCATATCATAGTATTTGTTGTGTGCTACATCATAAAAAGGTTCATACTGTGCAACAGTTTTTGCCACGCAAAAAAGTGCATAATGGGCAACAGTTTTTGCCACGGCGAAGAAAAATTGTTCAGAATGTGCTTTTGAAGCGCGGGTGCTGTATATCAAATACTGCCCCACGCGAAAAAGTGCATAATGGGCAACAGTTTTTGCCACGGCGAAGAAAAATTGTTCAGAATGTGCTTTTGAAGCGCGGGTGCTGTATAATTTACACCGCCCCTCCCGAAAAAGTGCGTATCAGGCAATTTTTCAAGCCGTCTAAATTATTTGTACAATCTATAGAGTTGTGCTGCACCTATTATTCCTGCATCATTACCGAGTTCGGCAGGGAGAATCTGGCAGGGCTTACCCATATTTGCATAAACTTCTTGGTTTACGAAATCTATAATGGGGTTGATTAAGGTTTCTTTTTCGTTGGAAATACCGCCGCCAATACAGATTTTTTGAGGTTGGAAGATGTTAATAATATTAGCAAGACCTATTGCCACATATTTTTCATAGGCGGCTACCACTTGACAGGCAGTTTTATCGCCCTTTCTCATACCGTCAAAGGCTATTCTTCCGTTAACGTTTTCAATCTTTCGGTCTGCAAGTTCCCACATAATGCTGTCTTTATCTTTTTCCATAGCGGCTTTGGTCTGACGTATAAGAGCGGTTGCTGATGCGTATGATTCCCAACAGCCTTTTCTTCCGCAGGAACAAGGCTCACCGTCAAATTTTATTACCATATGACCAAGTTCACCGCCTGCATAGTTAGAACCTGAGAAAAGCTTACCGCCGATAATAATTCCTCCGCCAACACCTGTGCCCAGAGTTACGGCTACACAGTCGCTGACCCCTCTGCCGCTACCTGCCAAAAATTCACCGTAAGCAGCAGCATTAGCATCATTTTCAATATAAAAATCAACCCCTGTACGCTCATTTAACATAGCAGCCAAAGGTACGTTATCAAATTTAAGGTTGTTTGCACGGACAACTACGCCGGAAATGGGATCAATCGCTCCGGGACTGCCTATACCGCAAGCAGATATATCGTCAATTGCAATTCCTGCATTTTCACAGGCAATAAAACAAGCCTTTGCCATATCATCGGCAATTTCGTTAGCAGGACGGGGACTGTTGGTCTTTACCTTGCCCTTTGCAATTACTCTTAAGTTTTCATCAACTACCCCTGCAACAATATTTGTTCCGCCCAAATCAATTCCTAAAGTGTACATTTAAAATTTCCTCCATTTAAAAAGCGATTATTGATAGGGATCAACGTTAACCTCTTCTACTCCGTCGTCTTCCATCATACCAAGACGTTTAAGCAGATCTTCAGCCGCATTGTAACCCAATTTTTTCTGTCTGTTGTTCATTGAAGCAACCTCTATAATTACAGCCAGGTTTCTACCGGGTTTAACCGGAATAGTAACCGAGGGAACTGTAATGCCTAAAATTTCGGTGGATTGTGCTTCAAGTCCCATTCTATCGTAAACCTTGTTTATATCCCAAGGCTCAAGATTTATTACCATATCTATTTTTTCGGTAAGCTTAACTGCACCCACACCGAAAATACGACTGGCATTAATTATACCGATACCGCGAAGTTCAATAAAATGACGAATGTTATCGGGGGCACTGCCTACAAGCGATTTGCTGGAAACCTTACGGATTTCAACGGCATCGTCAGCAATAAGACGGTGACCGCGCTTAACAAGTTCAATTGCCGTTTCACTTTTACCCACACCGCTTTCGCCGAGAAGCAAAATACCTTCGCCGTAAACCTCAACCAATACACCGTGACGTGTAATTCGGGGGGCTAACTGAAGATTAAGAAAAGCAATAAGAGCAGCAGATACTTCGGAAGTAGAATCTTTACTTTTAAGTACCGGCACTTCATAGCGTTTAGCAATATCAATTACAAATTCAGGCACCTCAAGATTTCTTGCAATAATTATTGCAGGAGGTTTTTGGGAAAGGAAGGTAGCGTAACGTGACTGCTGTTCTTCAAGGCTTAATTCTTCAAGATAGCCTTCCTCGGTTTTTCCTATTATCTGAATTCGGGAATTATCAAAATATCCGTAAAACCCCGCAAGTTGTATGCCGGGGCGGTTAATTTCGGTACTTTTTATCATAATATCTTCCGCCTTAGAGGGAAGATAAAGGGTTTCGAGAGATAGTTCCGAAATAATTTTAGCAAGAGAAATAGTAAAATTAGTGTGCATAAAGGTGTCACTCCTTTCATTATCTCCTTTATTATACTACATTATTTATGATTTTCAAAGTTTTTTTATATTTTTCTTGATAATATTTATATAAAACTATATAATGTAGTTACTGACAAGCATTTTTATGGAGGAAAAATTATGAAACTGGGTATCGTAGGACTTCCGAACGTAGGAAAATCCACTTTATTTAATGCTATTACAAATGCTGGGGCACAGTCGGCAAACTTCCCTTTTTGTACCATTGAACCAAATGTGGGGGTAGTTGCCGTTCCCGACAAGCGTTTAGATGTTTTAAGAGATATGTACACCGAGGGCAGTAAGGTGCCTCCCGTTGTTCCCGCTATTATCGAATTCGTTGATATTGCAGGTCTTGTTAAGGGTGCTTCCAAGGGCGAAGGTCTGGGCAACAAGTTCCTTGCAAACATAAGAGAGGTTGATGCTATAGTTCACGTTGTAAGATGCTTTGAAAACGAAAACATCATCCACGTTGAAGGCAGTATTGACCCACTGCGTGATATTGAAATCATTGACCTTGAACTTATATTTTCTGATATGGAAATGGTTGAAAGAAGAATTGCCAAAACCACCAAGGATTTAAAGGGTAATAAATCTTTACAGAGCGAACTTGATTTTCTTAAAAAACTCTACGCTCATTTGGAGAGCGGAAAAAGTGCAAGAAGCTTAACCTTAACCGATGAAGAACAGGACATTTTAAGTACTATTTTCCTTCTTACTTCAAAGCCGATTATTTATGCTGCAAATTTAAGCGAAGATGATTTTTCGGGAAAAACACCTGAAGATAATCAGCACTTCTTAGAGGTTAAAGAACTGGCCGCCAAGGAAGGTGCAGAGGTTCTTCCCATATGCACTCAGATGGAAGCAGACATTGCAGATATGACCGGTGAAGAAAAGGAAATGTTTTTAAGCGACCTTGGTCTTGATGCTTCGGGACTTGACCGTCTTATTCAAAAAAGTTACAGCCTTTTAGGTCTTATTTCATATCTTACAGCCGGTGAAAAGGAAGTCAGAGCCTGGACAATAAAGAAGGGGACAAAAGCCCCTCAGGCCGCAGGCAAAATCCACTCTGACTTTGAAAGAGGCTTTATAAGAGCACAAATTATTGCATTTAATGATCTTGAAAGCTGCGGTTCACTCAGCAATGCCCGTACAAAAGGTTTAGTCAGAACCGAAGGCAAAGAATATGTTATGCAGGACGGTGATGTAGTTGAATTCCTCTTTAATGTATAAAAAATCAGCTAAATTTTTGTGTCTTTGTTTGGTTTTGCTATTATACTTAGGTACCCTTTGTTCCTGTTCTAAGGAACGGGTTTACAGAATCAACTCTTTCACTTGGTTAAACGGAGAAAACGTCGGCGTTATAACCACCTACACTTATACTAAAAACAGCAAACCCGAAACCATTACTGTTGAATATCCTTTTTCTACCGAAGAAAATTATACCGATAAATTTGAATATAATAAACGCGGTAATTTAACTACGGTTACCAGGACATTTATATCTGGAGATACACTTACCTATAGTGCTGATAAAATAACCGATTATAAGTATATTCTTTACGACCAATCAGAAAAGGAATATGTTACCATAGTTCTTGACCACAGCGGATTTATCGTATCCTATAGATATCCGAACGGTTACGTAACAGAATATGGCTTTTCTTATGATGAAAACGGAAAACCCATTTCTATGAAACAACTTGACATAACACCTTCAGGCAGTAACAGAACCATTGACTACAATGCCCGTTTTATTGATGCTAATACCTACCATTTGTATCAATCAACATCGGAAAATAACGGGAAAAATGAATATTACGAGGTCAAATTTCAAAAGATAAATGTGAAAGGGTGATTTTATGCCACTTTACTATCCTTACTATTATTACGGCTTTGATTTCAGCGACCCGCTATATGCGTTTTCAATGGTACTTTTAATTATTGCCATTATTGTTACTGCAGTTGCTCAGGCAAAGGTAAAATCCACTTTTGCTAAGTTTAGCCAAACACCAACCGTTCTTACGGGGGCTCAGGCGGCAGAAAAACTACTTGCCACTCAGGGAATAACAAATGTAAAAATTGAACGGGTAAGCGGAAATCTTACAGACCATTTTGACCCACGCACAAACGTTATAAGGCTAAGCGAAGAGGTGTATGATAAAAACACCGTAGCCGCCGTTGGAGTAGCCTGTCACGAAGCCGGTCACGCTCTGCAGTATGCAACCGGATATTCCCCTATAAAGCTAAGAAATGCTATTGTACCGGTAACCCGCATTGGTTCGGCTTTAGCTATGCCGCTTATCCTTTTAGGCTTTTTCTTTGCTCCTTTTTTAGCAAGTGTAGGGGTTGCATTTTATGCTTTATCCACCTTTTTTCAGCTTATTACCTTGCCTGTTGAATTTAACGCTTCAGGAAGGGCTGTTTCCATAATAAGAGATTACAGCATTTTGTACGACGACTCACAAATCAGCGGTGCAAAAAAGGTGCTTAGTGCCGCTGCTATGACCTATCTTGGCTCCTTACTTGCTTCACTGGCTCAGCTTTTGCGTCTCATTTCAATAGTAAATAGAAGAAGATAAAAAGAGGTTTTTTATGGAATTTTTACATCGTACCTGGGCAGAAATCAGCGTTTCTGCTTTGATACATAATTTTAACACAATTAAAAACAGCTGTAAAAACAGTTCGGTTATGGCGGTTGTAAAGGCCAATGCCTATGGACACGGCACAGAAATATTTATCCCTGCATTACTGAAGGCAGGGGCAGATTACTTTGCAGTTTCCACCATTGAAGAAGCCGAAGATTTAAGAAGGCTCAACGTAAAATATCCTATACTTATTTTAGGCTATACTCCTCCCGAAGACGCTTTACGTTTGGCTGAAAACGACTTTATACAGACCGTTTACAATAAAGATTTTGCCGAAAAACTTTCCTTTTATGCCAAGCAATCAAATGTCACCGTCAAAGCACATATAAAGCTTGATACAGGTATGGGCAGACTGGGTTTTGACTGCAGAAACGACAATCTTTTGGGAATAAAGGATGCTATCGACTGTCTTAATCTTGAGGCTATTTCATATGAAGGAATTTTTACTCATTTTGCAAGTTCCGACACAAGTCAAGATTATACCGATGGACAATACAACCGCTTTATTAAAGCCAGTGAAATTTTAAAAAGCAACTGTAAAAGCATAAAAACTGTTCATTGCTGTAATTCAGCAGGAATTTTAGTTCATAAAGATAAGCACTTAGATATTTGCCGTCCGGGAATAATTCTTTACGGACTTACTCCCGATAGGGATATGATTTACAGCGAAAAACTTATCCCCGTTATGACGCTGAAAAGTGTTGTTTCTATGGTTAAAGAGGTAGAAAAGGACACCTTTATCGGTTACGGCAGAACCTTTAAAAGTCAGGGGAAAATGAAAATAGCTACCGTGTCGGTTGGCTATGCCGACGGATACCCAAGAGCACTTTCAAATAAAGGTGAAGTAATTATAAACGGACAAAGGGCAAAGGTTGTGGGCAGAGTTTGTATGGACCAGATGACAGTTGACGTAACCCACATTGAAAATGTTGAGATAGGTGACGAAGTTACACTTTTCGGCAAAGACCTGCCGGTAGTAGATTTGGCCCATATTTGCGGTACCATAAGTTACGAAATCGTTTGCGGAATAACCGAACGAGTACCAAGAATTAAAGTAGATTAATAAAAAGCGAACACATAACAAAATGTGTTCGCTTTTTTTACAGTTCTTTTTCTATTAAAAGCAGTCTGTTGTATTTTGAAACTCTGTCACTTCTGCAGGGGGCACCCGATTTTATAAATGGGGCGTTTACCGCTACGGAAAGGTCGGCAATAAAGGTGTCTTCACTTTCTCCCGAACGGTGAGAAACAATATTTTTGTAGCCGTATTTTTTAGCCATTTCCATAACGTCAAGGGTTTCGGAAAGGGTTCCTATCTGATTTAATTTTATCAGTATGGAATTAGCAATATTTTCTTTTATACCCATTTTAAGACGCTGTGTATTTGTTACAAAAAGGTCGTCGCCCACTAAATTTATTCTATGTGAAAGCCTTTGTGTAAGTTTTTTCCAGCCTTCTATATCGTCTTCTCCCATACCGTCTTCAATAGATATAATTGGATACTTTGCACACAAATTTTCGTAGTACTGGACAAGTTCGTCGCCTGTTTTTAAAACATTTCTTTTAGGAAGAAGATAATTCCCCTCATCTACCCATTCGCTTGATGCTACGTCAAGGGCAATTCCTATTACATCAGTGTTGTAGCCTGCCTTGAAAATTGCATCTGTGATAAGGTCTAGAGCCTCATCATCGCTACTTAATGACGGAGCATAACCGCCCTCGTCACCGACCCCTGAAAGAAGACCTTTTTCCTTTAAAATTTTTCCGAGCACTGCATATATTTCGCACCCTGCCCTCATTTGTTCGCTAAAGGTTTTTATACCGTGGGGAACTATCATAAATTCCTGAATGTCCACGTTATTTGACGCATGTGCACCGCCGTTTAGAATATTCATCATAGGTACGGGGATTTTTATCGCATTTTCACCGCCAAGGTATTTATAAAGAGGTATTTTCAGTGATGTGGCGGCTGCCTTTGCAAAAGCCAGAGATACAGCAAGAATAGCATTTGCACCAAGGCTTGATTTGTTTTCGCTCCCGTCGAGTTTTATAAGAAAATTATCCACCTGTCTTTGTGAAAAAATATTCTCTTTTATAAGTGCGGGTGCAATAATTTCATTGATGTTTTTAACCGCTTTTGTAACTCCCTTACCGAAAAAGCGATTTTTCTCCTTATCTCTGAGTTCATGTGCCTCATAAACGCCTGTCGAAGCGCCCGAAGGCACTATAGAAAAACCCTTGGCACCCTTTTCGGTTAGCACAAAACAGGCAACGGTAGGATTACCTCTTGAATCTATTAATTCATAAGCTCTGATTTCTTTTATTTTATCCATAAAATGCACTCCTTTTGTCTTAGTTTTGACATAATAATATAAAACTATGCAAAAGTTAAAAAAGGACTTTTTTTTCTATTAGTATTATGTTATAATATATATGATTATATTTTGGAGTTGATTTTCTCTTGGAAAAAGAAATTAATATAAATGAAAATAACAATCAAGCCAAGGAAGAAATACAGGTTATCTGCGGAAGAAATGCAGTTTACGAAGCAATTCGTTCGGGCAGAGAAATTGACCGACTCTTAATAGCTCATTCGGTATCAGGCGGAAGTATTACCGCAATTATTGCTAAATGCAAACAATCGGGAATACTTATAAAAGAGGTTTCTCCTCAGAAACTTGATTTTCTTTGCGGCGGTGCAAACCATCAGGGTGTTGCCGTACAGTTTGCTTCTCAAAGTTATGCCCAGGTTGAAGATATCCTTAAAAAAGCCGAAGAAAGCGGCAAACCGCCCTTTATAATCATTTGTGACGAAATTGAAGACCCGCATAATTTAGGTGCTATTATCCGTACCGCTGAGTGTTGCGGTGCTCACGGAATTATTATTCCAAAAAGAAGAAGTGCATCCCTTAACGTCACCGTTGCAAAATCGGCAAGCGGTGCTCTTGAATATATGCCTGTTGCAAGGGTTACGAATATTGCAAATGAAATTGAAAGGCTAAAAGAAAAAGGAATATGGGTATTTGGCGCCGATATGGACGGCAAGGATTACACCTATTTTGATTATAATATGCCCTGTGCCATTGTTATTGGAAATGAAGGCAAAGGAATCGGTCCTTTAGTTGCTAAAAAATGCGACGAAATGATAAGCCTTCCCATGTTTGGAAATATTAATTCCCTTAATGCCTCGGTTGCGGCAGGTGTACTTATGTACGAAGTAGTCAGAAAACGAAATATTAAGTCGGGAGGTGCTTAAATGGGATTTTTCGGTAAGAACAAGGACTCAGGCGACGATTTTTTGATTTTTGAAGACGATTTATATAAAAGTGCAAAAAAGGCAGCCGAAAATCTTCCGAAGCCTCATTCGCTGACTAAAGATGAAATAATCGGAGAAGAAAGCAATGAAAACCTTTATCCCCAAGAATTAAACCCACTTGAAGCACTTAGACAAAAAATGCAAAAAAACAGCAATTCGTCCACAAAAGCCGAAATTATAGTTCCTTCCTTTAATATTGATGACAGTTTTTTAAATGATGAAACAATGGAAATTTCTTCTATTACCGATGAAGAAACATTCCAAAAAGATGAAGATATAGAAATTTTAAAGGAACAGCCCCAAACAGAAGAAACTGCTGAAGAAGAAATAAAGGAAGAAAGCATACTGCAAAACTGCTTACCCTTTATAATGGACGGCAATAACGGAGAATTTTTGCCTGATGACAAACCAACCTACACCCTGGACAGCGTAGCTTCCATTTTGGGACTTGAAGAAGAACCAGAGGAAACAGCAGAACCGACAGAGGAAAAACACGAAAATGAGGAAGATGCAGAGCAAATACAGTCGACTCTGGTATTTTCTGCCATTAAGGAAGTATCGGGTGTTCCCGATATTTCGGATATTGATAATTTATCAAAAACTGCTGCCACTCAGGCTATTTCCTTTACAGGTACAATGCCCGTAGTTATTCCCGATGAAATGATAAGTTCGACAAAAGAACTTAACGTTCCGAAAGAAATAACCGATGTTCCAAGAATGGCTATGCTTTCTATGAGCGAAGAAACGGTTGAGGAAGAATATAGTTCATTCACCCCCGAATTTGAATATGAAGACAACCGTGACAAAAAGAAAATAAAAAACATTTTATCGAAAAAAAGACGCAAATGCTTTTTAAACTTTTTAGGTACCTTATTTGCCTTTTTGCTCATAGGATTCTTTTCACTCCCCGTTTTTTCGGATATGAAACTGGACTTCAGCGTTACCCTTGCAGTTTTTTCTTCCATTTCATTTCTTATTGCTGTTATTCTTAACGCCGACCTGTTTGTTTCCTTAAAAACACTATTTAAAGGCAATACCGCCGGTGAGGCAGGTATAGCTCTTTCGGTTATATTCTCTTTTATATTAATTCTTCTGTCCTTTATCAAAGGACTTCACGGCGGTATATATTATTCGGCAACTCTGCTTACTACTTTATCTCTTGTTTTTCGCTCCTATTTTGCTTTCAGCAAAAGCCATTACATTTTCAAAAACTTTTTAAAGGTAAGCAGTAATGCAAAAAAATACGGCATTACACTTATTGACGATGCACCTACAACCTTTGCTATGACAAGAAATTCCATTGACGGTGATGTGCTTATAGCCGCTCCCCGTCCCATAAAAAATGTTACTGACTTTATAAAAAACAGTACCTTTGACGTAGATTTCCTCGGCAGAGCAAAGCTTATCTTTTGTATCGGTCTTATCTTTGCATTTCTTTCGGGCGTGGCTTTCGGTTTTTACCGAAACGATTTTATGTCAGGCCTACTTACAACCTGTGCATTTTCTTCGCTGTTTGCTCCCCTTACTACCCTCGCCTGTTCAGTAATGCCACTGAGCAGTGCGGCTTCACACATCAGCCGTTACGGTGCCGTGCTTACTTCACTTAGAAGTGCAAAACAAATAGAACAGGCCAATGCCTGTGTAATTGACTGTAACTCCCTTTTCCCAAAAGGAACCATAAAACTTAAAAATATGAAGGTTATAAATGAAAATAACCTTGAAGAAACCATTGCCTGTGCCTGTGCCATAACCGAAACGGTAAACAGTCCGTTAGCCCCCATCTTCAGAAATATAATGGAAACCAACAAATCGGTTAAAGTTCCCATTGCAGACTCCATTAAATATGAAGACCGCTTGGGTATTGCAGGTTGGGTAGGCAACAAACGTATTTATATCGGCAACCGTGCACTGATGCTTGCCCACGAAATAAAGGTTCCCGATGCCGAAAATGATAAAAGGCTTATGCGTGACGGTTATTTCCCAGTTTACGTAGCGTTAGACACAAAAATTTGTGCTTTACTGGTTCTTAGATACGTTCCTAATCCGGTCATTGCAAAGGAACTTGACAGAATAAGTGCAATGGGACTTACAATTCTTATAAACAACTGTGACCAGAATATAAGCGAAGAAATGATATGTGATTATTTCGACTTATATTCAGATTCAGTTAAAATAATGAGTTCCAGCGGTGTGCATATGTATAGAAACGCCGCCAACTATGAGGAAAATATGAATGCAGGTGCTATTGTTCAAAACAATGCAGCAAGTATGGCGGCAACCGTTTATGCTGCCAACCGTGTAAAAAGGTCAAATGAGCTGTTGCAGATTTGCCATATGCTGTCCATAGTACTTGGAGTTATTATTTTCTGCTATGTGATTTTTGGTAACCCCACCTACGTAAACCTTGTTTACGTAGCTCTTTATCAAATTATCTGCTTTATTATAAGCTCTATAGCATTTTTATTCACCAAACCGTAACAGCTTTTTTCACAGGAGACGATAATATGAACAAAAAATTCTACATTACTACGGCTATTGCCTATACTTCCCGTAAGCCGCACATTGGAAACGCTTACGATATAGTTTTGGCTGATGCCATAGCAAGACACAAAAAATCTCAGGGCTATGACGTATTTCTTATGACAGGTTCCGATGAACACGGACAGAAAATCGAAGAATATGCAAAGGCAAAGGGAATTGAGCCTAAAGCATACGTTGATGAAATCTCTACTCAGATTAAAGCGGTATGGGACAGCCTTGACACCCAGTATGATAAATTTATCCGTACCACCGATGCTGACCACGAAGCAACAGTTAAAAAGATTTTCAAAAAACTTTATGAGCAGGGCGATATTTATAAAGGCTCCTACGAAGGTAAATACTGTGTTCCCTGCGAGTCTTTTTTTACCGCTTCTCAGCTTAAAGACGGTAAATGCCCCGACTGCGGCAGAGAGGTTATTGACTCTAAAGAAGAAGCATATTTTCTTAAACTGAGCAAATATGCCGACAGACTTGTAAAATATTACGACGAAAATCCCGATTTCTTTATGCCCTCCTCCCGCAAAGCAGAAATGGTAAACAACTTTATAAAGCCGGGACTTACCGACCTTTGCGTTTCCCGTTCTTCTTTTAAATGGGGAGTTCCCGTTGACTTTGACGATAAGCACGTTATTTACGTATGGATTGACGCTCTTTCTAACTATATTACCGGTATAGGTTATGATACCGAAAATCCAAGTCAGCAGTACAAAAAACTGTGGCCTGCAGACCTTCACGTTATCGGTAAGGATATTGTACGTTTCCACACTATTTACTGGCCCATTATACTTATGGCTCTCGGCGAACCTTTGCCAAAACAGGTATTGGGTCATCCTTGGGTTTTGTTTGGTGAAGATAAAATGAGCAAATCCAAGGGCAACGTAATTTATGCTGATGAACTTTCACAGCGTTTTGGAAGCGACGCCGTAAGATATTACCTTTTAAGCGAAGTTCCCTTTGCTCAGGACGGTAACATTACCTACGAAGCATTTATTGCAAAGTTTAACACCGACCTTGCAAATACCCTTGGAAATCTTGTTAACAGAAGTATTGCTATGACAAATAAGTACTTTGACGGCAAAGTGACAAACGGCGGCGAAAAAGAGGCTATAGACGACGAGTTGTTTTCCGTTACAAAGGAAACTATCGAAAAGTTTACTAAACAGTTTGATTCTTACCATACCGCAGATGCTTGTGAAACCGTAATGGAACTTGCCCGCCGTTTAAATAAGTACATTGATGAAACTATGCCTTGGGTACTTGCAAAAGACGAAACCAAAAAAGCCCGTCTTGAAGCAGTAATGTTTAATCTGCTTGAAAATATCAGATTATTATCTATTCTTTTAGAACCCATTATGCCAAAGTGTGCTAAAGAAATAAGAGAACAGCTTTGCACTTATAACAAAGATCTTAGTATAAATGCAGTAGAAAACTTTGCAGTTGGAACACCTACTCCCCTTTTCTGCCGTCTTGATGCCGATAAGGTTATTGAAGAACTGATAAAAGAAATGGAAGAAAAAATGAAGGCTGCCAAGGCTGAAAACGATGCCGTTAATACCGTCTCTCTAGCTCAGATAGGCATTGAAGATTTTATGAAGGTGGAACTTAAAACCGCAAAAATTATTGAATGTGAGCCTGTTAAAAAGGCCAAAAAACTTTTAAAGCTTACCCTTGATGACGGAGGCATTACCAATAGAACAGTTGCAAGCGGTATAGCAAAATGGTATAAACCCGAAGACCTAATCGGCCACACCGTTATTCTTGTTTCCAACCTTAAACCCGCTGTTCTTTGCGGTGTTGAATCTCAGGGTATGATTCTTGCAGCCGACATAGATGAAGACAATGTTAAGGTTATTTTTGCCGATGATATTCCCAAAGGCAGCAAAATACGATGATTTTTGACACTCATTCTCATTATACCGACCGGCAGTTTGATGATATAGATTCCCTTCTTCCCCGTTTAAATCGGGAAGAACAGGTCAGTGAAATTATTACCTGCGGCACAGATATAAAGTCAAGTGTTGATTCTATAAATCTTTCAAAAAAATATCCCTTTGTTTATGCGGCTGTTGGCTTTCATCCCGAAGAGCTGACCAGCATAGACGTGGATATACCCGCCCTTAAAGCACTTATAAACGAAAGAGTTGTAGCTATAGGAGAAATAGGACTTGATTACTATTGGAATAAAGAAAACAAGGAAAAGCAAAAGGACGGCTTTATAAAACAAATTCTTTTGGCAAAAGAACTTTCACTTCCCGTTATAGTCCACGACAGAGAAGCTCATGGCGATACTTTGGAAATACTAAAGGAATATAAACCGAAAGGTGTTTTACACTGTTTTTCGGGAAGTACCGAAATGGCTAAGGAAATTTTAAAACTGGGAATGTATATCGGTGTAGGCGGTGTTGTTACATTTAAAAACGCAAAAAATTTGCCCGAAGTTATCGAAAACACTCCCCTTGATAAAATTTTACTTGAAACCGATGCTCCCTATCTTGCACCCGTTCCCTTCCGTTCAAAACGTAACGATTCTTCACTTATTCCTTATATTGCCGAAAAAATCGGTGAAATAAAAGGTAAAAGCAAAGAAGAAATTTTAAAAATCACCAGAGAAAATGCTAAAAATCTCTTTTTCGAAAAATGAATAACACCCTGCTTTCTGTAAAAACTATTTATGAAAGCGGGGTGATTTTCATGTCAGATAAGAACAAGCAGTACGAAAATAACCAAAATAAAAACGAGCAGAACAAAAACGAGCAGAACAAAAACAACCAAAACAAAAAGGAACAAAATAAAAACTACCAGAATAAAAATAACTAGCTATATAAAAATCCGTAGAAAATCTACGGATTTTTATATTTTTTCATAAGTTGACAAACACCGACAAATATCATATACTTATGTTATCGAAGGGGTGTTTACAGTGTTCAAAAACAGAAAGTTTATAATAATATTAAGCTCTATAGTCGCATCTTTACTGCTTGTTGTAGTTATGCTTTTTTCGGCTTTTTTCTTAAAAACAGCCGCCGAAAACCGCAACAATCAAAAGGCTGCCGATAAAGTTATTTCACATATTGAGCAACTGGACGGTATTTATATCACTCTTACCAGCGAAAATATGATAATGACCATAAAAACCGAATATGACCTACTTTCTGACAAGCAAAAGGTCCTTGTGACAAATTATCCCATTCTGCAAAAATCCTTAGAGGAATTGCAAAGTCTTAAGGATAAAAAGGTTGCAGAGGACCTTGACAGCGAAATTAAAAGAATAAATAAAAGCACTTTAAGTGCAGACAATACAAGCGTTGCCACACTTATTGATAAATACGATTCTTTAACCGAGTCTCAAAAGGCACTTGTGGTTAACTATGATTTACTGCTGGAATATAAAAATATAGTTGATGAAAAGATTACAGCACTGGAAAAGAAGAATGCAGGAATAGAACTTGCTGAAAACTTTGAAGGTTATGAAGGCAAATGGGGTAATTTCGGTGCACACAAGAATGTTTATCAGGGTATGATAGAAGCCGCCTTGCACAACGACGTAAACTATAAAAAATATTTCTCCACATCAGCCAATTCGCTGAAATTCCACGTCACTCGTTTCGAAAAGAGCAGCACCGTATTTGGTATCGGAATATGTTATTTTCACTTTAGAGGAAATGATAAAACCTACGGCTACGAATCCACCCTTTACGGCGAAATAATTATCAAAGAAGACGGCTCGTTATATGCCTCTGTAAATGGATATTATTAATTACATACATTAAAACCCCAAGAGTTTATTGAAGTGAACCCCAAAAGTTAGACACTTTTGGAGGTGCATATCAGTTTATTACTCTTGGGGTTTCATTTATTGTTTTTTCATTTGCCTTAAAAATAACAGTATAGCCATAAAAATAATTACTACGGCGTAAGCAGTCACCCATAAAAGATGATTTATAACACCGTCAAAGGTTCCTTTCAGAATCAAACGCTCCATATCTACCGCATGAACAAAGGGAAATAAATATGCTATTTTCTTAAAAGTACCGCCGACAAGGTCCAGGTCGAACCAAATTCCCGACAGCCACGCTGTAAGATTAGTTAGCAAAGCACCGCAAATTCCGCCCACCTGCTTATCACTTAATAAGCTTCCGAAAAGAAGACCCAATGCTATATAAAAAAGCGAAATGGGTATATTTAAAAGAACCGCATATAGAGTATTGACTGTAATTTTAAGTCCTAAAAATATAGACACAATATAACAAATTACAGTTTGTGCCATAGAAATGGGTAAAATGGGCAAAGTATAACCTAAAATAAAATCCCACGCCGTTAGCGGTGTTGTATAAAGCCTTGAAAAAAGTGCGCTGTTTCTATCCTTTGAAATAAGGGTTGCCGAAAAAAGAGTCATAAATGAAAGTCCGAAAACCGTTATACCCGGAGTTAAATGGGCTATTTCAAAAAGTTTTACAGGAATATTAGCCTGAATGGCACTAAGTAATAAAAGAAGTATCACGGGAAAGCCTATACCAAAAAACAAATTTATAGGGTCCCTGAGTATCTCCTTTATGTTTCGGTTTGCAAAGGTCAACATTCTCATTAAAAATTCCCCCTTACAATATTAATAAATGCCTGTTCAAAACTATCTGTTTTTGCAGCATCTTTAATTTCCTGTACCGTTCCCGAAATAAGAAGTTTTCCATCCTTCATAATTGCAATTTTATCTGAAAGAGCCTCGGCTTCTTCCATATAATGTGTAGTAAGTACTATGGTGATTTTTCCTTTTAAAGAGCGTATAATATCCCAAAGTTCGCTTCTGCTAAGCACGTCAAGACCCAAGGTTGGCTCATCTAAAAACAAAATTTCAGGTTCGCTTATAAGAGATAATGCTATACTAAGCCTTCTTTTCCATCCGCCCGAAAGTTTACCCGCCTTTTTATTCATTACAGAGTCTAAGCCTAAAAGATTTGTAAGCTCTTTAATTTTCTCATGTCTTTTTTCTTTTTTATAAGAGTATATTCCGCAAATTAGTTCCAGATTTTCTTTTACGGTAAGACTTCCCGCCACCGCCGTTTCCTGCGGGGAAAGAGAAATAATCTTTTTAACTTCACCCATTTGGCTAATCACGCTTTTGCCGTTTAAAAATGCATTGCCGCCCGTTACCTCGGTAAGTCCGGAAAGCATTTTTATGGTTGTGGTTTTACCTGCACCGTTTACACCCAGCAAAGAAAATAATTCTCCTTTATTAACGCAAAGGGAAAGATTATCCACCGCAACCGTATCTTTATATTTTTTAGTTAAATTTTCAGTTTTTATTGATATCATTTTTACTCCAATCCATACTGCTTTCTTAGTCCCTGATAGGAATCGGTAAGCATTTTACTGACAAGTTCCCACGAAAGATTTAAAAATCCTGTTGCAAACATAGTGGCAATTCCGTGAACATATGCCCACATTTCAAGATGGAAAATCTCCATTTTACTGCCGCTAAGCCCCGTATTGCTACTGACTATTGTTTCCATATCTTCGCTGAGGATAGAATTTTCCTTACCTTCCTCTTCAGTGCGGTCTCGCATATATAAAAGCTTAAAAAGTTCCTTTTCTTCTTTAGCAAACCTAATATATGCCATACCGCTTGCTTTATAGGGCGGATATTCTCTCTTTTCCACCTCATTATTTATATATTGATTGCACATTTCATCTGCCTTTTTTATAACAGCAAGACGAAGTTCGCTCATAGAAGCAAAGTTCGAAAAAACAGGCTGGGTTGAGCAATTAAGTCTGGAAGCTATATTTCGGGCATTTATTCCCTCTTCTCCGTCGCTTCTCACAATATCCACAGCCACTTTTATTATATTCTCTTTTGTTATTTTTACCTTTGGCGGCATAGGGCACCTCCGTAATATATCAACGATTATATATCAAGTGTTATTTTATCACGAAAGCATAGTTTTGTCAATAAAAAAAGATAGGTAGCCCTATCTTTTAAATCCGTTGCCTTCTATTTCACCTGCTTCGCATACTATTATAAAGGCGTGTTTGTCAATAGATTTAACCTCCGTATAAAAAAGAGCTATTTCCTGTCTTCTTACAGCACACATCAAAATGTTTCGTTTGTCTCCGGTATACGCACCAACAGCATCTATTACCGTTACTCCTCTGCCCACGTTTTTTAAAATATTTTGACTTATTTCTTCCCCAAATGCACTTACCACAAAAATAAGTTTGCCCTTATTACCGCCATAAAGTACTCCGTCAAGCACTATTGAGGTAATATAAATGGTAATAACCGAATAAAGAGCGCCTGAAAGGTTCCTATAACAAATAACCGAAAGCGTAACCACTACTATATCGGAAATAAGAATTATTCTTCCAATGGAAAAATGGGGCTTTTTAGCATTTATAAGCTTGGCAATTATATCGACTCCACCTGTTGTGGCACCTCTTAAAAGTATAATACCCAGCCCCAGTCCTATAAATATTCCGCCAAAAACAGCACACAATATTTTATCCCCTGTAAAAGCCTTTATATATCTTTCGCTTATATCAAGAAAAAGTGATATTAAAAAGGTGACTATAGCGGTTTTTAAAATAAATATCTGTCCGATTTTTTTATAACCTATTAAAAAGATGGGAATATTAAATAAAAAAATCAATAATCCCGTAGGAAGACCCAACAGAAAGTTAAAAATTAAAGCGACTCCTGTAAATCCACCCGGACTTATATGTGCAGGTGAAATAAACATAGGAATCGCTATTGAATAAATAATACTGCCTAAAATATAATAAAGGCTATCTGTTATAATAATCTTTGTTTTGGATTTTAACACACGCAACACCAATTATATTGTTGCCGAAAAATCCTCCCATATTAGAGAAAAAAGTTGGTTTAATCGCTGAGTCTCTCCGCACAAATGAAGATAACCGAAAAGGGTTTCCACACCTGTTGCTATCTGGTAATCACCGTGACTGGCATTTTTAGGACTTCTTCGAGTATGAAAATTTCTGCCGCGTTTGAATATGGCGGTTTCCTCCTCACTAAGCATATCTTTTATACAGTTGTATGCCTTTACCTGTCCTGCCGCACTGACAAAGGATACCGACGCCGAGTGAAGCTGTCCTGACGGACGGTTTATTTCGGCAAGTCTTTCACGAACCAAAAGACCGAAAACCGCATCACCCACAAACGAAAGCGAAGAGGGACTTAACAGTTTTACTTTTTCTTTACTATAATACATATTCAAACTCAAAATCGTTCACGTGAACGACGTCGCCTTCCTGAACGCCCTCGCGAATAAGCGCCTTAATAATACCGCTTGAACGAAGCACCCTTTCAAAATACTGAAGTGACTCATAATCGTCAGGGTCAACGGTGTTCATAATTCGCTCAATCCAATCACAGTTTTCAACGAAATATTCTCCGTTTTCTTTTCTAACGGTAAAGGTCCGAAGTTCCTTCTTGACCGTTACGGTTTCAAAAGGCTCAATTTCACTTTCGTAACGTTTTACCGGAGGAAGTTTATCAAGCTCGGCAGCGATATGGTTTATAAGTTCGGTTGTGCCCTCTTTAATAGGTGCCATAATAGGAAAGAACTCATAGCCCATTTCTTTAAACTGTTTGCCGATTTCTTCAACCGTTTGGTCATCGGTTAAATCACATTTATTGCCCACTACAATCTGAGGAGCATGGCTTAATTCCTCACTAAAAACCTTAAGTTCCTTATTAATTTTATTAAAATCATCAATAGGGTCTCTGCCTTCGCTACCCGCTATATCCACAACGTGAACTAAAAGTCGGCATCTTTCAACATGTCTTAAAAATTCGTGTCCAAGACCAATGCCTTCCCCTGCACCTTCAATAAGACCCGGGATATCTGCCATAACAAAGGAACTTCCCTCACCCATTCTTACAACACCCAATACGGGGGTAAGGGTTGTAAAGTGATAGTTAGCAATTTTAGGTTTTGCTTCGCTTACAACCGATACAAGTGTTGATTTTCCAACGTTAGGAAATCCAATAAGCCCCACGTCAGCCAAAAGTTTAAGCTCCAGCGTTACGTCAAGCTCATCTCCGGGAGCACCGGGTTTTGCAAAACGGGGAACCTGACGGGTAGCATGTCCAAAGTGTTGATTGCCGAAACCGCCGTTACCGCCCCTTGCAATAATAACGGGAGTATCATCGGAAATATCGGCAATAACCTTACCGCTTTCAGCTTCCTTTATAAGAGTACCGCGGGGTACGTTTATAATAAGGTCTTCCGCCGACTTTCCTGTGCAGCGTGAAGCCTTACCGTTTTCTCCGTTATCGGCACAATATTTTCTTTTATATCTAAAGTCAGCAAGGGTGGAAAGGTTGTCATCAGCCTTAAAGACAATATTCCCGCCTCTGCCGCCGTCTCCTCCGTCAGGACCGCCTGCCGCTACATATTTTTCTCGATGAAAGGAAACACAGCCGTTACCGCCGTTTCCTGCTTTAAGATGAATTTTTGCTACGTCTATAAACATAAAAATCAACCTTTTTTAAAATAAAAAGGCTCAGGAATCCACCTGAGCCTCAATTTGATTTACTGCTCTACAGCGTAAATGCTAACCTGTTTACGGTCACGGCCTACGCGTTCAAACTTAACCTTTCCGTCAATAAGTGCGAAAAGTGTGTCGTCAGAACCCTTGCCAACATTATTGCCTGCGTGGATATGTGTACCGCGCTGACGTACGAGGATATTACCTGCTAATACGAACTGACCGTCGGCACGCTTAACACCAAGACGCTTAGACTCGCTGTCACGACCGTTCTTGGTAGAACCCATACCTTTTTTATGGGCGAATAACTGAATGTTAATCTTTAACATGACTACACCTCCGAAAGTATAGATATTCTGTCACTAAATTGAAGACAAAGCTGTTCCATATGAAGCTTATATCCTAAAAGTACCGCCTGTGTTTTATCGCTGGGATTATTTACCCTTATTTCCATAAAACCGTCATCCAGTTCAGCCTCTACCCTATCACCTATAATTTCGCTGATGGTATTTGCTGCCATATATGAGGCGGAAGATATTGCAGAACAAAGAATTTTGCCTTCTGTATCGTCACAAGTTTTACTACTGTGACCGCTGACCGAAAAGCCGTACAGTTTGCTTTTGTCAGCAAAAAATTTTATCTCGGTCATAATAATTAACCGATAGCCTTGATTTCAACCTTGGTGTACGGCTGTCTGTGGCCCTTTTTACGAGCACAGCCCTTCTTAGGCTTGTAGGTAAATACTGTTACCTTTTTACCCTTGCCGTTCTTGAGAACAACGCCCTTAACAGCAGCACCCTCAACATAAGGAGCACCTACTTTAAGTTCACCGTTATTAATAGCGATAACTTTGTCAAAAACAACCTCGCTATCAACTTCAGCTTCCAGCTTCTCAACGTAGATAACATCACCGTCAGCTACACGGTACTGTTTTCCGCCGGTTTCGATAATTGCGTACATTTTGTTGCACCTGCCTTAATTTCAGTCTCGCTACAGTAAGGCGTATGCCAAATGGGCATAACTTAACAAGCCTTCAATATGCGGCTTAACGATTATACCACAATACATATTATGTGTCAAGCATTATTTTTTGTTGAAATAGAGTGAATTTTATGATAAAATATCTAAAGAATATTAAAAGGGTGATAACTATGATTACAGCAATTATTACAGGTGCTTCTTCGGGACTTGGCAGAGAGTTTGCTCTTGCCGTAAAAAAGCGTTGTCCGGATATTGAATCTTTCTGGCTTATTGCAAGAAGAAGAGAAAAATTAGAGGCACTTGCAAAAGAACTGGGCGAAGATAAATGTTTTATTCTGTCCCTTGACCTTACAAATGAAGAATATAAGGATGAATTAAGTCAGGTTTTAAAGGACAGCGTTCCCGAAATAAAATATCTTATAAACAATGCCGGATTCGGCAAATTGGATTATTTTGAAAATATCCCAGTTAAAGACTGTGCCGATCAGGTCACCCTTAACTGTGTATCGCTTACAGCAATAACACGGCTCTGTCTTCCCTATATGGAAAAGGACGGCGAAATAATCAATATAGCATCTATTGCTTCCTTTGCACCCAACGCACGTATGGCTGTATATAGTTCCACTAAGGCTTACGTTTTAAGTTTTAGCCGTGCCCTAAGAGAAGAATTTAAGTTAAGCGGCAAAAAATTAAACGTTCTGGCTGTTTGTCCCGGACCTATGGATACCGAATTTTTGCCTGTAGCAAATATCGAAAAGGGAACCTCTATAATGTTTGACACCCTGCCCCGTTCAAATCCCCAAAAGGTAGCAGAAAAATCTCTTAAAATGTCAGCAAAGAAAAGGTCGGTATATACCCCTAAATTCCTTTTTAAATTATATAGAGTTCTTTCTAAAATTCTTCCCACCAGCCTTATTATGAAATTTGCAAAAACTTAAAGCAGGACCTGCAATAACTCCCTCTTTTCTTCATATATATTGAAGGAAAGAGGGTTTTTTAATGTTTTTTCAGTTTTTAGAAAAAATTTTTTCAAGTTTGATATTTTTTGCATTGCACGTGGCAAAAAGCGGAAATTTTCCGCCGCCACTCAGTGCAAAAGAAGAAAAAGAATTACTTATAAAAAGTAATGAGGGCGATATAACGGCAAGAAACAAGCTTATAGAACACAATCTCCGTCTGGTTGCCCATATTTCCAAAAAATATTATACCAATGAAAATCAGGATGACCTTATATCAATAGGAACAATAGGTCTTATAAAAGGAGTATCAACCTTTAACGCCGAAAAGGGCAACCGCCTTGCCACCTATGCCGCAAGATGTATTGAAAATGAAATTCTTATGCATTTCAGAAGCCTAAAAAAGACGGCTCAGGACGTTTCCTTTTCTGATTCCATTGATACCGACAAGGACGGAAACACCCTTACCTTAGGGGATATTATTGCCGTTGACAGTGATATTGCCGAGGAAATAGATACTAAATTTAAAATCAAAAGGCTATCCGAAGTTTTTCCAAAGGTTCTGGACGTTAGAGAAAAACAAATTCTCACCTACCGCTTTGGGTTATACGGTTCCGAAGAACTTACTCAACAGCAAATTGCAAACAGACTGGGCATTTCCCGTTCTTACGTATCACGAATTGAAAAATCTGCTCTAAAAAAACTAAGACCGTACTTCTAGTACGGTCTTAACTTTATTTATAAAATTCATACATTGCTCTGTAGCACATATATACGTCAAATTTTGAAGTGACCTCAAAGGGTGCGTGCATCGAAAGTACCGGAACACCAAGGTCAACTACATCAACACCCAGGTTAGCAATATACATAGCAACCGTTCCGCCGCCACCAAGGTCAACCTTACCAAGTTCGCCTGTCTGCCAAGCAATTTCTGCCTTATCAAGCATATTTCTGATTTGAGCAACATATTCGGCACTTGCATCACTGGTACCGGACTTACCGCGTGCACCGGTATATTTGGTTACACAAACCCCTCTGTTTATCTGACAAGCATTACGTTTTTCCATTACGTCCTGGAAGGTGGGGTCTAATGCTGCGTTAACATCAGCAGAAAGACATCTTGAGTTTCTGAGTGCAACGGTAACGTCACCTCCCTGCATTTTTGCAATGTCGCCTATAACGTACTTAAGGAATGCGGAATTAAGTCCCGTATTTCCGTCAGAACCGATTTCTTCTTTGTCAGCCAGTACACAAACGGCGGTTTTTTCGGGGATTTTTACGTCACAAATTGCTCTGAGTGCGGGATACGCACATACCCTGTCATCCTGACCGTAAGCACCTATCATAGAACGGTCAAAGCCTATATCGGTTGCTTTTGCGGCAGGCACACATTCAAGTTCAGCCGACAAGAAATCTGCTTCGGTAACGCCGTATTTTTCATACAGTATATTAAGAATGTTAAGTTTAGTAAGTTCACTTGCTTTGTCATCCTTAAAGGGCATACTGCCAACCAGTACGTTAAGTTCTTCTCCCTTTATACCGTCGCTAAGGGTGCGTTTACTCTGTTCCTGTGCAAGATGCGGTAAAAGGTCGTTTACAACAAACTTGGGCTCATTATCCTTTTCACCGATTGAGACCTTAATAACACTTCCGTCAGTTTTTACAAAAACACCGTGCAAAGACAGAGGAACGGCAGTCCATTGATATTTCTTAATACCGCCGTAATAATGGGTTTTGAAAAGTGCCATATCAATTTCTTCATAAAGAGGATTTGGCTTTAAATCAAGTCTTGGTGAATCAATATGAGCGGCTGTAATATTTGTTCCTGTTTGAACTGCATCTTTACCTATTACGGCAAAGGCAACCGCTTTGTTGCGATTATTAAAATAAACTCTATCCCCTGCTTTATAGGTTTTTCCTATTTCGAAGGGTACAAAACCGTAATTTTTCGCAAAGGCTATAGAAACCTCATTAGCCTCTCTTTCGGTTTTTGCATCATCGAGGAATTTTTTATAATCTTCGCAAAAAGAAAATGCTTTTTCTATTGTTTCTTCTCCTGCATCATTTAAACCGTTTTTATGCTTTAAGGCAAGTTTTTCTTTTAAAAGTTCTGCTTTACTTTTTTCGCTCATTCTATTTTTCCTCCATTAATATATTTAGTATTTCTTCACACTTAGCTAAAAATTCCGTCTCGGTGGAATTATTATATATTATATATTTGGTTTTTTTAAGATAAAAATCATCATTCTTACCTGCATTAAGACGGATATCTGCCTGTTCTTCGGTAAGTAAGTCACGCTCTATTATGCGCTTTTTGCGTATATTTTTATCGCTAAGCACCGCTATAACGTCACCGCAAAGCTCGTTTATACCACTTTCATAAAGGGTGGGAGCATCAAGGAGTATGATTTCGCTTTGGCTTTTTTCTATTTCTTCAAAAACGCCGGACAGTATAAACGGGAAAACTATGTCTTCAAGAAGCCTTTTTTTGTCCTCGTCGGAAAAAGCACGGGCAGCCAACAGTTTTCTGTCAAGTTCACCGTCTTTTATTATATCTTCACCAAAAGCCTCGCTTAGTTTTAAAAGACATTCGCTCTCCCTTTCGGTGACCTGTCTTGAAATTTTATCGCAGTCAATAACATATATACCTTTATTTTCCGCAAGGGCAGAAAAACTGCTTTTACCCGAACCCGTAGGGCCGGTAAGACCTATAATGTATTTCATAAATCAATCACCCTGAAGGCACAGGCACGAATCAGTCGATTATACACTGCAAGACCTACACCGCATTTTTTAGGAGCGTGAACGTACGCTGCCTCAATTTTTTCCTTATCAAGAGTTCTGAGCACTGAAAAAATACTTTGTGCCATAACCTCTTCATTTTCCTCGTCACCGTAAACGAAGGTTTTGCCCTTGATTTTTTGTGCTTCATTCTTAAAACACAGTGCAACACCATTTTTCTTATTCACAAAATCACAAAAACTTTCACTATCCCCGTTAACAAGATAAAGGGTAGTTTTAGGGGCGTAATGCTTATATTTCATACCGGGAGAAGCAACCTGTTCATCCTTTTCAGGTTCACTGAGTATTGCCTTATCAACCGCTATATCGGGAAAAACCTCTTTTAGCATTTCCAAGGTAACGGCACCCGGTCTAAGCAGTCTGGCACCATCCTCTTTTACCGAAATTACTGTAGATTCCACACCCACCTGACAGTTTTCTCCCATTATAACGGCATCAATTTTACCATCGAGGTCATCAAGCACGTGCATGGGTGAAGTAGGACTGGGCGAACCAGATGCATTGGCGGATGGTGCGGCAAGGGGCAGTCCACTCATACCTATTATTTTTCTTGCGATTTCATCGGAGGGCATACGTACAGCCACAGTACTGAGTCCGCACGAAACCTGACTATTTACATATCCACTGCTTTCCAGCACCATAGTTAAAGGACCGGGCCAAAATTTTTCGGCACACAAAAATGTTTCTTCAGGGATATTTTTCGCGATTTTTTTCAGCATCGGGATACTGTCGATATGAACTATAAGCGGATTATCCTGCGGTCTGCCTTTAGCACTAAAAACCTTTGTTATTGCCTTGCCGTCAAGAGCCGATGCGGCAAGACCGTAAACCGTTTCGGTAGGAATAGCCACTATCCCGCCGTTTTTGAGTATGTTGGCGGCTGTTTCAAGGCTGTTTTGCCCGTTTTGGTCAAGATAAAGCCTTTTTGTTTCCATTAGTTTTGTTCCTCATTTTTAAGCATTTCGGCTCTGTAGTAGGTAATAAGAGCATCTACTACTTCGTCAATATCGCCGTTCATAATCTGTTCTATTTTATAAAGGGTAAGACCTATTCTATGGTCGGTAACTCTGCCTTGCGGGAAGTTATAGGTTCTTATTCTTTCGCTTCTGTCACCTGTACCAACCTGTGATTTTCTGTCACTTGCAATAGCCTCTTCCTGTTCACGCTGAGCCTGTTCAAAAAGACGCGAACGAAGAACCCTTAAAGCCTTATCCTTATTTTTGTGCTGACTTCTTTCATCCTGACATTCAACAACCATTCCTGTAGGCAAATGGGTGACACGAATAGCCGATGAAGTTTTATTGATATGCTGTCCGCCTGCACCACTGCTTCGATAGGTATCTATTTTTAAATCCTTGGGGTCCAGTTCAAATTCAACTTCTTCAGCTTCGGGAAGCACCGCAACGGTGGTTGTAGAGGTATGAATTCGGCCCTGTGTTTCGGTATCAGGAACACGCTGAACACGGTGAACACCGCTTTCGTATTTCATACGGGAATATGCTCCTGCACCGTCAATACTAAAAGAAATTTCTTTAAAACCGCCCAGTTCGGTTTCGCTTTCATTAATAACCTCAATACTCCAGCCCTTTTTCTCAGCGTACATAGTATACATTCTGTAAAGAGAACCTGCAAAAAGTGCCGATTCCTCACCGCCTGCACCTGCTCTGATTTCAACAATTACGTTTTTATCATCATTGGGGTCCTTTGGTAAAAGGAGTACTTTAAGTTCTTCCGAAAAGATTTTAACCTTTTCCAAGGCTGTTTTAAATTCTTCTTCAACAAGTTCTTTAAAATCCTTATCCAGTCCGCCTGCATCAAGAAGCTCTCTTGCTTCCTTTTCGGCATTTACGGCATTTCTATATTCTCTGTACTTTTCCACAATAGGAGTCATACTGCTGTACTCTTTACTAAGTTTGGTATATTGGGCAGTATCGTTTATTATTTCGGGGCGTGTTAGCTGAACGCCTATTTCTTCATATCTTTGTTCTGCGGATTCCAGTTTTTCAAACATTAGTTTTCTTCCTCACGAATAATTTTTTTAATATTTTTTTCACAAGTGGCTCTCGGAAGCATTATCTCATGCTGACAGAGAGTACATTTAATACGAAAGTCCATTCCTACCCTCAGCACCCTAAATTTATTATTTGAACAAGGGTGCTTTTTCTTCATTTCAAGAATGTCATTAAGCCTTACGTCCATATTTTTCTCCCTTTTCCATATTCTATTTTATTATACTATAACATTAATGATATATCAACAAAAAAGATTTATTTTTCCTGCATATAGGCAAACAGTAACTCTTGCCTTTATATAAGAATAGTAGTATAATAATTATAAGCATTTAATTAGGAGAGATTTTATGAACACAATCCGCATTCTTCATACTGCCGATTTGCATATTGGTGCCGAATGTTCATATCTTGGGACTGATGCTGCAAAAAGACAGTACGAAGTACTTTTAACACTGGAAAAAATAATATCTATGTGCAGGGAAAACCGCATTGACCTGCTGCTTATTGCGGGGGATTTGCTTGACAGCAATCATATAGACTCCGCTTTAGAAGACGGTGTTTTTAAGGCTTTTGAAAATCTTGGCGATACCCGTGCCGTAATTGCTCTGGGTAATCACGACCCCTTTACTGCCGATTCACCCTTTAAAACCCGAACTCTTCCCAAAAATGTTTTTGTTTTACCCTGTGAAGATTCCTTAATTTCCTTTGACGATTTACGTTGCAGAGTATATGGTGCGTCCTTTGACGGAGTTTACAATTCCGGCAAAAATCGTTTTGAATGCTCTGCTCCACAGGACGACTATTTTAACCTATGCCTGCTTCACGGCGAAACAAGAAGTGATTTAAACTCAAACTACCGTCCCATTACCCCTGAATTTGTTAAAAACAGCGGTATGGACTATATTGCCCTCGGCCATATTCATCAAAGAAGTCAACTTAAGTATGTAGGTTCCGTTGCTCTCGCCTACTGCGGATGTCCCGAAGGACAAGGATTCGACGAAAGCGGAGAAAAGGGCGTTTATATGGGCGAGGTTTCAAAGGGAAATATAAATCTTGACTTTATTCCCACTCAAAGCCGTACTCATATAAGACTTGACGTAAATATTACCGATAAAGAAGATATTTATGAAACCATACTTTCCGCCATTAAAGAAACGGGCGAAGATTACGGCAAAAATTATTTCAGAATAACCCTTAAGGGCAAAAGAATCAGTGAAAGCTCGGTTGACGTTAATTCACTTGTTGCAAGAATTTCACCCCTTGTTTCCTTTGTTAAAATAAAGGATAAAACCGTATTTGGTGCTGACCTTTTAAGCCTTGCGGGAGAAAAAAATCTTAAAGGTTACTTTACTTCCATAATGCTTTCTAAAATTGAAGCAGCAACCGAAGACGAAAAAGAAAAATATATAAATGCCCTTGAACTTGGACTTAAAGCCTTTAGCGAGGAGGTTGCCTTTAATGAAGATTAATTCGGTTTATATATCCTCTTTTGGTAAATTTGAAGACAAAACCTTCGATTTTTCTGACGGTCTTAATATTATTTACGGTGAAAACGAGGACGGCAAAACCACCCTTATGACCTTTATCCGTATGATGTTTTACGGAAGTATCGGTAAAAGTAGCGACGAACTTATTAAAAATCCCCGCAAAAAATACGCTCCCAGAAGCGACAAGGCAATGGCAGGACGAATTGACTTTGAGCATGAGGGCAAAAAATACAGAATAGAACGCATTTTCAAAACAAGCAATTCTACCGATAAAATTGCCGTTACCAACCTTGGCAGTGGAGAGAGAGAAACCTTTACAGGCAAAGAAGATTTGGGGAAACGCTTCTTAGGTCTTTCACTTGAAGCCGCTGAGAAAAGCATATTTTTAACCGACCACACGGTACTCAGCAAAAACTCCACTGCCGACGGAGAATTAAATTCCCGACTTTCAAATCTTGCAGGGACAGGCGAAGAAGATGTTTCGGCAGATAAAATTTTAGAAAAAATCGAAAGGGCAAAAACCTTTCTGATAACAAAAACAGGGCGAGGCGGCAAAATCTTAAAAGATACCGAAGAACTTGAAGGTTTAAAATCCAAGTTAAACCAAGCCCGTCGCACAGAACAAGCGAGAAAAGAATGTGATTTAAGACTGGAAAACGAAAATCTGCGTCTGAATTCCATTCGCACCGAAATTGACCGACTTACTGCCCATATAAAATCGGCTGAAGGCGGAAAACGTTATGCTAAATTAAAGGAATATTGCGACAGCATTACCGCACTCACTTCTGTTAACAAAAAACTTATTACTCAGTCGGGCAGCCCTATTACTGTTTCGCTTTTAAGCGAGGGAGAAAACGCACTGAGCGAATATAAAATTTTATCCGAAAGACTGCCTTCTCTCACGGAGAAAGAGGCTCTTTATAAAGAGCAAACCGATGAAGCCAAGGCAAAACTCTCCCAGGAAGAATCTTCTGAAGAAATCGGCTTAAAGTTAAAGAAAAAACAGGCTGAATTTGAAAATATTCAAAAGGAAATTGAAAACCTTACCAAAGAGGCTGATTTGCTTAATCAGAAAGCCTATGATGCCGAGCATCAGAAAAAGAAAATCCGCCCCCTGTTTTTAATAATTACTCTGCTGGGTGTTATAGCTCTCGCACTTTCCTTTGCACTTAGCCCCTATAAAAACATTCTGTTAATAGGCGGCGGTGCCGTATCGGTTATTGGTCTGTTGTTAACTTTAACAGTACCTAAGAAAAGCAAAATTAACCCCAAGGAAATACGGGAACAAGAAACCCTTTGCCGACAGAAAATAAATGATAGCCAGACTATTTATAACGAGCTTATCACCCTTATAAGCAACCTTACCGCTAAGGAAGCGGTAGCAAAGCAAAGGGAACTTACACTGGGCGAAGCATTTACTCAAAAATTCGAACTTTTAAAGGCTGTTCGAGAAGAAATCGAAACAATAAATTTAAGACTAACCGCTGCAAAGGAATTACTTTTATCCTTGAGTGTTGGCTCTACATCACAGTTTTCGATAAAGGGTATGGAAATAATTTTTTATTCCCACAAAACTAATCTTCAGAAAAAAGAAAACTTAGAAGTAAAAATTGCCTTGCTTAAAAAGGATTTAGACAATATCTCCTTTGAGGATGCCCAACAGGAACTATCTGTTATTCCCGAGGGTGCAATTTCGGTAGGTGACCTGGACAGCCTTAACGAGCGTCTTATATTTAAGAAAAAGGAACTTGAAAATCTTCGACAAAATATTGCCGACGATTTAGCAAGTGCAAAAAATGATTTCCGTTTTGCAGTTCATCCCACGGTTCTTGAGAAACAAATCAAGGAAAAGGAAGAATTACTTGCAAAAGAATATCGCTTCTGCGAATGTGCTGATATAGCCTATGAAGCAATGAGCGACGCCTTTGCAAGAGTACGCGAAACCTTCGGAAGCGTTTTAGGTGAAAGAACAAGCGAAATCTTTAACGCTTTAACAAACGGAAAATATTCGTCAGTAAGCGTATCCAAAAATTTTGATATTGCGGTTGAGGAAAAGGATATTTTCGGCACAAACGATTGGCAAACTCTGTCCGACGGCACTATTGACCAAGCCTATTTTGCCCTTCGTCTTACTGTTAGCGAACTTTTATCAAAGGACGCACAAAAACTTCCTCTTATTTTAGACGACCCCTTTGACCGCTATGACGATACAAGAGGCCAAAAGGCAATGCAATTTTTAGAGGACTACTCTAAAGACAGCCAGACACTCCTTTTTACCTGCCACAAGCAGTTTACCCAAAACAGAAATTATATGACGCTTAAATAAAATTTAATTTCATAAATCAAATATTTTGAGGTGTTAACTATGGATTATTACAAATCAATTTTAGAGTATGCTAAGAAAAATTATAAAAAAATGTTTCGTGAACCCGACGGCATTTTGGCTCACAAGTTTATAGTACCGGGTGCGGCCTACTCAAACAGCCTTTGGGATTGGGATTGTTGGCTTACAAATATTGCACTGCGTGATTTTGTAACCGACGATATTTTGGAATATGAAAAAGGTTGCGTTATTAACTTTATTGAACATATGGACGAAAACGGCAGAATGCCCATTTATATCACCCCAAAATTTGAATGGTATAATTTTAGTAACAGCACCCCATCCAACATACACAAGCCGTGTATTGCGCAACACGCCGAATTTATTGTGGAAACCAATAATAACGATGCCGAGTGGTTACGTCCGTATTTTGATAAAATACTTAAATTTATTGACTATTACTATAATAATCAGCGTCACCTTTGCGGTCTTTACTATTGGATAAACGACTGTGCTATCGGTGTTGACAACGACCCATCAACCTATTATCGCCCCGAAAACAGTTCAGCATCAATTTATCTTAATTGCATGATGTATAAAGAATTAAAGGCTGTTTGCCATTTGGGAGAAATCTTAGGCATCGATGTGGATTTTTATAAAACCGAAGCCGAAAATTTAAAGAAAACGGTACAAGAGCTTTGCTTTGATGAAAAAGACGGTATGTACTATAGCACCGATTTGAATTTGTTGCCCGTTGACCCTAACAGTACTCTGCATTCAGGTGCTCCACGTCATTGGGACAGCCTTATTCAGCGAATAGGCTGTTGGTCAGGCTTTATGGTATTGTGGGCCGAAATTGCCACACCGCAGCAGGCAGAAAGGGTTGTTAAAGAAAACCTGCTTGATGAAAAAGCCTTTTGGGCACCATACGGAGTACGTACACTTTCAAAATACGAAAAAATGTATACTATTAAAAAATCGGGCAATCCGTCCTGTTGGTTAGGACCTATTTGGGGAATCTCTAACTATATGGTATTTGACGGCCTTGTTAAATACGGATTTATTAAAGAAGCAAAGGAACTTGCCGAAAAGACACTCAAACTGTTTGGTGAGGATATTGCAAAAACAGGCGAAATCCACGAATATTATGATCCTGAAAGCGGAGAACCTGTTAATAATCCGGGCTTCCAGAACTGGAACCTGTTTTCAATAAGAATGGGTCAATGGCTTAAGGAAAATCAGTAATATGAACACAGCAAAAAACAGGCTGTCTCATTTTAAGTGAGACAGCCTGTTTTTTTATTATTTTAATTATTCAGCGGTTTCCTCTGAAGGAACTTCCTCTGCGGCTTCTTCAACTGCTTCTATAGGAGCAGCTTCCTCTTCGGGAAGGAGAGCACGGATAGAAAGGCTAACACGCTTTTTCTCATAGTCAACAGCAATAATCTTTGCTTCAACTTCCTGACCAACGGTAAGTTCATCCTGAGGTTTAGCAACGTGCTTGTTAGCAATCTGAGAAATATGGATAAGACCGTCAATACCGGGGATAATGCGGGCAAAAGCACCGTAAGTAGTCATGCTGACAATAGTAGCCTTAACTGTTTCGTCAACTGCAAAGTTCTTTTCGAAAATTACCCACGGATTTTCTTCGGGTTTCTTAAAGCCTAAAGAAATCTTCTTCTTTTCAGTATCAATAGCCTTCACGTAAACTTCGATTTCATCGCCTACGAGAACAACCTCGCTGGGATTTTTAATTCTCTGCCAAGAAAGTTCAGAAATGTGAACCATTCCGTCAATACCGCCGATATCAACGAATGCACCGTAGCTGGTTAAGGATTTAACCTTACCTGTGAAACGTTCGCCTACAGCAATATTTTCCCAAAGTTCTTTAGCAGCGGCTTTTTTTTCTTCACGAAGAACATTACGGATAGAACCTACTGCTCTTCTGCCTCTGCCGATTTCAATGATACGGAAACGTACCTCTTTGCCCTTTAGTTCTTCAATAGGCTCACTCTTTGTAAGTGTTGCCTGAGAAGCAGGAATAAAAATACGGATACCATTTGCAAAAACGGTAACGCCACCCTTAATGATATCTTTAACGACACCGGTAAGAATCTCGCCGCTGTCCTTGGCTGCAACAATATTGTCCCAACCGGCAATAGCATCGAAACGACGCTTAGAAAGCATTACGGTTCCTTCCTGATCATTTGTGCGCATAATGATAAGATTCATAGTATCTCCTACGCTTACTTCCTTTAAGATGTCAGCGTTAGGATCTGCAGAGTACTCCTCTTTAGTAATGTAGCCGGCAAGACCTCTGCCAATGTCCACCTGAATCTCATTCTCGCTAACTGCAAGAACTGTACCGATAACCTTCTGGTCTCCGGTTAATGCGCTGAGGGATGCCTCGAATGCTTCTTCATCAGTCATTTCCTCAAAGCTTTTTTGAACAGCATCTTCTACCTGTTCAACCGATTGTAAATTTTCCGACATGGTTTTAATAACCTCCTTAATGATATGCGCCGGCGTAGATGCTCCGGCGACAACCCCGATGTTCTCTTTGTCTTGATACCACTCAGACTTAAGTTCATTTGCGGTAGAGACTAAATAAGTATGCAAACAATTTGCCGAGCAAACGTCTTTTAACTTTGCCGTGTTTGAACTGTGCCGTCCGCCTACAACAATCATAACATCGCTGATTTTGGACAACTCCTCAGCTTCTTGTTGGCGCATCGAAGTCGCATTACATATTGTATCAAAAATGAAAGCATTTGTATAGCCTTTTTTTAAAATTTTTTGACATTTCCCCCAAATTTCTGCATTAAAAGTTGTCTGTGACACCGCAGTAACGGTTTTTTCAGCAAAACTTTGGTGATTTTCCATTATTTTTTCCAGTTCTTCTTCATTTGAGAAGATGTGAATTTGAGCATTCGGAGCATTTCCGCAAATGCCTATTACCTCGGAATGCTCCTTATCACCGGCTATTAAAATAACATGTCCTTTTTGTGCCGCATCTCTTACAATATCGTGAATTTTAGAAACAAAGGGACAGGTAGCATTAACCACCTTTGCTCCTGTTTTTTCACTTCTTTCAAATATCTCGGCAGACACCCCGTGGGAACGGATAACAAGGATATCGTCTTCCTCTGCTTCTTCGGGGTAGTCAATAACCCTTACTCCCTTTTCACTTAGTTCTTTTACTAATTGTTCATTATGTATAATGGGGCCTAATGTGCAAACCTTTTCACCCTTTTGGGCTAACTCCTCCACCATACTTACAGCTCTGTTTACACCGAAACAAAAGCCTGCCGTTTTAGCAAGTGTTATCTTCAATGCTTCATCTCCCAAAGCTCTGTGATTTTTTCGGTAATAAGTTCACTTACCCTTCTTATTGCGGCTCTGCCTTGGTCGTCACCCGCATATTCTTCATAATAAATGGGTGCACCGTAACGGAAGGTTGCCCTTTGAAACAGCTTAACCTTGCCTGTTTCTCTATATACTGCACAAGGAAGTATTGGTGCCTTTGTAGAAAAAGCCACCATAGCGGTGCCAGGTTTTGCCTTGTGGGGAGCACCGTCGGTATGTCTTGTGCCTTCAGGGAAAATTCCCAGTATTTTACCGTCTCTTAAAAGTTCTTCCGCCCTATTTATAGCACCCTTATCCCCTGTTCTGCGGTTAACCGAAAAGGCCCCCAGTTTTGTAAAAAAGAAGGAAAGTATTTTGTTTTTAAAAAGCTCGTCCTTACCCATAAAATATATCTGTCTGGGACAAAAAATAGCCATAAAGAAAATATCGCTTATGGAGGTATGGTTACAGCACATTATAACCGCACCATCTTTAGGAATATTATGTACTCCGTATTTTTTAATACGGAAAAAAATATGTGTAAAAAACGAAACTATCGCCCTCATTATCCTATAAAAGAGTGTCATTTAATATTCTCCTTTATTATATCTAACAGCATAACCATAGATTCTTCAACGTTTTTACCCGTTGTATCTGCAATAATTGCGTCATGTGCAGGTTTAAGGGGAGCAATAGCACGGTGAGAATCATTATAATCACGCTGACGCATATCACTCAGTACCTCTTCAAAGGTAGAGGTGTCACCCTTTTCCTTAAGTTCTTTATAGCGACGCATCGCCCTTTCCTCATCGCTTGCTGTAAGAAAAATCTTGAGGTCAGCATCGGGCAGTACAACAGTACCTATATCTCTGCCATCCATAATACAGTTGTATTTTTTTGCAAAATCTCTTTGCATATCAAGAAGAAAAGTTCTCACCTGCGGTTTTGCCGAAACAGCAGATGCCATCATTGATGCAACAGGGGTGCGGATTTCATCGCTGACGTCATCTTTACCTAAAAACACGTGCTGAACCCCGTTTATGAACCGAATATCCACCGTAATGCTTTCAAGTTCTTCCTCAATATCGCAATTAAGAGAGGTATCATAGCCTCTTTTTGAAAACGCAAGACCTATTGCACGGTAAAGTGCTCCTGTATCTACGTAAATGTAGTCGAGTTTTTTAGCGAGTGCCTTTGCAAGTGAACTTTTTCCAGCACCTGCAGGTCCGTCAATGGCTATTGCTATAGTTTTTGTTTCCATTTTCTTCCATCCTTAAAGGTAAAATTTTCGCCTTTGCCTAAATTTTATTTCCCGCAAGAAAGCCCGTTGAAAAGGCTATCTGCAAATTAAAGCCGCCCGTATATGCGTCTACATCAATTACTTCTCCCGCAAAATAAAGTCCCTCTATAATTTTAGACTCCATTGTTGCACTGTTTATTTCTTTAACGTTTATTCCGCCTGACGTAATTACCGCTTCTTCTATGGGACGAAGGCAATCTACCGTCATTTTAAGTCCTTTTAAAAGTTTAACGAATTCGGTTCTCTTTTCCTTGCTTATCTGATTTACCTTTGTTTCGGCAGGAATTGAACTGAGCCCTACCACAATGGGAATAAGCATACGGGGAAGTAAACCATCGAGAGAATTTCTGAAATTTTTATTGGTATTTTCAAGAAAATCCCTTAACAGACGTTTGTCAAGCTGAGCTTCATCCATACCCGGTTTTAAATCAATCTCACATATATATTCGGTTTTATCAATATCCTTTAAATGTGCCGAAGCACTAAGGGCTAAAGGACCGCTTATGCCGAAATGTGTAAACATCATTTCACCCAGTTCGCTGAATATGGGCTTTTTCTTTTGTTTATCATAAACAGTCAATGTGACGTTTTTTAGGGATAGCCCCATTAGTTTTGACACAAATCCCTCTTTTATGCAAATAGGCACAAGGGATGCTCTAAGAGGTGTTACGGTATGCCCCAGTTTTTCAGCAATTTTATAGCCGTCTCCCGTAGAACCAGTTAAGGGATAGGAAAGACCGCCTGTAGCAAGTATTACCTTTTCACATAAAACACAACTGCCGTCTTGGAGTTTTACTCCGCTTACCGCTGAATCTTTTTTTGTTATTTCGGTTACTCTGCCCGTCATAAATTTAACTCCGCTTTTTTTAGCGGCAAAAACGAGGGCATCGGCTATATCCATAGCCTTATCCGACACAGGAAAAACTCTGTTTCCTCTTTCGGTTTTAAGAGGCACCGAAAGACCCTCAAAAAACTTTATTGTATCTTGACTGGAAAAGGCATTAAAGGCGGAATATAAAAATCTTCCGTTAGCCGTAACATTTGCCATAAGTACTTCGATATCCGAATTATTGGTAACATTACATCTTCCCTTGCCCGTCACAAGAATTTTTCTTGCCGGACGGGGATTTCTTTCTATTACGGTAACGCTATGCCCGTTATTTGCCGCACTTGTAGCAGCCATAAGTCCTGCGGCACCGCCGCCGATTACAATTACTTTCAAACCTTTTCCCCATTTAAAATTTAAGTATTTTTTTGATTTTTTGATGAAGTCTGACCATATAAAATACGCTAAGCCGCTGTAAACATATATCATAAAGTATAAAGGCAAAATTCCCCATTACATAAAGGATTAAAATAGAATATTTGCCAAAATCACCTATACCTTCAACATCTATCATAAATAGCTTTGCAAAAACCACATAAACAAGAGTAACTGCACCGTTAAAGGTAATAAACTTTAATAAGTACTCAAAAAAACGAAATCTGATTTTTTCAAAAATTGCCTTAACTATAGGATAAAAACCAAAAAAGCAAATATACATAAGCTTTGCTTCAGGCTCTGCAAAAAGCATTGCCAAAACAGACGATACAATATATGTTGCAAAAGCATAACCCTTGCCCGCTTGAGCCAAAGGAATTATAATAAGTGCCCCCGCCACAGCAGGTACGGCATATGTTAAAAACGGAAAATATGCTGAGAGCATAACCGCAGTAATAAGTGCCGCAGTTATTGCACAGAGTGTCAAGTAAGAGGTTTGTTTTTTCATATCAGCAACATCTTATAAGGTCGCCGCCCATACACTCACAGCAGCAATCTGCACAAATAAGTCCCTGACAGCAGTCACAGGCATCGCATCCGCCCATATTACCGCTTGTTCTGTATGGGTTGCCCCCAAAACCGCCGTTTGCTTTTCGCTGAATATTGCTAAATGCCTGAGCATATTCGGGATTATTTGGGTCCATTCTGCAGGCAGTTGCAAAGGCAGAATAAGCAGTATCGTATCTTCCGCGTCTAAACTGCACCATTCCGCTTAAAAAATACCATTCTGCATTTCTTTTACTTAGCGGCACACCGTCAAGCATTACCATAGCCTTTTCGATTTGTCCGCTGTTTATCATATCTCGAACATCTTTAAAATCGCTTGGTGCGGTATAAGAGTTTGCTCCGCCCGAAGAAGAACGACGCTCATTAATAATAGCATCATAGGCTTCGTTTATCTCTTTCATTTTTTCTGCTGCAAGTTCACTTAAGGGATTGTCAGCATAATGGTCGGGATGATATTTTCTGGCAAGTTCTCTGTACGCCTTTTTAATTTCTTCATCGGTTGCGTTTTTACTAACACCTAAAATAGAATATGGATCGTTCATTTATTTTTCTCCAGTCGTTTTATTTCACAGAGCATAGTATCTTCAAGCCCTACGTAAATTATATTACCTAAAATATTTTTAAACCGCTTTATTTTTAAAAGTTCAAATGTAGCTTTGGCTTCATTTATAACTATATAAAGCTGTGCCTTTATTTTTTCTTCAGCCTCTTGGCTGCTAAGATTACCTATGGGATTAAACCTGCCTTTTTTAATATCGGTCTGTCTGTCAACAAGGCAATCGAGCAAATATATGTATCTGCCCAAAAGTCTTCCCAAAAAACCGAGAACCTTTTTATCAGTTTCATCCCTTGCACAAAGGGGTAAAAGTTTTGACAGCATAATACTGCTTGGCTCTGCAGCATCATCAAGACTTGATGTGTTTTTTTCTGCCTTTTCCTGATTAAAAAAATATTCTTTTGATATATCATCTATTTTTGGGAAAGATTTTTTAGCCTTTTTGTAAGGAGCATTAAAGAGCAGTTTTTTAAATTTAGCCCATAGTTTTTTAACGCCCTTTTCATCCTTTATATCATCTTTAATTTTATAATAGCCTAAAATAATAAGGGCTGCTGAAGAAAGGGCAAAATGACTGTCATCTACACAGTATACACATTTTTTAAATGGGTTAAAGGTACAGCTTTTACGTTTTGTTGCACAAAAACCATCAGCAAGGGCAAGTTCGGTCAAAGCGGTAAAGGTAAAATCATAGCTTAGTGCAAATCGGGTAAAAATCCCGTAATCGTTACCAAGTTTTTTACAAAGACTGCAGTAAACCGCCTTATACATTTCATATTCTTTTATTTTGAGCTCAGGTTTAGAAACACGAATATAACCGAACAAGTCCTCACCCCTTTTCCATATATTAACACAATATTTCTGCTTCTTAGTTAAGAATGTGTGAATTAAAGAATTTTTTTAAGATATTTTCCCGTAAAGGATGCCTCACACCTGCTAACCTTTTCCGGCGTTCCTGCAGCAACAACGTTACCTCCGCCGTCTCCGCCTTCAGGGCCTAAATCTATAATATAGTCGGCAGTTTTAATTACGTCAAGATTATGCTCGATAACAAGCACGGTATTACCTGCATTGGTAAGCTGTGAGAGTATTTCTAAAAGACGGTGAACATCTGCCGTATGCAGTCCCGTTGTAGGCTCGTCAAGGATATAGATAGTCTTGCCCGTACTGCGTTTTGAAAGCTCGGTTGCAAGTTTTACCCTCTGTGCCTCACCGCCGCTAAGGGTGGTTGCAGGCTGACCCAGTTTAATATATCCAAGTCCTACTTCAAAAAGGGTTTTTATCTTGCGGTGGATTTTAGGAATGCTCTCGAAAAAGTACATAGCCTCTTCCACAGTCATTTCCAGTACTTCATAAATATTTTTGCCCTTATATTTTACCGACAAAGTTTCCTCGTTATAGCGTGTTCCCAAGCAAACCTCGCAGGGAACGTAAACATCGGGCAAAAATTGCATTTCTATCTTTATAATTCCGTCACCCTGACAGGCTTCACATCTGCCGCCCTTTACATTAAAAGAAAATCTGCCCGGTGCAAAGCCCTTCATTTTTGCATCCTTTGTAACGGCAAACAGTTCTCGTATATCGTTGAAAACGCCTGTATAGGTTGCAGGGTTTGAGCGTGGTGTTCTGCCTATAGGCGACTGGTCGATATCAATAACCTTGTCCAAATAATCCAGTCCCTGAGCAGAGGAAAATTTACCGGGAATCATTTTTGCTTTATTAAGCCTTGTAGCAAGTAGTCTATAAATAACGTCGTTAACAAGAGAGGATTTACCCGAACCCGAAACGCCCGTCACACAGGTAAAGGTTCCCAGAGGTATTTTTACAGTAATATTCTTAAGATTGTTTTCACCCGCACCTTTAACGATCAAAAAATTTCCGTTTCCTTTTCTTCTGACCTTTGGAACGGGGATACTTTTTCTTCCCGTTAAATAGTCGCTTGTAATAGAACCCTCACATTTGTAAAGACCTTCAAGGTTGCCCGAATATATTACCTCGCCACCGTGAATGCCGGCACCGGGACCTATATCCACTATATAATCGGCTTGGCGCATTGTATCTTCATCATGCTCAACAACAATTAGAGTGTTTCCTAAATCACGAAGTCGTTTGAGTGCTTCAAGAAGTCGGTCATTATCCCTTTGATGAAGTCCTATACTGGGTTCGTCAAGGATATAAAGAACTCCCGTAAGTCCCGAACCTATTTGCGTGGCAAGTCTTATTCGCTGACTTTCACCGCCCGATAGTGTACCAGACGAACGTGCTAAGTTAAGGTAACTGAGTCCCACGCCGTTAAGGAAGGAAAGACGTTCCTTTATCTCCTTTAAAATAGGACGGGCTATGGCTTCCTTCTGTTTTGAAAAGGTAAGAGTATTAAGGAAGTCAAGTTCCTCAGTAATGGACATTCGGGAGAATTCTTCAATATTCTTTCCGCCAACAGTAACAGCCAAAGGCTCAGGCTTTAAACGAGCACCGTTACAAACAGGGCAAATGCTTTCGCTCATATAACCTTCAATTTCTGATTTGGTATATTCCGAATCGCTTTCTTTATATCTTCTTTCAAGATTATTTACAATACCCTCAAAACTGCTTTTATATATGCCGCCGCCCCATTCGGGAAGCTTTATAAAATCAATTATTTCGCCATTAGTACCGTAAAAAATAATATCCTGATGTTCCCTTTTAAGTTCTTTAAAAGGAGTGTCAAGGGAAAAGCCGTAATGACGGGAAAGGCCTTCAAAATACATTTTCGCAAAACTGCCCCTAAAGTTACCCTTAGTGTTCCAACCCGAACAACGGAAAACGCCCTCATTAATGCTTAAGGAATCGTCTTCAATAATAAGGGCAGGATTAACCTTTAAAAATCTACCTATACCGCTACAGGTAGGACAGGCACCAAGAGGATTATTAAAGGAAAAAAGGGTGGGGGTAAGTTCGGGAAGACTAACTCCGTGTTCATCACAGGCATAGTTTTGTGAAAAATGAAGTTCTTCTGAACCTACTACGTCAATATAAATTATACCGTTTGCTGATTTTGCGGCAGTTTCAATACTGTCGGTAAGCCTACTTTTAATATCCTCTTTAATAACCAGTCGGTCTATAATAATTTCGATATGATGCTTTATATTTTTATCAAGGGTTATCTCTTCGCTTAAATCGTAAATATTGCCGTCAATTCTAACCCTTACAAAGCCCGATTTTTTTGCGGCTTCCAGTTCCTTTTCGTGTCTGCCTTTTCTTCCTCTTACAACAGGAGCAAGTACCTGAATTTTAGTACCCTCGGAAAGAGCCATCACCTTTTTAACAATCTGGTCGGTGGTCTGCTGACTTATTTCCTTTTTACAAATAGGACAGTGGGGTACACCCGTACGGGCATAAAGAAGTCTTAAATAATCGTGGATTTCGGTTACTGTTCCTACGGTAGAACGGGGATTTTTAGAGGTGGTTTTCTGGTCGATAGAAATAGCGGGAGAAAGCCCTTCGATATAATCCACGTCGGGCTTGTCCATCTGACCCAAAAACATTCGGGCATAAGAGGACAGAGACTCAACGTATCTTCGCTGTCCCTCGGCATAAATGGTATCAAAAGCAAGGGATGACTTTCCCGAACCCGAAAGCCCAGTGAAAATAATAAGTTTATCCCTTGGTATTTCTACATCAAGATTTTTTAAATTATGCGCTCTTGCACCCTTTATTATAAGTTTTTCTAATGCCATACTTTACCTTCTTTTAAATAAACAATTTGCTATTCGCCTTTAAGTTTTTTAATTTTATCTCGGAGCATAGCAGCGTGTTCAAATTCAAGAAGCTTTGCCGCTTCCTTCATTTGTTTTGTAAGAATCTCTATTTCCTTTTCTTTTTCAGCACGGCTTAACCGCCTGTTCTTTTGCCAGTCCTCACTCTTGCCCGAAATTTCAAGTATTTCACGTACATCTTTAATAATAGTTTGAGGCACTATACCGTTTTTCTCGTTATAGGCTTTTTGAATTTCACGTCGACGCTCGGTTTCAACTATAGCCGCCTCCATACTTCTAGTTACGCTGTCGGCATACATAATAACCTTGCCGTCAGCATTTCGTGCTGCTCTGCCTATGGTCTGAATAAGTGAGGATTCGCTTCTTAAAAAGCCCTCTTTGTCAGCATCAAGTATTGCCACCAAACTCACTTCGGGGATATCCAGACCTTCTCGTAAAAGGTTAATTCCAACAAGCACGTCAAATTCGCCTTTTCTTAAATCTCTTATTATTTCCATACGCTCTATGGTGTCAATATCGTGGTGCATATAGCGTACCTTTATTGAAACATTAATAAGATAGTCGGTTAAATCCTCCGCCATTTTTTTGGTCAGGGTTGTAACAAGTACCCTTTCCTTTGCGGCTACCCTTTCATTAATTTCACTTATAAGGTTATCAATTTGTCCTTGGCTTTCTCTTACCGAAATTTCAGGGTCAATAAGTCCTGTAGGACGAATTACCTGCTCTACTATCTGTTGTGCATGGGTTTTCTCAAATTCGGCTGGAGTAGCAGATACAAATACCGCCTGATTTATATGTGAATAAAATTCATTAAAATCAAGGGGCCTATTGTCAAAGGCAGAGGGAAGACGGAAACCATATTCCACCAGATTTAATTTTCTTGCCCTGTCTCCGCCGTGCATACCTCGAACCTGAGGAAGCGTAACGTGTGATTCATCCACAAATAAAACAAAATCATCGGGGAAATAATCAAGCAGTGTAGTGGGGGTACTGCCTCGAGGCCTACCCGATAGCACACCTGAATAGTTTTCAATGCCCTTGCAGGTGCCTACCTCTCTAAGCATTTCCATATCATATTCGGTACGCTGACGAATCCTCTGTGCCTCAATAAGTTTATTCTCACTTTCGAAAAACTCTACCCTCTCTTCCATTTCTTCCAGTATCCGTTTTATGCCGTCCTCCATTTTTTCATCACTTATAATGTAATGGGAAGCAGGATATATAGCAACGTGGCTAAGGGTATTTTTTATTTCGCCTGTCAGGGTGTTTATTTCGCAAATTCTATCAATTTCATCACCAAAAAATTCAACCCTGATGGCATTTTCATAAGAATATGCAGGGTAAATATCAACGGTGTCTCCTCTTACCCTGAACTTATTCCGCACAAAGTTTATGTCGTTTCTTTCATATTGCAGAGTTATAAGTTTTCTTATTAAAGCATCTCTTTCCATAGTATTTCCCTGTCTTAAAGAAATTACCATTTCTCTATAGTCAATAGGGTCACCAAGGGTATAAATACAGGAAACCGAAGCCACAATTATAACGTCTCTGCGTTCGCTCAGTGCACAGGTAGCACTATGACGAAGTTTATCTATTTCGTCATTTATTGCCGAGTCTTTTTCGATATAGGTATCACTTCCGGGAAGATATGCTTCGGGCTGATAATAGTCGTAATAGGAAACAAAATATTCCACCGCATTCTCAGGGAAGAATTCACGGAATTCACTACAAAGTTGCGCGGCTAAAGTTTTATTATGAGCGAGAACGAGAGTCGGACGGTTTACTTTTTCGATAATATTCGCCATTGTGAAAGTTTTACCTGAACCTGTTACGCCCAGCAAAACCTGCTCTTTTAAACCGTTATTTAATCCGTTAACCAATTTTTCAATAGCTTCAGGCTGGTCACCTGTAGGCTTGTAATTTGAATGTAAAATGAACTTATCCGGCATGTTCTCACTCCTCTCTTTTTTAATTATTTTCTGCCATTTTCTTGTCTTAAATTCTCTAAAATTTTACTCAAAAAGTTGGCGAATAGTAAATTACACGAATTTAGGTCACAAATTTGTAGTCGTATTCAGTACAAAATATTCAGCTGAGTATTAAGTCTAGTCATAATCATTAAATTACAACAACTGAAACTCCATCAGGAATAGCTGTTATTGTTGCATTATCTTTTACTAATATTTTTTTCGCTAAGTTTATAGCTTCACTTAATGTACTTGCAGGAATCATATGCATTTTTTCAACAATTTCAGGATCTAAACTCGACACATAGATAACCTTGGCTTTCATCAAAATCCTTAATAGAATTTGCGACATCCATTGGTCGGTTGCAGTTTCGTTTCTTGAGCGTGAAAGAAAAATATCCATAGTTTTATTCATATCAGGCTCATCTGCAAGTTGATGGTAAAAATGTTCTCCGCCAATACCATCATTAGCCTTTGCAAGCATTATTATAATTCCGCCCTTTTTAACGGTAGCCTCTGCAGCAGTCATTCCCTTAACCGACTGATATACATTTTGGTCAAGCGGATAACCACCATTAGTAGATATAACTATATCTGCCAAAACCGACTTGACACCACAAAGCGAAGATATAAAATCAGTTCCCTTTTTATGTGCTTTCTCTAAGTCACCTGCAACAGCAAAAATAGGTTGTTTTTCCGAATTCAATACCACATTAACTATAAACGCAAGTTTAGCCTGTTTGGCTGCCCAAACCATATCTTCGTGTATAGGATTATCCTTTAAAATACCTGTTCTTGAATTTGGATGAGCAATAAACTCCGAGCAGTGATTAGCAAGTACAGTACTTCTGCCTGCAACACCCGGCAAAACACTTTTTCTTCCGCCCGAAAAGCCTGCAAAAAAATGTGGCTCTATAAATCCTTCTGCAACAAGCAAATCAGCCTCTACTGCTATTTTGTTAATTTCACACTGTCCCCCAGACGGCAAAACACCTATGTTTACAAGCTTTTCTTTTTCATCACAATCGTGAACATAAATCTTTTCGTTTGCAACTATTTCCTCGCCGAATTTATTTATAAGTTCTTGCTTGGTGGTTCCTCTATGACAACCTGTTGCAATTAGGATGGTTATATCCGCATTCGGATTTCCCTTCCTTATCTCACTTAGCATTTGTGGAATAATAATCTTACTCGGCACAGGGCGTGTATGGTCACTTGCTATAATAACAATTTTTTGTTTTCCACGGCTCAATTCCGAAAGTTTTTGACTTCCTATAGGAGATTCTAACGCCCTTGCTACAAGTTCGTGCCCATCGCCTTCGGGAACATATTTCTCAATAGAAGATGTAAGTACTCCTACAAGTTCTTTTTCATCAAATTCATACTCTAAATGTGTTTGTCCATATGGAAAAAAAAGTGTTTTCATTTAAATATTCTCCTTTCATTTAATATTAACATAATCGACGGAATCAACAGAAGTTGAAGAATTATCCCTGGAATGGCATCGACAAATCCACCTACTATAAACATTGATACAGTAAAAGCCTTACCATTTAATCCCAATAAAATAGTCTTGCTTATACCCCACGCCAGTCTGCCTGTTATCATAGCGGATACTAAACTTATGTATACACTTTTTGTATCTTTTGGGTTAATGCGAAAGTACAAAAATCCAATAACAAAACCATATACAGACAACTCAATTGCCATCCAAACAGCATTTGGATATATTGGGGGCATTCCAAACGCAAACCCTCGAAGCAGCGGTAAAATCAAGCCCACAAAAAAACCGTATCTCTTACCGCAAATAAGACCACAAAGCATGACGGGGATATGCATTGGAAGTAAGGAGTCGCCGATTTCTTTGATTTGATTGGTAAATATCGGTAATATAAAGCCTATGCCTAAAAACATCGCCGCCAATACCATAGTGTTAATTTCGTGTTTTTTGTTTTTCATTTTAATCAACTTCTTTTTTTAAAATATGCCTATTTTGTATTACACGAATTTAGGTCACAAATTTATTTGGTTTTTATGGGTTTACGGTGTGTTTTTTCGTGTTATGATATCCGTAAAACCCGATTAAATACTGGGTTTTCTTCCAAAAAGTCTATTAGGAAACAAAATATTCAACCGCATTCTCAGGGAAAAATTCACGAAACTCCGAGCAAAGTTGTGCGGCGAGAGTTTTATTGTGAGCGAGAATGAGGGTGGGACGGTTGACTTTTTCAATAATATTTGCCATTGTAAAGGTTTTACCACTACCTGTAACACCTAAGAGAACCTGCTCTTTTAAGCCATTATTTAAACCGTTTACTAACTTTTCAATAGCTTGTGGTTGATCGCCTGTGGGCTTATATTTAGAAACAAGTTTAAATTTATCCACTTTGCTCTCACCTCTCAACACATATTTATACAGATATAGTATACCACAAATTTAATTTTAAGTAAATATATTTGTTAATAATATAATATATAATAGAGGAGTGGATGGCTTTTGCTCTATAAAAAATAACGGCTTCATCAGCCGTTATTTTTTACTCTATTCCTGCCAACTTGAGTTTTAGCGTTGCAAGATCAGCGGCATTAACTAAAGTATCTCTGTTAAGGTCCCCGCAATCATAATCAACACCCTCAAGAGTGCTGAGTCCTGCAAGGAACAGTTTCATTATCGCAAGGTCGGTAGCATTTACACTGCCGTCGCCGTCAATATCTCCTAAAAGGAAGGCTCTGTCGCCGCAAATGGTACATTTGCCTTTATCGTTATAGCTATGGTCTCTTGTGCCTATGCAGGTTTCAAAGTACCAGGTTGCCATATCAAGTGTACTGTATTTTGGGATTGTAAGCTTTTCTAAATCTGCGGCTTCGCCCCTAAAATATACCTTTTTAAGTTGGTCACAGTCAACAAAAGCCGAATTACTTATATATTCAATACCTTTACCAATAGTGATTGAACTTAACTTATCGCAATAATGGAAAGCGTACTCCGAAATGGTTTTTAGACTATCGGGAAAATTTACTTGGGTAATATTTTTGCATCTTTCAAATGCACCAACGCCAATTCTTTCAACCCTGTTATGCAAGGTTATGTCGGTTAAATTCTCATACCCACTAAATGCATAGTTCTTTATTTCGGTTACAGATTCAGGTACTACAAGTTGTGTTAACTTTTTGTCGTTTATATATAAGGCGGCATTATAGTTTATGGGATTAGCAAAGTTATCATAAAAAGTTATGTTAAGCCAAACTGTTAAATCGCTTACATATACCTGTTTAATTTTGCCGTTTTGATAAAAAGCCTGGGATCCAATTTCCTTTAAACTGTCAGGAATAATAAGGGTAGTAATATCGGAGCGATGGGCTAATGCACTTTCAGAGATACTTACTATTCCCTGCTTTATTTCAAAAGTCTGAGGGCTTGTTCCTTTATAGGTATATAAAACATTGCCTATATAAACAGGACCATCTGTCAGATTATCATACCAAAGAGTTTGGCTAAAAGCCTCTGAGCCCACATAACTTATATTGGAAAACTCTATGGTTTCAAGGGCTGTGCAATTATAGAAAGCATAGTTATCAATTCGTTTTACACTGCTTTGAATAGTAATAGAGGTTAATTCTTCTTGAAAACTAAAAGCGTTTTCCCCAATACTTTTAGTATCCTCTTTTATTGTTACCGTTTGGGGACAGGTGCCTTTATATTTATAAATGTGTTTACCTATATAGATAATTCCGTCGGGATGATTTTCTACTATTGCAGTATAATCAAAAGCACCGTTTTTAATATACTCAACACTGTCGGGAACGGTAATATCGGTTAAAGATGAACAAAAACCAAAAGTATTATTTTCTATATATTTTAATCCCTGTGGAAGTGTTACGTTATTAAGAGAAGCACAACTGTGAAAAGCCAAAGAGCCTATATAGGTTATACTGTCTGGTAAAGTTATACTTTCAAGACTTTCGCATTTATAAAATGCGTACTCACCAATTTTTTTAACTGCGCTTGGAACATTAACCTCTTTTAGTCTTACACACTCGTAGAAGGTATAATCCGGAATAGCTTCAATACCATCGGGAAGTTTTACAGACTCCAGTTTTTGACAATTTTGGAATAGCTGTGTCCCGATTTGAGTAACACTGTCAGGTATTGTTACGCTTATCATATCTTCGCAATCGAAAAACGCACTGTTACCGATGGCTGTAACCTCAAAACCGCCCAAATACTGCGGAACTACTACGTCTGGGCTTATTTTTTTATCAACGTTGGTAATCTTTGCGGTAGTTCCGATTATTTCATAGGTGTAATAGTCCTGAGTGAAGCTTTGAGCATAAGTAATAACAAAGCAAGAAGAAATTACGCAAAAAACCAAGGCAATCGTTAAAAGTACCGATATTATTTTTTTCATATTATTCTCTCCCTAATTTGATTATTTTCTAATAATCATTTACAGTTTTATATTACCAAAAAAATCGCCTTATTGCAACAAAAAACTGCTCAGGAAACCTGAGCAGTTTAATACTAATTTTTAAAAATTATTTTTCTACGTAAGAGAGAACCTCTTTTGGAAGTTCGTCTTCATTTGCAGAAACTGTAAAGAAGAATTCAATTTTTGTATCCTTTGAAAGCTCATCAACCTTCTTGAGGAAGTTTGCAAGTTCTGCATAATCACGAGAGCCGATACGAAGTGTTGCATCACCGAATACATCGGTAACGTCGTAATTTCCTGCACATACACCGCAAATCATTCCGTAATAAGCATCAAAGCCTTTAACACTGTAGTGGTCGGCATCAATAAGTCTTACTTTATGGGTAATATTAAACTTTAAAGTATCGCCCTGCTCAAAGCAAACAACACAACCATTGCTCTTTTCTGCGGCAGCGTTCACAACATCCATTAAACGTTTGGTTTTGCCGGAACCCTTTTTACCAATGATGATTTTTACCATAATAACCAGCTCCTTTTATATTCACCGCTTAAAGCGGATATTTTACTTTCCGAGTCTCTTTTCAAGTTCAGCCTTTTGAGCTTCATAGCCCGGCTTTCCAAGAAGAGCAAACATATTTTTCTTATAACTTTCTACGCCGGGTTGGTTAAAGGGATTTACCCCTAAAACATATCCCGAAAGTGCACAGGCCTTTTCAAAGAAGTAAATAAGCCTACCAAGGTTTTCCTCATCAGCCTTATCTACCTTTACAACAAGGTTAGGCACTCCGCCGTCGGTATGAGCAAGCAGTGTTCCCTCAAAAGCCTTTTGATTAACATATGCCATCTTTTTTCCTGACAGGAAGTTAAGTCCGTCACCATCGTTTTCTTCTTTTTCAATAACAAGATAACTGCCTGTATCCCCTATTGTAACAACCGTTTCAAAAAGGATTCTGCTTCCCTCCTGAATATACTGACCCATAGAATGAAGGTCAGTAGAGAAGGTAGCGGTTGTAGGGAGAAGACCCTTATTATCCTTGCCTTCACTCTCGCCGAAAAGTTGTTTGTACCATTCAGCCATCATAGTAAATCTGGGCTCGTAGCTTACAAGCATTTCCACCGATTTACCCTTTCGATAAAAGGCATTACGAACGGCTACATATTGATAACAACCGTTTTTATTTATATCTTTTACTGAATATTCCTTAGCAGCCATAGCCGCACCCTGCATTAATGCATCAATATCAGCACCTGCAGCAGCAATGGGAAGAAGTCCCACAGCGGTAAGAACGGAAAAACGTCCTCCAACGTCATCAGGAACTACAAAGCACTCATAGCCCTTTTCGTTTGCTAGTTGTTTTAAGGTGCCTTTTTCACGGTCGGTAGTACAGTAAATACGCTTAGCGGCTTCCTCTTCACCGTATTTTTCTTCCATAAGCTTTCTGAGTACTCTGAAAGCTACGGCAGGCTCGGTAGTAGTACCGCTTTTGGAAATAATATTAAGAGAAACACGTTTATTCTCACAGAGAGCAAGAATATCGTTAAGGTAAGAACCGCTTATAGAATTACCCGCAAAATAAATTTCAGGTGTGTTTTTTCTAACATTATTGTAGAAAGTACCTTTTAAAAATTCAATGGCGGCTCTTGCACCCAGGTAACTGCCGCCAATGCCTATAACAATAAGAATATCGGTGTCATTCTTGATTTTTTCGGCTGATTTTTTAATTCTTTCAAATTCATTTTTATCATAATCAAAAGGAAGATTTACCCATCCTAAAAAGTCGTTGCCGAGTCCGTTTCTGTTTTCAACAGTATCGTGAGCCGCATAAATCTCGGGTGTTATGTCAGCTATATCATCTTCATTCAAAAAATCTTTTGCATAATCAAAAGTAAAATTAATCGCCATTTTGAGTCTCCTTATTCTGTTATTAATATTGTACTATAAATCACTTGGTTTTTCAACTAGAAAATTTGATTTTTTAGAAAAAATTCACAATTTTCACACTAAGGGGTTAACAGATACTTGAGCAATATAGCAAAAGAACGCCATATATTGATACCATAGACATCTTCCCCCGCATTAATGGGCAAAACCCCTATTTCTTCACCGTCGCAAAGTATGCGAAGCTCACCTATTTTGTCGCCTTTTTTAACAGGTGCCGTTACGTTTTCGGGCAGAATTACCTCCGTTTTTATTTTTTCCTTTTGATTCTTCTTTATAAGTGCATAATAATTTTCACTTTTTTCCACGCTTATACTTCTTTTGGTTCCCTTTTTTACAGCAATGGTTTCAGGTAAATTTTCATCGGTTTTTATTTCTTTATTGCAGTAATTGGCAAAACCAAAATTAAGAAGCTTCTGACAGGCTGAAAAACGGTTTGCACTTGTATCGGCACCCATAGCTACCGCTATAAGATTAAGTCCCTCCCGACTTGCACTTGCAGAAAGACAATATCCCGCATCGGCTGTTGTGCCCGTTTTAAGTCCCGTACAGCCGTCATAAAAGCGAACAAGTTTATTTGTGCTGACAAGCTGCGACTCTGAATCTCTAAGAGTATCCATCCAAATAGTAGTATATTCGATAATTTTTTTATGTTTTAAAAGTTCCTTGGACATAAGTGCAACATCATAAGCACTGCTATAGTGATTTTCGGCATCAAGACCTGTTGAATTTATAAAATTGGTATTATTCATTCCAAGGCTTTTGGCTTTATTATTCATAAGCACTACAAAACCCTCTTCACTTCCTGCCACCGCTTCGGCAAGAAGTACCGTTGCGTCATTAGCCGAAACTACCGCCACCGCTTTAATAAGGTCGCTTACAGTCATTTGTTCACCCGGCTCAAGCCATATCTGACTGCCGCCCAGTTTTGCTGCCGTATCACTGCAGGTCAGCACCGTTTCATAGGTTAACTGTCCGTTTTCTATTGCCTCCATAACCAAAAGCAAGGACATTATTTTTGTAATAGATGCCGGAGGAAGTTTTTCATCAATATTCTCGCTAAACAAAATTTTTCCCGAATCGGCATCTATAAGAACCGCACTTTTAACGTTGCTCAGAGGAACTCCCACTTGGATTTCACTTACTACGGGAAGCGGAGAATAATCAACCTCCTCCTCACTTATTACCCTTGCATTTACTTTTATAGGAAAGGCAATGCATAAACAAATTAAAACCGCAACAAATTTTTTCATAAAAAAACATACCCCCTTAATAAGAGGTATGATTTTTTTAAAATTTTAATAACCTAAATCTTCGTTACATATAATTACTTTTATTCTATCCTTTATTACCTGGTATGACTGAACAATATAACTGCAACAAATTCTGGTTTCGCTATCGCATCCGTCTGAAAAAGAATCTGAGCCAATAGCCATACATTCATTTTTACAGGCACAATAGTTATTTTTAGCAAGTCTTTGACAGTTTTTAGGGGCGGCAATTTCTTTTATGCGTCTAAACCCCTCTTCAGCATTTTTAACAATTTTATTTTTGCCTACGACCACAATAACGCTTTTGGGTCCGTAAACAAGGGCGGCACCGCGGTTGCCGAATCCGTCAACGTTTATAAGCTCTCCTTTTTGACTGACGGCGTTGCTGGAAGTTAAAAACACGTCGCTAAGCAAGGCTTTTCTTAAACATTCGTTTCTTTCTTCAGCCGTTAAATCTTCGGCATAGCGGTCAATTATATTATATCCTCCGCCACGGACAAGACTTGTTGCACCTATTTCCTTTAGGGTCATACTTCCGCCAAGACCTATAAGGTCATTTTGGTTTATAAGGCCCTTTAAAAGTTCCAGAGCTTCTTCTTTATTTTGGGCATAAAAAGGAAGCATATTGTTCTTTTTTAGTGCTTCCATAGTAGTTTTTATTTGCTCGTTCACACTATTGTACCTCCACCTATAACAATGTCGCCGTCATAAAACACCGCTGCCTGTCCCGGTGCGGCGGCACGTTGAGGTTCATCAAAGATAAGCACCGCACCGTTTTCACCCTCTGTTTTTAAAATGGCAGAGGCTTCTTTATGGCGGTATCTAAGCTTGGCAGTTACTCTGATTTCACCGTTAAGCTTTTCAAAAGGAATAAAATTAACGTCTTTTAAATGCACCGTATTATTAAAAAGCAATGATTCATCTTCGCTGATTACGACCTGATTATTTTGGGCGTTTTTACTTATTACAAAAGCAGGTTTACCCAGAGCAATACCAAGTCCTTTTCTCTGCCCTACAGTATAGCGTATCATACCTTTGTGCCTACCCACCTTTTTGCCGTTTGGCAAAACATAATCGCCGTCGGCATAGGTTTTGTTTCTGTAACGTTCGATAAAACCCGCATAATCTCCGTCGGGAATAAAGCAAATATCCTGACTGTCGGGGCGGTCGGCAACACTAAGACCTAATTCTTTTGCCTTTTGGCGTACCTGTTCTTTAGTAAGAGAACTCAGAGGCATTAAAATTCTGCTTAACTGATTCTGATTTAGTTTATAAAGCATATAGGTTTGGTCCTTACTTGCGTCCTCAGGCTTTTTAAGAAGATATACGCCATCGTCATTCTTTTCGATTTTGCTGTAGTGTCCCGTTGCAACAAAATCAGCACCCAGCTCATCGGCAAGGCTGAGCATTTGGTTAAATTTTACAGCCTTATTACAAATTATACAGGGGTTGGGAGTTTCACCGTTTTCATAAGAAGAAACAAAATTTTCAATGACCTTTTTACAAAAAAGTTCACGTCGATTAACAACTATATGCTCAATTCCGATCTTTTCACAAACAGCTTTTGCATCTCTTAAATCATCAGTGACACCGTCGGTTGCATTTTCTCTGTAAAGGGATAATGTAACGCCTATAACCTTAAAGCCTTGTTCCTTTAAAACGGCAGCCGCAACAGAAGAATCAACACCGCCGCTCATTCCTATAATAACCTTTTTCATTATATCACCGAATATATTATATATGATTTTCATATTTATAGCAACAAAAAACTATCCCCAACCAAAGTAATGTTTAGGAATAGTTTTTTAAAGTTTATTTATGGCATGAATCTTTCATAGCACAATTCGAGCATCCGCAGGAACATCCGCCCTTGCCCTTTTTCTTTTTAATAATTTCATTTACAATAATTGCCGCAACCAACAGTGCAATTATACCTGCTATAATAATTGTCTGCCACATAAAATCACCCGTTTTTACTGTATTTATCTTTACGCAAAAGCAGAAAAAGAGCAAATATTAAAACTAATACGGCAAAAATCGTGCCTACCATATTTCCTCCCTCAGCAGTAAACCAAAGTCCAAACTGATAAATCATTAAACAAGCACCATAAGCAAATGCACAAAGATAGAAAATTGCACCCATAGTCCATTTTGCACTGTTCATTTCTTTTCTTATAGCACCCATAGCAGCAAAGCAAGGAGCACAAAGAAGATTAAACACCATAAAGGAGTATCCCGAAAGCCTACCGCCCATTATTTCGGCGATAGCCGTTTGGGCAGAATCATAACCCAGAGCTCCAAAAACACCAACAATTTCTTCCTTTGCCATAAGACCTAAAACAGTAGCAATTCCTGCCTGCCAATCCCCAAAACCAAGCGGTTTAAAGATAATTGCAATATATTTTCCAAACCAACTTAAAACAGATGCCTCAGCACCGTCACCTATGTAATGCAAACCACCTACAAGGCTCAGATTATTGAGTAACCATATAATTACACTTGCAGCAAGAATAACTGTACCTGCTCGTTTAACGTAGGACCATCCGCGGTCCCATACCGTTCTGATAACGTTTGATACCAGGGGGGCGTGATATGCGGGAAGTTCCATTACAAAGGGCGAAGGCTTTCCGCCTAGAGCCTTTGTTTTTTTTAGAATTATTCCCGAAAGAATAACCGATACAACACCTATTAAATAAGCCGATGCGGCAACTACTGCACTACCTGAGAAAAATGCACCTGCTATAAGTCCCACAAGAGGCATTTTAGCACCGCAAGGGATAAAGCTTGTGGTCATAACTGTGATTTTTCTGTCTTTTTCTTGGTCAATAGTGCGACTTGCCATAATACCCGGAACACTGCAACCCGTACCAACAAGTAACGGAATAAATGATTTTCCCGAAAGACCGAACTTTCTGAAAATTTTATCCATTATGAAGGCAACACGTGACATATATCCGCAGTCTTCAAGTAAAGAGAGCATAAAAAAGAGAATAAACATCTGAGGAACAAATCCCAATACAGCACCTACACCGCCTAAAATTCCGTCGGTTATAAGGCTGTTTAGCCAGGGCAGAGTTCCAAGATTTTGTAATGTTCTTTCGGCAGCGGGAATTATCCACTCGCCAAAAAGTTTATCGTTCATAAAGTCAACTGACCAATTGCCGATAGAGCCTATGGAAATATAATAAACCAAAAACATCGCAACAGCAAAAATCGGCAGGGCAAGAAATCGATTGGTCACTACCTTATCGATTTTATCGGAAACAGATAGTCTGCCTATGCTCTTTTTCTTATAACAGTCTTTAAGTATTTTTTCGATATAGTCGTAACGTTCGTTAATAATTATACTTTCGGCATCATCATCGAAATGTTCTTCTACGTGACTAATATCCTTTTCGATATGTTCTAAAATCTGTGTATTAAGATTTAATGTTTGACGCACTATTACATCGCGCTCAAAAATCTTTATTGCATACCAACGCTGTTTTGCGTCATCCATATCGTGTAATGCGGCTTCTTCTATATGTGCTACAGCGTGTTCAACGTCACCCGAAAAAATATGCTCGGGCAAGACAGAACTTCTTGCAGCAGTTATCGCAAGTTCTATTGCCTCATCAATACCCTCCCCTTTAAGAGCAGAGATTTGAGTTACAGGACAACGAAGTGCTTTGCTTAGTCCCTCGACATCGATTTTATCCCCGTTTTTTTGCACAATGTCCATCATATTTATAGCGACTATGGTGGGGATACCCAGTTCCATAAGCTGAGTGGTTAAATAAAGATTTCTTTCGATATTTGTGCCGTCAACTATATTTAAAATTACGTCGGGGCGTTCATTCACAAGATAATTTCTTGCTACCACCTCTTCAGGAGTATAAGGCGACAAAGAATAAATACCTGGAAGGTCGGTCATTATTACGTCTTGATTATTTTTAAGACTTCCTTCCTTTTTTTCAACAGTTACGCCCGGCCAGTTGCCCACGTACTGATTGGAACCTGTAAGGAGGTTAAAAAGGGTTGTTTTTCCGCAGTTGGGATTACCCGTAAGGGCAATTTTTATACTCATTTTATTTCTCCTATTCCACTTCGACCATTTGGGCATCCGCTTTTCTAAGGGACAATTCGTACCCTCTCACCTGAAGTTCAAAAGGGTCGCCGAGAGGAGCTACCTTTCTTACATAAATACGTGTGCCCTTAGTTATGCCCATATCCATTATTCTTCTTTTAATTGCACCTTCGCCATGTACCTTTATTACCTTTACAGTACTGCCGACACGCACGTCTTTAAGCGTGTTCATTATAATCCCCCTATTTAGTTAGCCGCTGCTAACCTATGCCGTGAAAAATCAGTTAGCCATTGCTAACTTCACTAGTATAATACCACATAAGTAAAAATTTGTCAACAAAAAATCCGAGATTTTTTCTCGGATTTTAAAATTTATTCAGAATTAATTGCTTGGTGGATGAGATTTCGCATATCGGGGTGAACAAGAAAGTTTATACCGCTTGTGCCACAACCGAAATATACCGCTATGCCATTTTCGATATCAATTTCGGTATAAGCACCGTGAGCACCGTCCCAACCGAATTCATAAAGACCGCTTTTAGAAAAATCGTGCCGGTTGCTAACGTGAGTGCGAACACCCAAAGCATATTTGTAGTCGGTCATTTTAAAAGCAGATTGTTTTTCGTTTACAGTCTTTCTCATAAGGTCGATACCCTCAAAGGCTATAAGACGTTTTCCATCTTTGGTAACACCGCCGTCACAGAGCATCTGCGAAAATTTAATATAATCGTCAACCGTTGTTATAAGACCTGCCCCGCCGCTTTCATATTCTTCTCCAAGCTCAAACCAATTTGTATCGGCAGGAACGTATGAGGTTGTTTTGGTTTCGGCATTATAATTTGAGCGCCAAAAACGTCTGTCCTGACTTGATGAGGTATATTTATAATCGGTTTCGTTCATCAAAAGAGGAACAAAGAAGCTTTCCTTCATAAATTCGCCCAACTTTTTACCTGTAACCACTTCAATAACACCGCCGAGAATATCGTGGCAGAGGCTATACTGAAATGCCTCGCCGGGTTCAAACTCAAGGGGCATTTTTGCCATAGCCTTTACAGTACCCAAGGTGTCTGCCTTACCGTTGGTCTGATTTCTGTACTCAACAATAGCAGGGTGTCCGCAATCATAGCTAAAGCCTGCCGCCATCTGCAAAAGGTCAATAATTCTTATGGGATTTTTTGTGGGCTTTAAACCATCGTTGGTTTTAACCTTAACATGTGCAAATTCCTTTATATAATCGCTTAAATTATCGTAAAGACCAAGTTTATTTTCGGTTATAAGCTTCATAATACCGGTACAAAGAACAACCTTACTGCAGGAATAGATACGGTAAATTTCGTTGCCCTGCATCTTTCTGGTTTTATCCTTGTCGGAATAACCGAAGAAATGACGATAAACGGTTTTGCCATCCTTATTTACTATAAGGTCACCGCCGGGAATCCCAAATCGGTCGTCAAGATTATCAAGAAATTCGGTTAGCTTGGTAAAATTCATTTATATCACCTTGTTAAAGATAAAGGGCTGTATGCACAGCCCTTTAAAATTATTTTGCATAATCTACAACTCGGTTTTCACGGATAAGATTCACCTTAATCTGACCGGGATACTCAAGTTCTTTTTCAATTCTTGCCGCAATATCGTGAGCAATAAGTACCATTTGGTCATCATTAACCATTTCGGGCTTAACTACGATACGAATTTCTCTACCTGCCTGAATTGCAAAAGATGTTTCAACGCCGTTAAAGGAATTGGCGATTTCCTCAAGTTTTTCGAGGCGTGTAATATAGTTTTCAATATTTTCTCTTCTTGCACCCGGACGTGCGGCAGAAATAGCGTCGGCAGCCTGTACTATACAAGCAACAACAGTCTTTGCTTCAACTTCGCCGTGGTGAGCGTGAATAGCGTGAATAACGCCTTCGCTTTCTCTGCACTTTTTGGCAACCTCAACACCGAGCTGAATATGTGAACCTTCTTGCTCGTGGTCAAGAGCTTTACCAATGTCGTGAAGAAGACCTGCACGTTTTGCAAGAGTAACGTCTGCACCCATTTCGGCAGCAATAAGACCTGCAATATGGCAAACCTCCATAGAATGATTAAGCACATTCTGTCCGTAACTTGTACGGTAATGAAGTTTACCCAGAAGCTTAATAAGTTCGGGATGAAGGTTATGTACGCCTGCATCTATCATAGCCCGTTCGCCTTCCTGCTTAATGGTTGCTTCAACCTCGGCAGTTGCCTTGTTAACCATTTCTTCAATACGGGCAGGATGAATTCTTCCATCTAAAATAAGTTTTTCAAGGGTTATACGAGCAATTTCTCTGCGAACGGGGTCAAAACTGCTAAGGGTAATTGCTTCGGGTGTATCGTCAATAATAAGGTCAACACCTGTTGCTGTTTCAAGAGCACGGATATTTCTACCCTCTCTACCGATAATTCTACCCTTCATTTCATCATTGGGCAGAGCGACAACAGATACCGTAACCTCGGAAGAGTGGTCTGCAGCACAACGCTGAATAGCGTGACCCACAATTTCTCTTGCGAGTTTTTCCGATTCTTCCTTGGTCTGCTGTTCGTACTCCAGCACCTTTACAGCCTTTTCGTGAGCAAGTTCGCCATCCAGCATAGAAAGTAAATGCTCCTTAGCCTGTTCTACTGTAAAGCCGGAAATACGTTCAAGAAGCTCCATTTGGCTCTTTTTAAGACGCTCACACTCCTCGATTTTTTCGTCGATTTCCTTTGCTCTCAACTGTAATTTTTCTTCTTTTGCTTCAAGATTGTCTATTTTTTTGTCAAGGTTTTCTTCTTTTTGCTGAAGCCTGTGTTCTTGACGCTGGATATCGCTGCGGCGTTCGCGCAATTCCTTGTCATTTTCCTGACGGAGACGTAACACCTCATCTTTTGCTTCAACAAGAAGTTCTTTCTTCTTTGTCTCAGCGGTCTTAATTGCATCGTTCAAAATACGCTTTGCTTCTTCTTTTGCCGAACCAATAGTTTTATCGTCAGATTTACGTCTATAGGACATACCAACGACAAAGCCGATTATGGCAAGTACTACTGCAACTACACCGCCTATAATGTAAGGCAAATAGTCCATATTAAATTTTCCTCCTATATATTAAAATGCGTTTTATTTGGATTAACCTCCGAGGCCGCACTTTTACCCCGGTATAAAGTCAATGCAGAAAGTATGCTTCGCCAAAAGAACACACTCTTTGCAATTGTAACCTACTGTGTTTCATTTTAGCACTATTTACATTTTGTGTCAAGAAAAGGTTATATATATTGTTGTATATTTTTTAAATTACCACTACTAATTGATAAAAAATACCGCAATAAATGATTATTGCGGTAAATTATTTGTTTTATTATTTAATCTTCATCGGGATAATCCGAAGAAGATTCCATTTCATAGTCTTCTTCAGTATCAAATATAGAACCAATGTTTTTCCCTTTCTTCTTGGCTGCCTTTAAAATAAGCATAACTATAAGAAGTATAAAGAGTACTGCCAATATAATCAGCAGAGCAACCACTATTGTCTTCTTTTCGGAACCTATGCAAAGTTCTTCCGGCTGATTGCTTACTGCAGCGGCAAACTTTACAATTCTCTGAACGGTTTTCTCTCTTACGTCAAAGTTATAGTAACCAAGATTGCCTTCAGGAGAAATTGCGGAAAATACCACAAAATCAGCAAGGGCTGTATCGGTATATTTATAGCAGTCCACCTTTTTACCGTTTAAATCATAGGTTGTTTTATAAAGACCTTCGGGGGCTTGGTCGGTTACATCCTTTACTATGTAGGTAAAATCTGATGTAGAAATATAAGCAAAACTGCTCACATTATTGTTTTCATAAAGGAAGAAGGCTCCGTTTTCCCCATCGGCTTCGATAAGATATAAAAGAACGATTTTTCCCGAAGCATTTTTATATGCAGTTACCTCACTATCACCATACTGTACTGTAGAAAGACTAAATCCTGTAGGTGGTTCAAGGGTTGCGTCCTGCTCTGCAATGTAATAATCCTTGCCGTCAACATTTACTAAAATATCCGAAATATTTCCCGAAACTGTAATATCGTTGCCGTTTTCATCAAGTCTGTTGAAGGTAACTGTGTATCTTCTGGTTTCACCGTTACTTGCAACTGCAACTATAGTACGCTTGTTGTTTCCTACCTGAAGTTCACGGGAACCCTCCACACTTATCGCAGTGTCGGAGTAGAGAGGTTGGCAGGACAGTACACCATCGGTCTGTGTATAGGGAACAACTACTGTATATTCGGTAATTTCGCTGTCAAAAGCAGGACTGAGTGTACCGGTTGCCACAGAAATAGAGGTAAGGGCTGCCCTTTTATTTGCATTTAAATTCTGAGTATCGTTATTCCCCTGTGACTTAGCTGTCTTAAAAAGGTCAGATGCTCCTTGACCGTTAGCCTGTTTTGTGCCGGTATCCAGCGTAACATTTTTCACACTTATATAGCAACTGCCTTCGGCAATAACCTCAAAGTCGAATCTCTTAATCAAAGTCACCTCAGTACCTTCTGCTTCAAATCCTATGCTGGAACCGCTAATACTGACATCGCTTCCCGAAGCAGACAGAAACTTTAGAATAGTACTATCAAAAGTCAAAACACCTTTAGCTGAAATCATCTGTTCATCAGCAGTTATTCTCACCGTTACCCTTAAGCTATCGCCAACCTTAAGATTATTGCCCGAAAAATTAACTATAGTTTTTGAGCTGAGAGCGTTTGCCGATGGGCACATTAATATAAAAAGGAAAGCCACCATTAAGGTTATACTTGCTATTTTTTTAAATAACTTTTTCATATTTTTACTTCCTTCCAACCAATATAAATTTAAATTATCTTATTCCGGCTAACAGTAGCTTTAATATGGCAAGGTCTGCAGCATTAACAAGTCCGTTGCCGTCAATGTCAGCACTGATTTCTCCTAAATCAGTAAGGTTACAAAGCCCCGCAAGGAATAATTTCATATTGGCTAAATCAACAGCATCTGCTTTACCGTCTCCGTCAAGATCGGCTTCTACCGACAAAGGATACGAATATCTCAACTCTCCGTTATTATCAAAAAGTTCTATAATATCTCCTGTGCCGATATAGGTTGATGTTACATTAAATTTTGTTATCTTAGCCGTTCCGTTTAATATACCAAAATTTGAAATCAAGGTTTCCTCTGATGTAAGAGGTTTTATTCCGTTAACAACACCACCGTCTATAGTATATTCAGATAAATCAAACTTAAATTCTTTATCTTCTGTACCTTCTCTGAAAATATAGATATTATAGTCATTTTTCAGTCCGCTTGTGGCGGTAACGGTAACGGTGAAAATATTGCTTGAGTATTTAAGGTCTTTGGTTCCGCCGCCAACAACCGTTGCACCGCTATCAGAAGCTTTGGCTGTTATAACCACCTGAGAAGTGGTGGAAGGAACTATAAGTTCATAATCGTTTACATATCTATTAAAGGTAGGAGTCAACGTATAACCGTCAACGGTTAAGTCGGAAAGATAGCAGTTGTTGTTTCCCGTTGTTGATGGATAGGGAGAAACGGTTGAAGGCATATCTTTATAAACAGGAATATTAAAAATAAGTTCGGTATCCATAATAGATTTGTATCCTTTGGCGGTTTTACTGGCTTCACTTGCAGCACCCGAAATATTGGTCATATATTCATGTGAAAAATACGGTTTGCTTACAACGTTAAACTTTTTATAGTATAGGGTATCCTGACCGCGTAAAAGATATTTTTCGGCATACCATACAGCACCACCGATTATTGAATCTTTTCTGTTGTCCCAAGGGCGATAATAAGAAGCCCTTGTGCCGTTACCGGCCTTTGCATACAAAAGGCCGTACTGTACTGCACTGTAACTTCCGCTACGATAGGCACGTATGTTATAAAAATTATAATATCCCTCATAATCCGAAACGGTTCCTGAAATACTCTTTCCTGAGCCGGAGTTGCCCTGCTCAACAAGAATCATAGATGCAAGGGAAATAGGACTTACGCCCGAATCCTTTGCCGCAGCAATAAGCACGTCGGCATAGGTTTCATAATCGTCTTCAGGAAAATCTTTAGCAAGAAAAGTTCCCTCTACAGAAGCCTGAACCCTTTCTTTTGTATGAAGTTTTTCATCATATTCCATTGAAATAAACTGAAAAACGCCTGTTGAATTCAAAAAATTTCTTGGGTCAAGATAATAGCTGACAACACTTTCGGCTGCCTGTACCCAACCGCCCGAATCTATGGTGTTATAGGTTTTACTGTTCCAGTCGTAGCAGTCTTTTGCCATAGACTTCCACGCTTCAGGACGGGAAGAATCAACGGCAGACCTTCCGAAAGCCGATTCTCCCTCAACCGCTTCAGCAAAGGTCATAGTAAGATGGTCGGCTTTAAACTGCCAACTTGGATATAAAGTGTGAAGATTTCTAAGATATGGCTTATAACTTTCAGGGAAGTTTTGTTCATCAAGAGCCTTTTCAAAATCTTGATCCTGAACATATTCGGCAATAATTTCTATGTTTGTTTCATAAGCATAACCTGACATATTTACGCCGTCCAAAACAAAGGTTATGTGATACCACATATCACCGTCGCTGTCATCCTCGGTACCTATTGCGGTCACCTTTGTTCCTATAGGAAGGGTTGCTACAGCACTATTCCAGGTGCCCGGTGCAGAACGTATAGTAGCATTTTTTACGGTATTTGCCTCATAGGTTTTATCACTGCCTGTTACCGTAACGTAATCAGAGTGAACGTAACCGCTAATATTCCCCGATGACCTATATGCGATAAGATTATACCAACGCACACCGTTTGAGTCAAAGCCTACACCGTTTATAAGAACCTTGGTATTATTATCCAGTTTTCCTAAAGATTCGTTATTGGTTCCTGCACCTTTTCGTATATTAACATCTTGGTCATTTATGTATCCGTTTCGACTATACATAGTAACCGCCGACACATTCAGCGATACAACTAATGAACTTATTAAAAGTATAAAACTAAGAATAAGCACTAAAACCTTTCGCGTACTTTTCATACATATTTCCTTTCAGTAGTAGATAACTTAGCAATAATAACCCATAATATATGTTTATTATATATTTTTCGACAGTTAATGTCAACAGAAAATAGATGTTCAAAATAATGGAAAAGAAAAAAGTAAGTCTTAATAAAAGACCTACTTTTTTAATGTTCTCATAGCATTTAAAATTGTAATTACAGCAATGCCAACGTCGGCAAAAACAGCTCCCGCCATTCCCGAAGCTCCAAAAATTCCCAGCATAAGAAAAAGAATTTTAACCGTTAGTGCAAGAACTATATTCTGGGTTGCAATTTCGGTTGTTCTCTTGGCAATTTTTATTGAAATTGCAATTTTTCTTAAATCGTCATCGGCAATAACCACATCGGCACTTGATACAGCCGCATCGCTGCCCAAACTGCCCATAGAAAAGCCTATGTCTGCTCTTGCTATAACAGGGGCATCATTTATGCCGTCACCTATAAAAGCAACCTTTCCATCGGATTTTTTAATTATTTCTTCCAAACAATAAACCTTGTCTTCGGGAAGAAGATTACTGAAATATTGGTCAATAGGAAGAAGTTTTGCCAATTCTCCTGCATTTTCTTCTCTATCTCCCGTAAGCATAAATATTTTTTCTACCTCTTGGTTTTTAAGTGCTTTTACCGCTTCCGCTGCTTCTTCCTTTAAGTCATCTCCAACGGTTATAAAACCTGCATATTTTCCGTCTATTGCAACATAAATAACGGTTTTTTCCGTTTTACAAACGGTCACGCCCAGTTCTTCCATTAATTTTAGGTTACCTGCACAAACCTGCCATTTTTCCACTTTTGCTATTACGCCTTTTCCCGCAATTTCCTTTACGGAATCTACCCTAAAACGTTTATAATCTTCCTTTGAGGCATCTACTATACATTTAGCAATAGGATGGTTGCTTTGGCTTTCTGCGGCAGCACAAACTGCAAGAAGCACCCTTTCGCTAATCTTTTCCGCCGAAATTTCAGTGACGTCAAACCTGCCTTTTGTAAGGGTTCCCGTTTTATCAAAAACAACCGTGTTACATCTCGAAAGAGTTTCGAGCACTCCCGACCCTTTTATTAAAATACCGTTTGCCGAGGCAGCACCTACTCCGCCGAAAAAGGAAAGAGGTACAGAAATCAAAAGGGCACAAGGACAGGAAATAACAAGGAAGGTTAAGGCTCTTTGTATCCATTCGCTTCTGCCTTGATTTATAAAAAACTGCGGAACTATTGCAATTAAAAGTGCGGCAATAACAACTATAGGAGTATAGTAACGGGCAAATTTAGTTATAAATCTTTCACTCTTTGATTTATTTTCAAAAGAAGTTTCGGTAAGTTCCAGTATTTTAGCAACAGACGACCTACTGTACGGTGCCGTCACCTTAACAGTTATGGTACCGTACATATTTATACCGCCTGCAAACACCCTGTCTCCTACGCCCACGGCTTTAGGAAGACTCTCCCCTGTAAGAAAGGAGTTATTTACCTTGGTTTCGCCTTCAATAATTTCGCCGTCCAGTGCAATTCTTTCCCCTGCAAAAATCTTTATTATTTCTCCTGTTTCCACATCTTCAGGCGAGAGTATTAAATCCTCATTTCCCCTTATCACCCTTGCGGTATCAGGACGGATATTGCTTATGGCTTCAATGCTTTTTCTGCTTTTATTTACGGCATAGTTTTGGAAAAGTTCCCCAATCTGATAAAAAAGCATTATAGCAACGGCTTCAAAAAACTCCTTTAAAAACACCGCACCTACACTTGCCACCGACATAAGCAGATTTTCGTCTATAAAATTACGGTGTCTTAGCTGCCATACGGCTTTTATAATTACGTCATAGCCTATGGTAATAAAAGCACACAGAAAAAAGACAGAACTGATTATTTCGTGAAGACCGCATCTTTCAAAAATAACCGCCAATAAAAGAAGGAAAGCACAAACGATAATTCTAAACAAAATCCGCTTTTGTTTACGATTCATATTTTGCCTTCTTTCTAAAAATCAATTGTGCAATCAGGCTCGACTTCCTTGCAGATTGCAGCGGCTTTTTCAATAACCTCATCAAATACTGCATCATCCGCTTCAATAACCAGCTTTTGAGCAATAAAGTTTACGTTTGCATTTATAACACCCTTTATTGCTTTTATTTTTTCTTCCATTTTTGCAGCACAATGTGCACAATCAAGGTCATTTATTTTATAATTTTTTTTCATAACATTACCCCTTTTTATTCTTCGATATGCTCCATACCGTTACTGAGAATTGTTTTTACATGGTCGTCTGCAAGGCTGTAAAACACCGTTTTACCATCCTTTCTGAATTTAACCAAACTTGCCTGTTTTAAAACTTTAAGCTGATGGGATATTGCCGAAATAGTCATATTTAAAAGTTTTGCAATATCGCATACACACATTTCTTTTTTAAGTAAAACATATAATATGCTTATCCTTGTTTTATCGCCGAAAAGTTTATAAAGTTCTGACAGCCTATAAAGGCGTTCTTCATCAGGCATATCTTTTAAAACAGCGGAAACAATATCTTGGTGGATATGCATATATTCACAATTTGGCACTTCGTTCATCAGACCACCCCCTTATCATTTGAATAATTGTTCAAATGTTTTAATAACATTATATATTCCTTTTTATATTTTGTCAACATTTTTTCCTGTTGAAGTAATCTTATATTTTTGCTATACTAACACTGAAAGGGATGAATAAAATGAAACTTAATTATAAGCGTACTATACTTATCGGTCTTGCCTTTATGTCTATACTTGCATTCTGGCAATTTTATGACCAGGTTATTCCCTATTTGCTTGAATATACCTTTAAACTGGGCACCTTTGAGGCTAATGCAATTATGTCTATCGACAATATTCTTGCTATTTTTATGCTTCCTCTTTTCGGTGCAATTTCCGACCGAACAAGAACAAAGCTGGGCAAACGTACCCCCTATATTCTTTTTGGCACCTTTGCCGCCACTATACTTTTAGTTATACTGGGTGTGCTTGAGGAAAGCAGAAATTTCTGGGGCTTTATAATAGTTCTTATGGCACTTTTAGTTACTATGTCCGTTTACCGTACCCCTGCCGTTGCCTATATGCCCGACGTTACCGAAAAGCCCCTTAGAAGCAAAGCCAACGCTATTATAAATCTGGTGGGTTATATTGGCGGTATTTTTGCTACCGTTGTTATGATGTTTATGCTGAAAAGCGAAAAAAACCAACAGGGAGAAAGCATTTATTCCGATTCCCAGTCTTTCCTTCCCGTATTTATCGTTATTGCAGCGTTTATGCTTATTAGCGTTCTTATAATGGTATTTACCATTAACGAAAATAAGCTGTTAGAAGAAACCAACATTCAAAACACGGAAGAAGACGCAACAGATTCGGGCAAAAAACTTCCCCGTCCCGTATTAAAAAGTCTTATTTTTATTCTTCTTTCGGTATTTCTTTGGTTTATGGCATACAACGCCGTTACCACAGCATTTTCCAGATACTGCGTAAATGTATTAAAGGTTGACCTTTCTACATCGTCAAGTTGGTTGCTTACCGCCACCATTTCTGCTATTATCGCCTTTGTACCCCTTGGATTTTTATCCTCTAAGGTTGGCAGAAAAGCAACTATTTTAATAGGTGTTGCGGTTATGACCGTTTGTTATCTTGCCGCCTTTTTCCTTCGTATCCCCACTCCTCTTATGTACGTTATTTTAGCCGTTATCGGTATCGGCTGGGCAGCAATTAACGTTAATTCTTTCCCTATGGTTGTGGAAATGAGCAGTGGCTCGGATGTAGGCAAATATACAGGCATTTATTATACATTTTCTATGGCGGCACAGATATCTACCCCGCTTCTTTCCGGACTTATAATCGATAACTCATCATTCGGTTATTTAACACTTTTCCCATATGCAGTAATATTCTCTGCACTCTCCTTTGTCACAATGCTGTTTGTAAAGCACGGTGACTCAAAGCCCGAAAAGAAAAACAGTTTGCTGGAAAATTTTGATTCGGAGGACTAAAATGACCGCTTTAATAATCATATTGTCTATATTGATTTTTTTGGCAATTCTTTATATTTGGGCAATGCTTCCGTCCCGAAGAAATCACAGTAAATTAAAAAATTTAAAGGGACTGCATATTGCACACAGAGGACTGCATAACAACGAAATCGGGATTCCCGAAAACAGCCTTTTGTCCTTTAGTCAGGCAATAAAAAACGGATTTGCCATAGAAAACGATATTCATTTAACCAAAGACGGCGAAGTGGTAGTTTTTCACGATGACAACATTTCACGTATGTGTGGTATAAATAAAAAAATAAAGGACCTTACTTTAGACGAAATAAAGGAACTCCGCCTTTTAAATACAAGCCAAACCATTCCCACCCTAAAGGAATGTTTAGAGGTTGTTGACGGTAAAGTGCCGTTACTCATAGAGTTTAAGTATGAGGGAAATACTAATACACTGTGTGAAAAAGCTAACAAAATTTTAGAAAACTATAAAGGTCTTTATTTTGTTCAGTCCTTTCATCCCCAAATTCTTTTTTGGTACAAAAAGCATAATAAAAAAATATGCCGCGGACAATTATCTTCCGCTTTCAAGGGCGAAGGCTTTACAAAAAGACTTGCGGGAATGCTTATTTTTAACTTTTTATCACGTCCCGATTTTGTTTCTTATGACCTGAACGATAAAGACTATTTTCCCTTTAAACTTGTTAAAAAATTAGGTGCCTTCCCTGTTGGCTGGACCTTTAAAAGTAAAGAGTCTGAGGATAACTGCAAAAACGATTTTAACACCTTTATCTTTGAAGACTACATACCTTAAAAATAAGCAAAGGGCTGTCTCACTAATGTTAGTGAGGCAGCCCTTTTAAATTCAAACCTTTTTAACTTTTTTTGCAGGAAGCTGAGAAATAATTATAGCACAGAACATTATGGCACAGCCTATTATTTCCTTTTTGGTAAGCACATCTCCGAAAAGTGCTCCGCCAATGGCGGCGAACACCGATTCGAAGCTCATTGCAATAGAAGACACTGTTGAATTTTCGCACTGTTGCTGACCTATTATTTGAAGAGTATAGGCAACACCGCTGCTCATAATACCCAGATATAAAATGGGGCCTACTGCCTTTATAATATTTTCAATAGTGGGAGTTTCAAAAACAAACATAAATACGGTTGATAAGATGGCACACACAAAAAACTGAACACAGGAAAGCTTAATCCCGTCAAGTCTTTGCCCCAAAGTATCAACACAGATAATATGAAAAGCAAATGCAACGGCACACATAAGAACTACTATGTCTCCGCCATACACTCCGCCAATTCCATTTGCAAAACATAAAAAATAAAGTCCCACTATAGCAATCAGTACTGCAACAAGTACAGTAACGGTAGGTCTCTTTTTAAGGAATATAGTGAAAATCGGCACAAAAAGTATATACATTGCCGTCAAAAATCCTGAACGTGCACTTGCGGCGGCCTCTACAGGATAAGCGGCAATTCCGAACTGCTGAAAGTTTGCTGCAATACACAAAAGCGTTCCGCATATAATTCCCGTTAAAAGCAACCTTTTTTTGTCCTTTTTTTCTTTTGGAATAAGAGGTTGTTTTTTTATTTTTGACATAACAAAGGATAAAAACAAAAGTGCAAAACCGGCCACGAAGGACCGCATAGCATTAAGGGTAAAAGGTTCGATAATATCAGAAACCTTATCCTGAGAAACAAAAGCAAAGCCCCATATAATTGATGCAAGAAGAAGTATAAGGCAGCCTCTTAGGTTTTTAAATTTCATAATTTTCACTCACATTTTTTTATGTAGAATATTTTCTAATGATATAGTATAATAGTTATGTAATGAAAAAGCAAGTATAAAGAGAGGCGAGGTATATGAAAAAATACATTTTGGCACTTGATGAAGGTACTACAAGTACACGCTCTATAATTTTTGACAGAAACGGTAACATTGTCAGCACCGCCCAAAAGGAATTTGCACAAATTTACCCACAGCCCGGTTACGTTGAGCAAGACCCTATGGAGATTTATGCAAGTCAATATGCAACCATGACCGAAGCCGTACTTAAAGGCGGTATATCTCCCGATGAAATAGCCGCCATAGGAATAACAAATCAGCGTGAAACCACAATTTGTTTTGATAAAAACACAGGCAAACCTGTTTACAATGCTATTGTATGGCAATGCCGCCGCACCGCCCCCTTTTGTGAAGAACTAAAGGCAAGAGGGTTGGAAAAATACGTAAAGGACACAACAGGTCTTTTAATTGACGCATATTTTTCGGCAGGAAAAATACGGTGGATACTTGATAACGTAGAAGGTGCAAGACAAAAGGCGGAAAAGGGCGAACTTCTTTTTGGCACTATTGATACCTGGCTTATTTATAAACTAACGGGCGGAAAGCTTCACATAACCGACCATACAAATGCTTCCCGAACAATGCTTTATGATATTAAAAATTTGTGCTGGGATGAAAAACTTTTAAAGGAATTTAATATTCCCGCCAGTATTTTGCCAAAGGTTTTAAGCAGCAGTGAAATTTACACCTACATAAACTTTATGGGAAGCGAAATTCCCATTTGTTCTATTGCGGGCGACCAGCAGGCTGCTCTTTTCGGTCAGTGTTGTTTTAATAAGGGCGAAGCAAAAAACACATACGGTACAGGTTGCTTTTTGCTTATGAACAGCGGAAACCTTTGCCGTACCGATAATAAAGGTATGCTGACCACCATTGCCGCCACCAGAAAAGGAACCCCCGTTCAGTATGCCTTTGAAGGAAGTGTTTTCGTAGGTGGTGCTTTAATCCAGTGGTTAAGGGACGAAATGGGACTTATTGACGAATCAAAGGACAGCGAATATTTTGCTAAAAAAGTTAAAGACAGCGGCGGTGTTTACGTTGTACCCGCCTTTGCAGGTCTTGGTGCACCCTACTGGGATATGTATGCCAGAGGTACCATTGTAGGACTTACACGAGGTTCAAACAGAAATCATATTATAAGGGCTTGTCTTGAAGCCATTGCCTACCAAACAAATGATTTGCTTTTATCTATAAAAGAACTTTCCGACACAAAAATTTCTGTACTAAAGGTTGACGGCGGTGCCAGTGCAAATAATCTGCTTATGCAAATACAGTCGGATATTTCGGGAATAAATATTGAACGTGCCGCTTCGGGAGAGGCTACTGCTTTAGGTGCTGCATTCCTTGCAGGACTTGCTGTGGGCTTTTGGAGTTCTACCGACGAAATCAAGACATTAAACAGCGGTTCCACCACATTTGTTCCGTCGCTAAAGGAAGAAGAACGCAATACTATGGTTAAAAACTGGAAACGTGCGGTAGACAGAGCAAAGTTATGGGAGGAAAATCTATGAGAAAAGAATATATAAAAATCCCTTCCAGCGACAATATAAACACCCTTAACGTTAAAATATACATTCCGAGTTGTGAGCCTTTAGGTATTTTTCAGGCCGTTCACGGAATGACCGAACATCTGGAACGGTATGATGAACTTCTTACCGCTTTGTGCAACGAGGGGTATTTTTGCATTATACACGACCATTTAGGTCACGGAAAAACAGCCAAAAAGGAAGATTTGGGATTTATTGCAAAAAAAGACGGCTACAATTTTCTTATAGACGATGTCCAAAGGGTTTACCAAGCCGCCGATATGCGTTATAAGGGCAAAAAACATATATTGCTGGGTCACAGTATGGGTTCATTTATAACAAGGCTTTATGTAAGTCGGTACGGTAAAAACCTGGACTCATACATAATGATGGGCAGCGGCGACGCCAACGGTGCTTCCGATATAGGTCTTCTTTTAACCAAACTTCTTTGCAAAATAAAGGGGGACCGTTACATATCAAACTTTATTTATGCTATGGCTTTCAGCTCCTACAATAAAAGGTTTAAAGAGGAAAATTCAACACTTGCTTGGCTCAGCAATGACGATTTTAACCGAAAAGAATATGCAAAGGATGAATATTGCACATTCAAATTCACCCTTTCTGCAATGAAGGATTTAATACGTCTAAACAGAGATTGCAACAAAAAGAACTGGTATAAAAATCTTCCCGAGAACCTTAAAATTTTTATTATGTCGGGTGAAGACGACCCTGTGGGAGAACATTCAAAAGGAATTAAACGCGTTTATAAAAAACTGGAAAAAGAGGGTAAATACAACGTTAGACTCAAATTATATTCAAACGCCCGTCACGAAATTCTTAAGGATTTTTGTAAAGAAGAGGTAATTTCCGACATCATTTCCTTTATATAAATTTTATTTGCTATTTTAAAAATAGTATGATACAATGTATGAGATATAAGTTTCATTTTCGAGGAGAAAGAATAAAATGGACAAAATAAACAGAAAGAAGAAGCGGGTTAAACAAGCTCTAAATAACAGTTCAAACCTTGCTGCTCTTTATACTCTCGCTTTTTGTTGTTTATTTATTATTGTTGAAATAACCTACAAAATAAAGGTTTTGCGTGAGGTGTGTAGCTGGGAAGTTATTTTGCTTTTCCTTATCCCTGCAGTTTACGGAATTTTCAAAAAGCTGTTTTCAAAAAGCGAAATTCCTCTTGATATAAAGGGTGAGCCTCTCCCTACAGGCAACACAAAGCAGGATAAAAAGGAACGAAACAGATTTTACCGTTTAAATGCTTTTATTTACGCCCTTATTTTTGCAATTATTTTGAGTATAGGCTTTTTAAGCAGTTCTATGGTCAGCAACGTAAATATCAGTTCGGAATTGTTTTTTGATAACGAACTTCCCAATTTCCTTTTCGGAATAATTTTTTCAGCAATTCTGTTTCCCATTGTATATCTTGCAACGGTTACGGTTGAGTATGTATGGTACGAATATAAAATTTCTCAATACAATCTTCTTGTATTAATACGCAATGAAGCAAAACAGCAGGAAAATGATATGTCCGAAGAAATAAAAACAGAAGAAACAACTGTATAAAAAAACTTGGAGAACAGGGTTCTCCAAGTTTTTTATTGTTCAGTATAGTATAGTTTCAGCACAGTTTCAAAAAGATTAGTTTCATCGGGATAAAATTCTGCAAAGCCGCTTTCTCCCAGTTTTTGTTCTCCTTTAAGGGAAATAAATTCAAGAGATGCGGTTTTTTTACTGCTTACAACCTTTGCTCCAAGATAACCTATTTTACCTGCATCAAGATTAGTTACAGCATTTTTTTGCAGCTTATCGTAAAGTTTTACGGGAAATGTAATATCTTTTTTGGTTTTTTCTATTGCCGCAGCAGAATATTTATTTATATACTGAAGCTGTCTTTCCATTCTAAGATAGCTGGCATCGGTTGTTTCCTTATTTCTTGCCTGAAGATAATCAAAGGCATTACTTCCGTAAAGCTTTGCGGGAACATCTTTATAATAGGTTACTTTTCCCGCTGTTACGGTTTCGTTTGGCACAACGGTTATGGTGCCTACGGCATTATGCAGTTTTGAAACTGCATTTGCATCCACAGCAAAATAAGAATTTATTGGCATACCGTAAAGCAGTTTAGAAACGCTGTTCACCATATTTTCGCAACTTTTTTCCTTGCCGTCTCCATAAGCATAAGCAAGACATATTTGTTTTTTCTGCATACCGATATAACTGCCGCTTTTTGAATATAGGTCAATGTCGGTATAGGTATCTCTGGGAATTCCCGCAACTGTGGTTTTGCCGTTTCCAACATCTATAGCCAAAAGATAAATTGCATCGGCTTGTCCTGCATTTCCCACTACCACATCAGAACCCGTCATAGTCCTTTTGTCATCAATTCCCATACAGAGTATTGCCGTTATATTTTCATTATACTTATAAACCTTACCTTTATAAACAACTGTATTATCATCGTTTACAACAGCCTCGACGCCTATATCCGAAATAATTGCACCGTCGTTATTTAAAAGTCCTCTTTTGCCCGAAAACCACAGGTAACCTACCGTGCCAACAGCAATAAAAATAACACTAAAAAAACAGCAGAGTGCTATAATCAATGCTTTACGTGATTTTTTATTTTGTAAGGGTGTCATCAGTCAGTACCCCCTGAACAAGATATCTGTAATTATCATTGGTAATACAGGTGCTAAGGGTTATAATCCTATCGTCACTTGTCACCTCTACGTCTTTTCTTACGTTAACGATGGTTGATTTTGGATTTTTGGTCATTTCGATATAATCAGCAAAAACCTCTTTATCGCTAAAATCAAAGGAAAAAAGTATATGACGGTTATCATAACGGTAAGCCGAATAAATGGTATAAGTCAGAATATGACCGGGTGTGTAAATATAGATATACTGATTTTCTTTAAAGAAACTTGCCTTTCTAAAGGAATGAAGGGATGCAAACATAGAGCCGTTATTCATATTATGGCCGTAAAGAATTGTAATAGGGTCGGTAAAATCATCGGTATTATACATTTGCGAATAAATACTGCCCGCAAATTTATATTTACCGTTTTCATCGTGGTTAAGATAAAAATCCTCAGGTTTATCGTTACTTCTGAGCACAGGATAATCCACCTTTGTGCCCGGCACCTTTATCCAGGCGTAAATATCGGGATTTTTTTCCTTTAAAGCCTTAAAATCAATGGGATTATCGGGTAATTCCGGCTCAGGTTTACTTTCATTGGAACTAACCTGAGGCTCACTTACCGTAGGCGGTGTATCAATTCCCGAAAAGAGAGGAGGTAAAACATAGGCACAAAAACTTATAACAGCAATAAAAAATACTGAAATGCAAATTATAAGAACGGTCTTTTTATTCTTCATAAAAATACTCCTTCCTTTCCAATATAATTAGTATACACAGTTTAACACATTTATATATACATTGTCAAACAACAAAAAATGCCTCCCGAATAATCGGGAGGCAAAATCTTACATAATTAGCGTACACGCTTTGCTACAACAAGTGCAGATGCACCGGAAACAACTACAAGTGCAAGAAGAAGACCTGCAACTGCCATGCTAAAGTCAGCAGTAGGAGGAGACAAGGGCTTATCGCTGCCGGGAATGTTGATTTCTACATCAACATCTTTATAACTTTCGGAAACCACAACGTCATCCTTAAGAGGTTTAATTGTAACTGAAAGGTACTCATTTTTCTTAGAAACTACCTTACCGTTTTTAATTTCGTAATCTACGCCTAATTTAGCCTCAGAACCGTCAGCCTTGGTTACCTTTTCGATTTTTAAATCTTCGCCGATTTTGGCTACTTCTAATTTATTGCCGTTCTTCTTGTAGAACTCCCAACCCTCAAACTTAATGTCATCGTTTTCAACAGGGTTGAGTTCAAGTGAGCCATCTTCCTTAACTACATATTTTTCAGCTACGTCGGAACTTTCACCTGTGTTGGTTCTGTTAACGTGAACCTCGTAATAAACTGTTCCGCCGGGGCTCTTTAATGCAAAAGCGGAAACGGAAAAAGAAAGAACGAGAACTACTGTTAACATAATAGCGAGTAATTTTTTCATTGTTTATTCCTCCAAAATGTTAGAGATATTTTGATACGATAATATTATATCACCAAAATTATAAAATGTAAAGACTTTTTTTAAAAAAATTAAAAGTTGACTTATATGCTTCGTTGCATATATACTTACATTAAAGGAAGGTTAATATTATGGAGAATAAATTTTTAGGCATTTTAAATAAAGAATTAAAAATCGGCATTAACACTGTCATACTTGAAGAGACCTCTTCTTCTAACGATTACTGCAAAAATCTTGCCAAACTCACCAACGAGGACACACTGGTTATTGCCCTGTCGCAAACTAACGGAAAAGGACGGCTATCAAGAAGCTTTTTTTCACCAAAGGATAGCGGGATTTATTTAAGTTTTTTGTTGCATCCAAACCTTACCGCCAATGAGTGCACCAAAATAACCACTGCTGCCGCAGTAGCCGCCGCAGAGAGTATTGATTTCATTTCAGGCAAAAAAACATACATAAAATGGGTAAACGATATTTATCTTGACGGAAAAAAGGTTGCGGGAATTCTAACCGAAGCAGGACTTTCGGGAAGTCAAAGCAAGGTAGAGTATGCCGTAATGGGAATAGGTGTAAACCTTTTTAATCCTATAGGAGATTACCCCGACGATATAAAAGATAAAGCGGGAAGCGTTTTCGGACAGCTTTTGCCTTCAGCCCAAATTGTGTTAAAATTCATTAAGGAATTTACCAAGCGTTTTTTGGATATATATGCTATTCTCCCCGACACTTTATATATGGAAAACTATAAGAGCCGTTCAATGTTAATCGGAAAAAATGTTTCGTTTTTTAAGGACAAAGAAAAATATACAGGCTACGTACTGGGCATAGATAACGATGCAGGGCTGATACTTGCAACCGATAAAGGCAGTTTAACACTAAAAGCAGGAGAAGTAAGTTTAGGATAAAAAAATGTGCAGAAAGAAATTTCTGCACATTTTTTATTACTTAGCGATTGATTTATAAAAAGCAACGGCAAGTGCATCACAGCGTTCATTTTCTTCATGTCCGTTATGACCCTTTACCCAATTTATAGTAATGTCGTGCTTTTTGAAAAGTTCAAGAATTTCTTCCCATAAATCTACATTTAAGGCGGGTTTTTTATCGGCTTTTCGCCAACCGTTTTTCTTCCACGACTCTGCCCAACCCAGCCCAATTCCGTCGGAAAGATATTTAGAATCAGTAGTAAGTACCACTTTACACGGTTCCTTTAAAGCACGAAGCGCCATTATAGCGGCGGTAAGTTCCATTCGGTTATTGGTGGTTTCCATTTCTCCGCCTGAAAGTTCCTTTTCATTTTGGCCGTATCTTAGTATTGCACCCCAACCGCCTGGTCCGGGATTTCCCGAACAAGCGCCATCGGTAAAAATTTCAACAGTTTTCATAGCATTAATATTTCCTATAACTTCCTATAACCTTGCCCAGAACCGAAGGATTTTGGGGATAAATAGGGTCGAAATCGGGATTCTCAGGCATAAAAATAACCTTGCCGTCCTTTTGAAGCAGTCTTTTTACGGTAGCCTCGTCCCCGTCCATTCCTATTACGATATCTCCGCTTCTATAGGCGGCATTTTTATCGGCAACAACTATATCTCCGTCGAGAATTCCTGCATCCCTCATTGAAAGACCTACAACACGCAATGCAAAAAGTCCGTCTGATTCATTAGCAGGATAAGGGATATAATCCTCTATCTGTTCAACCGCCAAAATAGGCTGACCTGCAGTTACTCTGCCCACAAGAGGAACCCTTGCGGCAGATACGCTGTCGGCAATTCTTATGGCACGTGAAGAATGACTGTCCCGTACAATATATCCGTTTTGCTCCAGTGCATCAAGTACAGCATGAACGGTTGAAGTGGATTTAATCTGACAGGCTTTACATATTTCCCTGACAGTTGGAGGAAGACCGCCTGACATACTGGAAATAAGATAGCGGTAAACCTTTTCCTGTCTTTCGTTAAGTTTAGCCTTTGCCATAGTTTTCCCTCCCGAACATTTATTCTATTTTTATATTATCACATTTCCTTTTGAGTTTCAAGAGTAAAACTTTAATAATTTCACCTATTCCCATAATTATAAGAATAACCGCAAATATTTTTCCTAAAAACTCGCCGCCTAAAACCCTTGTGAGCAGATATCCTATAATAGCACCCACAACACCGAAAGCCGCTATAGGAACCACCGTTTTAAGTTCTATAAGCCCTTTTTTGAAATAAATAATTACCGCAATAACTCCTATGGGAATAAAGAAAAGCAGATTTATTCCCTGGCTTAAAAGTTGCGGTGTCTTTTCAAATACCCTTAAATATATAAGCAGCACAGCCCCTCCGCCAAGTCCCAAGCCGCCTATTATTCCCGAAAGAAAACCCGCAATAAATTTTATAAACAACATTATTTAATCAGCATCCTTATTCCTGCCCAAACCATAAATCCGCCGAAAACGGCACGTAAAAGCACGGGGGAAATTTTTTTAAGTAAATAGGTAGCCAAAATTGAGCCCACCATACCAAAAGGCATAAAAATCAGGGCATCCTTTAAGTTCACATACCCTCTTATCATATAAACCGATGCACTGAAAAGTGTTATAGGCAAAATTACCGCTACGGCATTTGCATGTGCCTTTTTGGTGTCCAAACCGCATTTTTTAAGCAGAGGCACCGCTATCATACCGCCCCCTGCTCCTAAAAGGCCGTTAACAAAACCAACAAGTATCCCAAAACAAAAATATCTGTATTTTTTATTTTTCATTTTTTCACCCCTCTTAGTGTTCCCAAAAGCCAATAAAAAACGGAGAAAACTCATTAAAAGTTTTCTCCGCTTTTTTACATATTGTTTTGTTTTTGAAAGTCGTACTGTATGGCCGCCTTTTGTGCAGGTGTTACATATACAGTCTGCATTGTTTTTATCTCGGGATTTGTGGGTTCGGGCAGTAGCATTTTAACAGGCACAAGAGAGGCGTACCCTTCAGTGTATGGGCTGCGATTAACTGTAGACCCAGCCTCCGAAATGTTTTCATAAGGATTTTTTGCATATGAATAGGGCTGAGTAAAAGCAGGCACAGGTGCAGCCTCGAAATTCAAGGCTTCATCACACACAGCCTCTTGTTCGTTTTTTTGCGGCAGGACGGTCTCTAACATAGCACCGCAATTTTTACAGTAAACGAACTGGTCTTCATTTTCTGTTTTACACACTTTACATATTTTCATTATTGACACCTCTTAAATAAAGGAAAAAATTATTGACGGAATAAAGGAAACCGCCATATAGGCTATAACAAATGCAAAAGGATTGATTCCGCCTTTTTTTCTTATAAGCCTTACTTTTTGTTCTTTATCTTCAGCCGTCTCTTTTATTTCCTTTAAAGTTTTTATGGTGTGCTTATAATACAGCTTATTAGCAAACAAAGCACTTAAAAGTCTTACCGATACAGTCAGCAAAGCCCCCGCAGCACCAAGTAAAAAGTTCATCCATAAAGCCTTATCGTTACTGTTAATCAGTGCCATGGCTAAATCGTAATAGGTTTTTATACTGGAGTCTGCCATAAGCTGACCGATAGAACTGTTAAGAGGGGCTAAAAGTATATTTGCAGCAATTTCAACAGCACCCGATATCAGTGCGTAAAAATACATCTTCCGCATAGCAAAACTTGCCGAGGGAAAAAGAAGATGCCAAAAACTGAACCAAACATTGCCTGACTTTTTAAATTCCTTAAACTTTGGAATGAAACGGTTCGGGGAAACCATTACGAAATCTTTAGCTTCCTCTGCAGTAATTCCCTCTCCCAAATCTTCGTTTGGTTTAACTCCGCCCAAAATGTCGATTTTAAAAGCAAAAGGCATCGCCTTATTTACGGGAGCACCGCATTGATTACAAAAACTGTTTCCTTTAGGGAAACGATTATGGCAGGAGGGACACTCTTGTGTTTGCTCCTGTTCTTGCGTTTTATCCTCTTTTGCTTCATTTAGTGCTCTTACCCTGTCGTATTGCATATCACTGCCGTGGAATTCTTCCATTCCGCAGTGCCCTGCATTTATAAAGCACTCTCTATGGTGAGGTGCGGCACACACGGGGCATACTGCAACTTCATCTTCATCAAACAAATATGCTTTGCAAATAGGACAGGTCTGTCCTTTAACCGAAAAACTCATTTCTATAATCCTTTGCGTACTTAAAAATCATTTCAAAATATTCTTTTCCATAGTTGTGAAAGAGTCTGTCTTCCACCATTTTTTTAAGGGTTTCTTCACTTACCCATCTTGCTTCTGCAACCTCGCTGCTCTGCAAATTTAAAGAAGATACGTCGGCATCACTTGTAGTAAACCATATATCAACAAAAGAATTTCTTTTCTTTATGCGTCCCATTTTTTTGCACAGACGCTGTTTACAACTAATTCCCAGCTCCTCTAAAAGCTCACGCTGTGCGGCACAGTAAGATGTTTCTCCCGAAATAGCAGCACCGCCTGTAGCAGCCCACTCGCCCGGCATAAGTTTTTTGTCATCGCTTCTGCGTTGAATTAAAAGCTTCCCATCCTTTGATACAACCCATATATGCACCACAAGATGATATTCACCGGGGCGCATAAAGTATTTACCGCGTACAGCCGTTTTGCCGGTAACTTCACCGGAGGAATTTAAAATATCCCATTTTTCCATTTTCGGCTTTTCCTTTTCTTGTTTTTTTCTTCGATTTTTAGTCTATTTTTCGTTTTTTTCAAAAATCCATAGAGTTATTATATCAAGAAACCCTTTATTATTCAACCTTTTATATTATGTTTTTACTTTTTATTAAAATTTTCTTGTAAAAAAACAATTTATAGTATATAATATATGCAGTGTATTCGGGTGTGCGAATGGACGGGTCCTGTGCGACGGGATGCCATGAACCATGTCAGGCGGGGAACCGAGCAGCATTAAGTGGATTTTTCCGTGCGCCGCAGTAAATCGGTTCATTCGTACACCCGAATACATTTTTTAAGAAAGGAAGGCTTATTTATGGCATATCAGGCTTTATATCGAAAATACCGCCCTATGTCTTTTAACGACGTAGTGGGACAAGACCATATTACCGAAACCCTTAAAAATCAGCTTAGTTTGGGTAAAATTTTTCACGCCTATCTTTTCACGGGAACACGCGGAACAGGTAAAACCACCTGTGCAAAAATCCTTGCCCGTACCGTTAACTGCCTTTCTAACGAAAACGGAAATCCCTGCGGTAAATGTGCCGCCTGTAAACTTAATGAGGCAGGTGAAAATACCGATATTGCCGAAATTGATGCCGCTTCCAACAACGGTGTTGATAATATCAGAGAGCTTCGCGACCAAATAAACTTTGCCCCTGCTTCCTCTAAATTCAGGGTTTATATTATCGACGAGGTACATATGCTTACCGAGTCGGCTTTTAACGCTCTGCTTAAAACTCTGGAAGAGCCTCCCGCACATATAGTATTTATACTTGCTACCACCGAAGTTCATAAACTCCCCGCAACCATTCTTTCCCGTTGTCAGCGTTTTGATTTTCACAGAATCGAAAGTTCGGTTATAGAACAGCGTTTAAAATTCGTTGCCGAAAAAGAAGGTCTTACCTTAACCAACGGCGGTGCAAATCTTATTGCTGCCGCAGCAGACGGCGGTATGCGCGATGCATTAAGCCTTTTAGATATTTGCGTATCAAGCGGAAATGTTATTGACGAACAGGTTGTATCAACTGCCTGCGGTATGGCAGGAAAAGAATATCTTATTAAACTTGCCGATGCAGTAAACAAGCTGGACGTATCAACTGCACTTACGCTTCTCGACAGCCTTTATACCGCTTCGGTAGATATGTTAAGACTTCTTAATGAACTTACCTCTCATTACCGCGACCTTATGATAGTAAAAACAGTAAAGGGAGACAAAAAGCCCATAATTTGTTCTGCTTCTCATCTTGAAGCCCTTAATGCTCAGGCAGAAAAATATTCTCTTAAGGATATTATGCGCATTCTTCGGACATTAAAAGAAATCTTCCCCTCCATGCAGACAGGAGACAGAAGACTTCAAATGGAAATGGCACTTATCCGTCTTTGCTCAAAGGACGACAGTTTAGCCGATGAAGACGACCTTTTAAGAAGAATATCTGCCCTTGAAGAAGCATTAAGCGGCGGTGCTGTTATTAAAACGACAGAAAATAACGTTGCCGTTAAAGAAACTGCACCCACTCCTGCCAAAAACAGCAAAAAAGAAGAGCCAACAGCCCAGCAGGTTACAAAAACAAAGGTTGCAAACGGCGAACTTGACTGTTGGCACGACCTACTTGAAACAGTTTACGAGCTTTGCCCTCCCGCTATGGGTGTGCTTAACGGTTCAAAAGCATATATTGAAAACGGATTTTTACTTATTGATGCTCCTAACCCGATGTTCCGTTCAATGATAAACAGCAACGAAATTATGAGGGAATCTATTAAGAAAGCTGCCTTAAAACATCTTGGTAAAGCCTTTAGATTGGGGCCCTACAAAAAAACCGAAACCGCTCCTCAGGAAAATGATATGTTGGCGGTTATTGCAAATAAATTAAAAGAAATCGAACAGGATGGTAACTAATATGAAAGTAAGAATTCCTAACTCCGGCGGACCGGGTAATATGAACGCTATGCTCAAGCAGGCTCAAAAAATGCAGGAGGATATGGCAAATCTTCAGGCAGATTTGGAACAGAGAGAATATAGCGGTACTGCCGGCGGCGGTGCTGTAAACGTTACTGTTGACGGCAAACATAACATAACAAAATTAACCATAGACCCCGAAATTATAGACCCCGATGATGCAGAAATGCTTGAAGACCTTATTACCGTTGCGGTAAATGCCGCCATAAACCAAGCCGCATCCACAGCCGAAGCCGAAATGGGCGCAATTACCGGCGGACTCAATATTCCGGGAATGTTTTAAAAGCTATGGCATATACTATTACTTCCCTTACCGACCTTGTTGCACAGTTTGAAAAGCTGCCCGGTATTGGTAAAAAAACCGCCCAGCGTCTCGCTTTTCATATATTGGCTCAACCACCTGAACGTGCTCAAAAATTTGCCAGTGCACTTATTACCGCAAGAGAAAAAATAGGTTTTTGCTCCTGCTGTCAGGCACTTGCCGATACTGCGGTTTGTCCCGTTTGTGCCGACAGTCAGCGAGACCATTCTACAATATGTGTAGTCGAGGACCCCAAAGACGTTCTTGCCTTTGAAAAAACAAGAGAGTACCGAGGTCTTTACCACGTGCTTCACGGTGCCTTATCTCCTCTTGACGGCATAGGTCCCGAACAACTAAAAATAAAAGAACTTATGGCAAGGCTTAGTAATACCGAAGTAAAGGAGCTTATTATGGCAACAAATCTTACGGTTGAAGGCGAAGCCACCGCAAGTTATATATCCCGTCTTGCAAAACCGCTGGGTATAAAGGTCACCCGTCTTGCTTACGGAATTCCCGTAGGCGGCGACCTTGAATATGCAGACGAAAAAACTCTGACGAGAGCCTTGGAAGGAAGAAACGAAATATAATGGAACAAAGTAAAATTGACCGTATAAATTTTCTTGCCCGTAAAAGTAAGTCGGAAGGGCTTACCGAAGAAGAAAAGGCTGAACAGGCTGTACTTAGAAGAGAATATATAGAATCTTATAAAAGAAGTCTTGAAATTCAGCTTAGTAACACTTCAATTCTCTATCCCGACGGTACAAAGAAAAAAGTAACAAAGATAAAAGATTAAAAAAAGTGTCTTCACTGAAGACACTTTTTTATATTTCAGGATTAAATGACGGCATAAGCTGAAGCTTAAAGAGATTTTCTTTATGCTTTTTGTCTATTATTTCTTTTTTGCTTTTGTCTGCTATTTCACCCGTACGGATATATTTATCCAGTTCGGCATAGGTAAAGCCTAAGTTCTCTTCATCGGTTTTCCCGCAAAGCCCGTCTATAGGAACCTTGTCAACAAGAACATCGGGCAGTCCCAAAACTCTGCCAATTTCCTTTACCTCGGTAACAGTAAGATTACACATAGGAGAAAAATCACCTGCCGCATCGCCGTAGCGTGTGGAATATCCCACCCAATCCTCCGAAAGATTACAGGTATTGACAACTCTGCCGTTAAGGGACTGGCTTACGGCATAAAGGGCTGTCATACGAATGCGGGGAGAAATATTTATTTTTGTCTGCTCACTAACCTCTATTTTCGAAGATATTTCATTCATAAGTGCATCAAAGGTATCTTTAATATTTATTTCAATTTGTTTTATGCCTAAATGTTTACACAAAAGATACGCCATATCAATATCAAACTGCTTACCCTTTGGCATAAGTACGCCTATAACCCTGTCTTTACCTAAAGCCTCCACACAAAGAGCGCCGGCAACAGAACTATCCTTTCCGCCCGAAATACCTATTACGGCATTGCAGTCCTTACCGTTTTCCTCAAAAAAATCCTTTATCCATTTAACACATTGGTCTTTTACCTTTAAAGCATCAAACATAATTTACACCTTCTTTAACTATTATTTTTATTATATCATAAAGTTAATTTTATTTCACCTGTTTTTTTTGAAGATGTATTTTTCCTTGTAAACACACCTGTTTTGTGATAAAATATGATGGATAATATAAAGTGGGAGGAATTATATGGGCAAAAAGAAACGCAAATGGTTAAAACTGCGTCATAGAGTTGTACGCAACGTTGCCTATTGCATACTTTATCCTTATGCTAAACTTAAATATAACATAAAGATACATAGGTTTAAAAATCAGGAGAAACGTCCCTATCTTATTTTACTTAATCATCAAACACCCTTTGACCAATTTTTTGTAGGTATGTCCTTTAGGGGTCCTGTTTATTATCTTGCCACCGAAGATATTTTTTCTATGGGATTTCTTTCTTCTCTTATAAAGTATGCAGTGGCTCCCATCCCGATTAAAAAACAGACCACCGACGCCTCGGCGGTTATGAACTGCATAAGAATAACCCGTGAGGGCGGTACTATAGCCATTGCCCCTGAGGGCAACCGTACCTATAGCGGTAAAACAGAATATATGAATCCCGCTATCGCTCCGCTAGCCAGAAAATTAGGGCTGCCCATACTTCTCTACAGAATTGAGGGAGGATACGGCTCAGAGCCCCGTTGGACCGACAAGGTAAGACGCGGTAAAATGGAAGGCTATGTCAGCGAGGTTATTGCTCCTGAGGAATATAAAGACCTTACAAATGAGCAATTAACGGAAAGGATTAAAAAAGGTCTTTATGTAAACGAAGCCAAAAAAGACATACTTTTTAAGTCAAAAAGAACTGCCGAATATCTTGAACGGGCAATTTACGTATGTCCTTTTTGTAAACTCAGCAAATTTGAAAGCAATAAAAACCAAATAACCTGTAAAGGCTGTAACAAAACCGTAATTTACGGCGAAGATAAAACCCTTTCGGGCAAAGGTTTTGATTTCCCCTTTAACTTCGTTAACGACTGGTACGAATATCAACAGAACTTCATAAACAACCTTGACCTTGAACCTTTTTATAATAAACCGATGTACGAAGATGAATCAATGCTCCGTCAGGTTATAGTATATAAAAAGAAAATTCTTTTAAGGAAAGAAGCAAACATAAAACTTTACTCAAACAAAATAACAATAGATGAGGGAAAGGGAAATGAGCTTATTCTTTCCTTTGACAAGGTAACTGCCGTTTCTGTTCTGGGAAGAAACAAATTAAACGTTTATATCGAGGATAAAATTTATCAGTTCAAGGGTTCAAAACGCTTTAACGCCCTTAAATACGTAAATATTTATTTCCGCTATAAAAATGTTTCAACAGGCGACATAAACAACAAATTTTTAGGACTTTAATCTTTGTAGTTGACCTTGAAAGTATTTATTGATATAATCTAACCTGAAAACGAAAAGGAGAATTATTTATGGCAAAAATCAAAGATACCTTTGGCTATTCTGCTAAAGAATATAAAAAATTCACATTATGGGGTTGGCTTATGCTTTTAAGCTTCGGCCTTACCTATCTGTTCTTTTATAACGGAAGACAGAACATTAATCTTGTTATGACACAAATGGCAACCGAGTTAGGCTCCACTACCGCCGCCTTAGGTGTTGTGTCTTCTGCTCTTTTCTGGTGCTATGCCTTCGGTCAGCTCATTAACGGCAGACTGGGTGCATTCTTCGGATATAAGCGTTTTATGATGTTCGGAATTATAGCTTCGGCTTTATTAAACGTTGTTATCTCTTTCCAAAGCTCAATCCCTGTAATTGCAATACTTTGGGGATTTAACGGTTTCTTTCAGTCAATGGTTTGGTCAAACGGTCTTGGCGTACTTAACAAATGGTGGCCAAAGGCAAAACGTGGCTTTGCTACAGGACTTACCACAGCCTTTTCGGGACTTGCTCAGGTTGTTACATACTTAACCATTCTTTTATGTCTTGGCTGGAATGAAGAATGGGGCTGGCGTGCCGCATTCAGATATCCTATGATTCCTATGGTGGCTATGCTTGTTGCATTTTTCTTTTTCTTTAAGGAAAAACCTGAGGATATCGGACTTTCTCCCTTTAGTGAAGAAAGCGACGGCAAGGACGATGCTCTTGCCGAAGAAATTAAGAAAAGAGGTTTCCTATATCCCTATAAGGTCCTTTTCTGCGAACCTAAGGTTATTGTTTTCTGTCTTATTTCAGCCATAGCAGGTATAGGCAGATACGGACTTATTACCTGGATTCCCACCTATTTTATGGAAGAACTTAATCTTTCCATAAAGGACGGTATTTTTTCGGCTATACTCTTGCCCTTCGGTCAGGCATGTGCCATGTTCGTGTTTCCCCTTATTACCGATAAAATCTTAAAGGGTAAACGAGAACCTATGCTTATAATTGCTTCTCTTATTACCGTTGGCGGTATGGTAGTCTTCCCCTTTATAAAGAGTCAGCCTGTGGCTTCTGCAATGCTTTTCGTTCTTGGAGTTTTCGCAATGGTAACGGGTGTTATATGGGCTATTGCAGGTGATATCGGCGGCAGAGCCTTTTCCTCTACTGTTGTCGGCGTGTTTGACTGGGCAGTTTATATGGGTGCCGCAGTTCAAGCAATGATTTTTGGTTTTGTTAAAGAAAAATTCGGTTGGAGTTCTATATTTATAATAATCGCTGTTTTATACATAATACTCCTTGTTTTGACTTTAGTTGCAAGAAAAATGAAAACCAAAAGGGTGTAAACAACTGAATTACAACAAAAGAGTCTGTCTCGTTTCGTTGAGACAGACTCTTTTTTTATTATGAAACCAAATTACAGTTTTAATCTTTTTCTATATTAACCTTTTTACCAAGATATACAAATAATAAAGAAATCGCTAACCCTAAGCAAAGCATAATTATTCCTGCTAAATTTGAGCCGCCATTTGGTAAGGTGAGAAAAATCGAACATACCGAGCCTATCAAAAAGCCCATAACCATAAAATGTGCCATACCGCCGAATTTTGAAAAAATAAATTTAATCAGCTTTGATGATACTATTATTGAAAGCACAAATGCCACGCCCACAACGGCTAAGGTAACTATATCGAGATCTTTAGCCGACGCAATAAGGTAATCGTAAACACCCATAACAATAAGTATCATAGAAACACTCATACCCGGCACTAAACTTGAAAATCCTGCTAAAGCACCGCTTAAAGCAATATACATAAGGTTGGTATTTTCTTGAGCTACCTGTGTTTCGCCGGTGCCTTCGCCCATTATTCCCACAACAAATGCTACAGCAAATGCCGCAACAGTACCTACTATGTAATACCACTTAAACCTACTTTTAACAGCTTCTTTATAAACCATAGGCAGATTACCGACTATAAGTCCGATAAACAGCATAAATACTGCTTTTTCATAGGTTTCAAAAAGATAGTCAAACACCATTATAAATAATACCAGACTAATTAGGGCACCTATACCCAGCGGTATTATAAATTTAAGGTTATTTTTAAAGTTTTTAAAGGGCTTTGAAGTAATGTCAAGAATCTTATCGTATATGCCCATAATAATAGCCATTATACTTCCGCTAATCCCCGGTGCAAATACGCTTATTCCAAGACAAAAACCACAAAAGACACGATACAAAAAAGATTTCACGGCACACCTCACCTCACATTCCCTACTGATTATATATTATATCATATGATTTTAGAACATTCAAGTATAACCCACAGTTTTAAATATCGCAAAAACGCAAACAATAACATCACCATTTGAAAATTTTGATAATACTCTTGCCTCACTCTGACAAGTGGAGCCGAGAAAATTTTCTGCAAAAAGGAGAATTTATATATTATGAAAGCAACAGGAATAGTTCGCAGAATCGAGGCTCGTGTTATTATAACCTCTAAAAACAGTTGCTAAATCAAAGATTTAGACTGTTTTTGAGAACATAGATACTCGTTTCACTCGTATGAGATAACACAAAAATGCGATAAAACCTTATAAATACTGTGGTTTCGGGAGTTTTTTGACGAAAAATTTTTGATGGAAAACAGCATATTTTGACCAATACATAGCAAAAGCGAGGTGATTTCACCTCGCTTTTGTTCGTATTTATAACTTGTTACTAAACGGCAACGATTTAATAAAATTTTCCATGAATTCAAAATCGGGAGTACCGTTATCATCTATCGGCAAATACAGTTTTGTTTGTTTTATTAAATCTTTTGAAAATGCTCTTCCAAAAACCGGGTAACGATATTTCTCCTTGTTTAAAATTGAAATTATGAAAGAAGCAGTGTATACATTTAACCAATCTGCTCGAATTACGATAATATGCGGCCCGGTGATAAAATCGTGCTCTTGGTAGAAAATCGTAGCGGTTGTATCGCCGATGGTTATTGCGTTGGCTTTTTCGAGGCCATCGTATTCCAAAGATTGTACATACATTGAAATTCCATTATTTTCATCCGTTCTTGTTACATATGCTACATAATCATCACCTTCGGGCGCAACTGTTAGCTCGGAAGCATTATATGATTTACCGTTATTAACGCTTGTGAAAATTTCGTCCAAACGAAAATAATCCCATTTTCTTTCTGAAAGTTTCTTATTTTCCTTGCTTGCGCATCCGGCAAATTCTGCTTCGAAATCATCTTGATCAATGTTATCCAAATACCAACAGGCTTTTTCATATCCCTCATTAAGAAAGTAGTCAGGAATATCTTGAGTTTTAAAGCTAATTGATTTAACATAATCTTCCATAATGGAGTAATCTGGCTCTTGATATTTGTCAACAGGCAAATACAAAGTTGTATTTTTTAATTGTTGCTCTACGGTCCATTTTCTGCCACCGTATGAATAGAGCTCGGCTTCAAGTTTTATTATTGTTATTAGAAATAATGCAAGATTTTCGGTTAATTCCCTTTGCACAGTATCTATAGTAACAATTTTTTCACTTGCAAAAAAAGGCTCCGTTTGATAAAAGCAAGCGCCAATACTTCCGTCATATGCAAGTGAAATTAGATTCCCCTTTCTATTGCTTTCCGATACATATGCAACAACACCATTATTGGTTTTAGTTGTGCTGACGTATGGAATATCCCCAGGAGCCATATTTTTCAAGTATTTTGATTCGCCACGGTCAATTCTAAAATATTTTTCATTTCCTAATTTAAAAGGTTTCCATGTCGATGTGTCTAATTCCATAATTAAATCTCCAATAAACCGTTCTCATCCATATATTTATATAATGAGAACTTTTTTAATGTGACTTCAAAATCCTCATCTGAAAGTTTTGAATAATCAGTTTTAATATATGCTTCTGCCAAAGCTTCGTCTGATGTTTTGATTTTTTTCTTTAGCCAAATATACTCGTTGTTTTCTGCTGTTCCATCCATTTGATCAATCCAAACTTGTTTTACTTGATTCCAAACACCGGTGTCTTTTCTTCCATTGTGAGGAATCACTTTAAAACCATCTTCTTGCCAACGCGCAAAAAATACAGATTTATTTTCATCGTGAGGAATATGTGCTTTAAATACCATTATACAAGTTGCGGTTCCAACGTGGCTGTCAAAGAAAAGATTTTGCGGCATTGTCATACACGCTAGTAAAGTGTGATGCTCTAATACTTTTGCTCTCAATTTTGTTCCACTATTACCGGCACAGGACATCGGCACAATAGCGATTCCTATACCTCCTTTTTTAAGATAATGTAACATTGATGCAACAAAGTCTAATTCGTCTTGTCCTTTTTGAATAATTACTTCATTGAGACCGTTTTCTGAAAGTACATTTTCAAATTTTTGGATTTCTAATAGATTCTTCGATATGTCTTTTTCTATACTCGAAATTTCAGAATGAATTTCTAATGTTTCTTCCCTCTTTTTCAATTCTTTAAGTTTTTTTGTGAGTTTAGAGTTCTTATCTTTTAATTCAAGTATTTTTTTCATCGTTGGATATTCTCGAACGACAGAATTATCCTTTTTATCTAAAGAATATGGAGGGTTTATCATACCCACATCTATATTGCCAAAATTTCTTAACGCTTCATGCAAAGGTATTTTTGTATCATTAAGGTATGTTTTTCCGCTATCATCCACTGGTGCATATGAATCTATTAACAAAGAAGAACAATTAAATAAGTTTGATTTGCCGTCGCCGTGGAAACGCATATTTGCATATGCCAAAGCATACATTGAGGCATCTCTTTCCACGCCTATTAAACTCTGGTTCTGCGCTTTTTCATACTTTTTGTTTTTTTCTGTTTCGCTAATAGGTAAGTTTTGTATGTTTGCTTTTATACGCGACAACGATGATATTAGAAAAGCTCCTGTGCCACAACAAATATCAATTATTTTTGTATCTTCATTAAACTTGTTATCGGAATAGTATTCAGCAATATCACAAAACAACTCCGTTATATGGGTTGGAGTTAACACTATACCTTTTTCTTTGGCGTTTCCTTTTGTAAATCGCAAAAAAGTAGTATAAAATTCGCCCATGACATCTATGCCATTATATTTTTCTAAAACTTCAATAACATTCTCGTATAGTGAATAAATACAACAGGAAAGAACGGTATTACCATCAACAAAGTATTTGTTATCTTTGCCTTTTGGAGCCCGAACAAGTTCGTCCTTTGCAAGCAAACCATCGTAGAATTTTTTTAAAGATGTTCTTTTGCCTCGCGGAATTTCATCTATGTCCCAAATTCCACGAATATAATCAGCGTCGTACTCATTGCCATCACCATAAAGGGAAGCCTTCAGCATTTTGACAGAATTCTTATCAAGTGTATCACATAACATCTTTTTTGCTTTAGACGCATTTTTCTTATCTATAACTGATTTTGTGTCAATGTAAAGTTTTGATTCATGGTTGGTCAAGCCTAAAATGACCGCAGAAACAAACCCGGCCTTAGAGTTATCTTCGATTCCGTTTGCTCTAAGGAAATTGGCACATGACAAGGTGTATCGTCGTAATTCTTTTCTGATTTCATTTTCAGTAGCAGAAAAACGCCCTAAAATTTTTTCGATGTCTTTCTCATAATCATTAATAGATATAAGGGCGTTATTTAGATTGCCGTCCTCAATAACTTCCACCTTAGAGATTTCACCGCCTTTAGGCCAAACAAGCGAAGTGACTCTACATTCAGCGTCACTTTGCCCCGAAACACCAATGGCAATAACATCGTAATTATCTTTCAAAAAAGAAGCATACCATAGAGCTCCATTAACTGCATAGTTTTCCGTCTCATCGGATCCACCGAAACCATGTATTTTATAATCGTTTGGATTTGTAGTTGAGTGGTTTTGAGTATCCGCTTTACATTCAATAACAACTATTATTTCGGAATTGCTTTTAACTATAGTATAATCTGGCGTTCCCTTACTTTTCAAGGTCTGTTTTTTTGTTGCTTTAGCAAAGATGTCGTTAAGCCAATCATAGCGGGTGTTTTTATAACTATCTTCTTTAAACCAGGTTATGTTATCTACTTCTATATTTTGTTCAGAGGGATAGCCCGCAATGTTTTTTAATTTTTTAGTAACCAAACCTTTTGTTGTTTCTTCGCTTATCTTTGCCATTTTATTGTTCCTCCCCAAATAATTCATCTAAGGTTTTGTTTAGTTTTTTACAAATTTTTTTGCATAGGTCGAGTGTTGGATTACCCCCGCCTCTTTCTATGCTGACTATTGTTTGTCGAGAGACTCCAACGGCTTTGGCAAGACCGTCTTGTGTTAAACCGCATAAATCACGTGCAGCTTTAAATTTTCGCTTTTTGTCCACCGTTGACATCTCCTTTCAATAATTCTGTTTTTATTCTATCAAAAACTTTAGCTTGTGTCAAATATATTTTACAAAATGTAAAATATATTTGACATCGGAAAATACAAAAGACTAAGTATAAATTTCTTTTATTAACAAATACTAACATCACGATTTGAATTTAAAGGAGATTTATATATGAAAGCAACTGGTATTGTGAGAAGAATCGAGGCTTGTGTTATAATAGGGCTTTAATCGTTTTTTTACATAGCAAAAGCGAGGTGATTTCACCTCGCTTTTGAATCATTATAAATACTGCTTGAAGATTTCTTCTGTTTCAGGAAGATATATAACTTTGAAAAGATACTTATTGTCTTTCTTAAATACAATGTATCGCATTCCTGCAAAGCTCAATCGATAACCTTTGACTTTGTGTGAATATCCAATACAGATTTCGGCCGATGTAATATCAGAAAAAGAAATATGTTTTTCTTTTTTAATACCCCAATAATAATCTACAACATAAATTTTGTTTTCTTTTATTTCAATATATGCTTTTTCAATATCTTTTATGTGGATTAGGATAATTGCAGTTAACAAGACCATAGGTATCAGTATAACAAATATACCGCCTATAAAACTTTGAGCATAATAAAAACAAGCAAAAGCACCTAAACTAAAAATGCTATATATTAAAATTGCACATATTAAAAACAGCACTTTTATAGAATTGCTGTTATGTGGTCTCGGTGTACGGTCGTGTGTGTTTAACTTCATATTTTCACCGCCTTTGTTTTATTATATCACAATCACTCTAAAAAGTAAATCTTGCGGTATATTTCTCCGTAAGTTACAGATACTAACAACACAATTTGTAATTTAAGGAGAAATGTATATATGAAAGCAACAGGGGCGCAAGGTGAAACCTTGCGAGTGAATAGTGAATAATGAATAGTGAATAATTTCGGTGTGCCTTCGGCACGATATATATAATGTCGGCAAAGCCGACACATTAATTATTCAATATTCATCATTCATTTTTCATTATTCATTAAATTAAAACAAAGAGGAGTTAATTATATTATAAAAGCAACTGGTATTGTTCGTAGAATAGACGATTTGGGAAGGGTTGTTATTCCCAAAGAAATTCGCCGCACGATGCGAATTCGCGAAGGTTACCCCTTGCTGACAACATTGACACATTTCGATAAATTTTGTGTTGCGATACATAGTGTGGTAGAAAGATATAACGAGAGGTGAAGTTCACCTCTCGTTATATTACCTAAAGTTTTTATGACAGTTTTGTTTTAAGAATTCTTTAATTTCGCCGTTGTCTTTATCTTCATAATACTTAATCAAAAGTTTTTTGAATTCGGGCACGTGATTTTCAGGGATGACTAAAAGGCCACCTGCTTTTGAAATTAAATAATGATTTGCGAATATAACCGATGCTCGTTTGTTACCGTCATTGAAAATTTGTGTTTTCATGCAGTAAAGGCAAAGCTCAATGGCAATATTTATCGGCTCATCATCTTGGTTTACAATTTCTAAAATATTTTCGATAACAACAGTTTCAATGGGAAGGGGCGGTATATACGATGTTCCACCAATGGTTACGGGTACACCTCTTATTCTGCCACCGCTTGCAAAAAAGCCCTCGTTTACGAGCTTAGCGATATGACAAAGGATAGAATAATCACTTTTCACCTGCAAAACCTCTTTGTCTAAAATAAACTCCCAAGCGTGTTTAAGGTTTAATATTTTTTGCACATCGCTTGCCGTTACGCCGTTTACCTTGCCATTTTCTAGTATATCTTCGGTTTGGGGGAAAGAGGTTGCAACACCCTCTAAAACAGCCTGCTCATAAATGGATAATTTCATATTCATTCGGGCAAAATCAAGGTTTAAAAGTACGTCGGGGGATAATTCGTTTTCAGTAAAACCTTTTTCAGCAAGCACTTTTTCCACCTTGCGAATTTGTTTTCGGAGTTCCTTTGCTTCTGCATTATTACGAAGCAAAAGTTGATAAAGCGTATCGGAATAAACATCAACGTAAGTTGAAGTTACGCGACTGCCTACACGCTTGCGGACATATAGATATTTACCGCTTTTGTTTTCCTTTATTTCGGGTGTGCCGTCATAAGCCAATAATTTAAGTCGGGCATACAAATCGGCACGCTGCTCTAATAATTCTTGTATTTCTGGGTAGTTATTCATACCAAAACTCCTTTTAGGGAACTTTTTTATAAATTTATTATAATAATTGTTCCCTAAAATGTCAAGCGTTATTCACCCACACCTTTCGACAGGTTTTGCTTTGCAATACATAGTGTGATAGAGAGATATAAAAGAACAGCGGAGTGAAATCACTCCGCTTTCTTTTGTGCATATAGTTTTGCAAGTGTATGATTCATAGATTTAAGGTCTTGAAGTTCATAATCAATATATGTCCACCGATGTTTCTTTTCGGTAAAGCCGTGCATTTCTAACGATTTATAAGAACGGAAAAAGTCAAACTCATCTTCAGAAAGAAGAATCATGTTATTTATTTGTTGATTTTCAAATTTAGCAACAAAACCGTTTTGTAAAACTCCGTCATCACCGCGAACAAAACCTAAAACATAATACGAATTTGTGTTTTTATCAAATTCAATATGGTGAACCATCATTTTGTCATCTATATTAATTCTATTTGTCAAAGAAAAATCCGATGTATTATAAACATATATAGCCGAGTGCAACGAATCTTTTCCACAACCAATATTTATAAAAAACTGCCCGTCGGGAGAAAAACAGAACCCGTCGTCATCACCAAGTTTTGTATAGCGTATTTTCTTGAGTAAGGCAAAGGATTCAAGGGAGTAAACGGCGATGCAACCATCGCTTGATTTAACAACAAAAATCTTTCCGTCGGGAGAAATCATTGGTGTGTATGCGTAAATAATATCTTTGTACTTTTTAATTTCATTATTATCTTTATCGTACAGATAAACCGTTTGTCCCGTGCAACCAACAGAATATTCTCCGTTGCTCACATATCCCCAAAAGTTTTTCACAAAATCACCGCCTTTTATTTATTATAACATATTTAATTTCAAAAGTAAATTGTTGCAGTATAAATCACCTCAAATTACAGATAATAACATCACGATTTGAAATTTAAGGAGAAATGTATATATGAAAGCAACTGGTATTGTGAGAAGAATAGATGATTTGGGGAGGGTTGTTATTCCCAAAGAAATTCGCCGCACAATGCGAATCAGAGAGGGAGACCCGTTGGAAATATTTACCGGTGCGGGTGGAGAGGTTATTTTCAAGAAATATTCGCCGGTTGGGGAGCTTAGTGAATTTGCTGAAAGCTATGCTCAGGCGATTATACGTTGTTCCTCCCTACCCATACTGATTTGTGACAGAGATGGTTGTGTTGCAGCGGCGGGGGTTTCTAAAAAGGACGTTTTAGACAAGTCCATTTCACCTGCAATAGAAGAATTTATGGAGCAAAGAAAAGAGTATATTTTGGAGGGCGACAAAAAGGAAGCCGCTCTTGACGGTGCAGACTTTACCGTTGCCTTTGCCTGTCCCATAATAACGGCAGGAGATTTAGTGGGTGCGGTTATGCTTATTAATGACGGTGACGGAAAAACCGCTACAGACAGCGATAAAAATTTAGTGCGTGTTGCCGCCCAATTTTTAGGCAGACAAATGGAAGAATAAAAAATGCTTGATTTTTAGTTTATAATGTGTTATACTGACTGCAGTTGGATAAAGGAAGGTTAAGTGAGCGGATAAAACCGCTCACTTTTCTTTCGCAAATAAATACGAGGTGATAAATTTGGCTAACATAGCAGAAACGGTAACTCTTCTTATAAAAGATACTGTAGAAGCACAAGGCGTATCTCTATGGGACGTACGTTTTATCAAAGAAGGTGCAGACTGGTTTTTACGCATTTTTATCGACAAAGAAAACGGCGTATCAATCGACGACTGTGTAAACGTATCCCACGCTATTGACCCTATAATTGACGAGGCTGACCCTATTGACCGCTCCTACTGTATGGAGGTTTCCTCCCCCGGTATTGAGCGTGAGCTTACCCGCCCCGAACATTTTGCTAAAATGCAGGGCAGAGATATTACGGTCAAGCTCTATAAAGCCTTAGACGGCTCAAAAGAAATTAAAGGAACCCTTGTTTCCTTTGATGATAAACTTATAATCAAAACCGAGGCAACAGAGTATGCTTTAGAAAAAAGCGCTGTTGCCAAGGTCAATCTTAATGACTACATTTAATTTTTGGAGGTATAATGGAAAATGGCTAGAAAAACTGTAAAGAAAAAGGAAAACGATTATTCGGAATTTTTTGCGGCTCTTGCTGCTATGGAGGAAGAGAAAGGCATTCCCCAGCAGTTCATTGCTGAAAAAATCGCAGAAGCTATAGTAGTAGCTTCCCGTAAAGATTACGGCGGAAACGATGTTGTAAAGTGCACCATTGACCCCGAAAACAAAATTTTTACCGTAGTTGCAAGAAAAGAAGTTGTAGCAGAGATTGAAAATCCCTTTACTCAAATGCTTATAAGCGATGCTGTAAAGATTGACCCCAATGCCGAGGTTCAGGGCTTTGTTGACATTCCCCTTGACCCCGCAAAGTTTGGCAGAGTTGTTGCACAGAACTCCAGAAACAACTTCCATCAGGGTGTCAGAGATGTTGAACGCGGTCAGACTTTGGCTCAGTTCCAAAGCAAAACAAAAGAAATTGTTACCGCTTCCGTTCAGAGAATTGACCCCAAAACCGGCAACGCCACCATTCTTATCGGTCATGCAGAAGCTACCCTTCCCAAAACCGAACAGGTTCCAGATGAGGTTATTAAGGAAGGCGACCACATTAAAGTATATATTGTTGACGTTAAAGAAACCGAAAGAGGTCCCCGTGTAATGCTTTCCCGTACACACGCCGACCTTGTTAAACGCCTTTTCGAATCTGAAGTTCCCGAAATTTTTGACGGTACCATTCAGGTTAAGTCCATTTCACGTCAGGCAGGAAGCCGTACAAAGATTGCCGTATATAGCAGCAACAGTGAAATTGATCCTATTGGTGCTTGTATCGGTCCTCACGGTTCCCGTGTAAACAAAATCGTTGAAGAATTAGCAGGTGAAAAAATCGACATTGTTAAATACAGCGACGACCCTGCTGCATTTATCAGCGAAGCTCTCTCTCCTGCTAAGGTTCTCACCTGTGAAATCATTTCAGAGGAGCCCAAAGCTTGCAGAGTTACCGTTCCCGATTCACAGTTATCCCTTGCTATTGGTAACAAGGGTCAGAACGTTCGCCTTGCCGCAAGACTTACAGGCTGGAAGATTGACATCCATCCCGAAAGCGGTTTTTATGAAGGCGCATCTGAGGAATAAGATATGGTTAAGAAAATACCTCTTCGCCAATGCACCGGATGTATGGAGAGAAAGGCAAAGAACGAGCTTATTCGTGTGGTACGCACCCCTGAAAACAGTATAGTTCTTGACTTTTCGGGCAAAATGAACGGCCGCGGAGCATATATTTGTAAAAACAGCGACTGCCTTAGTATTGCCGTAAAAAAGAAACGTCTTGAAAATACCTTCGGCGTAACCATCCCCGAAGAAATTTTTGAAAGACTTAAAAAGGAGCTAACTTCCGGTGAATGATAAAACAATCGCTTTACTGGGTTTTGCCAGCAAATCAGGAAACCTGTCTTTTGGGGCTGACAGTGTAAAGGAAAGCCTTAAAAGAAATAAAGCAAGGCTTGTTATTATTGCAAGTGACATTTCGGAAAAATCCCGCAAAGAAATACGTTTTTTCGCCTTAAAAAACAATGTTCCCGTTATGGATATAGAATATGACATTGAAACACTTTCACACGCTACGGGTAAAAAGGGCGGAATAATTTGCGTAAACGAAAAAGGATTTGCCGATGCTATCAAAGGAGGAAATGCCAATGGCTAAAATAAAAATCAGCGATTTAGCAAAAGACCTTAATATGACTTCTAAAGAGCTTGTGGCTTTTATTGAAACCGCTTTAGGTACCGAGAAAAAGACTGCAGGCAGTGTTGATGAAAACGAATTTGGTATTATTATAGAAAAGCTTACCAAGAAAAATTCTGTTAAGAGCTTTGACCAATATTTTGCTATGGGTGCAGCCCAGAGCGAAAAGAAAGCACTGGAGCGTCAGGCAGTAAAGGACAAAAAACTTGCCGACCAGATGGCTATTCTTGAACAGTTAAAGGCTGCACAGGCGGCTCAATCTGCCCCCAAGGCAGAGGAAAAGCCTGCTACCCAGAAGGCAGAAAAGAAAGAAGCACCCAAAAAGGCTGAGATTAAAAAGGAAGAACCTAAAAAGACTGAGCCTAAAAAAGCAGAAGCTAAAGCCCAGCCCAAAAAGGCTGAGCCTGAGAAGAAGGAATTTAAGCCTTCCGACCCCAATCCCTTTAAGAAAAGAGAAAAGAAGGAAAATGCAGGTGCAGCTCCCAACAGAGGACCTGCCGAAATTCGTCGTGTTGATACCCGTACCAATAACATTGATATGGAAAAATACAACGAGAGATACGAAAATATTGCCCCTGCAAACTCTATGAAGGATAACTTCTCCAAAAAGCAGAAAATCCGTCAGAAGTCTCAGGATTATAAGCGTCCTCAGAGTGCAAAGCGTGAGACCGAAGCAGACAAACTCCGTCGTCTCCAGCTTGAAAAAATCAAGAAAACCCCCATACTTGTTACCGTTGCCGATGAAATCACCGTAGGCGAACTTGCAGAAAAATTAAAGAAAACTGCAGCCGAGGTTATTAAAACTCTATTAAAGCTTGGTATGATGGCAACAGTTAATCAGGTTATAGACTACGATACTGCTGAAATTGTTGTAACCGAAATGGGTGGCAGAATTGAAAGACAGATAGTTGTTACCATTGAGGACAGAATTATTGACGATACTTTAGATACCGAGGACACCCTGAAGAAGAGAGACCCCGTTATCGTTGTTATGGGTCACGTTGACCACGGTAAAACTTCCATCCTTGACGCAATAAGAAAATCCTCTGTTGCTTCGGGAGAGGCAGGCGGTATTACTCAGCATATCGGTGCCTACAGAGTAAACTATGAGGGTAATGATATAACCTTCCTTGATACTCCCGGACACGCCGCATTTACAGCTATGCGTTTAAGAGGTGCTATGGCTACCGATATTGCGGTACTTGTTGTTGCGGCTGACGACGGTATTATGCCCCAGACCATTGAGGCTATTAACCACGCAAAAGCTGCAGGTGTTCAGATTATTGTTGCTATAAACAAGATGGATAAACCCGAAGCTAACCCCGACAGAATTTTACAGCAGCTTACAGAGCATGAGCTTGTTCCTGAAAAATGGGGCGGCGACGTTATTTGTGTTCCCGTATCTGCTAAAACAGGCGACGGAATTGATACATTACTTGAAAACATCCTTCTTGTTGCCGAAATGCTTGAACTTAAAGCCAACCCCGACAGAAAGGCAAAGGGTATTGTTATTGAAGCACGTCTTGACAAAGGACGCGGACCTGTTGCTACACTTCTTGTTCAGGGCGGTACCTTACATCCCGGTGATATCATTGTTGCAGGTACTACCGTTGGTAGAGTTCGTACCATGACCAATGAAAACGGCAAATCCTTAAAAGAAGCAGGACCCAGTGTTCCTGTTGAAATTACAGGCCTTGCCGAAACTCCCAGTGCAGGTGATTCATTTGACGCAGTTAGCGACGAAAGACTTGCCCGCGAACTTGTTGAACAGCGTAAAGCTAAAATTAAGGAAGAAGAATTTAATGCCGCAACCAAGGTTACTCTTGATAACCTCTTTGGAAAACTTTCCGAAGGCGATATAAAAGAACTTGGCGTTATTATTAAAGCCGACGTTCAAGGCTCGGTTGAAGCAGTTAAGGATTCTCTCTTAAAGCTTTCTAACGATGAAGTACGTGTAAAGGTGCTTCACGGCGGTGTTGGTGCTATTAACGAGTCCGACGTTGTACTAGCAGGTACAGGTAATGCTATTATTGTGGGCTTTAACGTTCGTCCTGATGCAGTTGCTAAAGAACTTGCTGAAAGAGACGGTGTTGATATTCGTCTTTACAGGGTTATTTATGACTGTATTGATGAAATCGAAGCCGCTATGAAGGGTATGCTTGCACCTAAAACCAGAGAAGTGGTTATCGGTGATATTGAGGTTAGAGATACCTATAAGATTTCCAACGTAGGCACTATTGCAGGCTGTTACGTAACAAACGGCAGAGTAACCAGAAACGCTTCCATCCGTGTTGTAAGAGACGGTATTGTTGTAGCTGAAGATGCCATTGCTTCGCTCAGACGTTTCAAGGATGACGTAAAAGAGGTTGCTCAGGGTTACGAATGCGGTATAAGTCTTGAAAAGTTCTCTGATATTAAGATAGGTGACGTATTTGAAGCCTATATTATCGAGGAGTACAGAGACTGATGGCAGGCCATAAAATAGACCGTATAACCTCTGATGTACGTGTGGCAATGGCAGATATTCTGCGCGACATCAAGGACCCCAGAATCAGCAAAATGCTCAGCATAATAAAGGTGCAGGTAACAAACGATTTATCCTATGCAACCTTTTATGTCAGCGCTATTGAGGGCAAAGAAATGACCGAATCGTCGGTCAAAGCCCTTAAGGGTGCCGCAGGTTATATCCGCAGAGAATTAGGCTTAAAGGTTAAAATGCGTAAGGTACCTGAGGTGCGTTTTGTCGCCGATGATTCTATTGCTTTCAGTGCCCATATTTCCTCTATAATTGATTCTTTCGGGGAAGGCGGTAACAGCGATGAAAAAGACAATTAAAATTGTACCCGACAGCATTTGCGAAGAACTGGATATTAAACAAACCTGCCGTTTTTTAAAGGAAAGGGACAACTTTCTTATTCTTTGTCATGCAACCCCTGACGGCGATACCTTAGGCAGTGCATATGCTCTGGCTTTCGGACTTACCGCTGTGGGCAAAAAATGTATGATTAAGTGTGCAGATGAAATTCCAGCTAAATACAGTTATTTTACCGATGCATTCAGGAACAGGGAAATAACGTACGAAACGGTAATTGCCGTTGACGTTGCCGACCTTGTACTTTTAGGCAGTCTTGCAGATATTTTTGTAGGGAAAATTGATTTGTGCATAGACCATCACATTTCCAATACCCGTTTTGCCGACAGACTGTATCTTGACAGCTCTGCCGCCGCAAACAGTGAGTGTATTTATGATATTTTCCGCCATTTTCCCCTGCCCTTTGATACACTTTCGGCATCTGCTATTTACACAGGTCTTTCCACCGACACAGGATCGTTTAAATATTCAAACGTCACCGCTAAAACCCACAGAATTGCGGCTGACCTTTATTCCTATGATATTGATGCGGCTGAAATAGGGAGACTTATGTTTGATACAAAATCCCGCGGACGACTGGAACTTGAAAGAATGGTGCTTGACAGTGCCGAGTTCCATTTTGACGGTAAATGTATGCTTTTGGTGGCTACAAACGAAATGAAGGAAAAAACAGGCTGTACCGACAACGACCTTGAAGGTGTCGCCGTAATTTCCCGTTCTGTCGAGGGTGTTATTGCAGGAATTTCCATTAAACAAAAAGAAGATAACACCTATAAGATTTCCCTTCGCACCTATCCTCCCCTTAACGCTTCCGAAATATGTAAAGCCTTTGGCGGCGGCGGTCACATAAATGCCGCAGGCTGTAGTTTGAGCGGAAGTCTTACAGAGGTTAAAAAGCAAATTTTAGACGTTATAGAAAAAAATCTGGAGGCAATAAATGCAGGGACTTCTACTGATAAATAAGCCAAAAGATATTACCTCATTTAAGGCAGTTTCTGCCGTACGCAAAAAAGCAAATACCAAAAAAGTAGGTCACACCGGTACGTTAGATCCTTTAGCTACCGGTGTATTGCCTGTTTTGGTAGGTAAAGCTACAAGTCTTTGCGATTATCTGCTAACTGCTGATAAAAGTTATATTGCTACCGTTAAGGCGGGTATTACCACCGACACTCTTGATATAACGGGTGAAGTTTTAAGCAAAAGCACACCCGATTTCAGCAAAGAAAATCTTATTTGTGCACTAAATCATTTTACAGGAGAGCAACTTCAGACTCCTCCTATCTATTCCGCCATAAAAAAAGACGGCGTTCCCCTTTACAAACTTGCCCGCAAGGGACAGCAAGTAGAGGTGGAAAAAAGGAAAATAACCGTTTACGACATAAAGCTTTTGGATTTTTGCGAAAAAGATTATACCTTTAAAATTGATGTTAGCTGTTCCAAGGGCACCTATATTCGTTCACTTTGCCGTGATATCGGATTGTTTTTAGGATGCGGTGCTACCCTTACACAGCTGGTACGTACCAAAACAGGCGGTTTTTCTCTTGATTCTTGCGTTGATTTAGACGCACTGAATGAAGAAAATATATCTTCATATCTTTTAAGTGAAGAACTGGCTGTAGCACATCTTCCCGAAATTTCAATCACGCTTAATCAGGCAAAAAGATTTTCATGCGGAGGAAAGTTATCCTTTGACCGATTAAGCCAAGAAATAAAAGAAGACATATGCTATAGAGTAAAATATAAAGATATATTTGTCGGAATAGGCTATGCCGACAAAGAAAATAAAGAAATAAAAATAAAATGCATTATAAATCCCATAAAGGAAGATTAAAATGACGGAAACTGCTGTTGCGCTGGGCACCTTTGACGGTGTTCATCTTGGTCATAAAGTTGTTTTAAAGACTGCTGTAAACAGCGGTCTGTTTCCCGTTGCAGTAGTTTTCTCCATACCCCCAAAGGCATTTTTAAAAAACGAAAAAATAATTCTTTCGGATTTAAACGAAAAAACCCGTATTATAAAAGAAACTGGTGTTAAAGAACTTCATTATCTTGATTTCAGCAAGATAAAGGACATTTCCGCCGTTGATTTTTTTGACTATATAAAAGAAAAATACAATCCGAAAATGATAGTATGCGGTTTTAATTACACCTTTGGAAAAAACTGCTCAGGAGATATTTCATTACTTAAAGAGCTATGCGATAAAAACGGAATAACCTTAAAGATAGTAGAAAAAATCTGTGCCTTCGGACAGGTTGTTTCCAGTTCGCATATACGGGAATTGCTTAAAAACGGCGACCCCGAAACAGCCGCTAAACTTATGGGACATCCCTTCTCGGTAAGCGGTAAGGTGCTTCACGGAGACAAACGGGGAAGACAAATGGATTTCCCCACCGTTAATCAGTTGCTTAATGAAAAAACCGCACTTTTAAAATTCGGCGTTTATATGTCTAAAATGATAATAGACAATAAAGAATATTACGGTATGACAAATATAGGAAAACGCCCCACCTTCCCCTCGGATAATCCCCTTTGCGAAACACATCTTTTTGATTTTTCGGGCGATTTGTACGGTAGAAACCTACGTCTTTATCTGCTTAAATTTATAAGGGAAGAACAAAAATTTTCAGGACTAAGTGACCTTAAAAACGCTCTGGAAAAAGATAAAAAGAAGATTTATGCTATTTTGGATAGCAAAAAACAATAAAATTCGACCGTTTTTAAACGCATTTTGTAATAAATTTGTTACTTTTTTTAATTTTTGTGCAATATTTCCATTGAATATTCCTTGAATTTATGTTAACATACTTTGTGTTGTTACTAAATTCAAGGAGTTTTTATTTTGAAAAAGAAATTTTTATCACTGATTATTTCGTTTTTACTTATAATAACAGTTTTCAGCATTCCCGCTAATGCCTGGGTTCAGTACATTTCTCCCAGTCAGGTCAGCGGCAGTGACTATACCGATAACCCTGCCTTTGCCAAGGCTCTTGATGATTTATTTGCGGGAGATATCGACCTATACAGCGACTCTGCTCGTAAAAAGGAAGTTTCAATGCCTTTGGGCTTTAGACTTTCTATGAACAATGCATATTATATGTATAGTACCTCAAGGGGCACACAAACTTACGGATGGACATGTTTTATCTACTCTAACGGTGCATTCAATAAACTTTTCGGCGAGTACGTTCACAGAGGAACCGGACTTAAAAACTGTTATATAGCCGTTGGAAAAGGTGCTTCCAAAATGACCTATGCACTTTTAAGAGATGCTGACATAAAAGCAGGGGCTTACATACGTACCTCACCTAAATCCGATGGCTCATATTACGGCGAAGACGGACATTCTATGATAATTTTAGGTTATGACGAAAAATATATTACATATCTTGAGGGTAACGGAGACGGAAAAGGACTGGTAAGAGTTACAAAACGCACCTATGCTGAATTCAACTCCGCACAGCTTACAGGCAGAGGCAGAAAAATAACACATATTGTTCAGCCTAAAGAAGAGTGGTTTAATACCCTTTATCCAAACGGCCCCGAAACCTATACATACACAGTTTCATATAACGCAAACGGCGGTACAGGTGAGGAGGCAGATTTTACCGTTCCCTTTAATACCGAATTTTCACTCAGTGGAGAAAATTTTGACCACTATAATTACGATTTTAACGGTTTTAATTTAAAACGTAATAACGATGGCAAATGGCTTTGCAAAAACGGCTGGAGTAATGAAAAGGAAATTACCGTTGAAAATCCATTATCTATCATAAACAGCGGTGAAAAACTTAAATTAGATGAAGATTTTATAACCGACAATTTAACCGACCATTCATATACCGCTTATGCCGTATGGAAAGAAGTTCCATATGAAAAATGCACCTCAGTTAAGCTTATCAGCACCCCCGTCAGTCGAGAAAGTTACCCATTAAACAGCACGGTTTCTTTTTCGGGCAGTGTTATAGAGTTTACCTTTGAGTCGGGAAAAACCACCGAAGTAACGGTACTGGGCACCTGCAGCAGTACAAAAAGCCAGACCTTCCGTTTTAACAAAAATTCCTACAGCTTTTATATCGACAGCTTTGTAGAAAAGGAAGGCGACAATACCTGCTTTATAAGACTTGATGATTTTAACGGCAGTTTAACAACTGTAAAAGGCTCAACAGCCATAGTATCTACCTCAATTTCAGGACAGCCTTCGGCAATATGGGGCGAAAATGCTCAAATCACCCTGAATTTCCATGATGCCCAAAGCGAAACGGTAAAGGCTATAGGATTTGAAGTACTCAGTGAAAGCGACTTCATAACAGGACGTATGTTAACCGATGGCGGTTTTTACATCGATTGGACATACAGCGTAACTGTAGGCGAAAATCCCACAGTTTGTTATCCCTGCGGTACTTCTCTGCCTATTATTTATGGAGATATAAATATGGACGGAAAAATCAGCACAATAGATTTAGCGGCTCTTAAATTGATTCTTGCAAATGAAAGAACCGATTTTTACAAAGCATTTCTTACAAGTGATATAAATAGTGACGGACAGGTAAATACCGTCGACCTTGCTAAAATAAAACTTACCTTAGCCGGACTGTAAAATTAAATAAGAATCAAAACCGCAGGAAAATAAATTCCTGCGGTTTTTCTTTTGTAAACAACTCTGTAATTTTTCGTTTTTAAATTGTAACTAAATAATACAAAATCGTAACTTGACATATGAGATTAGTTGTGATATAATATACGTACGGCTTTGTGTGCCTTAAATTTTTTACGGTTTTGCGTCGGTCGACGCTTCTATATTTCGGAGGTTCTTTATGAGAAAAATCTTATCCTTGGTCTTGGCTTTAATAATCGCAATCGCGATTATTCCTGTTTCTTCCATACAGGTTCAGGCTGCGGACTATAAAATTGAAAAGGCTATCGAGTGGGCAACCGCAACCGCTAATGACAACACTCACGGTTACAGCATGTCCAGTCGTCACGGCCCAAACTACGACTGTTCTTCATTTGTCAGCTACGCCTTTAAAAATGCGGGTTTTGCCGTTAAAGGCGTTCCTAATTCCAGTTCTATGATTTCCACCTTTAGCAAAATAGGTTTTAAAGCCTATAAAAAAGGCACTGTTGAGCCTCGCCGCGGCGACATTTACGTTCAGCCCGGCAGCCACGTTGAACTTTATCTTGGCAACGGCTACTGTGCAGGGGCTCACGAAAACACCGACGGCAAAAGCGGTGACTCTAAGGGAAACGAAATCGACATCAGACCGTTAAGCAAATGTTCTTGGTGCCGCAATAAGCAATACACCTATATTTTAAGATACGAAGGTCCCGAAACCTATACATACACATTTGCTTACAACGCTTTAAACGGAAGTGAAAGCACAAATTCTTTTGTTGCAGAATTCGGCAAAGAGTTTGAAGTTAACCATACCGACACCAAAGAAGGCTATTCTCTTGCCGGTTGGAACATTCAGCGCGGACGTGACAATGCATGGCTCACTCCTGATGGTTGGCTCACCGAAGAGCAGATTTATCAGAAATCCACTTCAAAAACCGCTTATGTAAACGGTACTGTCCTTACCTTTGACGAGGGTTGGACTTCTTCATATAGCTGTGACACACTGTTCACACTTTACGCTGTATGGACCCCCGACAGATACACTGTAAATTTTGACGCCAACTTAGGTGTTAACGCTCCCCCGTCTCAGACCAAAATCCACGGAAGTGATTTAATTTTAAGTGAAAACTCCCCTTCCCGTTCGGGATACACCTTCTTAGGTTGGGCAGAGTCCCCCGATGCCTCTGTTCCCACATATCTTCCGGGTGCATATTACTACTATAACGGAGCAACCACTCTTTATGCAGTATGGCAAGCGAACACTCTTGAAGGCAATATTTTCAGTAAAGATTCAATAAGCACTACCACCCTTGCCGCATTCAAGCTTTTATTATCAGGAAATGTAGTTATTGATAGCGAAACAATATCTAATGCAGACTACAATAACGACGGTGTTGTAAGCACACTGGACCTTGCAACCGTAAAGCTTCATTTAGCAGGATTGGAACTTATAAAATAATTAGCAAAAAAGTGATGAAACAGTTTTTCATCACTTTTTTATTTTCCCATATAATCTCTGTCAACGGTAATCACACATACAAAGGTGGGATTGATTTCCCGTGCCAAACTATTTATCTTTTCTTTAAATTCCTTTTCTTCTATTTTCAGTGTGCCGGGAAGTACTGCATCAAAAATAAGGTTGGTTCTCTCCTGTGCCAAGGGGGTCATACGAAAATCGTGAATGGTTACCGATTCGTGAATTGTTTTAACCTTTTCGCTTAAAGCCATTCTTATTTGGCTTACCACTTCGTTATCGATATCAATAGGGTCGCTGTGAATGGTAAGTAAAATGCCCAGTTTTTCGCCAACCATTTTTTCACATAGGTCAATCTGTTCGTGACAATGAACAATGTCAATATTTTGAGATACCTCTACGTGAACCGAGGCGAGACGTCTGCCGGGACCGTAATTGTGAACTATAAGGTCGTGAATAGCAGAAAAATCCGAAAAGGAAAGTATTATCTTTTCAAGTTCATTAATAAGTTCTTCCTCAGGCGGCTGACCCAACAGTTTATCTACCGTTTCCTTTGCCGCACCTATGCCGGAATAGATTATAAATAAGCCAACCAAAACGCCCATTATAGCGTCAAGATTTATGTAAGACGGTACAAAGCGAGAGCAAACTGCCGACAATATAATTACTGCGGTAGCTATTGCATCATTTCTGCTGTCCTGAGATGTAGCAAAAAGAGCATCGGAGGAAAGCATTTTCCCCAGTTTTTTATTAAAGAAGAAAAGCCATAACTTAACAGCCACCGATATACCCAGTACTATATAAACTATTAAGGGATATTTTGGAGCAGACTCTTTAGCAATTAAAGCCTCTACAGAGCTTTTTATAAGTTCAAAGCCCACAAGAAGAATAAGCATAGCCACAAGAAATGCCGAAAGATATTCCATTCTTCCGTGACCGAAGGGGTGGTCCTTATCGGCAGGTTTAGCCGCCATTTTAAAGCCCACCATAGTAATAATGCCCGAACCCATATCCGAAAGGTTATTAAGTCCGTCTGCCATTACCGAAATACTGCCGGTTATAATACCTACAGCTATTTTAGAAAGACTTAAAAAGAAATTGCAAATAATCCCTGTTATTCCCGAAAGCGTTCCGTAGGCACTTCGCACCCTTACGTCATTTATCCTGTCGTTATCCTTAACAAAAAGTTTAAGCAATAACCTTGTCATATTTTACTTCCCTTACTCCCCTTGGTTCCGCCCAGTTTTACCCCTGCAAGTATGTTGGTATCAATGGTAAATGTTAAATCATCCTTTTTTCTCTGTCTTCTGAATGCCAGAGAAATCATACGGTCAAGAAGTTGCTTATAAGGAACGCCTGCCGGCTCCCACAAATAAAAGGATAGCGAACCGGGGATAGTGTTTATTTCGTTTGCATAAACGGTATCGGTAGCAGTATCTATCATAAAATCAATTCGTACTACACCGCAACAGCCAAGAGCTTTAAAAATCTTACATGCAAGTTCTCTTATTTCCTCTGTGCGATTCTCATCAAGGTCGGCAGGTACCTTACGGGATAGAGATGCCATACCCTTGCTTGTGCCTGTTTTCTTGCCGCCGGAAGTATATTTATCCTCATAAGAAAGAATTTCATCGGTCATAAAGGGTTCTTCGCAAACCGACGCAATACACTCATCGCTGTCGCCCAGCACCGAGCAGTTTATTTCTCTCAGGTTGGTTACAGCCTTTTCAACAAGAACCTTATCCGCAAAGGAAACTGCCAAATCAATGGCATCAATAAGAGAATTTTTATCAGCCGCCTTTTTAATTCCCACACTGGACCCTAAATTAACAGGCTTTACAATAGCGGGAAGTCCGATTTCTTCGATTATTCTGTCAGCTATAGCCTCTTTATCTTCAGCATATTCTCTTGCATAAAATGTCATACAGTCGAGAACAGGCAGACTGAATCGTTTAAGCACATCTTTAAATACAGCCTTATCCATACCAACGGCACTGGAAACTATATCACAGCCCACATACGGAAGGCCAAGAAACTCAAAATAGCCCTGCATAGTTCCGTCTTCACAGTTAGTACCGTGAACTATGGGGAAAGCAACATCTATTGCCGTTTGTTTTGTTTTAGCAAAAATGCCCTTATTTAAGGTGTTCATTACCACCTTACCGTTCTTTCTTAAAAAGGTAACACTATTGCATTTTCCCAGAAGTTTTGATATATCCTTAAAGTTTTCAATATCAAAAAGAGCCTCTCCCGTTACCATTTCGCCGTCCTTTGTCACGTAAACGGGATAAATATCATATTTTTCGCTATCCAAACTTGCCATAGCCTGAACCGCAGAAATAATAGAGACTTCATGTTCTACGCTCCTGCAGCCGAAAAATACCGCTACACTGATTTTCATAATTTCTCCTCCTACTGTAGATAGTTGTCGGGTAAATCGTTTTCAATAAGAACCGCCGTATTGCTGTCGGCAAGTCCTAAATATATATTATAAGCCTCGCTAAAGTTTTCTGCAACAAAAAGTCGCTGCGGGTCAAAACCGCTTTTTAAAGCCCCTTCCTTTATAGGCTTACTTCTTTCTTTACCCACAAGAATTATATAATCAGAACTTTTGCCTGCTTCTTCGCCAAGGCGGAAGTTGTGCTTATATTCCTCTTCTCCAAGTTCCACAAGACCGGGTGTTATAATCACTCTCTTCATAGGAGAAAAACGGGAAAGCACTCTACAGGCTTCAAGGCAACCCACAGGGTTTGAGTTGTACGCATCATCAATAAGGGTAGATCCCTTTGCATAGCGTTTGATTTCAAGTCTGTGTTCGGGAGCCGAAAGTCTTGATACTGCAAATTTTATCTGCTGAGCAGTTACGCCATAGCTGTGTGCTACTGCAGCCGCACCCACTATGTTGAGCACGTTATGACCGCCCAAAAGTTTGGTGGTAATTTTAACCGTTTCGCCTGCAAGGTGCAAATCGAAGGTTTCACCCTGAGCAGTATAGGAAATGTTATCAGCATAGTAATCATTTGCACAGTCGGTGCCGTAAAGAATAACATCCATACCACTGATTCTTGATTTTATTTCTTGACTGTCCGAGCAGGTGAACACCTTACCGTTTTTAAGTTTCACGCTGTCGTAAAGTTCAAATTTTGTTTTAAAAACGTTATCAACACTGCCAAAGGTATCAAGATGCTGAGGGCCTACTGTGGTAATAAGAGCACATTCGGGAGCAACAAGGTCGCAAAGTTCCTTTATATCACCCGTTTTTTTAGCCCCCATTTCACAAACAAAAATCTCGGTTTGGGGCTTTAAATGTTCTCTTATACTTCTTACAACGCCCAGTGTTGTATTAAAATTTTTAGGGGTTGTAAAAACTTCATATTTTTCTTTTAGCATTGCAGTCAGAATTGTTTTACTGCTGGTTTTACCGAAGGAACCTGTGATACCGATAACCTTTAGTTTGTCGCCGAAAGAAAGAAGTATATTTTTAGCATCGTCTATATAGTAATTTGTTATAATTTTTTCAACGGGATACATAAGTGCCCAAGTCAGCAATACGCTTATATACGGAAAAACCGCTAAAATCACATTGATACTTAAAAGCCAATAGGAATCATCTTTAAGCAAAAGATACTGTAAAAGGGTAACTATAACACCCAGAACAATAAGGGAAAGATACATTCGTTTTACCCTCATTGTAAACTTTAGCGGGATAACCGATTTTTTTTGAACCTTTCTGCTTTTTACAACCGATACCGCCATAAAGACAAAAAGCAGTACCGCCGCCACCATAACACCGCCGAAAACCAATATAACGGCATAAAGAATATAAAAAAGCGCCCTTAAAATAAACCTTCCTTTTTCGCTTCCTTTAAGCCAGGGGATATAGCGAGACGGAAAATAGGAATTTTGCTGGAACATCTGCATTTGTCTCGTCATATTAAAAACCGCACTAATAAGTGCTAAAAGCGAACAAAAAGCATAAAAAAATCTGACATTAAATATAAATTCAACTATTTTTTCCATTTATATCACCCGATTTTCAAAAAGCTTTTTAAAATAGCAGCAGTTTGTACCGCATTGTCAAGAAAGGAGAAATGTCCCGCACCCTTTATTACGCAAAGTCCCGCATCCGAGATAAGCGATTCGATAATTTTTGCGTCTCTTAGGGGAGTGTCGGTGTCGTTTTCGCCCCATATAAGTAAGGTGGGACAGTTAAAATTAATAAGAAGATGTCTTAAATCTGTATTAACAACGTTTACCATTGTTTTTCTGAGCACTTCGGGAGCAGACCTATAATCACTGCTTCCAAAATAGTTTCTCGCCCTGTTAAGAAGTTTCCCTGAAAATTTCTTTATAACGGGAAGGGTAAGCACCCTTTTAATAAACTTAAATGTGGCTATTCTCATCTTCTTTTTAAAACTCTTCTTAGGAATAAGTCCTGCACAGTCGAAAAATACAACCTTTGGAGGATTTATCATTTTTTCACCAACAAGCTTCATTATAACTCTGCCGCCGTGAGAATGTCCCATAAGCATAGGATTATCAAGTTCCAGTTTTTCGCAAAGTTTTAAAACAAAATCACAATAGTCATCAACCGTCCAAGGATTTTTCATTGTGTCACTTTGACCGCAACCGGGAAAATCCACAGCAACAACACGGTATTTTGTGCTGAGCAGATTTATTATATTGTTAAAGGGAACAACAGAGCTTCCCCAACCGTGAAGCATTAAAACAGGCTCTCCCTGTCCTTTTTCAACATAATTTATTTTAAGCGAATCAATAAAAATTTCCATAAGCCGTTCCTTAAAAATTGATTATTATATAATTATACCATTTATAGCCTCAAAAGAGAAGTGTTTTTTATCCATTTATAATTTCGGTTACTATTTCCCTTGCAAGAGAAGAATTGTTATAGCGTTTATCGAAGGTAACTTCCTTTATAACCTCTAAAAAATCGGGAAGTAAAAATTTTTGTTCTTCACTTTCCAGTTCAATTTCCAAAAATGCCCTGTCACTCCAAAAAGAGAAAATATCAATCTCCAAAATCACCCTTTTAAAAGGGAAGGTATAACGGGTTTTCTTTATGGTGTTTGTACCCTCTGCTTTGTCTTGAAGGTCTTTTATATATTCTTCCTCACCGATTTCCCATTCTTTTTCTTCCCGTTTTATATGGGTAATATGCTTCTTAACGGTTTTAATATAGGAAACCTTGCCGTTTTCCTCTATTTTTCTGACTCTTGTGCCGTTTTTCAGATAGGTTTGCTCCATTTTAAGCACTCGGCACAGAGGATTATTTAAAAGCAGGGTTGTATCGGGATATTTTATTAAAAATTTGCGTTCGATTTCAAAGCCGTTAATATTCATAACCTCTCCAAAGAAATCGGGCGGATAAACCGCCCGTTATTTTACACTACACCTATAAGCAAAGCCCATGCAAGACCGTAATAGATTACAACGGCAACAAGGTCGTTTACTGTTGTAATAAGAGGGCCTGAGGCAACAGCAGGGTCAATACCTATCTTTTTAAAGGCAAGGGGTATAAATGTACCCATAAAGCCGGAAACGGTCATAGCGATACACATAGCAAGACCTACGCAACCGCTTGTCATAAAGGCCAGTTTAAAAGGAATTTCTTTAAAGAAGTGAATATACAGGCCGATAAATGCCGCCGATAAAATGCCGACTATAACACCGTTTAAAAGACCTATTCGCAGTTCCCTCATAACCTTTTTAACATTATCCTTAAAGTTGGGGTTTTCGCCCGTTATGGTGCTTATGGTAACCGCCAGTGACTGAGTTCCCACATTACCTGCCATACCCAGTATAAGCGACTGAAAGGCAACAATAAGGGCCAATTCTTTAACAACGCCCTCAAAAAGCGATGCAACGGCAGAAACCGCCATACCGAGAACCAGCAGTACAATAAGCCAAGGGATTCGTTTTTTCACACTCTTTAAAAGAGGCTCTTTTTCGTCTTCTTCACCGCTAAGACCTGCGAGTTTTGCATAGTCCTCGCCACTTTCGCTTTCAACTATATCAACTATATCCTGAGAGGTAATAACTCCAATAAGACTTTTATCTTCGGGAGAAAGCACAGGGATAGAGTCTTCGGAATATTCCTTTAATTGTTCGATTGTTTGAGAAATGCTTTCATTAGCATATACGTAAGGATAAGAGGTAACAATTAAATCCTCAAGTCTGGCAGTCTGACGGGCAATAATAAGGTCCTTTAAATCAATCGCTCCGTAAAAACGGTTCTCATTATCTATGGTATAAATGGTACTGATATTATCATTATCCGCAGCCTGAGTTATAAGCTGCCGCATAGCCTGTTTTATAGTAATATCCGCAGAAATCACTATAAAATTAGTGGACATTATGCTACCGAATTCGTCTTCGTCATAAGAATCAATAAGTTCGATTTCTTCCTTGATTTCAGGGTCGAGAAGCTCAATAATCTCCTGACGTTTTTCTTCCTCAAGCTCGTCAAGAATTTCCACCGCTTCATCGGCATCCATACTTTCGATAATATCTGCCGCTTCGTGATTTTCAAGCTCTTCAATATAGGTGTCAACGTCATCAAGATAAGGGAAAATGTCCGATACCGCCTCGGTACCGAGTATATCGTAAAGTTTATCACGTTCCTCTTTAGTAAGAAACTCAAAAGCCTGTGCAATATCGTTATCGTGATAGTCTTCAAGGCTTTCGCTTATTTTTTCCGCTTCCTGTCCGCTTCTGATTATACTAAGTATATCTTCGGTATAATCACGATTTTCAAAAACCGCTTCCTCTTCGGGAAGTAACATTTCGTTTTTTTCTTCCATAAAACGCCTCCGTTTTTCGCGGCGGCAATTATATAGTCAACTGCGCACCGCTTATATTCATTTTTCTACTTCGGGGATTTTCTGCCGCGTCCACGCAGTTCACCTCTTTTTATTATTTTATATTTAATATATTATATCACTATATAATAGTTTTTGCAATAATTGTATTTATTGTTTTACAAAATTTTGTTTTTATGTTAAAATAGGAGTGAAATCAGCAAAGGCAGGTGAGAGAATGGATAGAAACAATGCTTTACCTGAGGTACTTGCACCTGTAGGCAATGAAGAAATGCTTGTTGCGGCAGTACGAGCAGGTGCCGATGCCGTATATCTTGGTGCAAAAGATTTTAATGCAAGAAGAAACGCCGATAATTTTGATATGTCAGCTCTTAAAAATGCTATTGATTACTGTCATATACGCTCTGTTAAGGTTTATCTCACCCTTAATATTCTTATAAGCGATAACGAAATGAAATCTGCCTACACTCTGGCAAAAGAGGCGTATCTTCTGGGTATTGACGGTATAATCATTGCCGATTTAGGACTTATAAGACTGCTTCATTCCTCCATTCCTGATTTACCTCTGCACGCATCTACTCAAATGACCGTTTATGACAAAGACAGCCTTAAACTGCTTAAAAGTTTAGGTGTCACCAGAGTTGTTGCCGCAAGAGAAATGAGCAAAAAAGAACTTTCCTTACTTTGTGAAGAGGGCAAAAAACAGGGCATTGAAATAGAGGTTTTCGTTCACGGTGCACTTTGTATGTGCCTTTCGGGACAATGTCTTATGTCCGCCGTTTTAGGTGGGCGAAGCGGTAACCGAGGACTTTGTGCAGGTCCTTGCAGACTTCCTTTTAGTGATGACTTTGGCAATAACAATGTATTAAGCCTTAAAGATTTATCACTTCTCGACTATGTGGACGAGCTTAAAGAAATGGGGGTTTCCTCTTTGAAAATCGAAGGCAGAATGAAGCGGTATGAATATGTTGCCGCCGCAACAAATGCCTTTAGAGCAGCTATTGACAAAAAGACTACAGAGGAAATAAAAAAATGTCTCGAAAGCGTTTTCAGCCGTTCCGGTTTTACCGACGGGTATTATACCGAAAATAAGGGTAAAAATATGTTTGGAGTACGCACAAAGGATGATGTCCTTTTATCAAAAGAGGTCTATCCCCTGCTTCATTCTCTTATCCGCCGCGAAAGGCAAAGCGTACCGGTAAAAATAACGGCTGAAATTACAGAAAACCAGCCCATTTTGCTTACAATAAGCGATGGTAAAAATCAGGCTTCCGTTACGGGCGACATTCCCGAAAAAGCCATCAACAAGCCTTTAACGAAAGAGCTTTTAAAGGAACAGCTTAATAAACTGGGTTCTACTCCCTATTTTTCCATAGACACAAAAATAGTTCTCTCGGAAGGTCTTACCGTAAAAATTTCTCACCTTAATGCTTTAAGAAGAGATGCCGTTTTGCTTCTTAACCAAAAACGCAGTCAAACGGTGCGAACAGCAGCCGATTTTTCGGTTAATCTTCCGTCAGAAAACATAAAACAGCCTGTAAAATTTTGGGTAAGAACCGAAAAAGCAGAGCTTTTGCCCCAAAACCTTAGCGGTGTTAGCGCTGTTATTTTGCCTATAGAAAACCTTAAACCCATAAATGTTTCTGAAGAAATTTTAAAAATTGCCGAACTTCCAAAAGCAGGACTTACGGGAGAGCCTCTTAAAAAATTGCTTTTAAAAGTTAAAGAGGCAGACTTTAATGCTGTTTTAGTGCAGAACACAGCACAACTAACGGCCGTTAAAGAGGCAGAACTTTTGGCTGTCGCAGGGTATGGACTTAATATTTATTCTTCATATTCCTGTCTTACCGCTAAAGATATGGGATTTTCCCATATAGTGCTTTCCACAGAAATGACCTACAGTATGATAAACTCCGTAAGCAGTCCTTTACCCACTGTATTTTTCGGTTACGGCAGACTGCCCCTTATGGTTACCAAAAACTGTCCCGTATCATTTTCAGGATGTAAAAACTGTAATAAAGACAGAAAAATCACAGACAGAAAGGGCGTTTCCTTTCCTGTCCTTTGCAGATTTTCATATAGTGAAATTTACGGCGACCGCCCTGTTTGGCTTGGTGACAAATTAAATCTTGTAAACTCACGTTTTTCGCTTTTATACTTTACCGATGAATCAAAAGATGATACCGAAAAGATACTTAATATGTACCGAAAAGGAATGGAGTGCGATACATTCTTTACAAGAGGAATGTTTTTTAAAGGCGTTGAATAAAAAGTCACCCCCCTGCATATTGTAAGGATAGGGGGATGATTTTTTGAAAATAAATTATAAAAAACTAATAATATGTATTGCTATACCGCTTATTGTAGGAGGACTTTCCGCTATTTTTACAATGAAAGCAATGGATGATTTTAAAGCCCTTAATAAACCCTTGCTTTCTCCTCCGGGTTGGCTTTTTCCTATAGTTTGGACCATTCTTTACGTTCTTATGGGAATCGCCTCGTATCTTGTAGTTACGTCAAACAAACCCGCAAGAAGCAAAACCGCCCTTACAGTTTACGGCATACAGCTTGTATTTAATTTTTTGTGGTCAATAATCTTTTTTTCGGTAAAGGCTTATCTTTTTGCATTTGTTTGGCTTGTTGCCCTTCTTATTCTGGTTATTATAAACACCGTTTTATTCTACAGAATAGATAAAAGAGCAGGCTACCTTTTAATACCCTATATTTTATGGGTAACCTTTGCAGGATATCTTAATTTTGCAATATATCTTTTAAATTAGTTTTGCTCGGTTTTTCTTGCAAAAGGCTTTACCAGAGAATAACCGATTCCTGACAGCACAACGGCTATAGCAATAACTATAAAGACTATCACCGTTCTGTCTATAAAGTTTCCGCATTTTAAAATAGATATTGCACCGCTTCTTAAAACAAAGGCGGCCAAAATCCAATATTTTGCATCGTCACACATTTTTACTCTGTAAATAATAAGTGCGACTGCAACCTCAATGGCAAATACCGCTATAAGCTGAAGCAGTAAAAGGGAAATATAATATGGAGTAGATATCAAAAAGCCGTCAAGACTGCCTTGCATTATCTGGCTATCAAAGGACATTTTTTCTTTTAAATACATCAGTCCCGTTACTGTGCATAAAACAGCGTTTATACCATAGCCAAATATTGTGCGGATAAAAGCAAAACCGGTGCCCGTCATAAGTCCCACTTCAATCTTACCCTTGGTCTTTATTACCGCCTTATACCAAAAAGCATATCCTATAAATACACAAAGGCTTTCTACCAAAGCGTCTAATACAATAAGCCAAATCTCGTTTTCAACCTTTTCATAAAGAGACGTAAAAGACTCTACACAGGTAAAAACAACCGCATAAATAAGACAGTAAAATATAAAAAATACCGCTACGCCGTCAAATAGGTTTTTAAGTTTGACGGCGAATTTGTTTTTTAAATAGGAGATAACGACAAGCGGTATAACAACACTTGCTATAGCCTGCAACACATAAAATATTACTCTAAGTATCATAATTTTCACCTTCCGCTAATTTTCGTACTCACTGTTAATTCCTAAATATTCTTCCAACGTGAGTCCGCTTTCTTTTATTTTTATAGAATAATCTTTTCCCATATACCGTATATGCCACGGCTCGTGAATATAGCCTGTAATATGCTCTTTACCCTTAGGGTATCTTATTATAAAACCGAATTCCCAACAGTTTTCTTCTAACCAATCTCCTACATCCTTATAAATGCTTTCAAAGGCAGAAGAACTTGCTTTATTTACATCTATTGCAAGTCCTGTTTGATGCTCCGAATGTCCCGGACGGGCAGAATAGGTTTCTGCAACAAAAACACCGTCGTTTTTACAGTAATTTTCATACAAACTCTTTTGGGTAGCATAACTTCTGTAGCCGGAGGAAATCCATATACTTATTCCGTCTTTTTTAGCAGCCTTTTTCATTTCTTCAAAAGCCGCTTCACATTCAGCGGTAAGTCCGCTCGGGGCATAATCTTTTGGTAAGGAATAGGTTTTATTAACCACCAAAACCGAGTCAATATAGGTAACCCCATCCTTTTCTTCAATCAAATATCCGTTTTTTGTTGAGTTAAGGGTGGGTATCATTGTATCAATCCCTGCAAGAATAAGTTTTAAAATCGAAAGGTCTAATGTGGTAACAATACCATCCTCATTAAAATCATATTCCTCGCACATTTCGTTTAGTCCTGCAAGATACAGTTTAATAGAAGCCAGAAGTGTTGTGTTGTAGGTCGCTGACCTTTCCTCACTATCAGCTCTTACGGAAGGCGAAAACAGTGAAAGGCATAATATTACTGCTAAAAAAATACAAGCTATTCTTTTCATCAGGTATATCTCCTTTCTATAGCACCAATAATGAAACTATTATAATATTACCGTCCTTGTTTTTCAAGTTTTTTCTTGACAAATTATAGTTACCTCTGTATAATATATAGGCTATTGGTGGTAATATGCCCCATAGCTCCTTGCCGGTTAAAACCGGACGAAGTCCATAAGGAGGTGCAACACGATGACAAACAAATATGAGGCTGCTATGATTTTTTCCGTAGCAAACGGCGATGAAGCTACCAAAGCTTTGGTAGAAAAATTCAATGCCCTGATAGCTGAAAATGGTACCATCGAAGACGTTGCTGATTGGGGTAAGCGCAGACTTGCTTATCTTATCAACGACGAAGCTGAAGGTTACTACGTTTTCACAACCTTTACAGCAGAGCCCCAGTTCCCTGCTGAATTAGAACGTGTGGCCGGTATTACCGACGGCGTTCTTCGTGCAATGGTTATTAAAAAGTAATTAAGAGAGGATGCGTTTAAATGTTTAATCTTGTTGTTCTTACAGGTCGCCTTACTGCTGACCCCGAACTCAAAACCACACCCAGCGGTGTGTCTGTAACCACCTTCTCTATCGCGGTTTCCCGTCGCTATAAGGCTGGAGAAGAAACTCAGGCAGATTTTATTAACATTGTCGCTTGGAGACAGACCGCAGAATTCATTACCAAATACTTTAAAAAAGGCAGTATGATCGGTATTGAGGGTTCTATTCAGACCCGCCGTTATACCGATAAAGAAGGAAAGAACCGCACCGTATTTGAGGTTATTGCAAATAACGCTCAATTTGTTGAATCAAAGCGTGATTCTGCTGCCCCCGGCGAAGCTGCCGTTTCCTTCTCCAATGCTTCTGTAAACGAATTTACAGAGGTTCCCGGCGAATCTGACGAAGATTTGCCGTTCTAATTAAAATTTAGGAGGTCTTTATAATGGATAAAATGGAAAGACCTGCACATAGAAAAGCCAGAAAAAAGGTTTGTCATTTTTGTGCAGACCGCGTAGAAGAAATTGATTACAAGGATATTGCTCGTCTTCGTAAGTTCATTTCCGAACGCGCTAAGATTCTTCCCCGCCGTGCAACCGGTACCTGTGCTGCTCATCAGCGCAAGCTCACCATCGCTATTAAGCGCGCACGTCAGGTAGCTATTCTTCCTTACGTTAACGACTAAGAAGATACTTTTGTTATAAGACAATATAGAACTGAACGAAAAGAACAAAAACTTTCGCTCTCATATCTATAAGACTTATAACTAAACAAAACACAATAAAACACTCTGCTCGCCGCAGAGTGTTTTTTTATATCTATATATATTAAATCTAACTTCCTACGCTATACCCCAACTAGTCCTAAAGCCTTATAAACACTAGCTTTTTTACTACCTTAAGCCCTAATACTACATAGACCGTAAAGCTGACCGCCTATGTATATATAAATAATGTAAAAATATTATTATGACCTTCTTCCTATGCCCCGCGCCGGAGAGGTCGAAAAATTTTGTAATTTTGAGGACGAACGAGGTCGTTCTGCTACAAAAACCAATAAACCAAAAATCAGCAGTTAAATGATATGCACCCCAAAAGTTAGACACTTTTGGAGGTGCATATCAAACTTTTGTTAAGAACTATTTTTATCTTAATTCGTGAAGATATACCGTTCGGGAGTTTTTGTGCATATAAACGCTGAGCACAAGTCCCACGCCCAGATAAAGACAGGAAAGGGAGGTTCCTCCTGCCGAGAAGAAGGGCAGTGTTACACCGATAACAGGGAGAACCGAAAGACACATTCCTATATTCATAATTATTTGTGCAAGAAGCCATCCGAAAAAGCCTACACATATAAGCTTTCCCGAAAAATTATTTGTTATTTTTGCTATATGAAGGGTTCTGAGGGTAATGGCGGTAAGCAGTATTAAAACCATTGACGCACCAAAAAAGCCCAGTTCTTCGCCGATGGTCACGAAAATAAAGTCGTTATATCCCTCAGGCACACCTGCTCTGCCCATTTGGGTTAGGCTTCCCTTTAGATAGCCTTGTCCCCAAAAGCCTCCGTTTGAAAGGGCTACTCTGCCTCGGTACTGTTGCCAACCGTCGCCTAAAATATCGGCTTCAATATCAAACATAGTTTGGATACGTGCCTGTTGGTCGGCATTCATTATAAAGAAATATATAACGGGAGCCATAACCAAAAGAACAATAAGGGCAATAATAAAGTATTTATATTTCACCCCTGCCGCCCACATCATAGAAACAACCATAACGGCGAAAACAAGTGCCGTTCCGTCGTCGCCTTGCATATGAATAAGCATTACGGGGAGTGCACCGTGCATACATACGGGCAGAAGATTTTTAAGTTTATTTATTTCGTCCCTTACCTTAGACAAATGGAGGGCAAAGGTAATCATAAAACAAGCCTTTAAAAGTTCCGACGGCTGAAAGGTGGTAAAGCCCAGATTCAGCCATGCTTTATCGTCGGTACCTGCAGGGCCAAAGCCGATAACAAAGGTCAGCAGTACAGGAATAAGTCCTACGGCTGCCACAAAATACCAACGCTTCATAAAGATTTCAAAGTCAAAGAGAGAAATCACTATTGCCGCAACACAACCTATTATCATAGAGACAGCCTGTACTATAAACTGTTTGGGACTACCGGTATATTTAGTTGCCGATAAAACCGAAAAGCATCCGAAAGTGGTGGTAAAAAGGCACAAAAACAGCATAAACTTGTCAATTTCACGAATATAATCGGCAATACGTACCCAAAGACCTTTCACCTTTTCACTTCCTTTCTGAATTTCTACATACTATTTTATAATAAAATTCTGCTTTTTTCAACCATATATTTTAGTTGAAAGTTAGAACTATAAATGATATAATACCTTTAGTATGCAATCGAGGAGGGTTTTTAGTGGAATTTTTATCTTTTTGTCCAAGTGATACCGAAAATTTTGCTTATAATTTTGCCAAAACCCTTCAGGGCGGCTCGGTTTTAGCCTTTCGCGGCGGTATGGGTATGGGCAAAACCCATTTTACAAGAGGTCTTGCAAAAGGACTCGGCTTTACGGGTGACGTATCAAGCCCAACCTTTGCTATAGTTAACGAATATCGCGGCGGCAGACTTCCTCTTTTTCATTTTGATATGTATAGAATAGAAAGCTGGGAAGACCTTGACTCCTGCGGCTTTTTTGATTATATGGAAGAAAATGGTATTATTGCGGTTGAGTGGAGTGAAAATATTGACGGTGCTCTGCCCAAACACACAATTTACATAACAATAGAAGTTATAGACGAAAATTCCCGAAAAATAACGGTTGAAGGAGGAAAAGAAATATGAAAATTCTTTCTCTTGAATGTTCGGCAAAATCTGCCTCCTGTGCCGTTAGCCAAAATAATAAAATTTTATGTTCAGATTTTAACCTGTCGGGACTTACCCATTCCCAAACCCTTTTGCCTATGGTTGTTGAAATGCTCAGCAGTAACAATATCCCCTTTAACGATATTGATGCTTTTGCCGTATCTGTGGGTCCGGGTTCTTTTACGGGAATAAGAATCGGCATTTCCGCCGTTAAAGGAATGGCACTTCCAAAAAATGCCCCTTGCATCCCCGTTTCTACTCTTTATTCCATTGCCTGTAATTTTTTAGATGAAGATGCTTTAATTTGTGCAGTGATGGATGCAAGATGCAATCAGGTTTATAACGCTCTTTTCAGGGTTAAAGACGGTAAGGTAAAGGAAATAACCGAAGACCGTGCCGTATCGGTAGATTTTCTTAAAAAGGAAATTTTAAAAAGCAAGGTCAGATGTAAAATTATTATTGCAGGCGACGGTGCCGAAATGTTTTTCCCGTATGTTAAGGATAAAAAGAATGTTGTTCTTGCAGAGGAAGGTAAACGCTTACAAAGCGGATGCGGTGTAGCAAGGGCTGCCCAAATGTATATCAAAAAAGGAATTTATAAAACAGCAGAACAATTACTTCCCATTTACTTGCGACTGCCCCAGGCAGAAAGAGAACTTAAACTTAAAAATAAGGAGATATAAAAATGAAAATTGCCATAGGTTGTGACCACGGCGGACTTGAACACAAAAACGCTATTGCAGAGCATCTTGTAAATCGCGGCTTCGAGGTAAAGGATTTTGGTATTTACCAGCAGATATCTGTTGATTATCCCGATATTGCCGTAAAGGTAGCAAACAGTATAAAAGACGGCGAAAATGAGCTGGGCATTCTTGTTTGCGGAACGGGAATAGGTATGTCCCTTGCTGCCAATAAGGTAAAGGGCATCCGTGCCGCTGCAGTAAGCGAACATTTTTCTGCTAAATATACCCGTCTTCACAATAACAGCAATATTTTGTGTCTCGGCGGCAGAGTTATTGGTGTTGGAACTGCCCTTGAACTTGTTGACCTTTTTGTCGATACCCAGTTTGAAGGCGGCAGACACTCAAAACGTGTTGATAAAATTACCGCTATTGAAGAAGCAAATTAAGTAATTGACAAATTACACGTTTAGTGATAAAATAACTTTGTTAAAGGCTTTGACGGAAAGAGTAGCTTAAAGGAAGCATCAAGAGAGGGCGGCATTTGGTGAAAGCAACCCTGTGAAATTTAAGTGAAGACCACTCCTGAGCCGTATTGCAGTAAAAAGCGATACCGTCATTTCGCGTTAAGAAAAAAGAGTTAAACTTTAAGGTGGAACCGTGTTAAAAGCACCCTTAATGCCCTTGGGCGTTAAGGGTTTTTATATTTATTAAAACACTCTAATTAAAGGAGAAATTATAATGAAAGCTATCTACAATGACGGACATGTAGCAGAAGTAGAAGAAAAAGAGGAAAAACTTCACATACTTCGCCACAGTGCCGCACACATTATGGCTCAGGCCATAAAGCGTCTCTATCCCGAGGCTGACTTTGCTTACGGACCTGCAACCGAAAAAGGTTTTTACTATGACGTTGACCTTGGGGATAAAACCGTAGGCGAAGAAGATTTGGCAAAAATCGAAGCCGAAATGAAGAAAATTGTTAAAGAAAATCTTCCCATTAAGCCCTTTGTTCTTGACAGAAAAGATGCTATTGCTCTTATGGAAGAAAGAAAGGAAAGCTACAAGGTTGAGCATATAGGCGATCTTGCCGAAGATGCAGTAATAAGTTTTTATCAGCAGGGCGAATATATTGATATGTGTGTTGGCCCCCACCTTACCTATACAAAGGCTTTAAAGGCATTTAAGCTTACCAAAACAAGCGGTGCTTACTGGAAAAACGATAAAAACAACAAGATGCTTACCCGTATTTACGGTATTGCTTTTGAAAGTCAGCAGGAACTGGACGATTATCTCTTACTCCTTGAAGAAGCAGAACGCAGAGACCACCGCAAAATCGGTAAAGAAATGAACCTCTTTATGATGAGCGACGAAGGCCCCGGTTTCCCCTTCTTTTTACCAAACGGTATGGCTCTTAAAAATGCTCTTATTGATTATTGGAGAGATATACATTACAGAGAAAATTACGTAGAGGTTTCCACTCCGCTTATTATGAACAGAAGACTCTGGGAAACAAGCGGACATTGGGACCACTACAAAGATAATATGTACTCCACCACCATTGATGAGGAAACATACTGCATTAAGCCTATGAACTGTCCCGGCGGAGTTATGGTTTATAAAAGTCAGCTTCACTCCTACAGAGATCTGCCTCTCAGGGTAGGCGAACTGGGTCTTGTTCACCGCCACGAGTTAAAGGGTGCTCTTCACGGTCTTTTCAGAGTTCGTTGCTTTACTCAGGATGATGCCCATATCTTTATGACAAAGGACCAGATTCAAGACGAAATTATGAACGTTGTTCATCTTATAAACGAGGTTTATGAAAAGTTCGGCTTTAAGTATTTCATTGAGCTTTCCACCCGCCCCGAAGACAGTATGGGCAGCGACGAGGACTGGGAGGCAGCAACAGAGGGTCTTAAGGGTGCTCTTGAAAAATTAGGTCTTCCCTACACCGTTAACGAGGGCGACGGAGCATTTTACGGCCCGAAAATCGACTTCCATCTCGAAGACAGTTTAGGCAGAACCTGGCAGTGCGGTACTATTCAGTTAGACTTCCAGATGCCTATTAACTTCCAGCTTGAATATACCGACGAAAACGGAGAAAAACAACGTCCCATAATGATTCACCGCGTATGCTTCGGCTCTATTGAACGCTTTATCGGTATTATTACCGAGCATTTTGCAGGTAAGTTCCCCGCTTGGCTTGCTCCCGTTCAGGTTAAGGTGCTTCCCGTATCCGAAAAAACCATTGACTATGCAACCGATATCTATGAAGCACTAAAGAGTGCAGGTGTACGCTGTCAGCTTGACGACAGAAACGAAAAAATCGGTTACAAAATCAGAGAAGCACAGGCAGTTGACCGTGTTCCTTATATGCTTATCCTTGGTGCTAAAGAGGCAGAAAACGGCACTATTTCCGTTAGAAACCGTGACACACTTGAAACCACCGAAATGAGCAAGGATGATTTTATTAAAAATCTTTTAGATTCAATAAAAAAACGCAAGTAAAAATATTGACAAGTTTAATATAATAAAATATAATAGAAAAATAAATTTTAAAAAGGTGTGATTTTAATGAAAAATGAGTATTTGATTTCCGTACTTGAAAATGTTAAAAAGAGAAATGCCGGTGAGCCCGAATTTATTCAGGCAGTTACCGAAGTTCTTGCAAGTCTCGAACCTGTAGTTGAACAGCGTCCTGATTTTATTGAGTCGGGCGTAATTGAGCGTATGGTTGAGCCTGAGCGTCAAATTGTTTTCCGCGTTCCGTGGATGGACGACAACGGCAAGGTTCAGGTAAACAGAGGTTTCAGAGTGCAGTTTAACTCTGCTATCGGCCCCTATAAAGGCGGTCTTCGTTTCCATCCCTCCGTTAACGCTTCCATCATTAAGTTCTTAGGTTTTGAACAGACCTTCAAGAACAGCCTTACCAGTCTTCCCATGGGCGGCGGTAAGGGCGGTGCTGACTTTGACCCCAGAGGAAAGTCTGATGCCGAAGTTATGCGTTTCTGCCAGAGCTTTATGACCGAGCTTTACAGACATATCGGCCCCGATACCGACGTTCCTGCAGGTGACATTGGTGTTGGTGCAAGAGAGGTTGGTTATCTCTTTGGTCAGTACAAGAGAATTCAGAACGAATTTACAGGCGTTCTTACCGGAAAGTCTGTTCACTCCGGCGGTTCTCTTATCCGTCCCGAAGCAACAGGTTTTGGTGCTGTTTACTACACCGCTGAAGTTCTTAAGTCTTTCGGCGAAGACATTAAGGGCAAAACCTTTGCTGTTTCCGGTTTCGGTAATGTTGCTTGGGGTACTGTAAAGAAGATTACTGAGCTAGGCGGTAAGGTTGTTACCATTTCCGGTCCCGACGGTTACATTTATGACGAAAACGGTATTAATACCGAAGAAAAAATCAACTTTATGATTGAAATGCGTGCATCCTGTCGTGATAAGGTTCAGGATTATGCCGACAAATTCGGTGTGCCCTTCTATGCAGGTAAACGTCCTTGGGAGGTTAAGGTTGACGTTGTTATGCCTTGTGCTACCCAGAACGAAGTTGGTATTGAAGACGCTAAGAATATAGTAGCAAACGGCGTTAAGTACTATATGGAAGTTGCTAATATGCCCACCACCGAAGAAGCCTTTGAATATCTAAAGGCAAACGGTGTTGTAATTGCTCCCTCTAAGGCTGTTAATGCCGGCGGTGTTGCCGTTTCCGGTCTTGAAATGAGCCAGAACTCTATGAGATACAGCTGGACCGCTGAAGAGGTTGACGCTAAACTCAAGCAGATTATGACCAACATCTATAAGAGCTCCTTTGATGCTGCTAAAGCATACGGACTTGACGGTGACCTCTGTGCAGGTGCTAACATTGCAGGCTTCTTAAAGGTTGCAGAAGCTATGAAATGGCAAGGTTGCTGCTAATTTAAAATTGCAATGAGCAAAAAATTACTCGGTTCTCTTTTTGAGAACCGAGTTTTTATTTTACTCTTTATTTGTTTTTTTGCCCAGTTTTGAAAACCACTCAAAAGTTAAAGGCCATATAACTCCACCTGCTATAACTATAAGGAAATACCGAACGGCTCTTGCAACAAGGGGATTTACAAAGATTAGTTCAAGAGGTGTTCTAAGCCCTTCCTTTACGCAAAGCACCAAAGCAATTCCGCCTATGGCTTTTAATATTTGTGCCCACCATACCGCCTTAACGGTAAAGTTTATTTTAAAATAATCCACACTGTAAACTACCCAAAGTCCTATTATACATCCAAGGAGAGTACAGCCGTTTTTAATGGCAGAATCAAGATTTTCGCTTGGTTGGTGATTGCCAAAAACAAAGTAAAGCAGTGCACCGCCAACCATAAGGGTAAGAACCGATAAAATTATATACATAGTTTTAGGGGAGTTTTCTGCCTTTTTAAAAAGAGGATAACCGATAAATATAAGTGCAAGGGCGAAAATTACCGAAACCCCCACGTCTAAAGGGGTATGAACACCGAGATAAAGGCGGGAGAAAGGAACCAGTATGCACATAAGCACACAAATAATTCTTACCGCTTTGTTTTTTCCTGCCCTTGCAATACCTCCAAACATTCCCACAGACGACTGTGTATGACCGCTTGGGAAGGAATAACCCGTTGCCGACTCTCTTGCCGATTCCACTATGGTGAAATTCGGGTCTTTTACCCACGGACGAGGCACCTTAAAGGTCATTTTTAAGGTTTGGTTAATAACGGTCCCTGCAAAGCCTGTTAGCAATAGATAATACCCTTGCCATTTATCAACGCACCAAAAAATTATCATACATACAGCCATAAATACCGTTTCTTCGCCGAAAAGGGTTATAAATGATACTATTGCATCTAAAATCGGATTACGGATATTTTGTAGTAAATATAAAAGTTCCATTAGCCCAGTTCCTCCGTTTTCTTAAAGGAAGCGATTACCGCTTCCATTGCAACACTTCTGAATTTTCCCTTTTCCAGAGCCCTTACACCCTGAATGGTAGAACCGCCGGGGGAACAAACCATATCTTTAAGTTCAGATGGAGATTTACCGGTGTCTATAACGGTTTTTGCCGCACCTAAAACGGTTTTAGAGGCATAAAGAAGTGCTTTTTCACGGGGAAGTCCACAAGAAACCGCACCGTCGGCTAAGGCTTCAATAAATAAATCAACAAAGGCAGGACCGCATCCCGAAAGGGCTGTAGCAGCATTTATTTTGCCTTCTTCAATATAATCTACCATCCCTGCCTGACTTAAAGCAAAATTAAAGCCGTCAAGTTCTTCCTTCGTAACATTTTTGTTAAAGCAATAAAGAATTACGCCCTCCCCTACTCCTACAGCAGTATTAGGCATTATTCTTATGATTTTAGCGTCTTTTTTGCAAAGACCTTCAATGGTGGAAATTTCTTTACCTGCCGCCATGCTAATAATAACCGTTTCCTCGCTTATATAGTCTTTTATGGCAGAAAAAAGACCGCTTAGCCCCTGAGGTTTTACACCGATAAAAAGATATTTGCTGTTTAATGCAGCCTCTTTGGCTTCAACCTGAGTAACACCAAGGGGGGTTACTCTGTTGATTTTTTCTATATTGCTGTCACAGGCACATATTTCGCTTCCCCGAGCATTTTTCAGCACAGCTTCAAGAATGGCCGAACCCATATTGCCTATTCCTATAAATCCGTATTTGTACTTCATTGCCGTATTTCTCCATTCCCTGTTATTACGTACTTATATGTGTTCATTGCCTCAAGACCCATAGGTCCTCTGGCGTGAAGACGCTGGGTAGAAATTCCTATTTCACATCCCATACCGAACTGTCCACCGTCGGTAAAACGGGTAGAAGCATTAACATAAACGGCGGCACTGTCAACATGACAGGTAAAATAGTTGGCATTTTCCTTACTTTCGGTTACTATTGCTTCGCTGTGCTTTGTGGAATGAACCGATATATGCTCACAGGCTTCCTTTACGCTATCTACAATTTTTATTGCAAGAATATAGTCAAGATATTCGGTATCAAAGGCTTTATCTCCCGCCTTTTCGCCGTCAATTATTTTTATTGCTCTCTTATCAAGGATAAGCCTACACCTGTCCCCTATTCTATCTTTAAGTTTAATAAGAAAATCTTTTGCAACGGCACTGTGCACAAGGCATACCTCTGCCGCGTTGCATACGCTGGGGCGGCTCATTTTAGCATTTTCTGTAATATTTAAAGCCTTTTCTATATCGGCAAATTCATCTACGTAAATATGGCAGATACCTGTTCCTGTTTCTATGCAGGGTACGGTTGCATTTTCGGTACAGGCTTTTATAAGCCCTGCTCCGCCTCTTGGAATAAGTAAATCCACAAAACCCGTTGCAGTCATCAATAGATTTGTTTCGCTTCTGTCGGTTGAATCGGGCATACTGACAAGGTCCTCGGGAAGACCTGCTTTATTAAGCCCCTTTTTAAGCGCCTTTACTATTGCAAAGGAAGACAAAAAAGCTTCTTTTCCGCCTCTGAGTATGCAAACGTTACCGCTTTTAAGAAGAAGTGCCGCAGCATCGCTTGTCACATTGGGGCGGCTTTCGTAAATTACCCCGACAACCCCCACGGGCACCGAAACCTTTTTAAGATTCAGCCCGTTATAAAGGGTTCTTTCCTGCAAAACTCTGCCTACGGGGTCGTTTAGCTTTGCAACATCGCAGATTCCCTGTGCCATATCGTAAATTCGTTCTTTATTCAGGCGAAGTCTGTCAGCCATAACCCCTTCGCCATAGTTTTGAAGGTCTTTTTTGTTTTCATTTAATATAAGGTCGCAATCCTCTTTTAAAGCCTCACTCATTGAAAAAAGTGCTTTATTCTTTTGCTCTTCGGTTAAATTTGCAGCAACGGATTTAAGTCCTTTTGCTACCTTTAAAATCTCACTAACTCTCATTATTCTGCCTTCCCCAAAAAACGTGTTCCAACCTTTTTGCCAGAAAAAATATCGTAAAGGATAGATGCATCCGCACCGTTTGCTATAACCATATCTATTCCCTTTTCGGTACAAAGCTGGGCGGCGTGTATTTTAGTTATCATACCGCCTGTTCCAAGCTCGCTGCCCTTTCCGCCCGCAAGAGCCTTTATGCTTTGGTCAATACGCTTAACCTCGCTTATAAGGGTTGCATTTTTATGGGTTTTAGGGTCACTTGAAAAAAGTCCGTCAATATCGGAAAGAAGTATTAAAAGGTCGGCAGAAGCACCCACAGCAGTCATAGCCGAAAGGGTATCGTTATCTCCCACCTTAATTTCACTGGTAGCAATGGTATCGTTTTCGTTGATTACAGGTAACACGCCAAGATTAAGGAGTCTGTCAAGGGTGTTTCTGAAGTTTTCATATCTGTCGGCGTGAGAAAAGTCGTCGCCTGTCATAAGAATCTGAGCGACCGTATGGTTATATTCCGAAAAAATCTTATCGTAAACGTACATAAGCTCACATTGTCCCACTGCGGCGGCTGCCTGTTTTGTGGGAATATCGGTGGGCTTTTCTTTAAGACCTAATTTTCCTACGCCCATTCCTATAGCACCCGAAGAAACAAGAATAATCTCTATACCCGAATTTTTAAGGTCGGACAGCACCTTACAAAGATTTTCAATACCTCTGATATTAAGATTTCCGTTACCGTACGTAAGGGTTGACGTACCCACCTTTATTACTGCTCTCATAATTTTTCTCCTATATATGTATATATCTATTTAAGTATAATACTTCACTTTTACAAAGTCAAGACGCCCCTTGCAAAGCAAAGCCAAATATGATATTATTTATTTGGTGATAAAAGTGACTAAATTATTTTTACTGGTTCCCTGCTTTAATGAAGAAAAAGCACTCCCCATTACCGCCGCCGCATTAAAGGATAAAATGGAAGACCTTTACAGTAAAGGGAAAATCTCCCCTGACAGCCGTATCGTTTTTATTGACGACGGTTCGAAGGATTCCACCAAGACACTAATAAAGGCTCTTCATAAAGACTCACGTTTGTTTTCGGGAATTTTTCTATCCAGAAACAGAGGGCATCAAAACGCCTTGCTTTGCGGACTTCACTATGCAAAGGATAAATGCGACTGTGCCATTTCCCTTGACTGCGATTTGCAGGACGATATAAATGCCATTGATAAAATGCTTGATAGTTATATTTGCGGTAACGATATAGTTTACGGAGTGCGAAACGACAGAAAAAAAGACACCTTTTTTAAACGTTTTACTGCAAAATGCTTTTATAAAATCACAAAACTTTTAGGCGGAGAAATAGTAGAAAATCACGCCGACTTCAGACTTATGAGCAACCGTGCCCTTAACTGTTTAAAAGAGTTTAATGAGGTTAATCTGTTTTTAAGGGGCATTGTGCCAATGTTGGGTTTTAAATCCGACGTCATATATTACGAAAGACTGAAAAGGGTTGCGGGAAAATCAAAATACCCTTTAAAAAAGATGATTTCCTTTGCCGAAGAAGGCATTACATCACTCAGCACACGTCCTCTCAACATCATTATTTCTCTGGGTTCGTTTATAAGCTTTGTTTCCCTTATAATGCTTATTTATTCACTGGTTCGGCATTTTGCAGGAAATACCGAAGCCGGATGGACAAGTACCTTTGTTTCCATTTGGTTTTTGGGTGGAATTCAGCTTACAGCGCTTGGTATAATAGGGAAGTATATAGGCAAGGTTTATCTTGAAACCAAGCACCGCCCACCCTATATTATTGAAGAAATTATTGAATAATCTATAGATATTATAAACAAAAAAACGAAGATAAGGAATTCTTATCTTCGTTTTTTCTATTTAAGGAAACCGTTAACTATATGCTCCTCAGCCTCTTTTTCGCTAAGGCCCAAGGTCATAAGTTTCATAAGCTGTTCACCTGCAATTTTTCCTATAGCCGCTTCGTGAATAAGCTCGGCATCAATATGGTTTGCAGTCACTTCGGGTATTGCACTAACCGAAGAATTATCCATAATAATGGCATCACATTCGGTATGGCTCATACACCTAGTATTTCCGTTAACCTTTGAGCGAAATACCTGCAGTGAATTATCCCTTGCAACAGACCTTGAAACAAGATGAGCAGAGCAGTCTTCTCCGTTTAAATCAACAATAAAATTGGTTTCTGCCTTTTGTTTACCGTGGGTCATAATTTTTTCTTTTACTATTAGGTTGGCACCCTTTCCCAAAACGGCTGAGGTATCACGAACGGTAGAGTCAATACCCTTTATCTGAGTAGTCTCCATTTCCATTACCGCACCTTCTTCCAGCTGGATTACGGTGGTGGGGTTCATAATATTTTCGCCGTTGCCGTCACCTACGCCGTAATGCTTTTCAACGTAACGGAGTCTTGCATTTTTACCAACGTGGAAGGTATGGATGCCGTCGTGTGCGGAATCCTTTTCTCCCCCGTTATGAATTCCGCAACCTGCAATAATAAGCACGTCGCTGTCTTCCCCGATATAAAAATCGTTATAAACAAGGTCTTTAAGACCGCTTTCGCTTATAATTACGGGAATATGCACACTTTCGTTTTTTGTGCCCGATTTTATTATAATATCAATGCCCGGTTTGTCTTTTTTGGGCACAATTTCGATATTTTCGGTAGAGCGTCTGCCTGCTGCCTCGCCGTTGGCACGGATGTTATATGCACCGTCGGGAACGGAGTGGAGGTCGGCTATTTCGCTTAATAGATTCTTTTGTATAGCGTCCATAGTTTCCTCCTTACAGTTTTTCGGTCAAGGTTTTACAAACGGAAGAAGCGGCAAGAAGGTCGGGAAGAATTTCTTCCTTGCTTCCGCTTTTAAGTACATTTCCGTCGGCAATAACAATAACTCTGTCAGCAATATCAAGAATTCTCTCCTGATGGGAAATAATCATAATGCTGCCGCCGATTTTTTCGTGCATTTTTTCAAAAACCTTAATAAGATTATTAAAACTCCAAAGGTCGATACCTGCTTCGGGCTCGTCAAATATGGAAAGGGCGGTGGAACGTGCCATAACTGTAGCAATTTCAATTCTTTTAAGTTCGCCCCCTGAAAGACTTGCATTTACCTCTCTGTTTATATAGTCCTTTGCACAAAGACCAACCTCCGAAAGATATCCGCAGGCTTCGCTGACAGAAATATCCTTATCCTTAGCAATGCTTATAAGGTCTTTTACGGTAATGCCCTTAAAACGAACGGGTTGCTGAAAGGCAAAGGAAATTCCTTTTTTTGCTCTTTCGGTTATAGAAAGGCTTGTAATGTCCTCACCGTTAAAGAAAATCTGTCCTCTTGTAGGGGTGATAATACCTGCAATGATTTTTGCAAGGGTAGATTTACCGCCTCCGTTAGGACCTGTAAGGGCAACAAATCGGTCATCTATTTTAAGATTAATGTCTTTGATAATAGATTTTTTTACACCGTCTTCATAAACGTCAAAACCGATGTTTTTTAGTTCTATCATATTTTAAACTCCTGATGGTAGTGAATATTTATGCTCATACTCATTAAACCGAGAAACAAAATCAGGATTTTTGCCTGCATGAAGTCCACGTAAATATTTATGAGCATCAAGCTGTTTTGTTTCAAGCTGAATTGTATAAACCGCAATGTTTGAGCAATGGTCGGAAACCCGTTCATAATTACCCAACAGGTCGGTAAGAATAAAACCGAGTTCAACGGTACATTCACCCTTTTGAACACGGGCAATATGACGTGCCTGAATATCGGTACGAAGGGTATCAATAACCTCTTCAAGAGGCTCTACAAGGGAAGCCGTCTGCCTATCGTTATCGATAAATGAATCTGTGGTTAAATCAATAATTTCATTTATTGCATTAGTGATAACCTTGATTTCTTTTTTTGCATTTTCAGAAAATGAAATACCCTTTTCATAAAGTTCTGTTGCAACCATAGAAATGTTTTCTGCGTGGTCTCCTATACGCTCAAGGTCGCCTATAGTATGCAACATTCTGCCTATAATATGGCCTTCCTTACCCGAAAGTGTTTTAGCCGAAAGCTTAACAAGGAAGGTTCCCAATTTATCTTCATATTGGTCGGTAATGGTTTCCAGCTCGGCGATTTCCTCAATTACATTTGCATCATAGTAATCAACCGCCTCAATGGCTTTTTTAATAGCAGTACGGGATATTTCAGCCATTTCACAGGTCAATCTGAAACATTCGTCAATAGCAAGAGACGGAGTATTAAGAAGTCTTTCGTCAAGAAATGCTGTCTTTTCCTTTTTGGTTTTATCATCGGGAACAATCCACATAACCACTTTTATAAGAAGTTTATAGGTAAGTCCGATTAAAATACTTAATGCACAGTTAAATACGGTATGAATAACCGATACTTCCACAGTGCCGATTTTTGTCTCTAAAACATCTTTCATAAAAGGAGAGACAATGGTTATAAGTATCATTGTAATAATACTGCCCACTGTGTTTACATAAAGATGAACGGCAACAACACGTTTTGCATTTTTCGTCGTGCCTATAGAAGAAATAAGTGCTGTTACGCAGGTACCGATATTTGCACCAAGTACAAGAGGAATCGCCATTTCCCAGGTTACAAGACCTGAGAGAGCAAGGGTTTGAACAATACCTACCGTTGCGGCAGAGGACTGAATAACACCGGTAAAAACAAGGGAAACAAGAAGTGCCATCCAAGGATTTTCGATAAAGCCGATGAATCTGTCAAAGCCTTCCATATTTTTAATAGCGCTTACCGAATCGCTCATAAATTCCATACCGTACATAAGTATTGCAAAGCCTAAAAATATAGAGCCTATATGCTTATGCTTACTCTTTTTAGAAAGCATAAATACAGCAATACCTATAAATGCGGCTATTGGAGAAAGATAGTCGGGGCTGAAAAGCTGAATAAGACTGAATCTATCGCTCTGAACACCCATAAGGTTTAGTATCCACGCCGTAAAGGTCGTACCAACGTTACTGCCCAGTATGGGAGCAATGGTTTGTGAAAAATCCATAATACCTGAGTTAACAAGACCAACAAGCATTACGGTCATAGCCGACGAGGACTGCATAGCAATGGTAATACCCGCACCAAGTCCAAAGCCCAGAATCGGCTTGGAGGTTGCTTTTTTAAGAGTGGTTTCGAGCTTACCGCCTGCCATTTTTTCAAGGCTTGACGACATTACGTTCATTCCGAAAAGGAAGAAGGCAAGGCCGGCCAGCATTATAAGAATTGATTTTAATATCATTAATAAGTTCTCCTTAAAATCTATCCTTTAAAACTCTATTTTACCTTCAATGTATGCTTTTACTTCAGAAATAGGCATACGAACCGATTGCATAGTATCTCTGTCACGGACGGTAACGCAGCGGTCATTTTCACTGTCAAAGTCATATACTACGCAGAAGGGAGTACCGATTTCATCCTGTCTTGCGTAACGTTTACCAATAGAACCTGCATCGTCATAATCAGCCATAAAGGTTTTTGCAAGGTCGCTGAAAATTGCCTGAGCAGGTTCGGCTAACTTCTTGGAAAGAGGAAGCACCGCACACTTAATGGGAGCAAGGGCGGGGTGGAAATGAAGCACGGTTCTTGCTTCGCCGTTATCCTTTATTTCCTCGTCATAAGCATTGCAGAGGAAGGCAAGAGTAACACGGTCTGCACCAAGGGAAGGCTCAACAACGTAAGGAATGTACTTTTCATTTGCCTCCTGATCGAAATACTCAAGATTTTCACCGCTATGGTTAGCGTGCTGAGTAAGGTCATAATCGGTTCTGTCGGCAATACCCCAAAGTTCGCCCCAGCCAAACGGGAACAAGAATTCAAAGTCGGTGGTAGCCTTAGAATAGAATGAAAGTTCTTCAGGGTCGTGGTCACGAAGTCTGAGACTTTCTTCCTCCATACCCAAATCAAGAAGCCATTTTTTACAAAAAGCACGCCAATATGCGAACCACTCAAGGTCGGTATCGGGTTTGCAGAAAAATTCGAGTTCCATCTGTTCAAACTCACGGGTTCTGAATGTAAAGTTACCCGGAGTAATTTCGTTACGGAATGATTTACCGATCTGGCAAACACCAAAAGGAACCTTTTTTCTGCTTGTTCTGCAGATGTTTTTAAAGTTAACGAATATTCCCTGTGCGGTTTCGGGACGTAGATAAAGAGTAGAGGTAGAGTCCTCGGTTACACCCTGAAAGGTTTTAAACATAAGGTTAAACTTTCTTATATCGGTATAATCCATAGAACCGCATGAAGGACAGGAAATACGGTTTTCCTTTATATAGTTCATCATTTCTTCATCAGACCAACCTGCTGGGTTAAGGTCAAGATTATTTTCTGCTACGTAATCTTCAATAAGTTTGTCTGCTCTGTGACGGCTCTTACACTGTTTACAGTCCATAAGAGGATCCGAGAAGCCGCCAAGGTGACCCGAAGCCACCCAGGTTTCAGGGTTCATAAGAATAGCAGAATCAAGGCCTACATTGAGTGGAGATTCCTGAACGAACTTTTTCCACCAGGCCTTTTTAACATTATTTTTAAGTTCAACGCCCAAGGGGCCGTAATCCCAAGAATTTGCGAGACCGCCGTAGATTTCACTGCCGGGATAAACAAAGCCTCTGCCCTTGGCAAGAGAAACTACTTTTTCCATTGTTTTGTCTGTTGCTTTCATTTATTTTACCTCATTTCAAGTGTGACAAATTTTTCGCATACTATTTCATTATATACGCATTTATTTTACTATTAAAAAGCAATAATGTCAACTCATTCTTGACTTATTAAGGCAAATAAGATATAATTTTTATGATAAAAAATAAGGAGGAGCACCATTATGCCCGGAACTATAAAATTACACGACCTTGAACTAAGCGAATTTATAAAAGCACTTGATTTATGCAAGGGCGACGTATTTCTCGAAACAGACGAAGGCGACGTTTTAAATCTTAAATCCAAGCTTTGTCAGATTATGGGTATTGCTAATATTTTAAACAATGCAACCGTATCCGAAGCCACCATTCGCTGTGTTAATCCTGAAGACGAAACTCTGCTTTTCCGTTTCAATCTTTACAGAGAAATTCCTGAGGAAAATAAATAATATTGGAGTTGTGTTAAATGGCAGATTTTTTGACATATAAGGGCCGTCCCTTAGTAAGAAAAGGCAACACGGTTTATTACGGTAATATGGGCGAATCTCACATTGTTCGTCTCACAATTTTATCCCAGCAAAATGATATTGCAGATGCAATCAAAATTGAGCTTATGCTCAGCGATACAGGGCTTAGCGATAAAGACCGCATTAAGAAAACCAGTGAAAAGCACGGCTTTTACGAAGCACTTGACCTTGCATCTGTTTGGCTTGACAGAAATATATCATAAAAGTATGGGGGCGATTTTACATCGTCCCCTTTTTTATACACTCATTAATACTCTAAAGGAACCCTATTTTAGAGCTTATGTATAATAAATAAAAATATTCTGCCCACTGTTTTGCAATTCTTTATGATGTGTGATATAATGTTACTGTATTGATATTTTAAAAGAGATGTTTAAAATGAAAGAAACAGCCGATAAATTCACCGTTCTTACAACAGGAAAGATCGAAACGGTAATAAGCAAAATGGCAATTCCGACCATAATAAGTATGCTTGTTACCGCTATATATAATATGGCAGACACCTTTTTTGTCAGCAATATAAAGGATGTTGCCGCCCCCGCCGCTGTAGGAGTGTTTTTTTCAATAATGGCTCTTATTCAGGCTGTGGTTTTTTCTTGGGTCAGGGTTCGGGCAATTTTATTTCAAGGGCAATGGGCAGATAAAATAGAGAAGCCGCCGAAGCTATGGCTTCAACGGGATTTTTCTATTACTTTTTTATAGGCATTCTTATAACTGTTTTCGGTCTTATTTTTATTGAACCTTTAGCACTTTTTCTCGGCTCTACCGAAACCATTCTTCCCTACGCAAAGCAATATCTCGGCTATATACTTTTAGGTTCCCCCTTTATAATTTCTTCCTTTGTTATCAATAATCAGCTTCGTTTTCAGTGCATCACCTTCCCCACCTTTTGCATAATAGTTATGGCGAATATGATTATGCAGAATTTAGGATTTGTGGGCAGAGCTACCCTTTTATCAATTTCAAGGCAAGGAATTTTCTTTATTCCCCTTATTCTTACCCTGCCCTATATATTCTCACAAACGGGACTTGAAGCCACTCAATCTGTTGCCGATTTAATTTCTGCAATTTGTGCTGTACCTTTATCAATTTATGTGTTAAAATATTTAAATAACAAACAACGGAGGATAAACTAAAATGAAAATTACCGTTATAGGACCGGGCCGTTGGGGTTCGCTTATTACCTGGTATCTTGATACCAAGCATCACGACGTAACCCTTTACGGACTGGAGAACTCAAAAGAAATGCAAGGCTTTTTAAAAGACAGAAGCAACTCTCTTTTGACCCTTCCCCAGTCGGTTAAGCTTTCTACAGACCTTTCCTGTATAATGGACAGTGAAGTTGTGGTTATTTCCATTCCTTCACAGGCTTTACAGGGACTTTTTGATGAAATAAATGAATATTGCCCAAAAAACAAAATCTTTATACTTTGTATGAAGGGTATTGAAATTTCCACAGGCAGACGTCTTTCGGAAATTGCAAAGGACAATCTTGATAAATCTAACAAGGTAGCTGTATGGATAGGCCCCGGACACGTACAGGAATTTTACCACGGCATACCTAACTGTATGGTTATTGACAGCGAAGATGAAGAGGTTAAAAAGCGTCTTGTAAATGAGTTTTCAAGCAAATTAATCCGTTTTTACTATGGTAACGATATGATAGGCAATGAAATAGGCGCTGCCGCTAAAAACGTAATAGGAATTGCCGCAGGCTTTCTTGACGGAGTCGGTCTTTCTTCATTAAAAGGTGCTCTTATGGCAAGAGGTACCCGTGAGGTTGCACGTCTTATAGGTGCAAAGGGCGGAAACGAACTTAGTGCCTACGGACTTTGTCACCTCGGCGACTATGAAGCAACCGTCTTTTCAAAATACAGCCACAACAGACAGTTTGGCGAATCTTTTGTAAAAGGCGAAGAATTCAAGCATTTAGCAGAGGGCTACTACACAGTAAAGGCTCTTGTTAATATGGGAAATGAGCTTAATATAGAACTTCCCATATGTAACCGAGTATATGAAGTGCTTTATAATGGCAAACCGGTAATGCAGGCACTGGATGAACTATTCGACAGAGCCTTAACTTCAGAATTTGAATAAACGGTAACCGATTAAAGTAACCCACTATGACACTTTCAATTTTTGAAAGTGTCATTTTTGTATATAAAAAGGGAGACAACTTCCTCACGGAGTGTCTCCCTTTTATTTTTTTAGTTTATATTATTATAAACAAATCTGAAAAAGTCTTCATTCATAAGTTTAAGGGATACTGCATAGCGGTTATCCACTATGGAACAGTAATAATCGATATACGCCTGTTTAGCATCCTCACTCATTAAGTCTGCTGTTCCCTGCCACTCGGCCTTGCCGTTGGTAGCGTTATATTTCACCTTATCGGTAACAAAACTCTTGTTATAAAGCACAGCCATATGGTCATTACTTGAGAATATATCCACACCGGGAAGCATTCTCGAATCATATTCAAGTCCCAAAAGATTAAAGGTAGTGGGAAGAATATCAATATTACAGCAAGGAACATCGGTTACTACAGTTTCCATACCCTCACAGTACATTATACAGGTAGACTCATACATTTGGAAGTTACTTCCAACGTCATAGCCTGCAAGTGCATCAAGGGAATTTGAGTTAAGGTAATAGGGATAATGGTCACCTGTAATAACTATTAGTGTATTATTAAGTTTTCCTTCTTCTGAAAGACGCTCAAGCAGATATGTCATTGCCTTTTCCAGTTCATAGTTAGCGGCAAGATAATATACTGCATTATCAGGCAGATTTCTACCCTTAACACGTTGTCTTACTGTGTTTAGGTTTCTTACTGCTATGGGATTGGCGGAAGAATAGGGACCGTGACCTGAGAAGGTCATATAATAAGCGTGGAAGCGAGGATTTTTTATATAATCATCTATACTCTGTTCCATCATTTCAAGGTCGGAAGAAGGCCAAGCGGTAGTAAATCTCATACCGTTTTCGCCCCCCATAAAGCGTAAGTTGGTATAGCCTAAATTGGGGTGGGTATCCTCTCTTGAATAATAATAACCTCTAAAGTTATGATAAGCATAGGTTTTAACACCTATATTTTCAAAAGCATTACCAAAAACATAGGGCAGATATTTATTCTGTGACTGAGTAAAGCTTCCCGTAGAAGAGTTACTGTCGGCATCTCTGGAAACGTCGGGCCAAAGTCCTGTCATAAAGGAAAATTCGCCGTTTGTTGTTGTGTTTTTATATGAGTTATAGTAGTTATTTAAAACTATACCGCCCTTACTCATCTTATAAAGAGTAGGCGTAACAACCGGGTCTATTGCCCATTTGCTAAAGCTTTCGGCACAAATATAAATAAGATTATAATCCTTAAGTTTACCCGTATATTCATTCTTATTAGTACCCGTCTGACTGGCAAAATAGTTGCAAAGTTCCTTTTTACCGCTGTCATCGGTAAGAGACGCTAAGGTCTTGAAGTTGATTTTGCTTATGTTGTTGGGAGAAAAATCTATCTGAGGAAGCTGTGCATCGGGATTATCAAGAATTTCCAGCGATAAATCACCGCCTTCATCTGATGAGCTGAAAATACTGTGATAAACCTCTACCAAAGAGTTGGTTAGCACTCCAATACGGCTTGAAGCTGTATCGGTATCAATTTTAGTGGAAGAGTATGCTGCATAGGGAGAGGTGTTGCCTGTTCCGAAGGGAAGCAGGAAAAGTACCGCCAAAAGCCATAAAACCACCATTTTCAAAAATGAAACGAAATGCATAAGGGGAGAATATTTTTTGAAATTCCTGTTGGGTGAAAGATAAGCATAAACTATTGAAGCTAAAACGGGAATAAGGCAAAGAATTATCCACCAGAAAGAATCCTTAACAGTATCCTTAAGTGCCCAACCAAAGTCCCCCATAGCATCAGCACCCATTCCTATCATAGAAATGGAGAACATAGAACCGAAAATTCTGTAATATACAAGCTGTGCCACATAAAAAGCAAAAGGAATAAGCATTATTACAGGCATAGCAATACGGTTAATTCGTCTTTTAAACCAACCGTTAAGAGTGCCTAAAAATGCAGCTTCTGCAGGAATAAAGAAAAGGAAAAACCAGCTCATATCCTCAAAGCCCGTTTGGGTGCGAAGTAAAAGTTCCCAATATAAAAGTGCAATGAAGTAAATAAACGAATATTTAACGCCCGTAATAAGCTGAGGCTTCATTATATCGAACATACTTTTATCTTCAACCGAGTGTTTTTGTGTGCCCATTTTCTTCTCCTTCTTTTAAACTTTCTAATCATCAACCGTTACATTTTAACACAAAAAGCCGAAAAAATCAACTTTTTCCGATGTTTATTTACAATTTAGTAATTTTTTGTTAATTGAAACAAAATTTCCTTTAAATCATTAATATTCTCTGCTATAAAATCCGCACCCGAATCGCTGAGTTCTTTCCTACATCCATATCCGTAAAGAACACCTACACTCAAAAGTCCGTTTTCTTTAGCACCTAAAATATCGTGACTTCTGTCACCTATCATAATTAAGGTTTCTTTAGGAGGGTTATTCAGTCTTTTCAGTGCTTCTTTAATAACATCGCCTTTTTTAACCCTTTCACCGCTAAGCAGAGAGCCTACCACTTCGGTAAAATATCCTTGTATGTTAAAATGTTCAAGTATCCTTTTTGCGAAAATTTCCGGTTTGGAGGTAGCCAAAACCACCCTTAATCCTTTATTTGTCAATTGTTTTAAAAGTTCCTCGATGCCATTATAAACCTTGTTTTCAAAAAGTCCCGTCACACTGAAATATTCACGGTATTTTTCTACCGCTTCCACCGCCTTTTCCTTAGAAAAACCGTAGTATTTTTCATAAGATTCATAAAGGGGCGGACCTATAAAACAGGAAAGTTGGTTCCTGTCCGAAACCTCTATACCATAGCTTTTAAGGGAATATGCCACAGAATTTGTGATTCCTTCAAAGGGGTCGGTCAAGGTGCCGTCAAGGTCAAATAACACGTATTTTAAAGATTCTTTTATCATTTCTTCTCCTAAAAACAACCCGAAGTGATTGCCGCAAGTTCTAAAGGACAGTAGAAAAGCCGATATGGATTTGATTGCGTATCGGATCTTTTATATTATGCCATCACTTTTTAAGGGTGAGTAAGTGTACATTTCCTGATAGCTTTTAGTGATATGCTGTCTTCGACATCGTGATACTTTTGCTACTGCAAAAGTTATATTGCTCTGTAAACAGCGCAGTTATATTCTATTCGCCGCAAAACTCGAGAAGCGAATATCACTCGCCGCAGGTGCATAGAGTTGGCGTTGTGTTCCTAAGAACACAACGCCATTTCTGGTTGTCTTTTTTATTATTTAAGTTCTTTAAGGGTAGAATTAACCTTATCCTTATCGGAAAGTATAATTTCCATACCTTCTTCTATGGGCCACGAAATATTTATATCGGGGTCATTCCACAAAAGACCGCCCTCATCATTGGGATGATAAAAATCATCCACCTTATAGGCAAATTCAGCCTCGTCAGAGAGCACTAAAAAGCCGTGAGCAAAGTTTTTGGGGATAAAAAACTGCTTCTTGTTTTCTTCGGTGAGCAAAATTCCCACATATTTTCCAAAGGTTTTACTTCCCTGCCTTAAATCCACAGCAACATCGTAAACCGCACCCTTTATACAGCGTACAAGTTTAGATTGCGGATAGGTCTTTTGGAAATGCAGACCACGAAGCACACCTTTTACGGATTTGGACTGATTATCCTGAACAAAATCAACATCAATTCCGCCCTTAATAAAATTTTCCTTTTGATAAACTTCGGTAAAATAGCCACGTGAATCGCCGTAAACAGTAGGTTCGACAATAATCACACCATCTATCTCGGTTTTATAAAAGGTGAAATTTCCGTATTTCTCGCCCATTACAGTTCTTCCTTTCCGCCATACATCTTATCATAATACTTCTGATATTCGCCGCTGGTAACATTTTCTACCCACTGCTTGTTATCAAGGTACCATTTGAGCGTTTTCTTAATGCCTATTTCAAAGGGAGTTTCGGGATACCAGCCAAGAGCATCTTTGATTTTTTGAGGGTCGATACCGTAACGGCGGTCGTGGCCCTTTCTATCGGTTACGTGACGAATCATATGTTCGCCCACAGTTTCGTCAACATTTTCTTTTATATAGGAAATTATAGATTTTACAATAAATATGTTGGTGCGTTCATTATGTCCGCCAACATTATATACTTCTCCCAGAACACCGTCACGTATAACCATATCTATAGCTTTGCAATGGTCCTCTACATAAAGCCAATCTCGTATTTGCATACCGTCACCATATACGGGAAGTTCCTTGTGATTGAGCGTATTATTCATAATAAGAGGAATAAGTTTTTCGGGGAACTGGTAGGGTCCGTAGTTGTTGGAACAACGGGTAATATTTACAGGGAATTTATATGTATCTGAGAAGGCCTTTACAAAAAGGTCGGCAGAGGTCTTACTTGCTGAATAGGGAGAGTGAGGGTCAAGGGGGGTTGTTTCCATAAAGTAGCCCGTTTCACCAAGACTTCCGTAAACCTCATCGGTAGAAACCTGAAGATACTTAACGCCCTCTTTATAGGTGTCATCGCCTGTCTGCCAAGCCACCTTTGCACATTGAAGCATATTAACGGTACCCAGCACGTTTGTTTCAACGAAAATTTCGGGATTTGCAATAGAGCGGTCAACGTGGCTTTCTGCTGCAAAGTTAACAACGTAATCTATTTCGTGGTTTTTAAATATCTCAGTTATTGCATCCCTATCGCAAATGTCGGCCTGATAAAATGTATAACGGGGATTGTTTTCAACACTCTTAAGGTTTTCAAGATTACCTGCATAGGTTAATTTATCTACGTTGATAATCTTAACATCCTCGTATTTACCCAGCATATAAATAACAAAGTTTGAGCCGATAAAGCCGGCACCGCCTGTTACAAGATAAGTTTTCATAGATTAGTCCTCAACTTTCATAATATATTCTTTTAAAGCGTCCTGCCACTGTCTCATTTCATCACCCACCGCACAGTTTAGTGCAAGATGGGAAAGAGATGAAAACTTAGGCCTTTTAACAGGACTTGGATACTCCTCGCTGCTGCAGGGAGAAACCTGACCTGAAATATTGCTTAGTTTAACAATTTCTTTAGCGAACTCATACCAAGTGCATTCGCCCTTGCCTGTGCAATGATAAATGCCATATTCATCGGTAGCCGCAAGTTTTAAAATATGATGTGCAAGGTCGTTTGCATTGGTAGGATTGCCCCGTTGGTCGTTTACAACCTTCATTGCACCTTTTTCCTTCATAATACGTCTGACCGTTTTCACAAAGTTTTTACCTATATATCCGTAAAGCCAAGAGGTACGCACAATAAAGGATTTTTTTGAAAAACTTAAGGCATAGGTTTCGCCAAGAGCCTTAGATTTTCCGTAGATGCTTTGTGGGTCAACCTTATCCCATTCGGTATATGGTACTGTACCGTCGCCCTTAAACACATAGTCGGTCGAAACGTGAACAAATTTAGCACCCACAGCATCCGAAGCCATCGCAAGATTCCTTACTCCCGCCGCATTTACCTTATAAGCCACATCCTGCATAGTTTCGCAACCGTCAACGTTGGTCATAGCCGCACAGTTTATAACAATATGGGGTTTTTCTTCTGAAATTTTATTGTTTACGGCGTCAAAATCGGTAATATCAAGACTGTCAATGTCAACACCGCAAACTGTTACGTCTTTAAAACAGGCAGGTATTTCACCTATTTCACTTTTGCCGCTTTTCAAAGTAGCCGTTAACTCATTGCCCAGCTGACCATGACATCCCGTTATAAGAATCTTCATTGGTCTGTCCTCCATTTTTTAAGATACTTTAAAGCAGAAGATAAATGCAACAATAAAAATTTTAGTTTTTTTGCACTTTCCCGTTTCCAAAGATGCTTTACCCATACTGTTGGTTCAAAAACCACTCTGCCGTATTTTTTAACCTGTCGGGACAAATCGGCATCCTCCATATACATAAAATATCTTTTATCGAAACCGCCGATTTTGTCAAAAATTTCGCTTCTTATAAGGAAAAAACAGCCTGTGCAAAACTCAATATCGGTCATTTTTTCTAAATTTTCATCTTCTCTTGTATATTCCTTGCGGATTTTTTTGAACACTCCGCCAAGGCGGGAAAGTCTGCCCCACAAAAGATAACGCAGGGTAGGATTTCGCTTGGGAAGACATTGTTCAGTGCCGTCTTCCCCTAAAATTTTAGGGGTTATCATAGCAATATCGGGATTTTCTTCCATAATATCAACCAGTTTTGACAGAGCATCAGAGTCAAGCTCAATATCGGGATTAATAACGGCGTGATATTTGCCCAGTTTTTCATTAAGAACAGTATTATGGCCTTCACCAAATCCAACGTTTTGCTTCAGCTCAATAAGTTTTATTGAGGAAATTTTACTGAGTTTACATACGGCATCATCGGGGGAAGCGTTATCAATAACATAAAGAGACAAGGGATATTTTTTGGTGTTCTCAAGGACAGATTTTATGGTTATTTCAGCCTGCTCGGCTGAACCATAAACAACAATAGACGCCGAAAGCATACTTTTTTCCATAATATCCCTCCAAAAGCAACTTATATATAGTTTAGTATATCACAAATACTCAGTAATTTCAATTAAAAAGAATTTAGGCAAAAATAAAAAACCGTGAAATTCACGGTTTTTTATAACTTATTATTCAAGAGAATAGTTTTCGCCTATACGTTCGTATTTTAGCGAAGTTAAGGTATTATACTGGAGTTGTTCCCATTTATCGCCGTTAACAATTTTTTCAATCTTTGAGAGATTGTCTTTTTTGTCGGTAATGCCGGGAATAAGGGGTGTTCTTATAACAAAGGGTTTACCACTTTTTCTTAAATGTTCAAGATTCTTAAGAATTAAATCATTTGAAACACCCGTATATTTTTTGTGAAGTTCGCTGTCTGCAAGTTTAATGTCAAACATCACAAAATCCACTCTTTTTATTACCTCTTTAAAAAGTTCTTCGTCTGCATAGCCACAGGTTTCAATAGCCTTGTGAATGGTGGTTTTTTCAAGAAATTCTATTAATGCCTTGCCTTGCGAAAGGGGTTCGCCTCCCGAAAAGGTTATGCCGCCGTTTTCGCCCACCAATCTCGCCTGACGTTCAACAATGCCCAGATAATCGTTAAGCGAAAGGGTACGAACCGACACAGAAAGAGCCTTTGGTTTACACACCTCTATGCATTTGCCGCAAAGGTTACACCGACTACGGTCAATTTTATGCAAAGTATCAAATGTATGGACATTGTTGGGACATATTTCACAGGCTTTGCAAAAAGTACATTTTTTAACATCAAAGACAAGGATAGGCTTTTGGCTTTTTGCTTCAGGGTTATGACACCATACACAAGAAAGAGGGCAACCCGCCAAAAAAACGGTTGTGCGAATGCCCGGACCATCGTGCAAGGTAAAACTTTGCACATCTGTTATTTTTAAGTCCATAAATGTTTTATACCTCTAAAAGACTTCTTGTAATAACTTCATCCTGATAATTTTCGGGAAGACTTACAAAAGGTGCTGAGAAACCGCACACACGAACAACTATGTCCTTGTGATTTTCGGGGTCTTTTTTAGCAGCAAGAAGTTCTTCACGGTTTACACAGTTAGGCTGTATTGCCTGAAGTCCGTTATGAGCAAAAACTCTGAACAAGGATGCCATTGTTTCCTCTGTAATCTTTCCTGCAGGTAAATTAATAGTCATTGACGCATTGCCCGAAGTTCTCGTAAAGTCAATATTTTTGAAGCTTTCGAGCATATCGTAAAGAGAAGATTTGTTTCCGCTTCTTGTGGGGGTTATACCCTGACTTACAAACGCGCCTACCTTATTACCGTTGGGAAGAGCCTCTATCCATTGACCCATACGCACTATTTCTGTGTATAAGTTAAAGCCAACACGGCATTTGCCAACGATAAGATTTTCAACTCTGTCCCCTATATCGCATAGGTCATTAAAGAATTTTGCAGCAAAAGCAGTAGATTCCTCATTACCGTCGCCAAAGGAAGGAACAGCCAACGCCTTTTGGCGTAATTCTTCGTTGCTCCAGTTGTTAAAGCACTGTGCAAAAAGTTCCTCCATTGTGCAAATCTTTTGGTCGAAGCACAATTTCTTTATAACGTGAAGAGAATCACAGGCCTCTGCAAAACAGGTAAAATAAACAGCTTCACGGCTGTATTTAATACCGCCTGCCGTTACATCTTTCTTCATTTCAATACAAGGCTTCATTAGGGCAGAAAGTATACAAGCAGGGTTTACCTTATCCCAAACCGTTGAGCCTCTTGTAGAGTAGTCGTTACGCTTTTGAACAACCTGGAAAACAACATTCAAATAACTTTCATACAGTTCATCAAAGGTTTTTGCCTCTATAAAAGGCTTAAATGTAATTTCTTTTTGCTTTAATTTTTCAGCAGAATTTTTCATAAGCCAATACATCGGAGACAAAAGTGAGCAATATTCACCGCTGTATTTATTGTTATAATCGGGAGTAAGTGCATCCCAACAACCGCCGACAAGATAGTCTCTTGCATCCTTTAATTCGGTACCGATATTAACAAGAGCAGGAATCATAATGTCATCATTTTCGTAAAGGCTATAGCTTCTGCCGTTTACAAGTGCTCTGCTGATAAGTCTTAAATATTCTTCTGGTGAATTTTCGGAAAAACGGCACATAATTTTGGGGTACATACAGTTAAGATTATCTCTGGCTGTAATGAACATGGTTGTTACGGGATTGAAAACAGGATTGCCGTCCATATCACAACCACCTAAAGTAAAGGTGTTTTCAAGTTCATAGGAAACAACACCGTCAAATTTTTCTTTTCTGTTATTGGTGCAATCCCAGAACAGCATAAAGCGACAAACAAGGTCAAACATTTCCTCGTCTGTAACGCCGTTGGCCTTGTCGTTTTCGTAAAGGTCGGCAAGTAAAACGTCGGCTCTGCCCATAGAACTGAATCCGTAACCCTCAAGAGTACCCATTGCTTTTCTTATAAAGCCCATGGTGCAAAGTCCTTCGTGGAATGTTTTAGGCGGATTATACGGAACCCTTTCGGTTATTTCGGCAAGGTCGTTTAAGCCGTTTTTACGAGCTTCATCGGCACAACGCTGTGCAATTTTGCAAAGAGCCTTAATTCCTGCTTCGGCACAGTCAATAAACTCTGACTCTTCCTTGGTTTCACAGGTCTTTTTGGCTACATTCAGTTCCTCAAGAATTCCCGAAAGACCTATACTAAACACCTTTGTCATAGGTATGCCAAGGTGCATAAAGTCGGCAAACTCACCGCACTGCGAATAAATTCCGAAGGTCTTATATTTTCTGTAGTTTTCGGGGTCAAAATCTTCGTACAGATGCTTATTTCTGTGGAAAAGCCAACCGTTAGCGTGTTCTCCGCCTCGCTCGAAATTTCCATCGCACCATGCAAGTAAAGCTCCCGTTTCAAATGCAAAAGGAATGTCTGCAAATACTGTCGGCTCTAAATTGTCAGCGATTACTTCATATAATTTTTTCTTAAGAAAATAACTGCTTGCATCAGGATGCTCTGCAGCATAGGCATCCATAATGTCAAATACCTTTACCCTAAGGTTTTCAACCTTCTCGGGCAAAATCTCAAAATAATACTCGTGAAGTTCTTTTCTGATATTGTCATAAACCATAGATGTATCACTCCTTTGGATTTCTGTATCTAAATTTTATTACATTTTTTCAAAAAATACAATACAGAAAAATCAATTATTTGCACAAAACGGAACAAAATTCCTCGAATTTGTTGACTTTTTTTAAAAAAAGATGTATAATCAGCGTGTGGAGATGATGTTTATGACCAATCACATAATAAAACTTCTTAATATATATACCTATCAGGCAGATAAGGCATATTGGACAAATACCCTTTCCTCGCATATCAATATTATCTCCTATCAACTTGACGGAAGGTATGACCACACCTTTGATTTTGGCACTTTAGAGGTAAAAAAAGACCATATATTTAATATCGGCCCGTGTGATTCTTACAGTGTGAAAAGAATTGAAAAAGGTTCTTCCATTTGTGTTACATTTACGTCGGACGTTCCTATAAAAACTCAACTTATGGACTGTACCAACGACCCTCGCTTTTCAATACTGTTCAAAAAATTGCTGACATACCGAAGCATCGGCATTGAAAGTAATTATTATATGGCACTGTCCATAATCTATGAAATACTGCACCTTTTAAATAAAAAAGAATCTTTTGAGCCCTTATCCCCCCATACAAACAGTGCTATTGCCGAAACACATAATTTTTTACTCAATAATTTTTACAATAACGAAATCGACCTTACTCAGTTTTATGAAAAATCGGGACTGAGTGATAAATATTTCAGAGAGTCATTTAAAAAATTATACGGCTTATCTCCCACACAGTTTCTTATAAATTTACGGCTTAATGAAGCGGCAAAACTTCTGTCACAAGGCGTTTTTACCGTAACGGAAGTTGCTCAGACGGTGGGTTTTTCAGACGTTTACTATTTCAGCAGACTTTTTAAGAAAAAATTTGGCATTCCGCCAAGTAAATTCGAAAAATAAAACAGGATGAAAACTTCATCCTGTTTTTTGTTATAAAAAAAGCAGTCAAAATTGACTGCTTTAGGATCACACCTTCAAAACTGAACAAAGTAGTTGCGGAGAATCGAAATATAGGTCAAGCCCTCGGTCTATTAGTACACCCTAGCTTTGACATCGCTGCCTTTAGACTTGGTGCCTATCAACCCGGTAGTCTTCCGGGGACCTTA
>JAZNVC010000005.1:0-26694 GCA_045592625.1 Acutalibacteraceae bacterium
GGAAGTAAACCGAATGATAAAACTTTTAAGCATTGCTTCGGGAAAGACTACCGCCGAACAGGAAGCTGAGGCGGGGGAAATTCCTTATTCACAGTACATAAAAGAAAAAGAAACTTCCGCACAAAAAGAAAACACCGCCGAAAACAGCGGTGATACCTCGCCCATGGAGGACGTGGATAGTGTAAATGATGCCGAAAATGGAAATGCACCTAACATTTTTGAAGAGGTGTTCTCTGAAGAAAATCAAAATGAGAAGAAAACGCGTGTTATAAGTCTTGGTAAAAAACTCGGTACTCCTATTACTTTTAGTGATGAAGTAAAACAAGGTAAATATAATCCTGTAACGCGTGAAATTACTCTTAATCCCAATTTAACCATTGGCGAAATGTATATGTTTGTCTTTAAGCACGAATGGGTTCACGACCTTAAGAATCGTAAATTGTGGTCAGGATATAAGAATTTCTTATTCGGTGACTCACTTAACTTTACTGATTTTTGTGAAACGCATCTTCTTAATGATTATGGTATTGAGGCAAAAGGTCAGGAGGCTATACAAAAACTTACAGAAAAATACTATGAAAACTGGCGTAGTTCCGATGAAATGAATGCCGAAGAAAAAGCCGCCTTCGATACGGAAGCGGCTGAAGAAGAAATGGTATGTGATTTCGTTGCTGAACGTCAGCTTGGCGGCATCCGAAAGAATGGCGATTTCGACCAGGAAAGCTATGATGCACTTCTTGAACTTGCTACCCGTAAGCGTAATATATTTCAGCGATTTATTGACTGGATAAAGAGCCTTGTTGAAAAAATTAAAGGTGACCCTACATTCACCGATATGGCAGAAGAACTCGAATATCTTAACGAAAGAATCTCAAGGGTGTATGAGTCGAGAGTAACTGATACCGGTGAAACAGTTGCCAAGCATAGTATAAAGGTAACTCGTTCTATGGACTGGAACGACCAATTAGAACAGACAGAAAATAAAACCTTAAACGGTAGTAACGCTCTTTATTTAGGTGAATTTTTTTCATTAGAGAAACTGGGCTTAAGTGACCTTCCTTTTGCAATGAATCAGAGTGATTATAGAAAGTCCAGAAGAAAAAGCGGAAATAATAAACATTATTCATCGCACAGCGTGCCTCTCAAATTCTTTAAAGGAATTAAAGAATATATTTCTGAGAGCTGTATGCTTATAGATAATGGTGAAAAAGTTACACTAGTAACCGATTGTCCAATGATTGACACTAAAGGTCAACCTTCATTAGTGATTTTAGGCATACATAAAAGACAAAAAATGAAGAGCGATTATGTTAATCAGGTAAGAAGCGTTTACCCGTTGGATGATTTCACTGCTCAACTAATAAAAGCAGGTGAAAATGGCAACTTAATCATTATAGATAAAAACAAGGCTAACGAACATTTGTCGAGCATAGGAATACAACCTTCCGAGCGGGACAAAATCATTAACCTTGCATCGGATAGTGTACCACAAAACTCCGGTGGAGTCAATAATAAATCTTCTAATACAGAATCCCACTCCATTTCCATTCCTTATTCGGAAGAAGCAAAGGCCGAAAAGCGTAAAATCTCGTTTGCACTTGATATGAAATATTTTTGCACTGCAAACGGTTGGTGATATACGTCTGCGGCGATGATATACCATCGCTTTCGCAATGGATAAAAAAGAAGTGACTTTTGGTACACAAAAGTCACTTCTTTTTTTGAAGATTAACCCTAATTTTAATACAAATGCACCCCCTTTTGAGATAAGGGGGTGCAAAGTTATTTTAGAAGGTGCATTTTTAGGATAAGGGGGTGCAAATTGGGTTTTAGGGGGTGCATTTGACATATTTCTTTCTGATTTCTATTGCTCCCGTTTCGCTTTTTTCAAAATATCCATCAAAACAATAACGAGCATTCCACGCACGAACCTTGAATGTAAGATTCGTTAAATCAAGATGGGGGTATCCAAAGTAATTTCTCAAGTCATCATAAGAGATGTTATCGAGCAAAGATACTTCAATTTCTCCACCAAATCTGTTCTTTTCGTTTTCGAAAAATTCAATAGCTGCTTTCTCAGCGTTAGCAAAAGAAAGCGCATATTGTATCAATTCTTCTTTAGATGAAGTATCGCGATGTTGCGTTGCAAAGCGCAAAAGATAGATATAGTAGTCATCCGGGAAATAATAAATTATGATCGGATCTAAAAATTGAATGTTTCTTATGTAAATAGTTTCAACATTATTTTCGATTTGAATTTCTACATCAAAACCTGAAAACAATTCTTTAATAAAAGAGAAATGCATACCCTCACCACCGTTTTTTCATTATACCACAAAAAGAAAATAACCGCAACTTGTATCAAAGTTGCAGTTATTCTATGGTGGAGGCGAGGGGAGTCGAACCCCTGTCCAAAGATCGATTCATACAGGCATCTCCGAGCGCAGACATTTGTTTAATTTCCCTTAGTTATTCGAGAAATGTCACTCTAATATCAAAAGTAGCCCAAAGTCGTGACAGAAGGATGAGCAGCCTTCTGTTCATGTTCACCGCTAATCGACGCCCTAGCTGAGCCGCGGTACTCTCAGGTCGGACGGCTGCCTAATTAGGCAGCAAGAGCAACTTTATTGTTGTCGTTTATTTTTTAAATTGTGAGTTTTAAGGTGGTCCCACGCCACCGCTCGCTTCCCATACTTCACGGTCCCTGTCGAAACCTTTACGCCCCCATATTTATCTGTTTTGCTCCTTCAAGCTTCTGTCAATATTCCTCATTGCATCTTTTTTAGCTGCATCAGCTCGTTTGTCATAAAGTTTTTTACCTTTACACAAACCAACCTGAACCTTTACAAGAGAACCTTTAAAATAAAGAGAAAGAGGAATAAGTGTTAAACCCTGTTGTTTAATCTGTCCTAACAGACGCATTATCTCTCTCTTATGCATTAGCAATTTACGAGGCCTGATTGGGTCTTTATTAAATATATTGCCGAATTCGTAAGGACTTATATGCATTTGCTTAATAATAAGCTCACCATTGTCAATACTGCACCAAGCATCTTTTAGATTAACGTTTCCGTTACGAATTGACTTTATTTCTGTACCGAAAAGAGCAATGCCTGCTTCAAAACTCTCTATAACAAAATATTCGTGAAATGCTTTTTTGTTGGTTGTTATATTTTTTGTGTTTTCCGCCATTTATATGCTCCTTTCTCAGAATTTCTATGAGAGTATAACATATTTTTTTAAGTTGGTCAAGTTGAATTGTTTGACAAAAAAACTAAAATATGCAATGAATTTATGCATAATTGCATATTTTTTATTAAAATCTTTGCTTTAAAAGCTATGTTATGCTTAAAAATGCAAAAATTTTCTTGAAAAATTCTTATAAGTTTGTTATATTATAAATATAAAAAATATTATGGAGGTAATATTTATGAAAAGAATTTTAGCACTTTTACTCGCACTCGCACTCATTGTTGTATGCTTTGCCGGTTGTGGAAGCAAAGAAAAGCTTGTTATGGGAACAAATGCAGAATTCCCACCTTATGAATTTGTTGATGACAACGGTAACATTGTTGGCATTGACGCCGAAATTGCAAAAGCTGTTGCAGAAAAAATGGGTTATGAACTTGAAATCAGAGATATGAAGTTTGACTCACTTATTACTGCAGTTCAGTCAGGCAATATCGATTTTGCTCTTGCCGGTATGACAGTTAATGAAGAAAGACTTCTTTCTGTAAACTTCTCTGATACATATGCTACCGGCATTCAGGTAATTATCGTAAAAGAAGGCTCTGAAATTGCTTCTGTTGATGATTTAGAAGGTAAGTTAATCGGTGTGCAGTCCGGTACAACCGGTGATATTTATTGTACCGATGATTACGGTCAGGATAACGTTAAGCAGTTTGATAACGGTGCTCTTGCAGTTGCTGCTCTTGTTAACGGACAGGTTGACTGCGTTGTTATAGATAATGAACCTGCTAAGAATTTTGTTGCTGCTAATACCGGCCTTAAAATTCTTGATACCGAATATGCTGTAGAGGATTACGCTGCAGCTATTGCTAAAGAAAATACCGAGCTACTTGAAAAGTTCAATAAAGCTCTTGCTGAACTTAAGGCAGAAGGTAAACTTGATGAAATTATTAAAAAGTATATCCCCGCTTAATTTATAAGTATTTACCAGCAGGGACGGTTATCCGTCCCTGCTTGATTATGTAATGAAAGGTGAGACTTGTGAAAATTTTAAGTTTTTCCGATTGGCTTTCACAGGCACCGTCTTGGTTTCAGATTTTGCCTGAATGGATACAAAATTTTATATTTCAGTTGTATCAAACCTTTATTTATCAAAATAGGTGGAAATTTTTTACTAATGGTTTAAAAATTACTTTTATCGTTACTATTGGTGCGTTGATTTTAGGTGTTATTATAGGTCTTATTATAGCTATAGTTCGAACAGCTCATGATTCATCGCCTAAAAAACCTTCCTTTTTGTTGCGTACTGTAAACAGTTTTTGCAATTTATATTTAACGGTTATTCGCGGCACTCCTATGATGGTGCAACTGCTTATTATGGGATTTGTAATTATGGCACCTAAAACTGAATTGGGTACTATCATTTGCGGTATTGTTACTTTGGGAATAAATTCCGGTGCGTACGTTGCTGAAATTGTTCGTTCAGGACTAATGTCTATAAATGTTGGTCAAAGCGAAGCAGGTCGTTCGCTTGGACTTAGTTATGCACAAACAATGTGGCATATTGTAATTCCGCAAGCGTTTAAAAACATTTTACCGGCTTTAGGTAATGAAATGATTACACTTCTTAAGGATACTTCGCTTGTATCGGTAATCGCTTTACGAGATGTAACCAAACAAGCTCAGAATATTGCTAACAAAACTTATCAGCCTTTTGTTCCTTACATTAGTCTTGCTATTATTTATCTTGTAATTGTAATAATTATGACCAAGTTGTTGGCTATTCTTGAAAGGAGGCTGCGTAAGAGTGACCACTGATAATACTATTATTAAGGTTGAAGGTCTTAAAAAATCTTTCGGTGATATTAAGGTTCTTAATGGGATAGATGTGGAAATAAAAAAGGGCGATGTTGTTGTCGTTATAGGCCCTTCCGGTTCCGGTAAATCAACATTTTTGCGTTGTCTTAATCGTCTTGAAGAGCCTACTGAAGGTAATATTTATCTAAATGATGTTGATATCACCGATCCCAAAGCCGACATTAACCTTCATAGACAAAAGATGGGAATGGTTTTTCAACAGTTTAACCTGTTTCCGCATATGACTATTCTTAAAAATATGACTCTTGCTCCGATAAAACTTCTTAATATGAGCAAAGCCGATGCCGAGACCAAAGCCCTTGATTTATTAAAAAGAGTAGGTCTTGAAGAAAAAGCAAATGCATATCCTTCACAGCTTTCAGGTGGACAAAAACAGCGTGTTGCTATTGTGAGAGCGCTCGCTATGAATCCTGAAATAATGCTCTTTGACGAGCCCACAAGTGCTCTTGATCCCGAAATGGTTGGTGAAGTTCTTGAAGTTATGAAGGAACTGGCTGAAAGTGGTATGACTATGGTAGTTGTTACTCACGAAATGGGATTTGCACGTGAAGTTGGCGACAGAGTTCTTTTTATAGATGAAGGCGTTATTATGGAAGATGCTTCTCCTGACGATTTCTTCGGCAGTCCTAAATCGTCAAGACTAAAAGATTTTCTTTCAAAAGTTTTATAATAAAAAACCTGCAATTAGTTGCAGGTTTTTTGTTTGGTCAGTTTGAAAAAATTTACATATATTGTATTAGTTAGTGATTAAAAAAATCAAATATGGAAACAATAAAATTACAAACTAATGGAGTGTGAAACATAAATGACCATAAAACGCGGAGATATTTTTTATGCGGATTTAAGTCCTGTAATCGGTTCGGAACAGGGTGGTGTACGGCCTGTACTAATTGTTCAAAACGATGTTGGAAATAGATACAGTCCAACTGTTATTGCAGCAGCAATAACCAGTCAGCACGATAAAACTGAACTTCCTACCCATATTAAAGTAAACGCTGTAGCTTCAGGTTTGGCAAAGGATTCTATTGTATTGCTTGAGCAGGTTAGAACCATAGATAAGCGTAGATTAAAAGAAAAAATGGGTACTTTGGATTTAAGAAGTATGGGAGAGATTGATACGGCTTTATCAGTTAGTTTCGGGCTAAAGCCTAACGACGATATAACTGCTACATAAAAGTAGCTACAGACGACTGGTAGTCGTCTGTTTTTTTGTGCGGTTATTTAGTTTCGAGAATTTTCTTTATTTCATCTATACCCACGCCGTTACTGGCTGAAGTTGGTATAATTGGTATATCTTTACCATATTTTCCGAGTTCATCAAGAATAGATTCCATTCGGCTCTTGAATTCGGTTTTATTGAGTTTGTCTGATTTTGTTAAAACAATACTATAAGGAATTTTCATTTCATAAAGAAAATCAAGCATAGACATATCAAAATCAGTAGGCGGATGACGCATATCGATTAACTGAAACACCATTTTAATATTTCTGTCTGAGTGAAAATAACTTTCCATAAGGTCAGACCAACGAGTTCTCTCGCCAAAAGGAACCTTTGCATAACCGTAGCCTGGTAGGTCAACAAGTCTGATGGTATCAATTTTATAAAAATTTATTGTTACTGTTTTACCTGGACTTGAACTAACTCTTGCAAGAGACTTTCGGTTAACTATTTTATTTATCAGTGAAGATTTGCCCACGTTAGATCTGCCCGAAAAACAAAATTCGGGCATTGTGGACTGATTTAACTGCTCAGCAGTACCAAATGATTTTTCAAATTCAGCAATATTATAATTCATATTAAATCAAAGCCTTATCAATTATTTCGTCTTCATAGTATACAGGTATAAACTCAAGACTGTCTTTTACCAGTTGGTCAACATCTTCAAGGTCGGGAAGATTATCCTTAGGTATAAATACGGTTTTAACACCGCTTCTGTATGCTGCAATAGATTTTTCTCTTAATCCGCCTATGGGAAGAACTCGTCCTCGGATAGAAATTTCACCTGTCATAGCTATGTCTCTGCGAATAGGTCTGTCAGTAAGTGCGGAAATAAGAGCAGTGGTCATTGTTACTCCTGCGGATGGACCGTCTTTGGGAATTGCCGACTCAGTAGCGTGAATGTGAATATCTTGATTTTTGTAAAAACCTGGATCAATACCTAATTTATCTGCTCTTGAACGAACATAGGTTAAAGCAGCACGTGCCGATTCTTTCATAACATCGCCCAGAGAACCTGTTAATTCAAGCTTACCTGTACCCGGCACCGTAGAAACTTCAATTTGCATTAATTCGCCACCAACAGATGTCCAGGCAAGTCCGTTAATTACACCTATCTCATCATTAGCCAGAATGTTTTCGGGGTTAAACTTATGTCTACCCAGCATTTCCATAACTTTTTCTGAAGTGATTTTAACGCTGCCGGTTTTGTTTTCTACAATTTCTTTTGCTGTTTTTCTGCAAAGAGAAGCAATATTTCTTTCAAGATTACGAACACCTGCTTCTCGTGTGTAAAAATCAATTAAATCATAAATAGCCTTATCGGTAATTTTACATATTGACGAGGTAAGGCCGTGTCGTTTTAATTGTTTTTTAATAAGATGTTTTTTAGCAATATTAAATTTTTCTTCACGAGTATAACTTGAAAGTTCAATGATTTCAAGTCTGTCTCTTAAAGGAGCAGAAATAGTATCAAGAGAATTTGCAGTTGTAATAAACACTGTTTTACTTAAATCAAAGGGAAGATCAATATAGTGGTCAACAAATGAATTGTTCTGTTCGCTATCTAGAACTTCCAGTAAAGCAGATGACGGGTCGCCTTTATAATTTGAACCTAATTTATCGATTTCGTCCAGTAAAATAAGGGCATTATTACTTTTAGCTTGTTTTATGGCAGAAATAATTTTGCCCGGCATAGAGCCTAAGTAGGTTTTTCTGTGACCCCTGATTTCTGCTTCATCGCTTATACCGCCAAGGGAAATTCTGGAAAAATTTCTACCCATACATTCAGCTATAGTTTTTCCTATAGAAGTTTTACCAACACCGGGAGGGCCGTACAAACATATAATCTGACCGTTTATATCATCAACCAAAGAATAAACCGAAAGCATTTCAAGAATTCTTTCTTTAACCTTGGGCATACCGTAGAAGTCTCGGTCAAGGATTTTTGATGAACGGGATATATCGTTTTTGGTTTGCGTTTGAATATTCCAAGGCAGAGATAGACATTCGTCAAGATAATTGCGCACAACAACGGCTTCCTGTGAGCCGTGAGGCATCTTTTGAAGTTTTATCGCCTCGGCCATTAATTTTTCTCTTACAGTTTCGTTTACATCGAGTTTTTGGATTTTTTCGAAATACTCGTCGCTTTCTTCACTTATATCACCGTAAAGTTCCTCGTTTATTGCCTTAATTTGTTCTTTTAAATAATATTCACGTTGATTATCATCAATTTGAACCTTTACTGCTTCACTGATTTTATTATCGATTTTTTGAAGTGAAATTTCCTTGGAAAGTAATTTTAAAAGCATTTTTGCACGAGTATACGGATTAAGTTGCTCAAGAATAAACTGCCTGTCATCAAAGGGTGCAGGAATGCTACAAGCAATAAAATCGGTAAGTCCTGCTATTTCATCATTTGCTGCCGCCTGAAGCAATATATCGTTTGATATGCCACCGGGAAGTATCATTGAATATCTTTCAAATTCATCTTTTACTTTTCTTATTAAAGCTTCGTGATATGCATTGCTGTGTTTGGGATATACTTCATCAACACGTTCGATTTCAGCATAATTGACCTTTCCTGTATTTACATGTCTAATAAGTTTTGCTCTGTATAAACCTTCAGCAAGTACTTTTATGCTTTTATCATTAACCTTTAAAAATTGACGTATACGTGCAACGCACCCAATATTATAAAGACGGTCTGAGTCAGGCTCTTCATCACGAATGTCTTTTTGCGTAACTAAAAATACCAACTGGTCTTTATCCATGGCAGAACTTAAGGCTATTATTGATGACTTTCTTCCTGCTTCAAAATGAATTGGTAAAGCAGGGAAGGCGACCAAACCTCTAAGTGCTACAACGGGTAGTTTTAAATTACGGACTAAGTGGGAAATTTGCATTATCTAACCTCCACTAATTTATAAATTTACAATATTATAATTGAATTTTGTGAATAAATCAACAAAAAGTATTTATTATTTATTATAAATATTATTTTGGTGATTAAATGAAACAAAAAAACTTTAATTCTAAACTTGGATTTTTGCTTTCGGCTATCGGCGGTGCAGTCGGTCTTGGAAATATATGGATGTTTCCCTATAAACTTCAAAAATATGGGGGTGTATTTTTATATACATATCTGTTGCTGACGATTACAGTGGGAGTTTCACTTTTAAACCTTGAGTTTATTTTAGGAAAATATTTCAGAAGCGATGTACTACGGCTTTATAGAGTTAATGCACCTAAAATGAAAAGTATTGGGATATTGACTGTAGTTTCACCTTTAATAGTTTTAATGTATTATTGTGCTGCCGGAGGTATGTGTATTAGATATCTGTTAGAAAATTTATTTTCTATATTTTCCATTAATATTTTAATTTCCGATAAGATTGCTTTTGTTTTAACTATTGCTTTTATTTTTTGTATTTATCTTATTGCATCAAAAGATATTGATAAAGGTATTGAAAGATTTAATAAAATTACAGTTCCTGTATTGATGATTGCTATAATTTTATGGGCTGTTATTATATTGTTTCGTGATAATACAAATATTGTGTTAAATGATATGTTAGCCATAAAGATAGAACACAATTTTAAAGGGTATATAGAGATATTTGCCGTTTCGGCAGAGCAGATGTTTTTTTCTTTGTCTATTGCCGTTGGAAGCATGATTACTTATGGTACAATGATGCCAACTAGGCAAAATACTCTAAAAAGTGCATTAATGGTAAGCATAGCCGATACTATATTCGCTTTATCTATGTCAGTGGTTGTTATATCTGCATCAATTACACATTCTTTTGATGCTAACGGACCGCAGTTAATCTTTGATGCTATGCAAAATGTATTTGATGATAATGGAATATTGGGAAATTTCCTGGGGTGCTTCTTTTATATGGCAATAATAGTTGCTGCGTTAACATCAGCAGTATCCTACGTGGAAGTGCCTGTGAAAGCAATGACCGCTATTTCTACTTTCAATAGAAAAAAGTCGTTAGGCTTTTGCCTTGCTATAATTTTATTACCTGCAATATATATAACTATCGAAAATTTCCAAACATTATATAGAACTATTGCCCTTATCGGTGAGGGTATTATAGTGCCACTTACTGCATTTTTATCTTCCGTTAATTTCGGGGTGCTTGACGGTAAGGATAATATTAAGATTTTTTTAGAACGAGAAATTCATAGCAGTATTTTTGAAAATATTTTTGCTTTTGTATTAAAATATTTGGTGGAGTTAGTAATAATAACGGTTATAATTTTTCAAATAATAATTATTTTTCGTTTAGCAAATTGACATATTGTTTATTTTAATGTAAAATAATTGTGCTTGGAGGTGCTTTTATGACAAAAATTTCTCCCTCAGTTTTAACGGCTGATTTCCTCACTTTGTCTGATGATTTAAAAAAGCTTGAAAATGCAGGCGTGGATATGCTTCATTTGGATGTTATGGATGGTATATTTGTACCAAATATCTCTTTCGGTGTTCCTGTGATTTCTTCGATTAAAAAACATACTAAACTCTTATGCGATGTTCACCTTATGATAGATAAGCCCCACAGATACATAAAAGAATTTGCTAAAGTTTCTGATTATCTGGGCTTTCACTATGAAGCAGGTTCTCCCGTTAAAGAAACTCTTCTTCAGATTAGAAACTATGGTGTTAAATCTTGTCTTACCATTAAACCGTATACATCTCCTGAGGAAATATTCGAATATTTACCGTATTGCGATATGGTGCTTGTTATGTCTGTAGAACCCGGTTTCGGCGGTCAGAAGTTTATGCCTGATGCACTGGAAAAGTTGAAAAAACTAAAAAATGAAATTAGAAGGCAAAATCTAGATGTATTGTTGGAGGTTGACGGAGGCATAAATGCAGAAACAGCACCGCTGGCTGTACAGGCAGGTGCTGATGTTTTGGTTGCCGGAAACTATATCTTTTCTGCAGATGATATGGCTGCACGGGTTGAGGAAATAAAAAAATTATAATAGATTTCTTACATCTTTAATTGCGTTTTCGCTTATTAAGGTTGCATATTCTTCTAAAAAACCTTCTATATAATTTGAGTATATTTTATTGGTCGTATCAATTGATTTATCACTCAAAATATAATAATTTTTTCTTTTAAAAAACAGCTTACTGCAGTTTGCGTTTTTACTTCTGAGTTTGTCTAAAATATCTGATATTTCTTTAAGACTCCTGGCTTTATAGCAATTTTGTGTTTTGCGAATTTTTATACGCATGGATTTTCTCCCGTTGAACAAAATAGGAATTTTTATGTCTTATAACTTGTGTTTTAAATTTAAACGCCCCATTTGGGGCGTTTAGTTTTTATTCGCATTCTTCTTTGCACATTGTGGGAGGGAAGAAGTCTTTTGTTGGAAAATCAATGCGTCTGAAAACGTCGCATGGTTCATCTGCTGAGCAGTTATCCGAACATTGTTTTTCCGGAATGCAGAAATCGTATATAGGAACTAACATCTGTACGTTTCTGATTAATTGTACCACAGTAAACAGTCCGATAGTAACATAAACATTTTTCTTGCATTCTGCTTCTATATTTATTCCGCCAACTGCATCACATATGCATTTAGGGATACAGCAACAATTATCGTTATGTCGTTTTTCTTCGCAGATTTTGGCGGATAGAGGGATGGGGTCAACAGTTTGAACAACGCATCTGGGTGAATTTTTGGTTTCGGGAAGTTGTGTATCCGGTGCGTTTTCTACTGTTGATAAATTTGAAAATATTTTTGCTGTTCCTTCGCTTCCGAATAAGATAACCTTTTTGCTAAAGGTTGCTATTCCGCGTATATCGGTTGGCAACGTGTGAGGAGATGTAAAGACTTCTAATTGTAATAAAAAGAAAAATGTCAAATCGCAAGAATAGAATCCACGATTGAAATTTACGGGTTCTACATCTACGTATACGTTAAGTACTTCGGCGTTTTTTAGTTTTACGCTTATGGCGTCATCTATAAGGTTTTGATTTTCACGTGAAAAATAACATCTTAAATCTTCAATGCAATCTCTGTCGCAACATGAGTCGTAAACTCTGCCTGCATCAATGCAAACTGCATCTTTAAAATTGTAGTCAGCCATTAAAATCCTCCTTAAAATATTGGTCTTAGATTTTCTAAAACTCAATATATACTATGAACATTATTATAATTCTGCCACAAAAACATACTTCTTGACAAAAGTTATAAAAAGAATTATAATCTTATTGAAAATTTGAAGAGTAAAAATTCAGGCGTGAAGTGCTGATGGGACGGGGAGTTGCCGGTCAGACGAAAACCTTTGGTTGCGGTCTGTTTTTTGCATCCCGCTTCAACGGATTGAATCTTAACCTTCTTTCCTTGCTGATGTGGGGGGAGGAGGTTTTTTATTTTGAAAAAAATAGGTGAGTTTTTAGGTATTAATAAACTTAAAAATATCAAGGTGTTGTCCTGTATTGCTTTGTTTGTTGCAATAAGTATTGTTTCGGGTAAATTCCTTGCCATATCAATAGGCGATGCTTTTAGGATCAGCTTCGAAAATCTTGCAATTATTCTTACGGGTATGATGTTTGGCCCTGTCGCCGGAGCATTATCGGGTATTTGTGCCGACATTCTTGGATGCATCTTACGTGGGTATAATATAATTCCTCTATTGACAGTTGGTGCTTCATTAATTGGATTTGTTTCGGGAGTATTATATAACTCCCTATATAAAATTCCACAGTTTTGGCGTGTGTCTGCTTCTAGCTTGATTTCACATATAATAGGTTCTGTTATAGTTAAAACTATAGGGCTTTCTTTATATTATGAAATGCCGTTTTTAGAAACAATTATTTTAAGAAGTTTGAATTATTTAATTGTGTTTGTTGCAGAAACCTTCGTTTTAATTCTTCTGGTAAAAAATAAAGGCTTTATTACACAGATAAACAGAATAAAGAGGTGTTAAATATGGACTATAGTCAGACGTTAAATTATATACATTCGGTAAGTAATTTCTTTTGCAAACCAGGTTTAAATAGAATATCTCAGTTGTGTGAAAAAATCGGCAATCCGCAAAATGATTTAAAATACATTCATGTTGCCGGTACTAACGGAAAAGGTTCATTCTGTGCAATGTTGTCTAGTGTGATTCATACCGCAGGATATACCGTTGGTCTATACACATCTCCGTTTATACTGGAATTTAATGAAAGGATTTCTGTTAACGGAAAATCAATCTCTGATGCTGACCTTTGTTTGATTACCGAAAAGGTTAAAAACGCAGCCGATTTGATGGATGATAAGCCTACAGAATTTGAAATAATAACAGCCGTTGCTTTTGAGTATTTTAAAACAAAGAAGTGTGATATTGTTGTTTTGGAATGTGGATTAGGTGGAAGATATGATGCTACAAATATAATTAAGGAATCGGTTTTATCGGTTATTACAGGCGTTTCTATTGACCATACTTCATTTCTTGGTAATACTATACAGCAGATTGCCGATGAAAAGGCAGGGATAATCAAAGAGGACGGAAAATGTCTTTGGTGCGGTGAAAATTCAGTTGCTAAAGAAGTAATCCTGAAGGAAATTAAAAATAAAAGTGCTGAGCTTTTTGATTATGATAAGAAAGATTTGTTTATAAGAAAGATGGACTTATTCGGCACTATATTCGATTATGGACAACTAAAAGATGTCCATATAAAACTTTTAGGTTCTTTTCAGCCTATTAATGCATGTAATGTTATAAATGCCGTGAAAATTCTGAATTCTAGCGGATACGTTATAAATGATGAAGCATTGCAAAAGGGACTGGAAAATACTGTGTGGCACGCTCGATTTGAAATTATTAATAAAAATCCGCTCATAATAGCTGATGGCGGTCATAATCCTGAAGGGGTAGAAGCGGCGGTCAACAGTATAAAAAAATATTTTAATAGTAAGGTGATAATATTAACCGGTGTTATGAAAGATAAGGATTACAATTTTATTGCAGATAAAATTGCAACGGTTGGTGAACGTGTATATTGTATAACTCCGGATAATCCACGGGCGTTGTCTGCAAATGAGTATGCAAATGTGTTTAAAAAATTAAATGTAGAAGCAATAGCTTTTTCTGATGTTAAATCAGCATTAATCAGTGCTGTGGATTTTTCGAGAACATCTTCATTGCCTATAATTGCGTTAGGTTCGCTTTATATGTATAAAGAAGTATTAGAATCAATAAAACTGGTAAATTAATGCCAGTTTTATTATTTTGTAGAAAAAATATGCAAAATTTTGAAAAATTTTGTATAAAACATAAAAAAAGTCTTGACAATAGTTTTTGGATGAGTTATTATTACTCTGTACTTTAATATTTGTACATTGGAGCAGTGGATGTGAAAACTTATACGTTATTTAACGAAGTTATAAGTGAAAATGAACTTATTTTGAGAATCCGTTCGGGTCAAAAAGAATTGTTTTCTTATATTTGCACTGCTTATATGCCTCTTATAAATTGTTATATTTCAGCACTCAACTGTTTGGAAACCGATAGGGAAGACTTTGTGCAGGTTGGTTTACTGGCTCTTTCAGGTTGTGTTGACCTCTATGATTTTAATTCATCATCATTTTCAACTTTTGTAGGTGTTTGCGTTAAAAGGGCTATACTTTCTGAACTGCGTCGTATTTCTGCAAAAAAACAAATACCTAATTCGGCTTTGGTTAGTATTGAAGAATGCGAATTGTTTGATGTTACCGACCCTGAAACGTTTTTTATAGACAAGGAAAGTGCTGAAAATCTTAACAATAAAATAAAAGATACTCTTTCTGAACTTGAATATAAAGTTTTAACAGCTTATTTAACTTTTGGTAGTTATGCCGCTGTTTCACAGTCGCTTTCTATCGGACAAAAGGATGTTAATAACGCTCTGCAGAGAGCCAGAAAGAAAATAAAAAAATCAATCGGTTAATTCCGTTGATTATATATGCCCATGTAGCTCAAAGTACAGAGCGTTGTTTCTCAAAGATGTCGGTGAAATTCCGACCGGGGCTAAACAAAAACAAGTGAGGTACAAAACATGTTCGAAGACAAGACATTAGTTTGCAAGGACTGCGGAGAAGAATTCGTATTCACTGCAAGAGAACAGGAATTCTACGAGTCCAAAGGATTTGCAAACGAACCGCAGCGTTGTAAACCCTGCCGTGATAAGCGTAAGAACGCTGGCAGAGCTCCGCGCGAAATGTTCGAAACTACCTGCAGTGCTTGTGGTAACCCCGCGAAGGTTCCTTTCCAACCTCGTGAGGATCGCCCTGTTTATTGCAGCGAGTGTTTCGCGAAGATGAGAGAAAATTCTGCTGAATAATATATATTTTGTATATATTGCCGCCCGCTTTTTGTAGGGCGGCTTTCTTCGGTTTTGTTTTTGTGAAAAACTTTAGATTTTGTTAAATTATTCATATTTTCGTAATACTATTATTGTATTATATATTTATACTCTTTTGTTGGAGGAATTTATATGGAAAATAAAAAAATACTTATTGTTGATGATGATGAAAATATTTGTGAGCTTCTCCGTCTTTATCTTAATAAAGAAGGGTTTGAGCCGATTGTTGCTAATGATGGTGAAAACGCTATTGAATGCACAAAATTATATTTTCCGTCCCTTATTTTACTTGATATAATGTTACCAAAACTTGACGGTTGGCAGGTTTGCAGAGAAATCAGAAAATTTTCTTCGGTGCCTATAATTATGTTAACGGCAAAAGGCGATACTTTTGATAGAATATTAGGACTTGAACTGGGAGCAGACGATTATGTTTCAAAACCATTTGAAGCAAAGGAACTTATTGCTCGAATAAAAGCGGTTCTTAGAAGAGCTGCTTCTAATGATGACTCAAAAATTGAAATGGTTAGCTATGAAAATATTTCGGTTAATCTTACTAATTACGAATTGAAATTAAATGGCGTACAGGTTGATACACCGCCTAAAGAATTGGAACTTTTGTACCATCTTGCCAGTTATCCAAATAGAGTTTTTACAAGAGACCAACTGCTTGATGAGGTATGGGGTTTTGATTATTACGGCGATTCAAGAACGGTTGATGTTCATGTAAAAAGATTACGTGAAAAACTTGAGGGAGTTTCGGATAAATGGAACTTAAAAACCGTTTGGGGCGTTGGATATAAATTTGAGGTAAGATAATTGTCTAAACTAAGTACTTTTAAAAAATATTTTATTGCAGTTTCGCTAACATTTTTCTTTTGTCTTACAGGTATTGTTTTAATCCTTACCTTTCTTACAAATAACTATTTATCCAAAGAAAAATTTAATTCTTTGTCGGTATCATGCGAAACAATGTCATCGTATGTTAAAACCGATTATAAAAATCCATATTTTTCTACTACCGTTCTTCATATGACGCAGGTAATGTCACGTGTAGGCGATAATATGATATTTGTAACCGACAAAAATGGCAGTGTTATTGCTTGTTCGTGCAGTGATTATTCTATTGATATGGTCTGCGAACATTCTGTTAATAATGAAGCACTTAATAAAACAGCTGTCAGTGACTATGAAGAAATAGGACGCTTTGGCGGTATGTTTTCTGAGTCATATTTTATTAAGGGTAAAAAAATAACCGACGATAAAGGTAGGCAACTTGGATATGTATTTGCTGCCTCTCCCGCTTCGACTTTGACTGAATTTTATAAGGATTTATACAGTATATATGCAGTAGCTGCCATTATTCCTATTGTAATTCTGTTTATGATTCTTTATATGATAACATATAGATGGGCTAAACCGTTAAAACTTATGTCCGAAGCATCAAAAGCAATGTCAAAAGGTGATTTTTCAAGACGTATCCCTGTAATGAGTAACGACGAAATCGGTCAACTTTCTAGTTCTTTTAATCAAATGACAAATTCATTGGTTGAACTTGAAAATATGCGTCGGAATTTCATAGCCAATGTGTCGCACGAGTTAAGAACACCGATGACTACTATCGGCGGTTTTATCGACGGTATTATTGATGGAACAATTGAAAAGGATAAAACCGATTATTATTTGCAAATCGTATCAAACGAAGTTAAGCGTATGACACGATTGGTCGAAGGAATGTTAAATCTCTCTAAACTTGAGGCAGGAAAAATTAAAATACATCCTACGGATTTTGATTTTAAAGAGCTGGTTATTGACGTAGTATTAAGTCAGGAACAGCGAATTGAAAGCAAAAATCTTAAAATAATCGGTCTGGATACACTTCAGAAATGTGTGATTCGCGCAGATAAAGATTTGCTTCATCAGGTTATATATAATTTGTGTGATAATGCTGTCAAGTTTACAAATGATGAAGGAGTAATTGAATTTACCTTGTCAGCAGACAGAACACATTTTGAATTTATTATTAAAAATACAGGTATTGGCATTCCTAAAGATGACTTACCGCTTATTTTTGATCGTTTTTACAAAGGTGATAAGGCTCGTTCGGCAAACAAAGACAGCACCGGTCTTGGACTGTATTTAGTTAAAACTATTGTTAAAATACACGGTGGAACCGCATTTGTAAAAAGTAGTGAAAATGAATTTACAGAGTTTGGAATTCGTTTACCTATAAACACATAATCCACGGAGGATTTATTATGGATGAAAATAATATTTATCAAAATCAAAGTTGCGATGAACCACAAAACGACGATAATTTAAAATCTTCGTCAATGAATGATGTGGAAGAGTCTCGTTATATAAATGATATTTGCGAAGAACCCGCTTTGACCGAAATTGCTGATTATAAGCGAGTTGAATATATGTCTGCCGATAATAAACCTGTTTCTGCAGGAATAAAAATTTTTACTTTAATTATGGCTGCCGTGGTTCTTGTTACAGGTTCTTGTTTAGGCGGATATTTACTTGGACTTCATAAATATTCTAAATCAGGTAATACCGATTATATTGCTTCACTGGAACTTGCTTCAAAACCTAAAGAAACCGATGAACTTACAGCGGCACAGGTTTATGAACAGGTGAATAAATCGGTGGTTGGTATTACCGCTTACAGTACTGACGGAACTCAATCTGTTGCTTCGGGCGTAATTTTTTCGGAAGATGGATACATTATTACCAACGATCACATTTATGATAGTATTGCCGGTGCAAAATTTTTAGTAAAGACATATGATGGTAAAGAATATTCTGCATCCTTTGTGTCGGGTGATGTGAGAAGTGACTTAGCTGTGCTGAAAATTGATGCTAAAGGCTTTACTCCTGCTATATTCGGTAACGATAAAGAACTGGTTATCGGAGAAAATGTAGTAGCTATCGGCAGACCTAATAATATTGAAGAAAACAGCATTACCGAAGGAATTATTTCTTTAACCAACCGTCGTGTTTCGACTACATCCAGTTATTCAATGAAAATGATACAAACCAGCACTCCTATTAATCCCGGAAATTCCGGAGGAGCCTTAGTTAATATGTATGGACAGGTTATAGGAATTACATCCTCCAAAATATCAGGTGAAGAATATGAAGGTATTGGATTTGCGATTCCATCAAGCGTAGTTAAATTAGTTACTGAGTCACTTATTAAAAACGGATATGTTGCCGATAGAGCACGTCTTGGTATATCCTATCAGGTGATTGATAAAGTGACTATGGAAGTGAAAAAATATCAAAGCGTAGGCATTTTAATTGTTTCTGTTAATAATGACAGTGATTTATTTGGAAAAATAAATGTAGGTGATATTATTACGCAAGTAAATGGCATTGATATTACCTCAGATGGTGTAATTCTTGATTATATTGAAAATTCTAAACCGGGCGATTCATTGACATTCACAGTTTATACGGCTTCGGGGTCGTATAAAACCGTTCAAGGAAAATTACTTCCTGATACCGGGGCATCAAGCTATACGAAATCACCAATTCAATAAAAAATTCCCACAGAAAAATCTGTGGGAATTTTTTTATTTAGGTTACACACTTTGACAAATTTTGCGGTATAAGTAGTGTATAATTTATTTGGTGATTTTATGGTTGTGTATCTTGACGTACTTATATTTTTAAATATAGTTATTGATTTTTCTCTGTTGAATTTGGCGTTATTTATAATAGGACGAAAAGTAAAAACGATAAGACTTATTATTGCTTCGCTTTTTGCATCTGCGTTTTCCTTAATGATTTTTGTTCCTAGATTATCGGTTTTAATTGAAATGGCTGTTATGTTAATTTCTGCATTAATTTCCTGTATGATAACGCTGGGGAAAAGTAATATTAAACTGTTTTTGAAACTTTATTTTTCATTTTTGGCGGTAAGCGTTGCTTTTAACGGTATTATTACAGTGGTGTGGATTGCATTTAAACCGGGCGGAATGATTTTAAAAAACTCTATACTTTATTTTAATATTTCAGCAGTCGAAATGATTATTTGGACAATTATATCATACATAATTATTAAGGGAGTACTATTTATTATAAGACGTTCTTCGCCTGTGGCTTCAAGGTGCAAAGTGACACTTATAAATAAAGATAAAACTATAGAACTAACGGCATTGGTTGATACAGGTAACTCTCTAAGAGACATTTATACAGGAAAACAGGTTATAATTACAGATATCTCTACCGCAAAAGATTTTTTCGGCGATATAACGCTTTTACCACCGATTTTGTTACCATATTCTACTGTAGATGGAGTTAGTATGATAACAGCATATAGCTGTAAAAAAACCAAAATTAACAATAGAGATATAGGGGCTTCTCTAATAGCCGTAACCGATAAAATTATTGATGACTCCGATTACAAAGCAATTGTAAACCCACAAATTTTAAACGAAGGTGAACGTTATGCACAAAATATTTAATTTAATTAGTAAGTTACTTGCTAAACTTGGAATAGTGAGTAAGGTTTATTATATAAACGGAACCGAAACCTTACCGCCGCCTTTAACAAATAAAGAAGAGCAGGAACTGCTTATGCATTTCGAAGATGACAAAGAATGCGTTAAAGAAAAACTTATAATACATAATTTGCGCTTGGTGGTTTATATTTCTAAAAAATTTGAAACGTCTAGTGCTAATTGTGAAGATTTGATTTCTATAGGCACTATCGGCCTTATTAAAGCCGTTAATACCTTTCAACCTGATAAAAACATAAAACTCGCAACCTATGCTTCCAGATGCATTGAAAATGAAATACTTATGTATTTAAGAAAAACTTCTTCCCTTAAATGTGAAATATCGTTAGATGAACCTTTAAACGTTGATTGGGATGGTAATGAATTATTGTTATCCGATATTTTGGGAAGCGATGGGGAAGAGGTTGGAAGAGAGGTTGAAAAGGAGGATGAAAGAGAGCTTTTGCTTAAATTAATAAACAACCTGTCAAACAGAGAACAGGAAATTATGAAGATGCGTTTTGGCATATGTGGATATGATGAGCTTACTCAAAAAGAGGTTGCGGACATTTTAGGCATTTCTCAATCGTATATATCGCGACTTGAAAAGAAGATAATTGCAAAATTAAAAAAACAAATAGAAAAGTCGTTACTATAAATAAAAGCTTGAGAATTTTCTTCTCAAGCTTTTTTAAATTACTTTTTAGTTACATATGCAAAGTCGATTAAACCGTTTCCTATGGTAAAGTTAAAATCTATAATATCATTAGTATAAGCAGCAACCGAGTTTTCAAAGGCAAGGGGCATAAGTTTTTTGTTGTTTAATATGCTTTTTTGCACTTCAGGCAGAGATTTAACTGAAGTTTTTGAAAAATCGTACCCAAGTTTATGAGCAAGTACGCTGGGGTCTTTATCGGTAATATTAATCGGATAGACTGCAATGGCACATTCTCCGGTACTTAGTGCCAGTTTAATATTATCAATATTGTCATATGCTTTGGTGTTAATGTAGGCTCCTAATTCTTTCTGCCAATGTCCTACAATGTCATTTATAGGTCTTGTCATATTTGGGTCATTGTAATAATACAGTTTCGTGGATGGCAGACGCTGACCTGTATACTGTGTTAAAGCCGTATTGTATAATTTTTTTGCTTCTGTAACATCATATTCTTCCATGCCTACGTAATCAAGTTTTTCGTTGAGCATTATATCAGGAAAGAATGAATAGGCTACATTGTATCCAACGCCTAAGTTACCGGCATAATTGCTTCTTTCAAAGGCTAAAAATAAAGAACGGCGCAAATCGTATGAATAAACATCTCCGATTTCCATAACCCATAATACGTTTTGATATTGCGATGTAGTTAACCCTGCTTGGTTTAATTCTTCTATCTTAGGCACATCAATAAATGCAATATCTACCGAAGATTTACTCAGCTTTTCCAAATTGTCTTTTTCGGGATTATATGAAATAAATACAGCAGAATTATCAGCAGCAAAATCACCGTAATATTTATCGTTTCGATGAATTCTAACCGCAAAATCATCGGTGTTCCATTTTGTGAGTCGATATGAACCATTGGATAGAATGTGGTTTTTTGATAGTCCGTATTGTCCATTGCAACCATTAAAAAAATCTTCACGACAAGGCATACATACTGCTGTTGTTAATTTGTAAAGGAATTGACTGTCATTTTCACTTAGATTAATAACAAGTATAGAGGGTGTTTTTGCATAGACACCCAATCGGTCAGGACTAACCTGACCAGACATTATTTGTTCGGCGTTTAAAATTGAACGTAATTTTTCAGCGTAAGGAGAACGTGTGGACGGGTCAACAGCTCTCCTAAAAGCAAATACAAAATCATTTGCAGTTACCGGTTGACCGTCACTCCACATTGCCGTGTCTGATATGTAAAAAGTATAAACATTGTCCTCTACAGTATATTCTGAAGCAACTGCGGGAACTATTTCACCTTTAACATCAACCCTCATAAGACCTTCAAATATGTTACGTATAATAAGTAATTCCGTGTCGTTGGAAGCAATCTGAGGGTCAAGGGTGGTTGCGGTTGCAGTGGCTTCAAAATATATAACAGCATTATCGTTCTTAGAGGTACATCCTGAAAGAAAGGATAATGTCATAATTAATGTAAGAAATACTGAAAGTATTTTTTTTATGGTACTCATTTTTTTCACCTAATATTTATAATTTATACGATAGTTATTATAATACATATTTTTCTTTATTTCAACAAAAATTTTGATGTAAAGAAAAATGCTTGACAGATGCTAATGTGTGTGTTATAATTTTGACTGTAAAGTAAATTGCTTTACAGTCAGAGGTGTGAAATGAAGGACTTATCTATTGCTTTTCTCTTGGATGTTTATGGAGAGTTACTAACCGATAGACAACAAAGGATAGCCAGGGATTATTTTTATGACGACCTTTCTTTGTCTGAAATTTCGGAAAACGAAAATATTTCAAGACAGGGTGCTCACGAAATTATTAAACGTACCGAACAATTATTGTTATTCTACGAAGAAAAACTTCATTACTCTAAAACAGTTTATGATTTAAAAGAAGCGGCAACTAAAAATGATGTTGAATCAATTTACAAAATAATAGAAAACTTGTGATGGTGGTGAAAAAATGGCTTTTGACAGTCTTGGAGATAAGTTAGCTAAGGTGTTCAAAAATTTACGTTCAAAAGGTAAACTTTCTCAGGCAGATGTTAAACAGGCTATGCGTGATGTACGCCTTGCTTTGCTTGAAGCTGACGTTAACTATAAGGTAGCAAAAGATTTTACGAACGGTGTGGCCGAAAGATGTATCGGTGAAAATGTTATTGAATCACTTACTGCTCCTCAAATGGTTGTCAAAATTGTTCGCGATGAGTTGACTAAGCTTATGGGAAGCGAACAAAAACGCCTTAATACATCATCTAAAATTCCTACAGTTATTATGATGTGCGGTTTACAGGGTGCAGGTAAAACCACTCATTGTGCTAAACTTGCGGCATTTTTAAAATCTCAAGGTCACAGACCCTTACTTGTAGGATGCGATATTTACCGACCTGCTGCTATTGAACAGTTAAAGGTTGTAGGTGCATCTGTTAACGTTCCCGTATTTGAAAAAGGAACTCAAAAGCCTGAAAAAACCGCACAAGAGGCTGTTCGCCATGCAAGAGATTACGGTAATGATTTCTTGATTATTGATACTGCTGGTCGTTTGCATATTGACACCGAACTTATGGATGAGCTTAAGCGAATAACCAAGGCGGTTGATGTTCATAATATTCTTCTTGTTATTGACTCTATGGTAGGTCAGGACGCAGTAAATGTTGCTAAAGCATTTAATGACATACTTGAGATCACAGGTGTAATTCTTACAAAGCTCGACGGTGATACCCGTGGCGGTGCGGCTCTATCTGTTAAAGCGGTAACAGGTAAACCCATACTTTTTGCCGGTGTAGGTGAAAAATTAGATGCTCTTGAAGAGTTCCATCCCGATAGAATGGCTTCACGAATTCTTGGTATGGGTGATGTCCTTTCTTTGATCGAAAAGGTTGAGAATGAGATTGACATAAAGCAGGCTGAAGAAACTGCCCGTCGTTTAGAAGAGAATAAATTCGATATGAACGACCTACTTGCTCAGTTCCAACAGATAAAAAAAATGGGTTCTGTTAAAAATATTCTATCAATGCTTCCCGGTATGGACAGACAGTTAAAAGATGTTGATATTGATGACAGAGCTATGCTTAGAATAGAAGCAATTATCACATCTATGACTAAAAAAGAACGTGCTAAGCCCGATATTATAAACGGGTCCCGCAGAAAAAGAATTGCAGCTGGTGCGGGTGTGAAGGTTGAAGATGTTAATCGCCTTATGGCACAGTACGTTCAAATGAAAAAAATGTTTAAACAAATGAATTCTAAGGGCGGCAAAAGAAAATTTGCAAGAGGCGGTTTTCCAGGTATGCCCCCCGGTGGTTTTCCGGGTATGTAATGCTTTAAAAAGTTTATGCTTTTTAAATATTAATTATTATGTGGAGGTGTAATTATGGCAGTAAAAATCAGACTTCGTCGTTTAGGTGCAAAAAAAGCTCCTTTCTACCGTGTTGTAGTTGCTGATTCTCGTTATTCCAGAAATGGTCGTTTTATCGAAGAAATCGGTTATTTTGATCCTACTAAGGATCCTGCAATCGTTAACATTGATGGCGAGAAGGCTAAACAGTGGATCGCTAACGGTGCTCAGCCTACCGATACTGTAAAGGCTCTTCTTAAGAAAAACGGTGTACTTTAATTATCGTAGGAGTATATACTTATGAAAGAACTTCTTATTGCTATTACTTCCGGACTTGTTGAAAAGCCCAAAGAAATTACCGTTGAAGTTGATGAAATCAATGAAGATGGTGTTATTGTGTATCATCTCCATGTTGCTGAAGGTGATATGGGCAGAGTTATAGGAAAACAGGGAAGAATCGCTAAGGCGATTCGTACTGTTATGCGTGCTGCCGCCAACCGCGATAACCAGAAAATAATGGTTGAAATCGACTAATAGAAAAACCCCCATAAAATATGGGGGTATTCTTTTAATTTCGGAGTTATGTATGAAAAAGACTTTTTTGAAAACAGGGAAAATAGTAGGTAGCCACGGCATAAAAGGTATGGTAAGGGTAGAATGTTGGTGTAATTCTCCCGAATTTTTATGTCAATTTAAAAGGCTGTTTACTGCACCTGATATAGAATCGGTTTTAAAGGTAAATAAGGCTTCTGTGCATAAAAATATTGCCCTTTTAAAGTTTAAGGGTATTGATACAATTGAGCAGGCTGAAGAAATGCGTGGAAACTTGTTATATATATTTAGAGATGATGCTCAGCTTAGAGACGGTCAATATTTTATAGATGAAATAATAGGCTGTAAAATATATGATGGTGAAACCAATGAATATTATGGTTTGCTGGACGACGTTACTAATACGGGAGCTAATGATATTTGGCAAATAAAAAACGGTGATAAAGAATATTTATTTCCCGGTGTCCCTCATTTTGTCAAAAGTATTGATATAAATAAAGAGGTTATATATATTCTGCCTCCAAAGGGGATATTTGATAATGAAGATTGATATTATGACGTTGTTTCCCGAAATGTGTGAAACAGTTCTGGATACGAGTATTATCGGCAGAGCAAGAAAAGCAGACAAAATTGAACTTTCCTGTGTGAATATTCGTGATTTCGCTAATAATAAACATAATAAAGTTGATGATGCTCCTTTTGGCGGTGGTATGGGTATGGTTATGGCTGCCGAACCAATATATAACTGTTATAAATCTCTATTCAAAGATGAAAATAAGCCGTATCTCATTTATATGTCGCCAAAGGGAAATACCTTTAATCAAAAAAAAGCATTAGAGCTCTCTCAAAAGGAACATATTGTTTTTCTTTGCGGCCATTATGAAGGAATCGATCAGCGGGTTATAGATGAAATTGTAGATGAGGAAATTTCTATAGGCGATTACGTTCTGACGGGAGGCGAGATTCCCGCACTGGTTTGTGCCGATGCTATTTGCAGAATGCTTCCCGGAGTTTTATCCGATGAAATATGCTTTATGGAAGAAAGTCATTTTGCAGGACTGCTTGAGTATCCTCAATATACACGCCCTGCCGAGTGGAATGGTAGGGAAGTACCTTCGGTTTTATTGTCGGGTAATCATGCCGAGATTTCAAAATGGCGAAAAGAAAGAGCTATAGAAATCACGTACGATAGAAGGCCGGATATACTGGAGTTTGCAAACCTTGATAAAAAAGAGAAAAAATTTCTTGTGGATTATATCAATTCAAAGAAAGATTAAATTAAATGGGTTTAAATTGTATTTTGGAGTAAAATTGCATAAATAACGATACATATTTTTTTCTCAGTTTGTTAAAAAAATGGAAGTTGTGAAACAATTATTGACTATTGAATAAAATGTGTTATAATAACTTAAACAATTTATAAAAATAAGGAGATATAACTATGTGCGTTAAAGACGTTGTAATTCAGAATCAAGTAGGCCTTCATGCCCGTCCCGCTACTTTCTTTATTCAGAAAGCTAACGAATTCAGATCTTCTATTTGGGTAGAAAAGGACGAGCGTCGTGTTAATGCAAAAAGTCTTCTCGGTGTTTTGTCCCTCGGTATTGTAGGTGGAACTACCATTAAAATTATTGCTGACGGTACTGATGAAAAAGATGCCCTTGATGCTCTTATTTCTCTTGTGGAGTCAGGCTTTATTGAATAATTTCGGCTTTAAAGACCGATGAAAATTTCATCGGTCTTTTTTTAAAAAAACTCTTGCATTTATAATAAGAGTGTGATATAATCCCATAGTAACATCCGGGTGTGGCGCAGTTTTGGTAGCGCGCTTGAATGGGGTTCAAGAGGCCGCAGGTTCAACTCCTGTCACTCGGACCAAAAAAGCACGATGGTTTTGATACAAAACCATCTTTCTTTTTCTATATTGATTGATATTTACACAGCAATTTGATACAATCTATTTGACAA
>JAZNVC010000006.1:0-3643 GCA_045592625.1 Acutalibacteraceae bacterium
TTTTATAAAGAAATATTTTTTCTGTACTGCTTTGGTGATATTTTAATATTTTCTTTAAAAGCGCGATTAAAACTGCGCAGAGAACTAAAGCCGCTTTCAAAGGCGCACTCTGCAATAGATTGCGTTGTGTTTTCAAGCAAATAACACGCGTGACTTAGTCTGTAATGTATAACATAGGAATTAAATGAAATACCAATGTTTTTCTTAAAATAGCGTGAAAGGTACGAGTAGTCATAGGTAGTGATTTGCGAAAGCTTTACAAGTGAGCAGTCACCGCTAAAGTTGTTTTCAACAAAGGAAAATATTTTATGAATCAAATTTTTTTGGTCGGTTTTTTTTGTGGTGTATTCGGCGCATTCATCAAACCTTCCGCACAAAGAATACAAAATGCCTTTTTTTAGAGTCGGTGAAGCAGCATCAAGCTTTTTAATTTCTCCAATTAAAAACTCGTCGGGACAAAATTTGTTGTTTGTAGGAATTTTATCGGTTATTTTTGTTGCGTACGCTTGCACTAATCGGGGAGAGAAAATGCACAAGACGTGTTCGCTTTTTTGTGATTTTAATTCGTGAATTTGATTAGGAAATATTAACGATGCCTCACCTTTTTTAAGGGTGTGTTTTTTGCCGTCTATGGTTATTTCCATTTCACCCGAAAGAATAATTATTATTTCAAAGCATTGATGAAGGTGTGACGGAAAGCTAAAGTTATTGTTTTTTTCAATTTTTAAATAGTCGGGTGATCCTAAATGATTGTATTCATAAAACATACAACACCTCTAAAAGTCAAATTATGTCTATAAATTATACATAAAATTGCAAGAAAAGTCAAATATAATGCGATATACTTGAAATAAAGGGAGTGATTGCTTGAAATATTATATTGGCACAGACCTAGGCACATCTGCTTTAAAGCTATTACTTGTAAATGTTGACGGCAAAATAATTAAGACCGTATCGCAAGGTTATGCTATAAACTACCCAAATCCCGGTTGGAGTGAGCAAAACCCTGAGGATTGGTGGAACGCTTTTGTGCGCGGCATAAAAGAGCTAACAATAGAAGTAAATCCTAATGATATACGCGCAATCGGTGTTGGCGGACAAATGCATGGGCTAGTGACGTTAGACCAAGAAAACGCAGTTATCCGCCCTGCTGTTTTGTGGAATGATGGTCGTACCGATAAGCAAACCGACTATCTTAATACTGTCGTTGGCAAGGAAACACTATCGTCTTTTACGGCAAATATCGCTTTTGCGGGTTTTACCTCGCCCAAAATTTTGTGGATGAAAGAAAACGAGCCGCAAAATTTTATAAAAATTAATAAAATAATGTTACCCAAGGATTATATAAATTATAGGTTAACGGGTGTTCATTGTTGCGATTATTCCGACGCATCGGGTATGTTGTTGCTTGACGTAAAAAATAAATGTTGGTCAAAGGAAATGCTAAAAATTTGCGGTGTGAACATCGCACAAATGCCTAAGCTTTTTGAAAGCTATGAGCCTGTAGGTACACTATTACCTGCAGTGGCAGGGTTGTTAGGATTAAACCCCAATACAATTGTTGTAGCAGGCGCCGGAGATAACGCCGCTGCGGCAATAGGTACAAAAACCATCGCCACCGGCGCGTGCAATATATCGCTTGGTACATCGGGGACAATTTTTATCGCAAACGATAATTTCTCGGTAGATAAATATAACGCATTGCATTCTTTTTGTCACGCAAGCGGTACTTATCACTTAATGGGGTGCATTTTATCGGCGGCGTCGTGCAATAAATGGTTTTGCGAAAGTGTTTTAAAAACGGATGATTATACCGACGAGCAATCAAGTGTAAGTGATGATATGCTCGGAAAAAATGATGTTTTCTTTTTGCCGTATCTTATGGGTGAACGCAGTCCTATAAACGATACCGATGCGCGAGGTACCTTTATTGGTATGCGAATGGACACCACTAGAGCCGATATGATTCAAGCTGTGCTTGAGGGCGTTGCCTTTGCTATAAGAGATAATTTAGAAATTGCAAAAGCTTCTGGCATAAAAATAGATCGGAGCACACTTTGTGGTGGTGGAGCAAAATCTGAGTTATGGCAAAAGATTATTTGCAACGTGTTAAACATTAAGATAGATATACCTGAAACCGAGCAAGGTCCGGGCTACGGAGCGGCAATGCTTGCGATGGTTGGTGACGGGAACTATAGTTCGGTAGTGGAGTGCTCGGAAAAACTTGTAAAAATAAAGGCAACAATAAGTCCTAAAAAAGAAATTGCCGACCGTTATGAAAAGCAGTATTTAAAATTTAAAGAAATATATCCGTCAGTTAAAGAACTGTTTAAAAAAATCAAGTGAGGACAAAAACATGGGTGAAATTTTTAAAAATATTCCTAAAATTGAGTACGAAGGAAAAAACAGTACAAATCCCTTAGCGTTTAAACACTATGACGCTAATCGCGTAATACTTGGCAAACCAATGCGTGAGCACCTACCCTTTGCAATGGCTTGGTGGCACAATCTTTGCGCGGCAGGCACCGATATGTTTGGCCGTGATACTGCCGATAAATCTTTTGATAATGAAAAGGGCACAATGGCTCATGCAAAAGCAAAGGTTGACGCAGGCTTTGAATTTATGCAAAAGCTTGGCGTAGAGTATTTTTGTTTTCACGATGTCGACTTGGTTCCCGAAGCCGATGATATAAAAGAAACGAATCGTCGTCTTGATGAAATTACCGATTATATACTTGATAAAATGAATGCTACGGGTATAAAATGCTTGTGGGGAACGGCAAATATGTTTTCAAATCCACGCTTTATGAATGGAGCAGGCAGTACAAACTCGGCCGACGTTTATTGTTTTGCGGCGGCTCAGGTTAAAAAAGCGCTAGATCTTACAGTAAAGTTGGGCGGTAAAGGTTACGTGTTCTGGGGCGGTAGAGAGGGCTATGAAACACTGCTTAACACCGACGTAAAGTTTGAGCAAGAAAATATTGCTCGCCTTATGCAAATGGCGGTAGAATATGGCCGATCAATAGGTTTTATGGGCGATTTTTATATAGAGCCAAAGCCAAAGGAACCAATGAAGCACCAATACGATTTTGACGCCGCTACGGCAATTGGATTTTTGCGTCAGTACGGTCTTGACAAAGACTTTAAAATGAATATAGAGGCAAATCACGCTACCCTTGCAGGTCACACGTTTCAGCACGAGCTTCGTGTTTCGGCAATGAATGGTATGCTTGGCTCTATTGATGCGAATCAGGGCGATCTACTGCTAGGTTGGGATACTGATGAATTTCCTGCAAACGTTTACGAGGCAACGATGTGTATGTACGAGGTGCTAAAGGCGGGTGGCCTTACAGGCGGCTTTAACTTCGACTCAAAAACACGTCGTCCAAGCTACACTGTAGAAGATATGTTCTACGCTTATATTTTAGGTATGGATACCTTTGCGCTAGGTCTTATTAAGGCGGCCGAGATTATTGAAGACGGCAGAGTAGATAACTTTATAACCGAAAGATATTCGTCTTTTCGCGGTGGTATTGGCGAAAAAATTATTGACGGCAATACCTCGTTAGAGGAGCTTGCGGCTTATGCCGAAAATATGGGTGCGCCGACACTTCCTGCAAGCGGCAGACAAGAATATTTACAA
>JAZNVC010000007.1:0-27908 GCA_045592625.1 Acutalibacteraceae bacterium
AATTAGGTGGTATCTTCATGTTGAATGTTCATAATGGACTTAACCGTTATGAACATTCTTTTTTATTTGAGCCAGTTTTTGGGTATTAGGGGGCAACCCTAACAAGTGTGGATATCCATCCACGATGCTTGCGAATTAGAACCCATTATGATATAATAAATACAAGGTGGTGGTAATTATGATTTCAAAACTTTCTCAAGAAATATATGAAAAATCAATTCAACTAAAAAATTATGATGAAAGAAAGTTGTTACTTAAAAGAAATCGTTTAACACTTCTTAATGAATTGTATCAACTTCAAAATATGACGGATATTCTTTTATCATCATTACATAGCGATTCAAGTTTTTCGTATAACTACATTGAACTTGCTATATTTATGAAAACTTCACTTGCGGAATGTATCGTTTTTTTAACCTCAAAGAGTAAAAATTATCGCACTACCGTAAAACGATATATATGGGGATTTCATAATCTTCCTAGAGCATTTTTATCTATCGATAATAAAATGAAAGTATCTACAGCGGAAGCAATGGAATACTTTAAACCATATCTCAAGTTGGATTGACAAATCCGTTAAGAACACTCGCACCAAAAATTCCAAGGACGTTAAGTTCTTGGAATTTTTACTTATTACCTCTTCACTCTTCACTAAAAAAGTCCTTGGAATTTTAAAATAATAAGTAATAAGTAATAGATAATAAGTAAAAACAAATAACATTACTTATTTAGGGCACAATAACCCTTGGAGGTTTGTTATGGAAATTGTAAAGGTTGTTTTAACGTCTTTTTTATCAGCGGCGGCATTATTTATAATTGCAAAGATTATAGGGCACAAACAAATATCTCAGCTCGATTTTTTCGGCTATATTACTGGCATTACAATAGGCTCTATCGCAGCAGAGCTTGCAACCGAATTAGAAGAGCCTTTGAAGCCTCTTATTGCAATGATGGTTTACGGAATTATAACCGTTTTGCTAACATTTATTACAAGTAAACTGCCAAAAATGCGAAAATTTATAAACGGCACACCTACTATTCTTATGAGTAATGGTAAAATATACCGCAAAAATATGAAAAAGGCAAAAGTGGATTTAAGCGAATTTATGGTAATGTGCAGACAAGAGGGTTATTTTAATATTAACGACATATCTACTGCAATTTTCGAATATAATGGTAAATTAACCATTTTACCTAAAGCTACCAAGCGTCCTGTAAATCCTAACGATATTAATATAATTCCTCCGCCTGAAGCAATAAACACAGAGGTTATTATGGACGGAAGAATTTTGGAGGATAATCTAAAAAGACTTGGACTTGATATAGATTGGCTCAATAGTGAACTTAAATACCAAGGATACAAAACTGCCAAGGAAATATTTTTAGGCATTTGCGACAACAATAATGAACTAACTTTATTTATATAAACAAAAAATTAACCGTTGAAAATTTCTTCAACGGTCTTTTTCTATTTCAAAATTTTCTTTATTATAAACAGCTGCAGTCTATGAGGCAATATATTGAGTAATATGAGTAATGGATTTCGGTTGATACTATATGCAAAAGCAGGATTTTTTCTATTTAATATTTTTGCTGTTTTTTTGGCAATTCTTAAAGGAGCAATATTTCTTGCTTCAACAGAGCCAACAATATTTTTAAAGCGTTTTGCTGAAAAAGAATATAGCCTTGTATTATCACAAAACCTATCAAGAGCATCGGTAGATACTCCCAACATTGCCGTTTTAACAGCCCCTGCCCTAAGGGTAGATACCTTTATTCCCAGTATTTGCAATTCCATTCTCAAAGAGTAGGCGTATCTGTCAAGAGCAGTTTTGGTAACTGCATAAATTCCGGTAAATGGAAGCGGATAAAGTGCGGCAAGTTCACTTGTGGTAATAATCACACGGCTTTTATTATTAAGTAGTGGTAAAAAGATTTTATTAATGAGAAAAACGCCTTTTACGTTTGTATCAAAGATTTTATCGTAATCGTTTTCACCTATTTCAACAAGAGAATCCAACATATAAACTCCCGCAAAATGTATTATGGCAAAAAGTTCATCTGTATAGCTTTTCACTAAAGAAAAAGCGTCATTTAGGCTTTCGCTTGAAGTAATATCGGCTTTTATGGGAATAATATTTTCCTTTGCTTCTTCCACATTTTTATCAAAAGCAAAAACTCTGATTCCCTGACTGCTCAAAAGCTGGGCGGTAGCTTTACCCATTCCGCCATACGCCCCTGTTATAAGTACACTTTTCATCTTCTCTCCGCCTGTTTTTTATTATAAGAGCTTATATTTCTATCAAAATTTTTATATTCTGTGCTTTACGGTTAAGCCTATGCTAACCGCAATAAACGATTTTATGATGTCAATTGGAATAAATGGCACAACGCAAACCGTTAAAGCTGTATAAAAATCAGCATTTGCCACCAATATATATTGAAACGTTCCGCAGATATAACAGATAATCACACCTATTACGCATCCACAAAAAGAAGATATATATTTTAAATATTTTCTTTTAGCCTTTATATTAGCAAAAAAAGAAACTGCAAGAGAAAGCAACGGATATGACCATATATATCCTCCGGTAACACCTAAAAGCACTCCAAATCCACCGCTTCCTCCCGAAAACACGGAAAGTCCAACAGCCCCCATAATAACATATACGAGAGTTGCACAGAACGATTCAAATGGAGAAGTGACAATAGCACAAATCATAATGCTGAGCAAGGTTGCAGATATGGGCACTGTACCTATCGGAATAACTATGAAGGAGCTAACACAAATTATTGCCGCAAAAATTCCACTTCGAATAGTTTTATAAAGCGGTTTTTTCATTAATTTTGCCCTCCTTTTATTCTTCATAATTTTAATAATAATTGAAAAAATAATGATTGTCAATAAACTTGTTTAATGATACAATATAAATATATAAAAACTGAAAGGTGACAGAAATGATTAACGAAAAGTCTCTTAATAATATTTCATACGGTCTTTATGTTCTTACTGCAAAGGAAGGCGAAAAGGATAACGGATGTATCATAAATACAGTATCTCAGGTTACCGCTTCCCCTCTTGCTATAAGCGTTACGGTAAATAAGAACAATTTAACCCACGATATGATAATTAACACAGGAGAATTTAATCTATCGGTTATTGCCGAAGGAGCCTCTTTTGACCTATTTAAAAACTATGGTTTTAAAAGCGGCAGAAATGAAGATAAGGTTTCAAAAGATGCCAGAAGAAGCCAAAACGGTATTGTTTACGAAAGCAATAATATAAATACCGTAATAAGTGCAAAGGTTAAAAGCACCGTTGATATAGGCAGTCATACTCTGTTTATTGCTGACGTTACCGAAACTATTGACCTTTCATCTTCTCCTTCTGTTACCTATGCCTATTATCACAAAAATATAAAACCCGCCCCCGTAAAACAGTCGGGAGAGGGCAAAAAATGGGTTTGTGCCATATGCGGATATATTTATGACGATTCAAAGGAAAAAATCCCCTTTGAACAACTTCCTAATGATTGGGTTTGCCCCCTTTGTATGCATCCCAAAAGTGATTTTGAACTTATGGATTAATTTGGTTGAAAAATTCTTTCTTTTATGTTAAAATTTTAAGGAATATTAAATCCAAGGAGAAATTATATGTTTTATGACAGATTAAATGAATTTGACAGCGAAGTTTATGCTTCAGTAAAAAGGGAAAACGAACGTCAATCTCACAATATTGAGCTTATTGCAAGTGAAAATATTGTAAGCGAAGCTGTTCTTCTTGCTGCAGGCACTCCCCTTACCAACAAATACGCAGAAGGTTATCCGGGCAAACGTTATTACGGCGGTTGCATTTATGTTGACGAGGTAGAAGAAATAGCTCGTGAGCGTGCAAAAAAGCTTTTCGGTGCAGAACACGCAAACGTTCAGCCTCATTCAGGTGCAAGTGCTAATCTTGCCGTTTTCTTTGCACTTTTAGAGCCGGGAGATACTGTTCTTTCTATGAACCTTTCGGAAGGCGGTCACCTTTCCCACGGTTCTCCTGTTAACATTTCCGGTAAATATTTTAATATTATTCCCTATGGTGTTGACGAAACCACACAGACTATTGACTATGATTTGGTTGAAAAACTTGCTATAGAAAATAAACCAAAGCTTATATTAGCAGGTGCTTCCGCATATGCACGTGAAATCAACTTTAAACGTTTCAAAGAAATTGCAGATAAGGTTGGTGCATACCTTCTTGTTGATATGGCACATATTGCAGGTCTTGTTGCTGCAGGACTTCACGAAAGTCCCGTACCCTATGCAGACGTTGTTACCACAACTACCCACAAAACACTTCGCGGTCCAAGAGGCGGTCTTATCCTCTGTAAAGAGCAATATGCAAAACAAATAGACAAGGCTATATTCCCCGGAATTCAGGGCGGTCCTTTAATGCATATTATTGCTGCTAAAGCAGTTGCTCTCGGCGAGGCACTTACCGATGAATTTAAAGAATATCAAAAGCAGATTATAAAAAACGCCGACTGTCTTGCAAAGGCTCTTAAAGAAGAAGGCTTTAACATTGTATCAGGCGGAACAGATAATCACCTTATGCTTTTAGACCTTAGAAATATGAACCTTACAGGCAAAGAATTTGAACATATGCTTGACGAGGTTCACATTACCGCCAACAAAAATACTATTCCTGCCGATCCACAGAGTCCTTTTGTAACAAGCGGTCTTAGAATAGGTACTCCTGCCGTTACAAGCCGAGGCTTTAAGGAAGCAGAAATGAAAAAGATTGCACATTGGTTGAAGTTGGTTGCTACAGACTTTGAAAACAGCAAGGAAGCTATTACAAGGGAAGTTATCCAGCTTTGCAATCAGTTCCCAATTTATAGCGAAAATAATTAATAAAAGATGTTATTACGGCAAAAGCCAAATTTCTTTTCCCTCACAATAATAATGTAAAACAGTAAACGGAGGTTTTTACTATGTTTAATCTTTACAAAGAAAATACAGCAAATTTTCCAAGACTTAAAACCGATAAACACTTTATAAACTATAAAAACGAATATAAATTCAACGAAATCACCGATAAAACCATGAAATTCACCGAAGATAATCAGGCTTTAAAGGAAGACCTTTGGATTAATTTCGTTAACCAGTTTACCGAACAAACCGACGGTACCGACACAGGCTGGCGTGGTGAATATTGGGGCAAAACTATGAGAGGTGCTTGCTTTGTATATTCTTACACCAAAAACCCTAAGTTGCTGGAGATTTTAACAGCAACCGTACGCCACATTTTAACCACTCAAGACGAACGAGGCAGAATTTCCTCTTACGCTGTAGCACAGGAATTTACAGCTTGGGATATATGGAGCAGAAAATACGTGCTTCTTGGTATGCAGTATTTTCTTGAAATAAACCAAGATAAAGAACTGGAAAAAGAAATCATTTCCTCTATGTGCCGTCAGGTTGATTACATTATTTCAAAGATTGGCAGAGCCTCCGACGGCAAGCTCCCCATTACCCGTGCTTCAAAACATTGGTATGGTCTTAACTCTTCTTCCCTTTTAGAGCCTATTGTACGTCTTTATAACATCACAGGTGATAAAAAATATTTGGAATTTGCTAAATACATAGTAAACGAAGGCGGTTGTTGGGTAGAAAACATATTCCAACTGGCATTGAAAAAACAGTTAAAACTTCATCAATACCCTGTAACAAAGGCATATGAAATGACCTCTTGCTTCGAAGGTCTTTTGGAACTTTACAGAGTAACTGGTGAAGAATGGTACAAAACCGCAATTTTAAACTATGCAGACTTAATATTAGAGGATGAATTTACCGTTATTGGTTCTGCAGGATGTACCCACGAACTTTTCGACCACTCTAAAGTTCGTCAAGCAAACTCCACCAACCACTATATTATGCAAGAAACCTGTGTAACGGTAACCTTAATGAAGTTCTTTATGCAGCTTAACCTGCTTACTGCCGATCCAAAATATGTTGATGCTTATGAAACAGCATATTATAACGGTTTCTTAGGTGCAGTAAACGTTGAACAAAGACTTGCCGACAGTTCAGATTTAGACAAGGCATGTGAGAAAAACCCTGCCATTATTCCCGTTGCATTGCCCTTTGCCAGTTACAGTCCCTTAACTATAGGCACCCGTGGCGGTAATATAGGCGGACTTAGGATTATGAGCAACAACACCTATTACGGATGTTGTGTATGTATAGCAGGTGCAGGTATAGGAAGTGTTCATAAAACTGCATTTATGAACACCGAAAACGGCTTTGCTCTTAACCTTTATATAGCAGGTAATATTCAGACCACAACCGCAAACGGTAATAAGATAGAGTTTAGTATTAAAACCAACTACCCTGCTGAAAACCAAGTCGAAATAACCATTAAAAACCCCGAAAAAGAAGAATTCCAGTTAAAGCTTCGTAATCCATCCTTCAGTAATGACACTAAGATTTCCCAAAATGGCTGTCCAATTAATGTGGTGGCAGGATACAACGAGATTATATGTAAAAACGAAACAGAAGTTATTGATATTATCTTCGATATGCCTCTTACAATTGTTAAGCCCATTCCTTACGGAAGCCAAGTGCTTATGAACAAGGTTATATGGGGCAACAACAGTATTATTATTCCTACCTATGACCAAGAAGACCCCGATGCAAAAAATACTATAGCACTTCAAAAAGGTCCTATTATGTTGGCTCAGGATTCACGCTTCGGTTATGATATGACAAAGGCGGCAAGAATCGTTAATGAAAACGGCATTGTTTCTTTTGAAAAAGCCTCTGCCGATTTCGATACCTTGCTTACACTAAATGTAAAAACCGAAGACGGCTATATTACGCTTTGCGACTATGCAAGTTCAGGCAAACTGCTTGATGAAAACAATAAAGCTGCAGTTTGGATTAAAAACGCATAAGATAGCATAATAAAAATGTCTCAGATGGAAGACACTTCGTAAGGAAGTTGTCTTCCATCATTTTTATAAAAAACTGCGAGACTTCCTTATGGGAAGTCTCGCTATCTGAGGCATTTTTGTTTAAGTAGATAAATTAATAATATCTGAATTCGTCAACTACATCCATTGCACCATGACCTAATACAGTAAGTAAAAGGAGAACGAAAACAAAGATTGCAGCTGCTATCAAAGCAGTGCACCAATAAGAACGTGCAAAACTTCTGCGATTAAGATTTCCTCTTGAGAAAGAAAATACGATAAGGAAAACAAAGCCAACAATAGGAATAGCGAAAAGAATTTTTAAGCCAAAATAACCCCAAGCACCAATCGGCTTTAAGTGGTCAGGAAGGTCTTCTACCGTAATTTCTTTTTTGGCAGGAGCTTCTCTATATACGGGTTGCTGATATACAGGCTCTGCAACTACGGGAGTAGCTTCAACTACAGGTTCAGCCTCTACAGTGGGCTGTTCAATAGCAATTCCGCAGCCTACACAAAACTTGCTGTCGTCATTAATTTCAATTCCGCAATTTTTACAAACCATAAATAAACCCTCTCTTTATAAAAGATTAGCATTACGCTATGTTTATTTTACTATAAATAAATAGAAATTGCAACAATTAATCTTTTCGCTGGTCTCCCCAGAAGAAAAGTGCCACCGTACCGGGACCTGTGTGACTTCCGATGGTAGTACCTATCCAGTTGATTTCAACTTCACCTTTAATCTTTTTAAAGCGTTCTTCCACAAGTTTTTTAACTTTCATTGCATCTTCAAGACAGTCAGAATGACAAATATAGCACTTCTCATTATAATCAAGACCGTTCTGACAATGCTGTTCCATTTTATCTACAATGGCTGAAATAACCTTTTTCTTAGAACGGATTTTTTCTCTTGCAATAAGCTTTCCTTCAAAATTCGCATTAAGAAGAGGACAAATTCCAAGCATACCGCCAAAGAATCCCGAAACCTTTGACACTCTGCCGCCCTTAACGTAAAAAGTAAGATCGGTAGAAAAGAACCAATAATGCATCTTAAGTCGGTTATCTTCTGCCCATACTCTTATTTCATCAATGGTTTTTCCTTCATCTCTTAAATCGGCTAATTTATCAATAAAAAGTCCGTAACCTGATGAAGCACCAAGGGAATCTACTATATAAAGTTTTCTTTCAGGAAATTCTTCTCTTAAAATTTCAGCGGCATTTCTAGCCGAATTATAACTACCCGAAAGTCCTGAGGAAAGAGTAATGTGAAGTACATCTTTTCCATCATTTAAAAATTTTCTGAAATATTCAATATATTCATCAACATTTATCTGTGAAGTTCTTGTATCTTCCCCTGCCACCATACGTGCATAAAATTCATTAAATGGTACGCTTTGACCTAAATCATCCATATAATCGATACCGCCAAGGTTGTAATGAAAACAAATATAATTAATATTTCTTTTTTCAAAGTGTTCTTTTTTTATGTCTGCCGTTGAGCAGGCGCTAAGAATAAATTCGCTCATAAATATACTCCTTTTTGCATTTTGCCTTTATATTTTACACTTTGCTCAGCAAAACATTCAACCTACACTAAAAGTCGGCAATTCTACTGTTAAAAAGGTTGCCTCTACTCACAGTAGAATTTCTGTTATATATTGCGATTTTCTATCGATTATGGTAAAATAAAGAAAAGGAGTGAGCAAGTTGGTACACTTAGGTAACGATTGGGATGAAATTTTAGCGGATGAATTTAAAAAACCATATTATTTAAAGTTAAGAGAATTTTTAAAGGAAGAATATGGCACCAAAACAATCTATCCAAATATGAATAATATTTTTTCCGCTCTTAAAGCGTCATCCTTTAAGGACACTAAAGTAGTGATTTTAGGACAAGACCCATACCACGAGCCTAATCAGGCACACGGACTTTGTTTTTCTGTTTTAAAGGGCGTTACTCCCCCGCCTTCCCTTGTAAATATTTATAAGGAGCTTCATGACGATATAGGTTTTAAAATCCCCTCTCACGGAGAGCTTACAAAATGGGCAGAGCAAGGAATTCTTATGCTCAACACAGTTTTAACCGTTCGCCAAGGCCAAGCCAACTCCCATAAAGGTATGGGCTGGGAAATCTTTACCGACAGAGTTATAAGCGAACTTAATAAAAAAGATACTCCTGTGGTATTTTTGCTGTGGGGTTCTCCCGCAAGGCAAAAAGCACAAATAATTACCAATCCCATACATATTAAGTTAACCTGCCCTCATCCAAGTCCTTTATCCTCATACCGTGGATTTTTCGGTTGTAAGCACTTTTCAAAAACAAACGAAATTCTTATCCGAAACGGTCTTACGCCTATTGACTGGCAAATAGAAGAATAATAAACAAAAAGCGTTGCACTAAGTTTTTGCCTGTGCAACGCTTTTTTCATTAAAAAAACCGAGGTTGTCTCCAACCTCGGTTAATTTATGTTTAATTATTTACCGTAGAGTTCTACGAGCTTTTCGAGATGAGCTCTGTTAGCCTTAGCAGTCTCAGCTGCCTTATCAAAGAGTTCTTCAGCACGTTCGGGGAAGGAACGGGTAAGAGAAGCATAACGAGCTTCGCCGAGGAGGAATTCCTTATAGTCGCCGGTAGCAGGTTTGCTGTCGAGACTAAAGGGATTCTTGCCTTCTGCTTTAAGAGCAGGATTAAAGCGGAACATATTCCAGTAACCACACTCTACTGCCTTCTTCATTTCCTTCTGGCAGTTAACCATACCGCCCTTAATGCTGTGCATTTCACAAGGAGCGTAACAGATAACGAGAGAAGGACCGGGATATGCTTCAGCTTCACGGATAGCCTTTAAGGTCTGAGCCTGATCAGCACCCATAGCAATCTGTGCAACGTAAATATAACCATAAGACATTGCAATTTCAGCAAGGCTCTTCTTAGCGATAGCTTTACCAGCAGCAGCGAACTGAGCAACCTGACCTATCTGAGAAGCCTTAGAAGCCTGACCGCCTGTGTTGGAGTAAACTTCGGTATCAAATACCATTACGTTTACATCGTTACCGCTGGCGAGTACGTGGTCAAGACCGCCGAAACCGATATCGTAAGCCCAACCGTCACCACCGAAGATCCATACCGACTTCTTGCTGAGGAATTCTTTGTTAGCAAGAATTTCGGGAGCAGTGGGACAACCTAAAGCAGCAGCCTTTTCAACCTCTTTAATAAGTGCATCGGCAGCAGCACCGTTAGCCTTACCGTCGTCTGCGGTATTAAGGAAGTTTTCAGCAGCAGCCTTAAATTCATCGGAAGCCTTATCAGAAGCAGCCATTTCCTTAACTAAAGCGATAAGTCTGTCTCTGATAGCCTTCTGACCGAGATACATACCAAGACCGTGCTCAGCATTATCTTCGAAGAGGGAGTTAGCCCAAGCAGGACCGTGACCGTCAGCATTTACGGTGTAGGGAGAAGTAGCAGCAGGACCGCCCCAGATAGAAGAACAACCTGTAGCGTTAGAGATGTACATTCTGTCACCAAAGAGCTGAGTAACGAGACGAGCATAAGCAGTTTCTGCACAACCTGCACAAGAACCGGAGAACTCAAGTAACGGCTTCTTAAACTGAGAAGTAATAACGTTTGCATCACTTGCAACGTCAGCCTTTTCGCTAACGTTTGCTACGCAGTAATCAAATACTTCCTGTTCTTTGAGCTGAGATTCGGTAGCAACCATAGTAAGAGACTTGGTGGGACATTCGCCGATACATACGCCGCAACCCATACAATCAAGAGGAGATACAGCGAGGGTATAGGAGTAACCCTTATTAGTAACAGTCTTTTCCTTAACTGCTATCTTGGTGTGCTCAGGAGCAGCAGCCTTTTCATCAGCAGAAAGTGCGAAAGGACGGATAGTAGCATGAGGACAAACGTATGCACACTTGTTACAGCCTACGCAGGTTTCATTGTTCCAAGCAGGAACCATAACAGCAACGCCACGTTTTTCGTAAGCAGAAGCACCCTGTTCAAAGGTACCGTCAGCGTGGTCAACGAAAGCAGATACAGGAAGAGCATCGCCGTCCATAAGAGCAACGGGCTTCATAACATTTTCTACCATCTTAACCAGCTTAGAAGAATCCTCTGCAACAGTCTTTTCAACTGCATCAACAGCGTTAGCCCAATCAGCAGGTACGTCAATCTTAACGTATGCATTAGCACCGGCATCAATAGCTTTCTCGTTCATTTCAACGATTTCTTTACCCTTCTTCATGAACTTCTGAGCCTTTTCCTTCATATAACCGATAGCATCTTCTCTGGGAAGAACACCGGAAAGTGCGAAGAATGCAGACTGGAGAACGGTGTTGGTACGTTTACCAAGACCAATTTCGGCAGCAAGGTCAATAGCGTTAACGGTATAAAGATTAATGTTGTTGTTAGCAATATAACGCTTAGCTTCAGCACTTAAGTGATTAGCAAGTTCTTCAGGACACCACTGGCAGTTAATAAGGAATGTACCACCGGGTTTAACGTCGTTAACCATCTTGTAACCCTTAATTACGTAAGAGGGGTTGTGACAAGCAACAAAGTCAGCCTTGTTGATGTAGTAAGGGCTCTTAATAGGCTTATCACCAAAACGAAGGTGAGAAATTGTGATACCGCCGGTCTTCTTAGAGTCATACTGGAAGTAAGCCTGAACATATTTGTCGGTGTGGTCACCGATAATCTTAATAGAGTCTTTATTAGCACCAACGGTACCGTCACCGCCAAGACCCCAGAACTTGCATTCCTTAGTGCCTTCTGCAGCAGTGTTGGGAGCAGGTTTTTCTTCAAGAGAAAGGAAGGTAACGTCGTCGTTAATACCAAGAGTGAACTGAGCCTTAGGAGCATCCTTAGCCAGTTCATCATATACTGCAAATACGCTTGAAGGAGGAGTATCCTTAGAACCGAGACCGTAACGGCCGCCGATAACTGTGTCAATCTTTCTGCCGGTAGCAGCAAGAGCAGATACAACGTCAAGATAGAGAGGTTCGCCGATAGCACCGGGTTCTTTGGTACGGTCAAGTACAGCAATAGACTTAGCGGTAGCGGGAATAGCCTCAACGAATTTAGCAGCACTGAAAGGACGATAAAGTCTTACCTTGATAAGACCTACCTTTTCGCCCATAGCGGTAAGGTAATCAATAACTTCTTCTGCAACGTCACATATAGAACCCATTGCTACGATTACGCGTTCAGCATCGGGTGCACCGTAGTAGTTGAAGAGCTTGTAGTCAGTGCCAAGTTTAGCATTAACCTTGTCCATATACTTTTCAACAACAGCGGGAAGTTCATCATAATATTTATTACAAGCTTCTCTGTTCTGGAAGAAGATGTCGCCGTTCTGATGTGAACCGCGCATTACAGGATGCTCAGGATTAAGAGCACGCTTACGGAATGCATCAACAGCATCCATATTGCACATTTCTTTTAAATCTTCATAATCCCAAACCTGAATCTTCTGAATTTCGTGAGAAGTACGGAAACCGTCAAAAAAGTTAATGAAAGGAACTCTGCCTTCGATAGTTGCAAGATGAGCAACAGCACCGAGGTCCATAACTTCCTGAGTGTTGGTTTCAGCCATCATAGCGAAACCTGTCTGACGACAAGCATAAACGTCAGAATGGTCACCGAAGATGTTAAGAGCGTGAGATGCTACACAACGTGCAGAAACGTGGAATACGCAGGGAAGAAGCTCACCGGCTATCTTATACATATTCGGAATCATGAGGAGAAGACCCTGAGAAGCAGTATAGGTGGTAGTAAGAGCACCTGCTGCCAAAGAGCCGTGTACAGTACCGGAAGCACCTGCTTCAGACTGCATTTCAACTACATTTACGGTAGTGCCGAAAATGTTTTTGAGTCCCTGAGCGGACCACATATCAGTATAGTCTGCCATAGGGCTGGACGGGGTAATAGGATAAATACCTGCAACTTCTGTAAACGCATAGGATACGTATGCAGCAGCATTGTTACCGTCCATAGTTTTAAACTTTCTTGCCATGGATAAAATCCCCCTTATATAATGGTGGAGAATGTCTTAAGACATATTCTCATACGTTAACATTTTAACACTTTTCGTCAGTTATGTAAATAGCAAAAACGAAAAAAAATCAAAAATTAAAATTTTTTTAACAGTTATTAATCTTTTTCAAGGACAATATCATAAAATTGAGCGGAAAAATTTCCATTTTCAAAGTTTATGCTTATAGGAAGCCCTGAAGGTGTATAAAAATAACGGAATTTACCAAAATCTATTTGGCCATCAACAAAGCAATTCCCTCCGTCGTTTTGCGTTTTGTAATCCTGACTATCGAAAAACTCGGTTATATCGTAAAGGACCGAAAAAACCGACGTATTTCCCCTTTGGATACTTTTTTCAAGATTATTAAACTCTGCCATTATGCCGTCTTTGCTGACCTTAACACATAAACCCTTTATCTGCCCATCTTCAATAGTATATTCAGCGTGATTTTCGTCTATATTGCAAAGTATGTTATATTCCTTGCCAAAATAAAAAATATGTGCTTTATAGCTTAAGTCTCTGTTCACCGCCCTCACATTCTTACCTGATGAACAGGAACATAAAAGCACAAGACTAAGCAAAGCACATATAATTTTTTTCATTTATATCTCCCCTAAGGTTTTATAAACATCGGGAAGGAAAGATATTGTATCTGTAGGAAGTGCAGAGATTTCGCCATATTTTTCACTTGCCATATCCCCTGCTGCACCGTGAATATAAACACTGCTTACCGCAATATCGACGGTATCCTCAAAAAGACAGGCAATTGCGCCCATAATTCCTGAAAGCACGTCACCGCTTCCGCCTGTTGCCATACCCGCATTTCCATTCGTATTAAAATACACTTTGCCTTTACTTGCAACTACGGTAATATTACCCTTTAAAACTACGGTACAGTTAAGGCTGCGGGCAAGATTTTCAGCGTAGCCTATACGGTCACTTTCTATAGCTTCCACACCCACACCGCAAAGCCTTGCCATTTCGGCAGGATGCGGAGTCAGTATAATATCTGCTTCTGAATGTTTTATACATTCTATGTCACAGGATAAAGAATTTAGACCATCAGCATCAATAATAAGTCTTCCTTTATAATTTTCAACCACCTGTTTGACAAGGTTTTTAGAAAATTCACTCACCCCAAGACCGCAACCGATAACTACAGCTTTTGCTCCTTTTAAAGCCTTTTCTGTTATCTCTTTCACTTTGTCAGTTTCTTTATACACGTTACATACTGCTTCGGGAACTGATAAAGTAACAATCGGATAAATACTTTCGGGCACAGTTACTTTAGCAAGACCCACTCCGCTTCTTAAAGCAGCTTTTGCACTCAGTACTGCCGCTCCTGCCATACCGAAGCTGCCGCAAATAAGAGATACAGTTCCAAAACTGCCTTTATGGGTGTTAGGACTTCTTTTCTTAAAAAAAGGTGCAGGAATTATCTCCCCCACTTGTTCCACTTCTTTAAAGGCGTTTAGAGGAGTTCCTATATCCACCGTTACACATTCGCCGTAAAATAAGGCAGCCGGATATAAAACCGAGGAAAGCTTTCTTGCTATAAATGTAGTAGTCAAATCAGCCTTTACCGCAATTTCTGCCTCATTACTGTCAGCAAAAACCCCGGACGGTATATCAAGAGAAATTTTCACCGCATTACTTGCGTTTATAGCCTTAATAATTTCGGTGTATTTTTGATTTAAAGCACGTGTAAGTCCTATTCCAAAAATTGCATCAACTATTATATCGGCTTCGTAAAGGTAAGAGATTTCAAAATCTATAACCTCACCGAAAAATCGTGCTGCCATTTCCTTCGCCGTATAGCTTAAAGGCTCATCGGTTTTTAAAACGCGAACAAATGCACCTTCATTTTCAAGCAAACGGGCTACTACATAACCGTCACCGCCGTTATTTCCGCCACCTGCTACTATAACAACATTTTTGCCGATTACATTTATTCTTTTAAGAATTTCATTTACAGCACCTGTTCCTGCGTTTTCCATCATAGCAGAAAAAGAAATCCCTAAATCAAAAGCGTTTTGTTCTATTTTCCTAATATTTAAAGAAGAAAAAACCTTCATCATTTAAATGCCTCTCTTGCCACCAGTTTATTCAAAAATGGAAGCATATTTTCGCGCATTTTTTCAGGAAGCTGCATAACCAGACACACCTTACCTGCCGCCTTATGCTTAAAGACAACACAGTAAACATCCTCGTCATTTGCATTACAGTAAATATTTTTTCTGTCAAAATTTCCTTTATCATAAAGAGAGGAGCCCTTTACGTAAGGTTCAATCTGTTCAATTTCACTGCATTTAAAAGTAAAAACACGTTTACGGTTTGTTTTGCTTTGAATAATATCGATATCCATTTCGCCGTTAGTTACAATATACTCATATTCAACGTTAAGCATTTTTGAAAGTTTTACTCCCATAAAAAGTGCAACACCGGTTAAAATAAGGGGCATTGGGAGACTTAACAGCAAAAACGAAGCAACCGATATAACGGTAATTGAAATCCAAAGAAAAAGAAGTGCTCCTATTGCCTTTGCATCCTTACGCATCACTACAAGATGTTCGCTGTAACTGTCCATATTTTTTCCTCCGTTAAGAATAAGAATTAATTAGAATATATATACTATTATATATACTTTCGGTTCTACTTGCAATATAAAATATAATATTGTATAATGAAAATGTAATTTATTTGGAGGAAACGGATATGAAAATTAAAGATGGTTTTATTTTGCGCAATGTTGCAGGTCAAAATGTCGTTGTTCCTGTAGGAAGCAACACCCTTAACTTCAATGCTGCAATTACCCTTAACGAAACCGCCGCTTTTTTATGGAAACAGCTTGAAACCGAAAAAACAGAGCAAGAATTACTAACAGCCCTTACCGAAGAATATGAAATTGATACCGCTTCTGCAAAAAGCGATATAGCGGTTTTTCTTAATGTTTTAAGGGAGCATGAGATAATTGAATAATCAAACATCTCAAACAGCAAAAAACCTACTTAAAAACGCTGTTAAAGGACAAAAAAGTCGAATATTCATTTCCTCTTTTTTGTCCATACTTGCTTCTACCGCTTTTGTTTTTCTTGCTCTTATTTCCAAAAAAATAATAGATATTGCAACGTCTGATAAGCAACAAAATTTCACACTGCTTAGCATAACCGTTATTGCGGTTATTCTGATTCAGGCAATTTTTTCGGCTGCCGTTTCTCATTTTAAAGCCGCCGCTTCAGGCAAAATTGCCATAAGCATTAAAAAGAATCTTTTTAATGCTGTTTTAACAAAAAACTATAGTGAAATCAGTCTTTATCATTCAGGAGATTTGCTTACCCGTTTTTCTTCTGACGTTGACGTTGTTTCTTCTTCCCTTTCTTCCCTTGTACCATCGGTGGCTTCGGTTATTGCAAAAATAATTTCGGGTGCCATTGCAATTTTAATTATTGACTGGAAATTTGCCAGTGCTCTTATTGTTTTGGGAGTTTTAGTTCCCTTTGTTTGCAAACTTGTGGGCATAAGATATAAGTCGATACATAAAAACTACCAGCAAAGCGAAAGCAAACTTCGTTCTTTTTTACAGGAAATTTTCAAAAATTTAGCTATTATAAAATCTTTTTCCTCACTAAATCCCGCAAATAAGAAACTTTCGGTTTTACAAAAAGAAAATTACAATTTAAAAATAACCAGAAACACCCTTAATATTATCTATTCAACAGGACTTTCACTGTTTTTTACTTTAGGTTATTTTCTTGTTCTTTTATGGGGTGCCAAAGGAATTCAGGCAAACACAGTTACCTACGGTGCACTTATTGCATTTTTGCAGATAATTTCTCAACTCAGGGCACCGCTTCAAAGTATTTCAGCAATTGCTCCCGCATATTTCAGCATGACGGCTTCTGCCGAAAGACTTACCGAAATCTACGATTTAGAGGATGAAATTCTCCCCTTACATAAAGATGTTTTTGATGCTATCAACGATGTCTTCACTTCTATTGATGCAAAGGACCTATCTTTCTCTTACGGAGATACTCCTATTTTAGCAGACTGTAATTTTAAAATTAACAGAGGCAGTATCACCGTTATTACAGGCGAATCGGGTGTGGGAAAAAGCACACTTTTCCGACTGTTGCTGGGTTACTTAAAGGGCGATGGAAGTCTTAAATTTGACGGCAAATACGATATTAATTCTTCCACACGAGCATTTTTCTCCTATGTACCTCAAGGCAATATGATTCTTTCGGGCACCATAAGAGAAAACCTTACGCTGTGTTGCAATAGCGTGACAGAAGAAAAAATAAAATCAGCAATCGACATTGCAGTACTGTCACACTGGATAGATACACTTCCCGACGGGCTTGATACCTTTATAGGTGAAGACGGTCTTGGTGTTTCGGAAGGACAAGCAAGCAGAATTGCCCTTGCAAGAGCACTTCTTTGCGACACTCCCGTGTTACTTCTTGATGAAGCTACCGCCGCCCTTGATAGCGAAACCGAAAACGAATTACTTTTGAACATCAAAAGGCTTAAAGATAAAACAGTACTTCTTGTTACTCACAGAACTCTGGATGAGGATATTTATGATAATCATCTTCATTTAGAAGGCAGAAAATTTATAACTTTAAAATAGCAAAAAAAATAAGAGGGTTCCCCCTCTTATTTTACTATATATTCATCAATTTCTTTTAAAAATGCTTCATCATCTGTTTCGGCAGTAAGGGTAACGGGCTTTGTAAGGTCAAGACTCAAAACACCCATCATAGACTTTCCGTTTACAAGATATTTGCCCGAACTCAAATCAATATCATAATCCTTTTCGCTCATCTTTGCTACAAAGTGGTTTACGTTTTCAATATTATTTAAAAGAACTAACGTGGTAATCATAGAAAAACCTCCATAAAGTTTCTAGTAATGAGTTTACTATTTTTTAAAAGAAAAGTCAAGTATTGCAAACTTTTGCGTTTTATAGTAAAATATATCTTCGGAGTGATAATATGAAAATCGGCTTTTTTACCTTAGGTTGCAAGGTTAATCAATACGAAACTCAGGTTATGCGTGAGTTATTCGAAAAGCAGGGCGACACCGTTATAAACGATGCCGCTCTTTGTGACGTTTTTATAATTAACTCCTGTACCGTAACAAGCGAAAGTGACAGAAAAGCCCGACAGATGCTAAGAAAATACCGTTCAATCTGCAAAACAGGTGTAATTGTTCTTACAGGATGTATGCCTCAGGCCTTTCCGAATATAGCAGATAAACTGCCCGAAGCAGATATTATTGTTGGAAATACCAACCCTACGGAAATTCCTGTTTTAGTTAGAAAATTTTTAGAAAACGGTGAAAAAATAGTCAAAATCGGAAAGCACGAAAAAAATGAAAACTTTAACACTCCCGATATAACCGATTTTGAAGAACGTACCCGCGCATTTATGAAAATAGAAGACGGCTGTGACCGATACTGTACCTATTGCATTATCCCTTTCGCAAGAGGTGCCATTCGTTCAAGAAGTTTGGAAAGTATTAAAGAGGAAGCACAGACACTGGGCGAAAAAGGCTTTTGTGAAATTGTACTTGTAGGTATTAATCTGACCTCTTACGGCAAGGAAACGGGTAAAAGCATTTGTGATGCCGTTGATACTATATGTGCCGTACCCTCTATTAAAAGAGTGCGATTAGGTTCATTAGAGCCAGACCATATAAGCGACGAAATGCTAAGCCGACTAAAAGCACAAGAAAAATTTTGTCCACAATTTCACTTATCTCTTCAATCAGGTTGCGATGCAACACTAAAAAGAATGAACCGCCATTATGATACGGTATTTTACAGAGATTTGGTAAAACGAATAAGGGAAAATTTTGATAACGCCGCCATTACCACCGATATTATGGTAGGCTTTGCAGGAGAAACTAAAGAAGAATTTGAAGCCAGTCTTAATTTTGCCAAAGAAATCGGCTTTGCCTCTGCTCACGTTTTTGCTTACTCAAGAAGAGAAGGCACCGTTGCCTATAATATGCCAAATCAAGTGGATAAAAGTGAAAAATCAAGAAGAAGTAAATTAATGATAGAAGAAACCCTTAAAACCCAAAAGGAATTCCTTAACAGTATGGTGGGTAAAAACTGCACCGTACTTTTTGAAAACAAAGACAGCCAAGGTTTTTATCATGGTTTTAGCGAAAACTACTGCCCTGTTAAAGTAAAGAGCGACCAAAACCTTACGGGAAAAATTCTAAACATTAGAGTCACAACAACACAGCAGTTAAACTTAATAGGACAAATCATATAATTAAAAATGCGGAGGATTTATTCCTCCGCATTTTATTATCTTATTCCGTACTTTTCAATAATATAATCCATATCCTTATCGCCTCTGCCCGAAAGGTTAATAAGAACACTTCCCTTGCCCATTTCTTTAGCAAGTTTAATACCGTATGCAACGGCGTGTGAACTTTCAATAGCAGGAATTATACCTTCAAGTCGGGAAAGAGTAAAGAAAGCATCTATAGCATCATCATCGCCTATAACGTCATATTTAACTCTACCCAGTTCATTTAAGAAGGCGTGTTCAGGGCCACTGGAGGGATAATCAAGACCGCTTGCAACAGAGTAAACGGGAGCGGGGTCACCGTTTTCATCCTTTAACATAATACTGTTAAAGCCGTGCATAACACCCTCTGTTCCATACTGCAGAGATGCAGCGTGATCGCCAAGTTTAGTACCCTTACCCAGAGGCTCGATTCCGTAAATATCAACAGGTTCATTAAGGAAACCTGCAAAAAAGCCTGCAGAGTTAGAGCCACCGCCTACGCAAGCAACAACAGCATCGGGAAGTTCGCCTGTCATTTCAACAAACTGTTCTCTTGCCTCAATACCAACTACGCTTTGGAAATCTCTTACCATCATTGGAAAAGGATGGGGACCCACAACACTGCCGATACAGTAAATGCTGTTTTCATAGTCCTTTGCATAGGCCTCAAACGCTGCGTCAACAGCTTCTTTAAGGGTAGCAAGTCCGTGGGTAACCTCTACTACGTTTGCTCCGAGTATCTTCATTCTTGCAACGTTGGGAGCCTGTTTTTTAATATCAACACTACCCATATAAACGTCACATTCAAGCCCGAAATATGCAGCAGCAGTAGCAATAGCAACACCGTGCTGACCTGCTCCGGTTTCAGCAATAAGCTTTTTCTTGCCCATATACTTCGCAAGAAGTGCTTCGCCCATACAGTGATTGAGTTTATGGGCACCCGTATGGTTAAGGTCCTCACGCTTTACGTAAAGCTGAACATTACCCAGAGAATTTGAAAGACGTTCAAGGTGAGAAATAGGAGTAGGTCTACCCTGAAACTCCTTTCTTATTCTTCTGAGTTCATCAATAAACTTTCTGGACTTACAAATAGTAAAGTAAGCCTGAGTTATTTCATTCATAGCCTTTTTGAGACGGTCATCAACATACATACCGCCGTATTTCCCGAAATATCCATCTTCGTTAGGATAATTTTTTAAATAGGTATCAAAATTAATTCCGTTATATATCATTTTTAGTTCCTCCGTTTTTCAATTATATTTTAACACATTAAAAATAAAAATCAAGTACTCTTGCCATCGCTTTGATAATATACACATAAGAACATTCCTTTATATAAAATAAAACAGCCCGAGTCTGCTTAACAGACTCGGGACGAAAAAACTTTCCGCGGTACCACCCGACTTTGCCTTACGGCACACTTCACATACTACTATATGCTATCCGCTATAACGGTCGGCATCCGTCTTCCCTACTTTTATTTCAGGTTGCCCTCGTAAGCCCATTCATTTACCTTGCCGTTACCGTCTTCCACCGCTGACAGCTCTCTGAAAACTTAAAAGCAAATTACTCTTCTTACTCATCGGTTTTAATCATTTTAATAGAATATTTATAAAAAGTCAAGAATTATTTAATTATTATCCCAAAGGTTAAAAGCACAATCAAGCCCAATGCTATACGATAATACCCAAATACTTCAAAATTATGCTTTTTAATATAGCCCATAAGGAACTTAATTGCAAACACTGATACCAAAAATGCACACACAGTACCTACTGAAAGGAAAATAATATCATTTGTATTAAGAGCTATTCCCTTATCCAAAAAATCAAATATCTTAAGAACACTTGCACCAAGCATAGCCGGAATAGCTAAAATAAATGTAAATTCCGAAGCTGCTACACGGGATACACCTAAAAGAAGTGCTCCGAGGATTGTTGCACCCGAACGGGAAGTGCCGGGAAATGCCGCTGCTAAAAGCTGGAAAAGACCTATATAAAGAGCTAACGAATAGGTAATATCCGAAATGCCATCGTACTTTGGTGTTCGCTTTTTATTGTAACGTTCAATAAGTATAAAGAAAATACCGAAAACTATTAAAGCTATTGCAACGCCCGTAGAATTATAAAAATATTTATCGCATATTTCATCTAATCCCAAAAGTATAAATACAACTCCCGGAACAGTAGCTATTGCCACTTTAAGCCAAAGGATAAAACTATCCTTTTTTATAATGCCTTTTCCTTCCAATTTATTTGGCTTTCTGAAAGGCCATATTTTATCCCAAAAAAGAATAACCGAAGCCAAAATAGCACCAAGCTGAATAATAACCAAAAACATATCCCATACATCTTTAGATACATAACTGGGAAGTATTTCTTCAAATAATATTAAATGTCCTGTACTGCTTACAGGCAACCATTCGGTAATTCCTTCAATAATTCCGAAAATTATAGCCACTATAATTAAACCCATAATAAAACACCTTTTCTTTTAATACTACAATATGAAAAAAGGACGGCGAATATCACCGTCCTTTAGTATAGCATATATAAAACTATTTGCCAAGTATTTGTTTATAAAGCCTTATATATTCGTTAGCCGATTTGCCCCAGGAATTATCACATTCCATAGCACGTTTGCGAAGCACTGCCCAGCCCTGTTTATCGCTGTATCCTTGCAGTGCACGCCATACGGTTTCAAGCATATCGTGGGCATTATAACTCTTGAATGTAAAGCCGTTACCCTCGTTATCACCGCTATCCTTAATGGTATCGGCAAGACCGCCCGTTTCACGAACAATGGGGATAGTGCCGTAACGAAGGGCTACCATTTGTGCAAGACCGCAAGGCTCACTTTGACTGGGCATAAGGAATATATCGGCACCCGCATAAATTTTTCTTGCAAGGGCAGGTATAAAGCCCATTTTAAAGGCAACCTTTTCGGGATATTTAACCGACATCTCGTGGAAAAATGTTTCAAACTCCCATTCGCCGCTGCCAAGAATTGCAAACTGCACATCTGCCTTTAACATATCCTCAAAAACGTGTTTTACCAGGTCAAAGCCTTTGTGCTTAACAAGACGGGAAACAATACCTATAACCGGAACGTCACTTCTCAGCGGCAGTCCCATTTCAGACTGTAAACCCATTTTATTGTTAATCTTTTTATCTATTGAAGAAAGGTCGAAATTTTCATAAATATTTTGGTCGGTTTCAGGATTATAAACCTCGGTATCAATACCGTTTACTATTCCCGACACCTTGCCCTCAAGTTCCATTAAAATTCCGTCGAGTCCATGAGCATAATAAGGGTCTAAAATCTCCTTTGCATAGGTAGGAGAAACGGTGGTAACCCTGTCAGCCTCTTGGATACCGCCCTTCATAAAGTTAACACAATTATCGTAATCAACAAGTTGTGCTGTACCCGTTGGAAGTCCTAAAACGTCGTCAATAAGCTCATATCCGTATTTACCCTGATACTGTATGTTATGAATGGTAAACACGGTATGAATATTGCGATGAATTTCATTTTCTCTGTAAAGGGTATTAAGAAATACAGGAACAAGTGCCGTCTGCCAATCGTTACAATGAATTATATCGGGGACATAGTTGATATGGGGTATAATTTCGAGAATCGCACGGGAGAAAAACGCATAACGTTCAGCATCATCAAAATATCCGTAAAGACTGCTTCTTTTAAAATAGTACTGATTATCAAGAAGATAATAAATCACTCCGTCAACCTTGGCTTCAAATATACCGCAGTACTGTCTGCGCCATGCAACAGGCACAGTAATACTTGTTATAAAGTTCATATTAGCCCTTAGTTCGTCGGGTACTGCTTCGTAAAGAGGCATTACAACTCGGCAACCCACCAAACGACGCCTTAAAGCCTTAGGCAAAGCTCCTGCAACATCGGCAAGACCCCCCGACATAGCAAAAGGATAGGCCTCGCTTGCAGCATATAATATTTTCATTTATTATCGTCCTTTCTCTTCACCCTTTTTAAGAAGTACAATATTTTTTTTGCTACCGATAAGTTCTGCATTTTTTTCTATTTTTGAAATTTTATCCATTACGGCATAGGAAACCTTGGCTCCCTCTTCCACAACGGCATTTTGCATTATGATTGCATTTTCAACCACAGCACCCTTTTTAACAACCGCATTTCTAAAAAGAATAGAGTTTTTAACGGTGCCTTCAATAACACAGCCGTCAGCAATAAGGCTATTATTAACCTTGCTGCCTATAGCATATTTTGCAGGCATACTGTCGTGAGTTTTGGTATAAATAGGTCTTTCGCGGTTAAACAGTTGTTTTCTTACCTTAGGCTCAAGCATTTTCATATTAAGGTCATAATAACTAACAGGACCGTCCATAATTTCTACAAAGCCTTCAACCTTATAGCCTAAAATTTTATATCTGCCAATACCTGAAATAAGCACGTCACGCGAAAGTGAATGTTTTCCGTTTTCGATACAGTCGTTTATTATATTAATAAGAAACTCACGCTGACAAAGAACAATATCAAGACTGTGGTTAACGGTTTCTCTTTCCTTAACGTACTTTATCTCTTTAATAACACTGTTATCATCCAGATTAAAAACCATAACCTTATCGTGATTTAAAGGCAACTTTCCGTATTTATAAGCAATGGTAAAGTCGGCCTTGTTTTGTAAATGAGCTTCAAACATTTCGCTTATATCCACATTAGCTATAACGTCGCTGTCGCAGATAATAACGTACTCCTGTTTTGCACGTTTAAGGAAATTAAGAACTGAGCAAAGAGCACCTAAATGGGTTTTATATACACCGTCATTAACAGAGCCTGAAACAAAGGGCGGGAGTATAAAAAGACCACCTGATTTTCTGTCCAAATCCCATTCTCTGCCGCTTCCGATATGGTCCATAAGAGACTGGTAGTTTTGCTTAGTAATAATTCCCACCTGACTTATACCTGCATTAGTAAGGTTAGAAAGAGAGAAATCTATAAGACGGTAACGTGCTGCAAAGGGTACCGATGCCATTGAACGCCTCTCGGTAAGACCGGGAAGAAGGTCATCGTGAACGTTTGCATAAATTATACCTAAAATATTGTTGGCACTCATACTGTTTCGCCTTCTTTCACATTTTTGCTTATCATTGATTTAGCCTTTACCGTAGCGTTTTTACCAATTTTGACACCTGCTCCTACAACCGCAATTCCCCAATCTTCACGGTTAGATATGTTAGCAGGGTTTTCACCAACGGTAGCCCCCTCGCCCACCTTAACGTTTTCAGCAACTATTGCATACTGTACGTGGGCACCTTTTTTAACAACTGCACCGGGCATAATAAGGGAATATTCAACCGTCGCCCCTTCTTCAATGGTAACATCTTCAAACAGCACCGAATAATCAAGTTTTCCGTTTACCGAGCATCCGTCACTGACAAGAGAGTTTTCAACCTCAGCACCTTCGCTTATATATTGAGGCGGCAACCAGCCTGTACGGGAATAAATCTTCCAATCGCTGCTGTCAAGTTTTAAGTCTAGTTTAGGATTCAACAGGTCAAGGTTAGCATCCCACAAGGATTCCACCGTGCCAACATCCTTCCAATAACCCTCAAATCTATAGGCCATCATTTTTTCGCCCGCATTAAGCATACTGGGAATAATATTCTTACCAAAATCGTTATTAGATTCTTTATTTTTCTCATCATCTATAAGATACTGACGCAACTTTTCCCAAGAGAAAACGTAAATTCCCATAGAAGCAAGGTTGCTCTTAGGATTAGCAGGTTTTTCTTCAAATTCGTAAATTGTGCCATCCTCTTTAGTGTTCATAATGCCAAAGCGTGATGCCTCATCATAAGAAACCTCCATAACAGCGATTGTGCAATCGGCACCGCTTTTTTTATGGGCCTTTATCATTTTTGCATAATCCATTTTATAAATATGGTCGCCTGAAAGAATAAGCACATATTCGGGATCATATCTCTCTATAAAATGAATATTCTGATAAATTGCATTGGCTGTACCCTTATACCAGTCGCCGCCCTTGCTTTTTTGATAGGGAGGCAGAATATGAACACCGCCGTCAATTCTGTCAAGGTCCCAAGGTTTTCCGCTTCCCACGTAATCGTTAAGTTCTAACGGCTGATACTGAGTCAAAATACCTACAATATCAATGCCCGAATTAACACAGTTGGAAAGAGGGAAATCTATAATTCTGTACTTTCCACCGTAGGGTACGGCAGGTTTTGCAATTTTATGGGTTAAAACACCTAACCTGCTTCCCTGTCCGCCTGCAAGTAACATTGCTACACATTCATTCTTTTTCAAGGCTCTCACTACACTTTCATAAATTATTTGCGTTTACTGTTTCTTTTAAGATAGGTTACCGAAAGGGGTGGTATATCCATGGATATACTGTTTTCATAACCGTGCATCTCTATATTTTCACTTTTATAAGAAATCCTGCTCTTTTCCTTTCCACCGCCGAATTCTTGCCATTCGGAGCAAAAAACCGTTCTGTAACTACCCTTACGCGGAACGCCGATACGGTAATTTTCTCTTGCAACAGGCACAAAATTGCACACAATAATTATTTCTTCGCCGTCACTCGCAATTCTTCTGAAAGAAATAATACTCTGTGTATAATCATCATTGGAAATCCAGTTAAAACCTTCCCATGAATAATCAATTTCATAAAGAGGAGGATTCTTTAAATAAAACTCATTCAGCTTCTTGGTGTAATATTGCATTTTTTCGTGTGCTTCATAACCAAGCAAAAACCAGTCAAGCTGACGCTTATAGTCCCACTCAATAAACTGAGCAAATTCTTGTCCCATAAATGATAGCTTTTTACCGGGATGAGCCATCATATAAGCCATAAATGCCCTAAGTCCTCTGAATTTTCCTTCGTAATCTCCGGGCATTTTATTTATCATAGAACATTTGCCGTGCACTACCTCGTCGTGTGAAAGAGGCAGTATAAAATTCTCGCTAAATGCATAGAAAAAAGAAAAAGTAAGACATTCATGATTATTTTTTCTAAAAAGAGGGTCGAGGGAGGTATAACGAAGCATATCGTTCATCCAGCCCATATTCCACTTAAAATTAAAGCCCAAACCTCCGTCAAAAGACGGCTTTGTCACCATCGGCCACGCAGTTGATTCCTCAGCAATCATTAAAACATTAGGATTAATGCTGAATGCAGCAGAGTTGAGCTGTCTCAAAAACTCGATAGCTTCCAGATTTTCTCTGCCGCCGTAAGAATTTGGTATCCACTCTCCGTCATTTCTGCTATAGTCAAGATAAAGCATAGAAGCAACTGCATCAACCCTAAGTCCGTCTATATGGAATTCCTTCAGCCAGTAACAAGCACTTCCAATAAGGAAATTGATGACCTCCACCTTGCCGAAATCAAAAACGGCTGTGCCCCACTCCTTGTGTTCGCCCTTTCTTTCGTCGCTATATTCATAAAGGGGCGTACCGTCAAAGCGGTAAAGGAAGGATTCATCCTTTGGGAAATGGGCAGGTACCCAGTCAAGAATAACCCCTATGCCCTTATTATGAAGTATATCCACAAATTTCTTGAAATCTTCGGGAGTACCGTATCTTGAAGTAGGAGCGTAATATCCGCTGACCTGATATCCCCAAGAGCCCTCAAAGGGATACTCTGTAATAGGCATCAGTTCAATATGGGTATATCCCATCTCCTTTACGTACTCTGCAAGAGCAAGGGCGGATTGCTCATAAGTATAGGGATTTGAGTCCTCATGGATACGCCACGAACCAAGATGTACTTCATATATATTTACGGGAGAACAATATATATTCTTGTCTTTTATCTTATTCTGCCATTTTTCATCCTTAAAACAATAGTTATCGTAATATACCTTTGAGCAGGTACCGGGAGAAGTTTCAAAATGCCGTGCATAAGGGTCGGCTTTAAGAACAGTTTTATCACCCTTTGTTATGGCATATTTATAATTATCAAACAGTTTTATTCCTTTAATTCTGATTTCAAAGGTGCCGTCATCGTTTTTTTGCATAACGTCGGCATATGAGTTCCATCCGTTAAAATCACCCACCACCGAAACAGTATCGGCAGAGGGTGCCCACACCCTGAAAAGCGTACTGTCTTCACCGTAAAAAGAACCTAAATAATTATATGAATCATAAATTATCGATTTATGAAATTTTTCTTCATATCTATCCATTATCCACTATCCTTTCTTTCCACTCATCCTTCTTATTATTATCATACCAAACCATATATCAAATTTCAAGATGTTTTTGTTAAAAATAAAGTATTTTCTTATATCAGGTTTAATAACATTTATGTAATTTATACAAAAATCGACATATTTTTTGTAAATAAGATAAAACATATAAAACAAAAATACAAAACTTGTTTTGTATTACTTTATGTAACTTATTATGATACTTTTACCTGAAAGTATCAATTTTTATGTTAAAAGAAAATTGGGAGAAAACTACTTTACGAAGCATGATCCTTCTCCTCTCTTTTACGTTCTTAATACATTCCCATGCCGCCTGCTCCCTCTCCGATGAATATGCCAATATTTATCAAAAAAAAAGAGAGGTGGGTTTCC
>JAZNVC010000008.1:0-3607 GCA_045592625.1 Acutalibacteraceae bacterium
CTTCATTGTTTCATATTCATTTGCTTGATGAGCGTTGTCATCTTTGCAAGAGCAAAAACAAAAAAGCATCGTCAAAACACAAAATATACAGAGAATCTTTTTCATAAATCCCACCTCACTTTATTTTATTATACCACACTGTCGTTTTAATGTAAATGATTTTGCAAATCACTGTGTCCTATATTGACAGCAGCAGAGGGGTTCATATTAGGCGTTGGAGCAAAGATGTTCACAATCACAGGACCTGTTATTGTTTACGGCACGGTAGCGAGTGTGGTGTATGGGGCTATTTATTGGGTAACGACGTTGTTCTAACGAAAAAGGCTTAACCAATCGGTCAAGCCTTTTATTTAATTAGGTTTTATACAGTTTTGCAAGGCCGCCTTCTGAGGTTTCTCTGTAAAGGTGTGATAAATCCTTGCCCGTTTGATACATAGTTTCAACAACCACGTCAAATGAAACCTTTCGACTTTCAAATAGGAAATTTGCAAGGCTTAATGCATTAATTGCACGCATTGCGGCAACTGCATTTCGCTCTATACAGGGGATTTGCACAAGTCCTTTTACTGGGTCACAGGTAAGTCCTAAATGATGCTCCATAGCAACCTCGGCGGCATATTCTATTTGGTCGATACCCATTTCAAAAAGTTCACAAAGTGCGGCGGAAGCCATACTGCAGGCAGTGCCGACTTCAGCCTGACAACCGCACTCAGCACCGCTAATTGATGCATTAGTACTTACGATGTTGCCGATAAGCCCTGCAACAGCAAGAGCACGAATAACATCATCGTCGGAGAAATTGTTTTTGTCCTGCATATATTTAAGCACTGCAGGAACTACACCGCAGGAACCGCAGGTGGGAGCAGTAACAATAATACCACAGTCGGCATTTTGTTCGCTGACCGCAAAGGCATAGGAACAAACCAGTCTGTTTTCCCTTGTTTGCGGACTTTCATCAATATGCTTTTGACTGTGTAAAAACTGAGCCTTCCGTTCTACAGCCAGTCCACCGGGCAAAAAACCACTTTTACTTAAACCCTCGTTAATGGCATTTTGCATTGTTTTCCAAACGGTCATTAAATATTCTTTGATTTCGTTGCCTTCTTTTTCGAAAACATAATCGGAAAGACGAATATTTCTTGATTTGCAAATACTTGCAATATCACTGAAACTGTTTTCCTCGTAAACGGTTTTATCAATATGGCTTTTTTCGTCTTCACTTCTTATTTCACCGCCACCGATACTGTAAAAGCGTTTTCTTCCAAGCTCTTTGCTTTCTTTATAAGCAATAAAATCAATGGTGTTTGGATGTATGTCGGTTTTGGTTTTATGGTCAAAAACAATTTCATGAGAAATTTTGTTTAAGGTTTCGGATACGGCTCTGTCAGTTCCGTGACCTTTGCCTGTCTTTGCAAGAGAACCGTATAATATGACCTTTATAAAATCAGCCTCAGGATATATTTTTAAAAACCTGTCAGCCGCAAAAGACGGTCCCATAGTATGCGAACTTGACGGGCCGAAGCCTATTTTATATATACTTTTTATGGATTTCATATTTTTCGCCTCACTTCATTACGTTATACTATAACACAATATTTTCTTAATGTAAATACATTAAAAACCTGACAGTCAGGTTTTAACTATATACCATAATTCCCGCTTTGTCGGTCAAGAAAAAGAGGAATTTCTATAGGGAAAAAGGTGAAAATAACAAATAAAATACCTAAAAACAGAATATAAAACTTATAAAAATACTCAGAAAGCAGACAATTTTTATTGCATTTTAAGGATTTGGTATCAACTATAAATGCAATGGCAGCACTTATGAAAAAAATTAAAATATTAAACCAATCGGCATAAACTCCAAGAGAACCTGTATAGGTGTAAAATAAAAACGGTATTAAAAGAAGCCCTACAGTAAAAGCCTTTGCCTTTGCACAAAAGAAGTTTTTATATTCTCCATTAAAAATAAAGTTTTCTATAACAGTCCATAAAAGCAGAGGGAAATATAAAAGCTTCATATGCTCGAAAATAGATTCATTAACGGCGGTAAAGGGTGCAAATATAATGCTTTTTCCCGTTAAATCATATAAAAAATGAAAAAGTGTGCCAATGGCTGAAACGAAAACGTATCCGCCGAATTTTATTAAAAATAAATTTCTTTTCATATAATTAACTCCTCTTTAGAATAGTTTTCTCGTTTTAGCTAATATTAATCATAGTTTTATATTATGTTTTAAAGGTGATTTTTATGTCTAAAAAAATCGGAAAATGTACCTATTTTTTTGAAAAAGGAGTATATCTTGTAGGCTACGGAGCAGTAACAGGAAAAAAGGAAGGGCAGGGCCCATACGGAAATTATTTTGACTTTGTAGGAGAAGATATTTATTTTGGAGAGAAAACCTTTGAAAAAGCCGAAAGCGTACTTCAAAAAATGGCTGCTGTGTATGCTATTGATAAATCAGGATTAAAAGTAAGCGAAATAGACGTTGTTTGTGCAGGAGATTTATTAAATCAATGTACTGGAAGCTCCTTTGCGGCAAGGGATATGAATCTGCCCTTTGTGGGAATATACGGTGCCTGCTCTACTATGGCACTCTCTCTAATTTTAGTTTCCTTGATGATAGAAACAGGTGCTGTAAATAACGGATTAAGCGTTGCTTCTTCTCACTTTTGTGCTGCCGAAAGACAATACCGTTTCCCCCTTGAATATGGTAATCAGCGTACCCCTACTTCGCAGTGGACAGTAACGGGAGCGGGAGCCTTTGTTTTATCGAGTAAGGATAAAGAAAATTCTCCCCAAATAACAATGGCTACCTTCGGTGAAATAAAGGATATGGAAATAACCGACCAAAACAATATGGGTGCCGCTATGGCCCCTGATGATGTTAAAATAAGACCATACCCATTGGGTTACGATGTTCGGGATTTAGACTTGTTTTCGGTTGTTATTTCCGCTTTGGCGGTGTTAAAAATGCTCGAAATGCAGTAAAGCATTTCTGCGCTTTTTGCCTTGCCAAAACAAAAATAACTTAAACCCTAAAAAACTTCGTCACACCCAAACACCGCTACCCTCGAAGGTATGGTCTTTTTCTACACATAAATCTACATAAAGGGAGGTTCATCGCACTACATAATCTACATTCATAAAGGATAAACTGTCAAAAATAATTATCGTCAACGTCTGCTTTTTCACACTCGTGTTCTTAATCGTGCTATCTTGTAACCTGATGTTCAACCCCAGACACGCCGGTCTCCTAAACGGCGGCGCTGTTATGTGGTGATTAAAATCATAATAGTGGAATTTTTCATAATTATGTGGTATAATCAATTCGACATATAAGAATTTGTAGGAATGAAGATAATGATTGTTCTAATTACAGGCGCATCGCACACGGGCAAGACAGCACTTGCACAAAAACTGCTTGAAAAATATAAATACCCATATCTTTCAATAGACCATCTGAAAATGGGTTTAATTCGTAGCGGCAATACAGAACTTACTCCTATGGACGATACGGAATTAGTCGAATATCTGTGGCCGATTGTTCGTGAAATGATAAAAACTGCTATTGAGAATAATCAGAACTTAATTGTCGAAGGTTGC
>JAZNVC010000009.1:0-33962 GCA_045592625.1 Acutalibacteraceae bacterium
CGGTTTCAGTGATATTATATTCGCCCATTTAACTGTCCGAAGGACAATATCACTATGCGTAGCATAATATAACTGCGTAGCAATATCACTCGCCGCAAGGCGAATATAACTGAGGCACCTTCCTTATGGAGGGTGCCTCAAATGAGTCCGTTTTTTTAGGGTATTATCCCGCCATATAAACAACCTAAACAATTAAACGACAGTTTATATATATTTTTTTACTATATTAAAAAATAATTTTTTTTTAAATTTTAAATCTTTTATAGAATTGTTGTAGAGAATGTAAGAAAAACTGAAAAAACCCTTTGTTTATGCCTGTTTACGATATCTACAATCATATCTACAACGTCTTACTTTCTTCTTACCCAACCTCTTGCAGTACCATAATTTTCAATGTAAATGGGGCTTTTTGCTCTTTCCCAGCCCTCCATCTGTTGCATAATAAGACCGATTTCGGTGCTGTCCTTTTTGGTGGGGTGATTAAATTTTTCCTTTAATGCGTTTTCCCAAATTGATAAAACGCATACTCTGTCTTTACCATCTAAGTACTCCCGTATTAAATCTATTCTGTAATCCATTTCGGTAGCATTTTCCTGCTGTTCCTTTATTTCGTTTATAAGATTTCTGTTAGGAGTGGGGGAGAGTGTGCCCAACTGATAATAGACGTATGCCTCTGCCCAGCATTGCATTATGTAATGCTTAATATATTTTTCGTTATCGTAAATTTCCTCACCGCTGCAGTTAACGGTAACGGGCAAAAAACGTCGGTTGCCTGTTTTGTCTGTTAAAAACTGCTTACGGTTGGTGGTGCCTATAAATATGCAGGAGCGTTTGTAGTCCTGTGCTTTCTTTTCGTAAGGGCGTCTATAGTAGTCGTTCTGCCTTGTCAAATATGATTTAACCGCTTCAACCTCTTTGGATTTTGTAACGGCTATAAGCTCACCCAGTTCGCATATCCATTTGCCTCTGATAGCCTCAAGACCGTCTTTGCCCTCAATGGAAAACACTTCGCTATAGTACTCCTCCTCAATAGACAGCCATCTGACAATAGTGCTTTTGCCTTCGCCTTGCTTACCGATTAGTACGGGCACCGAGTCAAACTTACAGCCCGGTTCAAATATGCGGTTAATACCTCCTGCAAATATAAGTCTGCTGACTTCGCTGACATATTCGCTTTTTTCACACTTTAAAATTTCACTTAAAAAGTTACCTATTCGCTCTTTTCCGTCCCACTGGATACACATAATCATAAGCTCTAAGGGGTTATATTTTCTCGTAAGAGCGATATTTAGTATGGCATTGTCACACATTTGAGGATTATAAATACCGTATACACGGGAAATATATCCGTATGCTAAACTGTCATCGCTGTCCGTCCACAGTCTGTCCTTACCGTTTTCTCTTACGGTTACGGCATTTAAAAGGGTATTGAACCTGAGATTTTCAAAATAAGGCTCATTTTCCACAATATCCTCAAAATTAGGAAGACAGACTGCAACAGAATTATCCTCCTTTCTTATAAGGTCAAAACCGTAATCAATATAGCGGTTTTCCTTTATCTTTTCCTCCTTTCTCATTTTTTCCATTGCTTTTATTAAATTGTTAGCTCTTGTCAGGCAACCCAGCATTTTTGCTCTTGCCCTGATATCTTCTATAAGACGGGTTTTTAAAAACTCGTCTCTTTTAGAAAATATGTATGAAAGAAATTCCTCGCTGAGCATTTCTTTTTCTGTTAGTTCGTGAATCTTTAAATTTTCTATAATTTTCATATCCTTTCATAATATATTAGAACGTCACGAACGTTCGTTCTATATATATTATAACCTCTCAACTTGCGACATTCACCGACATCTTTTCAAAAAAACAGAGTTTTTCGCATTATTTTTTGCAAAAAACTCTGTTAATTTTATTTATTCTGTTCTTAGTGCTACAACGGGGTCTTTTTTAGCAGCACTTCTTGAGGGGATAATTCCCGAAATTAAGGTGAGAAGTACACTTATAATAATCAGTGTAACCGCTATCTCTATGGGCAGTTTTGCAGTTAAATTAGAAAGTCCTGTTAAATTATGAAGTATGGCATTTATGGGAATGCAGAGCAGATAGGTAATAATAACACCAAGCAGTCCCGAACTAAAGCCAATTATAACCGTTTCGGCATTAAACATACTTGAAACGTTCTTTTTGGAAGCACCTATAGCACGGAGTATGCCTATTTCTTTGGTTCTTTCCTGAACCGAAATCAGCGTTATAACCCCTATCATAATTGAAGAAACTATAAGGGAAACTGCAACAAAAGCCACCAAAACGTAGGTTATTGCATTTATAATTGTTGTAACAGAGGACATCATTATTCCAACGTAATCGGTATAGGTGATTTTATAAAGTTCCTCAACCGAATCGTTATACTTTGCTATTACATCTTCAATAATATCCTTGTTTTCAAAGGATGAAGCATAAATATTAATGGTGGAAGGGGAGTCAAGGTCAATATAGCCCAGTTTTGCAAGATTATCCTTAAAGGTTGAATCGGAAAATTCTAAAACAAGGTCATAGTACTTTGCACACTCTTTTGTTGTATATTCCTTAATATCACCGCTTAGTGCATTAACAAGCTGATTTTGTCCCAAAAAGCTTAAATTTCTTTTAGTGGTTTGTGCATACTGAGTTTTTACCCCTTCGGTAACCATTTCTCTGTAAAGTTCGGTTAAATCCTCATCGGACATATCCTTAATATACCTTTTAACCTCGCTTTCTTTCATACCCATTTCTTTTTTAAGGGAATTAATAAGTGTGGTTTCTATTTTTTCACGAGTAATGCCTTTCATAGCCTTTTCGACCGAATCGTTTAAGGTTTCATCATCAGGTATGCTCTTAATCTTAACGTAAATTTCAGCCTTTTGGCTTTTACTTAATGAGTCAACGTGATTTCTGAATATGGTTTCCTTTTCGCTGTCACTTAAATTTCCCGTACTTTCCTTAAAGGGAAGTCCCGTAAAAATATCCCTTTCTTCATTGTTTAACTGTTCGGTTAAAGCAGGAGTATTTTTGGCCTTTTCGCTTATATATTCGGTTAGCAGATGGGTGTAACCTATAGACGAGCCCGAAAGCATAGCCGAAACAGCATTATCGTTAGGCTTTATAATGCCCGTAACCTTCAGAGGTATTGCATTATCGTAAAGATATTTAATACCTGCATTTGTATCTCTTAAATCGGTATAAAGCCCTGTTTTTTCATCAATAATATAGCACTGACTGTTTAGTACGGTTTTAAATTCACGTTTACATATATCCTCATACGACCAACGCTGAGCCTTAAACTCTATGGTTTTTTTATCTTCGGCAGCACTGATAATTGCATCAATATCTTCCTTGGATTTAAGACCTAAAGCATAAAGAGTAATATCGTCAAGCTCGTTATTTTCGTCTAAAATAAGCAGAATTTCGTTATATGAATTAGGCCAAGAGCCATAAACCAAATCGTATTGCTCCTTTAAAATTTTGTTTATGGGTTCGCCATTATCACCACTTAACATTTCCTGCCACATTCCTGTGGTTGTTCCCACAGGCGAGAACATAGTCAGTGAAGAAGTGTTACTGTCGGTACCGACATCGTAAAAACTGCTCATAAACTTCATAAGCATTTCACTCATTAGTTCCTCGGTATCCGAAACTATAATCTGACCGTCAATATTTTTTGTATATATGAGCAAATCGTAGTTATAGGTGTATTTTACACCATTCATCGCTTCCTTAAAAGCAGGGTTATTATCCTTTTCTTTTATAAGAAATTCTTTAAATGATTTTAAATCGTTTTCTCGGTTTTCAACCGAATTTAAGGTATTAACCAAATCGTAAAGAGCATCCTTTTGGTAAACTGCATCCTCGTTATGAGTAGAATGGCTTTCAGCCTGATTCATAAAGTTTTCCATAATTGAGCCTAAATCGTTGTGACTGGATTCAAGCATTAAGGGGTAGGAGGAAAGGGTATCTTCCTGTACGCTGTTTATAAAAGCGGTCATACCGTGTGAGACAGCGAAAATTAACGCTATACCTATTATTCCGATACTACCGGCAAAGGATGTGAGTGCAGTTCTGCCTTTTTTGGTGATTAAATTTTTAAGGGATAAACCAAAGGAAGTAAAAAGAGACATAGATGGCTTTTTAACCTTTTTGTCACTTTTAAGCACCGTTTCATTACTGATTTCTTCCTCACAGGGAGGATTGCTGTCGGAAATAATTAGTCCGTCAAGCATTCTTATTATTCTTGTAGAGTACCGCTGGGCAAGTTCGGGATTATGGGTAACCATAATTACCAGTCTGTCCTTTGATATTTCCTTTAAAATATCCATAACCTGAGTACTTGTTTCGCTGTCAAGAGCTCCCGTAGGCTCGTCGGCTAAAATTATATCGGGGTCGTTAACTATGGCACGGGCAATGGCAACCCTTTGCATCTGTCCGCCCGACATTTCGCTGGGCTTTTTACTCAGTTGGTCGGAAAGCCCTACCAAATCAAGAGCTTTTTTTGCTCTGCTTCTTCGCTCTGTTTTTGAAACACCCGAAAGGGTGAGAGCAAGTTCTACGTTTTGAAGCACAGTTTGATGAGGAATTAGATTATAACTCTGGAAAACAAAGCCTATTGAATGGTTACGATAGGAATCCCAGTCTCTGTCGGTAAAATGCTTTGTTGACCTGTTATTAATAATTATGTCGCCGTCAGAATAGTTATCCAGTCCGCCGATAATATTAAGGGTGGTGGTCTTTCCGCAACCCGAAGGGCCTAATATTGAAACAAATTCACTTTTTCGAAAACTTAAATCAACACCTTTAAGGGCTTCAACACTCATACCGCCTGTGTTATACTCTTTTTTAATGTTTATTAACCGAAGCATAGTAGTTTCCTTTCTTTTTTTATATATTTTAACACCCATTTGTTAATAATGTGTGTATTTTTTCCTGTTTTTCATATTATTGACATCACAGTTAAAATTATATATAATATTATTGTATTTTAGTATTGGGGGAAGTTATTTTGAACCACAAAACATTAAGAGCCCAGACAATTTTATATCATAACGAGATAAGCGGTCTTGAAAAATCACTTTCAAGTTTATATAAAGCGGTTCAGGTTTCAAAGGAAAAGGGCGGAGCCATTGATTTTATCGACGTATATTACGGCGATGCCTCAAGTGAACCTATTTTAAGCGAGGAGCAAATTAACGCCTTTAACGAGAAGTTTAAGGATTATTTAAAGGTTACCTACACCTTTTTCGGTTTTAATTCGGGAACCTCCAAAGGTCAAAACATTATGTTTAAGGACTGTAACACCGATTATTTTATGGCATATAATCCTGACGTTATAGTTTGTGCCGATTACTTTATAGAAATGCTAAAACCCTTTGAAAGAATGGAAAACGTAGGACTTGTCGAAGCAAAACAAAGCCCTCTTGAACATCCTAAGGAATTTGATGCTCTTACCGGTGTTGAGCCTTGGGGTGCTATGGCTTGTGTAATTATTCCCACCTGTGTTTACCGAGAACTCGGCGGTCTTGACGAGGATAATTTCTTCCTTTACTGTGACGACGTTGACTTTACCTGGAGGGTAAGGCTTTCGGGCAGAAAGGTTGTTTATCAGTCCAGAGCTTTTGTTTATCATTCTAAACACGTTGATAATGACGGTCACGTTGTACCAACAAACGCCGAACTTTATTATTCTGCCGAAGCCTTTTTATTTATGTGTCACAAATGGTCTAATCCCTCGCTTCTTAAAAAACTTATTGCCATTTACGAAAACGGCACCGTTCATCAGAAAAAGGCACTTGCCGAATATAGAAGAAGAAAGGAAAACGGACTTCTTCCGACTCCCCTTGATAAAGAGCATAAAATAACAACCTTCAGCGGTTTTGGATATTCCAAAAACAGATATTAATGTGGTGAAATTTATGGATAAAAATTATAATCCCACCGAACATTCGGCGGTTAGTGATTTTCTTGAGGAATTATACTCAAAATACGGTAAAGAAAATGTTGAACGCTATATAAAGGGCGATTATTCATTTACAGAAAACGCACCTTTTCTTTCGGTAATTATGCGTACCCAAGGACAGCGTCCCGAAGCACTGAGCGAAGTACTGCTGTGTATGTGCGGTCAAAGCGATATGGACTTTGAAGTGCTTGTTATGGGGCATAACCTTGACGAAACAGGCAGAGAGTCGGTACTTTCCATAATTAAAAATCTTCCCGATTTTATGGAGGGCAAGGTAAGACTCGTTGAGGTCAGCGGAGGAAACAGAACCATACCTCTTTGTCGTGGTTTTGAAGAAGCAAAGGGCAGATACGTTTCAATTTTAGATGATGACGACCTTGTTTTTGAAGACTGGGTTGAAGCCTTCCACAGTATTGAAAAAGATAACAAAGGCAAAATTCTTCATACCTACTGTGTTGCACAGGACTGGATGAACGTTAAGAATAAATTTGACGAAACGGTGCTTCTTTCGGTATCGGGATTCAGAACAATTTACTGTACCGATTTTGAGCTTATACGTCAGTTAAGCCAAAATTACTGTCCTACATTCAGCCTTGCTTTTCCCGTAGTGGCATATAAACTTTTAGGGATACATTTCGACGAAACTCTTACCACCACTGAGGACTGGGATTTTCTTATGCGTACCGCCCTTGTTTGCGGTGTAGCCGACAATCCCACCATAACAGGTATTTACCGTATTTGGATTAATGCCGAAAACTCTGCAACCCTTCACAATAAAAAGGAATGGGATAACAACAGAAAGTATATTCAAAAGAAATTTATGGATGATTCCATTCTTGTTCCCAAAAAAGATGCCTTCAGCATAATTGCAAAAAGCAGTAGCGACCTTTATTCATCAAGGCTTAATACCAATGAATTCACTCTGCTTCTTGACGACGGTTCAGGCTTTATGTCACATCCCACCATTTCGCCCGAATTTACGGGAGAAAAGGGCAAATGGCACGCCAGAGTAAGTGATTTTAAGGGCTTTGATAAAGTTAAGGCTATTAGAATTGACCCGCTGGTCAGCGGTACTATGACCATTAAGAATTTTTCTGTTCAGATAAAGGACGAAAACGGAAATATAGTAGAAAGCAAAATCAATAAAAAACGCACCAACGGTGTATTTATGAAGAATATGGTGGCTTTTCTTGGTGATGACCCACAAATCCGTTACGATATTAAAACACCTGCTAAACTGTCTTCCATTGTTTTCGAGTTTGAATTTTTCTATGACCTGCCCGAAAAATTCTTTAAGGGAGCAATTATTCGTTTTGCTTTTAAGCACTGGACTGCCTCTGCCTACAGAAAACTAAGGGGTATATTAAGATTAATTAAAGCTAAAAAATAAGGCTTAAACGGGGCACACTTTTGCAGTGTGCCTCAGATATTTTTTTATTATATAAATTCCCTTGACAAAATTTCAATTTAATATTATAATTACAAACAATGTAAATATGCGGATATGGCGGAACTGGCAGACGCGCTAGATTCAGGTTCTAGTGAGGGCAACTTCATGCAGGTTCGATTCCTGTTATCCGCACCAAAAATCCCGTTCTCGTAAGAGGGCGGTTTTCTTACTTTTCTTCGCATTGATTTATTACCTAAATTATGCTATAATAACTCAGGCTATATAGAAATGTTTTATATAAGTAATAAGAAAGAAGATTATTATGAAAACAGTAGTAAAATACATAAAACCCTACTATTTAAGAATGCTGTTTGGTCTTAGCATTAAAATAGCAGGAACGGTTGTAGAGCTTTTTATTCCCTATATATTAACCCATATTTTAGAAAATGTTATCTATAGGTCACAGGTTAAAGAAATTATTTTTTGGGGATTAATGATGATACTTTGTGCAGCAAGTGCCTGTGTGCTCAATATTTTCGCTAACAGAATGGCTGCCCGTGTTTCAAACAATTTTATAAAAACACTCCGACATGATTTATTTGCAAAAACCTTAAGGCTGTCTGCTGCTCAAACCGATTATTTCACAATAGCCTCTCTTGAGTCACGCATTACTACCGACACATATAATATATATCATTTTGTATGTATGATGCAAAGAATGGGAGTAAGAGCACCCATAATGCTTATAGGCGGTATTATTATAACTATGATAATGGATAGATATTTATCTTTGGTTATGGTGGCTACTATGCCGCTGCTTTTTATATGTGTTTACTTTGTTTCATCCTTAGGAATTCCGCTTTACAGAAAGGTACAAACCTCGGTTGACGCTATGATAAGAGTGGTCAGAGAGGATGTGCAGGGAATAAGGGTTATTAAAGCACTTTCTAAAGATAAATATGAACACAAAAGATATGATAAGGTTAATCGAATTCTTGTTAAAAACGAAAAACGAGCAGGAATTATAATGGGCAGTGTCCATCCAATAATGAATCTGTTTATGAATATGGGAATTGTTGCCGTTGTTGCTCTTAGTGCAAACAGAGTTTTAAATAATCAGTCTACCCCTGAAACAGTTATTGCTTTTATGCAATATTTTACACAGATTTCTATGTCTATGATGGTTATGTCCAGAATGTTTACTATGGCAAGTAAGTGTTCTGCCTCGGCAAACCGAGTTAGCGAGGTGCTAAACTGCCAAGATACGCTTATAGAAAGAAGCGAAGATGAATTTCCGCCTAATTATAACTCAAGCGTAATAGAATTTAAGGATGTAAACTTTTCGTACATAGGCGTAAAAAAGGATTTAACCGATATATCCTTCAAAATTGAAGACGGACAGTCTCTTGGCATAATAGGTGCTACAGGCAGCGGTAAATCAACCATTATTAAATTACTTCTTAGATTTTACGACGTGGGCAGCGGTGCTGTATATATTGACGGTAAGGATATAAGAACAATTAACCGAAATAAGCTTTATTCCTGTTTCGGAACTGTAATGCAAAATGATTTTCTTTATAATGACACTGTATATGAAAACATAAAATTCGGCAGAAACCTAACCGATAATGAGATTAAAACTGCTGCAAAAATTGCTCAGGCAGATGATTTTATAAGGGATTTTGAAGATGGATATCAGCATATTTTATCTCAAAAGGCAACCAATATTTCTGGCGGACAAAAACAAAGGATACTCATAGCCCGTGCCATTGCCGCCAAACCGAGATTTCTTATACTGGATGACAGTTCATCTGCACTGGACTACAAGACTGAGTCTCAGCTCAGAAAAGCCCTGAGTGATAATTTTAAGGATACAATACTTATTAATATTGCTCAAAGGGTAAGCACTGTTAAAAACTGTTCTCAGATTATTGTCCTTGAGGATGGTAAAATTATAGGCAAAGGCACTCACGAGGAATTGCTTAATAGCTGTAATGAATATAAGGAAATTAACGATTCGCAAATGGGAGGTGCTATAGTTGAATAAACCTAAGGAAAAATTCAAAATAGCAACCCTATGGCGACTGCTGTTGTACATTTTTAAATCCTGGCCATTATTTATACTGGCTGTGGTTATGACCTTGCTTTCTAATCAACTTGCTCTTTTAGGCCCTAAATATTCGGGTGAAGCCATTGATGCAATAGCCAATAAAAGCGGTATTGATTTTAATGTAGTCAGAGAAAACGTTGTTAAAATGATAATTTGCTATGCATTATCATCAATTCTTTCTTATGTTTTGGCGGTAATTATGATTAACATAAGCCAAAAGGTAGTTTACAGAATGAGAAAACAATTATTCGAAAAACTTACCACATTGCCTGTAGGCTTTTTTGACACAACTGCTACAGGCGATATTATAAGCAGAATTTCATATGATATTGATACGGTTAATGCATCTCTTTCTCACGATTTGGTTCAGGTTATGACAAGTATTTATACTGTAGTAGGCTCTCTCATTTTTATGTGGAAAATTTCAAAGCCTATGATTATTATATTTGTTATTACCGTGCCCATATCAATTCTCTTTACCCGTTACCGTTCTAAGAAGGTAAGACCTATGTTCAGTCTTCGTTCTAAAAAACTGGGTGAACTTAACGGATATGCCGAAGAAATGCTGTCCGGTTGCCGTACAATTCAGGCTTATCATAAGGAAAACGAAATTGAAAACAGATTTGAGAAACGCAACAGCGACGCTACAAATGCATACTTTAATGCAGAATATTATGCCTCTGCTATGGGTCCGTCGATAAATTTTATAAATAATCTTTCAATTTCTCTTGTTATGATACTTGGCGGTATACTGTTTATGTACTCTCAGTCAGGCGTAATAAAAAGCGGAAGTCTCTTTTTCATTACCCTTGGCGGTGTGGCACAGTTTGTTCAGTACTCCCGAAAATTTGCAGGGCCTATTAACGAGTTTGCAAATATCCTACACGAATTTCAGTCTGCTTTTTCGGCAGCAGAAAGAATATTTAAAATTATTGATGAAGAACCCGAAAAGGTGGATACCGAAGATGCAAAAGATTTAAAGAATGTTTCGGGTAATGTAAAGTTTGATAAGGTATTTTTTGGTTATGACCCCGATAAAATCATTCTTAAGGACCTGACAATTAATGCCGAAAAGGGCAAGACAATAGCTATTGTGGGGCCTACGGGTGCAGGAAAAACCACAATTATAAATCTTTTGATGCGTTTTTATGACGTAAATTCGGGTACAATTTCCCTTGACCGATTAAAGATAGAAAATATTAAACGTGAAGACCTTAGAAAAGCATATACAATGGTTTTACAGGATACCTGGATATTTAGCTCAACCGTAGCCGAAAACATAGCCTACGGCAAAGAAGGGGCAACAATGGAGGAGGTTATAGAAGTTGCAAAGGCTGCTAAAATTCATAACTATATCGAACATTTACCAAACGGATACCAAACCGTTTTAAATGACGACGGTGTGAATATTTCAAAAGGTCAAAAACAGCTAATTACCATTGCAAGAGCTATGCTCTCAAATGCGCCTATGCTTATACTGGACGAAGCAACGTCCAATGTTGACTCACGAACCGAAATTCAAATACAGGAAGCTCTGAGTAAATTAATGGAGTCAAGAACCTGTTTTGTCATAGCTCACAGATTATCCACAATAAAAAATGCCGACCTGATAATCGTTTTACAGGACGGAAGGATAACAGAGCTTGGAAATCACAATGAATTACTTAAAAAAGGCGGTTTTTACAGCAGACTTTATAATTCACAATTCGACTAACAAAAAACAGCACACTAACTTGTGTGCTGTTTTTTGATTACGCATGATAAAGTTTTTTAGTCTGATATTTCGGCTCACAGGTTAAATTTATACCGAGTTTTCTAAATATTTGTTCGTCAACACGAGAAAGAATAACTGTGGAATGTGCCTCTAAGCCACGAAGATTTTTAACCTGATTCATAGCAAGTTTTGCGTTTTCATCGGTTGCGGCACAAATAGAAAGTGCTACAAGTACTTCATCGGTATGAAGTCTTGGATTATGATTGCCCAGAGCAGTAGTTTTCATTACCTGAATAGGCTCAATTATGGTGGGAGAAAGAAGTTTAACCTCGTCAGGAATGCCTGCAAGCTCCTTTAAAACATTAAGCAACATTGAAGAAGATGCACCAAGCAGGGAAGACGTTTTTCCTGTAATAATACGTCCGTCTTCAAGTTCTATGGCAGTTGCGGGTAAACCTGTAATTTCCGCTTTATTATTTGCGGCCTTTACAACAGGACGATTATTAACCGATATACCAAGCTGATTCATCAACAGTTCGATTTTAGTTACCTCGCTATGTTCGCCCATACCTTGTCTTTCGGCACATAAAACATTGTAGTATCTTCTGATTATTTCCTGATTAGCTGCATTTCTGCAAACGATATCATCGCTTATTGCACAGCCAGCCATATTAACACCCATATCGGTAGGACTCTTATAAACAGAGGTTCCCATAATTTTTTCCATCATTGCATTAAGTACGGGGAAAATCTCGATATCACGGTTATAATTAATGGCAGTTTCGCCATAGGCTTCAAGATGGAATGGGTCAATCATATTAACGTCATTCAGGTCAGCAGTAGCCGATTCGTAAGCAACGTTAACAGGATGCTTTAAAGGAATGTTCCAAATGGGGAAGGTTTCAAATTTTGCATAACCCGCTTTAATTCCTCGTTTATACTCGTGATAAAGCTGAGAAAGGCAGGTTGCCATCTTACCGCTGCAGGGACCCGGTCCCGTAACAACCACCAGCTTACGCTCTGTTTCAATATAGTCGTTTTTCCCAAAACCGTCATCGCTGACAATAAGCGGTATATTGGAGGGATACTCAGGAATCGGATAGTGTCTATACACCTTGATTCCTAAATTTTTAAGACGTTTTTCAAAAGCCAGAGCCAAGGGTTGTCCTGTAAAAAAGGTTATAACAACACTACCGACAAAAAGACCTATATCACGAAAAGCATCAATAAGACGCAATGTATCAAGGTCGTAAGTAATACCAAGGTCGCCACGACGTTTATTTTTTTCTATAGCGTCGGCATTTATGGAAATAACGATTTCAGCATCATCTTTTAAATTAAGCAGCATTTTGACCTTAGAATCAGGCTCAAATCCCGGTAAAACACGGGAAGCGTGAAAGTCGTCAAATAGCTTACCACCGAATTCCATATATAACTTATCACCGAACATTTCAATACGGTTGCGAATGTTCTGTGACTGCAGTCTTATATATTCGGCATTGTCAAACCCCTTTTTAGCCATTTTTTCACCTATTTTCATTGAATTTCAACTTATTTATTATATCAAAACCGTTGTTATCTTTCAAGTGTTTTGAAAAATAAATTATATTTTAATCAGCTTTTGTGAATATTCGGAGTATGAGGGGAGCATGGGACTAAAAGACATAGAATAAAGGTTGGAGGTATATTCCTCAAGTTCAAAGGTTTTTTTAGCAAACCCCTCAAGATTTAAAGCATCTTTCGCACTTATTATTAAAGGCAATTTTGATTTTTCAGCAATTTCTTTTATAAGTTCTTCACCTTTAGCGGTACAGCCTAAAATATGAATGTAGGGAGGCTCTTTCTTTAAAAATTCATTGGTAATGCCAAAAGCTGCACACATTAAAATTCTTCTTACCCTTGCTAAAGTATAACGCTTTGATTTTATGCTTTCGGCAAGAGAGGAAAGATTTTCGGCGGATTTTGCCAAATCAAATATCCTGTTTTCAAGACCTTCGCTGACGTCGGGTATTTTAGATAATTGTTCTTTGGACATACTTCTGATTTTAAACAGCAGGGCATTACTCAGTCTCTCGGTATCCGAAAAATTTCCCGAAACCAAATCATTAAATATATTGGTCGGAACATATTTTTCGATTTGTTTAAAATCACCTGATTTAATAAGTTCTCTGAGTGCGGTTCCACTCATAAATTCATTATTGCCTTCGTATGAATTATGTTCAACACCTACTCTGTTCACAGAGAAATAAGCAGGGGAGAAACCAAGTTTTTTTGCCGCTAAAATATACTCAACAGCAAGGGTGTTGTTAGGTTTTGACAGGATATTACTTAATTGGTCGGAATAGGCCTCGACAGCACGTTGACGGGCTGCGGCGTAGGAAACGCCTTCTTTCATAATCTCTTTGACCTTACGGTCAAATCCGTCTTGTGAAATAATTTCGGCTGTTTTAATCAGTAAGTCGATATCACCGCATTCACTGCCGAAAACAACTCTGTCAACAATTTTTGTGTTTTTAAGCAGGGAAATGCCGCCCAATGCAAAATTCTCGGCAGTAGACATAGACCAGCCCACAGGCAGACCTATAACCAAATCAGCACCGTTTTTTAAGGCAAATTCTGTACGTTTTCTTTTATCATATATTGCTGTGTCACCACGTTGGACAAAATTGCCGCTCATTACACATATTAAAGCTTCACTTTCCTCTTTTGCTTTTTGCAAAAGATAGGCGTGACCGTTATGAAAAGGATTAAATTCGGCTATAACAGAACTAATCATAATATAAAACCGCCTTTTTTAAAAAATCACTTGAAAAAGAGAATAAAATCTATTATTATATAATAGTTAAATTTTATTGTTGATTTACGGATTATTTTATCACATTTTTTCCCGTTAATCAACTCAAAAAACGCATTTAGCGGATAGGAGTTTTTTAAAATGAAAATTTTCGTAGTTAATGCAGGTAGTTCCTCTCTTAAATATCAGTTAATTGATATGGAAACCGAGAGTGTTCTTGCAAAGGGTTTGTGTGAGCGTATAGGTGTTACAGGAGCCATCACTCATAAGGCTGCTGACGGCAGAGTTTATCAGGCTGAAACCGATATGCCTACCCATACCGAAGCATTTGAAGCAGTAGTTTACGCTATGACCAAGAGCGAAGCAAAGGTTATTGATTCTTTTGATGAAATTTCTGCTATCGGTCACAGAATAGTACAGGGCGGCAGCATTTTCTCTAAATCCTGTCTTATTAATCCTACCGTTCTCGACCAGATTGATGAGCTGGGTGCACTTGCTCCCCTACATAATCCTGCTCACGTTCTTGCTATTAAGGCTTGTATTAAAACCTTTGGTGAAAAAATTCCTCAGGCTGCTGTTTTTGATACCTCTTTCCATCAGACAATGGAACCTAAGGTTTATATGTTTGCACTTCCTTATGAGTATTACGAGAAATACGGTGTTAGAAAATACGGTGCTCACGGCACTTCCCATCACTTTGTAAGTGACAGAGTTGCAATTCTTGAAGGCAAGGATAAGAAGGACCTTAAAATAATTGTTTGCCACATTGGTAACGGTGCATCTATCACTGCCGTTAAGGACGGTGTATGCTGTGATACCTCTATGGGCTTCACTCCCCTTGACGGATTTATGATGGGAACCCGTACAGGTACACTTGACCCTTCCGCTTTAACCTTTATTGCTGAAAAAGAAAATCTTACCGCTGCTCAGATTAATGATATCTGTAATAAAAAATCAGGTATGCTGGGCGTTTCGGGTGTATCCAACGATAACCGTGACGTTTGTCTGGCTGCAGATGAAGGAAACGAAAGGGCAAAACTTGCCGTTGATATGCAAAGATATCAGATTCTTAAATTTGTTGGTTCCTATGTTGCTGCTATGAACGGTGTTGATGCTATTGCTTTCACAGCAGGTATCGGTGAAAACGACCCTGACCTTCGTCAGTATGTTTGTGAAAACCTTGGATATTTAGGCGTTAAAATTGATGATGAAAAGAACCATATTCGCGGTCAGGAAATTAAAATTTCAACCGACGACAGTAAGGTTGACATATTTGTAATTCCCACTAACGAGGAACTTGCAATCGCACGTGATACATTAGCTCTCATTTCTTAACCAAAAGGTTTAAAATATGAAAATCGCAGACGTTAAACTGGCAATTTCACAGGGAAAGTACGATAAAATCTTCACTTTACTTTACAAAAACAATGTTAAAAATGCCCGAAATCGTTATATAGACGCTTGTGATAGCTTTTTAGGTTATTTCGGAGAAAGGGATAATATCCGTATTTTTTCAGCTCCCGGCAGAACAGAAGTGGGCGGTAATCACACTGACCATCAGCACGGCAGAGTTTTGGCAGGTAGCATAAATCTTGATGTAATTGCTATAGTAAGCGAAAACAACGACAATATTATACGTATTAAGTCAAAGGGTTATAAGGTTGACCCGGTTGACCTAAACGACCTTGACCCTAAGGAAAGCGAATATGGTAAAACAAGTGCTTTGATAAGAGGTTGTGCTTGTGCCTTTAAAAATGAAGGTTATAAAATCGGCGGCTTTGATGCCTTTACAACCTCTGATGTTTTAGGCGGTTCAGGACTTTCTTCATCTGCCGCATACGAAGTACTTATTTGCAATATCTTAAGCGGTTTATTTAACCGTTCGGTTGTAAATAGTGTTGATATTGCTAAGTTTTCTCAACGTGCTGAACGTGAATTTTTCGGTAAGCCTTGCGGTCTTCTTGACCAGATGGCAAGTTCTCAGGGAGGATTTACTGCAATAGATTTTAAAAACCCCGATACTCCCATAGTAGAAAAAATTGATTTTGATATTGCATCTCACGGTTATACACTCTGTGTAATTGATACCCACGGCGACCACGCCAACCTTACAAACGATTATGCAGATATTACCCTTGAATGTAAAGAAATCAGCCGTTACTTTAATAAAGAGTTTTTAAGAGATGTTGACGTAAACGAGTTTTATTCATCTATTGCCGACTTAAGAAAAAAATTCAGTGACAGAGCCGTACTGCGATCCATTCATTTCTTTGGCGAAGACAACCGAGCCGAAGAACAAAAGAAAGCCTTAAAGCAGGATAATTTTGAGCACTTTCTTGACCTTGTTAATGAATCGGGAGATTCTTCCTATAAGTATCTTCAGAATGTATATTCTACCTCTAACGTCAAGGCTCAGGGACTCGGTCTTGCACTTGCAATTACCGAACGCTTTTTAAAGGGTGACGGTGCCTCCAGAGTACACGGAGGCGGCTTTGCAGGAACTATTCAGTGCTACATTCCCACCAACAGAGTTCACGAATTCAGTAAAACCATTGATGCTGTTTTCGGGCAGGGGAGCTGCTCTATTCTCACTATTCGTCCCATAGGCGGTTGTGAAATTACAGCCGATAATTAAGCTATATAAAAAAAGCCTCTTTCGAGGCTTTTTTTAATGCAATTTAACGTCAATCCACAGGTTTTCGTAATAAAAACGAATGTCACTGTTTAAATCGTGATAATATTCGGTTTTAGGCATTTTATCCTTAGGAGGATAAAGAATTTCATTACCAAAATAGCAGTAATCAGGGTTATTAAATACCGTTTTATTTGGTGAAGCATAGCCTATATATTCGGCATTAGCAAGAGCAATTTCGGGTTCCAACAGGAAGTTAATGTAAAGCATTGCTGCATCATAATTTTGACAGCAAGAGGGAATGCAGGCGGCATCCACAAATATATTTGTGCCTTCCTTGGGATAGAAAAAATCCAAATCTTCATTAACGTCATACATAGTCAGATAATCCCCTGCATAATAGGGAGCAATGGCGGCTTCGCCGGTTTCCATTTTTCCGTAAACTTCGTCCATAACGTAGGACTGCAAATATTGCTTTTGATCTTTTAAAAGTTCAACGGCTTTATCCCAATCGGCTTTATTATTACTGTTTACACTCATTCCTCCATAGAATTGAGCTGTCATAAAAGCATCTCTCGGATTACTGAACATCAGGGTTTGGTTTTTGTATTGTTTATCCCAAAAAACACCCCAACTTTTATCAATATCCTTAACCATAGAGGTATTATATATTACTCCAACCATACCAACGTTATAGGGTACAGTATATTTATTGTCAGGGTCAAAATAAAGCCCTTTGTATTTATCATCTATATTACCGTAATTGGTGATTTTTGAAAAATCAACAGGAAGCAGCATATCTTCATTAAGCATACGGTCAATCATATAGTCAGAAGGAATAATTATATCGTAAGAAACACCTGCAGTACGAAGCTGTGAGTACATAGTTTCATTACTTTCAAAGGTAGAATAATTAACCTTAATTCCTGTAATTCTTTCAAATTCTTTATTAACATCAATGCTTCCGTCCGAGCCGTCGGAAATATATTCTCCCCAGTTATAAACGTTTAAGACAGTACCGGCAAGATTATTGGTATAATCTGCATCAAGATTTAAATCAAAATATTCATATCCACAGCCCGAAAGAGCAAACAGCGAAATACAAACAACGATTAAAAAGAGTAACTTTACAATTTTTTTCATCAGATTACGCCTCGTTTCTTTTCAGAGCGTGTAAGTGTAATGTTATAAAGAATCATTAAAGCAAACACTGTTATAAATATAATTGTGGAAAGGGCATAGGTATCGGGTGTGACGGTACGTTTAGTCATATTGTAAATGACTATAGGTAAGGTTTGATAATGTCCACAGGTAAAATAACTGATAACAAAATCGTCAAGGGATAGTGTAAATGCCATTATAAAACCAGTAAAAATGCCACTTGAAATCGAGGGTAAAACCACCTTAAAAAATGCCTTTAAGGGAGTACAACCCAGGTCCATAGCCGCCTGTTCAAGAGCAGGATCGGTTTGACGCAGTTTAGGTAGTACAGAAAGGATAACGTAGGGCAAATTAAAGGTGATATGGGCAATTAAAACCGTAAAAAATCCCAAAGACTCAGTAAGTCCGAAAAGTTTGCCGCAGAAGATAAATAAAAGCATAAGGGAAACACCCGTTACTATATCTGCATTCATCATAGGGATATTAGTAACAGACATAATAGCAGATTTTGCCAATTTGCTCTTTAAAGTGGTAATACCCACAGAGGCGGCAGTACCGAGAACAGTGGAGATAGAGGCTGAAAGCACAGCAATCAATAAGGTATGTTTAAGGGCATCAAGCATTTCGCTGTTAAATATAAGTTCAGCATACCAGCCAAGCGAGAAACCTTCAAATACCCATACACTTGAACCGCTGTTAAAAGAAAATGCAATCATTACGGCAATGGGTGCATACAAAAAGAGTATAATAAGTGCCATATATATCTTTGAAAACATCTTCATATAAGCACACCTCCGTCCTCATCGTTGGAAACTCTGTTCATAATAAACAATGAAACGAGAATAATCATCATAAGAACAAGAGAAATGGAAGAAGCAACGTTATAATAATCGGGTCCGAGATTAAACAGATATTCTATTACGTCACCAATAAGCATAGTTTTGTTGCCACCCAGTTTTTGTGAAATATAGAAGGTGCTTACACTGGGCACAAACACCATAGTAATTCCCGAAACAACTCCGGGAAGACTTAAGGGGAAAATAACCTTTCTTATTACGTTCAGACGATTTGAACCTAAATCCTCAGCCGCTTGAGTAAGGGAACTGTCTATTTTAGAAATAACGTTAAAAATAGGCAAAATCATATATGGCAAAAAGTCGTAAACCATACCCAAAATAACGGTGCCGGGTCTATTTATAAGATGTAGAGGCCCTATACCGAATTTTTGTAAAAATGTGTTTATAATGCCTGTATTAGATAAAATAGTTATCCAGGAATAGGTACGGATAAGGAAGTTAGTCCACATAGGAAGCATTGTAAGTATCATCATAAAACGCTGTGTGGACGGTTTGCACTTTGTCATAAAATATGCAAGGGGATATGCAATAATAAGGGTTATAACGGTAGAAATAAAAGCATAGAGAAGTGAAATGAAAAAAGCGTTTTTATATCTGCCAAGATTAGCAAAATTTGAAAAGGAAAATACACCGTTTGCATCGGTGAGTGCATAATATCCCATTATAAAAAGAGGAACAATTATGAAAAGAGCAGACCAAACTACATAAGGAGTACGTAAAAAAAGCTGTCCTAAAGATGATTTTTTCACTCTTCATCCTCCTCTAAATCAGAAAGATGGTCAATTTCGTCGCTGTAGGAACTATAGTCACCGTATTTGCCTGAATATTCGGATTTTTTCATAATATGAATAGCATCAGGCTCAATATACAGTCCTACACGCTCGTCAACCTTGTGTTCATCGGTTGTTTGAATCATCCATTTAAAACCGCCGATATCAACAATAATTTCGTAATGCACACCAAGGAAGGTTACAGATGTAACGGTGCCTGTCAGCATACCTTTATCAATAGGAACAATATCAACGTCTTCAGGCCGTACCACAACGTCAACCTTTTCATTTTCGGAAAAACCTGCATCAAGACAGGGGAAGGTCTGTCCCGAAAATTCTGCTAAATAGTCCTTTTTCATAACACCGTCAAGAATATTCGATTCACCGATAAAATCTGCTACAAAAGCATTATTGGGTTCATTATAAATATCTTTGGGTGTACCTATTTGCTGAATTTTGCCGTTATCCATAACAACAACACGATCAGACATAGAAAGGGCTTCTTCCTGATCATGAGTAACAAACACAAAGGTAATACCAAGCTGTTGCTGAATTTTTTTAAGTTCGTTTTGCATATCTTTTCTGAGTTTCAGGTCAAGAGCCGCAAGAGGCTCATCCAAAAGCAAAACACGGGGATTATTGGCAATAGCACGGGCTATGGCAACACGCTGCTGCTGACCGCCTGAAAGATTATGGATTTTTCTCTTCTCCATTCCGCTTAAATTAACCAGTTTCAGCATTTCTTCTACCTTTTCTTTAATCTCGTTTTCAGGTAGCTTTTTAATTCTTAAACCAAAAGCAACGTTTTCAAAAACGTTAAGATGGGGGAAAAGAGCATATCTTTGGAAAATAGTATTAACCTGTCTTTTGTATGCAGGAACCGAGTTGATTTTCTCGCCCGAAAAAATAATATCGCCATCTTCAGGAGTAAGAAAACCGGCAATAATACGAAGTGTAGTGGTTTTACCGCAACCCGAAGGTCCGAGAAGTGTAATAAACTCTTTATCACGAATATCCAAATTAATCGCATCAAGAACCTTCTCGTTTTCAAATGACATAGTTATGTTTTTAAGCTCTATAATGTTATCCATATAAGCATCCCCTTTACACAAAATACATATAGAAGAAACCACACTAAAAAAGACCGCTATTTTCTGAGACCTGGTCAATACAGAAACAACGGTATGAGCGTCAATGTTAAAGTAACATTCATTTTAAATAAATATATGTCAAAAACCCATTGTTGTCAAGAGTTTTTTTGACATTTTTTGCCCATTTGCCTTATAGAAATGTATGGAAAAATATTTTTCTTTGTTTTTGTCTGTTTTTCTCGTTTTTTCTTTGATTTTCTAACTTTTGGTTTTCCGAAATTTTGACGTAAAATAATATTTGATAGTTTAATTTTTTTATTAATAAGTATTGCTCATTTTTTTAGTTTGTGATATAATAGGTTGAATAAGTAAAAGGGGAGTGTTTGTCCGTTGGTAATTTTAGGAATTGACCCAGGTTATGCTTTAATCGGCTACGGAGTAATTTCATATACTTCCGGACGCTTCAAAACCATTAATTTTGGTGCTGTCACAACATCTCCCAGCCTTTCCTTTCCTCAGAGACTAGAGGTTATTTACAGGGATATTAATCAGTTAATCAAAGAGTTTAAACCCGATGCCTTATCTATCGAAAAACTTTTTTTTAACACCAATACAACTACAGCCATTGATGTAGCACAAGCCAGAGGCACAATTCTACTTGCCGCTCAAATGAACGGTGTGCCCATATATGAATATACACCGCTTCAGGTTAAATCGGCGGTAGTAGGCTTTGGCAGAGCAGAAAAAACTCAGGTTATGGAAATGACACGCTCTCTTTTGGGTCTTGCTAAAATTCCTAAACCCGACGATACAGCCGACGCTTTAGCTCTTGCAATCTGTCACGCAAACACAGGAACAGGGAAGTTTGCACAAATTTTGAAAGGGGAAAAATAAATGATTTCTTCTCTTAAAGGACAACTTATATATTTAGAACCCACCTTTTGTATTATTGAATGTTCAGGTGTTGGTTTCAGATGTTTTATTTCTTCCAAAACCTTGGGAGCAATGCCAAAAATCGGTGAACAGGTTCAGTTATTCACCTATATGTCTGTTAAAGAGGATGCTATTGATTTATACGGATTTACCGATATGAACGATTTATCCTGCTTTAAGCTTATAACCTCGGTTAGCGGTGTAGGACCTAAAATCGGTATTGCACTTCTTTCAACCTTTAATTCAGAGCAGATTTCAATGTTTATAGCAGGTAATGACCCTAAATCATTAACCGCCGCTTCGGGTGTGGGTCTTAAACTTGCTCAACGTATAATATTAGAACTTAAGGATAAAGTTACCTCTATTCCGGTGGATGATAACTCAAATCTTGCTGCTGTTCAGACTGCAAACTCAACTTCAAATTTCAAAGAAGCTATATCCGCATTGGTAGCCCTTGGTTATTCTCAGAGCGAGGCTTCTCTGGCGGTTGGAAAATGTCCACAGGAATTGCCTGTTGAACAGTTAATCAAGGAAGCTCTTAAGATTCTTGTTAGGATGGTGTAAAGTATGATTGAAACTACCGATTACAATATTGATGATTTTGAAGGACGTATAGTTTCGCCGGAATATAGCAATATTGACCTTGACAATGAAGTTACCTTAAGACCTAAATCCCTTGATGAATATGTGGGACAAGAAAAGGCAAAAGATAACCTTAGAATTTACATTAAGGCTGCTCTTGCCCGTAAAGAATCGCTGGACCACGTATTATTATACGGCCCTCCCGGTCTTGGTAAAACAACCCTTTCAACTATAATTGCTAAAGAAATGGGCGTTAACCTGAGAATAACCTCAGGTCCCGCTATTGAAAAGCAAGGTGATCTGGTTGCTCTTCTTACCAACCTAAACGAAGGCGACGTACTTTTCATTGATGAAATTCACAGACTTTCCCGTAACGTAGAAGAAATTTTATATCCCGCTATGGAGGATTTCTCGGTTGATATTATTATAGGAAAAGGACCTTCAGCCAGATCAATACGGCTGGACGTACCCCACTTCACTTTAGTAGGTGCTACAACAAGAAGCGGTCAATTAACCGCTCCTTTAAGAGACCGATTCGGTGTGCTTTTAAGACTTGAACTTTATACTCCCGACGAACTTGCAAGAATAGTTATTCGTTCTGCTAATATTCTCGGCATCAATATTGATTATGAAGGTGCTCTGGAAATTGCATCCCGTTCAAGAGGCACTCCGAGAATTGCTAACAGACTTTTAAAACGAGTAAGAGATATTGCTCAAATTGAATTTGAAGGAGCCATAACTGTTGAGGTTGCAAGAGCCGCCCTTTCAAGATTTGAAATTGACGAACTGGGTCTTGATGACTTTGACAGAAGAATGCTCACAACAATTATACGCAATTACGGCGGTGGCCCCGTAGGTCTTGATACCCTTGCCGCTGCTGTCGGGGAAGAAGCAATAACTATCGAGGATGTTTATGAGCCTTATCTGATGCAGATTGGTTTTTTAACGAGAACCGCAAGGGGAAGATGTGTTACAAAACTCGCTTATGAACATCTTGAAATTCCTTATAACTTGGATAACAGCGTTTCTCCTCAGCAATCAATAACTATTTAACCGAAAAGAGATTTTAATGAGATTTGCCAATGATTTTTACGATTATGAACTAATTGACGCTGAGGGCGGAGAACGTCTTGAGCGATGGAAGGATATTATCCTTATACGTCCTGACCCTCAGATAATATGGAGTGGTATAAGAAAGGATAAAAGATGGTTTGATGCACATGCCGTTTACCACAGAAGTAATTCAGGTGGCGGTTATTGGGAAACACTTAAAAAGGTTCCTGACGTGTGGTCAATAGACTATCAAAACCTTACATTCAGATTAAAACCAATGGGATTTAAACATACAGGTCTTTTTCCCGAACAGGCTGTCAACTGGTCTTTTGCTGCACAAAAAATCAGGAACGCAGGAAGAAAAATCTCTGTTCTTAATCTTTTTGCATACACAGGAGGTGCAACTGTTGCTTGTCTGGAGGCGGGTGCCTCAGTAACACACGTAGATGCCTCAAAGGGTATGGTGCAGTGGGCAAAGGAAAACGCCGCTGCCAGCGGACTTACAGATGCATCTGTAAGATGGCTTGTTGACGACTGTTTGAAATTTGTTAAACGAGAAATCAGACGGGGAAATAAATACGATGCCATAATTATGGATCCTCCTTCTTACGGCAGAGGTCCCGGTGGTGAAGTATGGAAGCTTGAACAACAGATTGATGAGCTGTTAACCGAAACAGGTAAACTTTTAAGCGATAATCCGCTGTTCTTTATTTTAAACTCCTATACAAGCGGACTCTCTCCAACAATTTTAAATTATATGGTTAAAAATTTAGTCGCCAAAAATCTTGGCGGTAGAGTTTATACAGATGAAATAGGAATAAAGGTTTCTGCAAGAGATATAGTTATGCCTTGCGGTAACTCTACAATATGGGATAATGATGAAAACTGATAACATTATTAAAATTAAAAACTTATGTTATGAATATGCAGAAGATAATGAATCTCCTGTTTTAAGTGATTTTAATCTAAATATTAAACGAGGATCTTTTACTGTAATTTTAGGGCATAACGGTTCGGGTAAATCTACACTTGCCAAGCTGATGAACGGATTATTCAAGCCAAACCTGGGCACTGTAGAGGTTGACGGTATGCTGACAAGCGACGAGCAACAGGATATTGAAATCAAAAGACGTGTGGGACTTGTTTTTCAAAACCCCGACAATCAGATTATTTCTTCTATAGTTGAAGAAGACGTGGCTTTCGGGCCCGAAAATCTCGGCTTTTCGCCTGATGAAATTCGCAGTCGTGTTGACTCAGCACTTAAAGCCGTAAATATGTACCAATTTCGTAAAAGTGCTCCCCATAATCTTTCAGGCGGACAAAAGCAAAGGGTTGCAATAGCGGGAATTTTGTCTATGACTCCTGAATGTATTGTTTTAGACGAACCGACTGCAATGCTTGACCCACAGGGGAGAAAAGAGGTTCTTAACGCACTTATCAGCCTTAATAAAGAACAAAATATCACGATTGTTCTTATAACTCATTTTATGGAAGAAGCTCAATTTGCAGATAGAGTTCTTGTTATGTCTGACGGTAAAATTACAGGTGATGGCTCACCTGAGGATATTTTCTCTCAAATTGATTTATTACGGGATGCAGGACTTTCTATTCCTCAAACCACTGAGTTGTTAGAACTATTACGAAATAACGGAATTGAAGCTAAAAACGGCGTTATTTCAGTAGAGGAATGTGCTAAAGAAATTTTTAAGATTCTAAAAAACTAGAAAGGAGATATTATTGTGTCGATTTTAAAAACGGAAGGTTTAACATATACCTACGCACCGGGAACACCGTTTAAACATACGGCAGTTGATAATATTTCTTTTTCTGTAGAAAAAGGCGAAATTACAGGTATTATCGGACATACAGGTTCTGGTAAATCCACTTTGCTTCAGTTATTAAACGGCTTACTTAAGCCTACAGACGGCAAGGTATACTTTGAAGAAAAAGATATTTGGGAGGAACCTAAAAAAATCGGTTTTTATCGTTATAAAATAGGTCTTGTATTTCAGTATCCCGAATATCAGCTTTTTGAGGAGACTGTAAAAGACGACATTGCTTACGGACCGAAAAATATGAAGCTTTCCGATGAGGAAATTGAAAAAAGAGTTAATGAGGCTATAAAAACAGTCGGACTTAAAGAGCATCTTTTGGATAAATCTCCTTTTGATTTATCGGGTGGAGAAAAGCGCAGAGCCGCAATAGCGGGGATTTTGTCTATGAAGCCCGAAATTATTATTTTCGATGAGCCAACTTCCGGTCTTGACCCCATTGGCAGAGAAACGGTTTTCGAGGCTATAAGAAAATACAGACAAGATAATAATGCTACAGTTATTATAGTATCTCACAGTATGGAAGATATGGCGTCAATATGTGACAAAATTATAGTTTTAAACGACGGAAATGTTATTATGCACGATAGTGTAGCCAACGTCTTTAAAAACGCCGAAAAACTTAAAGAAATAGGTCTTAACGTACCATTAGTTACCGACGTTTTGCTGACTCTAAAGAATATGGGTGTAGATATTTCAACCGAATTCTTCACAGTTGACAGTGCTGCCGAATATTTAATTTCTAAAATTAAGGGAGGTAACTGCCTTGATTAACGATATTACTTTCGGTCAATATTTTCCTGCCGATTCTGTTATTCACAGACTAGATCCCCGAATTAAATTTTTACTGCTTATATTCATAATAGTTTTTATTTTTTTAGGTAATATGTACTCAATAGGGTTATCTCTTATTTTTTCAGTAATTATTATGATTATTTCTAAAATTCCTGTTAAAATGTATCTGAAAAATCTTAAAGTCATACTGCCAATTATAATTTTTACAGGCATTATTAATACACTTTATGTAAAAACAGGTACAGTTTTGCTTGACTGGTGGAAAATTACAATAACGGTGGATGGAGTTTATAAGGCAGTATTTATGGCAGTACGTATCGCCTTGCTCATAATTATAAGTTCTACATTAACATACACTACCACTCCAAACGATTTAACCGACGCCATTGAACGTCTATGCAAACCTTTTAAGTTAATCGGTCTTGGTACAGTTGTTCATATGCTGACTATGATGATGACCATTGCTTTAAGGTTTATCCCCACATTAATTGAAGAAACGCAAAAAATAATGAATGCACAAAAGGCAAGGGGAGCAGATATAGAAAGCGGTGGTATTTTAAGCAGAGTAAAAGCACTTGTTCCTATTTTAATTCCGCTTATAATACTATCTGTTCGCAGAGCCTATGATTTGGCAGAGGCGATGGAATGCCGTTGTTATAACGGTGGTATAGGAAAACAAAGGATGAAACAACTTCATTTAAGAATTTCTGATTTTGTTGCTCTGTTTATTTGTCTGGTCTGGGGTGGACTCATTATACTAATCAAAATATTTATGGGGTAATTTATGCAAAAATATTTGATTAAAATCGCATTTGACGGTACCAACTATCACGGTTGGCAGGTACAGCCTAACGGAATCACCGTTCAGGAATGTCTTCAAAATGCTATGTCTAAGCTATATGGATATACTCCCGACGTAACAGGCTGCAGCCGTACCGATGCAGGTGTCCATGCAGAAGAATTTTACTGTCATTTTTCACTTCAAAACGATATTGCTGATTGTGGAATCGTTGCCGGACTTAATTCTGTGCTTAGTGATGACATACGTGTTTTAAGCTGTAAGCATATAGAAGAGGATTTTCATTGCAGATATGCCGCAAAGCGAAAAACTTATATCTATAAAATTGATACACGAAGGATAACCGACCCCTTTACAGCCCGTTACAGTTATCATTACATCGGTTCGCTCAACATCGAAAAAATGAACTTTTTTTGTAGTTCTTTAATCGGTGTTCACGATTTTGAAGGTTTTTCTTCTGCAAACAGAAGCGTAAAGGACACAATTCGTGAAATTTACCAATGTGATATTACCGAAAATGAAGGTGTTTTAACCTTTACGGTAACCGGTAACGGATTTTTATACAATATGGTTCGTATCTTGGTTGGCACGGCCATCGATGTTGGAAACGGCAGACTGGACGAAAATATTGCTGACAAAATTTTTGAGACAAAAAACAGAGCACTTGGTGGCTTTACTGCACCGGCAAAAGGTTTATTTTTAAAACAGGTTGAATATTGAGGTGAAATAATGCCCAAATATCTAAAAAATAAAAGGAGACGCCGTCATAAGTTCATAAAATCGAGCGTTGAAAATGAAATAAAAATGCAATCAGGCAATGAAGAACCGCAAAGGGAAAAACGTATAAAAAAAACGTCACTTAAAGTTCTTAACGGCAAAAAACAAGCTAGAAAATTACGCCGTATTATTTTTGTTGCCTTAGTTTTAGCCATTACTATCACTCTACTGACTGTATCTTTGCTTTCACCAACAGGCTTAAAGGAAATGTACGGAAATTTTTCTGCTGCTTTTTCCTTTAAAAACGAGTTTCCTATTGAGTTATATGGTACTGAAACCTATTCTGTTGATATCGATAATAATTATTTTTATTTGCTATCCGACACAGATATATCGGTTATTTCCAATAATGGCAAGAGCACCTTTAGAGACGGTCACGGTTTTTCAAATCCAATTCTTTCAATCAGTGAATCACGCTGCCTTTTATACGACCAAAACGGCAAAGGGGTAAAGGTTTACAATGCAAAAGGATGTCTTATAAGTTTAAATATGGACTATACCGTTTATTCGGGTGATATCGGACGAAACGGAACCTTTGCTATTGCGAGTAAATCCGACAAATTCACTTCTATGTTAACCGTTTTTGATAAAAAGGGCGAATTTTTATATGAGTGGATGTGTCCTGAGGAAACCATTACTTCCGTTGCTGTTGCTCCAAACGGTAAAAAAGTAGCAGTTGGCACTGTAAAGGTGGCAGGCGGTGAATTTTTAAGTTCGCTTTACCTACTTGAATTCGATTCTGCAGACCCGATATTTTCTAAAAAATACGAAGGTAATTTAATTCTTGGCTTAATTTCAGCTTCCAGAAAAACCTTTACTGTAGTTTTTGAAAATAAATGTGATATTATTTCTTGGAAAGACCATTCAACGCTACAGTACGAATCAGAATATGATGTTAATTTTGTTAAATCGGATAAACGTTATACTGTAATTGCCTCAAGCCGTGAAAATGATGACGGCAACTATAAATTCAACATTTACACAAAGGCAAAAAAACTTAAAAGTGAATTTACCTTTAATGGTCAAGTTGATGATTTTAACATTAAATCCAACAAAATATTCATTTTAAGCGGAAACTGTGTATATCTTATTAATAGTGATGGTAAAATCGCCAAAAAAGGTGAGTGTGGATTTGGAACGGTAAAAATAGTTCCCATTTCATCAGACAGTTGTCTTGCGGTAGGTCACAATTCTATCACTAAAATAGCATTACAGTAGGTGTAAGTATGACGTATTTGTTTTTGGATATATTTTTTTCAATCATTTTAATTATCAGCGTTATTGTTGGTGTAAAAAAAGGAGCAATTAAAATTTTCCTATCTCTTATCGCTACTGTTTCTGCTGCTTTTTTAACATATTGCTTTGGTAATACCGTATCTTCTTATATTTACAACAAATTTATCCAGCCTTCTCTTATCAATAAAATTTATTCATATATCGAAAGTACCGGCACTACTAAAGAGGTTTTACCAAAGTTTATTTCTCAAAATGCCGACAAATTCGGCATTGAACTTGAAAAGCTTAAGCTTAGTAATTCAGTAAGCAAAGATGACGTTGCAAATCTCGTTGAAAACAACCTATATAAAACGATTTATTCACTTCTTAACTTAGTTATAACAATAGCATTATTTATAGTTATTTTACTACTTCTTAAATTTATACTTAATTTATTCAATAAGCTTGTAAAACATAGTTTTGTAAGCGGTATAAACTCAATATTAGGCGGAGCGTGTGGAATTGTTAACGGCATAGTTATTATTACATTACTATGTTTTGTTCTTAATTTCTGCTTTAAAAACGCTATAGTAATGCCAACATATTTTTCTGAAGAAAGCGTTAATAATTCCTTATTTTATCGCTTATTCTTATATATTTTTTGATTTTTTGAAAGGAATTTAAAATGAAACTTTGCTATAAATGTCAAAAGCGTCCTGCTGTGGTTTTTATTTCCGATACTATGGACCCCAACGCCTCTCCAAAAGGACTTTGTCTAGTTTGTGCTAAATCTTCGGGAATTAAACCAATTGATGATATGCTTAAAAAAATGAATATTTCTGATGATGATATTGAGCAAATGAGCGATCAATTTATGGAAATTATGTCTATGAACGGTGACGGGGAAGGTGACGAATTCGATTTAGGCACTACCCCAGCATTTCCGTTTTTAAACAATATGTTCACGGGTACTCCATCTCAAAAATCAGATGACGATAAATCAAAAGATAGCGGTAACGAGAGCAAAAAAGAACGTAAAAAACGTCGTTTCCTTGAACAATACTGCACCAATCTGACAGAACGTGCTAAAAACGGTCAGCTTGACGAAATCTTCGGAAGGGATGAGGAACTCTACAGAACCATTCAAATCCTTTCACGTCGTACCAAAAATAATCCTTGTCTTATCGGCGAACCCGGTGTTGGTAAAACTGCTATAGCAGAAGGCCTTGCTATTAAAATTGCACGTGGCAACGCTCCTGCACGTCTTTTGGACAAAGAAATTCACTTACTCGATTTAACAGGTCTTGTAGCAGGAACTCAGTTTAGAGGTCAGTTTGAAAGCAGAGTAAAAGGTTTGGTTGAAGAGGTCAAAACTGCCGGAAATATTATTCTCTTTATTGATGAAATTCACAACCTTGTAGGTGCAGGGGATTCTGCCGAAGGTTCGATGAATGCTGCCAATATTTTAAAACCTGCTTTATCACGTGGAGAAATTCAGATTATAGGTGCTACAACCTTTAAAGAATATAGGAAATATATTGAAAAAGATGCCGCTTTAGAGCGAAGATTTCAGCCTGTAACTATAGAAGAACCGTCTCTGCTCGAAACCGAAAAGGTGCTTATGGGAATCAAAAAATATTATGAAGGTTATCATAACGTAACCATTCCCGATTCTCTTATTTCAACAATCGTCCGTTTATCCGAACGGTATGTTAACGACAGATTCTTACCCGATAAGGCTATCGATTTAATGGATGAGGCTTGTGCTTGTGCAAGTCTTGCCAATACAGCTGTAGATAATCTGTATATTGCCAATAAAAAGATTGCTGAAACTCAAATGGAACTTGACAGTCTTGAAGCCGATGTTGATAATGTCAACTATGAAAAAATAGCAATGGTTAAGGCCGAACTTGAGAAATACAAAAAACAGGCAAGTGAACTTTATGTTCCGGCATCTGATAACACCGTTACCGATATGGATGTTGCTAAGGTCATTGAGCTGTGGACAGGCATTCCTGCCGCAAAGGTTCAGGAAAACGATCTTAAAAAACTTTGTAATTTAGAAGGTGCTATTTTAGAAAGAATCATCGGTCAGGAAAAAGCAGTTAAACTTGTTGTGTCTGCGGTTAAACGTTCAAGGGTTCAGATGAGCACAAAACGCCGTCCTGCCTCATTTATTTTTGTGGGTCCAACAGGTGTAGGCAAAACCGAACTGGTTAAGGTTCTTTCTGAGCAGTTATTCGATACTCCTGAAACAATGATACGGCTTGATATGTCTGAATTTATGGAAAAGCACTCTGTTTCAAGGCTAATAGGAGCACCTCCCGGATACGTAGGTTATGACGAAGCCGGTCAGCTTACCGAAAAGGTCAGAAGAAAGCCTTATTCTGTAGTTTTATTCGATGAAATAGAAAAAGCACATCCCGATATTTTAAATATATTATTACAAATTCTTGATGACGGCAGAATTACAGATGCACAGGGAAGAACGGTTAATTTTGAAAACACAATTATCATTTTGACCTCTAATGCCGGTAGTGACAAAAACTCCGCTTTACTGGGTTTTGAAAAGACCGCTGTTCAGGTCAGCGAAGAAAAAGCACGGAAAGCATTAAGCGAATTTTTGCGTCCCGAATTTATTGCACGAGTAGATGAAATTGTTGTATTTAATCCATTGGATGTAAATTCACTTTCAAAAATCAGCGGTTTACTTCTCGATGAAATAAAGGAAGCTATGAGTTATAAAGGAATTACTCTTTCATACACAAACGAGGTATGCAAATTAATAGCAGAAAAGTGTGAAGGATGTAAATCAAACGCCAGAGAATTGCGCAACTACATTCGCCGAAACATTGAAGATAAGATAGTTTCATTGCTGATTAACGATAACACACCCGGTATAAAAGAATTAAAAATATCGGTTAAAAATAACGAAATAGTGCTAAACAAATAGCAGTATATATGTGCCGTTCATTTTTTTGGACGGCACATAAAAATATTTAAAAAAAGACTTGACTATAGAGTGATTATGTGGTAATATACTTAGGTCGCAAGATGCGGGTGTAGTTCAATGGCTAGAATTCCAGCCTTCCAAGCTGGCCGTGTGGGTTCGATTCCCATCACCCGCTCCAAACCGTCAATTTGTTGACGGTTTTATTTTAAGTAAGCTTCAATAGCTCAGCTGGATAGAGCAACCGCCTTCTAAGCGGTAGGTCAGGGGTTCGAGTCCCTTTTGGAGCGCCACGAAAAAAGTCACTTTTGTCTACTGACAAAGGTGACTTTTTTCAATAAAATCCGTCCTATCGGACGGGATAAATCCCGCTTTCGTGGGATGAAATCACTTCGTGCTGAAATCCGACTTCGTTGGGAGATTTGCTGGTCAAATTTCACTCTACCAGTGGTTTATATCTCCTCACTAAACCAATGGTGGGTGTGTTTTAGTCTCTTATTTAGCTATACTGAATGCAAAAGGAGGTAGCTTATGGACCAAATAAAAATCGGTAGATTTATTGCCGAGTGCAGAAAGAAATTAAACTTAACACAAATGCAATTGGCAGAAAAACTGGATATCACCGACAAAGCTGTATCCAAGTGGGAACGCGGTGTGGCAATGCCCGATACTTCGATAATGCTTGAACTGTGTGATATTCTTTGCATCAGTGTAAATGAATTATTAATTGGGGAGAAAATCAATATGGAAAATAATAATCAGAAAAACGAACAGCTTTTGATGGATATGGCAAGGGAATTAGAGAAGAAAAACAAAACAATTTGGTCTTCCATGTGGGCAATTATGATCGTAAGTATGGCGGCGTTACTTGCAGGTATATTTATTGCTGCATTTTTGATTCCCGAAGGAGTGTGGCAGCTTGTTACAATTCTTGGTGTTTGTGTCGTGTTTTTGGTACCGTGCTTCTATGCAGTAAAACTTGAGGTAAGCGTAGGTGCTTATAAATGTCAGAATTGCGGTCACGAAATTGTTCCTACCTATAAAGAAGCGATGATGGCAATGCACAGAGGCTTTACCCGTCACTTAATGTGTCCTAAATGTAACAAACGCACTTGGTGCAAAAAAGTAGTGAAGAAGTGAATTTCAAGATATCGAACAAAGCAGACACACTACTTTTTGTCATTCTTTCCCCTACTTATACACCTTTTAGTCGCTCTTTCGCAGAAAAAACTCCTTGAGAAATCTCAAGGAGTTTTTTCAACTAAATCCGTCTTCTATGTGTGAAATCGCTTTATTGATTTTTATTATATAAAATATCATAAAAAAGTTGCTGTAAATTATTTTATGTGATATAATTAGCAAAAAACAATGTGAGGACATTTTTATGAAACTTATAATCGCATCCGACATACACGGTTCAATAAAATACTGCAAAGAATTGTTTGAGGCTGTAAAAAGGGAAGATGCTGATAAAATTTTACTTCTTGGCGACCTTTTATATCACGGTCCCAGAAATGATTTGCCCGACGAATATGCTCCTAAAGAGGTAATTTCTTTACTTAACGAGCACAAAGATATAATATTTGCTGTACGTGGTAACTGTGACACTGAAGTTGACCAAATGGTACTTGATTTTCCTATACTTGCAGATTATTGCATAGTTTCTGTAGGCAGTAGAATAATGTACGCCACACACGGACATAATTATAACCCACAAAATCCCCCGAAACTTAATAAAGGTGATATTCTACTTAACGGACATACCCATGTTACAGCTTACGAAAGCAGGGAAGAGTATTACTATTTCAATCCCGGCTCTGTATCCATTCCAAAAGATAATACTCAACGTGGCTACATTTTATTTGAAAATAACAAATTCACTTGGAAAACACTGGACGGAACTGCATTTAAGGAAATAATATTATAATTACTATTGACTTTATATATATGATTTGCTAAAATTTTAATGTAGAATTTTATGAAAGGTGATTATATATGTTTACTATCACAACAGAAGACGAAGCTTTATTCCTTGAATTTGCCCAAAATAATTACGTTTACAAAGGTGCTCAGTACGCTTTTACGTTTGATGAACGTTTCTGGGTGTATTACTACAAACAGTGCGAAAAATACGTATATATAGCTATTGACTCCAAAACAGGCCTTGGTTCACAGTTTATTTCTACAGATATAAAATACAAGAAGAGTGAATTTGAAACTTTAATTCCAAATATTTTAAATTCTCTTAAATATCTTGGAGAATTAAAATACTTAGTAAATCCTATCGAAATTACAAAACTGCAATAAATTTTTGCCTTCGTCCGATTAGGGCGGAGGCCTGTTTTTAACATATCGAATTATACAAAATCAATGTTTTGTATAATTAAGGGGAGAGGAAATAGGGCAAATAGGGGTTTTTAACTAAAAATTCGCTTTGCAATTCATTTTATATTTAAACCTTATTTATACTACTATGTATTAAAGTTTATATATTTTATATTTAAAAATATAATTTTAAATTAAA
>JAZNVC010000010.1:0-4368 GCA_045592625.1 Acutalibacteraceae bacterium
AAGAAAGTGAATAGAAGGCATTGAAAACCAAAAACAAATATGATAAAATAAAGTTAGTGAAAACGGCACTGCCTACGGTATGCTTATAAACGATAACGGCGTTGATACCTACTATTATTATCTATTTAACCTGCAAGGCGACATTGTAGGTATAATGGACAGTTCGGGCAATACAGTAACCGAATATACCTATGATGCATGGGGCACTTTGCTGACAACAACGGGAACACTTGCTTCTACTATAGGCGAAAAGAACCCACTCAGATACCGCGGATACTATTACGATTCTGAAACCGGATTCTACTACCTAAAATCCCGTTACTATGATTCTGTAGTGCAGAGATTTATTAATGCGGATAGTTTAATGGCTGGTGTAAATACATCTGTGCAAGGGTACAACCTGTTTGCATATTGTTTCAACAATCCAGTGGTTTTAGATGATAGTAACGGAAATTGGCCAAAAATTGTTAAAAACACAGCAAAATTGGTCGCAACAAAAATTCATTCATTAGCTATGTCTATAAAATCCAAAACACAAACATGCAATATGGGATTTTCAACCAGTCAATCATTAAACATACAAGCAAAAAACATTTCTATAGGTGGGGCGATAGGGTTTTCTTTGCATATGAACGGAGATGTTTTTATACAAAAAGAAAAATATGTATTTGTTTCCAGTTCTAGTAGTTATGGCGTTTCTTCCCAAACATGCAAAAGCGTGGATTTTGTCCCGAATTATGAATCGTTGCATTCAGATAGTTTGAATGCTTCGTTTAATGCAACTATGCCTATACCAAATACTCCTATTTCTGGGGATGGTTCTATTGCCTATAAACAATATTTTTCAGATGATGGAAATGAATTTTATCCATCTTTTTCGATTAATGCAGGCGCGGCTTTTCCAGCATGCACTAATATGGAATTGGGAGTATCTGTAGGTTATAGCGCATCAAAATCAAAACGTATAATTAATATTTACGATGTTATCGACTATACTTACAACAGAATTATGGAGTGGTAAAATGAAACGAGTGTTAATAATGTTTCTAAGTATTATTATATTAAGTAACGTATTTGCTACCAATGTTTTTTCTTTGCAAGTGGATAAAATAAAAGATTTTTCAGTAGTAAGTATTTCTCAAGATGAGAAAGCGGTTCTTTTGTCAAAATATTCGACACGTTCAGTTCCAAACGATTCGTATGAGTATGCTAGACGATTTATATACAGTTTTGATGTTTCTGATGATGGAACTTGTGCTATTTTTTTAGATAATGCAATGGTTATAATTATTGATTCATACGGAAACTTGATTGATAAATTTTCTTTTGACAAAAATCTTTTAAAGAACAAACGAGTTCCTTCTTCAGTTTTGATTCAATGGAATAATAATGATTTAGAAGTGTTTTTTGGTTCGGATTTAATGTGTATTTGTTCGGCTGACGGCGAATTGAAAGATGTGTTAAAAATTGAAAATGCGTTTAATGGTGGTGGACCTCCACGGCGTACAAAGAAAACCATAAATCAAGTTGAATATAAATTAAGTAATTGCAATCAAATTTTGAATTTTGTGAGCGATAGGTATAAATATTTAATTTCAAGCGATATATCTAATACTGAAAAAATTGTTTTTAAAAGCGAAAATAGATTGATATCGAATATTGATTTGATGTTTATAGCCATAGTCGTAGTTGTAATATGTGCGGTTTTGATTTTAGTTATCTTGAATAGAAAGAGAACACATGTGACGGTTCGAAACCACTGAAAAAGAGGAACACATATAACACAGGGGACGGTTCCTTGTGTTGACGAAGTGATGTGCGCTTGATAAAATATTCAAGGGTGATAATAATGCCAAGACAGGCAAGTTTCAATATTGTGAGGAAATTCAATTAACACAGAGAACCGTCCCCTGTGTTTATCCTGCAACAGAAGAAGATATACCTATTTTTTACGATCTTCCCAAAAATCCTTGCTTTTATGATTGATGAGGTGGCTATGATGAAAAAATATATTATATTATCGGTATTAGCCGTATTTATAACATTATCAGCATGTAATAATACGGCTCCAAATCAACATGAAGATGGTTTATATATTCAAACATATAATGTTACATCATTTAATTTGCAAATATTTTTAAAAGAGAATAATATAGATTACAATTTCTTTTACAATGTTGGCGAAATAAATTCGGCTGTAGAGGCTGTTGAAGCAGCTAAAAAAATTTGGGATAAAGAGTTCGGAGAAATATCAGGTACATATTATGATCCCACTGAAGGAAGAAAAATCGAAATTGCTTTTGATGAAAACAGTGATTGTTGGTTATTAACCGGCACATTGCCCGAAGATACATTTGGAACTGTACCCATTGCTTTAATTAAGTCAAATGGCGATGTTATGGCAATATATATGCCTGGATATTGAGATTAAAGTATAAGACAGGGGACGGTTAGCGTGAAACCAAATTGAGAAAAAATCGAAAAAAAGGCACACAAAACCATAACACAGAGAACCGTCCCCTGTGTTTCCGAGAACCGTCCCCTGTGTTTATCGTGTCGCTGCGTTAAGGGCTTTAGGGTACAAAACGATTAAAATCTTCCTAACCAAATGAGAGAGGAGCATTTGATATGAATAATATAATTTGTCATAATGTAATTGATGTAACAAAAGAGGGCATAACGCTGGAGTCTGATGGAGAGAAGATCTACATTGACTTCGATGATTGCGTAAAGAATTTTTCCTTAGAAAAGGGAAAAGTTTGCAAGTGCGTGGCAACTCGAGATATTACCACATTATCATTTGTATTTTACACTCAACCCAAGACTAATGTGGTTTTCAAAAGGAGCTTTTTTAAGGAGCTGATTGCGGGTAAATCTGCTACAAGTAAGTTTTTAGATTTGCAAAAAGCAATTGTTGAAGCAGGCTACACAAGTTATGATTTATCTTAAGTTGACGCTTTTGCAAAGATGAATCATACCAGCAAGCATCGCCTTTTGGGGACAAAAGCAGTTTGTTGGGATAATCCCAAACCCTTAAAGGTTTTAGGAATATTCCTGACAAGTCTGTGTTTGGGTGACCAAACGCGATGCTTGCTGGTACATAACTGTTCCGTTCTCCATTCCCATAACACACAGGTAACAGGTAACACAGGGGATGGTTAGCGTGAAACCAAAATGGCGGGTAAAATAAGCCGTAACGTAACTTATGATGCATATGATAGAGTAAACGGCTTTACCCTTTCATTATTGGGTAAAAATATAACATCAACGGTTTTATACGGTGATTTCGGTCAGGTTAATTCCTTTACTAATACTATAGGAGACAGAACCGACACAATCAGTTTTACCTATGACGATTTTTACCGACTGAAAAGCAGGACTATAAGCGGTATAAATAAAACCAGTGAATATACCTATCTTAAAGGTCAAAATGCACAGGAAACTGCCCTTGTTGAAACTTTAGATAACGGTAAGGATACATATTCTTACACCTACGATTTATACGGTAATATTGCTTCTGTTAGTAAAAACGGAACAGTTACCGAAGAATATGAATATGATAACTTAAATCAGCTTATATATGCAAAAATCGGTGAAGATGTGTACAGATATACCTATACTTCAAACAATTCATCAAATTTAGAATCTGTATATAAAAACGGAACAATTATTAAAACATACGGATATATGCCTGCCGGTGAAACTTGGGCAGATAAATTAAATTCCTTTACAGGAACGGTTATTGATTATGATGAAATAGGTAACCCTCTTAACTGGCGTAACGGTATGAACTTTAGCTGGAGCTACGGCAGAAGACTGACAAACGTTACCAAGGGAACCGACAGTATTAGTTATACCTATGATTCGGAGGGACTAAGAACAAGTAAAACAGTAAATGGTACAACTACCGAATATTACTGGCTTGACGGAATGCTTCAGGGTCAAAAAACAGGCAGTGAATATATAATATTCCTGTATGACGAAAACGGCACTGCCTACGGTATGCTTATAAACGATAACGGCGTTGATACCTACTATTATTATCTATTTAACCTGCAAGGCGATATTGTAGGTATAATGGACAGTTCGGGCAATACAGTAACCGAATATACCTATGATGCTTGGGGACAGCTACTTACTACTACAGGCAATACCGAACTTGGCAACAAAAACCCCCTAAGATACAGAGGATACTATTACGATTCCGAGACGGGATTCTACTACCTGAAATCCCGCTACTACGACCCCTACGTGCAGAGGTTTATTAATGCGGATGGCTATGTATCTACAGGGCAAGGAATAACCGGTCACAATATGTTTGCATATTGTAATAATAATCCGGTTAATATGGTTGACCAAAATGGCGAA
>JAZNVC010000011.1:0-7522 GCA_045592625.1 Acutalibacteraceae bacterium
AGAATTGCTGCTTTCCGTGAGATGATCTGTGCTGACACTGTTGAAGAGAGAGAAACTGCTCTTGAAAAGATTCTCCCCTATCAGCAGGGCGATTTTGAGAAGCTTTACGAAGCTCTTGAAGGCAATCCTGTATGTATCCGTTTCCTTGATCCTCCTCTCCATGAGTTCGTACCCACCGAAGAGGCTGACATCAAGGCTCTTGCAGATGCTCAGGGCAAAACTGTTCAGGATATCAAGAACATCATTTCTTCTCTCCATGAATTCAACCCAATGATGGGTCATCGTGGATGCCGTCTTGCAGTTACCTATCCTGAAATTGCTAAAATGCAGACTGCTGCTGTTATCCGTGCAGCTATAAATGTTAAGAAAGCTCATCCCGATTGGAACCTCGTTCCCGAAATTATGATTCCTCTTACCGGAGAAGTTAAGGAATTGAAGTTCGTTAAGGACGTTGTTGTTGCAACTGCTGATGCTGAAATCGCTGCCGCAGGTGCTGACCTTAAGTACGAAGTTGGTACTATGATGGAAATCCCCAGAGCTTGTCTTACTGCTGATGAGGTTGCTCGTGAGGCTGAATTCTTCTGCTTCGGTACTAACGACCTTACTCAGATGACCTTCGGCTTCAGCCGTGACGATGCAGGTAAGTTCCTTACCGCTTACTACGACAGCAAGATTTATGAAAATGTTCCCTTCGCTAAGCTCGACCAGAACGGTGTTGGTAAACTTATGGATATGGCTGTTACTCTTGGTAAGAAAACTCGTCCTGAAATCCACTGCGGTATCTGCGGTGAGCACGGCGGTGACCCTGTATCTGTTGAGTTCTGCCATAAGATTGGCCTCGACTATGTATCTTGCTCTCCCTTCCGCGTTCCGATCGCACGCCTCGCTGCCGCTCAGGCTGCTATACGCGAAAGTGGGAAATAATCAAATCTGTTATGGGACAAAGCGTTTTAGCGTGAAATCGCATAAAAAGGACAAAACTTTTTAGCGTGAACAAAAAAGCTTGAACGAAGAAATTTAAGAAAAAATAAGACCTTGCATTTGTAGAATAATCTACATTTGCAGGGTCTTTTTTATGCTTAAAGGCCTTGTACAGTAATATTAAAACAAAACCAACAATTATTCTTTAGAACATAATCTATAAAAATGAGTTATCAATTCATTTACAAATTCATATTCTTGTTTGCCAAGCGAGGAAAGCTTATTTATTAATCCATCCATTTGTTTAACATCACGTTTGCCGTACAATATATAATCGGAAGAAACCTGTAAAGATTTACATAACTTTGCTAAATTTTCAGGTCTAACAGCCTTCTTTCCAAGTTCAATGCAAGAAATCGTTTGCAAGCTAACATCAATAGTTTCGGCGAGCTGCTCTTGTGTTAGGTGCAGTTCTTTTCTGCATCCTGCTATTCTTAACCCCATTTCAACAAGAAATGCATCATTCTTCACGCGAACTGCTCCTTTCAATGCTAATTTCTTTAATTATATTGAAAAAACGTTAAAATTATAACCGCTCATAGAATTAAATGTTTGACTTTTTAATGCTATGAGATTATAATTAAGAAGGTGTTTTATGTCGAAAAAACAAATTTTTCAAAAATTTTTGTTTTTTAAAATCTTTTTGTTTTTTTGTTCGTCTAACTAATGCGAGCGGTGAAAGCAGAGGGTTTAAAACACGAACCTATTGAAAACACCATTAGAATTTAAAATCCTAAATTATTTAAAGCGGGTTTTAATAATAATTAAATTTTTATTTATGAAAGAGGGAAAAAACATGGCAACAGCAATCGAGTTAACATGTTCAAAATGCGGTGCAACAATGGAAGTGACGGACAAGGCTACAGGAAAAGTTACCTGCCCGTACTGTCATAATGAAAGCGTTATTGACGGATTAGTTAAAAACTCACAAATTCTTGAAAAGGAGAACATCAACAGTGGCGTTTCTATGACGCTCACAAAGTCCGACATTAGCAATGCGATTTTCAAATCCTTTGATAATTCAATAGTGTTCCCACTTGATATTTTTGATAAAGGTGCAGTTTATTCGGAAGAGCATCTAACTGTTCCGTCATATCTATTCTATTGCAACGGAATGGCTTCATTTAATTATGAAGCTGGCGTACAGAAAGAAAGACTTGCTGGTGGCCAAGTTAAGAGTAACGGTAATGTTAAAATGCAAACCGAAACTTATACCGAATGGACTCCTATGAGCGGCGCAACTAATGCTTCGGCAGCAGTTTTTGCACCTGGTAGCCGCGAATTGAGCAACATCACCTGTGATTTGTATCATGGATATGATGCAAATAAGTTGGTTGACGTAGAAGAATTATCATTTCCTGCTGATGTAAAACCCTATACATATAATATACCCGCTCCAGCAGCATTCAATGAATATGCAAAGCCTGTAATGGAAAGAAAATTAAGAGCAAATGCCAAAACCAGTTTAGCTAATAAGCAGTATCGTAATTTGTCATTGGGCGGATGCCAAGTTCAAAAAGACGATACCTCAAGAGTTACTTTGGGTGTTTACAAATTAGGATACCAATACGGTGGTGCAAATTACACTTTGTATGTAACTGGTGACGGTTCAAATTCACTTTGGGAAACTATTCCTGTTGATGCAGAGCGTAAAGCAAAGCATGATGAACTGACAGCAAGACAGAATAAACTAGCTTCAAAGCGTACAGGATTTTTAGTAACCGCTATAATATGCTTGGTACTTGCTTTGGCTACATATGGTATATCTCTCATTGGAACAGCCTTGTTCGGTTATTTCTGGTTCAAACGCAAATCAGACCGCAAGAAGCTCCAAGAAGAGTTCGATGCATTTGTTGCACAGGCAAATAATGCAAAGAATGATTTTGCAACAAAAGGAGCCTTAATATCTGGACTATAAAAGACACAGTTCCATTATTCTATTGGTGTCTATATACTGTTAAATTGCCTTAAATATAACATCCGTTAATGGAACAAGAATCCAGCATTCATTGTTGCTTTTTCGGGTGTTATTTATTTTAATTGATTATAAGGAGAAACTAATATGTCATTATTTAACAAAAATCCCAACGAAGTAAATTATGTTGGAGGGAAAAAACATTGGACCGATGTCATAAAGAACTCTGGTCCTGGTGAACTATTAATATGGCGTCAGCCTGAAGAGGATTTTAATACAAATTCAACCTTAATCGTAATGCCAGGAGAAGAAGCTATATTCATCAAAGATGGTATAGTTGTTCAAACATTTGAAAACGGCAAATACGAACTTTCTACTGAAAATTATCCTTTCATAAGCAGACTTAGAAATGCTTTCTCTGGTGGCATTAGCACATTTAACTGTGTGGTTTACTTTGTTAGAAAAGCACATAGTGAAGAAATTCTCTGGGGAACAGAATCTCCCATCCAGGTTAGAGATAATGTTCTTGGTGTCACAACAAAGCTTAGAGGAAGAGGCGCTTATAAAGTACAAATTGAAAATCCTGCAAAATTCCTTGAAAAGTTAATCGGCAACAACGTGCTTTTCCAAACTCAATCAGAATTAAATAAATATTTTTATAACGAATTTCAGAGTAAAATTAGAAGCGCAATTGCTAAGACCTTGATGGAAAGTAAAACCGAAATACTTGGAATTGATGCAAGATTAGATGAATTATCAAATTATATTCAACCTGCAATGCAGGAAATTTTGGATGATTATGGTTTGAAATGCGTTAAATTCACTGTTTCTGCATTAGACATTGAAGATAACGAACAACGCCAGAAATATGATACCGCTTATGCTGATAAGGGTGTCATGGGAGTGCTTGGAGATGACTGGGGTCGTCAACAGGCTGTGTATGTTATGAAATCTATGGCAGAGAATCCTAGCGGTGGTGCAGCAGCAGCGGGAGCAGGAATTGGAATGGGCTTTGGTGCAGCAGGTGCGTTTGGTGCAATGTCTCAACAAGTATTTGCTCAACCTACTGATCAAAATCAGCCTGCTAGCGAAGACCCGATTGAAACTCTAAGCAAGCTCAAAAAAATGCTTGATGCTGGTTTAATTGAACAAGCTGAATATGATGCAAAAAAAGCAGAAATACTAAGCAGAATGTGAGGAAATTAAAATGAAAAAGAAATCGATTTTATTACTGGTTTTAGAATTAATATTTTTAGTAGTTTTTAACTCGGTGTTCTTTATCTTAGGTGGTACCGAGCATGTTGCTTCTGTTTGGATTTCCTTTGGATTCATTAACTTCTCCTATTTAATGATTTTATTAACTTCGCTCTTAACTCGTCAAAAAGCAAATTCCAAAATTTTCGGACTCGCACTATATTCAGTTTCAACTGTATATTTCTTTTCAGCATTTGTTGTTGGTATAATATTTGTTTTCTCAAAATTGGATTCTTATAAAATACCGTTTGTTATCCAGTTCATAATGGCAGCTATTTTTGCGGCACTTTTCTTAGTAAACTTAATTGCTAACGAAACAACTGCTGAAGCAACTGAAATCCACAAAAGTGAAGTGGCTTATATTAAAGAAGCATCTTTTAGAGTAAAAGCTTTTATCGGATGTGTTGAGTCAGAAAAAGCAAATAAAGCTATAGAAAAACTATATGATTTAATACACTCTAGCCCTTCAAAGTCTTCGGCGAAAGTTAAAGAAATAGAAGATGAGATTTTAAGAAAAATTTCAAATATTGGCTATTATGTCGATGCAAAAGATGAGGATGCGATTTTAAATGAAGTAAAAGCTACAACTGTTCTTGTTGAAAAACGCAATGTCGAATTGAAAAAGTAAATCTATGGAGAGAAATCATAAATTTTAAATTTTTAAAGAGATTGCCTCACAACAAAAAGTGTGGCAACTCTTTTTTACTACTTAAGCTCTTTATTTTAGCTTCATAAAAACTATATGTCCTATATTAAGGCTGTATAGTGGAGTATTATAGAAGGCTTGAAATCTCAAGTTGATTGTTCTAATATAATAATGTATAATGGGTTATAAGTTCGTAAAACTTGACCCGATGATGAGAGATACGGAGAGAAAATTGGAAAAAAAGAGGAAGAAAAAGGGCGGGTCAAACGGAGAGAATTTGAGAGAATGGGAGAAAAAAAGAAATTGTCCTTTTGACGCTAAAAAGGTTTGTCCTGTAACATATTAAAAACCTCTTGGATTTCTCCAAGAGTTTTTTTGTAACCATTGAATTGTTAGAATAAAAATGACATAATACAGTTTAATGAATATAATAGTAAATATATTATATATATTAAGAGGTGGAAAAATGGCTTGGTATGACGAGGCGGTATTTTATCATATTTATCCGCTGGGAATGACGGGTGCTCCGAAGCAAAATTCGTACGGTGAACCTATACACAGACTTAATACATTGTTACCGTGGATTTCTCATATAAAAGAAATTGGTTGCAACGCAATTTATATAGGACCGCTTTTTGAATCGGTGGGACACGGTTATGAAACTACGGATTATAAAAAACTGGACAGCAGACTGGGTACCAATGATGATTTAACCAATTTTGTATCAGAATGTCATAAACAGGGAATCAGAGTGATATTAGATGGTGTTTTTAACCATACCGGTCGTGATTTTTTTGCATTTAAAGACATTAAACAGAACAGAGAAAATTCAAAGTACAAAGACTGGTATTGCAATGTTAATTTTTATGGTAACAACTCTTTTAACGACGGTTTCTCTTATGAAAACTGGGGCGGATATGACCTTCTGGTTAAACTGAATCAGCATAACCCAGAAGTTAAAGACTATATTTGCGACGTAATTCGTTTTTGGGTAAGTGAGTTTGATATTGACGGAATTCGTCTTGACGCGGCAGATGTAATGGACTTTGATTATATGAAAGCCTTTCGCACAGTGGCAAACGAAGTTAAAAATGACTTTTGGCTTATGGGGGAGGTTATTCACGGTAATTATTCCCGATGGGCTAACGACGGAACACTTCACTCTGTAACAAACTATATGCTTCACAAGGCTTTATATTCCGCACACAACGACCATAATTATTTTGAAATTGCACATACAATAAAATATGTAAGCGATATGGTTGGAAATCGCCTTAATCTTTATACATTTGTTGATAATCACGATGTAGAACGTATTTATACAAAGCTAAAAAATAAATCGCATTTTGTGCCTGTGCACATTATGCTTTATACTTTACCTGGAATCCCGTCCATTTATTACGGCTCTGAGTTAGGTATTGAGGGCAAAAAAGAAGGCGGCTCCGACGACTCTTTAAGACCTGCAATTTTCTATGATGACTACAAAGATGCTATAAAAAACAATCCTTGCACAAGGCTTATTGCTTGTCTTGGCAAAATTCGTCAAAGTATACCCGCCCTTTGCTATGGCGATTACAAGGAATTAACGTTACAGACCTCTTGTTTTGCCTATTCGAGAACCCTTGACGGTAAGTCGGTAATTATTGCAGTAAATAATGGCGATAATGATGTCAATTTTAACCTTCCTTGCAGCAATTGTTCTAAATATATTGGTGTATTAACAGGTGAACAGGTATCTGTAAACAGCGGACACATAGATGTGAAGGTTTCTGCAAACTGCGGTGAAATCTGGATTCCCGAGGGCTTTGCAAATGAAAATTTTGTACCTGCAAAGACTGAAGCGGTAAAAGCAAATGAAACGAAAAAATTTGAAGATAAGCCCGAAGATTTAAAATATCAAATAACAGAGCAAAAAAATACAGTAGAAAAAGTAAATATAGATGAAAACAAACCATATGAAGAAATGTCGGTGGAAGAACTTCAAGAAGCAATTTTGAAAAAAATGAGAAAAAATGGTCCTGCAACCGATTATATGCTGGGCACAGTACGGGAAAATACACACCATGGCTCATTGCTTAATTGGATTAAAAGTTTTAACTAAAAAATATTGATTTTAATTCTATTTATGGTATAATTAAGAAAAATATTATTGGGGGTTTTTTTATGAATTATTTTAGCACTGTTACATTTTTTACTGTACTTGGCATTATTACTGCCGTTGCAGTAACAGTTTTGGCATTTATTTTCATTTTGCCTGAAAATAAACGTGCAAAATTACCTAAGTTTTTAAAAATTGTTAGCGACATATTAAATATGAAGCAACTCTTTATTGAGACTTTCTTCCGTGCAGTATACATTTTATCTACCTTTGCTTGTATCTTTGTCGGCGTATTTATGATTTTCGGTTTCGAGTCTTACGGCAGATATACACACTGGTACGGTGGCTATGGTCTTTTGATTGCTATTTTAGGACCTATCGTTGTGCGTATTATGTTTGAAGGAATTATGATGTTTATTCTTCTTGTTAAGAACACAATTGAAATAAACAAAAAACTCAAAAACCAAAACAACGACGTTATTGAAGAAAAAATCGGCGAATAATTAAAAACAATAATCTTACATAAAAATAGAACTGCCGTTGGGAGAACACTTCATATGAAGTGTTCTCCCAACGGCAGTTCTATTTTTATGTAAGATTATTGTTTTTAATTATTCGCCGATTTTTT
>JAZNVC010000012.1:0-73109 GCA_045592625.1 Acutalibacteraceae bacterium
TATCCGTCCGATGATCCACGGTTTTATCATCTCGGCGTTGGTCGTTGTCGTTGCGTTGTTGGTAGAAATGGCAATGGGAATCGTATAAAGAGAAATAACACTATAAGAGAGCAATGAATAAATTATCCGATGCGAGTTACACGGTATTATAAACTACAATTTATCGAATTGTTTTGTGTCGACATCTAAATCGGTGCAACTTCGTTACAAATCATCGCAACCAACATTTCGAACCGAAAAAGATATCGGTTCGGAAAACCCAGAAACCCGGGCGGTTTCTGGGTTTTTTCGTGCCATTTTTTAAAGTGAAATTCAAAAGATATCATTTCCCAAAAACGACCTTTAGGTAGGACTTGAACTAAATTCGATATTTGCTATAATGCTTTTGCTGCTTATAACGGTTTGAGACCATTCGTTTCTAAAATAATAAATAAGGCGGTAAATGATAGTACAATATCACTTGATTGATATTGCGTTATTTTCTGTTTTATGATATAATACCAAATGCGACACAGTTTAATATTACTCTGAACAGGCATACTATTGGTAAAAATGTATGCCTTGATATCATTTCCTGTTTGGAGTGAACTGTGTCGCAACAGATCAGGCTACGTTTTTCGGTGCGTAGCTTTGGCTGCGCACTTTTTTATTAGGAGGTTAAAAAATGGTATTGGAACTCAAAAACATAGAAAAATCCTTTGGTGAGAAAAAAGTCCTCACCGGAGTTTCATTCAAAGCAGAGGGCGGCAAAGCCTTTGGTTTGCTCGGCAGAAACGGCGCCGGCAAAACAACGTCTATTCGAATCTTGATGGATGTGTTTCCTGCGAACAGTGGTGAAGTGCTCATCGACGGTCTTCCTATCGATTACAACAAAATCGGTATCGGTTATCTTCCCGAAGAAAGAGGCTTGTATCCGAAGAAGATCATCATTGATCAGCTTACCTATTTTGCAGAATTGAAAGGCATGAGCCGTAAGGCAGCTGTGCAATCAATCGACTATTGGCTTGGTCGTCTCGGTATGACCGAGTATCGCAACAAGAAGCTTGAAACTCTCTCAAAAGGTAATCAGCAGAAAATTCAGCTTATTACTGCTCTCGCTCACGACCCCGACATCATTATTCTTGACGAGCCTTTTTCGGGTCTAGACCCTGTAAATGCAATGCTCTTAAAGGATGTGGTTAAGGAACAGATTGCGAAGGGCAAAATTGTTCTGTTCTCCAGCCATCAGATGAGTTACATAGAAGAATTCTGCGACAGCATTGCGATCCTAAATAACGGTGTTGTTGCTCTTCATGGTGATTTGCATGATATCAAGCGTGATTATCCTCGTGACCGCTTGGTTGTAAAAACAGAAACACCCGATGCAATCATGGCTGATTTTGGCTCTTCCTGTACCGTTATGGAAGGCGGCGATTTAATGATTCGCTTGGGTTCACCCTCCGAAAAGAAATCTACCATGACTCGCCTTGTAGAAAACTACGATATTGACGAGGTAAAGGTCTTTGAACCTTCCCTCAATGATATTTTCGTAGAGTACGCAGGCGATGCCGCACAGGAGGACTAAGCAATGAAGCAGTTTGGAAAAATATTTAAATTTGAACTTAAAAATTATGCTAAAAACAAGGCATTTGTCGGTGTAACGATCTTTTTGATGGTGGTTATCGCTATTGTTATGTTCTTCCCTCGAATTACAGCCTTGTTTGAATCAAACGACACTTCTGATACCACCGCAGACCTTTCCGTTATGCTCGTAAAGGCAGATGATCCTACACAGGCGGATATGGTGAGAGAAACATTTGCAGCTTCCTTTACAGACTATGACGTGCAGACTACGGATGAGGAAATCAGCGTGATTAAGGATAAAATCACTTCCGGTGATATAGAGTGTGCTTTTGTAATGAACGGAGCAACTTCATTTACATATTACGTTGATAATCTTTCGATGTACGATATGAACCCCGATATCGCAACCGGTGTCCTGCAGCAGATCTATCAAATGAATGCTATGATTAACGGCGGTATGTCAGCTGAAGATGCTGCCGGTGTTATGAGCATTCAGATTGATGGCGAAGTGGAAAGCCTTGGTAAGGATCAGATGCAGAACTTCTTCTACACCTACATTATGATTTTTGCTCTGTATATGGTCATTCTGCTTTACGGTCAAATGGTTGCAATGAGTGTTGCAACCGAAAAGAGTTCTCGTGCCATGGAGTTGCTTATCACCAGTGCAAAACCCATCAATATGATGTTTGGTAAGGTTTTAGCTGCGTGTATAGCGGGCCTTGTCCAGCTTATTGCCATCTTTGGTTCGGCACTTGTGTTCTACAATGTGAATAAGTCCTATTGGGGAGATAACGGAATCATTGACTCAATCTTCAATATTCCGCCTGAGTTGTTTGTATATATGCTCGTATTCTTCCTGCTTGGCTTCTTGATTTATGCGTTCCTCTATGGTGCAATTTCTTCTACGGTTTCAAAACTTGAAGATATCAATACAGCCGTTCAGCCGGTAACGTTCTTGTTCATTATTGGTTTTATGGTAGTTATGTTCTCAATGAGTAGCGGAAGTGTGGACAATATACTGATGCAGATTTGCTCTTACATTCCGTTCACCTCACCGATGGCTATGTTCACAAGAATTGCCATGAGCACTGTGCCTTGGTATGAGATCGCAATTTCTATCGGCATTTTGGTTGCATCTACCTTTGGAATCGGAATTCTGTCTGCAAAGATTTACCGTGTTGGTGTTCTTATGTACGGCACTTCTCCTAAGATCGGCAACATCATCAAAGCAGTTTGGAAAGCATAAGGAGATGCGTTATGAATAAATGGCGTTTATTTTCTTCTATGTTTCAAATCGTAGTTGGTGTTGCAGCAATTATTGCTTATATCGTAATTGCCGCATCCGGTGAACCGCTTGGTAAATGGACTGTCACATTATTGCTTGCCATTGCCTTTGTGGTAATTGGGGTTATCGGCATTGCAGATTGGAAGAAAAACAATAGGAAATAGTTGTAATATTACTTGCAACCTGAAGTTTACATTTAGAAACACCGAATTGGTAGTATGTTTTTGCTGAGTGTTCTATAATTAAAGCAACGCAGCGTTAGAAAAAATAAGGAGAAATGATTATGACACTGGGTGAAAAGCTATCAAAATTAAGAAAAGAATATAACTACACACAAGAACAACTTGCTGATATTCTTGGCGTTTCCCGTCAGTCGATCAGCAAATGGGAGTCGGATATCGCATGTCCCGAAACCGATAAACTTATAAAAATGGGAAAACTGTTTGAATGTTCGATGGATTATCTTCTCAATGAGGATATTACCGAAAAGCAAGGGTTACAACCTGTTGAAAAAGAAAACATTTGGGATAAGTTCAAAAAGCAGCTTCACGAACGCAAGAGCGAAAAGATGATTTTCGGTATGCCACTTTATCATATCGGAAGAAACGCACACGGATTTTTTGCAATAGGACTTAAGGCGCGTGGAGTATTTTCATTCGGTCTGCTTTCACGAGGTATTTTCTCGTTCGGTATGCTTTCTCTTGGAGTAGTTTCAATAGGTCTATTGTCACTTGGCTTGATTGCCGCAGGTGTGTTCTCAGCCGGACTTCTTGCTGTTGGTTCGATTGCTATCGGCTTATTTGCGGCAGGAGCAATCAGCGTAGGACTCATATCCTTTGGAGCTCTCTCGGTTGGCTATTTCTCATCAGGTGCGCTTGCTATCGGCAAATATGTCGCTGTTGGCGACCACGCTCACGCTATGATTGCTATTGGTCAAACTGTGGCCGACGGGAGTGTTTACAGCCATATTGGAGATCTGACAACGGCGGATATACCGAAGGTTGTAGAATGGCTTGACGGCAACGTTCCGTCTTGGTTCGGTTGGGCAAAAGAGATTTTCAAATTCTATATACAATAAAATGATAGCGTTGCATTATTTGCAATTAGATGTTCATGGAATATTAATTTGACTTTTGTAAGAAAATATTGTAAAATTATTATAGTAAAGTTTACACGGATTACTATTTGCGGTGGGTTGTACCACGATTAATAAGACCGTGATAATCACTCTTTACTCACCGCTTATACTCACTCGAACATTTTGCGGACAAAATGGCAAATCGGGAGTTATGGGATAAGGGTGCAAGGTTTGAAAAGTATCAGGGTTTGGTTTTAGACCGAACACAGTTTATCAGGTTTGATGTTGTCCGCAAGGTTTGACAGAGCCGATATGGAGAGTAGCCGAGGCAGGCCTAGGCGAAATTCATCGCATGCACTACCCGCATTGCAAGGCATAATCCGCTTGCCTTATTGTCGGACACGTTTGGTCGTGATCGGGACCGACAATAAATTTCATCGCTCATTTAACCCGTAATAAAGAGGCATTACGCCCTTTAGAGCATAAACCACAAGGAGTACAGTTTTTCTGTGCTCCTTTTCGTTTAATTTGGGTTCTATTGCCGGTGGTGAAGTTTTCCAATGGTGCTTATTTTATGAAGGAGGTGGTGCGTATGCTGAAAATCTTATATCTTATTCTCCATAGCATACTTAATATAACTGTTACCCTTACCGCCTCCGGCATTAGTACCCGATAACAAGAGGAGTTCTCATGCTTGATAACCGGAATAATAAAACCGGTATGACGGCACCCGAGAAAAAACAGGCTGATAATATATCAGCAAAGAGTATCTACAGTACGTTTGCTTTTAATCTAAGAGAAGAACGTAAAAAACAAGGACTTAGCCAGGAAGAATTAGCGGATATATGTGGTGTTTCCGTACATACCATCAAACGCTATGAATCCGGCACAACAAAACAAGGCTCATTGGATGCTGCATATAAAATTGCAGCGGGTCTCGAAAAATCATTAGATGAAATGCTTGCCAGTCCATTTGACAAGAAACCTATTGATATTTTAGAGGATCCCGAAGTTCAATCAGCCATATCAGAGCTTATTCGAGTACTGAATAAGAAATAAATTCATCAAAAGGCGCAGATCTGATACCGAAATGGTGCAGGTCTGCGCTGTTTCTTTTATACCCGGTGATTTACAATATAGACAGGTCAAGGGTGCGCACCATAGACCGAGATTAAAATAAAGGAGATTACCCCTATGTTAAATATTCGTGATTTAAAAATTGATCCCGCTTCGCTTGGAGCAAAGAAGTTGTTGGTGGATATTACACCTGCCTATGAGTACAAGGATGGTCGCCGTATGGATACCATCACCGGCTATCGCTATGTTGTGGCGCTGCCTGAACACAGTCTGGAAAAACTGGGCGTAAAAATCGAAGGCAAACAGCTTTTGGAAAAGCCCGAAGGCTTTGTTGAGGTTGAGTTTAGCGGTCTTGAAGTGTTTGCCTATGAAAGTCAAGGCAGGACTCAGATCAGCGCTAAAGCCACCGGTATTTCATTGGTAAATAATAAGTCTTAACGTGTGGGCGGCGCTGTAGAGCCGAAGGGGTATCAAATATTTTTCCATAAAGAAAAATATTCCCCGGCGGCAGCGCAGCGCCGCCCTTCCATAAGGGCAAGTATTACCCTTATGGAAGCATAAGTAGCAGTAGCAAAGAAAGGAGTTTTAATATGGCTGCTAATCCACAATCACGCAAATGGATGTTGACGATAAACAATCCGCAAGACTGCGGTCTTGACCACAGCAGTATGCAAAGGCTTTTGAGTCTATTTTGTTCCGACTATTTCTGTCTTTCTGACGAAATAGCAACAACCGGAACATTCCATACTCACATTTTCATTTACTCAAAATCGCCTATACGTTTTTCCACGCTTAAAAACCGCTTTCCAACAGCGCATATCGAAAAAGCATTTGGAAGTGCAAAGGACAACCGTGATTATATCCGTAAGGAAGGCAAATGGTTAGACGACAAAAAGGCGGAAACTTCCGTTGTCGGTAGTTTTTATGAGTTTGGCTTAATTCCAAGCGAGTGTGAAGAACGAGATCCGAAGATGTTTAAGCTACTCCAAAATGTAAAGGATGGGTTATCTACCACTGAAATCATTGATGAGTCCCCGAACTTTGCATTTAAGTCCAAGGATATTGATACTCTGCGTGAGGCATACCGAGCCGAACAGTATATGAACCAAAACCGAAAACTGACCGTAACTTATCTCTATGGTGCAACCGGCACAGGCAAAACAAGTGGTATTTATAAAAAGCATCCTGCAACAGAGATTTGCCGTATCACCGATTACAACGGCAAAAACGGTGTACGTTTTGACGCCTATCACGGACAGGATGTATTGGTGTTCGAGGAGTTTAATTCTCAGATACCTATTGAGGCGATGCTCAACTACCTTGACATCTATCCGTTAATGTTACCAGCGCGATATACTGACCGTACCGCTTGTTTTACTAAAGTATATATCACTTCAAACATACCGCTCAATGAGCAATATATTGACGTGCGACACAACCGCCTTGAAACGTGGAAGGCATTTATACGCAGAATAGACCACGTGTTTATGTATATGCCTGACGGTTCAGTTGAAGAAATTTATTTTAAATAGAGGTGGTGAGTATGAGAAACGAAGAAAAAGAACGTCTTGAAAAACAGACGGAAACACGGTATTTATGGCTCCGTTTTAAAAATGGCTGTAAAAGCCTGAATAAAAGTAAAGCCAGACAGTGTGCGCTGATTACGTTTTACATTCTCCTCATACTGATTTGGACTTTTAATAATGAAGGGTACAGTCTGGAGAATATGGATCTAGTTTCACCCACATTTGTTGCCCTATCCAAACTGTCTTTACCGCTAAGCATGCTCGGTGGCACCGTCGCCATACTTATTTTGTACGGAACTCCCATCGGAAGTTTTAAGATTATGAGTGAATTACAGCGAATCGGTCTGACAAACAGCGCAGGAGAAACGCCTATACTCACCGCTAAAACCAAAGACGAAAAGCAATCGGAAGTAACGGTATTTGAGTTTGACGGTGTGGGGATTCCACTTACAGAATGGGAAAATAAACGGCAGCGGATTGAGGCGGCGTTGAACATGCATATTGTCAAGCTGAAAGAGGGCAAAAACAAACGCTCTATTCTGCTCTATACCGTCCCCGCAGGCAATCAGCTTTCAAACCGTATCGAATGGAATGACAGCTATCTTATCAAAGACAACTCCACCCTTGTTCTCGGTAAAAGCCTTATGGGTACAGTTGCGGTGGATTTGTCAAAGATACCGCATATCCTACTCGGTGGCTCAACCGGTAGCGGTAAAAGTGTTCTGCGGAAACTTTTACTTATGCAGGCAGTAAAGAAAAACGCCGTTGTTAGCATAGCCGATTTTAAGGGCGGCGTGGATTTCCCGGCAGAATGGCACAACAAATGCAAAATGTGTTTTGATGAGGATAATCTATCCCAACTACTGACCGGGCTTGTGGACGAGCTGCAACGGCGCAAAGTGTTGTTCCGTGAAAATGAGTGTCATAATCTCGATGAGTACAACAAGCGCACAGGCAAAGCGTTACAGCGATATATCTTCGCCTGTGATGAGGTGGCAGAAATCCTTGACAAGACAGGGCTTACAAAAGAACAAAAGGACAAGGTCAGTCTGATAGAAAGCAAACTGTCGGTGATTGCCCGACAAGGCCGTGCCTTCGGTATTCATCTCATACTCGCCACACAAAGACCAGATGCCAATATTCTCTCTGGTCAGATCCGCAACAACATAGATTGTCGAGTATGTGGCAGAGCCGACAACGTGCTTTCGCAAATTATTCTCGACAGCACCGCCGCAGCCGAGCAAATACCTAAAGATGCCGCAGGACGTTTTCTGCTCCACGATGGAACCATATTTCAAGCCTATCTCATAAATGAAAATAGCCTCCGACATAGGCATAACGGACAAGGAAGGCTTCATAATTTAGAAAGTGAAAAACAGGTATGAAAATTACATTGATATATTTTGTTGATTATCGCAAAAAGAAGGTGGTGGGCACCTATGACAACATATATAACAGAAGCCCACGAAAAGCGCATACGCGGTCAGGTTATATCTGTTGTTAATCTGACTCCCAGTTTTCGTGAGGATCAAAAAAGTGCTGCGAAGAAAGCAATCGAACAGCAGCTTTATGAAATTTTCTGTAAATATGTGAAAGCTTGACTTGAACAAACGGAGTAGCTCACTTATAATATAAGTGTCAGTTACTCCGCTTCTTTTTGCGAAGAAGGGAGTACAAATTGAGTCTTTATGACGCTATTTATGCAAGACAATCGGTTGACAGGATAGACAGCATATCCGTTGAAAGTCAGGTCGAGTTTTGCAAAAAGGAAGTGATAGGGCAGGAAATAAAGGTATATACGGACAAGGGCTATAGCGGAAAAAACATTGACCGTCCTGCGTTTCAAGAGCTTATGCGGGATATTGAATCTGGTATTATTCGCCGTGTTATCGTCTATCGGCTTGACCGTATCAGCCGTTCGGTGCTTGACTTTGCCAACGTTATTGACATATTCCAAAAGCATAATGTGGACTTTGTCAGCACAATGGAAAAGTTTGATACTGGAACGCCAATCGGTAAAGCTATGTTGATGATTGTTATGATCTTCGCACAGCTTGAACGCGAGACCATTCAGCAGCGTGTTATTGATGCCTATTCATCACGAAGCAAACGCGGTTTTTATATGGGCGGCAGAGTTCCGTTTGGATTTGACCTTAAAGAAACGCTGATTGACGGAATACGCACAAAAATGTATGAGCCGATTGAGTCTGAAGCAGAAATCGTCAGACTGATATTCTCACTTTATTCCGAACCGCAAACTTCACTTGGGGATGTAATGCGCTATCTGGAAGCACGCGGAATACGAAAGCGTGACGGCAAGCTCTTTAACCGAAGCCGATTGCGTGATGTGGTTATAAATCCCGTGTATGTCAGAGCCGATTATCAACTATATGACTTTTTCAAAGCGCAAGGCACCAATATTGCCAACATACCCGATGATTTTATCGGCACGAACGGAGCGTATTTGTATTCCGGTGATACCAAGAAGCGCAAAACCGTATCGCTTGAAGGTCATACCCTTGTAATTGCTCCGCACGAAGGGCTTGTTGATTCAAGAACGTGGATCAAATGCCGTTCAAAATGCCTAAATAATCAGAGTGTTGCAAAGCCTGTTAAAGCGAAGGCGACGTGGCTTGCAGGCAAAATCAAATGTGCTCATTGCGGATATGCCCTCACCGCCAAAATATACCGATGTAAAACCAAGTCCGATAACCGCTATTATCTCTGCAACAATAAATACAATGCCGGTGGCTGTAACTTCGGCTCACTTGACGCCGATATAGTCGATGAAATTGTATTTGAAGAAATGCAGAAGAAATTAGCGGAGTTCAAAACACTTTCTAAACAAAAGCAGGAAGGCTGTAACCTGCAAATCGTCAAGCTTAAAACACGCATAGATGCTATCGACAATGAAATATCCTCTCTGCTCGATAAAATCACTGCAGCCAATGAAACAGTTATGCAGTACATAAATAACCGCATTGCTGAACTGGATGCCGAAAAGAAAGAACTGTATGCACAGATCACACAGTTTGATAATGACCGCAAGGATAACATAGGTGAAATCAGCGGTTATATGGAGCATTGGAATGAGTTGTCGGTCAGCGACAAAATCACAGTTGTAGATTCGTTGATTGAGCGTATTAACGCTTCAGAAGACAGTCTTGAAATCAAGTGGAAAATATAATTATTTTTTATCGCAAATCCATTCCACTCTGATTGTTCAGGCGAAGCATTACGCTTAACTGCAGATAAGCTGGACAGCAAAAACTTCTATGCATGTAACCCGTCATTCGATAAAGGTTGCGGAAAATAAATTAGAAGAGCGGATGGGTATCAATCCGCTCTTCTAATCATTACAAAATTATTTTTTTGCTAAAATTTTGTTTGCTTCTTCTTCAGAAATTTCTTTCATAGTTTCACCGCAGCATTTAATACCACAGTTATCGCAGGTGCAATCGATTAATACCATAACCATTGCTCCGCATTTTTCGCAAAGTACAATTTTATCCATATTAACACCTCCTTATTGATTAAATCTTTTAAATAAACTGATTAATTCATCAATAGTACCTAAATCGCCGTTTTCTAAATCTCTGGTTACGCAGGTATACAAGTGGTTTTCCAAAATATGAGAGGATAGGCTTTTGACAGAATTTTTGACAGCAGATAATTGAACCAATACGTCATTACAGTATGAATCATTCTCGACCATTTTAGTTATTCCGCTGATTTGACCTTTTATTCTGTTCAGCCTATTAATTATCAGTTTTTTCTCATCGGGGCCTCTTTTTGTTTTTTTATTACAGCAACCGTTCTCCATATCGCACCTCCTGAATATATAATATACCCAGTGGGGGTATAATGTCAATAGGGGGGTATATTGTGATAAAAACTGCGGGAAATAAAAAAGGGGCAGATGGGTGACCATCTGCTCCTTTAAAATATCTAATCGACATTTAGGCAATAATCGGGGTTTTATTATTAATCTTTTGAAATTACTTTTTTTTGCCAGGATTTTTGGTGGCAATGGGGACACTTCATATATCGGGTGCGGTTGATATGTTGTGCCATAAATACGCTTTTATAGGAAGGTACATATTTGTGGTTGCAGTGGGTGCATTCATAATATCCTGCCTTTTGTTCAATTTTCAGCATAAAGGGAGCGGCAACCAGCAACGGTAAAAAGCCTATTATAATAAGAACCACACGCTGCCATTCTTTAAGAGGAACATATGAAGCAAAAATGCAGAGTGAAAGAAGAACAAAAATACAAATTACTCCTACAATAATTTCAATGTTCAGTAAAATTTTATCGGATTTTTCTTTTTGTTTTGCTAAATCAATAAGCAGTTTTTGGGTATTTTTTTCATTATTTTCCATAATTCTCTCTCCTATCAATAATTCATTGACTTTAATTTCTAAGGTTTCGCAAAGTTCCAACATAATGGAGGCATCGGGAAGAGATTTTCCCGTTTCCCACTTTGAAACAGCCCGATCGGTTATATTCAGTTTTTCGGCCAGTTGCATTTGGGTAAGGTTTTTATCCTTTCTGCACTTTGCAATAAATAAACCGATTTTTTTCTGATTCATATAAATCTCTCCTTTGATTAAATCTTATACAAAAACCTTAAAAAAATCCACATACTGATGGTTGAGTTGCTAAAAAAGCCCGAAAATTTTACTTTTCGGGCTTTTTATTAGTCGTTAATAAGGAGAACCTTATGCTTTTTAGCCTTAAGTGACATAGGCATCTTGATTTCCTCACCTGTTAAAGCGTCATATACCTTTTGGGTGTCGCTTAGTTTAAAGTCAATATTGTTGTTATCAATAGTACTCATATTTGAGATGAAGCCTAAGCGTTTGCCGTCCTTTTCGTAGTAGGATATCTGAGTTTTTTCACTGCCGCAATCAACATTTGTAAGCCAATACGGTTTAAACTCGCTGCCCTCGATACCAAAGTCGTCAATTGCTTTCCATATAGGAGACATAAGCTCAAGAGGTTCGGTAATAACGTTAGGTCTTGGCAAAATACCGTGCACAAGGCTTATGGTCATAGAATCTTCAAAGCTCCAGTTGGGGAAGGTATAAGCGATAAGCTCGTGAACAAGACCAAAGTTTCTGCCGATATATTCGGTTCTTATATAGTCGGGTGTCATATAGTCGATGCAGTCGTCACCCTGACAGGAGATAAACCATTGCACGTCCTCGCCGTCCCAGTTCATATGGCAGAAGGAATAAGCGGGAATATTGCAGCAACTGCTGATGTGGGGATTGAAGTAACCGCCACGCTCCTCAAGGAACTCATAAATACCTCTGCAGAATTCTCGAACCTTGCTGATAGGATAGGTGGGCTGGGTATTTCCAAATGGGTCAACAAAACCGCAACCGTGCTTTTGGTTGAAGCAACCGTAGGGAATGCAGAAGGTATCAATATAAAGACCGTCAAAATCAAAATCGGTAATAACCTTTTTGATGCCCTTTAAGAGATATTGGTTAAACTCACTTCCCGAACACATATGACGGGCACGTTGATTGGGTTTTCGGTACCAAGAGAAGTCCTTTACGGTATCGGGAGCAATCATATTAATCCATTCGTCGCTCTTTGATGCCCAGTAAGGAGAAAGGGTTGACAATTCGTAGCCAAAATAGGGTACAACCTTTATTCCTCTGCTGTGGCATTCATTTATTATTTCAGAGGTTCTCTTTACGGTATCCTCACCTATAATCCAGCAATTCTGAACAGGGTTCCATTTTTCGTGAAGGATAAGGGTGGTTACGCCCAGTCGCTTCATTCTATCGTAGCAGTTTTCACCGCTTCCTTCAACAATTTCCCCTGCAAGATAGTCGTTATATTCAATGGGGATTTTGCCGTTGAAACAGTCGATATGTAAAATCTTTTCTTTATAGGGGTTTTCAGGGAAGGGTTTTACAGGAGTGAACTGGAAGTTAAAGTCAAAGGTTAAGGGCAGAGCAGAATTCTTTTTGGGAGTAACGCCGTCGGGACGGTACCAAGATAAAGGATAACTGTCGGTAAGATGGAGTCTTACGATAACCTCTTCTTCGCCGTCGATAATTTCCATAGCTCTGTTTATATCTTCGGGCTGCCAATTCTTATTATGGTCGGCAGCAAAGCAGAAACCTCTTGTTTCGTCGCCAACGTAAAGAATAGGCATAAAGTGCATAGCCATAGATGAGGGAATCTCACGGCTGGAGGCAACTCTGTTTTCGGGAATGGATTTACCCTCAAAGGAGGGTGTGGGACAGCCTTCTCTGTTGGGAAAATAGTGGAAGTTTTTAGCATATGCCTTTTTAAGCGGAATTTCCACCCAAAGTCTGTCAAGAGACCAGTTGGTCGATTTTTGGAAGCCATATTCCTTATCCTCGTAAAGAGTGTGTGTACGTGGCATAGCCGAAAGAACAATATTTGTATAGCCATCAAATTCAACGGTAGAAACAACGTCTATGGTAATGGCTTCACTTCTCATACTTGAGCAAATAATAGCTTTTTCATCATCTTTGCTCAGAACGAAGTTTTCAACCTCGGTCCACTGACAATCATTGCCGTCTTCCTTTGCAACTACTCTGATAGGGGAGGAAAGTATTTCTTCATTAAGCACCTTTACAGAAGAATAAAGCACATTATTTTCAATAACGTAGTCTCTGCCCCAAACCTTAAGGTCAACCTTATTGTCGGCACAGGAACATTCAAGCGGTGTCCAGGTGTTTAAAATTTTCTTTTCCATAACAGCCTCCTATTAAATGGATTTTAGTATAAATTAAGTATAAAATATGATGATTTATTTGTCAATGAAGAAAACCGACGAAAATTCATTAAAAACTTCGTTTTTTCGAAAAGATGTCGGTGAATGTCGCAAATTGCAATGTTATAATAGAATAAAAGGAGGTGAAATTATGCCAAAAATTTATTTAAGTCCCGCATATCACAAATGGAATCCTTGCTGTATTGACGGTTGTGATGAAACTACTCATAATAATCTTTATCTGGATGAATTGGAAAAGTATCTTAAAGCCTGTAACATCAGCTATAAAAGAGGCGTAAGGCGAGTTCCAAAATCAAGCGAAGACAGCAATGCGTTACTTAGCAAAGCGGTAAGAGAGTCTAATGAATATGGTGCCGATATTTATTATGTCAGTCATACCAATGCATATAATTCAAAAGTAAAGGGCTATAGACCCATAATTTATCCGGGATATAAGGATGCCCAAAGACTTGCTGAAATTTTAATGGAAAAACGCAGTGAAATTTATCCTTTTGACGTTACCCTTAACACCCGTACCGATTTGTATGAATTAAGAGCAACAAATGCTACCGCCTACTATGAGGAACACGTTTTCCACGATAACAAGGAAGATGCAGAGTGGTTTCATAATAATATGAAGCTGATTGCCAAACAGACGGCAAAAGGTTTTTGTGAATATTTTGATATACCGTTTGTGGATATAAATGAGGAAAACAAGGCAAAAACCGTTATAGATTTACTTATAAAGGTCATAGACATTTTAAAAGAATTATTTAAAGTGTGAATTTATGTATTGACATATCCTGAGTATATTGGTATAATTGTATGCAATTATACGAAAGCGAGTGATAATGATGCTGGAAATATCACCAAAAAGTAATCTTTTGGAACTAAAAAGCTATAAATATTCTTTGCAGGACGTTGCAGAGCCTAATTTATATAGAAACGTATATAATTATGAGGACATACCGAAAATTGCCTTCAACCATAGAAGAGTGCCTATGAGTATGCCCAAAGAAATTTGGATCACCGATACATCTCTTCGTGACGGTCAGCAATCGGTTGAACCTTATACCGTAAAACAGATTGTAGATTTGTATAAACTTATGTCCAAACTTGGCGGTCCATACGGAATTATTCGTCAGACTGAATTTTTTGTGTATAGTAAAAAGGACAGAGAAGCTCTTGAAAAGTGCAGAGAATTAGGTCTTAAATTTCCCGAAATCACCACCTGGATAAGAGCAAACAAGGAAGATTTTAAACTTGTAAAAGGCCTTGGTATAAGAGAAACAGGCATTCTTGTTTCCTGTTCCGACTATCATATTTTCAAAAAACTGAAAATGACAAGAAAACAGGTGATGGAGCATTATCTTTCTGCCGTTTCACTTGCTTTTGAAGCAGGTGTTATGCCGCGTTGTCATCTTGAGGATATTACCAGAGCCGATTTTTATGGTTTTGTTGTGCCTTTTGTCAATGAACTTATGAAGATGAGCAAAGATGCGGGTATTCCTGTAAAAATCCGTGCTTGTGACACTATGGGTTACGGCGTACCCTTTAGCGAGGTGGCGCTTCCCAGAAGTGTGCCGGGCATTATTTACGGACTTCAGCATTATTCTGACGTACCCAGCGAAATGCTTGAATGGCATGGACATAACGACTTTTATAAGGCGGTTACCAACGCATCTACTGCCTGGCTTTACGGTGCATCTGCCGTTAACTGTTCACTTCTCGGCATAGGAGAAAGAACAGGTAATATTCCTCTTGAAGCAATGGTTATTGAATATGCTTCTCTTAGGGGAAGTCTTGACGGAATGGATACAACTGCCATTACCGAAATAGGCGAATATTTCAAAAAAGAAATGGGTTACGATATCCCGCCTATGACTCCTTTTGTAGGAAGAAACTTTAATGTAACAAGAGCCGGTATCCATGCTGACGGACTTTTAAAGGACGAAGAAATCTATAATATCTTTAATACCGAAAAAATACTGGGTAAGCGTCCCGCTGTTATGCTCAGCAAAACTTCCGGTCTTGCAGGAATTGCTTACTGGATAAACGAAAACTACAGCCTGGGCGGTGAAGAGGCTGTCGATAAACGCGACCCTCTTGTTGTCAGCCTTAAGGAATGGATAGACAAAGAATATGAGGACGGTAGGCAGACCTCGCTTTCCAATGGCGAAATTGAAGAAAAAATTGAAGAATTTTCCTGCGGGAAGTTCAAAAAACTGTAAAAGGGGAGTAAGGTATGTTAGAACATAAAACAATATCCCTTGCAGATCAGGTTTTCGACCGACTTGAAGCGGATATTTTAAGCGGTAAGTATAATCGCGGAGAAATTCTTACAGAACTTAAAATAAGCGAAAACTTAGGTGTCAGCCGTACTCCTGTGAGAGAAGCTCTCCACAGACTTGCTGTTGAGCATATTATTGAAGAAACTGCAAGAGGCTGTATAGTGGTAGGTATAAATAAAGAAGATTTAAAGGATATTTATGAGATACGCTGTGTAATCGAAGGTATGGCTGCCGAAAAGGCTGCAGAGCGTATAACAGAAGAAGAATTAAATAAAATTTCCGAACTTGTTGATTTACAGGAGTTCTATTCGGTTAAAAAGAATGCCGACTATATAAAAAGGGTAGATAACGAATTCCACGAGCTTATATATAAGCTTTCGGGAAGCAACGTTTTATACAGCACACTTGTGCCGCTTCATAAAAAGATACAAAAGTACAGAAAGGCTGCCGTAGAAAATGAAATAAGGGCGGAGCTTTCTGTGGCAGAACACAGAGCAATTTTAAAAGCACTTGCCTTAAAGGATTCGGCTTTGGCGAGAGAAAAAATGACAGAGCACGTTAAAAACGCTTATGCTCATATAATCAACAAGGAGGAAGACTGAGATGGGACTTACCATAGCACAAAAAATTATTAAAGAACATTTAAGAAGCGGTGATATGACCGTAGGCAGTGAGATATCGCTTAAAATAGACCAGACCCTCACCCAAGATGCAACCGGAACAATGGCTTATCTTGAATTTGAAACTATGGGAATCGAAAGGGTAAAAACCGAAAAAAGTGTTGCTTATATTGACCATAACACCCTTCAGTCAGGATTCGAAAATGCAGATGACCACCGTTATATTCAGTCGGTAGCAAAAAAACACGGCATATATTTTTCCCGTCCCGGTAACGGTATCTGTCATCAGGTTCATTTAGAGCGTTTCGGAAAACCTGGTAAAACCCTTATCGGTTCTGACAGCCATACTCCTACAGGAGGCGGTATCGGGATGCTTTCATTTGGTGCTGGCGGTCTTGACGTTGCCGTTGCAATGGGCGGCGGTGCGTATTTTATTACTATGCCTAAAATGTATAAGGTTAACCTTACGGGAAAACTTAACCCTTATGTTACTGCAAAGGATGTAAGTCTTGAAATTTTACGTATTTTATCGGTTAAGGGCGGCGTGGGTGCTATTATCGAATGGGGAGGCGAGGGGGTTAAAACTCTTTCTGTTCCCGAACGTGCTACCATTACAAATATGGGAACAGAGCTGGGTGCTACAACCTCCATTTTCCCATCTGACGAAATTACAAGAGAGTTCTTAAAAAAGCAGGGCAGAGAAGAAGATTATATTCCTCTTTCCAGTGATGAAGATGCCGTTTACGACAGAATAATTGATATAAATATGAGTGAACTCCAGCCTCTTATTGCTTGTCCTCACAGCCCTGACAACATTGTTACCGTATCTTCCCTCAAGGGCACAAAGGTTGACCAAGTGTGTATTGGTTCTTGTACTAATTCTTCACTTTTTGATATGTTAAAGGTTGCCGCTATGCTCAAGGGTAAGACCATAAAGGAAAGTGTTAGCCTTTCGGTTTCGCCCGGAAGTAAGCAGGTTCTTACCATGCTTTCCGATTGCGGTGCTCTGTCAGATATAATCGCTGCAGGGGCAAGAGTGCTTGAATGTGCCTGCGGTCCTTGTATCGGTATGGGCTTTTCTCCCAATTCTGCTGGTGTTTCCCTTCGTACCTTTAACCGTAACTTTGAGGGCAGAAGCGGTACTGCAGACGGTAAGGTTTATCTTGTTTCTCCTGAAACTGCTGTTGCGGCAGCTCTTACGGGTGAAATTACCGACCCAAGACTTATGGGCGAAAAAATCGAGGTTAATATGCCTGAAAGCTTCCTTATAAACGATAGTGCGGTTATTGAACCGGCACCCGTAGACGAGGCAAAGGATTTAGAGGTACTCAGAGGACCCAATATCAAAAAGTTCCCTGATGCACGTCCTCAAAATGACAGCCTTACTGCAGAGCTTGTTTTAAAGGTTGGCGACAATATTACCACTGACCATATTATGCCTGCAGGTGCAAAAATACTTCCTTATCGTTCAAATATTCCATATCTTAGCAAATTCTGTTTTGGTGTTTGTGATGACACCTTCCCTGACAGAGCAATTAAAGCAGGAGAAAGTTTTATTTTGGGTGGTTCTAACTACGGTCAAGGCTCATCCCGTGAGCACGCAGCTCTTGTTCCTATGTATTTAGGGGTCAGAGTTGTAATGGCAAAAAGTTTTGCAAGAATTCATATTGCAAATCTAATTAATGCTGGAATAATGCCCGTTACCCTTAAAAATCCTGAGGATTATGAAAAACTCAGTCAGGGTGATTCTTTAAGCCTTTCAAATATTTTTGAAGGTATGGATAAGGGCGAAATGACCCTTAAAAATAACAGCACAGGAGAAGAAATATTGCTTTCTTGTTCCTTTACTGAAAGACAAAAGGCCATTTTAAAGGCAGGCGGACTATTAGCCTATGTTGCAAAAGAGTCTTAATTTTGCGAAAAAATCAAATATCCCACACAGAAAATATTTCGGTGTGGGATATTTTTTGTAAATTTCATTGACTTATTTATTATTTGATAATAGAATATAATAGGTAGTGAATATTATTCATAAGAATAAATAGAAGGTGTTTTTGTGAAAAAGGCAATAAGTATAGTTGTTTGTGTGGCTATTTTAGCTTCTTTGTTTTCTTTTACGGTTTCGGCGGCAACCCCGTCTTCAAATCAAAAGAAGTGTGAAGAAGAAATTATAAATGCTTTATGGAATATGAAGGCTAGTCTGGACGTATCGAAGTATAATTTTAAATGCACATTGTCGGGCGGTTATGTCTATTGTGATGAAATTGATGATATAATGAGAAAAATTTATTATCATTATCCCGAAATCAATTATTATGCAAATACATCGCTTATGTACAACTACAGTAACGGTAAAGTAAAAAAAATTACATTCAGTTATAAAATGACCAAAACCGAAATGCAAGAAAAACGCAAGTATTTAAGTTATATGGCTACATATATGTACCAAAGGATAAATCCGTCTTGGAGTGACATGCAAAAAGCCCTTTATATTCACGATTTTATTGTGGCAAATTACTGTTATGATAACAGATGGTACACCGACCCAGGTGAAGAAATTCACGGAATGCTTGAGATGTTTGAAAACGGTACAGGTGTATGTCAGGCATATGCCTATGCAATGATTTTCTTTTTGCGACAGGTAGATATTAATAGTTATATGGCAATAAGCAATGAAGATAATCACGGCTGGAATGTAGTTGAGATTGACGGCAACTGGTATCATATTGATGCTACTCATGATGACCCTGTTTATAATCAAAATCAACGGTACGACAGTTTCGGCACGGTAAAGCATAGTAAATTTTTGCTGTCGGATATTGAAATCAACGACGGATATCACGATAATTGGTACATTCCTTTTAAAATAGACGAAGGTAGTATTTACTGCGGTAAATATTACGGTCCTGCATTATATAAAGAAGCACTTTCTTCGGTAGTGCCGATGGATGACGGTTATTGGTATTATATTGATTATGACAGTCAAAACGGCGGACTTAAAAAGACCAAAGATTTTTATTCCAGCCAACTTGTCAGCAAAATGGATAACGTTTGGGATATAAACGGCAACGGCTATGGATATACATCCTATTATACAGGACTTTTTGAATATAACGGCAATCTTTTCTTTACAGATGAAATAAATCTTTATACTTATGACCTTGAAGATAATAAAACAGTAACGGTATTTGGACTTACCGAGGATGCTCAAAAGAATTACGGCAGATTTTTCGGTTTTCAAATGATAGATAAAAAATGTTATTTTATTGTTACAAAAAATGTTTATTTCAATGATGTTCAGGTTTTAGCACTGGATGTATGTGAAAAGGGTCACGCCATAGAAAAATGGATGACATATGAAGAAGCAACTATGTTTAAAACTGGACACAAGGTACTTTATTGCGATATTTGTTTAGAAATTTTAGATGAATATGAAATACCTAAACTGCCTATTCCGTACGGAGCAGGTGATGTTAACGGAGACAGTCTGGTAAACTCAGCCGATTTGGCGGTGTTAAAGTTTTATCTTGCGGGTATTAAAAGTGTGGCAGTAGCAAACGGTGCTGATTTTGATCAAAATAATAAGGTCGATGCCCTTGACCTTGCACTTTTAAAACTGTATCTTGCATATTGCTGATTAAAGGAGAAGTAAAAAAATGAAAAAACTTTTATCAATAGCTTTAAGTGTCATTATTTTTATATGTGCATTTGCACTACCTACTTTTGCACAAGAAAACGAACTTACCTATGAAGAGCGTATTTATAGTGCTATTAGCAATATGGAGACACAGATTGATTTAAGTGAGTATAAAGTAAAAGTAGATGATGCTTTTACTTACTTGCAGTATCTTGTTTATCAGCACCCCGAACTGTATTATTGGGATATATTATACGAAGAATGCAGACAAAATGATAAAGAAGAACTTGTAAAACTTGCCTTTACTTATGACAGAACTAAAGACCAGATGCTTATTGAGCGTATGTTTATAGAAAATCAAACCAATAAGGTTATAGAGAAAATAGATGAAAACTGGTCTGATGCCGAGAAAGCACTTTATGTTCACGATTGGCTTAGCGTTAACTTTATGTACGACTATGACCTTTTTGAAGAACCGGGCACTGAAAATCATGACATATTAAACTTTTTGAAAGAAAAAAGAGGCGTTTGTGAAAGTTACGCTAATACTTATATGTATATTCTCCGCCGTATAGGTATAAACAGCTATTTAGTAGTTAGCGAGGAAGATGCTCACGGCTGGAATGTGGTTCAGATTGACGGTAAATGGTATCATGTTGACGTTACCAACGACGACCCGATTTTAAGCGTTGAAGGTCAGCCTCCCTATCACTATGATTACATAGGTGAGGTTGAACATAAAAAATTCTTGCTTTCGGACAGCGAAATTATTGCAGATGATAGTCACGACAATTTTTTCATTCCCGGCGTTGAGGGAATTGTTTGTGAAAGTTATACCGGTAACGATTCTTGGAGAACGGCAACCACCGCTGTTCATAAAATAGGTGAATATTGGTATTATCTTGACAACAGCAAAGATGCAGGCGGGCTTATGCGTACAAAGGACTTTAAAAATGCCGAAAGAATTATGGAAATCGGACGTTACGTTGAGTCTTGGGGATTTTATGGTTGGGTTCGAGATGACGGAAGAATTCAGGGCAATTATTATGCAGGACTTTTCGAATATAACGGACATCTTTTCTTTAACACCGAAAAAGAAATTTATGTTTATGACAGCCATCACAATGTATTTAAAACCGTTCCTATCGACAGACCGGCAGGAAAATACTATTATGGTCTTAATATGGATGGCAAAACTATTACATATTTGGCCAGTGCCGATGACCTTTTGCATAACGTAGTGGAAGGCGAATATGTTTTAGGCGTTGATATTAAACACCTTTATACCGATTGGGAAATAATTAAAAATCCTACCGAGACGGAAGACGGGGCAAAGGTTAAATTCTGTTATTACTGTGCTGATATAGTAGAGCGCCAGACAATTCCCTCGCTTGGCAGTGTTGTTTTAGGAGACGCTAACGGGGATAGAAATGTAAATGCTGCCGATCTCGCTACTTTGAAGTTGCATCTTGCCGGTATCAATAAAGATATAGGGTTAGGTGCAGATATGGATATGAACGGTATTGTTAATGCTAGCGATTTGGCAAGTCTTAAACTTAAACTCGCCGGTCTATAATGATAAATAACGGGACAGATAACTGTCCCGTTTAATATTTAAATAAAAAGAAAAAGAAAAAGAGCAATCCCTAAGGATTGCTCTAAATTCTAATCTTTAAGAATTAACTTTCTTAGATTGCGCGTGTAACCTTTCCGGAACGCAAGCAACGGGTGCAAGCGTAAATACGACGCGGAGAACCATCAACGATAGCTTTTACTCTCTTAACGTTGGGCTTCCAGGTACGGTTGGTACGTCTGTGAGAGTGGGAAACTTTAATACCGAAAGTAATTTCTTTGCTACAGATATCACATTTAGCCATGCGTTAAGCACCTCCTTCAGAATTTCGCTTTAGCGATTTTTACATTAGCAAAGGTTATTATAGCAGAAAGTTTTTGAAAAAGCAAGTGTTTTTTTATAAATATAATAAGTCATTGAAATTTGGTCATCCTTGTGATATAATTTTTAAACAAATATATGCGTTTGTAGCTCAGCTGGATAGAGCACTGCCCTCCGACGGCAGGTGTCGGCGGTTCGAATCCGTTCAAGCGCACCAAAAAACTCTCGTTCTTTTGAACGAGAGTTTTTTTATCCAAGCCGATAGGCTTGGCATATCATCACGACGCAGTCGTATATATCATCAAGAGCGGCAAGAGCGCCCTTGTATATCATCACACCTTTAGGTGTGCATCAAAAACCTTTCGCAATGATGATATGCAATACCTACTTAATTAATTCTTTGCGGGTTGTTTAGAAAATGACTTGTTCTTGAAAATTTCCGCTGTCTTTTAATAGTTTTATTTTTAGTATGGCTGCTTGAGTTTTTGCGTCTTTTATTTCGCCGTCCATTATCATTTTTACCGCCTTTTCAAGAGGTACTTTTTCCACCTCTAAAAATTCATCTTCATCGGGATTAACCTGGCCAAAATCAAGTCCTTTTGCTCCGTACATCCATATTATTTCTCCGCAATATCCGGGAGAAGGGTAAAGCTTTCCCAATTCAATATATTCTTTGGCAGTAGCCCCCGTTTCTTCTTTTAACTCTCTTTTTCCCGTTTCAAAGGGGTCTTCACCAATATCCTTTTTTCCGGCAGGGATTTCTAAAACCACTTCGCCGTATGGGTAACGGAATTGTCGCACCATTAAAATTTCGTCATTATCGGTTAAAGGCACCACACATACTCCGCCGGGGTGGGTGATATATTCTCTTCCTGCCTGATTTCCGTCAGGAAGGAGAACAACATCCTTTTTAACGGTTATTATTCTGCCTTTAAATACCGTTTCACTTTTAAGAGTTTTTTCTGTTAAATTCATATACATCTACCTCGTAATTTTTATAATTTAAATATACCATAACAGGCAAGTAATAATCAAGAATAATTAAAAATGTCTTTATTTATTAACAAATTCGTGATATAATTGCCATATGAATTTATTAGGAGAAAAATTATGATTATAAAAGATAATATTTTTTATGTTGGCGTAAATGACAGAGAAATCGATTTGTTTGAAGGACAGTATGATGTTCCAAACGGAATGGCATATAATTCATATGTTTTGAAAGATGAAAAAATTGCCGTTATGGACTCTGTTGACGGCAGATTTGGGGAAGATTGGATTAAAAATATAAAGGAAGTTCTTGGTGATAAAACACCCGATTATATAGTTATTCAGCATATGGAACCCGACCATTCTTCCAGCCTTATGCTTTTTGCCGAAACCTTTAAGAAGGCAATAATTGTTTCGTCAGGCAAAGCCTTTGCGATGATGAAGAATTTTTACGGCAATGAATTTTCAGATAGAAGAATAGTTGTAAAAGAAGGGGACACCCTAAATCTTGGAAGGCTTAATCTTAACTTTGTTTCTGCCCCTATGGTGCATTGGCCTGAAGTTATTATGACCTATGAAAGCACAACTAAAACGCTTTTCTCTGCTGATGGTTTCGGTAAATTCGGTGCTCTCGATACAAAAGAAGACTGGGCTTGCGAAGCAAGAAGATATTATTTCGGCATTGTAGGTAAATACGGTATGCAAGTGCAAAACTTGCTTAAAAAAGTTGCAAATACAAATATTGAAACCATATGTCCCTTGCATGGACCTATTCTTAGTCAAAATCTGGGCTATTATCTTAATCTTTATGATATTTGGTCTTCTTACGGGGTTGAGAGCGATGGAGTAGTTATTGCATACACTTCTGTTTATGGTAATACTAAAAAAGCGGTGGAACTTTTAGCAAAAGAACTTAAAGATAGCGGATGTGAAAAGGTAGTGGTTAACGACCTTGCAAGATGCGATATGGCAGAGGCGGTTGAAGATGCTTTCCGCTATGGTAAAATAGTTCTTGCCACCACCACCTATAATAACGATATTTTCCCCTTTATGAAGGAGTTTATAAATCATCTTACCGAGCGTAATTTCCAAAATAAAACTATTGGCTTTATTGAAAACGGAAGCTGGGCACCGGCAGCAGCCAAAATTATGAAGGATATGCTAAGCGACTGTAAAAATATTAAACTTTGTGAAAACGAGGTTAAAATTTTATCTTCGGTTAATGATGAAAATATAATGCAAATAAAAGCTCTTGCAAAAGAACTTTAATATTATTTTAAAAGGAGTTATTTTTTATGAAATACGTTTGTGATGTTTGCGGTTGGACCTATGACGAGGAAAAGGGCGATGCCGATTTAGGCATTGAACCAGGCACTAAATTTGAGGATTTGCCTGAAGATTTTACCTGTCCTCTTTGCGGTGTTGGCAAAGATATGTTCAGCCCCGAGGAATAATCGATTAAAAACTAAAAGCACCCCAAAAGTCAGATACTTTTGGGGTGCTTATTATTTCTTAAGGGATTTTCTTTATGTTGAATTTTTTGTCTAAAATAAAGGGGTATCTTACGGGGTTTTTATTAACCGGAGGTTCAATACCGTGGAGCCAACGGGACAGACAGCCATCTATGGTAACGGTGCCGTCGTCTTCAATAGTAACGATACTGCTTAACGGGTTTTCATTGTACATATATGTCTTCATAAGACTGTTAAGGGAACGGTCATAGGTTTTAACAGCCTTTCCGTCTTGGTCATATTCGGTATATTTATAGGTTTTATCTTCCGGATAGTGAAGGTCCTTTGTGTTATCCCACCAAGCACATAAAGCAGCTTTAGCCCCATAATAAGCTAAATCTTCAACAACACAGAAACCGCCGGCGTGGATATCTCCGCTTATTACCAAAGGTAAAACGTCTTTAAATTCTTCCAAAAGTGCTTTAACTTCTTCAGCATTGTAGCAGTAACCCCATACACCGCAGAATGGATGATGGGATACGGGAATAACCTTTTTCCCGGTGTTTCTTGCATCAACTAAGAGGTTTCTGAACCATTCCATTTCAAAGGGAGGTACACTTGCTAAATGAGTGTTGCCTTGTTTACCCATACAGCTTCCGGGTAAATTGTGTTCCCAGTCATTCTTTTCGGGAGCAAAGGAATAGTTGGAATCAAGACCTACAATGCGGTAATTACCGAAATCCTTATACCAGAAAGGTGCACCTTCAAAGGCGAAATTTACCGGTCTGTTGCAAAGACGGGGGGTAATAAACTCCATAGTGTTGTCGCTGCCGGATTCCATTTCGTGGTTTCCGTAAATTCCGTAAACCTCTAAACCATATTCGTTTTCAAGGAATGCCTTAAAAAGTTCGGGAGAGCGTACGTAGTCGTTACAAAAGTCACCTGTATGTAAAACGAAATCTACCTTTTCATCATTTGCGCGTTTCATCATTTCATTTAAATGATCAACCGTTACGGCATACATTTGTTTATGATAATGAAAGTCGCCGATAACTAAAAATTTAATCATATAAATCACCTCAATAGCATTTTAACATTCCTAATGGTAAAGTCAAGGGAAATATTCAATTTTTAACTAAATTTCAAAGTCAAGACAGCTTCTTTGAGCGGTAAAGGGACGTACAAACGTATCAGCAACATAAACATGTTCGGGATGTACTGCATAACCGTTTAATGCATCAACACTTACAAAGGAAGAGTCGAGCATTAAATCTGCATTAGAGGAAGCAAGACCGTCGGTATATATCTTGATTTCGATTAGTCCCTCAATTTTGCCCATAAGTCCTTCAAGATTTTCTTTAATGTCTTTTTTAATGTTTGCTTTTTCGCTTTCGCTGTACTCTTTAAGAGTCCATAAAATAATATGTTTTACCATATTTATCACCTCGTAAAAAGTATAACATATTTAACAAAAAATGCAAATAATATATTTGAAGAAATTTTGTAAAAAATTTGTAAAAAAATATTGAAAAATATGACTGAGTTTAGTATAATAAATTGTTGTAAAGGGAAAGGCAACTTTGCCTCCCAACCGGAAAGGAAAATTATTATGGATAAAAAAGAACGCAGAGTAGGTACCGTATCCCGTGGTATCCGTTGTCCCATTATACGAGAGGGCGACAATCTTGCAAAAATCGTTGCAGACAGCGTACTGGAAGCGGCAGAATATGAAGGCTTTGAACTCAGAGACCGTGACGTAATTTCTATGACGGAATCTATTGTTGCACGTGCTCAGGGTAACTATGCCCATATTGATGATATTGCTGCCGATATAAAGGCAAAATTCGGGGATGAAACAGTTGGTGTTATTTTCCCCATACTTTCACGTAACCGCTTCTCAATTTGTCTTAAGGGCATTGCAAGGGGTGCAAAGAAAATCGTTCTTATGCTCAGCTATCCTTCTGACGAAGTAGGAAACTCTCTTGCCACCTATGACCTTATTGATGCAGCAGGTATAAATCCTTATTCCGACGTTTTGTCACTTGAACGCTATCGTGAAGTTTTCGGCGTACAAAAACTTGAATTTACAGGTGTTGACTACGTTCAGTATTACGGCGATTTAATTAAAGCAGAGGGCTGTGAGGTTGAAATTATTTTTGCTAATCAGCCTAAAGCAATTCTTGACTATACTAAATATGTTCTTACTTGTGATATTCACACACGTGTTAGAACCAAGCGTATCTTAAAGGCCGAAGGTGCAGAAAAGGTTTACGGACTTGATGAAATTCTTAATACTTCTGTAAACGGAAGCGGTTGTAATGAAAGGTACGGACTTTTAGGTTCTAATAAATCCACTGAAGAAAAAATAAAACTTTTTCCCAGAGAGTGTAAAGATTTAGTTCTCGACGTGCAAAAGCGTATTAAGGATGCAGTAGGCAAAAACGTAGAGGTAATGGTTTACGGTGACGGTGCCTTTAAGGATCCTCAGGGTAAAATCTGGGAACTTGCCGACCCTGTTGTTTCTCCCGCATTTACCGACGGTCTTATAGGCACTCCTAATGAATTAAAGCTTAAATATTTAGCAGATAATGATTTTAAGGACCTTTCGGGTGAAGAACTTAAAAAAGCTATAAGTGATAGTATCCGTAAAAAAGACGGAAGCAGTCTTGTTGGTAATATGGCGGCTCAGGGTACAACTCCACGTCAGCTTACCGACCTTATAGGTTCTCTTTGCGACCTTACCAGCGGTTCGGGCGACAAGGGTACTCCGGTAGTTATCGTTCAAGGCTATTTCGATAATTACACAAACTAATTGAGGAGCGTGAAATATATGGCAAATTCTGTAAGACCCGAATCTATGGCTCGTATTACTACCAAAGAACTGGCAGATGCTTTTATTGAAGAACAGATTAAAGAGGTTCGTGCTCAGGTAGGCGACAAAAAGGTTCTTCTTGCTCTTTCTGGAGGTGTTGATTCTTCGGTTGTTGCTGCACTTTTAATCAAAGCAATCGGAAAACAGCTTGTGTGTGTTCACGTTAACCACGGCCTTATGCGTAAGGGTGAAAGCGAAGCAGTTATTGATATGTTCAGAGGTCAGCTTGACGCAAACCTTATTTATGTTGATGCTACCGATAGATTTTTAGATCTTCTTTCAGGTGTTAGCGAACCCGAAAAGAAAAGAAAAATTATCGGTGCTGAATTTATAAACGTATTTGCAGACGAAGCAAGAAAACTCAGCGGTGTTGAGTATCTTGCTCAGGGCACTATTTATCCCGATATTTTAGAGAGTATTAAACAGGCGGAAGGCAAAAAGGCTGTTAAGTCTCACCATAATGTCGGCGGACTTCCCGAAGATTTGAAATTCAGCCTTGTTGAGCCTATAAAACTCCTTTATAAAGATGAAGTTAGGGTTGTTGGCGAAGCACTGTGACTTCCTCACGCTATGGTTTACCGTCAGCCCTTCCCGGGTCCCGGTCTTGGCGTAAGATGTCTGGGGGCTATTACTCGCGACAGACTTAACGCTTTAAGAGAAGCAGATGCAATTTTGAGAGATGAATTCTATAAATGCGGTCTTGCTGAAAAGGTATGGCAGTATTTTGTTGTTATTCCCGATATTAAGAGTGTGGGTGTAAAGGATGAAAGCCGTTATGAAGGTTGGCCTGCAATTATCCGTGCTGTTAATACAAAGGATGCAATGAGTGCAACAATTGAGGAAATTCCCTATCCGATTCTTCATAAAATCACAGCTCGTATCACTAGCGAAGTAGATGGTATCAACCGCGTACTTATGGACTTAACACCTAAGCCCGTCGGAACGATAGAGTGGGAATAATACCAACTTAACACAGTTTATTTACAGTAGCAGACAGTGGCTTTCATTGTCTGCTATTATTTTCGTTATACAACAAGTCGGCAGGGGGATTGATTTCTCCCTGCCGTTTTTCTCTTTTACTGCAAACAAGTTGACATTTCAACTTGTTTGTGATAAAATACAAAAGTTGTAATTTCAACTTTTGTATTTTAAAAGGAGTTATTGATTTATGTTGGAAAGATTTGAAAGGTTTTCGTATGCTTTGGCTGAAATTTCTCGTTGTTGGCGAAAACTTGCCTCTGATGAACTTGCGAAGTACGGATTAAAAAGTCCTCACGCCACATATCTTACCACAATGTATAAATATCCTGACGGTATCTCTGTGCCAAGTTTTTGTGAGATTAGCGGTAAGGATAAGTCCGACGCTTCCCGTATGATTGCCATTCTCGAGGAAAAAGGCCTTGCACGAAAAAAAGTGGTTGACGGAAGTCTCTATCGTGGACTTTGGGTTCTTACAAATGAAGGAAAAACCGCTGCAGAGCAGGTGAGTCTTCGCGCAAGTAAGGCTGTTGAGTTAGCAGGAAGGGACCTTGATGAGCAAACAAGGAATGTTTTCTATAAAGCGCTCGAGTCCATCACATCTAATTTAACAATGCTAAGCAAGGAAGGAATTCCCGTCTAATTATGGAGAATTTTATATGAAAACAAGAATTATTGTGGATTCCACGGCAGATTTAATGCCTGAATTTAAAAATCGTGTGCATATCGTTCCGCTTACCGTAAATTTCGGTACAGAAGAATATATTGATGGTGTTACTATCGACTATAAGACTTTCTACGAAAAGCTTATAGAAAGCGACGTATTACCTACTACAAGTCAAGCCACACCCGATGCTTTTATTAAGGAATTTGACAAAGCAAAAGAAGCGGGTGAAGCAGCCGTTGTTATCACAATTGCCTCTAAATTTTCAGGCACATATCAAAGTGCGACGATTGCAGCAGCGGATTATGAAAACATTTACATTGTTGATAGCTCCACTGCGGCTATGGGTAGCGGTATCTTAGTTGAACTTGCTTTTAGATTTTTGGATGAAGGTAAAAGTGCAGAAGAAATTGCGGCACTTCTTGAAGAAGAAAAGAAAAAGATTGTTATTGTAGCATTGGTAGATACCCTTGAGTATCTTAAAAAAGGCGGTCGTATTTCTAAAGCAGTTGCTTTTGCAGGCGGTGTATTAAATATTAAACCTGTTCTTTCGGTTATTGACGGAGAAATCGGTATGCTCGGTAAGGCTCGCGGTTCAAAAATGGGTAACAACTTGCTTGTACAAGAAATTGATAAAGCCGGAGGTATAGACTTTACAAAACCTGTTTTACTAGGCTTTAGCGGAATTTCCGATGCACTTCTGTTAAAATATATAGAGGATAGCCGTCATATTTGGGAAGGAAATCTTGATGAGGTGCGTTATACAACCGTTGGCAGCGTCATCGGTACACATGCTGGTCCCGGAGCTGTTGTTGTGGCATTCTTTAAAAGATAAGGTGCTAATATTTCAGGGGGGGAAAACCAATGGATGATATAAAAAGCAATCTAGCTAAAAATATAACCGAGCTTCGAATTTTACACAATATGACACAAATGGAGCTGGGAGAAAAATTAAATTATTCAGACAAAACAATATCCAAATGGGAAAGAGCCGAATCTGCTCCCGATTTGGCTGCGTTGACACAAATGGCTGATTTGTTCGGTGTTACATTAGACTATCTGGTGAAATCGGAAAACGTCGAAGAAGCCGTTTCTCTACGCAAGACCAAAGAAGCAAGTTTTAATCGCCGAGCAGTTTCGTATATTGCAGAAGGCGGCAGTTGGATAGTTGCTATTTTTGCATTTATTGTTACAACCTTAATTACTAATCAGATGACATTTCAGTGGTTATATCTTGTATATGCCTTGCCGGTTGTTTTAATTGTGAAATTGATATTTAACTCGATTTGGTTCAACCCTCGACACAATTATCTTATTATATCGGCATTGATGTGGTCGATTTTTGTAGCAATACACATTACTTTCCTATATTTCAAAATAAATGTTTCACTCATTTATCTTTTAGGTGTAGCCGGACAGATAGTAATTATTTTGTGCTCTTACATCAACAAACCGAAAACCAAATAACTGCATAAACGCTCTGTTTTCCGTGAGAACAGGGCGTTTTTCGATGACTCTCCGTTTCGGAGAGATGAGAAATCTAATACGTAGAGAGTCTTCTATGAAACAAAGGTGTACTGTGTCTCGTTATACAAGTATAATTTTTTTGTAATTTATTTGTGTAGCAAGAAAGGAACACGAAAATGAAAACTAATGAAATCCCAATTTTCTTTTCAACAGACGATAATTACGTACCTTATCTTGATGTGGCTATTGCATCACTTATTGCTAACGCATCCAAAGAGTATAATTATAAAATTATCGTTTTAAACACCGGACTGAAAGAAGAAAATATTGCTAAAGTAAAAATGAATGAAAGACCCGGCTTTCAATTAAATTTTATCGACATATCAAATCAAATTGAAAATATTAAGTCGCATTTTAAAAATGTGTATCATTTTTCTGTTGTTACATATTATCGGCTTTTTATTGCCTCGCTGTTTCCTGAATATGACAAGATTATTTATCTTGATTGCGACCTGGTTGTTTTGGGGGATATAGCACAGCTTTATAATACTCCCCTTGAAGAAAACATTTTAGCGGCAGCACCGGAACAATATATTCAAAACACTGCGGAATTTAGATGTTATGCAAAGGAAGCACTTGGCGTTAATCCTGATGCTTATGTTAATGCGGGTGTTTTGGTAATAAACCTTAAAGAGTTTAGGAAAAATAAGGTGGAAGAAAGGTTTGTTGAACTTATAACAAAATATGATTTTGATTTGCTCGATCCCGACCAAGCCTATCTAAATTATCTTTGCCAGGGTAAAATTTATAGGTTAGAGAACGGTTGGAACAAAGAACCTATGAATTTACCGTTAGAGGGCGAAAAGAAGATTGTTCACTACGCTCTTTATAAGAAACCGTGGCAATATGATGATGTAACGGACGGCGAACATTTTTGGAATTATGCAAAAAGTTCTCCGTTTCATCATCAAATACTTCAAAATAAAGAGGCATTTGATGATGCCCAAAAAGCAAAAAAAGAAGCGGCTGCCAAAGAAATACTTGAACATGCCAAAACCATTGTGGCTTCTAATATTACATTTTCAAAAACGATTTGCAGAGGATAAAGATTATGGAAAAATCAGCCCATAAATTAGAACTGCTTAAAAGAATAGCAGAACTAGAAAAACAGGAATTATGGCATCTTGATGTAGAAGACGACCCTGAAACCTATCCGCTTATGCCGGATAAAATTGATTATCTTAATGAAAAACTTTCAAGTAAAATCCAGAACAAAATTGCCAACATTTTCGGTGCAAGGTTCTTTGACAAAATGATAGCGGATAGGAAGCTTATTATAAAAGAGGTTCGCGGTATTGAAAATTTTACAGCAGTTAAAGGTGGTAAAATTATTACTTGCAACCATTTCAGTGTTGGCGACAATTACGCAGTTTGGGTAGCGCTGAGAGATTATATGGAGGGCAAAATGCTTTACAAAGTAATTCGTGAGGGAAACTATACAAATCCGCCAAAGCCTTTTGGACTGTTTATGAGGCATTGCAACACCTTGCCGTTATCAAGTCAAAAAGCAACAATGATTAAGTTTATGAAATCCTTTGCCCAACTACTCGGTCGTGGAGAGACCATACTTATCTACCCCGAACAAGGTATGTGGTGGAACTATAGGAAGCCTCGTCCTATGCAAGATGGGGCATTTTCTCTTGCTGTTCGAAACAAGGCACCTATTGTACCGATTTTTATCACTACGGAAGATAGCGACGTTTTAGATGGTGATGGATTTTTCGTGCAAGAATATACAATGCACATTTTACCTGCGATTTACCCCGATGAAAGTCTTTCTAATAGGGAAGCAAAACGGGATATGAAAAATAAAAATTATGAGGTCTGGGTTAAAACGTATGAAGAGTTTTACGGCAAACCTCTTAAATATGGTGAAGTATGAAATTATATCTTTCAGTGATTGGCTTAGCGATGGTTATTGTTTCTGCCATAAATATTATTTTTGATACTGCAACTTGGTATAATGTGATTATAGCGGTTGTGTTATGCACAGCAGCGCAATTTGCACTTGACGGACTTATTGCAATTATAATTAATAAGATGCCCGATAAACTTTTTGCAGTGAATAATCCGTTATACAATGTATCCGAAACCGAAAAAAGCCTTTATAAAAAACTTAAGGTAAGGAATTGGAAAGACAAGGTTTGGGAACTTGGTGGGCTTGGGGGATTCAGCAAGAAAAATCTTGCCAATCCTAACAGTCCCGCCTATATAGAAAAGTTTATTATTGAATGTAATAAGGGGGTACTAACCCACAGACTGTCTTATCCTATTGGTTTTTTGCCAATGATTTTTATACCCAATATCTGTGGATTAACCATAGCACTTCCTGTTGCAGTTGTTAATATATTCTTAAACATTTTACCAACACTTGCACTTCGATATAACACACCAAAGCTCCACGCTATGCTAAAACGCATGAACCGCAGGATAGAGCGAGTGGTAACATATAATTAAGACAATGTAAAATGCCTTTCTGCGTTTGGCGGAAAGGCATTTTTTTATAATTTATGATAGAGTTATAAACGCTTTATTCCAGTTTGCTTCTTAGTTTAAGAGCGTCTTTAAATATGAAGTTTTTATTTAATATGGAACTTGCATGTCCGATTATAAAACCGTTGAGTATTGTGCATACGATGGTGCCCCAATTAATTCCCACGAAGGTGCCGAAAAAAATTAAGGCTAAGGCAACGCTAAAAACAAAACTGCAAAAATCATATATCGTTTTAACTTTTCCAATTTTTACATTGGTTTTTTGCGTAATTTCTTTTACAAACAACTCATATGCAGCAGGGGGAAGATATGTATGAAATAAAAGTGCTACACCTATAGAACATATTATCATTCCAAAAAGGAAATATATTATTTGCCATACTATTCCTTGAAGGTTAATAAGAGCAACGAGACTTATAGCAATATCAAGAAATATTCCGTATATAAAAGCGGTTGCAAAGGATAAAAAATAACTTTTTTTAACCTTACGCATAATCAGAGATAAAAGAATCAGTAAACAAGCCTGAAAAAAATATTCGGACATTCCAAATGAAAAAAACGGAAGAAACCCTGATACCTTCAAATGTATGAGATATGCAGGTGCAACAATCATTGACATACCGAAATTTGCTTTTTCCATTAGTGCAGTACCCAGAGCCAACACTATAACTCCCAAAATGTAAGCAATTTCACAGTAAAACACTTTTGCCTTTTTCATAAATGCCTCCAAACAGCATAATACTATTTAATAAAAACTCGAATTTTCTCGTATTTTGTAATTATACTATATTAATGAGGATAATCAAGAAAATGTTTTAAAATCTATTTAAACCGCTGAGCATAGCCGCATCTTTTACAGAGGTCTTCACAGGCCTTTCGGTTATTAAAACCTTTTACTATAGCGGTGGCTTTTGGACTGTTAAGTATATCTTCGATATTTTCACTAAAAATATTGCCCAGTTTTATAGTTCCTTCGCTGTCCAGACAGCAGGGGACAACGGTGCCATCCGAAAGAATGCCGAAATGGTCTCTTAGTCCGTAACAGAACAGGTTTTCACCTTGAATAACGGCATCCTTATCGGGCCAACTAAAGCGTTCTCCGTACTCTAAAAACAGTCGGTCACGGATACGAAGCCCTTTGGTGTTAGGGGTCCATTCTCCCTTTATCTCACCCTTTAAAAATTCTATAGCCTGATTATTTTTGCCGTTATCATATCCACTGTTCCAAAGTCTTAACACTACTATTGTTCCGCTTTTATTGGCAGATTCCGCAAACTTTGCAACCTCACTTAAATATTTCTTATGCTTTTTATTGTCGTTACCCTCGAAACTGTGAAGAGAAATACTGACTTTATGTACCTTTTTATTAATAAGAATATGTCCTTTTTCCTTTAACAGAGTGCCGTTGGTGGTGATAACCGATTTAAAACCCAAAGACGTGGCAATAGTGATAAACTTCTCTAAATCAGGGTGGGTTAAGGGTTCTCCCAACAGATGATAATATAGGTAATCGGTGTGGGGCTTTATCTTGTGCAAAACAGCAGCAAATTCTGCTGAATTCATTCTTTTTGGCGGTCTTTTTGTGCCGTGGCAAAAAGAACAGTTCATATTGCAGGTGTTGGTTATTTCCACGTAAACCTTTGAGTACAAGCTATCGCCCCCCTTTGTTTTCTGTATTGTATCACACTTTTTTGAAAAATGCAAAAAATTCCACTAAAATTAGAAGGCTTTTATTGACAAAATTTATACTTCGTGATATGATGTATTACATAAAAGGAGGTATTGCATGGATATTCAGTTAAAACGAGGACTTTTGGACGTGTGCGTACTTTCTGCCATAAAGGACGGGGAATCTTACGGATATAAGATTATTAAGGATATGAAGCCGTATATAGTGCTTTCCGAATCTACTCTATATACAATTCTTAAACGTTTGGAAACGGCAGATATGCTGACCGTTCGTATCGCAGAATATGACGGCAGACTCAGAAAGTATTATCATATTACAAATAGTGGCATAGCACGTATAGAAGAATTTAAAAACGATTGGAAAGAAATTTTGTCAATATATAAATTTGTGACAAAGGAGGGCGCTGCAAATGACTAAAAACGATTTTCTTATGTCTTTAAAAGATAAACTGTCGGGTTTGCCTAAAGATGACTTTAATGAACGCCTTGATTTCTATAGTGAAATGATAGATGATAAGATAGAAGACGGGATAAGCGAAGAACAGGCTGTTATGGAAATTGGAACCATTGATGAGATTTTTGCACAGATTATAAACGAAGTACCTTTTAGAAAAATAGTAAAAGAAAAAATAAGACGCAAGAAAAAACGCAAGGTTTGGGAAAGCGTACTTATTATAGTTGGTTCGCCTGTTTGGGTTCCTGTTTTAATTGCAATTTTGGCAGTTGTTATTTCGCTTTATCTTACTGTTTGGGTTGTGCTGGTTTGCTTTTATATAACATCTATTTCCATGTTTATATCGGCAATAGGGGGCTTTATAATGGCTGTAGCACAAATGATAAGCGGAAATTATCCTATAGGTGTTTTATTTATTGGTGCTGCCTTTTTCTTGATAGGACTGGGAATTCTTATTATTTTAGGAATAAGAGTTATTGCAAAGGGCTTTTTAATGCTTACTCAAAAAACAGTTAAAGGCTTAAAAAAACTACTTGTAAATAAGGGGGATGCACAATGAAAAAAATTAAATCTTTGCTTATTGTGGCTCTTGCTTTAATGGTTATAGGCGGTATTATTTTTACTGGAGTGATGATGGTGCTTGACTGGGATTTTAAAAAACTGTCAACCGTTAAATACGAAACGAACAGTTATGAAATTGAAGATTTTAAGAATATAAAAATAACCACCTCTACTGCAAAAATTATTTTCAAACCTAGTACTGACGGCAAAAACAAGGTGGTTTGTTTTGAAGAATCAAATGAAAAACATCAAGTTGCGTTAAATGAAGACACATTAACCATCACTGAGCAAAACACAAAAAAGTGGTATCAATATATGGGCATTGATTTTTATTCACCTTCCATTACCCTTTATCTAGCTGAAGGTGAATATGGTGATTTGTTTTTTAAGGCAAGTACAGGCGACCTTATAATCCCTGAGGAGTTCACCTTTAAAGATTTAGACCTTTCCTTTAGCACAGGCGACGTTACGATAAACGCAAAAAAACTGGACGAAATAAAAGTAATGACAAGTACAGGAGATATAACGGTAGAAAACCTTTTGGTTAAAAGTCTTGAACTTACTGCTTCTACAGGTAAAATAGTAGTAAATAATGTTAAAAGCGAGGGCGACATTAATTTAAAGGTTTCTACGGGAAAAACAATCCTTTCTGATATTTCTTGTGAAAATTTCACCTCAAAGGGCGGTACGGGCAAAATATCCCTTAAAAGCGTTATAGCCAATGAAAAACTTTGCATTGTAAGGGATACAGGCGACGTAGAACTTGATAACTGTGACGGTGCACAAATCAGTATTACTACAGATACGGGTGACGTTTCGGGCAGTTTAAAGAGCGAAAAGGTATTTATTGTCAAAACCCATACGGGAAGAGTTAAAGTGCCTGACACTATAACCGGCGGAAAGTGTGAAATCACTACCGATACGGGAGACATTCAAATAGTATTAAATAAGTAAAATAGTATAAGATATAATTGTTTTAAAACAAAAGAATAAAGTTTATAAAATCTAACAAAATTTCTTTTTTTTATATTGCAATATTATGATTAAATGTTATAATGAAATTCAGAAGGTGATATTATGAAAGAAATAAAGGAATTAAAATTTGAAGAATTAAGTGTTGACCAAAAACTTGGTATGATTCACTCGGCTGTAGTTAACTGTAATCCAGGCCGTGAAATGCAAATGGAGTTTTTGTTTGAACGCATAAAGAATCATGCACTTGGTGCTATTTGGATTCCCAGCAATGCTGACTATACCGAGGATTTAATCAAAAAGGTAAGAGAAATTGCCGATTATCCGATTCTTATTATGACCGATGCAGAAAACGGTTTTGGCGAATATCAAATTGGTCTTAGAAACTGTACTGCACGTACCGGTGACGAACAAAATGCTTACGTTTTTGGTAAAAGCGTAGGTGTTCTGGCAAAGAATATGGGATATGACGTAGTCTGCAGTCCTATTCTCGACCACAGCGAAGAAGGTTCTGCCCGTTGCTTTAGCTCGGATAAATACATAGTAGCAAAAATGGCGGCTGCAGAGGCAAGGGGAATGAGAGATGGCGGTATTTTGACTGTAGGAAAGCACTATCCAAGCCCACGACATGAGTTGGAAATCGACTCTCATATGGCTGAGGCTATTTCCTATCAGACAAAAGAAGAACTTATAGAAGATGGACTTTATGCATATAAAGAACTTATTAAAGAAGGACTTTTAGACGGTCTTATGACTACTCACCATAAAGTTGTTAAGATTGACCCCGAATATCCTGCCAGCCTTTCAAAGCCTCTTATTGATATAATTAAGGATGAGGGCTTCGAAGGTTTCTTCATTACCGACGCTCTTGATATGATGGGCATTCGTGCTAAATTCGGTGCGGTAGAAAGCAAAGGCCTTGCAATTAAAGCGGGTAATGATTTTGCTTTGACCTATTCTATGGATCCTATAGGCGATCAAAAGAAAATAAACGATTGCTATGAAATGGGTATAATTTCTGATGAGCGTTTGGATGAAGCCGTTAAAAAGGTGCTCGAAGTACAGCATAAGGCTTACGAAATGAGCAAAAACAGAAAATGCGATTCTTTAAGCGAAGAAGATATAACCCGTCTTAAAAACATTGAGAAAAATGCTATTTGTGCCAAGGTTGACGAAGGACTGAAACCCTCTATATCAAGAGACGGAAAACACATTTTCGCAGTTATGGTAAGAAACGAAATGGATACAACCGGTGTAGCAGTGGATACATTTAGAAGCGATTGGCTATTTCCCGAAATGGTTAAAAAGCAGATTTTGAGTTTATTTCCAAATTCAAAGGTTGTTTTTATAAGTCAGTTGCCTACTCAACGTGACAATCATTTGGTGCTTACTTATTCCAGTAGCTGTGAAGACGTAATATTACTTACATTCTCTGAGCAACAGGCGTATATTGGAATTGACTATATAACACACCGTGCCGTAGCACTTATAAAAGCCTTGCAATATACCGACAGAATTTCAGCACTTGTTCATTTCGGTAATCCTTGTGTGCTTGATGCCTTGCCTCATATTCCCCGATATATTTTGGGTGATACCTCAAAGGGCAGTGTAGATGCCTGCATTCAGGTTCTTGCAGGAGAAATCGAAGCTAAAGGCACCCCCACTTACAAATATACTTTAAATTAATTTTAAAACCGCACATTAAATATGTGCGGTTTCACTTTTTATAAAAAATCAACGTATATTTTGTTGAAAAGGGTTAGTAATTATAGTATATTAATTATATAAGGATTAGCAGTATAGGAGTTTTTTATGTCGCACATTTTCGCATCCCTGAAGGAATCATTAACATCGGTATTACCAATAGCTGTTATTGTACTGATTCTTTCGGTTACATTGGTTTCATTGGCAGCAGGTGTTTTGGTATTATTTGTATTTGGAACGATTATGCTCATTGTAGGAATGAGTTTTTTTACTGTCGGTTCAACAATATCAATGGAACCTTTAGGCGACGGTATGGGTAAATCCCTTAATAAGAATAAAAAGATTTTTATTCCCCTTATTATATGCTTTGTACTAGGCTTTTTAATTACAGTTTCTGAGCCTGATTTACAGGTACTTGCCGAGCAGGTGCCCACAATACCTAATTCACTACTTATAAATTGCGTAGGTATTGGTGTGGGAATTTTTTTAAGTATTACCCTTATCAGAAACAAAAAAAGAATTCCTTTAAGACTTTTACTCCTGATTTTTTATATCCTCATAATAGGTGTTTCATTCTTTGCACCAAAGGAATTTGTTTCAACGGCATTTGATTCCGGCGGAGTTACCACAGGACCTATTACCGTTCCTTTTATAATGGCTCTCGGTGCCGGTCTTGCGGCAAGCAAAAACGGAAAACATACGGGTGAGCAAAGCTTTGGACTTGTCGCTCTTTGCAGTATAGGACCTATTTTATCGGTACTTTTACTTAGTATTTTTTATAAGCCTGAGGCAACTACTTCTGTATATGAAATAGCTGAAATTTTAACCACCAAACAGGCATTTAAGCAGTTTTCAACTGCACTGCCTGTATATGCCCAAGAGGTTGCAGGTGCATTTGTGCCTATTGTTATTTTGTTCGTTGTTTTTCAGCTTATAACCCGAAGATATCAATGGCATACAATATTAAGAATGTCAATAGGCTTTGTATATACTTATATCGGACTTGTGCTGTTTTTGACGGGTGCTAATGTAGGCTTTATGCCGGCAGGCAGACTTATAGGTGCCGAAATAGCAGGTAGCTCTTATAAATCTTTGCTTGTTCCTATAGGTGTGCTTATGGGTTACTTTGTTGTTTCTGCTGAGCCTGCGGTACACTCCCTTAAAAGACAGGTTAGTGAAATTACAAGCGGTGCAATTTCACAAAAAGCAGTTGCTGTTTCACTTTCTGTAGGTGTTGCATTTTCTGTGGGAATTTCAATGTTAAGAGTTCTTACAGGCATATCAATAATGCCGTTTTTAATAGTGGGTTACGGCATATCTCTTATAATAAGCTTCTTTGTTCCCAGTATTTATACAGGTATTGCATTTGACTCAGGCGGTGTTGCCAGCGGACCTATGACATCAACCTTTATGCTTCCGTTTGCTATGGGTGCTTGCGAAGCAATAGGCGGTAATGTAATGACCGATGCTTTTGGTATTGTGGCTATGATTGCAATGGCTCCCCTTATAACCATACAGATATTAGGTTTGCTTGAAAGAAGCAAACGTGCAAGAACTATAAGGAAATTCCATATAGAAATCGGTACCGTAGAGGACGATGTTATATTCTTTGATGAGGAGGATATGATAAATGAATAAAAAAATCATGGTGCTTTTGTCTATCGTCGAACGGGATAAAGGGAAAAAACTTATTAAAGAATTAAAAAACATAAATATCAAGTTTAATTTTCAAATGGTAGGACTTGGTACTGCTCCCACCGAAATGATGGATATTTTCGGACTTGGCAGTAACGATAAGGATATAATTGTAAGTCTTGCAGCCGAAACTGATGTTAAGGATATGATGTCAAACTTCGGCACACTGTTTTCAAGCACTTCAAAATATGGCGGTCTTATGATAATTCTTGATGTGTCTGCCGCCGGCAGAGTGCTGACCGAAATACTTAATTTTAATGACAGTAAAAATATTGAAAAGGGAAACGGTATTATGAAAAACGAACATCATAACAATTTGATTATTATATCGGTAAACGAAGGCTATAGCGAAAACGTAATGCAGGTTGCCAGAAAAGCGGGAGCCACAGGTGGAACAATTATTAAGGGAAGACTTGCGGATTCTGAACAATTTGCAGAGTTTATTAAAAATGATATTGACGGAGAACGTGAAATGCTTTGCATACTTGCTCCGCTAAAGGCAAGTCGCCAAATAATGGAGGACGTAAATAAAGAATTCGGTATTAATTCTCAGGCAAACGGAATTGTGTTTGCCGTACCTACCGAGAAAGCCTATAAAATATAACTAAAATCCAAAGGACCTATATCGCTTGATATAGGCCCTTTAATTATTAGCGTTTAATAAAATATTCTTCGTACCAAACAAGGAATGTGTAAATTGTCCAAACCTTTCTCCAGTTATCGCTGTTTCCGCCGATATATTCATCGAATATTGCGTTTATTTCTTTAAGGTTAAAGAATTTTTCTGCAATTTCGCTACTAAATTTTGCCTTAACGTCGCCGTTATATCGGCTGTCTGCCATCCACATTCTTATGGGAACTACAAAACCCAACTTCTTTCTGAACGCTATTTCATCGGGCAGCACCTTTGAAGCGGCAGTTCTGAGCGCTACCTTGTTTTGCTCTTCGTTAACCTTCATCTCGGGAGGAATGCGGGAAGCAATATCGAAAATTCTAAGGTCTGTAAGAGGCATTCTTACTTCAAGTCCTGCGGCACGACTCATTTTATCTACATTAAGATAAATATCGCCTTCAAGCCAAACCTGAATATCCACGTCGGTCATTTTAGAAAGAGGGTCAAGGTGTTCGTTCTCGCTGTAAATATCTTTAACTAAATCTATAGGAAGAAAATCTTCATAGTATTTTTTAAGGATAACCTTCTTTTCGTCCTCCTTCATAATGTTGGTGTTGCCAACATAGAAGGTTTTAAGGTTGTCTGAGTAACGCTCGGCGTTTCTATACATATTGTAGCCACCGAAAAATTCGTCTGCGCCTTCGCCCGAATAACAAATTTTAGTACCCTTTGCAGTACCTATACAGCCAAGGGCAAAGGCAACGGCGGAAGCATCTCCCAAAGGCTGTTCCATATTATACATAACGTAAGGGACAATACTAAAATATGCCTCGGGAGTAATAAGACAGCGGTTAAAGTTTCGGTTTAATATATCGGCAGTCTCTTTAGCAAGGCCTGATTCGTCAAGACGGGAATCGTCATATCCGCAGGAATTTGCATATTTAGCATCAGACATAGCAAGTACGTAAGAGGAGTCAACACCGCCCGAAAGGAAGCTTTCAACATATTCATCCTCGTCCTTAACCTCAGCCATAATGGTTTTAAGGGTTGAGTGAATTTCGTCTGCCCACTCTTCAAGAGTTTTACTGTAATCGGGTTTAAACTCAGGATGCCAATAACGGATAATGTCTATTTCGCCTTGTTTATAGGTCATCATTCTGCCGGGGAGTAACTTTTTAACACCCTTAAAGAAGGTTTCCTCTCCCGTAGTGTAGGTCATAGTAAGGTAAATCTGTAAAAGTTTATCGTTAAGAACCTTTTTGAAGCCGTCCTGTAACATAATTTCTCGGATAGTAGTGCCAAAAATAATACCATTTTCGGTAAGATAATAGTAAAAAGGCTTTGCACCAAACGGGTCGCGCATAAAAATGAAACTGTCATCTTCATCATTATATAAAGCGAAGGAGAACATTCCGTGCAAATGAAGTCCCATTTTGCTTCCCCATTTTTCGTAGGCCTTAATGATTATTTCTTCTTCTCTTTTTTCTCTGCTAAGCCCTTTTTCTATAAAAAGTTCTTCGCACAAAACTTTATGGTTTCGTATGTGTCCGCTGTAACTTCTTAAATGTAACATAATTTACTTCCTTTAGTTTTTATAATGGTATTTTAACACATTTTTCGACCATATTCAACAGTCAAGTTTAATAAACTGAATATATTGTATTTTGTGTTTTAAATGATGGAAAATACGCTTAAAAACTTGAATAAAGGGAAAAATAGGTATATATTATAGTAAAATGATTATAAAATACAACGGAGTTAAATTATGCTTATAGATTTTCACACACATTGTTTTCCCGATAAAATTGCAGAAAAAGCCATAGAAAAACTTTCTTTTGTTTCGGGAGGTCTTACCCCTTATACCGACGGAACGGTAACGGGACTCAGCTTACTTATGAAAAACAGCTCAGTAGATAAAAGCGTTGTGCTGAATATTGCCACAAATGCTCATCAGCAAAAATCGGTTAATGATTTTGCAGCGTCTATTAATAAGGAAAATATTATAGCGTTTGGGTCGGTTTATCCTCATAGCGATGACGCTTTAGAGGAACTTGAAAGAATAAAGGAACTGGGGCTTAAAGGTGTTAAACTTCATCCTGATTATCAAGGCTTTAACGTAGATGATATTAAATTAAAACCTATTTATAAAAAAATATCCGAGCTTTCATTAATTACTGTTTTCCACGCCGGTAATGATTACGGCTATGCACCGCCTTATGGAGCAACTCCCGAAAAAATAGAAAGGGCACTTGATTGGTTTACCTCTCCTGTAGTTGCGGCACATTGGGGCGGAGTAGGCTGCGGTGAAGGGGTATTAAAGCATTTAGCAGGAAAAAATATTTATTTTGATACTTCCTATGCTTACGGCACTCAGCCGAAATACTATTTTGAAAAGATTTTAGAAAAGCACGGTGCTGATAAACTTCTCTTTGGAACAGATGCCCCTTGGCACAAGGCACAAATGGAGCTTAATCTTCTTAATTCGTTAAATCTTTCGGATGAAGATTTTGAAAAAATAACCCATAAAAACGCCGAAAAATTATTGGGGTTTTTGTAAGGTAAATTTAATTTGTTAAAAAACAAACAAATATATTGAAGTAAAGGTGAATTTATAGTATAATAATAAAAAACAGTAAAGGAGTTTTTTTAATGAACAGATTTGTACTTAACGAAACATCTTACCACGGTGCAGGTGCCGTAGCAGCAGTTGCTGACGAAATCATTGCAAGGGGCTTCAAAAAGGCTTTCGTTGCATCCGACCCCGACCTTATTAAGTTCGGTGTTACCAAAAAGGTTACAGATGTACTTGACGGTGCTAAAATCCCTTACGACCTTTTCAGCGACATTAAACCCAACCCCACTATCGAAAACGTACAGGCAGGTGTAGCCGCTTATAAAGCAAGCGGTGCTGATTGTATCGTTGCTATAGGCGGCGGTTCTTCTATGGATACTGCAAAGGCAGTTGGAATTATCATTACTAACCCTGAATTTGAAGACGTTCGTTCTCTTGAAGGGGTTGCTCCTACTAAAAATAAGTGTGTTCCCATTATTGCAGTTCCCACCACTGCAGGTACCGCTGCAGAGGTTACCATTAACTATGTAATCACCGACGTTCAAAACAACAGAAAGATGGTTTGCGTTGACGTTCATGATATCCCTGTTGTTGCAGTTGTTGACCCCGATATGATGGCTACAATGCCTAAAGGTCTTACCGCCGCTACAGGTATGGATGCTTTAACCCATGCTATTGAAGGCTATATTACCAAAGGTGCTTGGGAACTTTCCGATATGTTCCATCTTAAATCTATTGAAATTATCGCTCGTTCTCTCCGTGCAGCCGTTAACGGCGAAGCACAGGGCAGAGAGGGTATGGCTCTCGGTCAGTATGTTGCGGGTATGGGCTTTAGTAACGTAGGACTTGGTATTGTTCATTCGATGGCTCATCCTCTCGGTGCTCTTTATGATACTCCTCACGGTGTTGCCAATGCTATTATTCTTCCTACCGTTATGGAGTATAATGCTGAGGCTACAGGCGATAAGTATAAATACATCGCTGCTGCTATGGGTGTTAAAGGTACCGAAAATATGACTGTTGAAGAATATAGAAAAGCCGCTATTGATGCAGTAAGACAACTTTCAATCGACGTTGGAATTCCCGCTGACCTTAAAGAAATCGTTAAGAAAGAAGACGTTGCTTTCCTTGCTCAGTCTGCTTTTGATGATGCATGTCGTCCAGGCAACCCAAGAGAAACAAGTGTTGAAGACATCACTGTTCTATATAACAGCCTTCTTTAATAAATTAATGCCGAAGTTAAACGGGTCGTACAATAAAGGATAGTAAAAAAGATGCACGAAAATTTCGTGCATCTTTTAATTTTGTCTCATACCGTAACAAGCAGGGAACTTGTACGGCAAGGTCCACTTATTAGGAGAACCTAAAACCCTTTAACCTATCTCAAAATAAGTGATATTGTGAGACAGGTTTCACAGTTATATTTGATCTTTTGGTCAAGTGATATTAAAACATTGCGGGTTTAGGGATATTTTATGTAACAAAGTTGTTTTTTTCTTTCCCGTAAGCCTAAAACATTATTTAAAAACAAAAATCGCAAGTGAGTAAATAAGAGAAAAAACGAGAAAACGAGAGAAAACGAGAGATTTCTATTTTTAAATTAAAAAATCAAAAAATAAGTGTTGACAAGCTAAAATAAATGTGGTAACATACTCAAGGTAAAAAAATTATTTGGAGGAAGTATTATGTCTACATTTATGGCAAAACCTACTGACGTACAGCGTAAATGGTACATTGTAGATGCTGCAGGTAAGCCTCTTGGCCGTACCGCAGTTAAGGTTGCTGACTTACTTCGCGGTAAGGGCAAACCCGAATTTACACCTAATGTTGACTGTGGTGACTTCGTTATCGTTATCAATGCTGAAAAGGCAGTTCTTACCGGTAAAAAGTTACAGCAGAAATTCTACCGTCGTCATACCGGTTGGATTGGTCATTTAAAAGAGGTTAAATATGATACTCTTATGAACACCCGTCCGGAATTGGCAATGGAACTCGCAGTTAAGGGAATGATTCCCGACACTACTATCGGAAGAAAGGCTTTAACCAGACTTCACGTATATCAGGGTACCCAGTATAAGCAGGTTGCTCAAAAGCCTGAACTCGTTGACTAATAAGAAGGGAGCAAAAGAATATGTTTGAAAGTAAACCTTATTTCTACGGTACTGGTAGAAGAAAAAGTTCTGTAGCTCGCGTTCGTCTTTATAACGGCACAGGCAAAATCACTATCAATGACAGAGATATTGACGATTATTTCGGTCTTGAAACCTTAAAACTTATCGTTCGTCAGCCCCTCGCTCTTACCGAGACTGCTGAAAAGTTCGACATTGTATGCCGTGTTACCGGCGGCGGTGTTACCGGTCAGGCAGGTGCTATCCGTCACGGTATCGCCCGTGCATTACTTCAGAGTGATGATCAGCTTCGTGCAGAACTCAAGAAAGCAGGATTCCTTACTCGTGATCCTCGTATGAAGGAAAGAAAGAAATACGGACTCAAGGGTGCAAGAAGAGCACCTCAGTTCTCAAAACGTTAAGGTATTTGTATCTATCGTTATTTTCAAAGCCTCTCGGTTTATTTACGAGAGGCTTTATTTTTAAAATCAGGAGTGAAAATTATGGCAAGAGAAAACTTTAAAAGTAAACTTGGTTTTTTACTTGTTAGTGTAGGATGTGCCATAGGAATAGGTAACGTTTGGCGTTTTCCTTATGTTGCAGGTCTTAATGGCGGCGGTATCTTTGTGCTTTTCTATATTATGTTTCTTGTTATTATGGGAATTCCCGTACTTACTATGGAACTTGCGGTTGGCAGAGCCGGAAGAAAAAGTGCTTTAGGTGCATTTAAGGCTCTTGAAAAACCGGGACATAAATGGCATCTTCACGGCTGGGTATGTATGATAGGCTGTTATGTACTTATGATGTACTATACCACCGTTTCGGGTTGGATGGCTAATTATTTTGTAAAGTTTGCTAACGGTACCTTTAAATCGGGTATGGACAGTGAAACGGTAAAGGGCGTTTTTGCTCAAATGACAGCTAATCCTACAGAAATGGTTTTTTGGATGGCAGTTATAATTATAGCAGGCTTTATCGTTTGCAGTGTAGGTCTTCAAAAGGGGCTTGAAAGAATAAGCAAGTTTATGATGATAGCCCTTCTTGTTTTAATGGTTGTTTTGGCGGTTAACAGCGTTATGTTGCCAGGCGGTATGGCAGGTATAAAGAAACTTTTTGTTCCAAGCATTGCTACCCTTAAAGAAAATAACATTAATATTTTTGATGCAATGGTTGCCGCAATGAATCAGTCTTTCTTTACACTTAGTCTGGGTATCGGTTCTATGCAGATATTCGGTAGTTATATGAAGAAGGACAGCACCTTGACGGGTGAGGCCATAAAAATCTGTGCCCTTGATACCTTCGTTGCAATTATGGCTGCTGTAATAATATTCCCCGCTTGTTTTGCATATAATGGCGGTAAGACCGATGCAGGACCTCCGCTTATATTTGAAACCCTCCCTAATATTTTTGTTAATATGCCACTTGGCAGAGTATGGGGAACACTGTTCTTTGTATTTATGATTTTTGCAAGTTTTTCAACCGTTATTGCAGTATTTGAAAATCTTCAGGCAAATCTTATGGATAATCTTGGTTGGAGCAGAAAGAAAGCATCTGTTATTAACTGTATTGCTATGCTGGTACTTAGTACTCCATGTGCTTTGGGCTTCAATCTGCTCAGCGGATTAAATATTGGCGGCAAAAATATTCTTGATATGGAAGATTTTGTGGTGAGCCAGATTCTTCTTCCTTTGGGTGCACTTGTTTTCCTTTTGTTCTGTGTTACTAAATGGGGTTGGGGATTTGACAGGTATCTTAAGGAAACAAATACAGGTAACGGTATAAAAATGGCAAGATGGTTTAGACATTATTACTGTTTTATAGTTCCCATACTTATTATAGTGATTTTTGTCGTAGGTGTCATCGGCTTTTTTAAAGGGTAGGTATTAATATGTTTAGAGATTTATGTTTAAGAGATTTTAAAGAAAATGTAATAGAAATTATCTCCAAAGAGTATATGCTTATTACTGCGGGAAATCAGGACGGTTATAATATGATGACTGCTTCTTGGGGATTTATGGGTGAAATGTGGGGAGAAGACAGCGTTGCAGTTGTTGTACGTCCCGAGCGTTACACAATGGACTTTATTGAAAGCAACGATTATTTTACCCTCACGTTCTTTGGCGATAACAAAGATATACACAAGGTATGCGGTTCAAAAAGCGGCAGAGAGGTGGATAAAACGTCTCTTACAGGGCTTTCTCCCATATATAATCAAAACTACGTATATTTTGATGAAGCCCGTCTGGTGCTAATTATTAAGAAAAAATATATACAGCCGATGGATAAAAAGTTTTTGACCGATAATTCAATTGATGAAAAGTGGTATAAAAACGGCGGATGGCATAATCTTATAATAGGAAGTATCGAACGCATATATATTAAAGAATATTAATCTTGTAGTTTAATAAAACAATAAAACGGCTATGTTACAAATCGTAACATAGCCGTAAATTTTTATCTTTTATAAGAAGTAGATTATAACATCTCTTCTACCGAATTTTTTGCAGGCAGATTCTGTGTGCATAAACAGGTCAACGTTGGTAGGACGCTTTTTAATAAATCCGCCTGTGTCGGCTGCAATAGCATAACCGTAAACGTATTTGCCGTCGGCAGATACGATATACATCTTAGTTCCGTAAGGAATAACCTTGGGGTCAACTGCTATATAACCCGGTTTGGGCCATACACCTGTAGAACACTTGTTGCCTGTATGGGTGTAAGCGGTAGCCTGAACCCTCTTACTTCTCTTATAATTAACAGGAATTCCGTTTTCATCAAGAGTAATAGGAGAGGAGGGCTTTAATTCAGAAATTGGATTCTTTGCAGTTCCGGGATAGGTAACGTTACCTAAAGAACCTGTAACAGCAGATGCACCTGAAGAACTGCTTGAGGAACTTGACGAAGAAGCAGAGCTGGAAGTGGTGGGTTTTTTGCTGCTTGTGTTAGAAGAAGGCTTTTTAACATCTTTCTCTTTTTCCTGCTTAGAAGCAGTAATAACTGTTTTTTCCTCAGTCTTTGGAATGATATCAATATAACTTTCTTTGGTAATTACCGTTGTAAGAGCAGGAGAAATTAAATCTGAATCCGAAACGGTTATTCCTGCATCGGTAATAATTTCTTTTACAGAAGACTGGGCAGTAATATGAGTAAAGGTTTTATCCCCATAGGTAATATATACGGGGAAGGTGCCCTGTACTTCAATATTTATTCTGTTTCCGTTTTTGTTATTTGAAACTACGTTATAAGATTCGTTATAACCTGCTTCGACTAAAATGCCGCGCATATCACTTTTTAAGGTGTAATGCTTGTTTACCTTTGTACCATCGGAAATGGATACTACGTTTACCGAAAGAATTCCGTAAACGGAGGTGGCAATAATAAGTGCACACATAAAAACTATTCCTACAGCACGGGCTAATTTACTGTGTTTTGTATCCTTTTTATAACGAAGTTCTTTTTCTTTCTTTTTAAACATAAATACTCCTTTTACTTGTAATTAAAACTACAAATTCGGTGGTTTTTAAGATAAAAATATACGTTTAAAACAACGCGAAGTATATTATAAACGGCAAATCGTAAAATGTCAAACAGACTAAAAGGTTGATTTTTATGCAATATGCACAAATTACAAAAGCATTTCAAAAGGTTACAGTCTTGTAACCGCCAAAAACTCTGTTTTTTTGCTTTCTTTGTTGTGAAAATACACAATTTTCTTAATGAAAAGTGCATAAAGTGGGGGAAAAAAGCATTTTTGGGCTTGTTTTTAAAGAAAAAAACACTATATGTACTAAAAAACAATACTATTTAACACTATATGGGGTGTTTGTAATAACATATATAAATGGATAAATAATAAATATTTATAGTCGCTCTTAATATTATATGAAAAAAATGGATTTTTATACTTTATGGGTTATTATTATTTGAAATATCTTCCTAAAGCCCAAAAATAAAAACCTGAACTTTTTACAGTTCAGGTTTTTTATAGTATTACGGTCCCACTCTGCCGTAATGGGCAATTGATAACCTGCGATTTAGCAGGTGGGTGCCAGCCGAACGGTTTTGTGCTTCCAACGTCCGTATTAAACGGGAGGCCTGCATACCCGCCGTCCGAGCGACGGCCCCTTAAATATAGTTGTAGGGTTATAATAGCCACGGTCCGCGAACAGAGCAGGACGGAAATTATTTATCTTCTATTTCGTAAAAATCGGAAAGGCGGTCAGAAAAAGCATCAGCTACGGTTTCATATTCATCGTCATCTTCAATTTCGCTGTAGAAAAATTCGCCGTCTTCCTCTTCTTCTTTTACTATTATGAGTTCGCCCGAATCATCAAGCATTTCCTTCGGGTCATCATAAATGGGAATAAGAGCAAGATAAGAACCGCTGTCTATATCCAGTCTGTCAAGAACCTCAAAGTTATATTCGTTGCCTTCTTCATCGGTAAGGTTAATAAGGTCGGGGGTATAATCTTCGTTTTTAATATTTTCGCTCACGTAAAACACTCCTTGCTTAATTACTATAAATATTTTACCCTTAAATTACTTTTTAGTCAATAGTATTTCTTGAAATAATCGCTAAATAGTGGTATATTATATTTTGAGAAACAGGGAAGGTATTTGATAGAATGATTAGAGCAGTTTTGTTTGATTTGGATGGCACTTTGGTAAATACGGTGGGAGATTTAAACACTGCCGTAAATTACGTGTTACAAAAGCACGGTCATACCGCTGTCAGCCAAGACAATTTTATAAAAATGATAGGCAAGGGTAACGAATATATGATTAGAGCTGCTCTGCCTGAGAATAAGAAAAACGACACTGATTACGTACTTAGCCTTCGAGGTGAATTTTTTGATTATTATAAAAACCACTGTGCAGATAAATCTTGCCTTTATGACGGTATAAAGGAATTACTTACAGCACTAAAAAAAGAGGATATTCTACTTGCTATTGTAACCAATAAAGCGCAAATTATGACGGATGAGCTTGTGCCACAGCTTTTTGGGGTTGACACTTTTTCGGCTGTTATAGGTCAGCGTGACGGTGTACCTACTAAACCTGAGCCTCATATGCCTTTTATTGCAATGAGTGAAATGGATGTTAATCCCGATGAATGTCTTTTTGTAGGCGATTCGGGAGTGGATATTGAAACAGGTAAATACTGCGGTAATACTCCGGTAGGAGTTACTTGGGGATATAGAGAAAAGCAGGAGCTTATAAATAAAGGTGCAAGATTTATTGTAGACAATCCTGAGGAAATTTTAGATATAATAAGGAATATAAATCAATGCTAAGCTATACATATACCAAAATAGCCTGTTATATCGGTTTTTTCGTTCAGGCTATTGCCTGCTGTTTTTTACCGCTTTTATTTGTGGTCTTTCAGGAAAGTTACAATATAAGCTATGAAAAACTGGGCAGACTTATGTTTGTTTGTTTTGCTATACAAATTTTTGTGGATTTTATATCGGTAAAACTTGTAAAAAAGTTAGGATATAGATTACTTGCCGTAACTTCGCAGGTTTTTGCAGTTTTAGGATTTCTCGCCCTTGCTTTTTTACCTAAAATTATACCCGCTTATATTGGAATAACCTGTGCTGTTGTTATCTATTCGGTTGGAAGTGGATTAATTGAAGTCATAATTTCTCCTATTATGGAGTATCTTCCCACTAAAAATAAATCGGGTAATATGGCTTTGCTTCATTCTTTTTTCTGTTGGGGACAGGTTTTTGTGGTTATTGTCACAACACTGCTTATTAAGTTTTTAGGTAGAAATAATTGGTTTTATATAGCAGGATTTTGGGCTATAATTCCCCTTATAGTTTTAATAATGTTTTGTATTGTGCCAATTATCCAGCCGAAAGAACAACATTCGGGGGATTTTAAAAAGCTTTTTCATACTCCTTTATTTATTTTAATGTTTTTAATTATGTTTTTGTCAGGTGCCAGCGAAATGACAGTGGGTAATTGGATGTCTGCCTTTACCGAACAGTCCTTGCATCTGCCTAAACTGGTGGGGGATTTGTTAGGACCTTGTCTTTTTGCCGCTTGTATGGGTATAGGCAGAGTCGTATTTTCGTTATTTGGTGATAATGTAAAAATGGAACGTGTTTTACTGTATTTCTCCATTTTTACAACAATAGCATATCTCATTTTAGCTCTCAGCAAAAATCCCGTTATTTCACTTGTTTTCGGGGTGCTTGTCGGCTTTGGGGTTTCTGTAATGTGGCCGGGGACTCTTAGTTTTGGAGCAAAAAAAAATTACGGCGGTGCCACCACGATGTTTGCTTTACTTGCACTTTTCGGGGACTTGGGATGTTCCTTCGGACCTTGGGCAACGGGAGTTGTAGCTGACAAAAGCGGACTTAATAATGCTTTTCTATTCGGAACGCTTTTTCCGTTTTCAATGGTAGTAATACTTATATTATTAAATAGAAAGAAGGCAAAAAAATGAAAAGAGAAAACTATATAAACTGGGACGAATATTTTATGGGCATTGCAATACTGTCGGCTCAACGCAGTAAAGACCCTTCAACTCAGGTGGGAGCCTGTATTGTCAGCAATGAAAACAAAATACTTTCGGTAGGTTATAACGGTATGCCCAGAAATTGTGACGATGATATTTATCCTTGGGACAGAGAGGGCGATGAGCTTAATACAAAATATATGTTTGTGTGCCACGCCGAGCTTAATGCTATTCTTAACTACAGCGGTTCCGATTTAAAGGGCAGCAAGGTTTACGTGACACTTTTCCCCTGTAATGAATGTGCAAAGGCACTTATTCAAAGCGGGATTAGTGAGGTGATTTTCTATAGCGATAAATATAGCGATTCTTTTTCAACCCTTGCCGCTAAGCGTATGTTTGAAAGTGCAGGAATAAAAATGACCGCTTATAAAGAAAGCGGTAAAGTGATTAACGTTAAACTGTAATAATCATATCAAAACAATAAAGATATAAAAAACTCCCGAATTTTTTCGGGAGTTTCTTGTTTTACTCGCTGATTTTTACTATATAATTTTTGCACCTTCGTTATCTACGGGAAGGCTTAAAACCTGCCAATTCAGATTATTTTCTTTAAAGGCTTTTTTGATATCTTCAGCAAAGGTATCGTTATCCGTAATGCAAAGGCAGGTAGGACCTGCACCGCTAAGGCAAAATGATATAGCACCTAGTCTTAAAGCAATTTTTTCTGCTTGGTCATAGCCTTTTATAAGACCTCTTCTATACGGCTGATGAAGTTTGTCTTTAAGAGAAAGGGAAATAAGTCGGTTATCTCCTGTTTCAAGGGCTTTAAGAAGAACTGCAAGGTGTGAGGAATTAAATATTGCATCTTTAAAGGGTATTTCTTTTGGTAAAATACCTCTTGCAACACTTGTCAAAAGTTCAAAATCGGGAACAAGGGCTACAAACTTTAAGGACGGATGAATGTTATAAGCAACTGAATAGGGGACACTGTCTTCAGTAAGGGAAGCGGTAAGACCACCGTAAATTGCGGGGGAAAGGTTGTCAGGATGTCCTTCTATTTTGTTGCAAATCTTTAAAATATCTTCCTTTGAAAGAGGATTTTCTAAAAAGCGGTTTGCGGCAATGGCACCTGCAACTATTAAAGCGGCACTGCTGCCCAGTCCTCTGGAAACGGGAACAGATATACTGTCAAATGAGATATTAACAAAAGGAACTTCCTTTTTTAAGTATGTATAAACATTTTTAAATCCCACAAAAGCAAGATTATCCTCATTTGCGTATTTTTCGTCGCAGTTGCTAAAGGAAAGGCTGCCTGAGCCTAAAGTAAAGGTCAAGGTGTTATACAGAGCAAACGCACAACCAACCGAATCAAAGCCTGGGCCTAAATTAGCGGTGGTAGCAGGAACCCTTACAGTACACTTTACCATTTTTCTTCCGCCACCTTTTTTAATACATAATCGGTAAGATCTGTCTTTTCAATAACGTCGCTGTGAAGCACCTTTTTGCTTTCGAGTCCCGAAAGATTTTTTGGAATCGGAACACCTGTAAGATTGTTTATCTGTTCCATTACTCTGAATTCGTTATCATCGGGAGTAACACCTAAAGCGGAAAGTACAGCAACAGGGAATTTGTAGGGAGATGCGGTGGAAAGTACAACTGTTTTGTTTTGGTAATTTCCGTCAAGTGTTGCGCGGAAAGCCACTGCAGTATGGGTGTCGCACAGATAGCCGTTATTATCATAAACCTCTTTTATGGTTTCAAGAGTTACATTATCGTCACAATAAGCGGCGACAAAGGTTTCTTTAAGTTTACTTAAAATGCTGTCGCTAACCTTATAGTAGCCTTTGGTATTAAGGTCGTTCATATAGTCGGCAACTTCCTCTGCGTTTGCCTCTGCTAACAGATATAAAAGACGTTCAAGGTTACTTGACACAAGAATATCCATAGAGGGAGAAACGGTTTTAAAAAATTCTCTGCGTTTATCGTAGATACCGGTATTTATAAAATCGGTAAGTACATTATTGGCGTTAGATGCACAGATAAGCTTGTTTACGGGAAGTCCCATGCATTTAGCAAAATATCCTGCAAGAATATCTCCAAAGTTGCCTGTAGGAACGACAAAATTAATTTGGTCGCCTACTTCTATCTCACCCATACGAACGAGAGATGCATAAGCAGTAAAGTAATAAACCACCTGAGGTGCAAGACGGCCTATGTTAATTGAATTAGCACTTGAAAAGTCAACAGCGTCATATCCCATTTTCTTAAAATCGGCAAAGGCATTTTTAACGCCTGTTTGAGCATCGTCAAAGTTTCCCTTAACCGCACAAACCTTTACGTTGTTGCCTTCTTGGGTTACCATCTGAGCCTTTTGCACTGCACTTACACCGCCATCGGGATAGAAAACGATAATTCTGATACCGTCTACGTCGTGGAAGCCTTCAAGAGCAGCTTTGCCCGTGTCACCGCTTGTAGCGGTAAGAATAACGGTATCCTTTTCCACACCTAACTTTTCTCTTGCTTTTGTCATAAGACGAGGAAGCATCGAAAGAGCAACGTCTTTAAATGCACTTGTGGGACCTCTGAAAAGCTCAAGTACAAAGTTTTCGCCAACCTTAACCACGGGGGTGAGTTGGTCGGTTTCAAATCTGCCTCTATAGGCTTTTTCAACCATTTCGTGCATTTCTTCTTGACTGAAATCGTCGAGGAGTGCACCGAGGATTTTTTCGGCAGTTTCCATAGAAGAAAGATTTAATATGCTTTTATAATCAAAGTTAATGTTACTGAAGTCGCTGAGCATAAAGAGACCGCCGTCGTCGGCTATGCCCTTTACTACGGCTTTCTCGGAATTAACCTTCTCGTTGTTGTTTCTTGTACTTTGGTAAATCATTTTATATTCTCCAATATAGTCTATATAACAATTATATATCTTTATCTTGCTTTTTTCAAGTGTTTCTCATAAAGGCGGTTGCCTTCTTCATGGTTTTGGTTAGGAAAATACTGCTTAAGGTAAGCGACATAACCTCGGCGATGGGAAAAGCAAACCATACGAGAGTAATATTTTTGGTAAGCGACAGTAAAAATGCAGTGGGGATAAGTACCACAAGCTGACGGCAAACCGAAACAATAAGTGAATAAAACGGGTTGCCGATTGCCTGACAAACACTGCCCGCAATAATACAAAATCCTGCAAATGCAAAGTGTAAAGCGATAATTCTTAAGGCAGGGATACCGATTTTAAGAGTCGCATCATCGGCTTTAAAGAAGGATAAAAGCACCTGTGGGAAGGCTTCAAAGCAAATTAGTCCCAAAAGCATAATTGAGACTGCCGTAATAATGGTAAGACGTATGGTCTTTTTAACCCGTTGTTCATTTTTTGCACCATAGTTATAGGAGATAATGGGTACCATTCCGTTATTAAGGCCAAAAATAGGCATAAAGACAAAGCTTTGAAGTTTAAAGTAAATGCCAAATACGGTGGTAGCAATTATGGTAAGACTTCCAAGAATAAGATTCAAAAGGAAGGTCATAACCGAACCTATAGACTGCATTACAATAGAGGGCAGTCCTATCTTGTAAATGAGTTTTATGGACTTTATATCGGGATGTAAAATTTCTTTTACGCTAACGGTTATTTCCTTGTTGCTTGTTATGTTAAGAATTATAGCGACAATGGCGGCTACGATTTGACCTAATACGGTTGCCCATGCAGCACCCTTTACACCCATTTCGGGGAAGGGACCGTAACCGAAAATAAGTAAGGGGTCAAAAATAATATTAATAACGGCACCTATAAGCTGAGTAACCATAGCAAGTCCTGTTTTGCCTGTTGATTGTAAAAGTCTTTCAAAGCAAAACTGCATAAAAATACCTATTGAAGCACCAAGACAAATCTGAGTATATTGCGTTCCGTAAAGCTTAATGAGATTTATGTCATATTGTCCTGCGGTATCGGAAAAGTCCTGAATATCAAAAAAAGGCTTTGCAAAAGTTAGACCTATAACAGCAAATAAAATAAAGCTTAAAAAGAAAAGAAAAATGCCTGTATTTGCGGCTGTGTTAGCGTTTTTGAACTTTTTTTCGCCAAGTGACCTTGAAAGCAGAGCGTTTACACCTACTGCGGTACCGGCACCCATGGCTATCATAAGACTTTGCAAAGGAAAAGCAAGAGAAACCGCTGTAAGACCTTCGGTACTGTACTTAGCCACAAAGATACTGTCAACAACGTTATAAAGTGCCTGTACCATCATGGAAATCATCATAGGTATTGACATACTGTAAAGAAGTTTGCCGATAGGCATAACTCCCATTTTGTTTTCTTTTTTAAGTTCCATTTTTTTCACCATTATAATATAAAATATACTAGATTATTTTATATTATATCATATACATATGTCAAGTTTTATTATTGACAAAACATCATTTTGGGGTAAAATGTAAATAGTAAATAAAAAAGGAAAACGAAATGAAAAAATTATTAAGTGTATTTTTAGTTGTTTTAGTTATAACTATTGGGTTTTGCGGTTGCTCACAGCAAATAAGTACTGATAAAATTACAATAGTTACCACAGTTTTTCCACCCTTTGATTTCGCAAGAAGTATAGCAGGTCAAAAGGCTGAAATAATAAAGCTTGTCCCCGAAGGCAGTGAAAGCCATTCCTTTGAGCCTACACCAAGCGAAATTAAAATGGTTGAGGATTGCGATTTGTTTTTATGTATTGGCGGAGAGGACGAAAACTGGGCTGAACGCATATCCAAAAATAAAAGTAAGGGCAAAACCTTAAAACTTATTGAAACGGTATCATTGCTTGAGGCTGACAGCGGTGAAGAACACCTTCATCAAAAAGAAGACCAACATCACCACCAACACGATGAGCATATATGGACTTCTCCCGAAAATGCACTTAAAATGAGTAAGGCTATACTTGACGCTCTTTTGTTGATTGATACACAAAATGCAGAGTACTATAAAAACAATTTTAAAATTTTTGAAGCCGAACTTCAGGCACTAAGTAGAGATTTTGAAAATATCAAAATAGATAAGCCTTTGTTTTTTGGTGACAGATTTCCTTTTCTTTATTTAGCCAAAGAGTACGGTTTTGAGTATTTTGCGGCTTTCCCCGGTTGTGCAGAACAGACCGAGCCGGATATAAAAACACTTGCGAGTCTTATAGAAAAGGCAAAAGAGGAAAAGGTGAGTGTTATATATTATACCGAGTTTTCAAATAAAAAAATCGCACTTATGTTATGTGAAGAAACAGGAGCACAGCCTTTTTTGCTTCATTCTTGCCATAACATTACCGCCGAGGAAGCGGCTAAAGGAGAAACCTATATTTCTCTTATGCGAAAAAATTATGAAAATATAAAAAAATCGGGAAATTTACAATAAATATTTTAAGTTTTATAATCTAGAAAATTTTAAAAGAAAAATCTAAAATACGCAAAACGCCGTCTGAATATTCTACGGCGTTTTTATATTCTCCAAAACCGATTCTTCGCATTTGTTTGTAGCTTTCGCCTATTCCTGCAATAATTATATAAAGGCATATTATTATTAAAAAACTAATAACAAAGGTTCGCCAAAAAATTTTACTATTCCTTTTCATTTTTTCTTCCTCTTATTATACTAATGTATTAAGATATGAAACAAGTGCATCCGCCGCAAGACTGCCGCCGTATTTTGCTTCCTCTAAGGAATTGGATTCGGTGCCTACCTCTAAAAGTATGCTTCCTGTGGTCAGATGCTGATTATATCTGCTTGAAACGAGGGCAAGTTGCCGTGCAAGACCGGGGTATAGTGCCTCCAGAGTTTGTTGGTATTTTACGGCAAAGGTGAAATTCTTTTCCCAGTTTTGATGGTTCGCCACCGTTTCGCCGCACCCTATAACAAGCATAACCTGAGCAGCTTTTTTGCCGTTAATTTCGATTACGGGCTTTACTCGATCGGTACCGTTTCCTGCAATGGAGTCACGGTGAAGGTCGATTACTATTTTAATGGAAGGATATTTTTCCAAATTCTTTTTAACCGTTTCGCCGCTTCGGTTATAACTACCGTTATAGGCGGGATAGTCGTGCTCGGTTTTATCGTGCACCGTTTTAAAACCTGCTTTATTTAGTTTTTCGGCAATAATTTCACCTACGGCAGTAATATTTTCTGCCTGATTTCTGGTGCGGGTTTCATCTTCATCGGTATAGTAATCTCTGGCTTCGGGCAAAAAACATTCAGTGGTGTGGGTGTGCATAATAAGTATCTGTACGTCGCTGTTTTTTTCTATTTTAATGGGATTTTTTGCATTAAGATACCTTTTTATATCAAGATTTATTTCGGCACGATTTTTGATATAAACACGATTATATGAGGTTTTGCTTTTATATGGAGATATAAATTGTTCAATAACCTTACCCGTTGGTGTTGCCGAAACACTTACCGCTTGGCTGTTTTCCTCAGATTTGCTTTCGGTTGAACTTAAATGATATTCGGCGATTTGCTGTTGTGGCGATTTAATAGAGGTGTCGTTACCTGATACGTAAATGCCGCTAATTATAATTATTACGACACATAAAAAGGCTGTAACCGAAAGTGTAACTATACCGCCGAATTCTTTCAAAGCAATCACCAAACCTTTCATTCATATATATATGAACGAATAGGTAAAGTTATACAATAGAAAGCAGGAGATTTCTGTCGGTGGAGGGCTGTAAAAAACAGTTAAGTGATACAGAAAGGGTAGAAGCGGCGCGGTCAATAAGAAGGTCAATTTCTCTGGGGGTTACTATCATAGGGGTATTTTTTTTTCCACTGTTTCCGAAAAGTGCAGCATCAAGACAGGTGGGAACCCCTACGGCAATAACGGGAATGCCTACGGTTTTTTTGCTTATTTCCTTTCGGTCGTTGCCCACTCCCGAACCTGGAGAAATTCCGCTGTCGCAAAGCTGAATAGTTGTTCCCAGTCTTTTGGGTTCTGCCGCAGCAAATGCGTCTATAACAATAAGTCCTTCGGCCTGACAGGAAGATATAACTCCCTTTAATATTTCCAGTGTTTCAACCCCTGTTTGTCCCAGAACTCCCGGCTGAATAACACTTACGTTTTTTAGCCCCATAAGTCCCGTTTGCCGTCTTAAATAAGGGCTTAAATGACGGGTTGCAAGTATTTTATCCGAAACAGCAGGGCCTAAAGCATCGGGAGTGATGTTTCTGTTACCAAGTCCTGCAACCAAAATATTATTTTTTGGGAAAGAAAAATTTGAAAGTTCCTTAATTATAATTTTTTCAAGTTCAATATAATCTCCGCCGTGATATAAAAGGTCTGGAATGTCAATGTTCACGTAATTTCCCTTAGGTTTTCCAAGAGATTTTTCTCCCTGTTCATTAATAACTTTAATTCTTGTTACCGTTATTATGGATTGTTTTTCACTTTCACAAATGATACCGTTTGTGTCACTTACTCGGCTGTTTAACTCAACCGCTAAATCACTTCGTGCGTTTATAATTATCACCTCATAAATTATTCTTTCATACAAAAATTCATTTATTAAAAAAAGTTGTTGATTTTTTCGATGATTAGTGTTATTATATCTTTGTTAATGCTTAAAAAGGAGGTGCAATAGGTGCCTAACATTAAATCTGCTAAAAAACGTGTGCTTACCAGTACTGCTGCATATGAGCGTAACAAGGCTTATCGTTCTGCGTTAAAAACTGCTGTTAAAAAGGCTGATGCTGCTATCACAGAAAATTCTGCTGATGCTAAAGAGGCTGTAAAGGTTGCAGTTAAAAAGATCGATCAGGCTACCGCTAAGGGTATTCTTCATAAGAACACCGCAGCAAGAAAGAAGTCCAATCTTGTTTGCCGTCTTAACAAAATCGGTTAATTGGAATTCTTTTCTGAAATCAGCTTAATATAAAACGGGACTTAATTCAAAGTCCCGTTTGGCTGATATCAAATATATTCCGTCGCCTTTAAGGGCGGCTTTTTTTATAAATTTTCGTTTTAAAAAGGATAGTTATAAGTATGGCAGAAAATAAATGTGAATTAATTAAAACTGAAGTTCAGTCATCTGAAGAAATTTTAAATGCAGAAGAATCTGCTGCAAGGAAGAAAAGCAGAAAGCCTTTAATGATAATTTTGATTTCACTTGGTGCTACAATACTTATTGCTGCTTCATTGGTTTTAGGAATTCCTTATATAGAATATCGTCAGGCTGTAGGAATGATGGAAAATGGTCGGTATGAGGCAGCTATTCAAGAATTAGAAGGTATGGGGGATTATTTAAAGAGCGAAGAGTTACTGATAGAATGTAAATACCTTCTTGCTAATAAAACGCAACTTGAAGCAAAATATGTAAAAGCTTCTCAAATGTTTGCCGAAATAATCCATTATAAAGATAGTAAAACCTTAAAAACTCAATGTGATTATTTACACGCTTTAGAGGTGTTTAATGCCAAAGAGTATCAGAGTGCATTAGAACTGTTTAGCAAACTTAGTGGTTATAAGGATAGCACCGATAAAATAAATGAATGTAAGTATCAACAGGCTGTAAAATTAATTGAAAACGGTAAGATTGTTTCGGCATATGATGAACTTGCTGCACTTGGTGAGTACAAAGATTCTGGTGAGTTGCTTAAATCTATAAAAGATACCTACCAGATGATAAAGGCAAAGCCAAAGATTTTTGTGAATAGGTCATGGGATAATGTTGACGGGATAAGGATTTGGCTTACCATTAAAGTGATAGATGAAAATACACTTAAAATTACAGTTGATGGTTCAAATGGTGCATTGGATAATTCTACCGAAGAACTTAAGGGAAAATGGAATGAATCGACGGGTAAGGTTGAGTTTAGCGGCAAATCTTACAGAACTGTTGGTGAGTGGGATTATGCCACTAACGAATATGTAGAGAAAACATATTGTGAAAATTCAAATGTCACAGGTCAACTATACTATAAGAATGGTCGTTTGTATTTAATATATGATAATATTGACTATGGTTATACTGCTGTTTTTAGCTGATATAAAAGATAATATTAACTGCTTAAAACAAAAATATGGTGAACAAAGGCGTTGTATCCTTACGGGTACAACGCCTTTGTTCACCATATTTTTTATTATTTAATTTTTCCGTAAAGGGGAAGTGCTTCTGAGTCTTTTTTGGGCTCTCTGTTTTCTATGGGAGCACTTGCCTTTTTAGGAACACGAGCAACTGCATTATCAGGAGTAATCACAATATGTCTGCGGTCGCCTTCGCCTACAGAATGAGAAGAAACACCGTCGATTTCTTGAATAGCGGTATGAATAATACGTCTCTCGTAAGGATTCATAGGCTCTAAAGAACGGTTTCTGCCACTTCTGATTGCCTGATTTGCCATTCGGTGTGCAAGAGAAATAAGGGTTTTTTCTCTTCTTTCTCTGTAGTTGCCTATATCAATAGAAACCTTGAAGTAGCCGTTGCCGTTATTTGCAGCAAGGGAAGAAAGATACTGAAGAGCATCAAGGGTTTCACCTCTGTGACCGATAACAACGCCAAGGCCTTCGCCTTCAAGAATGATGGTTGCACCGCCGTCAAAGGAAACAACTTTAATGTTAATATCAGTGCATCCAAGACCTGCTAAAACACCTTTTATATACTCTACTGCTTTTGCAGCCTGAGAATCTGCGGGAAGAAGGGAAGCACCAACAGCATCAGCCCTTTCGGTTGGCGGTACTGCCTTTTCCTTCTTTTCGGCTTTTGCTTTTTCTTTTTTCTCTTTAGCCTCTTTGTTTTCTTTTACTGCTTCGTTTTTCTTACCCTGTTTTTTAGGTGCTTTTTTGGGAGCAGGATCGTCTATTTCGATGTATGCTCTGACTTTTGCGGGGATACCGCCGAAAATGCCTAAAACTTTTTTCTTGGGCATATCAATAATTTCAAATTGTACGTCGTCGTCAAGTCCTGCGTTAAGTTCGTTTATAGCAGCTTCTTTGGCGTCTTCTATAGTTTCGGCAATGCCGATAGCTTCTTTAATCACGGGAAGTTCCTCCTAAAATTATTTAGCGGCCTTTGAAGAGGCAAATTTTTTCTCCTCTGCACTGCGTTTTGTAATTAAGTTTGCCTGTTCTTTTGCAACAAGCTTTGCAGGGCTGAAGAAACGGTTTATAAACATTTGAATAAATGCACCGATGAGACTGGAACAAGCCCAATAGAAGCCAAGACCGCAAGGAGCGTTAAAGGCTATCCACAAAGAAAATAGGGGCATCATAAGCATCATACCCATCATATTGGGTGCATCGGGATTGTTGCGTTTTTGGTGAATGCTGGAATATATGCCCGAAAGCATAGCTGCAGCAAAGGAAAGGAAAGGAATTATCCATAGCTTAAAGTCAACACCCGCTTTAGAAAAGTTGAGTGTAAATTGAGGCTTCTGGGTTAGGTTAATTCCAAGGAAACTAAAGTCCAGGTTTTTAATAGCTTCGAAAATAGTTCCGCTACCTGCAGAGGTAGCCTGTTCAATAACAAAAAGTTCGGAGTAGGTGCTTCTCTTTGAAATCAGTTCTTCAGGAAGAGCCTTTACTGCGGTATCAATAGTGGCAGCGTCAAGAGAAGTGAAGTAGGTAAGAGGAGAAAGCACAAGATAATAAACGCTCATAACAAGTACAAGACGCAAAATCATAGGCAGACATCCGCCGCCCATAGAAATGTTGTTATCCTGATAGAGCTTCTGCATACCTTGATTGTATTTCTGCTTGTCATCACCGCATCTTTTTTTGAGTTCATCCAGCTTGGGCTTGATTTTGAACTGACCTACGGCAGATTTTTGTCCTTTAACGGTAAGGGGAATAAGAATAATATTAAGTGCTAAAGTGAAAAGGAAAATAGAAAGTGCGTAGTTTCCGCCGGTAATACCGAGGAAAAAGTTAAGAACGGGTGCAAATACCCATTTGTTAATAAAACCGAAAACGGCGGTCATATTTATACACCATCCTGACAGAAGGATTATTTTTTTCGTCTGGGGCAGACCTTTGTCTGCTTTAGGGGCACGGGGTCGTAACCTCCCTTGCAAAAAGGGTTACAACGAAGTATTCGCCAAAAGCTAAGAAGTAAACCCTTAAAGGCACCGTGAGTTTCTAAAGCCTCGATAGTATAGGCTGAACAGGTAGGGTGAAAACGGCAACATGGAGTTTTCTTTGCGGGCGAGAGGTTCTTTTGGTAAAAGCGAACTGCTTTAATCAGAAGTTTTTTCATTATTATCATTCCAAATGCCGAATTCCTTAAGCTGATTCTTAAGAACCTCGCTGACAACTGTACTCTTTACAGAAAGAATGCGGCTTCGAGCAACAAAAACAAAATCATAACCCGGCGTTATATGTGCCAGATTTTCGTGCAGAGCGGCGACGATAAGACGCCTTGCACGATTTCTACATACAGCATTACCAAGTTTTTTTCCAACTGTAATGCCAACATTTATTTCGCCATTACGGTTTTTTAAGGAGTAGGTAACAAGATAAGGGGAAACCTGACTTTTTCCCTTACCGTACAATCGGCGAAAATCCTTATTAAGTTTAAACGTGTTATAAAGCATACTAAACACCCTATAAAATTAAAAGCCACAAAGATGTGGCCTTTAGCCATAGCATTTAAACCCGAACAAGATTTTATTCAAGTTTTTAGCCGTGACTTCATTAAAATACTCGTAATTTTTAGTAAGTGAGCTGCTTTCTGCCCTTTGCTCTGCGGCGGGCAAGTACTTTACGGCCATTGGCGGTTGCCATTCTCTTTAAAAAGCCGTGCTCTTTTTTACGATGAAGCTTTTTAGGTTGATAAGTTCTTTTCATTTACGATTCCCTCCTAACTTGGAAATAAAGACATTATGCTACATATTACATAGCCTATCACTCTAAAATTATAGTCTAAAGTTTCAAAAAAGTCAATAAAAATTTTAAAAAGAAACTCCCCTGCCGACGAAATGGGGAGTTTCTGTAAGGTTTATCCTTTTATAAATAAGGAATTGATTGCTTTGGTTTTTACAAGCAAAAATACACCAAAAGGTGTGGTAATTATTTCAGGAAGCATATATGTAGCATTATATGTTATAGAGTACCATATTGCACCCCATGTGCTGACGATTTCCCGCCATACAGTAACGCCTGTAATAAAGTGGCAAATAAAGCGCAGAAAACAGCAAAGAATAACACCTAAAACACAGGCTAAAGCCCTGTTTTTTATTATTTTTATAAATATTCCGCTTAATCCCAGAACTCCGTAAGCGATGAGATAATCAAATAACGCTATGGTTATAATTGCAATAAAACTTGTGGCATAGGAAAAATTACCCCAGCCGAAAAACAGTTGAATAATACCGTAGACAAGATTAGCACAAACGCCCCATTTAATGCCAAACATAATACCGATAAGACAAACGGGTACCATCGAAAGAATGGTAATGCTTCCGCCGAAGGGTAGAGAAATGCTGGGGATAAGTTCGCTGAGTATTGTAGATAAAGCGATAAAAATAGACGAAACAGCAAGTTTTTTGAGATTTGAGTTCATTTTCATTCTTCTTTCTTATTTATTTTGAAAATAAAAATCGTCCCGCATATATTAAATGCGGGACGCAACAGAAGTGGCATATTCTCCTACGTCGGCATTATCCGCATCAGGTTATGGGTCGAAACAGTAACGGTTTCCTCTCAGCCTGAGTTAATCAAGCTCCCCTTTTTTATTTTCATACACATTATACTGCTACTTTTCTTGGTTGTCAACAACATTTTCATCCTTTTCATTAAATACAGATGTATCTATTTTAAAGCCTGAACTGTATTTGTTTAGAACGGTATTATCAAAATGCTCTACCTTGTCGGGCATTTTATCAAGCAGACTTATTTCCTTTTCGCTTTCCTCTTTAAGTGCAATCTCATATTCTTCTTTACTCCACTTTTCAATAAGTGCCTCTCCCTCAGGATAACACACTTGGACTGTGTGTGAGCGTTTATAGAGAATGGAAATAATTATATAAACTATAAGGACAATAAGACAACCGGCAGAAATGAAAAGTCCTACATATAAATAGGGTGTGGTATAACTAAATTCTATTTCGCTGACCCCTGCAGGTACCTTTACCGCCATAAATCCAATATTGGCTTTTACGATTTCGGCTTTTTCGCCGTTTACGGTAGCGGTCCAACCTTTATCATAGGGTACAGAAAAGAAGACAAGATTTTCCTGCTGACGTTCGGTAACTGCAGTAAAGCCATTTTTTGTTATTTCAAAGGAAACAGCACTGGATTCTGAAAGATGAAGAGCGTCTTTATAAAGTTCATCCTCGCTCATTGAAAGGGTAAGCACATATTCCTCAGGGATAATAGGCTCCGTTTCAATAAAGTCGGACTGGGTATAAACCGATTCGGGTTCTTCATAGCCGGTTATAAGGTCGGGCAGAAGATCGCTTTCGGTGTTTTGGTCAGGTTCTTCGGGAATAAAGAATTCGTCTTCCGAAGGTTTTGTGTAATTTTCGCTGTAGTCGGAATAAGATTCCATAAGCGAACCGTATTTTAAAGCATCCTCGTCGCTCAGTACTATGGCTTTAAGCATAACGTCTGCACGGGCTTCATCGCTGTAAAAGGCTTCACATTGAGATTTTGTTATATAGTAATCATAAGAGAAACCATAGGGAATATACGCTTTATTTTCATATATATAATATCCACTTTTAGTATCTACATATTTATAATTAGGCATAATAGTGTAGCCGTCGTCACCAATAAAGCTGTCACCACTTTCTCGGTTAAAGAGATATTTTACCGATAAAAGACTGCGAATAGAGAAATATTCTCTTGTAGGTCGGCTGGCTACGTCTCTTTTAACCCCTATAAAATCATAATAATCCATAATAGAAGTGGAAACAACCGAGTGGAATGCGTTGATTGACGGATATCCTAAATACATAGCGGTATTGTCGACACAGTCATAGGTGTCAATACGGAAGTTTTCGGTATCGTCAAGGTGAATTTCGCCTTCAATAAGGCTATCTATCATAACCTCTTCTTTATCAAAGGAATGGGAGGAACCTTGGAAAAGATAAACACACGAATAGGCGACAATAACTACGCTTAAAAGCCCCGTTGTAAGACGCATAAAAAGTATCTTTTTATCCATATCTCTAAGCATAATAATAAGTCGGCATATAAGAAGTGATATAGCTGCAATACCAACAGCGATAAGGAAGCGGAACATATAAAAATTATTTTCACCTGCATCGGTATAAAGTCCGATTACATAGCCTTGGTCGGTTTTTTGAGGGAACAGACCGATAACTAAGGCAATAACAGCGGTTATAATAGTTGTTATATTAAAGCCTTTTTTCCAGTTTATTTCGTTATCCTCTAAAGTAATAGCGGTAGCCAGTGCCATAATAAGTATGGGCATATAGAACCAACGGGCATAATAGGAATCGTTAAAGGCGTAAAAAGTACTATTTAAAATAGGAACCAATGCCATAACGGTACAGGTACAAATAATGCGTTTTATCCAATGTCCCTTTTTAGATGAGCAAAATCCGAAAACGGCGGTCATACTGAAAAGTGGAAGCCATCCGCCCAGGGAAGACCATTTTACGTTTGCACCCGGGAAAAATACTGGACGGGCAGGGATATCGGGCGGGAAGAAAAAACATTCGATTATATTAAGATATATCTGTTCCTTGCCGTACATAATACCTCCCCAGCCCACAAGTATATCATTAACCCGTGTGTTAGAGGTAATCATAGCAAGGCTTGGAAGTAATATAAAAAGGGAAAGACCAACACCAAGTAAAGCTTCAAGTATAATAAGGCATAAACAGGAAAAGCGGAATTTATATGCTTTGGATATGGTTCTTATAAACCAGTATATAACCGCAAAAACCACCATACCGAAAAAGAAAAAGTAGTTTGTAACGGCACACAGAGCTACCGTTAAAGCAAATATACCCCGTCTGTTTTCGGTTATAAGAAGGTCAAGGGATAGTAGAAGTAAGGGGAAAACAATTATTGCTTCGTGAAAGTGGTTAAAAAATATATTATAGATAGAAAAGCCGGAAAAAGCATATAGGAGAGCACCTGTTTGTGCCGCAAAGGGAGTACGGGTAAAGCGTCTTATAAACAGATAGGAGGTAAGTGCGGCAAAGGCAAATTTTAAAATAAGAAGGGGTCCCATTAAATATGGGAGAAATTCATTGGGGAAGGGGATAGTAAGCCAGAAAAAAGGACTGCCTAGGGTATAAAAACTATAAGCAGGAATAAATGCAGAGCCTAAATCAGTATGCCAGTTCCAACCGAAATCACCGTTTCTTATAGCGGAGTGGCACAGTTGATAAAAGGGAATCTGCTGAACGTTAAAATCGCCGTAAAAAATAAAATATCCGTGGCCTGAAATGATGTACGGAATAAAAAATGCCGTCGCTATTAAAAGAGCTAATAAAAAGGTCGAAAGACCTAATTCTTTCTTTTTTGCAAGGGTGTGACGCTTGGCATAAGAAAAAGTCATTTTAATTTTTTCCTTTCTATCTGTTCTCTTGATTATTATATCAAAGTCTGCTATAATATTCAATGCTAAACTAAGAATTAAGGAAGAATATAAATGAAAAGTAATTATTATGCCGTACTTTCCCGAATGAAAAATATTTATCGTTGGGGACTTATGAGAAACACGAGAAGAGAAAGTCTTAGCGAACATTCTTTTGAGGTGGCCGTTATCGCTCACGCTCTTGCAGTTATAAACAATGAAAGATTGGGCGGAGATATTGACCCTAATCTTTGTGCCGCAGCTGCTCTATTTCACGACACAAGTGAAATAATAACAGGCGATATGCCTACTCCCGTTAAATATCATAATCCCGAAATAAGAGATGCTTATAAAAAGGTTGAAAAAATAGCCGAAAACAAGCTTATTGATATGTTGCCTGAGGATATGCGTCCCACCTTTGCTTTGCTTTATGAACCTGAAGAAAAGGTGAAAAAAATTATAAAGGCGGCAGATAGGATTTCAGCCCTTATTAAATGTATAGAAGAAACCGAAATGGGTAATAAAGAGTTTAAAGAAGCCAAAAAGTCTATAGAAAAATCGGTAAAAGACCTTAAAATGCCTGAAGCAGATATTTTCATTAAGGACTTTATAGACGGCTTCTCATTAACCCTTGATGAACAAAACTAAAAGATAGCATAAAACGAGGCTCACTTTTTTGTGAGCCTCGTTTTGTGTTTTATGAAGTTGTTTTATTTAATACAGCCTTTTGGGCAGGCGTCTTTACATTTTCCGCAAGCGGTACATTTTAAGGGGTCAATTTTAGCTAAAAAGTTTTCAACCTTTACAGCGTCAAATTCACAAACCTTAACACATTTTGTACAGCCTATACAACTGGATTCGCAAACCTTCATAGCTTTTGCACCTTTGTCGGTATTACTGCAAAGAACCTTGAGGGAATTGTTAATTGGAACAATGGAAATGAGCTTTTTGGGACAGGCATTAACACATTTTCCGCAAGCCTTACACATAGCAGAGTTTATTCTTGCAAGGCCGTCAATAACGGTAATACCGTTTTCATTACATACCTTTGCACAGTCTCCAAGACCGAGACAGCCGAAATTGCACTCCAACTGTCCGCCGTAAAGGGAAGCAGCGGCGGCACAGCTTTGAACACCGCTATAATTAAATTGCACTTTTGCTTTATTGCAATCTCCCTGACAGGCGATAAAAGCGGTTTTAGGTTCAACATTAATTTCAATGCCCAAAACCTTTGAAAGTGCTGTGGCTGTATCGCTGCCTCCGGGGATACAAAGATTAGGTTCGACATCGCCGTTTTTAACTGCACTTGCATAATCGTCACATCCCGTATATCCGCAAGCACCACAATTAGCACCAGGAAGGGCTTCACGTATGGCTTCAAATTTTTCATCGGGTGGATCGGAAAGATATTTACTTGCAAGGGAGAGTCCAAGTCCTGCAATAAGACCTATTGCAGCAACAATAATAACAGGAATAAGTATATGCATATCAGTACCTCCCTTAAATACTTGAGAATCCCATAAATGAAAGGGAAACAAGTGCGGCTGCTATAAGTGTAATGGGAAGTCCCTGCAAAGATTTAGGGATTTTAGAGGACTCGAGTCGTACTCTGACTCCTGAGAAGATAAACATTGCAAGGGTGAAACCAAGTCCTGCACCAAGAGCGTTGAAGATAGACTGAACGAAGTTATAACTTTCAGTGAAGTTAAGGATGGTAATACCAAGTACTGCACAGTTGGTAGTAATAAGAGATAAGTAGATACCGAAGGAACTATACAGTGATTTTAAAAATTTCTTTATTATTATTTCAAGAAGCTGAACCAATGCAGCAATAATAAGAATAAATACAATTGTTTGCAGATAGGCGTAATTTTCTTCTAAAAGAAAATGATAAATCGGCCAGGTAACTGCGGTAGCCAGTACCATAACAAGTGTAACTGCGCCACCCATACTAACGGCAGTACCAACCTTTTTGGAAACACCTAAAAACGGACAAATTCCAAGGAATTTTGAAAGCACCATATTATCGGTAAAAATACCGGCAAGTATAATAGAAACGATAGAACTAACCATTAGATTTTTCCTCCGTTTCATTTAATTTTTCGCAACCTTTGTCGCACATATCCTTTGCAGGACAGCCGTCACAGCCTAAACTGTTAACAGGCTCTTTGCCTTTCTTCTGGGCGATTTTATTGGATAATGCAATAAGCAAACCAAAAACGAAGAAACCACCGGGAGGGAGAATGAATATAAGCATAGGCTCAATTCCAAGTCCACTGGTAAGAGGTATAACTGCATTTTCGCTGAGTGCAATTTGTCCCGTACCGATTATTTCTCTGATAAGTCCCATAATGGAAAGGGTAACGGTAAAGCCTATTCCCATTCCCAGTCCGTCCAGCATACTTGGAAATACGCTGTTTTTACTTGCGAACATTTCAGCTCTGGCAAGAATAATACAGTTAACAACTATAAGGGGAAGAAATATACCGAGAGAAGCATCAATAGCGGGAGCGTATGCTTTAACGAGAAGCTGAACTATACTAACAAAACCTGCAATAATTGTTATAAATGCAGGAATTCTTACCTTTTGGGGAATTACGTTACGAAGCAGTGAAATAACAACATTAGAACAAACAAGAACCATTGTGGCAGCAGCACCCATACCAAGTCCGTTCATAAAAGAAGTGGTAACAGCAAGGGTGGGGCAGGTGCCGAGCACAAGTCTTAAAACGGGATTTTCGGTTATAATACCGTTGGTAAAATATGAAAGATTTTTATTTTTAGCCATTTATTTTACCTCCCCGAATTTTGTTTTTGCGTAGTCTACAAGAAGTACGGCTTCCTTAACGGCGTTTTTAGCCGCAGTTGAAGAAATGGTAGCACCTGTTACAGCAACGATTTTCTCATCCTTAAAATCAGCTTTTATGCCGGAGTATTGCCCGTAGTAGTCTTTTTTTGTAATGTTCATACCAAGACCGGGAGTTTCATCGGCAGCCGATAATATTTTTACGGCAGTAATAGTATTGGAGATGTCAACACCTACCATAACCTTAACCTCTCCGCCGTATCCTGACACTGAAGCGGTAGCAACATATCCTATAATTTCGCCGTCTTTCAGTGCGGCATAACATTCCTTTGAAGGACTGTCTGTGGGAATATTAAGGTTTTCGTATTTGTCGGCGGGAAGAACTACTGCCATAGCATCCTTTTGGGATTGCTCTTGAAGAGCGGCAATGCGGGGGGCAGTAATATGGTTTGTTCCGGCAAGGGCAGCGGTAACGATTACACATATAAGAAATAGTATAAGTGTAGTAGCCCATACTTTATTAATATCTATCCTCTTCATTTCTTCTTTGCCTCCCATCCAAAAGGTTTGCGAACGGTAAGCTTATCAATATGAGGAACCAAAAGATTCATAAAGATAATTGCAAAGGAGACACCTTCCACGGCAGAGCCTGAACGGATAATAGCAGTTAAAAGACCGCAACCAATACCAAAAATTATTTGACCGAGGGATGTTGTGGGACTTGTAACATAGTCGGTTGCCATAAATATAGCACCTAAGAACACACCGCCCGAAAGAATAGCATAAACGGCTGCATTAAAATCACCCTTTGTAAAGCAGAAGGTGAAAATAGCTACGCTTAAAATAAAGGAAAGGGGAATGGTCGGTTTTATAACCTTTCTTATAAAGAGATAAATGCCGCCGATTAAAAGAAGTACTGCTGAGGTTTCGCCTATACTTCCGCCGTGGAGACCGAAAAGAAGTTCCTTAATACTAAAGTGACCTGCATTTTCGGCAAGGGGGGTTGCACTTGATACGGCATCTACACCATACTGAAAAGGAGCAACGTAGGTGGTCATATGTACGGGGAAGGATATAAGAAGAATAATTCTTGCAGCAATAGCAGGGTTTACAAAGTTGTGACCCAGTCCGCCGAACATTTGCTTAACAACCACAATAGCGGCAAAACAGCCGATAACTGCCATCCATATTGGGAAACGGGAAGGTAGGTTAAGGGCAATAAGCAGTCCTGTAACAACGGCACTTAAATCTTTTATTGAGCCTTCGTTTTTGAATAATTTTGCAAATAAAAATTCAAAAATTAAGCAAGAGGCAATGCAAACAGCAACAAGTAAAGCCGCACGATAACCGAATAAAGCAATGCCGAAAACGGTTGCGGGTAAAAGAGCAATAATAACGTCAAGCATAATGCCGGAGGTTGTTTCGCTGTTTTTGATATGGGGAGAAGAACTTACGTTTAATTTAGTACTCATCCGTTTAACCTCCTTATTTCTTTTTTTGCAATTCTCATAATCTGAGCCAGCGGACGCTTTGCGGGGCAATTAAAGGCACAGCTTCCGCATTCCATACAGTAGTCAGCATAAAGTGACTTTAATTTTTCGGGAGTGCCTGATAAAATGGTTTGCTCAATACTTGCAGGATTAAGCTTCATAGGACAGCCCGATGCACATTTTCCGCAATGAATGCAGGGAGTGGTAGGCGGAATGCTGTCTTCATAAAAGGCAAGAACTGCATTGTTGGTTTTTCCTATAACGTAATCGGTGTTTGGTATGGAGGTTCCCATCATAGGACCGCCCATAATAATTCTTGTTGCACCGTCGTCTTTAAGTCCGCAATATGCAAGAACTTCGCTGACAGGTGTACCGATAGGAACTATTACGTTTTTCGGATTTTCAATAGCATTTCCGTCAATAGTCAGTCTGCGTGTAACAAGTGGCATACCTGTTTTTATAAATCTATAGAGTGCGGCAACCGACGAAACGTTCATTACAATACAACCAACGTCACTTGGCAGTTTGCCCATAGGAACAATTCGTTTAAGAGCAGAATAAATTATAACCTTTTCAGCACCCTGAGGATATTTTGTGGTAAGTGCCATAAGCTTTACGGCGTCGAGAACGTCTCTAAAGTCGGTAGCTATGGAATAAAGTCTTTTGATGGCTTCGGGCTTGTTGCTTTCAATAGCAATAATTACCTTTTCAATTCCTAACAGCTCCTTAATAAGATAAACGCCTTCAAGAATATCGCCGCTTTCTTCAATACAGCATCTGTCATCGGCGGTAATGAAAGGTTCGCATTCGGCGGCATTTATTATAAGGGTATCAATTTTTACGCCTTCCTTAACGTTAAATTTAATGTGTGTAGGAAAGCCTGCACCGCCAAGACCTACAAGACCGCTTGCACGAGTGGCGGCAATAAAATCTTCTTTGGAATTTATGACCGGAGGTTTAAGATTAGGGTCGGGAGTCATATTAGAGTCGGAAAGAATAAATACTGCATCAACCATACTGCCGTCAGGCATAGGTATGGCTTCAATCTTTTCTACAGTTCCCGAAATGCTCGAATGAATAGGAGCACTTACAGGATGGTCAGAGTCACCGATAACGGTTCCGACATAAACTGTGTCACCTTTTTTGACCGTAGGAGCACAGGGTGCACCAATGTGCTGACGAAGGGGAATAATAACCCGTTCGGGCGAAGGGAAAACTTCAGAAGCAGACTCCGAAGTGTTTTTGTGGTGTGGAAGATATGTTCCACCGCGTAAATTTCCCGCAGGGGAAAGAATGCGTTCTTTTTTATCCAAGAAAAAACCTCCCAAATCAAATGAATAATATGCTAAAAAAATAATATAGTATATTATAGAACAAAAATATGTAAAGAGCAAGGAATGATATTTTTTTGACAATCATTTTTTTATTTTTTAAAAAAACACTTGCAATATGAGAAAAATGTGTTATAATGATTAGGCAAACAAGGTTTGCACCTATATATCGCGGGATGGAGCAGTTGGTAGCTCGTCGGGCTCATAACCCGAAGGTCGTTGGTTCAAGTCCTTCTCCCGCAACCAAAACGAAAGACACCCAATAGGGTGTCTTTTTCGTTTTGGCTATGAAACTTGGGTTAAATCGAAGATTTTAGGTTGAGACCGACGAGCGTGGCTCGTTGGGTGAGGTTGCGAGCGCTCGCAGTGCGAGATACAGCGAGCAAAACGAAGTGCCGCGGTCGAAAGTTGCCCGTGCTCCAAGC
>JAZNVC010000013.1:0-66578 GCA_045592625.1 Acutalibacteraceae bacterium
GACCTTAAATTCTTTACTGAAAGTTCGTTTCATTGTGAACACCTCTTTTTTTATTCTACCATTCACTCTTCAATGTGTCCACTTTTACTATACAACTTTCTATTATTCACTATTCATTTTTCATCATTCATTATTCATTAAATAAATAAACGGGTTTTCGTAATGAATAATGAAGTCGCTTACGCAGATGAATAATGAATAATTTCGGTGTGGCTTCGCCACGAATTATAAAAACAATGCTCCTCATTGATTTCTTTCCGCTTTTATTGCACAAAAATAAGCCGTGAATTCACGGCTTATTTTTGTGTATTTGGATTGTTGGTTCTATCAAGTAAATAATCAATGCTTACTTTATAAAAGTCTGATAATTTTATCAATACTTCGGCTGTTAATGAAATTACACCTGTTTCATATTGCGAATATGTGTTTTGTGAAACATTTAAAAAATTAGCTATATCTTTTTGTTTAATATCTCTGTCCTCTCTAATTCCGCGTAGATTTTTGAACTGCATAATAACACCTCCAAATTTATTACGCATTATCTGTAATACAGATATAATATATTTGTTTCCTTTTTTGAGAAATTGTTTTTGGAGGATTTTATATTTAATTAGCCTTTAAAAGTCTGTAATGAATTATGATAGAGATACAACACAGCTATGTCTTGAACTTACCTGTGAAAATTTTTAAAATATGTTGTTGCTATACAATCTCACGGGGAAAGTTTTCTATCTATAGTACAAAATCGTTTTAGTGGAAATGGTTTATATCTTTTAGATGAACCTGAGGCAGCACTTTCTCCAATGCGATTAATGACCTTAATTGTAGAAATTGATAGTCTGTTGAAAAGCAATTCTCAATTTATAATTGCAACCCATTCACCGATTTTAATGGCATTTCCAAATGCAGAAATATTGCAGTTTTCTGAATCGGGAATAGAAAAGGGTTTTATTATATCACCTCAAAATTATTGTAAGATAAAATGCTTAAAAATATTGACAAGTAGTATAAAGCAGTATAAAATACTATTTAATTATATGTCTTTCACAATTTAATATGCAATATCTTATGTTATTGATTGTTTTTTGTTGTGGTAAGTGATATAATATAATTAATATACAATGTAAGGAATGTAAGGAGTTTTCATATGTCAAAATCAATAAAGTTCGCAAATAAACAAGTTTTGGAAACAAAATATAAAAGATCAAGAGCTAATTTATTGCTAGTTGTTGTTTTTTCTCTAATAAATATAATTCTCTTAATTACTAACTCAAATACATATTTTCTGTTTTCGGCATACATTCCTTACGGTATTATTGATATCGGAATGTTGCTTTGCGGTAAGTATCCTGCAGAGTATTATGGTGAAGATTTTGCTAATATGCAATTTATGGGCACATCGGCTTTTGCTATTTTTGTGATTGTCTCATTGATTTTTGTAGGTCTTTATTTTATTAGCTGGTTGTTATCTAAAAAATATAAAATCGGTTGGATGATTTTTGCTTTAATATTTTTTGCTATTGATACAGTAGCAATGCTGTTAATCTTGGGAATTCAAACCGAAGGTATCATAGATATTATTTTTCATATATGGGTAATTATTTCGCTTATTATGGGTATAAGTGCTTGTTCAAAACTCAAAAAGATACCAATGGAAATTAATGAAGAACAAGTAATTGATAAACCAGAGGAAATGGGTGAGAATTTACCAAACTCGGTTGCATTAAGAATTGCTGATCCCGATACAAAATCAAGAATTTTGCTTGAAGCAGATGCACTTGGCCATACTATTACATACCGAAGGGTCAAAAAAACAAATGAGTTGGTTATTGACTCAAACGTGTATGATGAAATGGAAATATTAGTTGAATGTGCCCATTCACTAAAAGCAAGACTGGACGGTCATCTTATAGAAGTGGGATTTGACGGTGTTTCACACAGTTATTTAAGGGTTGACGGCCAAATCGTCGCAAAAAAATTGCGCTTGTTTTAATATGTCATAAATTATTATAGATTTTATTGTCTTTTAATTATTTCTTGTGCTAACTATTATTTTCTTTTATAATTTTTCTTAAGAGAGTGAACCAATATGATAACAAAATCTGAATTGAAATTAGATGGCATTGAGTTAAGCCGTATTGCACTTGGTACCCATACTTTTTGTAACGAAACCGAGAAGTTAAGTCGAGAAATATTCGATGAATTTTTAAGGAATGGCGGAAATATAATTGACACGGGAAGGTGCTATGGCGGCGATGTTTTGAGTCCAACTCATGAACCGGAAAGCGAAAAATGTATTGGTTCTTGGTTGGAATCAAACGGGATGAGAAACAAGGTGGTATTAATCACTAAAGGCGGAAATCCTGAATTTAAGGATAGAAAATTAGTGAGACATCGTATAACTGCCCGTGATATAGAAGAAGATATACATAAGAGTTTACAAGCATTAAAAACGGATTATATAGACATTTATTTTGTCCATAAAGATAACCCCAATATCGAGGCAGCAGAGGTAATAGATATTTTGAGCAAATATGTAAAATGTGGAATTGTAAAACATATTGGAGCATCAAATTGGAGTACCGAAAGAATTGAAGAAGCAAACCGATATGCTGTTCAGCATAATCTCCCTGCATTTGAGTACAGTGAACTTGCATTTTCACTAAAAGCGGGAGTAATAGATAACTGGATCAAGGATGAACTTCCGCTTGAAATGTCAGCAAACGATTACAAAAATTACAGAAAAAATAAAATCCCTGTTTTTGATTATGCCAGTCAGGCTTACGGATTTTTTTATAGAGATAGTCTGCCTGCAAATGTGTCGGAGCAAAATCGCGAAATGGCAATGCGACTGAAAGAAATTTGTGACAAAAAACAAATAAACACTCATCAGGCTTTGTTTGGATTCCATTTTGGTTGTGACGTAAAAAATATACCGATTATTTCGGCAAAAACTATGTCAAGACTTTATGAAGTACTGGATAATTGTGATGTTATTCTTGAACCTGAGGAGGTTCAATATCTGCTTGAAAAAAGATTTGATTTTTAATTAACATAAAAGCAAAACATGAAGGAATGCAAATGAAAAAATTCAAGGTTTTGGTTTGTTTTATATTAGTGCTGATACTAATTATGTCAGCGGGTTGTAATAATGTTAAAAATCTCGACTTAAATAATAGCGATTTGAAGGAAGAATATGAAGCTGACCCATATGAAGAACTTGTGGAAAGCATAATGCAAAATATGAGTTTAAGCGATATGGTATATCAAATGATGTTTGTTACTCCCGAAGCAATGTCGCAAAAAAAGACTGTAACTTTTGTTGACAACTCATTAAAAGAGTCGTTAGAAAGTTATAGTGTGGGAGGGATAATTTACTTTGCCGAAAATCTTGTTGATAGACAGCAAACAATAAGTATGATCAGTGATACTCAAAGTTATGTGAAAGTTCCATTGTTTATCGGTGTTGATGAAGAAGGCGGCAGAGTTTCAAGACTTGGCAATAATTATGCTATGGGCACAACTAAACACCCGCCTATGAAAGAAATCGGAGATACTAAAGACCCTCAGAAAGCCTATGAAGTGGGGCGGATTTTAGGCAAGGAATTAAGAGAACTTGGATTTAATGTTGATTTTGCACCTAATTCTGATGTAATAACCAATAAAAATAATAAAGAAATCGGCGACCGTTCTTTTGGTATCGACCCTCAAAATGTTTCGCTAATGGTTGAAAATGTGGTAAAAGGTTTAAATGACAACAATATGTCTTGCTCTTTAAAACATTTTCCGGGACACGGCAGCACCTATAAAGATTCTCATACGGGATATTCCGAGAGTAACAGAACCTACAATGAACTGCAAAATAATGAGTTTTTACCCTTTAAAGCAGGTATAAAGGCAGGAGCAGATTTTGTTATGGTTTCACATATGACCTTAGTTAATGCAACTGATGAAAAGGTCTGCTCTTCGCTTTCGAAAGAGGTAATTACCGATATGCTGAAAAATGAATTGGGCTTTAGGGGTATTGTGATTACCGATTCTTTTAGTATGGGTGCTATTACAAGGGAATATAGCGTTGAAGAAGCGTCGGTAAAGGCGGTTAAAGCAGGTGTTGATATGATATTGATGCCGTCAGATTTGCATGAATCTCACAGTGCTGTTTTAAATGCGGTAAATTCGGGTGAGATTTCAAAAGAAAGAATAGAACAAAGCGTTAAAAAGATTTTACTTTTAAAGGCAAAACGCGGCATATTGGATTAAAATTAAGTATGAGGAGAACAAGAAATGAAAAAAGTGATAGCATTATTTACGGTTATATGTCTTATGACAACTCTTTGCGGCTGTGCATTATTAAAGGATATTGTAGATTCAACCGGAAGGGAAAAGCCTAAAACCTTCGAGTTCGACGGTGTTTCTATAGAACTAACTAACCAGTTTTTTAGAATGGATTTTCTAAGCGAAGATTATGATTTTGTTGTAGGTACTGATGATATTACTGTAATGGGTGTTAAGGCTGTTGTAGAGGACAATGAAGAAATTCCGGTTATAGATTACGCCGACTTTTACCGTACTGCTATAGCATATAAAAACCCAACGGAAATTACGGAAATAGACGACGTTCCTACATTTCAATGCGTAATGGATGATGAGGACGGTGAAGACACAAGAGTAGCTGTTATGTTTTATAAAGGAACAGACTGCTTTTGGGTAATTTTCTTTGCGGCTGATACCGATGATTTCAGCGAAAATTATAATGATATATGCAAATATGCAAAAACTGTCAAATGCCAATGATTTAGGACCGAAAAATCTTGACTAAAAAAATAAAGTATGATACAATAAAGAAAATATAATAATATTAGAGGGAACCAGCTGACTATAGAGGATGAGAGTTCCCTTTTATTTTTTAAAAGTTAAACATAAAGAAGGAGACTATTTATGGAAGTACAACTTAATGAGCTTATTGAACAGATAAAAAAAGAGGGCGTAGAAGCTGCCGAAAGTGAAGCACAGGCTATTATTGATTCAGCAAACAAAGAGGCTGAAAAAATCTTAAACGAAGCCAGAAATAAGGCAGATAAGATTATTCTTGATGCCAAAAACGAAAATGATAGAGTTGTGAAATCGGGCGAAGATGCCATAAAACAGGCGGGACGTAATATTCTTATTTCCTTTAGAGAAAGCGTTGCAAGAGAACTTAATGCAATTGTTGGCGAAAAGGTGTCAAGTGTATATTCCGGCGAAGATTTTTCGTGCCTTTTGGTAAAAATTTTAGAGAATTGGGCTAAAAACAGCGAAGCTGAAAGCTTAGAACTTATCTTAAACACTGAAGATTTAAAGGCTTTTGAGGATAGCTTGACTTCACAGCTTAAGGAAAAGATGCTTAAAGGTGTACTTCTTAAGGCAAACGATAATTTTGACGGAGGATTCCGTATAGCTGTTAATAACGGCAGTGCTTATTATGATTATTCTACCCAGGCGGTAGTTAATATGCTTTCGAATTATCTCAGTCCCAAAGTTACTAAACTTTTGAAAGAGGCAGAGTAATTATGGCGGAATATTATTTAATATCACAGTTGCCGTCTTTAGATGGACTTAGTGACAATATGCCGCTACCCATTACCGAAGAACGCTTTAACGAACTTTGTCGTAACAGTTTAGGCGAAAAAGCAGTTTCGGAATTCGAAAAAATTTCTCTTGTGCCCTCAAAAACTTACGAAAAATCGGCTTCATCTCTCATTGAAACGTGGAACGGAGCAGAACGAAATTTACGCTTGGCTCTGGCTAAAGTAAGGGCGGAAAAACTTGGCAAAAACTTTGAGCTTGAAAACACAGTTTTACCTACAGAGTTTATTAAAATCGCATCAGAGGCAATAGAAAAAGAAAATCCTCTGGAGGCTGAAAATTTTCTCTTGGACTTTCGCTTTAGATTTTTAGAAAGTTTAAGACCTTTAGATAATTTTTCCATAGAATATATCTATTATTATTCTATTAAATTAAAACTGATTTCGCGGATAAGACAGTTTGATGAAACCCTTGGACAATCCGCTTACAGAAATATTTATGATTCCGTTTTGAACGGAGATAGGGTGGAGGCTATATAATGACTCAAAGTAAAGGAAAGGTAGTAAGCATTAACGGAAACCTTGTGTCTGTGCAGTTTGAAGGTCAGGTTTCTATGAATGAAATTTGCTATGTTTTAGTGGATGGTACTGCACTGAAAAGTGAGGTCATCCGTATAAAAGGAAATATTGCTCAAATTCAGGTTTATGAAATGACAGGCGGTATTAAATGCTCCGATGAGGTTGAATTTACGGGAGAAATGCTGTCAGCTGATTTAGGGCCCGGACTTTTGGGTCAAATTTACGACGGTCTTCAAAATCCGCTTTCTGTATTAGCTGAGCAGGCAGGTTGGTTCTTGGAACGCGGTATATATGCTGACGGACTTGATATGGACAAAAAATGGGAGTTTACTCCTACTGCAAAGGTTGGAGATACTCTGAGAGCGGGAGAATATTTCGGAACAGTTCCCGAAGGTCCTTTTATCCATAAAATTTTTATTCCTTTTTATCTCATCGGAACCTATACTGTTAAGTCTATTGCCGAAAAAGGCGAATATGACCTAAAGGAAACGGTTGCTGTTGTGACCGATGAACGCGGCAGAGATATTTCCCTTACAATGACATTCAAGTGGCCTGTAAAACGTGCCGTAAACTGTTACAGCGAAAGACTTGCTCCGGTTGAAACAATGGAAACCAAAGTGCGTCTTATTGACTCCTTTTTCCCTGTAGCTAAGGGCGGAACATATTGTACCCCGGGACCTTTCGGTGCAGGTAAAACAGTATTACAGCATACCACTTCTAAGTATGCAGACGTAGATATAGTTATTATTGCTGCTTGCGGCGAACGAGCAGGTGAGGTTGTTGAAACCATTACAGAATTTCCCGAACTTATCGACCCCAAAACAGGACGTTCGCTTATGGAGCGTACTATAATCATTTGTAATACATCTTCAATGCCCGTTGCTTCCCGTGAAGCGTCGGTTTATACATCGGTTACTCTTGCCGAGTATTATCGTCAAATGGGACTTAATGTTCTGCTTCTTGCCGACTCTACTTCCCGTTGGGCTCAGGCACTAAGAGAAATGTCGGGACGCCTTGAAGAAATCCCCGGTGAAGAAGCATTCCCTGCATAACTTGAATCCTATATTGCAGCATTCTACGAAAGAGCAGGTTACGTTCGTTTGCCTGATGGAACTACAGGTTCGGTTACCATAGGTGGTACCGTATCTCCTGCTGGCGGTAACTTTGAAGAACCTGTTACTCAGGCGACTTTAAAGGTTGTAGGTGCTTTCCACGGACTTTCCCGTGAACGCAGTGACGCCAGAAAATATCCTGCTATTGATCCTCTTATTTCTTGGTCTAAGTATAAACCTGTTATAGATACTAAAAAATCAGAATATTGCAAAAAGATTTTAACCAGCGGTGATGAAATCGGTTCTATGATGAAGGTTATAGGTGAAGAGGGAACAACCATTTCTGACTACGTTCTTTATCTTAAAGAGGAAATGCTTGATGCGGTTTATCTGCAACAAAACTCATTTGACTCGGTTGATGCTGACTGTGGTACTTTGCGTCAGCGTTACGTAACTGATAAGCTCATATATGTTTTGGGCAGTGATTATGCTCTGTTAAGCAAGGATGAAGCAAGAAACTTCTTTAACCGTATGAGACAAAGATTTATCGACTGGAATTATGCTGAATTTAATAGCAATGAATTCAAAAAGATTGAGACTGAAATCGACGATCTCTATAGAGAAGGCAGCGGTATGATAGGCGATGAAGCCGAGCTTTTGCTAAAGGACGGTGACTAAATATGAATAAAGTTTTTAACCAAATTGAATCCATTGTGGGAAACGTAATTACAGTAAAAGCCGACGGCGTTCGTTATAATGAACTTGCAGTGATAAATACACGCTTCGGTAAATCCTTGGCTCAGGTAAATAAAATCGACGGTGACACAGTATCCCTTCAGGTTTTTGCAGGCGGTAAGGGTATATCAACAACCGATGAAGTGCGTTTTTTAGGTCACGAAATGAGAGTTTCTTTTAGTGAAGACATATTGGGCCGAATATTCGACGGTTCGGGCGAACCCAGAGATAAAGGACCTGAACTTCGTGATAATATGACTGCTATAGGCGGTCCCTCGGTTAATCCTACGAAACGAATTCTTGCAAACCGAATGATGAGAACCAACATTCCTATGATTGATATGTTCAATACTCTGGTTGTTTCTCAAAAACTCCCTATTTTCTCAATTTCGGGTGAGCCCTATAATCAGCTTCTTGCACGTATTGCTATGCAGGCACAGGCTGATGTTATAGTTCTTGGCGGTATGGGACTTAAATACGACGATTTTCTTTACTTTAAAGATGAACTTTCAAAGGGCGGAGCATTAAGCAAAACGGTTATGTTTATTCATACTGCTTCTGACCCTACCGTTGAATGTATGATGATTCCCGATATGTCATTGGCTGTTGCCGAGCAGTTTGCTTTGCAGAATAAGGACGTATTGGTACTTCTTACAGATATGACAAACTATGCTGATGCAATGAAGGAAATTGCAATTACACAGGAACAGGTGCCCTCTAACCGTGGTTACCCCGGTGACCTTTATTCTCAGCTTGCTGCCCGTTACGAAAAGGCGGTTGACTTTGCCGATTCGGGCTCTGTTACAGTTCTTGCCGTTACTACAATGCCCGGTGATGACGTCACCCATCCTGTTCCAGATAATACAGGCTATATTACCGAAGGACAGTATTATCTTAAGGGAGGCAGAATCGAACCCTTTGGTTCTCTTTCTCGACTTAAACAGAATGTAAACGGCAAAACAAGACGTGACCATCGTGCTCTTATGGATGCAATGATTCGTATGTATTCTTCCTATAAAGAAACGTTAGAAAAGAAGAATATGGGCTTTGCCATGAGCCGTTGGGATGAAAAACTTTTAAAGTACGGTGTGCTTTTTGAAGATAAACTTATGGATTTATCGGTGAATTTGACCCTTGAAGAAGCTCTTGATTTGGGATGGGAAATTTTAGCCGATTGTTTTAAAAAAGATGAAACCGGAATTAAGTCAGACCTTACTGATGAATTTTGGCCCAGATAGGCAAGGAGGACTGACGTTTTGGCAAAAATCAAATTAACTAAAAACGAGTTAAAGGTACAAAAAGATGCACTTAAAATGTACCGCAGATATTTGCCGACTCTAACCCTTAAAAAACAACAACTCCAGTCTGAAATTCGCACTATAGAAGCAAATGCAAAAGCTGTTAGAAAAGCAAGAGAAAATCTTGAAAACACCTTTAGAGATTGGATTGCTGTTTTTAGCGAAAAGGATGCGTTTCCAAACGGTATAATTACAGTCAGCAATATTCGAAAGGGAAAAGGTAATATTGCAGGTGTAGATATTCCTACCTTCGAGGGAGCGGATTTTGAAAGAGGAGAGTATGATTTATATTATACTCCTTTATGGGTAGATATAGCCGCAAACCATATGGAAAAGGCTATGTCATTGGATTTAGAGGCGGAAGTGTTAGATGAGCAGGTAAGACTTTTGGAAAAGGAACTGCGGGCTACTTCGCAGAGAGTTAACCTGTTTGAAAAGATAAAAATTCCCGAAACACAGGAAAATATAAGGAAAATATCTGTATATCTTGCAGACCAGCAGGTTAGTGCAGTAGTGCGTTCGAAAATTTCAAAACGCAAAATAGCCATAAGAGATTCTTTGGCTTATGAAGGGCAGGGTGATTTAGTATGATCGTGCCTATGAAAAAGGTTTCTATTATAATCTTTTCTGATAAAAAAGAAGAAACTCTTAATAAAATAAGAAAACTTGGTCTTCTTCATATAGAAATTACAGAAGGTTCGGGTGAAAAATTAGGCGAACTTAAGGAACGTATTTCCTTGCTTAACAGTGCTATATTTAGTCTTGGTAAGCCTAAAAAGAAGATTGCCTTAAAAACAGCAGACTATGCCGAGTCTATAAAAATAGCAGAGGAAATCGAACAACTCAATAATGCTAAAAAAGATTATATAGCACAGCGTGTTTCATTAAAAAATGAACTTGAAAGAGTCAAGGGCTGGGGTGATATCGACCCTGAGAAGATAAAAGCTCTTAATGAAAAAGGCTTTGATGTTTCTTTTTATGAAATGTCTCAGGCAGAGTACAAAAATTTAGGTGAAGACATAACAACTGTAAGTATTAGCAAAACTAAGAACAATGTTAAGTTTATGGTGCTTACTGCTTCTTTACAGGACGAACTTTTTAAAGGTTTAAGTAATTATCAATTTAAATTACCTAAAGAATCTGTGTCTTGTATTAAGAAAAAAATCGAGGATTTAAATAATCGAATAAAAGAAGCGGATGAAAAAATACGTTCTTTTGAAGGATTTATGGGTAGCTTAAAAGCTGCTATAAAGAAGTGCGAAAAAGAAATAGAATTTGAGGTTTATTCAACAGGAATGACCGATGAAACTTTATCAACTGAAAATGGAAATAACCTTTCGGTTGCATATTTTGTCGGTTATATCGAGGCACAAAATCTTAAAGAATTACAATCGGCGGCAATAGAAAGCTCTTGGGGGCTTATAATAGAAGAACCAACCCAAGAGGATAACGTACCTACAAAGCTTAAAAATAATAAGTTTATCAGTCTTATTTATCCCCTTACCGATTTCTTGGGTACTGTGCCGGGTTATTTTGAATATGATATTTCTGCTTGGTTTTTATTCTTTATACTCATATTCTTCGGAATTATTTTTGGCGACGGTGGTTACGGTCTTTTTGTAAGCCTTATTGCTGCTGTTCCCATATTAAAATCTCTTGTTGCCAAAAAAAAGGTTTCGCCTCTGTTTTTACTTGTCGGTCTTTTCGGACTTTCAACTATTCTTTGGGGAACTCTTACTTGTACGTGGTTCGGGCTTTCTGTTCAGCAGCTCCCCGCTTGGCTTAAAGGGTTATCCATACCGGTTATTTCAAACGTATATGCCGATAAGATTTGGACACTTCCTTGGACAAGTGAAGGTGTTGGTCTTACAACGGCACAAAACCTTCAGATTTTCTGTTTTACTTTGGCACTTGTGCAACTAACGATTGCTCATATTAAAGGTGTTATAAGAAATATTAAATCTTTAAAATTGCTTGGCGATATTGGCTCTATACTACAACTTATTGGTATTTATTATCTGGTATTAAGCCTTGTGGTAAATCCTGAGGTTTTCAGTTTGGTACTTGTTGTAGGCGGTGTGCCTATAGGAAAGGTTGCAATAATTTTTATAGGTGTTGGCTTTGGTCTTAGTTTCATATTTGCGAACTACGAGGGGAATATTATAAAATCAATACTTTCAAGTTTGACTAATATAGTTTCGGTTTTACTTGGTGTGGTTAACGTATTTTCCGATATAGTTTCTTATATAAGACTTTGGGCTGTAGGACTTGCGGGTGCCGCAATTTCGGCAACAGTAAATGAACTTGCAGGACCTCTTTTAGGCAATTTTATGTTTATGATACTTGCAATAATATTGCTTGTGTTCGGACACGGACTTAATATGGTACTCAATATTCTGTCGGTTATTGTTCACGGTATCAGACTTAATACGTTGGAGTTCTCTTCTCATCTTGATATGTCGTGGAGTGGACACAAATTCAAACCTTTTGAAGAATAATTTTTAATATAAGGAGAATCATTATGAATTTAGGAACATTAAGCACAGCGTTAGTTATGGGCATTGCCGCTATAGGCTCTGCTATTGGTATTGGTATTGCAGGTCAGGCGTCAATAGGCGCTTGGAAAAAGTGCTATTTGAACAATAAAGCAGCACCTTTTATCCTTACCGTATTTGCAGGTGCACCTCTTACTCAAACTATTTACGGATTTCTTTTAATGCAGCAGATGAAGGGTTCAGCCGCCGACCCCGCTTTTTTGTTTGGTCTTGGAATTGCATCTGGTGTGGCAATGGCAGCTTCTGCTATTTATCAGGGTAAAGCAGGTGCCGCAGGTGCTGATGCCTTGGCAGAATCGGGCAAGGGCTTTTCACAGTATATTACCGTTGTAGGTCTTTGCGAAACCGTTGCTCTGTTTGCACTGGTATTCAGCATGGTTGCATTGGGATAAAAAAATGGACTCGAAAGAGTCCATTTTTTTGGAGTAAATAGGTGATATTTTCATTCACCCTTAGATTCAACATATAGAGCCCGAATTATCTTGACAATATTTTTGTGGTTTGGTAGAATTATACATAATCTTGTAATGAAAGCATTTCAATTAATGTCTTTAATGAGATGAAATAACCTTTATACATTGTAAAGGGTGTTAGGAAGTTAAATTATGGAAGAAATAATATAGCGGATAGGTCAAGGATTAGGAATTGTTGCCGTAATCTTAGGCTTTATAAATTATCAGGTTAAAACAAGAGGTCAGGTTCTTTTTGTCCAAATGGCAACTACAATTGTTTTTGCAGTTCATTTTGCTTTACTAATGGAATATCCTACCGCTATTATGCAACTTGTGGGAACTTTCGGCTCTGTATCTATATTTGTTATAGGTGGTTGCAAGTGGTATGCGATTATCTGTATAGTGGGGCTTTTTATAAATTCTTATGCTATGTCCTTTGTTAATCCCAACGGTGTAAGAAAAAGCATTCTTATTTCTTCGCCCCTTGTTTTAGCCTATGACATTCTTGTGACCTCTGTAGGCTGTGCAATTTACGAAGCCATAGTTATAATTTCGTCCATAATCGGACTAATACGCTTTGGAAAAGAAAAGGAGAAACAATGAGAGACGATATCTGTACCATACCTATAAGTGAAGTCTTCGAAGTAAATGACGGCTGTCCTATATGTAGAATGTATAATACGGTAGAAGAAAGGATAGTCAATTACATAATGGGTGCGGCTATGATGGAGCCTGACGTTCGTACAGTTACCAATAAAACGGGTTTTTGCGAAAAACACTACCGTAATATGATGGGAAAACGCGGAAGATTACAACTTGCTCTTATGCTTGAATCCCACGTCGACAGCATAAATAATACTGCCCTTGCTAAAGGTATACTAAACGGTGCAAAGGCAAAAGGCGAAAAGGTGAGACGAATTACCGATTCTTGTTTTATCTGTGATAAAATAGAGTGGGGTATGAGCAGAATGATCGAAACCCTTTACCGCTGTTATGAAACCGAAATGGATTTCCGCAAAATGTTCAATGAGCAAAGTATGTTTTGTCTTCCTCATTTTGAACTTCTTAATAATCTTGCCGATAAAAAGAAAATGAAATCTTACTTTGGCGAATTTAATAAAAATCTTACTCGCATAACCGAAGAATATTCTAAAACCTTGCACAGCGATTTAAAGCATTACTGTTCTATGTACGATTACCGAAACAGTTCTAAAGATGCTGATTGGGGTAATTCTAAGGATTCGGTAGAAAGAACTATTTCTTTTTTAACAGGAACCACTATTGAATAAACTTCATATTATGTAATGTGAAAATTTAACTGAAAGGTTAATATATATGATTTGCGAAAATATACTTGAGGCTATGGGTAATACCCCTGTTATTAAACTTAAAAATATTGTGGATAAGGACAGTGCCGACGTACTCGTCAAGTTTGAAGGATTAAACGTTGGCGGCTCTATAAAAACACGTACTGCTTACAATATGGTTCTTGATGCCATAAAAAAAGGGGTTATAACCGAAAATACAGTTATAGTTGAACCAACCAGCGGAAATCAGGGAATAGGTCTTGCTCTAGTTGGTGCGGTTCTGGGGATAAAGGTTAAAATTATAATGCCCGATTCGGTAAGTGAGGAAAGAAGAAAATTAGTACGTCATTACGGTGCAGAGGTTATTCTTGTTCACGACGCGGGGAATATTGGAATTTGTATTGAAGAGTGTGTAAATCTTGCACTAAAAATGAAGAAAGAAGACCAAAACGTTTTCGTTCCTCAGCAGTTTGAAAATCCCGCCAACCTTGAAATTCAAAGAAATGCTACTGCAAGAGAAATTTTAAGTCAGGTTAATACGGCCATTCACGGCTTTTGTTCGGGAATCGGTACAGGCGGAACCATTACCGGTATAGGCGAAGTACTTAAAGAGGCTAATCCCGATATAACAATATGGGCAGTTGAGCCTGAAAACGCTGCAATCCTTTCAGGCGGTTCAATAGGTACTCATATTCAGATGGGTATAGGCGACGGCGTTATCCCTAAAATCCTTAATCAGCAGATTTATGAGGACGTATGTATTATAAAGGATGACGAGGCCATTTCCACCGCAAAGGCTCTTGCACAAAGGGAAGGTATTATGTGCGGAATAAGTAGCGGAACTAACGTTGCGGCTGCCCTTAAACTTGCTAAAAAACTCGGTAAGGGAAAAACGGTTGTTACTGTGCTTCCCGATACCGCCGAAAGATACTTTTCCACACCGCTTTTTGAATAATATGTGAAACAATAAAGCGTAGATTTCGTAATTGAAATCTACGCTTAGTTTATTCATTAAAATCTTGTTCGCTGACAATGTTACTGTCTTTAGAGTGTTTTGATTTATTTTTTTTGTTAAGCCTTTTGAACCGTGCAAGATTTATAAACGCTACAATGTCAAATAGTGCGTTTGCTATAAGAAAAGCACCGCTTACGGTAATCATAGCCCTTTCGGCAAAAGGTGTGAAGATAAGCAATAAGGAAATAACAAGCGTGGCAGCGGCACAAACAATGTTAACTCGGTATGCTTTTGTATCAGTTAGTTGCATTTCGTGTGCACTTAAGAATTTACCTAAAGAATCAATAAGTAAAATGCTTCCCACAAAAACCCAAAGAATTCTTGTGAATAAACCGGGGTACAGTAAAAAGAAAAGACCGAATCCGCCCACAATGGAAGCGGGGATAAGCAGTGTCCAGTTGCGAAAATCCCGTGCCTTCAAATAGGGAATTGAAAGATACAAACTGATTAAAAGCAGAATGGCGCCTAAAATGTAATTTAAAGCGGTTTGCACAAAATGAGGGAACAAAATCATAATTAGTCCCAGAACAAAGGAAAACAGCGGAATAAGATAATAATTTCTTTGTTTTATTTTCATTAATTCATCCTTCTTTTTTGAGTTTACTAGTGTTATTTTACACCTTTTTTATATAATAGTCAATTTTTTTATATTTTTATAAAAACATCTTGCAATCTGGAAATAAATATGTTATAATCTTTAGGCTGTCTTAATAGGCAGTAATATAATACACACATTCCGCTTTTATGCAGAAGGTCTCTTTTGCCGGAGTAACCTGTAAGTGAGCGGGGTGGAGGTTTTAACCTTAGGAGGAATAAAAATGGCAGTAGTATCTATGAAACAGTTGCTCGAAGCCGGTGTTCACTTTGGACATCAGACTCGTCGCTGGAATCCGAAAATGGCTGAGTACATTTTCACAGAAAGAAACGGTATTTACATTATCGACCTTCAGAAAACTGTTAAGAAGTTAAACGAAGCATATCTTTTTGCTCGTGAAATTTCTGCAGAAGGCAAGGATATCCTTTTTGTAGGTACCAAAAAACAGGCTCAGGATTCTGTTAAGGAAGAAGCAGAAAATTGCGGTATGCCTTACATCAACGCTCGTTGGCTTGGCGGTATGCTCACAAACTTCAGCACCATTCAGAAAAGAATTGCTCGTTTAAAGCAGCTCAGAGAAATGGAAGCTGACGGCACCTTCGATCTTCTCCCTAAAAAAGAAGTTGTAGGCCTTAACCTCGAAATTGAAAAACTTGAAAAATATCTTGGCGGTATCAAGGATATGAAGAAGATCCCCGGTGCTCTCTTCATCGTTGACCCCAGAAAAGAAAGAATTGCTGTTGCAGAAGCTAAAAAACTTGGTATCCCGATTATTGCTATTGTTGATACCAACTGCGATCCTGATGAAATCGATGCAGTTATCCCCGGTAATGACGATGCTATCCGTGCTGTAAAGCTTATTGCTGAAACTATCGGTGCTGCTGTTATCGAAGGCCGCCAGGGCGAACAGTCTGCTCCTGCTGAAGCTACCGAAGAAGTTGCTGAAGAAGTAGCTGTGGAAGAAGTAGCTGAAGCTAAAGCAGAATAATTCTGCATTAAAATATTAGAAAAGAGGAAAAGTATTATGGCTTTTACTGCTAAAGACGTACAGGCTCTCCGTGAGAAAACCGGTTGCGGTATGATGGACTGCAAAAAGGCTCTTGTTGAGTGCGATGGAAATATGGATGCTGCAGTTGACTACCTCAGAGAAAAAGGTCTTGCTTCTCAGGCTAAGAAGTCGGGAAGAATTGCCGCTGAAGGTACTGTAGCTGCTATTGTTAAAAACGGTGTAGGTGCTCTTGTTGAATTAAACTCTGAGACCGACTTCGTTGCTAACGGTGACGGCTTCAAGGCTCTTGCTGCTGAAGTTGCTGAAATCGTAGCTGATGAAAATCCTGCTGATTTAGATGCTCTTCTTGCTACCTCTAAAAACGGTCAGACCGTTGAAGAAAAGGTACAGGAACTCTTCCTTGCTATCAGAGAAAACATTAAGGTTCGTCGTTTCGTTCGTTACGAGGGTAAGGTTGTTTCTTACATTCACGGCGGCGGCAAAATAGGTGTTCTTGTTAACTTCGAAACAGAAGCTGATGCAGACAATGCTGAACTTGTTGCTTGCGGCAAAAACGTAGCAATGCAGATTGCTGCTATGAACCCCCTCTTCCTTGATGAAGCCAGTGTTCCCGCTGACGTAATCGAAAAGGAAAAGGCTATCATGGTTGCTCAGATGAAGGAAGATCCTAAAATGGCTAACAAGCCTGAAGCAGTTCTAGGTAAAATCGTTGAGGGCAAAATGGGCAAATACTATAAGGAAAACTGCCTTATTGAACAGCAGTACGTTATTGACGGTGATCTTACCGTTGGTAAGTACGTTGAAAGCGTTGCTAAGGCTATCGGCACTTCCGTTAAGATTGCTTCTTACGTTCGTTTTGAAAAGGGCGAAGGTATTGAAAAGCGTGTTGACGATTTCGCTGCTGAAGTTGCTGCAATGGCAAAGTAATTTATCCTTAAATTTAAAGCACTTGCAATTTTAAATTGCAAGTGCTTTTTTCTTTATTACTTTTATATTTAGTTGTGGTACAAAAACAATAAAGTGGTAAATGATTGGATTAAGCAATATAAGTGTGAAGGCACTATTATTGAAAGCGGAGATAGGTATACTGGCGGTATGGGAAGTTGAGGTAGAGATAAAACTAATTAAGAAAAAAAGAATAAGGGAAAAATAAGAGAGAAATTTCAATTGAAATTTCTCTCTCGTTTTGTTCGACAGTAATTTGACTTTACATAGTTTCAGGTGCGGAAATTTTGAGTAAATCGAGCACGTTTTTAATAACCGTTGCGGTGTTTGTGCAAAGGGTAAGACGGGCTTGCATAAGGCCTTCGTCGTCGCCTTTAACACGGCAAGAGTTATAAAACTTATGGAACTTAGTGGCAAGTTCTTCAACATAGTGTGTAATCTTTGCAGGGTCGTATGCATTTGCGGCTGAAATAATTTCATCTGTATAAGAAGCAAGGTGAACGGTAAGTTCTCTTTCTTCTGCGGTGCTTAACTTGCAAAGTTCTTCCGCTGTGCAGGTTCTTTGTGTAATACCGTCGGCAGCGAGGTTTCTTATAATACTGCATATACGTGCATAAGCGTACTGAACGTAATATACGGGGTTTTTGTTAGATTCTTCAATAGCAAGGTCTAAATCAAAGTCAAAATGAGAATTAGGCTCTCTAAGATTAAAGAAGAAACGTGCAGCATCAATAGGCACCTCCTCAAGAAGCGTTACCAGAGTAATTGCCTTTCCGCTACGTTTACTTGCTTTTATAATTTCGCCGTCTTTTACAAGACGAACCATTTGCATTAAAACAACGTCCAGACGACTGCTATCTACTCCTAAAGCCGTTAAAGCACCTTTAAGACGAGGAACATAGCCGTGATGGTCAGCACCTAAAATATCAATAGCCTTATCAAAGCCACGGGTAACAAGCTTGTTATAATGATAAGCAATATCGGGTACAATGTAGGTGGGAACACCGTTGCTTCTGACTAAAACGAAGTTGTCACTTCCGAAATCTTCACCCTTAAACCAAAGAGCATCTTCCTCTGTATAGGTGTGGCCGCTTTTCTTTAATAGTTCAATTATTCTTGCGGTTTCACCGTTAGCGTGGAGGGTACTTTCCTTAAACCAAGTGTTATATTCAATTCTGTATTTTAAAAGGTCATCGTGAAGTCCTTGAATGTTTTTCGGAAGGGCAAATTCTACCAGTGCTTTTCTTCTTTCTTCTTCGCTAACCTTCATAAATTCATCTTTATGAATATGGGCAAAATTTTCTGCGTGAGCAATAATATCAGCACCGTGATAAGAATCTTCGGGCATTTCAATACTGCTGTCAAAAAGTTGCTGATATCTAAGAGAGAGAGAAAGTCCGAATTTATTTATCTGGTTACCTGCATCGTTAATATAAAATTCTCTTTCAACAAAGTAACCTGCTTTTTCCATAACTGCAGCAAGACAGTCACCAAGAGCACCACCTCTTGCATTACCAATATGCATAGGGCCGGTAGGGTTGGCTGAAACAAATTCAACTAAAACCTTTTTGTTTTCACCAAAACCGCTTTCTCCGTACTTTTCCTTTTTATTATCTATATCACACAGAATATCGGCATAGTATTTATCGTTTAAAAAGAGGTTGATAAATCCGGGACCTGCTATTTCATATTTTTCAATATAGCTACCCTTAAAATCTGCGTTAGCCATAATGGTTTCGGCGATTTTTCTGGGGGCACTCTTAAAAGCACGAGCCCACACGAGAGCCGCATTAACTGCATAATCTCCGTGCTCACGTGATGCGGGGATTTCTATATTAAAATCAACCAGTTCTGCTTCGCATAAAAGGTTTTGGCTAATAGCCTTTTGTGCGGCATTTACTATGATGTCCTTCATTTGTTTTTTTGCATTACTTACTAATAGTGACATAAATTTAAACCTCTTTTACGGTAATTTCTATTCTGTTTTTGCCGATGGGGGTGGAGTTCATATTTAAGGAATATATAAGTGATACCGTTCCACCGTTATCATTTAAAGTGCTTTTAACCTCTTCACCATAAATATCCATAATGAATTCGCCCATTGGTGTAGAGTAAACCGAACTGTTACGGCGGCCGACCTCAATAATCATTTGATTTTCGGTAGCACCCGTTCGTTTTAGCAGAGCAATGTTTTCGCCAACCTTAAGCATTGTTTCGGTTTTTGTACCGTCCTCATTTATTTCATCGTAGAAAATGTAATATTTATCATTTTTAAAAGCATATGTTCCAACTGTTTTCAGTTCAACAACATCTTCATCTTTATCAATACTCTGAAAGCCTTTAACCGAAACTGTTACGTTTTTCATATCTTTTCAATATCCACCTGACTTAGTTGTTCCTCCGTAGGTTCTTTCCCTAAAAGCATATGAGCTGTAGCCTTAAAGGAGGGGGTGACGTCGCTTACAAAATATTTTTGTGTTGAAGCGGTTGCCGAATTGTTTAATAAATCTTTTTCTATAAGAACGTCCTTAACGGCATGAGCGGTAGAGATACCTGCATTAATGAGTGTAACATCATTACCCATATAACGAGTTATTGCATTGCTTAGAACAGGGTAGTGGGTACAGCCTAAAATAAGGGTGTCAACTCCCGCTTCTTTCAGTGGAGCAAGGTAGCGTTTAACCGTTTCAAAAACAATGATATCATTTTGGTCTGTAAAACCCGATTCCACAAGCGGAACAAAAAGTGTGCAACTTTTAAGGTGAACCTGAGCATTAGGCATAAGTTCTTTAATAACCCGTTTATGCTCACCGCTGGATATGGTAGCATTTGTACCTATTACGCCTATTTTACCGTTTTTGGTAGCCTTTACCGCTGCTTTAGCGGCGTGGGAAACCACTTCGATATAAGGAACGGGGAGCTGTTCACCTATATCACTTGCAACAGAACTTACTGTGCCGCAGGCGGCAACAATAAGCTTTACGTTTTGACTAAGCAAAAAGGTTTCGTCCTGACTGGCATATCTTCGGATTGTATCACGGCTTTTTGTACCGTAAGGAACACGGTCGGTATCACCAAAATATATAATATCTTCATTTGGCAAAACGTTTAAAATTTCCTTAACAACCGTAAGACCGCCTAGCCCTGAGTCAAAAACACCTATTGGACGGTTATCAGCCAAAAAAACTCCCCCTAATATAATATATTACATTATATAATAACATAATTTTTCGCCAACTGCAACACCAAAAATATTGAAAGTATTATACTTGAAAAAAATCAAACTATGATGTATAATTATATGGAATATAAAATTATGATAGGAGCGGTATAATTGCTTTTTGATTTAATTAATGGGAAGGTAAGTTTTGCATCGGCGGTAGCTTATATTATAGCTTCGCTTATTGTAATATTTGTTACCCTGCCTTTTCACGAATATGCTCACGCTTACGTTGCCGATAGATTAGGTGATAGAACTGCACGATATCAGGGTAGGCTTACCCTTAATCCTCTCGGTCATATTGATTATTTGGGTGCCCTTGCAATTATTCTTTTTGGCTTTGGTTGGGCACGTCCTGTTCCTGTTAATGCAAATAATTTTAAAAACCCGAAAAGAGATATGGCTATTTCTGCTGCAGCAGGACCTATAATGAATCTTATACTCGCGTTTTTGGGTAGTTTTTTGCATTGCTTATTTGTATATATAGCTCTTGGTAAAGACAGCATTTTCTGTGTGTATGTTGCTATTTTATTTGATGCATTTTGTGTTATAAACGTAGGCCTTGCAGTATTTAATCTTCTTCCTATTCCTCCCCTTGACGGATGGAAGGTTTTGGGGGCAGTGCTTCCCGCAAGAATTTATTGGAAGATAATGGCGTATGAACGTTATATCAGCTTTGCCGTTATTCTTCTTATTTGCACAGGAGCATTAAGTGTTCCCCTTGGCATTATAAGAGGGTTCTTTTATACCGTTGTTACCTTCTTGCCTAAAGTTATTTTTGGATTTTAAAAGGAATTTTTATGGAAACTGTATTATCATACAAGGTTGAGGATTTTGAAGGACCTTTAGACCTATTGCTTCAACTTATTGCAAAAAATAAACTTAATATTTACGATATCCAGCTTACCGTATTAATCGATCAGTATCTTGAACAGATAAAGTTGATGGAACTTAATAATATGGATATAGCAAGTGATTTTCTTGCTATGGCTTCACGTCTTATTTATATTAAGACTGTAAGTTTACTTCCAAAGCACCAAGAAATTGAAGAACTTAAAAAAGAGCTTACGGGAGAACTTTTGGAATATCAGGTTTGCCGAGAAATTGCGGCAAAGCTTAATGATATGAGCCGTGATATTGACAGATTTGTTAAAAATGCTTCGCCCGTTGAACTGGATAAGACCTATACTTTAAGTCATGATGCAGGTTTGATTTTTGAAGCGTATTTATCGGCGGCAGGCAGAGGCAAAAGAAAACTTCCTCCTTCCACCGCACCCTTTACAAAAATTGTTGCTAAAAAAATTGTATCGGTTTCAAGTAAAATCGTTTACGTAATGCGTAATCTGTTTAAAGGCGGAAAGAAAAAACTTTCTACTCTTTATATGGGTGCAAAGAGCCGTTCTGAACTTGTTGCAACATTCCTGGCAGTGCTGGAACTGTGCAAAGCCAACCGGGTAAAAATTGATGGAGATGCCCAGTCGGCTGAAATCACTCTAATTAAGGAGAAGAAAAAATGAGTAAAGAAACATTACTGCTTTTACCGGCGGTTGAGGCTGTACTTTTCGCTTCGGGTGAGCCCGTAAGCATAGATAGGCTTTCAAACGTGTTTGGTATTTCTGTGGATGAAATAAATGAGGTTGTGACCGCTCTTAAAGAGCGTCTTGACAAAAGCGGTTCAGGAATTGAACTTTTAAAACTTGCAAATGCTTATCAGCTTTCCACAAGAAGCGAATATGGTGAGTATGTTCGCAAAAATGCCGATATTCACCGTAAAACCCCGCTTTCTCAGGCGGCATTTGAAGTTTTAGCCGTAGTTGCTTATAATCAGCCTGTTACAAAATCATTTATAGAGCAGGTTAGAGGTGTTGACTGTTCAAGTACCGTTACAACACTTATTGAAAAGGGCTTACTTGAAGAAAGAGGAAGGCTTGAACTTCCGGGTAAACCCTTGCTTTACGGAACTACCAAAAACTTTTTAAGATGCTTTGGAATATCTGATTTATCAGAGCTTCCACCACTTCCCTATGAAGAACAGGGAGAAACTCAAACCGACCTTGGCGAACAGCTATCGGTTGATGATGTATTAAACGAAGAATAAGAAACGGATGTGACTAAAATGAGTGAAAACAATTTAAAAGGTATAATGGATGTTTCAATGGACAAGCTTCGTGCTATGGTGGACGCTGATACTGTTATAGGTACTCCTATTGTTCTAGGTGAGGTTACACTTATTCCGGTATCAAAGGTTGCTTTTGGTATTGCTACCGGCGGAAGTGATTTTCCGAACAAAACCGAGCAAAAGATTTTTGGCGGTGCCAGCGGAGCAGGAGTTACAATTTCTCCCATTGGCTTTATAAGTGTAAGCGGAAACAACGTGAGAATGCTTCCTATAAGCAGTGACAACACAATAGTTGACAGAGCTATTGCTGCCGCACCTGACCTTATCGAAAAGGTTAAAGAGGTATTTACCGGCAAATAATGAGCATATAAAATCCCCTTTTACAGTAATTATATTAAGAAAGGGGATGTCTTATTGAAAAGGTTTTTATCTTTTTTTATTATATTGGCGTTGCTTATTTGCAATCTTAATGCTGATGCTTTGTCAATTAACGCCAAATCGGCTGTTTTAATAGACGCACTCAGCGGTGAAGTTATTTATGCCTATAACGCTAACGAAAAACTTTCTATGGCAAGTACCACCAAAATAATGACGGCACTTATTCTGTGCGAACAGGAAGATTTACAAAAAGAAATAACCGTCACAAAGGAAATGGTTAATGTAGAAGGCACTTCTATGGGGCTTACCGTAGGAACAAAGGTATCCTTTAATGCACTTCTTTACGGAATGCTTCTTGCATCGGGAAATGATGCTGCAAATGCTGCGGCAATAGCGATAGGCGGTAATATTCCTTCTTTTGTTACCATTATGAATAAAAGGGCAGAGGAATTAGGGCTTAAGAACACCCACTTTGATACTCCGTCGGGACTGGACGGCGAAACCCATTATACAACTGCTTATGAACTGGCACTTCTTACCCGTTATGCACTTAATAATAACGAATTTTCGGCTGCCGCAAAAACCAAAAGCATAACACTTGAATATTGTGGAGTAAACCGTACGCTTTATAATCATAATAAATTGCTTACTACCTTTAACGGTGCTATAGGAGTGAAAACGGGTTTTACCAAAAAATCGGGCAGATGTCTTGTGTCGGCTGCAGAGCGTGACGGCGGAAGGGTAATTGCCGTAACCTTAAATGACCCTGATGACTGGAAAGACCATAGTGAGCTTTTAAACCTGGGGCTTGAAAAACTGGATGAAGAAAAGCAGACCTTTAATAAAAAAACCTATGAGGTTGAGGTAAAAGGCGGAAAAGAGGACTTTGTAACCGCAAAAAGTACTGAAGTTTCCTTTAGAACCTACAAAGAAAAGGTGACCAAAAAGGTGTATATAATGCCCTATGTCAGTGCACCTGTTGAAAAGGGAGAGGAAATAGGTTATATTGAATATTATTGCGGAAATTTAATGTGTGCAAAAGAGATATTAACAGCGGAAAATGAGGTTTTGGCAGAGCAGTGTGCAAAAAAAACCAAACTTATTATACTTAATTTTAAAAGAATTTTAAGACTTATTTAGAGGAGAAAATATGAAGGATAACAGAATACGTCTTCAAAAGCACTTGGCTGATTGCGGAGTTGCATCCAGAAGAAAATCTGAGGAACTGATTGAAAACAGAAAGGTAAAGGTTAACGGCAGAGTGGCTTCTATAGGTGACAAGGTTGACCCTATACGTGATAAAATTACAGTTTCGGGAAAAACGGTTGTCCCGGTAAACAAAAAGGTTTATATTATGCTCCATAAACCACGGGGTTTTGTTACTACAGTTTCAGATGAGCTTGGCAGAAGATGTGTTACCGATCTGGTTAAAGATGTGGGAGTAAGAGTATTTCCCGTAGGCAGACTTGATAAAGATTCCGAAGGACTTTTACTTATGACCAATGACGGAGAGTTCGCTAATAATCTTACCCATCCGTCAAAGCATGTAAATAAAACATACCGCACTACAGTAAAAGGCGAGGTATCAGACGAGCAACTTCTTAATCTTGCAGAGGGGGTTGAAATAGACGGTAAAAAAACCCTTCCTTGCGACTGCTTTATAGCAGAACGTAAAAGCGACAGAACTGTACTTATTTTTATAATTCACGAGGGCAGAAACCGTCAGATAAGAAAAATGTGCGAGACTGTAGGACTTGAGGTTTTAAGACTTAAACGTACCGAAATAGCAGGTGTAAAACTTGGTATGTTACCGCAGGGTAAATGGCGTGACCTGAATGAAAGGGAAATGAAGCGTCTTACCTCTATTTCTGAAAGCAAGGAGGGTGTACGGTGATAAGCGTACTTCCGGTAAAGGATAAAACCCATATCAAAGCACTGTTCGATATGTTTGGTGCAAACTTTAATGAGTTTTCGGGTGCAGTTGAGGCAACCGACGGAGAAGATAGGCTTGGTTTTGCAATTTACTATCTTGACAGTGAAAAAATTACTATTTTGGATATTGAACCAAAAAACGATTTGGCACTTGCCGACGGAATTCTAAGAAGTGCTCTTCACAATGCAGTTTGTGCAAAGGTTATGAAGGCTTGTTATAATGAAAATTCGCCTGTTTTTATTTTTAAAAAACTGAAATTTATTCTTGACGAAAATGAAAAAAAACTTAATATTAATAAACTGTTTGAAAGTTGTTGCAGTTGTACCGATAAAAATACTTGATTTTTATAAGCACTTGTGATAGAATTGGTGTGTTAACCGATTAGGAGGAATTATAAATGGAAACTTTACAGATTATATTAGGTGTAATTTTAGGCATACTTTCTATAGCAATAGTTATTCTTGTTCTTTTCCAGCAGGGAAGCCGTGCCGGCATTCAGGGTGCAATTTCCGGCGCTGCTGAAACCTTCCTTTCAAAAAACAAAGCAAGAACAGCAGATGCTTTCTTTAAGCGTCTCACCGCTATTAGTGCTATAATATTCTTTATTCTTGCTATTGCCGCTACTGTTGTAGCTACAGTTATAACCAAATAATTAAGCTTAATAACTAAACCTAAGGCGGAAGTCAAAAGACTTCCGTTTTTTTATTTCTAAATAAAAAAATAGGTGCGAAATATTTAATAATATGGTATAATGAATCTGTATAAAATTTACGGAGGGAAAAATGCTTAATTTTATTTACGGACGAGCCGCAACAGGCAAGACTTATGAGACATTAAGAAGAATAAAAGAAGCTACTAAAAATGGCGAACGTGTGATTTTTATAGTTCCCGAACAATATTCTTTTGAGAGCGAAAGAAGTGTGCTGAACCTACTTGGAGATAAAGAGGCACACAAGGTTGGTGTGCTCAGTTTTTCAAGCCTTGCAGATACTCTTAACATCCTTTGCGGAGGAAATTCAAGAAGGGTTCTTACCGATGCCGATAAGATTCTCTTTATGAATAAAGCACTTATGTCTTTAAAGGATCGGCTTGTTTTGTGGCGTAAGTATTTGTCTTCTCCGGGATTTGCTTCTAAAATAGTGGATATGATAGGCGAATTTAAAATTAGTGCTGTTTTCCCCGAAGACCTTGAAAAAGCCGCTGCCCAGCTTTCACAGTCTTTTTTAAAGGAAAAGGTGGAAGCACTTGCACTTATTTACATAACCTATGACGCTATGCTTAAAGGCAGATTTATTGATCCCGCAGATAAACTTGAAAAATTATATAACGATTTAACTAAAAATAAATATTTTGCAGGAAGTACTGTATTTATTGATGGTTTTAAAGGCTTTACGGGACAGCAGTACCGTATAATCGATGCAATTTTATCCCAAAGCAATTCTCTTACCGTAACCGCACTTTGCGAAAAAGACGGAGAAAATGTAAAGGAAATATATTCTAATACCTATGAGGCAGTAAAAAATATAAAGGATATTGCATCCCGTCACCACATTAAAATCGGGGAGGAAGTTTATCTTTCGGAGCCGTTTTATGAAACCAAAACTATGGTAGAGGTGGAAGGTGTACTTTCGGGAAATATAAACTGTGCTTGTCAAAATGATGAAAATATAGGCTTTCTCGTAGCAAAAACCGTTAATGACGAAGCAGTTTTTACAGCACGGAATATCAGACGGCTTGTGCGTGAAAAGGGCTATCGCTACCGTGATTTTGTAATTATTGCAAGAGAACCTGAAAAATATGAATCAGCTATTGAAAGAGAATTTGCAAACTACGATATTTCTTGCTTTTTTGATAAACGTATACCGCTTATAAACTCTCCTATTTTTTCTTTTGTTGATTCCGCTCTTTCCTGTGCTCAGTTTATTAATAGCGATGAGTTTTTCCGCTTTTTGAAAACAGGACTTGCTACCGACCTAACAATAGAAGAAATAAGTGAACTTGAAAATTACGTATATCTTTGGAATATACAATCTCTGGGTTTTGAAAGTCAGTGGGATATGGACCCCACAGGATTTAGTGAAACAAAAGCAGAAAACACCGAAAAAATAAAGGAAACACTTGAAAGACTTAACGCTTTGAGAGAAAAGGCATTGGAGCCTTTACTTTTACTGCGTCGTCTTTATGGTCAAACTGTTAGGGAAAAGGCATATGCTGTTGCAAAACTTTTTGAGTTTTCAAAAACTAATGAAAAAATGAAGGTTTTGCTTTCCTATATGGAAAAGGATTTTTCACCCGAAGATATTAATGCTTTCCGTCAAAGCTGGGACCTTTTCATGTCCTTGCTTGATGGAATGGTTCGCTGTTTTGGCGATGATGTTGTTTCGTCTGCCCAATTTAAAGATATGCTTACCATTTCCTGTCAGACTACTACTGTTGGAAGGATTCCGCAGATGCTGGACCAAGTAACCTTTGGTGCCGCAGACAGAATTCGTCCCTCCCGTCCTAAAGTAGCCTTTATTTTAGGTGCAAATCAAGGAGAATTTCCAAAAGCCCCCGACAATAACAGCATTCTTGGTAACAGTGAAAGAAATACTCTTATAAAAGCAGGGCTGAAGGTACGTAATAAAACCTTGTTTTTAACATTGGAAGAAAACCTACTGGTTTATTCATGTACCTGTTGTCCGTCTCAAATGCTCTTTGTATGTAGCAGTCAGACAGGTGCAGACGGCAGTTCCAAAGAACCTTCAATACTTTTTGAAAGTCTTCATAATTCCTTTAATAACGCAAAGGTTTATTATGAACCAAGCGAAGAACTGCTTATAGAAAATCTCCCCGAAACCAGAGATTCTGCTATGCAAATGCTATATAGATTTGCTCAGCTTAATAAAAAAGGTGCATCTACCTTAATAGATGCCGTCATTACAGATGATGAAAAAAGGGAAGAACTAAAAAACATTATTTCTTCATCACATGTTTATAATCGGGCACTTTCAGGGCAAAAGGCAAAAAAACTTTACGGCAACAATATCCCCTTGTCCGCAACCCGTTTTGATACCTTCTACGGTTGTCATTTCAGATATTTTTGCAAATATGGACTTAACACGTCCATTATTCAGCCTGCAAAACTTGATGTTATGCAGAGGGGTACAATAGTGCATTTCGTACTTGAGCAGTTTTGCAATAATCATCTTGATGATATAGGAAGTGTAACGTCAGAACAAATTGTTGATGAAACCCAAAGGTATATTACAGATTATTTTTCTTCCATAAAGGGTAGCGAAACTCTTTTTGATGAAAGATTTACATTTCTTGTAGAAAAAATCGGAGAAGCAATTATTGAGGTAATAGGAAGAATTGTTGAGGAATTTTCACAAAGTCAGTTTAAACCTGAAAAATGTGAGGTTTCAATCGGCAATGATGGTACAATTCCTACCGTTACCTTTCCTTTCGGCGAAAACTCAAAACTTTCTCTTTACGGAAGTATTGACCGTCTTGACAGATGGGGCAGTTATATTAGGATTGTTGACTATAAAACAGGAAGCAAAACCTTTAAACTTTCCGATACGGTTTACGGTCTTAATATGCAGATGCTTCTTTACCTTTACTGTGTAATCAGAGGGGAAAATCCCGATTATAAAGGTAAAAATCCTGCAGGAATACTTTATTTGCCCTCGAAACGTGACCTTAATAAATCGGGTCTTGCCATGAACGGAATTATTTGTGCAAACAGTGATGTTGTAACAGCTATGGAAAGCGAAAACGAAGGTAAATATATACCAAAATTTAAAATAAATAAAGATGGCTCACCCGCTAAAAGCAATACCTCATATATTCCTGAAGAGGCTTTTGATACTATATTTGACCATATTGAAAACCTTGCAAAAAAAATGGGCGAGGAATTACATGGCGGTGACATTTCAGCCGTACCGGTAGAAAGCGGAGATTATTCGGCCTGTAAATATTGCGATTATAAAACAGTATGCTTAAAAGGGGAGAATGCTCCGTCTAAAAAGGTGGAAGCCTATAAAAATGATGAAGTATTTGCAATAATGAGAGGAGAGGAAAACAATGAAGTTTGATGAACTGACCGTAACACAGCAGGCGGCTGTTAGAGAACAGGGCAGTATTATTGTTTCTGCTGCTGCAGGTTCGGGTAAAACTGCTGTTCTTGTCCAAAGAATAGTAGATAGACTTACTTCAAAAGAAAATCCTCTCAGTGCCGACAGATTGCTGGTAGTAACCTTTACGGTTGCAGCGGCAGGTGAAATGCGCTCAAGAATAGAAAAAGAACTGGATATATATTGCAAAAATAATCCTGACGATAAAAATGCCGCAAGACAGAAACTTCTTATCAAAAGTGCAAAAATAAGTACAATCGACTCTTTCTGTATTGATTTGGTAAGAGAAAACTTTTCTAAAGCAAACGTTTCTCCCGATTTCAAAATTGCGGAGGAAAAGGATATCGCGGCAATAAAAGATATGGCGTCAAACGTTGTTATTTCAAATTATTTTGCCGCACGGGATGAAGATTTTTTAAATCTTCTTGATGCCTTTGGCTCTATTTATGATGAAAAAAATCTTGTTGATGCAGTTGACGAAATTTATGAAAAAAGTCAGAATATGCCATTTCCTCAAATGTGGCTTTCGCAGATGATGTCATCATATAATAAAGATGCTTTTGAAAAATGGTGTGAACTGGGCATTTTTGAAGCACAGAAGCTTACAAAAACCACCTTGCGCTATATAAATGCAGCTAAAGAAATGTGCGAAAAGGACAGCAACGTTAAAAATGCATATCTCCCTAATTTTCTTTTAGCACAGGAACAATGTGAAAAACTTCTTGACTATTGTAAGCAGAAGTTATGGGATGATGTTTTAAGGGGTGCAAAAGCCTTTTCTTTCGGTAAATTTGGCTCTGTGGCGGGTTCGAAGGATAATCACGTTGCAGTTATGGTTAAAAAACTTAGAGAGCTATGTGAAAAAACCATAAAAAAAATCGACGCTTTGTTAACTGAAGAAAAGGAGTTTGCAAGACAACACTTTATAGAGGGTGCTCCTTCAGGCAGAAAACTTATTGAAATTACAAAAGCTTACTGCCAAGAGGTTGATAAGGTTAAAAAGGAAAAGAACATATATACATTTTCGGATATCGAACATTTTGCCTTTTCTCTTATCTGCTATGCAGATGAAAATGAAATTTTCTTAAAAGAGGATGCAAATGAGTATATAAATCAGTATGATGAAATTCTTGTTGATGAGTATCAGGACGTAAACAATCTTCAAGACAGTTTTTTCTACTTTATGTCAAATTTAGGCTCCCATCTTTTTGTGGTTGGTGACGTTAAACAGAGTATTTACGGCTTTAGAGGTGCTAACCCCGAGAATTTTATTGATGCCATTAAAGAAGCAGTTGATTATAAAGAAGCAAAGGCTAAAGACAAAAAACTAATAACTCTTGATGCAAATTTTAGAAGCCGTAACGGAGTTTGCCAGGCAGTAAACTTTATCTTTGACCACCTTATGACCCAAGAAAATTGCGGAATTGATTATAAGAAAACCGAACGTCTTTCGCCTAAAGCGAAATTCCCTCAATTAAATATCCCCGAAAGTGAATTTCATCTGGTGAATTCACATGGACAAAATGAAAAAGAGGCAGAGGCTAAACATATTGCCGCATATATTAAGGAAATTATGTGCAGCGGTAAGGTAATTAAAGATAAGAAAACAAAGGAACTTAGAGATGCTCGGTATGGCGACTTTGCCATTATAGTGAGAGCTATGAAGGGCAATGCTGCTGTTTTGGTCAACGCCTTTAACCAGGCTGGTATCCCTGTAACCTATGCTAAAGACAGTTTTCTTGAAAGTAAGGAAATTTCTGTTATGCTGTCTTTGTTAAGCGTTATTGATAATCCTAACAGAGACGTTACGCTACTTGCAACAATGATGTCTCCAATATTTAGTTTTTCTGCAGATGATATGGCACAGATAAGATGTGTTAATAGAAAAGCAAGTCTTTATTCTGCGGTTATTGCGGCTGCAAACAGTAATGAAAAGTGTCAGAAATTTTTAGAACAAATCGCCGATTTTCGAAGAAATGCGGCAATTCTTACCCTGCCTAAACTTATCTCTAAAATTTATGACTGTACGAATTTTTTGAATATTGTTCAAATGATGGATGACGGTCAGGCACGAAATGCAAACCTTATTCATCTTACTCATCTTGCTGAAAATTATGTTGCATCGGGTAATCAGAGTATTTCGGGATTTATAAGAAGTCTTGAAAGGGTAGGAGATGGAAAGATAAAAGGTGCTACCCTTTCGGCAGGTAATGATGCAGTAAGAATTATGAGTGTTCATAATTCAAAGGGATTGCAGTATCCTGTGTGCTTTTTTGCCTTTGCAGGTGCCGCCTTTAATACAATGGACCAGAAAAAATCACTTATAATAGAAGAAAACTACGGCGTAGCTTTTCGTTATTATAACGATAACGGCAAAATTGATACCATTAACAAAAAGCTTCTTGCACGTTTTTCTAATTATAATCTTTTAAAAGAAGAACTAAGGATGCTTTATGTTGCTCTTACACGTGCAGAAGACAGACTTATTATAATTTTATCACGTAAAAACCCATATACAGATATAGCAAAAGCCAGTGTAAAACTTGTTGCAAGTGCGGGTAAAATAGGTGAGGACATATATATGGGTGCAAACTGCTATGCCGATTGGATTGTTCCTTGTATGTTACTTCATCCGAACGGTCAGGAACTTAGAAAAATGGCAGAGGAAACCGAATTTTGTGTTTCTTCGGGAGAAAATATGCTAATTAAGGTATTTAATGATGATGAGCAGGTTATTCCACAAAAACCTGCTTCTATGGAAACTCCCAATTATGAATTGTCTGAAGAAATTAAAAAACGCATTAATTACGTTTATCCTTTTGATGCCCTTCGTACCATAGAGGCGAAAGCCTCGGTTTCCGATATCGCTCATAAAGCCGAAATAGGAAACTATGATTTTACTACACGTCCCGGATTTTTAAGTGAAAGCGGACTTACTCCTACCGAAAGAGGTACTGCCGTACATACCATTATGCAGTTTATGGATTACCATGCGGCAAAAGATAATTTTGAAGAAGAAATCGAAAGGCTTAAGGAATGGGAGTATATAACCGAAGAACAGTCAAAGGTAGATACCGTTCATATAAAACGGTTTATTAAGAGTGACTTGTTCAGCCGAATCCTTTCTGCTAAAAGTGTAGAACGGGAAATGAAGTTTTTGACCTTTATGTCGGCTGGAAAACTTGTGGATAATATAGACCATTCTCTTAAAGATGAAAAAATAGTTGTTCAAGGTGCGGTTGACTTAATGCTGGTAGAGGATGACGGTATAGTTATTGTTGACTTTAAAACAGATAGAGTAAATGATGAAAAAGAACTTATTGAGTCTTATGCACAGCAACTAAGAATTTATGCCGATGCCTGTAGTAAAATAACAGGTCTTAAAGTTAAGGAAAAAATCATCTATTCTCTTGTTTTGGACTGTTGCATTGTGGTATAATAATTACTATATAATAAAATAGGAGGAAAAAGCTTTGCCTTTAAACAATTTAAACTTCGTAAACGGTGCTCAAATACTTTTTTTGCCGGGAAATTCCTTTACCACTACACTTGTTTCCTTTAATTTTTATATGCCTTTAAACAAGGAAACTGTGTCGCATTATGCATTGCTTCCCGAAATTATGGCTACCTGTTCTAAAGACTTTCCCGATTATTTAAAGCTAAATTATAAGTTGTCGGCTCTTTACGGTGCAGACGTGGTTGCTTCTTCCTCCAAGGTAGGTAACTGTATTTGTGTTAAATTTATGGTGTCTTCAATAAATGACAGATATGCATTCGACGGTCAAAATGTAACAAAGGATGCTATTGACCTTCTGCTAAACCTTATTTTCCACCCTAAAACCGAAAACGGAGCTTTTTTTGAAAGTGACCTTAAACGTGAAAAACGCAAACTCATTGACCGCATAAAAGGCGAACTTAACGATAAGCGTACATTTGCGAGAAATCGTCTTACAAGTGAAATGTTTGAAGACGACCCATTCGGTCTTTATAAATTAGGGGATATTGAGACTGTATCTGCTATAAGCGGGGAAGAATTATACGATTCTTGGAAAAAAATGCTGGATAGCGGATACCTTAAAATACATGTTATTGGCGAAGAAATGCCTAAAGGTTTAAAAGAAAGTATAAAAAAAGAACTTTCTTTATTTAAAAGAGAAAATGTTACAAACATTTATGAAGTAACAGCCCTTAAAGAAAGGGAAAATGTAAAAGAAGTGACCGATTATTTTGATGTGGCTCAAGGGAAACTGGTAATGGGATTTTCGTGTTCTGACGGCGATGATGATTCTTCTCTTGACGTAATGCTGATGAATGATATTTTCGGCGGCGGTCCATATTCCAGACTTTTTACCGGTGTTAGAGAAAAAATGAGTCTCTGTTATTATTGCAGCTCTCAGGCTGTTCGTAATAAAGGATTTATTATGGTTGACAGCGGTGTTGAAAAAGAAAATGCAATAAAAGCAAAAGAAGCAATTTTAGGTCAGCTTGAAATTATGAAAAAAGGCGAGTTTTCCGATTTTGAATTATCTTCAGCCGTTAAAAGCATAAAGGATTCACTTCGTTCCTACAAAGACAGTCAAAACGGTCTTGATGTATGGTACACCTTGAAGGCAATAAACAGAAAGGTTTATTCCCCCGAAGAAATCAGCGAAAAAATAGAAAAAATCACAAGACAGGATGTTATAAATGCAGCAAACCGCGTTAAACTTAATACGGTTTATATGCTTCTTCCTAAAGAAAAGGAGGGTGCCTAATGGAAAAACAGGTATTTAAAGACCGTTTTGGTAACAGCTACGTTTGTTTTACTCACAAAACAGGGCTTATGGTTTATGTTATGGAAAAACCCGACTTTTCCTCATCCTATGCTCTTTTTGGAACAAAATACGGCTCTATTGACACCCGATTTTCTACCGACGGGAAAAACTTCACAATCGTTCCCGAGGGTATTGCACACTTTTTAGAGCATAAGCTTTTTGAAAGCGAAGACGGAGATGCCTTTTCACGTTATGCAGAGACGGGTGCTTCTGCTAATGCTTATACTTCTTTTGACAGAACCTGTTATCTTTTTTCATGCAGTGATAGATTTGAGGAAAATTTTAATATTCTTCTTGATTTCGTTCAGCATCCTTATTTTACGGCTAAAACGGTTGAAAAAGAGCAGGGAATTATCGGTCAGGAAATCAGAATGTATGACGATAGTCCTTCCTGGCGAGTGCTTTTTAATATGCTGCTTGAAATGTATTATGAGCATCCCGTAAGAATAGATATTGCAGGAACTACCGAAAGTATTGCACAAATTACCGATACGCTTCTTTATGAGTGTTATAATACCTTTTATAATCCTGCAAATATGTTTATTTGTGTTGCCGGTAATGTAAGTGCTGAAAAAATTGCCGATATGGTAGAAAAGAATATACTTGATAAAGAGCCGGTTAACCTAACGAGAGGCACAGTTACAGAGCCTGATACTGTAAGAAGTAACTATATAGAACAAAAACTTGAGGTTTCTGTTCCTATGTTTTGCCTTGGTTTTAAGGATTCCTGCCCAAAACCCGAAAAAACAGCAAAAGAAAGAATTGCTATGGGTGTTACCTTAAACGTTCTTGCCGGAGATTGTTCGCCTCTATATAAGGAACTTATTGATAATGAACTTATAAACGATGATTTTGAAACTGAATATTTTACCGGTAACGGTTATGCAGCAGTTATCTTCTCAGGCGAAAGCGAAAAACCGATAAAGGTGAAAGAAAAAATAGTGGGCGAAATAAAGCGTCTTTTGGAAAACGGTATTGACAGCCACCTTTTAAATACTGTAAAATGTGCTATGTATGGAGACGTAATCAGACGTTTCAACAGTTGCGAAGGTATTTCTTCTCAAATGGCTGAATGTGCAATGTTTGGATATTCGCTTTTTGAGGAGCAGGATATTATTGCCTGTGTAAATGCTGAAGACGTTATGAACTGTCTTTCGGTTTTAAAGGAAGAAAAATCCGTATTGTCGGTAATAAACCCAAAGTAGCATAGAAAGGAAGTTAATATGACTCATAATATTGAAATTTTCGGTATTGAGCTTACCGTAAAAGAGGTAGCCTTTACTATAGGCAATTTTAGTGTTTATTGGTACGGTATTATTATTGGAATAGGCTGTTTACTTGCCCTTATTTACGGAATGAAATATGCATCCAGATTTAATATTGATAAGGATAAAATGCTGGATGTAGTAATAGTTACCATTCCCGTTGCTGTTCTTTGTGCAAGACTTTATTACTGCTTATTTGATAACGAAACAGGTAATAGAATAAATTCTTTTAAAGAATTTTTCGGTATAGGCACAGGTGCCGGATTTTCGGGACTTGCCATATACGGCGGTATAATCGGTGCCTTCCTTTGCGGTGCTTTAATGTGCAAAATAAAGAAAATAAAAATTCTCGATATGTTTGATTTGGCTGCCATTGGTTTTCTTATCGGTCAGGCGGTTGGACGTTGGGGTAACTTTATAAATCAGGAAGCATACGGAACCGTTACAGGCAGTAATTGGTGGGGAATGACCAGTGAAGTGACAAGAATGGACCCTGATATTTACGCACTTGGCGGAGGACTTGTGCATCCTTGCTTCCTCTATGAGTCTATTTGGTGTATAATCGGATTCATTTTGCTTAATCATTTCAGCAAAAAACGTAAATTCAGCGGTCAAATCTTTTTAATGTACGGTATGTGGTACGGCTTTGGAAGATTCTTTATTGAATCTATACGTACTGACCAGTTAACCTGGGGCTCAAGTAGGATTCCTGTTTCTATGGTTGTTTCGGGATTTGCTTTTTTAATTTGTCTTATAATGCTTTTTGTTTTAAAAAAGAAAAGAAAATTGGAAACAGAGGCTGTTCCTTATGAGTCTTTATTTGATACAGAGGAAGACATTGAAGAAGCAGAAGAAGTTGCAATAGAAAATATAACCGAGGGAATCGGCACTCAAGCATTGGAGGAAAATAACGATGGCACAGATAATTGACGGTAAGGTTGTAGCGGCTTATGTAAAAGGTAAGGCTAATTATGAAGTAAAGGTACTTAAAGAAAAAGGGATAGACGTATGCCTTGCGGTTATCTTGGTGGGTAACGACCCCGCTTCCACAGTTTACGTTGCTAATAAACGTAAGGATTGCGACCAGCTTAACATAATATCAAAAGAATATGCTCTGCCAGAGGAAACATCTATGGATGAGCTTTTATCTCTTATTAATGAGTTAAATAATGATAACAGTGTTCACGGAATTCTTTGTCAATTACCGTTGCCTCGTCATCTTGATGAAACAAAGGTGCTTAACGCAATTTCTCCCATTAAGGACGTTGATGCTTTTCATCCCGAAAACGTTGGCAGAATAATGATGGGAAAATATGATTTTTTGCCTTGTACACCTGCAGGTATTATGGAAATGCTTGATTATTATAAAATCGATGCAACAGGCAAAAACTGTGTAGTAATCGGACGTTCTAACATAGTAGGAAAACCAATGGCAATGCTTATGCTTCACGCTAATGCTACCGTTACTATTTGCCATTCTAGAACAAAAAATCTTGCTGAAATTTGCAGAACTGCAGATATACTTATTGCGGCTGTCGGCAGAGCTGATTTTGTAACACGAGATATGGTAAAAGAAGGCTGCGTAGTTATTGACGTTGGTATTAACAGAAACCAAAACGGAAAACTCTGCGGTGACGTTAAATTTGCTGAGGTTTCTAAAGTTGCTTCTATGATTACTCCCGTTCCCGGCGGTGTGGGTCCTATGACCAGAGCTATGCTTATGTGTAATACTGTTACTGCCGCCAAAAAGCAAAACGGTATCTAAATATGAAAAGAATAATTGCTTTAATACTTGCGTTATTTATTTTTACTATTCCTGTTTTCGCTGAAAATGAAGGTAATGGCGAAGTAACCTTAACCTATACCGAAGGAATTACCCTTTACGGTGACGGCGATGAGGTTTTTGGAATAGAAAAAGAAAGTTTCAGTAAATATATAAAAGAAAATAACATAGTCCTTTACGGTATAGCAAATGACAAAAGTTTTGTGTTTGAAATGACCTGTAGCCAAACCGAATTTTCAAAATCGGTAAAAGACTTTAAAAATGTAAAACTTATGGATATAAAGGATTTTGCCGACAGTATGGGAATTTTGATATATAACATAAAATCACTGGGAGATGCTTCATATATCGTCAGTGTTTTACCCACCTCAGATAGCGAAAGTGAAGGTAGGCTGACACAGTATATTACCATAAAACAGGATAAACTTTATGTTATTACCGTTACTGCCGCAAAAAGTGTTGACAATAACGATTATGAACAAAAAATTATTGGCTCAATAAAATATAATCTTACAGAAGAACCTGATGAAATTTCTGTTTGGCATATAGTTGTTGTGTCGGTTGCTATGGCTCTTGTGCTGATAATTTTTGTTTGGATAGCTATAACGTTAATAAAAGATTCAAAGAAAAGAAGGTCAAAAGATAAAGCCGAGGAAATGACCGAAGAAGAGTAAAGGAGAATTTATTATGAAAGAAAAAGATAGAAAAATAACCGTTACTCAAAACACATTTAAGAATAGAGGCAATCTTTCTACAGTTTTAATCTGCTCTGTTCTTTCTCTTTTAATTGGTCTTTCGGGTGGTTTCATTTCGGCTAAATATCTTATTTCTAAAATTCCCGAACCTCAGCAAAGCGGGGTTATAAATCAAAATCCAACAAACGTTACTATTGCTGTTGATGAAAAGTCAAATTCTAATATTGAAGCGGTAGCAAAAAAGGTTTCGCCTTGTGTGGTTTTTGTGCGTACAAGCGAAGCGGTAGATAACTTCTTCGGTGGAAACAGCGAATCATCGGGAGAAGGAAGCGGAATTGTTTATTCGGAAGACGGTTATATCATAACTAATTATTCTGTAATAAAAAAAGCCACAGAAAACGCTAATGTGAAAACAGAGGTATTCTTTTCGGGAAATAAGAAAAAGCCTCTTGAGGCTGAAATTGTGGGATATAACATCTCCTATGACCTTGCTGTGTTAAAGGTTGAGGCAACAGGACTTGTTCCTATTGAAATTGCCGATGTCAAAAATATTGCGGTAGGGCAATACGTGGCGGCAATAGGTTCTCCAGGAGGAATTGATTATATGGGTACCGTTACCTATGGAATCATAAGCGGGGTAAAGAGAACGGCAGGAACTTCTGCAAGTAACGAAACTTCTCTTTCACTTATTCAGACCGATGCTATAATAGGCTTTAATTTTACGGGCGGAGCACTTGTTAATATAAAGGGTGAACTTATAGGAATACCAAGCTCTAAAATAGTTGCCGAGGACGTTAACGGAATGGGTTTTGCAATACCTGCCGATAAAGTTATTGAAGTATGCAAAAAGGTTATTGATAAGGGAGAAACACCCGATCCGTATATCGGTGTTACCTTTAGCGATTCCTGGACGGCACAGCGACTTGAGGAGTACGGATATCCTGCTGGTGCTGTAGTTGGTAATATTGTAGAAGGCGGACCTGCTCAGATAGCAGGCATTAAAAACGGTGATATAATTACCGAATTCGGAGCAACTAAAGTAAGTGACTATGAAGCCCTAAAGAAACTTATTTCCGAGTGTAAACCCGGTGATACCATTTCGGTAAGATTCTATCGTTCGGGCAGATATTATAATACTGCAATTACCGTTGGTTCAAATAATGCTCAATAAAATAATCCCCAAGTGCACAATTTAGTGCACTTGGGGATTTTTGTTATGCAAACAAGTGTTATCAATTATTTTGCCTAAAGCAAACTGTGTAAATTTACAAATTGAAAAGTTGTTTTACATATTCGGTAATATTTACACCGTTTTTGAGGGGTATGTATATAAGCATATAAGCAAGAATGCCTATTATTATGAACATAAGACCTATGATTATCCATATAATAACATTCATACTTTTATCCTTTGAGGTTTGAGTTTGTTCGCAGTTATCATCGTACTCTGAGTCGGTACTTTTTTTATAAACGAAATTATCTTCGGATTTTACCTCTGTCTTTTCAGCAAAAATGTCTATAAAATCATCTTCAGCGTCGGCAATGATTACTTCATTAGCATCTGCCGCCTCTATTAAACTTTTTTCTGATACTTCCGTATCTTTTGTATTGTCAACAAAAATTTCATTGACTTCGGTAAAAGTATCCTCTGCTTTCGCTTCTTCGGTGATATCATCTACATATACTTCTTCGTTTGGTGGACAATCGTCTGATTTAACCTCTTGATTTTCGGGTACACTGTCGGGGGAAATTACTGAATCGGTTTCGTTAGTGCGGCTTACTGCAGAAATATACTGAAAAACCAGATTTTCGGCAATATCCTTTCTAAGACTTTTTTCATCAGGCAAAAGAATAATAGATTGAGGACCGCTTTCAATAATACATCCTGAAAGAAGGCCGTCAGAACTGACAAGGGGAAGGGCACCTTCAATAATAGTAGTGTTGCTACCTTCAATAATGCCATATTCATCGGCAGAAACGTTAGTTAGTTGATGTCCTATGGCTTTGCTTATAAGCAAATAAAGTCCGTTTGGCTGGTTTAAGTTACCTACTACAATAATAACACGGCTTCTTCCCACAGCTTTTGATAGACAACCAATTAATTCTTTTGGAGATGAGGTGGTGTTGTTTAAAACTCTGCAGTGACAACAACCACCTAAATTAAATTCAAATTCAAAATCCGAAGGGGTTTCATAGTAAATAATATCGATTTTTAAATTCTTAAGCATATCACTATCTCCGATATATTATTATTCTTGTGTTTCCTGAGTTGGCTCAGGTTCAGGTTCAGGCTGTGGCTCAGGCTCAGGCTCAGGCTCAGGCTCAGGCTCTGGCTCTGGCTCAGGCTCAGGCTCTGGCTCAGGCTCTGGCTCTGGCTCAGGCTCTGGCTCTGGCTCTGGGTTGGGATTAGGAGTTGGATTAGGAGTTGGATTAGTTGTGGAAGAAGTATCTGACGAAGCATCCGACGAAGCATCTGACGAAGCATCCGACGAAGCATCGGAAGAATCATCACCCGACGCAGTACCGCTGGACTGAGGCTTTAAATTTCTGGCTTCATACCATGCTTTAGGATATACGGGAGAAGGATTAACAGCATAGGTTATATCAGAAAAATCTCCAGTAATTTCTTTTGCTACCACAACAAGACGTGCGTTTTCAAAAGAGGTGTTTGTGGTTACTAAAGTAAGTAACGAATCGGTTGCAGTAAGCTGGATATTTGTTATGTAAAGATTTTTAGCTTTAAGCTCGTTTGCCCAAACATTAAAATCGTTTATGCTTTTAAAAGCAGAACGGGAAAAGTCAAACAGATGTCCGTCATCATCTTCTTTTGCGGCATTTGTTATTATAACCGCAAATATCTTGTATGTTCTGTCTTTATCTTCGGTGTGAAGTGAAATTACGTTATTGGTTTTTAAGAATGATAAATCCTGAAAATCACTTAGTAATCCGAACATTGTACCGTCGTTCATATTTTGACCGTAAATAACAAGGTTTTTGCTTTCGTTTTCGGTGGAAATCTTGTTTCTGTAGTCAAAGAACAAAGCTCCGTAACGACTTTTTTGTTTACCCATATTATGCGTAGCATAAAAAGTGTTGTCGTTGGTTTGATAAACGGGGTTGTTTAATTTTGTATCGCCAATTTTTATCCAAGCGGTAAAATCGCTGTTTTGGGATTTCAGTTTAGCAAAAGATTTCTCTTTCGAAAGCGTGGAGAAGGTTGCCCTTGCGTCCTCTAATTGAGAACGGTCACGATGAATTTTAATGAAGTGACTTGCCAGTAGCGAAGTAAAAACAACAACTGCAACAATAACTGCCGCAAAGGTTATTTTTAACCAATTTGGCGTTTTTGAAGTGGCTGTTTTGGCTTTTTTAAAGCTTTTGTGTTCAGGCTCGTCTTCTTCATAATAGTCATCGTCATGATCGTCAACGTAGATATCATTGTTATTATAGTCGTCGGCGTCTATTTCATAAACCTCATCTGCATATCCTTCGTCACCTATAAAATCAGCAAAAATTTCATCATTTAAGGCAACAGGTGAAATTTCCTCTTGTGCAGCATTATTTGCTTCTTCGGTAATAATATCGGTTACTTTGTCTAATGGAGATGCAATTATAGGATTTTCAAAAATTTCTTCTGTTATTAATTCTTTAGCATCAGAAATTTCCAATTCTGGTTCCGATTGAATTTTTTCTTCGTGAATTGTTGATTCGGTTTCTATCTCTCTGCTAATATTACCGTTAAACTCAGGCTGTGATAAAATTGCACTTAAATTATTTTCTTCACAGTATCCGTCCAAAACCTCGGGAAGTGTTAAAATATATCTTCTTATAAGGTCGAGAGCGGTAGCACAAGAATATTCTCTGATTTTATCTCTGCTTTCGGTTTCTGAAAGTTTAATTGCACGAATCCAATATTTTTCGCCGTTAAACATAGCCACGTAAACGGTGCCTACTTGTTTACCTTCGCTCTTTGAAGGCCCTGCAACACCTGTAATTCCTATGCCAAGTTTTGAACCGCTTAGTTTATATATGCCTTTTGCAAGGGCGGCGGCGGTTTCTTTGCTGACAGCACCGTAGGTGTTAAGAGTTTCTTCGCTAACTCCCAGAGCATCTTTTTTAACTCGGTTGGAGTAAGCACAAATGCCTATTTCAAGTACGTCTGATGCTCCCGAAACCGATGTGATGATTTCTGACAGCATACCGCCTGTGCAACTTTCGGCGGTAGAAACTGTAAGGCCCTCTTTTTTCAAAGCGTCTACTGTTACTTCGGCAAGGCTTCTGGTTCCTATTTCGTAAATGTTGTTGCCAAAAGATGCTTTTAATTCGTTTATTGCTATATAGCAGAATTTACTTGCCTCGTTCATATTTTTAGCACAAGACGAGATTTCAAGCCTTATCTTTCCATCGGTACTGTAACGGCTTATACGTACGGGATATTTGTTACTTAAAGCTTTGATAACTGAAGAAAGCTGAACTTCGTTTACATCAAAAAGCTTTAATTTTGCACGGGATAAATATTTGCCTTTCTTTTCTGCAAAATACGGCAAAATGCAATCGTCTGCTAAAGTAGAAATCAAGGCGTAATCATCGGGAATAACAAAGAATATTTTGCTGAGAACCTTAAGAGAAAAGGCTGCAACACCGCTTTGTCTGTCAAAGCAAACTTTAGCGTTGGCGGGGAAAGAAGTTTTTTCGATGTTTATTTCTTCACCCTTTCTTAAAAGACAATTCTTATATTCTTCGTTTACTTTGAATTTTAACTTATAATGCTTTTTTAATACCTTTTTAGAAAACTCTATGTCACCGCACAGGAATATAGCACTGCTTTCTACAGATGCTTCTTTAATAGCAGTAATAACCTGTTTTACGTCATTTGTGGTGATTGTGCGTTCGGGCGGGTCAAGACGAAGTTGTCCAAGTAAAGTACAAAGCTGTTTTTCACAACCGAGGATGTCTTCGTTGTCTTTTCCTGATGTAAAAGAAATGATTTCTGTATGCATAATTGTTCCTTTCCTTAAAGTGCTTCACCATCACGGGTGATGCGGGTGTATACGGTTTCGCTTACTGACTTTTCAATAAGTGATTCAAAATTGAAAACGTTTTCTGCTTCGGCACAGTCTTCGATAGTCGGACGAGTTCTTGGGTGTTTTGGCGTAAACACCGTACAGCAGTCTTCGTAAGGCAGTACCGAGGTTTCAAAGGTGTCAATTTTTCTTGAAATGATTATAATTTCTTCCTTATCCATTCCTATAAGAGGACGCAGAACTGGGAGTTCTTTTGTTACAATATCGGTAACCCCTATAGCAGGAAGTGTTTGACTTGCAACCTGTCCGAGACTTTCTCCCGTAATTAATGCCTTACTACCGGAATTAACGGCAAGTTTTTCGGCAATACGCATCATCATTCGGCGCATTATAAGGGTAAAATACTCTTCTTTACAGTTTTCGGCAATGGCTTCTTGAATTTCGGTAAATGGGACAATGGCAAGGCGAATATCTCCGCTGTATGCAGCCACCTTCTGAAGCAGAGTTTTAACCTTTTTTTCGGCTAAAGGTCCTGTATATGGAGGACTTGCAAAATGAACGGCGTTTAGAGTAAGACCGCGTTTTGCCATTAAATAGGCGGCAACAGGACTGTCAATACCGCCTGAAATAAGTATGGTGGCTTTGCCTGAAGAACCAACGGGAAGTCCGCCTGCACCGTGAATTTGTCCGGCATGTATATACGCGGCATAATCACGTATTTCTATCGAAACTACAATATCGGGGTTTTTAACGTCAACTTTAAGATATGGCATAGCCGATAAAATAGCACCGCCCACCTGAGCAGAAATTTGGGGAGAAGTAAAGGGGAAGGACTTGTCGCTTCGTTTTGCAATAACCTTAAAGGTTTTTACGTTACTTAACGAGGGCTTTACGTAATCGGCAACCACCGATAAAATTTCGTTCATATCCTTATTTAAAGAAGCACAACGGCTGAAAGCGGCAATTCCAAAGATTTTACTTACTCTGTCTATGGCTTCTTCAAAATCAAATTCTTCTTCAACAGGCTCAATATAAATAGTGGATTGAGCGTTTTTAATGCTGATTTTTCCTAAATCCTTTAATCTTCTTCTAATGGTTTTTATAAGCATACTCTCAAAGGTACTTCTGTTAAGTCCTTTAAGAACAAGTTCGCCGTTTTTAATGAGTATAATTTCTTTCATTATCTTTTGAACCTTCTCATCTTTTCTGTTATTTCAATAATAGCATCTTTAAGAATTTTAATTTCTTCAATGGTATTTTCCCTTGAAAAGCTTATACGTATGGCGCTGTCAATTCTGTCGTTTGATAGCCCTATTTCGCTTAAAACATAACTTCTGTGACCTTTGGCACAGGCACTTCCCTTTGAAACAAAAATGTCTTTTAAAGCAAGAGCGTTAAGCATGGGTTCTGACTTATATCCTTCAATCGAAATATTAAGTATATAAGGGAGAGCGTTTTCGGGCGAGTTGATTTTTATTGTATCAACCATAGAAAGAATTGCTTTGGCTTTTTTATAAAATTCTTGTTGTGTGATTAATTGCACCGTTAGGTCGGGTATAGCCTTAACAGCCGCCGAAAGTCCTGCAATAAGAGGTACACTTTCTGTTCCCGAACGAAGTCCTTTTTCCTGACCGCCTCCGTAAATTATAGGATGAATGTTTATCCCTGATTTTTTGTATAAAAAACCGATTCCTTTTGAAGCGTGGATTTTGTGACCGCTTGCACTAAGTAAATCTACACCCAGAGCAGAAACTTTAATGGGAAGTTTACCGAAACCTTGAACGGCATCGCAGTGAAGCAGAGCAGGGGAGTTTTTTTCTTTAATAATTTTGGACGCAATACTAACAGGCTGTATAGAACCTATTTCATTATTGACAAGCATAATTGAAACAAGAATTGTGTTATTGTCGATTTCTCTTATTAAGTCTTCTTCTTTTATACAACCGTTTTCATCGGGAGAAAGAAGTACGGTTTCAAAGCCTTCATCATTTAATTTTTTGAGTGCTTCAAGAACAGAAGGATGTTCTATGGCTGTAGAAACAATTTTTTTGCCCCTTTTCTTTAAAGCGGCGGCACAACCTAAGATAGCAAGATTGTTTGCTTCGGTTCCGCTGCCTGTAAAAATGATTTCATCGGGTTTTGAACCAATATAAGAAGCAACAGTTTTTCTTGCGTCTTCAATCACTTCAAGAGAGTTAATGCCGTGGGAATATGTTGACGAGGGGTTGCCCCAGTTTTCTGTCAAACTTTTGTTTATTGCTTCCACAGCTTTTTGACAAGGCTTTGTGGTAGCACTGTTGTCGAGATAAATCATTTACTTACAACGTTCCTTTTTATGTATGAATATATACTCATATATTATATTATAAAATTTGTAAATAAGCAAGATTTTTTATATCATAAAAGAGATTATTTTGTGAAAATCACTGCATTAAAAAAAGTTTTAAAAAAATTAAAATTTTGCTTGATTTTTTCTTCGTTATGTAGTATAATACTTTAGCATTTGATTTCACCTACTCCTTTTAGGTGGGTTTGATGCCGAATAGTTCGACATTAAAGCGGATGGTCCTCTGTCGTATATCGGGTATGAACGTCTGGAAAAATTTAGGAGGAAAATTAAAATGGACGCTATTAAAAAGTTAACTGAAGAATGCTTAAAGCCTGAAGCACCGATTGTTAATATCGGTAGCACCGTAAAGGTACACGTACGCATTAAGGAAGGCGACAGAGAAAGAATTCAGATTTTTGAAGGTACTGTAATCGCCAAAAATAACAGCGGTATTTCTGAAACCTTTACCGTTCGTAGAGTTTCCTACGGCGTAGGTGTTGAGCGTGTATTCCCCGTACATTCTCCCAACGTAGCTAAGGTTGAGCTTGTGAGAAACGGCCGCGTTCGCAGAGCTAAGCTTTATTATCTCCGTGACAGAGTTGGTAAGGCTGCTAAGGTTAAAGAGTTAATCGGCTAAGAAAAAGGGAAGGAGGCGACATCAGGTTGTCTCCTTTTTTCATTATTACGGAGGAATTACTGTTTATGGATAACGAAAAAACCAAACAGAAAGAGCCTATTTCTATTACCAAAGAAGCATTTGAATGGCTTGAGGTAGTGGTTAGCGCTATGCTTGCTGTGGTAATTATTTTTACCTTTGTTTTCAGAGTTGCCACCATAGTGGGAGGTTCCATGAAAAATACTCTTTTTGATGGCGAAAAAATTATTATCACCGATTGGTTTTACACTCCAAAGGTGGGCGATATTGTGGTTGTTTCCCGAAATGCAAGTAATGATTATCAAACTGAAGAAGGGGAAGGCCCTATTATAAAACGCATTATTGCTACAGAAGGTCAAACGGTGGATATTGACTTTGAAAAAGGTATAGTTTACGTTGACGGTGTGGCACTTGACGAACCTTACACAAGAACTCCTACGAATTTGCATTACGACGTTCAGTTTCCTGTCAGAGTGCCCGATAATCATGTTTTTTGTTTAGGGGATAACCGAAACGAATCCCTTGACAGCAGAAGCTCAAGAATCGGAAATGACGGTATGATAGACCAACGATATATTTTAGGTAAAGCGGTGTTCAGAGTTTATCCTTTTGAACGATTCGGAGGGGTTTATTAATGAGCGAAGCACAATATATACAATGGTTTCCGGGCCATATGACCAAAACCCGCAGACAAATGGAGAAGGAACTTTCTTTAGTTGATGCGGTTGCCGAAATTGTAGATGCTCGTATCCCTGCTTCAAGCCGTAATCCTGATATACCGAAATTGCTTGGTAAAAAGCCTATGCTTGTTATTCTTAACAAATGTGATATGGCTGATAATGAAGTGACAAATCAGTGGATAAAATGGTTTGAAAAACAGAATATAAAAGCAATAGCCGTTGACTGCAGAACAGGCAAAGGCATTGATAAATTTGTTCCCACGGTAAAAGAAATGCTTTCGGAAAAGCTAAAAGCAAATGCTGAGAAGGGTATGGCAGGAAAACCGTTACGACTTATGGTAGTCGGCATTCCCAACGTTGGAAAATCAACCTTTATAAACAGAATGGCAGGGGTTAATAAAGCAAAAGCGGAAAACCGTCCCGGTGTTACAAGAGGAAATCAATGGTTTACGGTAGATAAACAACTTGAATTGTTAGACACTCCCGGCGTTTTATGGCCTAAATTTGAGGATATGAGTGTCGGCGAACGTCTTGCATTTACAGGTGCGGTAAAGGATAATGTGGTTGATGTTGAACTTTTAGGTATGCGGCTGGTGGAAATTCTTGCAGTCTCTTATCCTCAACTTTTGTTGGACCGTTACGGTAATATTGACTTAACTCTGGAATCTTATGATTTGCTGGGTGAAATTGCTAAAAAACGCGGTATGGTTGTTAGAGGCGGCGAGGGTGATACTCTAAGAGCAGCAACTACGCTTTTACAGGAATTCAGAAATGCAAAAATAGGGAAAATTTCACTCGAAAGGGTTAATGAAAATGCCTGATTACAGTTACGAAAGTTCCGCCGTTTTAAAAGGCTATAAATATGTTTGCGGAGTTGATGAGGCAGGAAGAGGTCCTCTTGCAGGTCCTGTTTGTGCCGCAGCAGTCATATTGCCCGAGGGAACGGTTATCGAGGGTCTTGATGATTCTAAAAAATTAAGCGAAAAGAAAAGAGAAGCCCTTTTTGATATTATAAAAAGTAAAGCTATGTCTTTTGGAATTGCTTTTGCAAGTGTTGAAGAAATTGAAGAATTTAACATTCTCGGTGCAACCTATATTGCTATGACACGTGCTGTTGAGCAATTAAATGTAAAGGCTGATTATGCTCTTATTGATGGAAATCGCTATCCGCCTCAGCTTAAAGTTGACGGTGAATGTGTTGTTAAGGGTGATTCTAAAAGTATGTCTATTGCGGCTGCAAGTGTTCTTGCAAAGGTGACAAGAGACAGACTTTTATTAGAGTATGCAAAAAAATATCCTCAGTATAGCTTTGAAAAGCATAAAGGCTATGGCACTAAAGCTCATATAGATGCTATAAAAGAGTTTGGTGTAACCGATATCCACCGTCCGTCTTTTCTGAAAAAACTGTTATGATAGATGTTTATTATCTTGGTAGAAAAGGTGAAGATATAACCGTTGACTTTTTGAAAAAACACGGTTTTTTTATCTTTAAAAGAAATTATCACAGCCGTTTCGGTGAAATTGATATTATAGCCGAAAAGGACGATTTGCTTTTGTTTGTGGAAGTCAAAACTCGTTTTGAAGATTTTTTGGTTTCCCCTGAAGAAGCGGTAGATGGGTTGAAACAAAAAAGAATAAAACATACCGCAAAGGATTTTATTTCAAAACTTCATTTTGATTACCGTTATCGTTTTGATGTATCGGCAATTACTGTAAGGGTGGAAAACGGAGAATATAAATTTTCGTTAAATTATATTAAAAATGCCTTTATATAACCGAAAAGCACCCTTTCGGGTGCTTTTGGCAATTTAGTTCTTTGCTTTGAATGTGGTACAAGCTGTTTCACTGCATTCGCAAGCACTTTTATAGCCTACCTGAATTGCACCTGCACAGCAACGGTCGTCTTGTGTGTGGTGAATGCACTGAGAAGCATCGCAAAGAATTCCGGGTATGGGTTTGTGGCAAGAATTGTTTTCCATATTAATCATTTTCCTTTCAGACCTGTCGGTCATATTTATTATTGTCTGAAAAGCAAATATTATTAACTAATAAAGGAGGGAATTTTTTGAAAATTTTTGGTATTTCTGATTTGCATTTGTCCTTTGGAAGTGATAAGCCGATGGATATTTTTTATGGTTGGGATAATCACACAGAGCGAATTAAAGCTAATTGGAAGCGATTAATAACAGATGATGATATTGTTGTACTGCCCGGTGATTTTTCGTGGGCTTTAAAAATAGAAGAAGCATTGCCTGATTTTCAGTTTATTGATTCTCTTCCCGGTAAAAAAATACTTTTAAAAGGAAATCACGATTTATGGTGGTCAACCGCCAAAAAAATTCACGAATTTTTTGAAAAAGAAAATATAAAAACAATCGAAATTGTTTTTAATAATTGTTATGAGGCAAACTCATATGCAGTTTGCGGAAGTAGAGGTTGGTTCCCTGAAAAAGAAAGCGATAAAGCAATAATAAACAGGGAAGCAGGAAGGCTCAGGTCATCTATTGAATCTGCAATAAATAAAGGACTAGAACCTATAGTGTTTATGCATTATCCTCCCGTACTTAACGGTGAGGCTATTGAACCCATATTCAGCGTGTTAAAGGAATTCGGAGTAAAAACCGTTTATCACGGTCATATACACGGCTCAGGACTTAATAACAGCCCAAAAGAACACGAAAATATAACCTTTAAACTTATATCCTGTGACTGTATTGACTTCACTCCTTATTATATAAAATAATTATTTTAAAAAATTTCTAAATAATTGTAGAAATTTTCCAAAATATGTGATATATTATATGTTGATAAATTTTGCGGAGGTATTTCCATGAGTTTAAAAAATGCAAAAAAAGTTGATACTAACCGTTATGAACTTGAGGTAGTTATCGACGGAGAAACTTTCAGAAAGGCACTTAATGACGTAATGCGTCGTGAGAGCAAGAAAATCACCGTTCCCGGTTTCCGTAAGGGCAAGGCTCCCGTAAGCTTTATTGAAAAGTATTACGGTGCTGAAGCTTTCTTCCAGGATACATTGGACAGCCTTTATGGTGCAGCACTTGAGGAGGCTGCTGTTGAGGCAGGTGTAGAAATTGTTGATGATAAGATGGACTTCGACCTTGTTTCTATCAGCAAGGAAGAAGGTGTTGACTTTAAGGTAACCCTTACTGTAGTTCCCGAAATCGAAATTGGTGAATATAAGGGTCTTAAAGAAGAACGTCTTAAAGTAAGCGTTGATGATGCTGAAATTGAAGAGTCTGTTAAGGCTATGGCTGACAGAAATGCAAGAGTTATTGCTGTTGAGGACAGAGCTGCTGCTATGGACGATATCACCGTTATTGATTTTGACGGTTATGTTGACGGCGTTGCTTTTGAAGGCGGCAAGGGCGAAGCATTTTCTCTGCCTCTTGGTTCCGGTCAGTTTATCCCCGGCTTTGAAGAGCAGATAGTTGGTAAGAATATTGGTGATGAATTTGATGTAAACGTTACATTCCCCGCTGACTATCACGCTGCTGACCTTGCAGGTAAAGAGGCTGTGTTTAAGGTTAAACTTCACGAAATTAAAAAGCGTGAAATTCCTGAAATCGATGATGAATTTGCAAAAGACGTAAGCGAATTCGATACTCTTGCTGAACTTAAAGCTGACCTTAAGGCAAAGGCAATAGAAAGAAAACAGAAGGTTGCTGAGGATGAAACCGAAACAAGACTCCTTGACCAGATTATTGATTCTATAAAGGGTGAAATTCCTGAGGCTATGTATAATAACAGAGTTCAGCAGAACCTTCGTGACCTTGACTATCGTTTACAGTCTCAGGGTATGAGCCTTGAAAACTACATTAAATATACAGGCGCTACCATTGAAGAAATTTCAAAGACATATCGTCCTCAGGCTGAAAAGCAGGTTAAGATGCGTCTTGCACTTGAGAAGATTGTTAAACTTGAAAACATTACCGTTAATGACCAGGATGTTGACAAGAAATACGAAGAAATGGCAGAGATGTATTCTATTCCTGCCGAGCAGGTTAAGGCTACTGTTCCCGCAGAGGAACTTAAGAAGGATATCGCTGTAGAAATGGCTCTAGACCTTGTTAAGAGCAGTGCTATTATTACCGAAGTTGAAGCTATCAGCGAAAAGGCTCCCAAAAAGCCCGCTGCTAAGAAGGCTTCTACCGCTAAGAAGACCGAAGGCGAAGCAGAAAAGAAACCCGCAGCAAAGAAGACTACATCTTCCACAACCAAGAAGACTACTTCTTCTACAGCTAAGAAGACCACAACTTCTACTGCTAAAAAAACAGAAGGCGAAGCAGAAAAGAAGCCTGCTGCAAAGAAAACTACTTCTACTGCTAAAAAGGTTGAGGGTGATGCAGCAAAGAAACCCGCTGCTAAAAAAACTACTACCACTAAGAAAACTGCTGCTAAAACAGAAGAATAATCTGATTATTAAAAGTAGTATTTGTGCATAATCATATATAATGGAGGTATTGTTATGGATATGAATTTAGTTCCTATGGTTGTTGAACAAACAAGCCGCGGAGAACGTTCGTATGATATTTTTTCACGACTTTTAAATGACCGTATTATTATGCTTAACGGACAGGTTGACGATGCTTCCGCCAGCCTTATAGTCGCTCAGATGCTTTATCTTGAGGGACAGGATCCGGACAAGGATATAAGTTTTTATATAAACAGTCCGGGAGGAAGCGTTTCTGCTGGTATGGCCATTTATGATACTATGCAGTATATTAAATGTGATGTTTCTACCATTTGTATCGGTATGGCTGCAAGTATGGGTGCATTCTTGCTTTCCAGCGGTGCAAAAGGCAAACGTTACGCTCTGCCTAATGCTGAAGTTATGATTCATCAGCCCTTAGGCGGTGCTCAGGGACAGGCAAGTGATATTCTTATTTCTGCCCGTCATATTGAGCGCACAAGAGAAAATCTTAATAAAATCTTATCAGAAAATACCGGTAAACCCTTAGACCAAATTGCAGTTGACACCGATAGAGATAATTGGATGACTGCAGTTGAGGCTCAGGAATATGGTATTGTTGACAAGGTTATTGCTAAGAGGGGTAACTAATGCCTACTAAAGATTCAAACAAACAGGTTCGATGCTCATTCTGCGGTAAAACGCAGGATGAGGTCGGCAGAATTATCGAGGGTCCTGGAGTATATATATGCGATTCCTGCATCAACTTTTGCAACACCCTATTATACGGTGATGAAGCCCAAGAGGTAAAACCTCGCCGCAAGTCGCAAAAAAACGAGCAAAAAGAATTTGTACTTCCTAAACCCAAAGAAATAAAAAAGAAACTCGACGAATATGTTATCGGTCAGGAAGAAGCTAAAATCACGCTTTCGGTTGCTGTTTATAATCATTATAAGCGCATTTTCAAGCAAAGTGATGATTCTGTAGAACTTGCTAAAAGTAACGTTTTGCTTTTGGGTCCTACGGGTGTTGGTAAAACTCTTCTTGCTCAAACACTTTCTAAAATTCTTCAGGTTCCCATCGCTATTACCGATGCCACAACTTTAACCGAAGCAGGTTATGTTGGTGAGGACGTTGAAAATATTCTTCTTCGTCTTATTCAGGCTGCAGATTATGACATTGAGAAGGCAGAACGCGGTATTATCTATATTGATGAAATTGATAAAATCGCACGAAAGAGTGAAAATACTTCCATTACACGTGATGTAAGCGGTGAGGGTGTTCAGCAGGCACTTCTTAAGATTCTTGAAGGTACGGTAGCAAATGTTCCTCCACAGGGCGGAAGAAAGCATCCTCAACAGGAATTTATACAAATAAATACAACCAATATTTTGTTTATATGTTCAGGTGCGTTTGATGGTATTGATAAAATTATTGAACGCAGAATCGGTGGTTCAAGTCTTGGTTTTGGTGCAGATGTTAAATCTCCTAAAAGTAAAGAGGCTATTGCTGCTGCTGAAAAAACAACCCATCAGGATTTGGTTAAATTCGGACTTATTCCCGAACTGGTAGGCAGACTTCCTGTTGTTACGGGTCTAAAGGGAATGGATAAGGAAACCCTTATTCGCATTATGACCGAGCCTAAGAATTCTATCGTTAAACAGTATCAGGCTTTGTTTAATATAGATTCTGTTGACCTTGTGTTTGAAAAAGAGGCACTTGAACGAATTGCAGAGCTTACTATTGAGCACAAAACGGGGGCAAGAGGACTTCGTTCCATTATTGAAGCAACATTGCAACCGCTTATGTTTAATACACCCTCTGATGAGAAGATAAAAACAATAACTGTTACAAAGGCTGCAGTAGATGGCAAAGATGCGGTTATTGAATATAAAGAATAAAGTAAATACGTATGTAAATATAAAGAATTTCCTGTCTTTCTGACAGGAAATTCTTTTTTGTCGCGTTGACAAGCAGTTATTTTTGGAGTATTATAATTAATAAAGTATCTAGTATGGAGGCAACTATGGATAATCGTAATTTAAGTATGCTTATGGACCTTTATGAAATGACCATGGCAAATGGAATATTTGATAGTTCAATGGAGGGAACTATAGCCTATTTCGATATGTTCTTCCGCCGTGTTCCCGAAGAGGGAGGATATGCTATAATGGCAGGTCTTAATCAACTCATTGATTATTTTAAAAATCTTTCCTTTAGTGAAAGTGATATCGAGTATTTAAAAGGGCTAAATCTTTTTGATGAACGCTATCTTGACTTTCTTAAAAACTTTAAATTCGAGTGTGATGTATGGGCTGTTCCTGAGGGAACACCAATTTTCCCTAAAGAACCAATTATTACGGTCAGAGGTCCCATTATGCAGGCTTTCCTGGTAGAAACTATGGTGCTTCTTACCATTAATCATCAATCATTAATAGCTACTAAGGCAAACAGGATTGTACGAGCAGCCGAGGGCAGACCTGTTCTTGAGTTTGGTTCTCGACGTGCTCATGGATACGACGGAGCAGTATATGGTGCAAGAGCAGCAATTATAGGTGGTTGCACAGGCACGGCTTGTGTGCTTACGGGTAAGGATTTTGATGTAACTCCGTCAGGTACTATGGCACATAGTTGGGTACAGCTTTTTGAAAGTGAATATGAAGCATTTAAAACCTATGCTCAAAAATATCCCGACAGTACAACTTTACTTGTTGATACCTATAATGTGCTTAAAAGCGGAATCCCTAATGCTATCAAGGTATTTGATGAGGTATTAAAGCCAATGGGCAAACGTCCCAGAGGTATAAGGATTGACAGCGGTGATATCACTTATATCACCAAAAAAGCAAGAAAAATGCTTGATGATGCAGGATACGATTATTGTAAAATAGTTGTATCAAACTCCCTTGACGAATATCTTATCAGAGATATGCTTATTCAGGGAGCAAAGGTTGATATTTTTGGTGTAGGTGAACGTCTTATTACTGCTGCTAAAGAACCTGTTTTTGGCGGAGTATATAAGCTTGTAGCCGTTGAAAAGGATGGAGAGATTATTCCTAAAATCAAAATCAGCGAAAATACTGCAAAAATTACAATACCCGGTGTTAAAATTCCTTGGCGTCTTTACGATAATGAAACGGGAAAGTGTATTGCTGACGTAATGACCTTAGGAAATGAAAAAATTGATGATACAAAGCCGTATGAAATTTTCCATCCTGAATATACTTGGAAGCGTAAAACCGTGGAAAATTTTGTGGCTAAAAAACTTCAGGTTAAAATATTTGAAAAAGGTCAGCAGGTGTACGAAAGTCCATCTGTCAGCGAAATTGCAAAATATTGCAAGGAACAGGTTGAACTTTTGTGGGATGAGGTTAAACGATTTGAAAAACCCCACACCTATTATGTTGATCTTTCTCAAAAACTATGGGATCAAAGAAGCGAATTATTGCATAAACATTCTAAATAAAGGAGTAAATTATGAAACGTATTATTGCTTTGTTGTGTGCTGTTTTATTGGTGTTTTCATTTGCAGGTTGCGGTAAAAACAAAAAAGACCAAGGTTATAGCGTAGATATCGATTATTTTCTAAAAACAGGACAGGTTAAAGAGGCTGAATATGCTCTTGGCACTCCTATTAAAAATATAGAAAAAGACATAGCAAAACACGAGGACGAAGCCGAAGGCACTCATTGTCAAGGCGATGAAATAGTGCTTGTTGAAGGAACCAATTATAATTACTATAATGCTCCCGATTTTTATTATTACTATAATGTGGGTAACGAAGAGAAGGGAATTTCCTGCATTGTGGGTTTTACCGATATGTACGGTTTTTCTATAGGAGAAACAGGTGAATATACCGTTAAAGCAGCTTTAGAACAGGAAAAATTACAGGTTGAGTCAGCTATTGCTGACGAGGATGAATTTTTCTTTATGCCTTTCAGCATTGAAAATTGCAGAAAACTTACCTGTTCTATAGAGTCAAATGTTCTTGTTTTCTACTTTGAAAATGATGCTCTTATTGCAGGAGTTATCTATAATAAAGAAAATTGGGTTGCATAGAAAGGGCGTCTTAAAAATTGAAACTCACCTTCGGTAAAGGCGTTGTTCACGGATTTCCCATATTTTTAGGATATCTTTCTGTATCCTTTGGTCTTGGGATAACGGCTGTATCAAGCGGTCTTTCTTTTGTAGAAGCAACTGTGATTTCTGCTACCAATCTGACCTCAGCCGGTCAGGCGGCAGGTATTGAGATAATTGCTTCCTTTGGAACGCTTGTTGAAATGGCACTTACACAGCTTATAATAAATCTTCGCTACGCACTTATGGGAATTTCCCTTTCTCAAAAACTTGATACTTCCTTTAGCGTACCGATACGAATGATTACTGCTTTCGGCATCACTGATGAAATATTTGCTCTTTCTTATTCTCAAAGGTCACCCATAACACCTGCATATATGCTTGGTATGATATTTATATCGTGGATTGGGTGGACAGGCGGCACTTTGGTGGGTGCTTTGGCAGGTTCTTTTTTACCTGCAATACTAACCGGTGCTTTAGGCATAATGCTTTATGCAATGTTTGTTGCAATTGTTGTGCCTGTTGCAAGGGAAAATAAAAAAGTACTTTTTGCCGCACTTATTTCTGTTGCGTTAAGTGTTACTTTTAAGTATCTTACAAGACTTTCTGCAGGTTTTTCTATAATTATATGTGCTGTTTTTGCCTCTGTTATAGCAGCTCTGGCGTTTCCCATTAAGGAGAATAAGGAATGAGTATTGCAATTTATATTTTAGTAATGGCATGGGTAACATATCTTATTCGAATGATACCGTTTACGGTTTTTAGACGTAAAATAAAGTCTAACTTTATAAAAAGCTTTCTTTATTATGTGCCATATACGGTTCTTTCGGCAATGACCTTTCCTTCTATATTTTATTCGACAGGGGAGTTTTATTCCGCACTTTTCGGAACTGTAACAGCACTAGTTTTAGCGTTTTTCAAAAAACCGCTTATAGTTGTAGCAATTTTATCGGCAGTTGTGGCTTTTGTTACCGCATTAATAATTTAAAAATAAAAAACTACCATAGTTTTAGTGACTACGGTAGTTTAATTTTTCCTTTAATTATTAAAATTCAGCAGAACCTGTTGTGCGGGGGAAAGGAAGAACATCACGAATATTAGCAATTCCTGTTACGTACATAATCAGACGCTCAAATCCTAAACCGAAACCAGCGTGTTTTGCACCGCCGAAACGGCGAAGATCAAGGTACCAACCATATTCTTCTTCGGTACCGCCTATTTCTTCAATACGCTTTATAAGAAGGTCTAAACGTTCTTCACGCTGACTTCCGCCTATGATTTCACCTATACCCGGAACAAGACAGTCGACAGCAGCAACCGTCTTTCCGTCATCGTTAAGACGCATATAGAAGGCCTTAATCTCTTTTGGATAGTTAGTAACGAATAATGGCTTTTTAAATACCTCTTCGGTTAAATAACGTTCGTGTTCGCTTTGTAAATCACAACCCCATTCAACCTTATATTCAAATTTATGGTCACTCTTCTGCAAGATTTCAACAGCCTCGGTGTAGGTAACGGTTGCAAATTCGGAATCAATAACGTTTTTAAGCTTATCTTTAAGACCTTTTTCAAAATGAGCCTCAAAGAAATCCAGTTCGTTTTGACAATTATCATAGATATAAGAGAGAATGTATTTAAGCATATCACGAGCAAGTTCCATATCATCCTCAAGGTCTGCAAATGCAATCTCCGGTTCAATCATCCAAAACTCTGCAGCATGACGTGCTGTATAAGACTTTTCGGCACGAAATGTAGGTCCAAAGGTGTAAACCTTGCCGAAAGCCATAGCCATTGCTTCTGCCTGAAGCTGACCTGATACGGTAAGACTTGTACCTTTACCAAAGAAGTCTTGGCTGAAATCAACCTTTCCATCTTCGGTTATAGGAGGATTTCCAAGGTCAAGAGTGGTTACTCTGAACATTTCACCGGCACCCTCGGCATCGCTTGTGGTAATAAGAGGGGTGTGAGCGTAAACAAATCCGCGTTCATTAAAAAATTTGTGAATTGCATATGCGGCTACAGAACGAACTCTGAAAGCTGCGGAAAAGGTATTGGTACGGGGGCGAAGATGCTGAATGGTACGAAGATACTCAAGGGAGTGACGTTTTTTCTGTAAAGGATATTCGGGAGAGGATGCACCTTCTATAGTAATTTCTTCAGCCTGAAGCTCGAAAGGCTGCTTCATTTCTGGGGTGGCTACTAAACTACCCTTTACACAAATTGCAGAGCCTACGTTAAGAGCAGCTATTTGGGAATAGTTATTTATAGTTTCCTCGTTATATACGACCTGAAGGTTTTTAAAGCAAGAACCGTCATTGAGTTCAATAAAGCTTATGTTTTTAGAATTACGGGAAGTTTTTATCCATCCGCATACGGTAATGGTTTTTCCTGTGTAAGAACTTTCGTCGTTAAACAGGCTTATAATTTCGGTACGTTTCATACATACATCTCCTAATATATTAACATATAGTCCTATTATACACTTAAATTTACAAAAGGTCAATTTTAACTTGATATATTTTACAATATATTTTATAATAATATATAATAATTTATTGTTTTTGGCTTTTTTAGGAGTTTTATTATGACAGATGAGCAGTTTATTAAACTGAGAAGAGATATTATCCGCAAGGAATTTTCAAATATGAATGACCGTCAGTTTGAGGCGGTAACTACAGCCAAGGGTCCCGTACTCGTTCTTGCGGGTGCAGGAAGCGGAAAAACAACCGTTCTGGTAAACAGAATAGCCTATCTTGTTAAATACGGTGACGCTTATAACAGCGCCGTCGTTCCTTTCTTTAATGAATTTGAAACTTTGGCTATGGAGGACTATCTTAACGGAAAAACCGATAGTATTAACAGTAATATTTTAGCGGTTGATCCTGTTAGTCCGTGGAATATTCTTGCCATAACATTTACCAACAAGGCAGCAGGCGAATTAAAAGAGAGAATTACCGCTAAGCTCACCGATGAAGGTCTTGATATATGGGCTGGTACCTTTCATTCAATTTGCGGTAAAATGCTTCGCAGACACGCTGACCTTTTAGGGTATAATTCTCATTTTACCATATATGATACCGACGACCAAAAACGTCTTTTAAAGGAAATTATGAAAGGCTTTAATATTGACGATAAGGCTTTTCCTGTAAAAATGGTTTTAAGCGAAATTTCACATTCTAAGGACAAACTTATTTCACCCGATGAATATCGTGCTAAATTCGGCGGTGATTACAGAAGAAAGGTTATTGCCGATATTTATGAGGCATATAATAAAAATCTTATAGAGTTCGACGCAATGGATTTTGATGATATGATTGTCAATACAGTTCGACTTCTAAAGGATTTTCCCGATATTAAAAAAAATTACCAAAAAAAATTCAGATACATAATGGTGGATGAGTATCAGGATACCAACTATGCTCAGTATATGCTGGTTAAACTTCTTGCCGAGGGTGAAAGCAATATATGTGTAGTAGGTGATGATGACCAGAGTATATACCGTTTCAGAGGTGCCACCATTGAAAATATTTTAAATTTTGAAGACCAGTATGAAAGTGCAAAGGTTATCCGTCTTGAACAAAATTATCGTTCTACCTCTCATATTCTTGATGCTGCAAATGCAGTTATTGCAAATAATAAGGGCAGAAAAGGTAAAACTTTATGGACCGATAATGGAGACGGTGTTCCTATTGAAGTTTATACAGCACAGGACCAGATAGACGAAGCAAAGTATGTGGCTGAAAAGATATTTTTTAATATGCGAAACGGTGTAAATGCTTCTTCAAACGCTGTACTTTATAGAATGAACGCTCAGTCGGCTGCCCTTGAAAACGTTTTTGCACGAAGCGGTGTTGCCTATACTGTGGTTGGGGGCACAAAGTTCTTTGACCGTAAGGAAATTAAAGATATACTTGCATATTTACAGGTTATAAATAATCCTAACGATAATATTCGTTTAAAGCGTATTATAAACGAACCTAAAAGAGGAATAGGAGATACCACTATCAGTAAAGCAAATGAAATCGCTGATGGACTTGGTATGTCGTTGTTTAATGTTCTTTGCGATAGCGAAAACTATCCTGCACTATCACGTGCTGATAGTAAACTTAAAGAGTTTACAAAAATGATAAAAGAACTTATAAAACTTAGTGAAACGGTTTCGGTTCACGAATTGTGTCAGGAAGTAATTGAAAAAACAGGTTACGTAAATGCTCTTATTGCGGCAGGACCTACCGAGCAGGACAGAATTGAAAACGTAAAAGAACTTAGCAGTTCCATTTTGCAGTACGAACTTGATAATGATGAACCAACTCTTTCGGGTTTCCTTGAAGAAGTTGCACTTGTCAGCGATATAGATTCTTTGGACAGCACTCAGGACAGAGTTATAATGATGACCGTTCACAGCGCTAAGGGACTTGAATTTGATAATGTGTTTCTTATCGGTTGGGAAGAAGGAATTTTCCCGGGCACTCAGTCGGTTTTTGCAGGTAATGAGGAAATTGAAGAGGAAAGACGTCTTGCTTACGTTGCTATAACAAGAGCCAAAAAAACACTCCATATTACCAACGCTTATACACGTATGCTTTACGGCTCAACTAATCGTAATCCTGAGTCCAGATTTTTAAAAGAAATCCCCGATAAGTTATGTAATAAAAATGGTATTAAGCGTTCAGAGCCTCAAAGAATTTCGGTTTCTTCCTCTGTATATAATTCCTCTTACGGACAAAAAAGTTTTTATACTGCACCTGTTAAAAAGGAAATTTGCAAATATAGCGAGGGTATGACGGTTGAGCATAATACCTTCGGTGTTGGTAAAATCCTTAAAACCGTACCTATGGGAAGCGATACCTTGCTTGAAATTAAGTTTGAAAACGTAGGATTAAAAAAACTTATGGCAGGTTTTGCAAAATTAAAAGTTCTTTAATATATTGCATTTTGTGTTTGGTATAATAGTAATATAAAATTAGGAGTTGAGAAAAGTATGGCAACAACCAAAGCAGTAAAATCAACGGCACTAATTACCCTTAAAGGTATTTGGGCGGTTTCTTGCGCTAAGGCTATGATTCCTGTTTTTGCAACTATAATAATTTTGCTTTCCTGTGTACTTCTTTCTTTACCTTTTGGTGACATTTTGGCGTATATAATTTTTGTGTTGCTCTTTTCATTTATAGGTGCACCTCTGTGGCTTGGCACCGTTAGAACATACTGGAAAAGTGCAAATGGCAAAAATGAAGGGGTTTCGGGCTGTTTTTATTACTTTTCGGGGAAAACGGAATATACCAGAGCTTTGAAATACAATTTAAAAATTCTGTTCCATTGGTTAAAGGTTGCTTTAATTTTATTTCTTCCCGCCATATTAGTTAATGTCTTTACAAGCAGTGAAATATATGAACTTTTCGGTGTCTCAATTCCTCTTTTTGTGATGAATTTAAGGTATCTGGACAACGTGTTTCATATAGCGGCACTAATTTTAGCTATCGCACATCTGATTTCGCTGTATCTTCCGGCTTTTCTGTTTGTAAGTATTGAAGATATGAGTCCAAAGGAGTGCTTTGAAAGAGGAATTGAAATAGGCACATATACTAAAAGCAGATTTTTTACCCATCTTCTTGGATTTACTGGTTGGATTCTTTTTTCAGCTACACTTATTCCTTTACTTTTTACTATGCCCTATCTTTTAATGTCATACGTAGTAGAATGTCGCTATAATGTTGCTTTTTATAATCTTTCGGGACAAGCACAAGAGCAAACGCCCGTTTATAATGTTTAAAGGAGATGCCATATGAAATCATCTTTAAAATACTTAATTTACTATTTTTTAGTGTTTGCTGTTTTTATTACCAATATCTTTTTTTATGTAAAAGATAGATTTTTTTATACACTGAAAGACCTCCCCGAAGGACAGTTTTTATATAGTTCAATGTCTCCTGACAATACTCGTTCTGCTGAGGTTTACAGAATTGATACACCAAAGGGCAGTGCTGTACGTGTTGAAGTAAGAAGCTTCAACTTTTCCGATAAAGAAAACGTCGTAAGTGATGAAAAAAATATTTATTGGGCGGTTAATAAATCGGTTGTAACGGTTGGTTGGGAAGACAATAATCTTGTTACTATTGATTCGAAAATTCTTGATGTATCAAAGGGTGAAACCTATGATTCAAGAAAAATTACTGTACAGCAATAAGAGTCCCAAGGGCTCTTTTTGTTTTAAGAGGATATAAAATGAAGAAAAACAGTGAGTTTATAATGGACATTGCCGACGTTACGGCAGAGGGAAACGGTGTAGGAAAAATTGACGGTTTGGCCGTATTTGTACCAAACACCGCTGTGGGTGATAAGGTTAAGGTACATATTGTAAAGGTAAAAAAGAATTTTTGTTATGGCAAGGCTATAAAAATTATAGAACCCAGCAAGGATAGAATTAAGCAGGATTGTCCTGTGTTTACAAAATGCGGCGGTTGTGTTTACCGCCATATAAGCTATGAGTGTGAACTAAAACTCAAGAAAAAGCGTGTGGAAGAAACAATGCACCGTATAGGCGGCGTGGATATTGCCGCTCAGCCTATATTATTCGGAGAGGATGTGCGCTATAGAAATAAGGCGCAATATCCCACTAAGGATGGTGGTGAAGTTGGCTTTTATGCTGTGCATTCCCACCGAATTATTCCTATTAACGATTGTTTGTTACAGCCTATAGAATTTAGTGCTGTTGCGGTGGCTTTAAAGGAATATATGACAAAGTTTTTCATTTCTGCTTATAACGAGGAAACGGGGAAGGGTATAGTCAGACACCTTTATATCCGAAAGGCTACTGCTACTGATGAGATAATGGTATCTCTTATAATAAATGCTAAAGAAATTTATAATATAGAATATTTTATAGAAAGTCTGAAAAAGGTTTTAAAAGATAAATTCAAAACCTTTGTTTTAAATATAAATACCCAAAAAACCAACGTGATTTTGGGAAAAGAGAATATAGTGCTTTACGGTGATGGCTATATTACCGATATTTTATGTGAAAACAGAATAAGAATAAATCCACTGTCCTTTTATCAAGTAAATAGAAATATGGCTCAAATTCTTTATAAAAAGGCAGAAGAATATGTTGAACCAAAAGGCAAAAACATCCTTGACCTTTATTGCGGTGCAGGAACAATAGGACTGTCTTTTGCGAAAAAAGCAAATAGTATTATCGGTGTTGAAATAATCCCCGAAGCAATAGAAGATGCAAAGTTTAATGCTGCCCTTAACGGAATAGAAAATGCTAGATTTATTTGTGCCGATGCAGCCAAAGCGTCGCAAATTTTAAGGGATGAAGAGGTAAAGGTTGACGTAATAGTTCTTGACCCTCCAAGAAAGGGCTGTGATGAGGAACTTTTAAATATTATTGCCGATGATTTTGCACCTAAGCGTATAGTATATGTCTCCTGTGATGTGGCTACTCTTGCCAGAGACTGTGCGATTTTAGAAAAAAAGTGCTATAAGGTAGTAGAATATACTCCCGTTGACCTTTTCCCAAGAACTTCTCACGTAGAATGTTGCGTTCTGCTTGTTAAATCCAAATATAAATAGAGTGCAAAAAATCCGTCGTCAGACGGATTTTTTTAGTATGCAAATATTCTCTTTTTCAATTTTAAGTTTGTTGCCGTCAGGAGCGTTTCCAATTAAAACTTCGGCATTTAAAAAATCGTTTGGCAGGTCAATATATTCATCGTCACACCAACGGTTAACGGCAATAAGCAATGCGTTTTTACCGTTAACACTTTCTCTGATATAGGCGATATGTCCCATATTAGCATAAATGGGGATAAATTTACCGCCTTTAAAGCAATCATTGTTTCGACGAATATTTCCCAGCCGTTTGTAAAAATCAAGCAGCTCTTGATTTTCACTTCCCCAAGGGTATGTTTTTCTGCAAAACGGGTCAGCATATCCCTCAACCCCTGCTTCATCACCATAATATAAAGAAGGCACTCCGGGCAGGGTGTATTGAAGGGTTGCGGCAAGTTTTAAGAATTTTACCGAATGAGCATACTGACCTTCGCTGAGCTTTTGTTTGCTTTGCCAATTTCTGTCGCCTGTTTGCTCATTTGATGATAAAACCGTTAAAATTCTTGCTGTATCGTGGGTGCCGATATGGTTCATTAAAAGGTTAACACATTGTGGAGGATAGTTTTCTGTGATATCAAGCACTAAATCAAGAAGTTCTCTTGAATTTCCACCCTTTAAAAATGCTATAATAGCTTCGGCAAAGGGATAATTCATAACAGAATCAAGTTGTTTTCCTCTTAAAAACCGTCTTCTGCCTCCGTGACTTATTTTATTTGTAGCGTCTTCCCATACCTCCCCAAGAATATATGCATCTTCCTTTTCCGTTTTAACTGCACTTCTCAGCCTATCAAGAAACAGGTCGGGGAGTTCGTCAGCAACGTCAAGTCTCCAACCCATAATACCTGCTCTCAACCAGTGACGGAGAACACCGTTTTCTCCTGTAATATATTCTAAAAATGAGCTATCAGTTTCATTAACTTCGGGTAGTGAAGAAATACCCCACCAACTACTGTATTTATGTGGGAAGTTTTGAAAACTGTACCACGAAGAATAGTTGCTCTCTTGACTGTTATAGGCACCGATTTCGTTGTATCTTGAATATTTGTTAAAATATATACTGTCGTCACCGGTGTGGGAAAATACACCGTCCAAAATTATTCCTATACCATATTTTTTGGCTTCGTTACATAGGTCGGCAAGGTCATTTTCTGCTCCCAGCATACAGTCTATTTTCATATAATCAGCAGTATTGTATCTATGGTTGCTGTGGGCTTCAAAAATAGGGTTAAGATAAATTGCTGTAACACCGAGAGAGGCAATATATGGGAGTTTTTCTTTAATGCCTGATAGATCTCCTCCAAAATAGTCGTTACCTAAAAACTTTGGCTTTGAGTCTTGTCTGAATTCTGGCGTTGCAGTCCAGTCATTTTCTAAATATCTGTCATTGGGGATATCTTTTTTCGGGGTTTTTGAAGAATAAAAGCGGTCGGGGAAAATCTGATAAATTATACCGCCGGACAGCCAATCGGGTGTTTTGAAATCTTTATCATATACCGTAAGTTGCCATAGTCCGCCGTCGTTTGAAATTATACCCAAAGAATGTTCGCCTTTTGTTACCTTAAAGGTTCCGTAATCACTTTCGTAACGAAAATAATACCAATATAGACCTTCGGTGAAGGAAAGAGATATGTCAAAAAACTGATAAAAGTCTAAATATTCTTTTGGTTCCAGCTTATATTCACAAAGGTCTTCGCCATCTTTTGTTATACATAAATATGCGTTATGTACCTTTGCATCCATATGCAAAAGTAAGCGAAGCTTCAGAGATGTCTCTGAAGCTATCGCTCCGAAAATTGATTTATAAATAGTGTTCCTTGAATCAAAAGGATAGTACTGCATATAAATTTTCCTTATTTATTGGGAGTGATTCCCCAAATGTTTTGCGCGTAGTCTTGTATAGAACGGTCAGCTGCAAAAATACCGGACTCAGCAATATTAACAAGTGACATTTTGTTCCATTTTTCAGTATCTTTATAAAGAGATGATGCCTTTTCCTGAGCAAAACAATAATCATTAAAGTCAGCCAGTGCCATATAAGTGTCAACACCCGTAATGGTGCGATAAATGTTATCAAAGGGTTGACCGCCTATGCCTTTTTCAATAAAGTTTAGTGCTTCTTTTAACTTTTCGTTATTGCAGTAATAATTAACGGGATTGTATCCCTGTTTTTGAAGCTTCATAACTTCGGGAGTTTGCATACCGAAAATTATAATGTTGTCATCGCCGACAGCCTTGTGAATTTCAACGTTAGCTCCGTCTTCAGTACCAAGAGTAACAGCACCGTTCATCATAAACTTCATATTACCCGTTCCCGAAGCTTCGGTAGAAGCAAGAGATATCTGTTCGCTTATTTCGGCTGCAGGTATCATAAGTTCTGCTAAAGTAACCTTGTAATCTTCCAGGAAAAGAACCTTTAGCTTATCGCTTACCGTACGGTCGTTTTCAATTTCTTTTGAAAGTTTGCAAATCATATTGATTATCTGTTTTGCCAACAAATAACCGGGGGCTGCTTTAGCACCGAAAATATAGGTTTTAGGGGTAAAGTCAGCGTTAGGGTTGTTTTTTAAATAGAGATAATCAGATATTATATGAAGAGCGTTAAGATGCTGACGTTTATATTCATGCAGACGTTTAACCTGCATATCAAAAATAGAATCAGGGTCAAGAGATACACCGATATTTTCCTTAACATAATTAGTAAGGCGAATCTTGTTTTGCTTTTTGATTTCGGCAAGTTCTTTAAGAACAGATGTATCGTCCTCAAATTTTCTTAAATTTGAGAGTTGACTTGCATCCATAACAAAGCCGTCACCAATAAGTTCACTTAAATATTTGGTAAGAAGAGGATTGGCTTGGCAAAGCCATCTTCTGTGTGCAATACCGTTGGTAACATTGGTGAATTTATCGGGAGTAAGGGTATAATAATCGTTAAAAAGAGAATCTGTAAGAATTTTGCTGTGAAGCTTAGAAACGCCGTTAACCTTGTGGGAGGCAACAACACTCAGATTTGCCATTTTAACAACGCCGCCGGAAATAACGGCTGTGTCTTCAACCAAACGGGCATCGTTTGTGATTTCCCAAATTTTAAGTCTTAATCGATTATCTATTTCTTTAACTATCTGGTAAATACGGGGAAGTCTGTGGCGGAACATATCTTCCTGCCAACATTCAAGAGCTTCCTTCATAATTGTGTGGTTGGTATAAGCAACTGTGCCTTGCACAATATTCCAAGCCTTATCCCATTCGTAACCGCATTCATCCAGCAAGTATCTCATAAGTTCGGGCACGGTTAGGGCAGGGTGGGTATCATTAATATGAATTGCAACCTTTTCGGCAAGATTATCCAGAGTATTATAGGTGCGTAAATGACGGTTTAATATATCCTGAATAGAAGCAGAAACAAGGAAATACTGCTGACGAAGTCTTAAGGATTTTCCTTCTGCATGGTTATCTTCAGGATATAGAACCTTACTTATAACCTCTGCCATAGCCTTTTGTTCCATTGCACGAACGTAGTCACCTTGATTAAATGCAGACATATTTATATCCTGACATTCAGCACTCCAAAGACGAAGAGCGTTTACGGTTTTACCGTCCTTACCTGCAACCATAAGGTCGTAAGGCATGGCGTGTACTGTTGTATAGTCAACGTGTTCAACGTGATGGAAGTGACTGTCCCAACGCTCAACAATTTTTCCGTCAAAGCGGACGTCAACAGCAGAGGCAGGACGGGGTTCAAGCCATACCTCGCCGCCGGGAAGCCAGAAATCAGGCATTTCGGTCTGCCAACCTTCAACTATTTTCTGACGGAAAATACCATATTCATAACGGATGCAGTATCCCATTGCGGGATATCCGCCGGTAGAAAGTCCGTCCAAGAAACATGCGGCAAGTCTACCTAAACCACCGTTACCAAGACCTGCATCGGGCTCTAACTCAAAAAGAGAAGAAAGCTTTACTTTGAATTTTTTTAATGCCTTTTCCATTTGGTCGGTAAGGTCTAAATTAAACAATGTATTTTTAAAGGAGCGCCCCATTAAAAATTCCATACTAAGATAGTAAACGGTTTTGTTTTGCTGTTTTTTGGTTTCCTCTTTGAATTTTGTTCTGCGTTCGCCCATTATATCGCGAAGCACTAATGCACAGGCTTTATAAAAAAGCTCATCGGAGGCTTGTGCGGGAGTGACACCGAAATTATGAGAAAGTTTTTTCTCAATCATTTCTGCCAGTACAGAAGAACTGTAACCACTCATAACCATTCATCCTTTCATCAAATTATAATTATATTATTCCTACTTTATATTACATTATTATTTTAACTCAAAAGATTTAAAAAATCAAT
>JAZNVC010000014.1:0-50149 GCA_045592625.1 Acutalibacteraceae bacterium
CGATGAAAAAGCAAAGGAAAGAAGAGAACAAAGACATCTGGAAGTGCGGAAAGGTTTTATAAAGAACTTGACCGCGTTGATGAACGAGAGAAACTATTCGTGTCAGCAATTAAGTACGAAGATCGGCAAGAACATCAGCTATATTAATCGCATTTTGAACAACAAAATTATGCCCAGTATAGAAGTGCTTGCCGATATAGCCGATGTGTTTGGAATAGAAGAATCTGAGCTGCTTAAAAATTTGCACGACCTGTGAGTCGTGGATTCTTTCAAACCCATTGACACCTAAAAAACTGCGTGTTAAACTGACTATGCTACATTTAAAATAATGCAGGAGTGTATTAAAAAGATAACGAAAATAGCAATGTACCGAAAGGGTTAATTGTGCTTGTTTGTTATGCTAAACTATACTCCTGTGTATAGGAAAAGGCAAAAGGACTGCAAGTGAGCACTTACCCTTCGTGGTAGGTGCTTTTTTGTTATCTTTTTGTCTTCTTTTTATGTTTTGTTCTCCGGTAAGTGACGGGTTCAAAATAAACGCATAAAGGAAGGCGGTTCAAAATGATTGTATTTAACAATACGGGAAGTTTGTTGCACCAAAGGATTGGTGCCGAGTACAGCAGTCTGAGTTCTGCAACAGGCTACGATTCACCAGCAGAAAACCTTTGAAGTTAAGGTATAACTTCATCAGGCGATGCTCTAAGGCTGATTATCCGTAGGACCGAAGAAGTGGAAATACGGAATTAAAGAGCTATCACTGTTACGGCAACGGACAGGGTGATATATGGAAGATAGGCGACACATTTTTAATCGACCTATTACGTTGCTCGGTTTTATTATTTCCGCAAAAAATCAGAACCCACTTTCACGCAGTGGTCTGAAGAAGGTAAGTAGGAAAAGTCGTGATATACAAAGCCCTTCACAAAGGCGGTGTGAATTACAGGCTGACGGGAGTTAAACACATTACGGTTTCGCTCGTCGCCTTTTCCCGCTTTGCTTGCGTTCATTCTTGCAAGGAAATATCCTTACTTCGAATTTCACGCTTCGTCCTTCTGAAAAAGGCGAACGGAGAAACTCTTCGACCTGCAAATAAATAATTTTTTGAGAGGTCGAAGCCGAAGAATGCAGTAATACTTCCGTATTACAAATGATGAGGCAAGAAAAAGCAGGAAATTATTATTTGACAGGCGTGATGGATTTAACTTCCGTCAGCCTGCTGTGCGGATAGCAGAGCCGTTTTCTGTAGTAGTACATAAAACTGGATATGATTTTTCTGATGATGACAGTAATATTTTTGCATTTTCTAAAGAAATAGAACTCACCTGCACAGCAAAAGATGGTAAACTTACCATAAGTGACAAAACAAATGGGAAAACCTATGAAGGAATCTACAAAGTCACTTCTTGGGGGAGGTTTACAGGACAAAGTTATACCGTGATTATAGATGGAAAAGACGGCACTGCAAATATTAGTTCAAAATTTAACCGCACCTTATTTATATCGGTTGGGGGTTATTATTTGACTTTTGAAATTCAATGATTTATAAAAAAATCCTCGGTTTTTACCCAGTTCTTTATCTTTCGCTGTTTCGGGTTCGCTTGTTGCAATTCGACACAGTTTAGACCTTTTTGGTGTTGTAACAGTTGGTACTATTACAGCGGTTGGCGGCGGTGTTTTGCGTGATGTACTGGTTAATGAAAAACCATATATTTTAACAAAACATATTTATGCTGTTGTCTCAGTTTTGTGTTGCGGTATTTATTATTTGCTGAGCATTCGTTTTGGCTATACAGTTTTTGCAACAATATTAGTACTGATATTTACTGTGTTAGTACGGTTACTTGCAGCAAAACAGCATTGGAAGTTACCTAGAGTAGAGTTTGATGATAAATAATCTAAAATAAAAACTCTAATACATACAAAATCCCGTTCACAAAAGTGAAAGGGATTTTACTTTTGTGTTCTACAATTTTTAGCTTTGGCTAAAAATTTCCTCTTGGATATGTGATGAGCGAGATTTTTCTAATATTCTTGGTTAAAAAAGACAATTCTCTGTTGACAATACATAATTATTCTTATATAATTAAGCTATAAAAATTAAGTTTTAACTTGATTAAAAAATTTTAACAGGAGGCTGTTATTATGATCGAAAAGTTTATTAAAGACGAATACATAATGCACCGCTATGAAAAGAATCCCATCATCACTACGGAAATGTTCCCTGTAAAAGCAAAATCTGTTTTTAACTGCGGACAGGTAATGTATCAGGGCAAATATGTTCTTCTCATTGCTTGCATATATGACGGAGAAGGCAAGGAGAGAACTGGAATTCACGCTGCTTTCAGTGAAGACGGAATTCATTTCGACATTAATAAAGAACCTCTCTGTAAATCTACCAACTGGGCTGCCGGTGTTCCCGGAAGTTACGACGGTTGGGTAATTGACCCACGTGTTACTCAGATCGGTGACGAATATTATATTGTACGTCCCGCTCAGGTTAGATATCCCCTTGGCCGTGACATCGGACCTGCCGCAATTCTTGAGAAAACCAAAGATTTTAAAACTGTTGAGTTTGTTGAATGTATCGCTCTTCCAATCAACCGTGTACCATGTTTATTCCCCGAGAAGATAAACGGCGAGTATGTACGTCTTGACAGACCGTATGGCATTCCACGTCTTACCACTATGCCTACAGCGTTTGTATATGATGCTCTTACCTATGGTATGTGGATTTCTTATTCTCCCGATATGATCCACTGGGGTCGTCATCGTCCTTTCTTTGCTCCTTGTCAGGATTTTGCTAATTATAAGATTGGCCCCACACCTCCTATCAAGACTAAAGACGGATGGCTGGAAATTTACCATGCTGTTTACTGCGAAGATGGTGAGTTCGTTTACTCCCTCAGTGCAATGCTTATGGATCTTGAGGATCCCTCAAAGATTCTCTATGTACTCGATCGTCCCATACTCGCACCAAATAAAGACTATGAACTTTATGGCAGAAGTGGTAATACCTGCTTTGCTTGCGGTGCACTTGCCGATGAGGAAAAGGATGAGATTAGAATTTACTATGGTGCAGCTGATGAGAGAATTGGTCTTGCAACCGGTAAACTTTCTGAACTTCTTGATGAACTCAAAAAGCACCCTGTTTCCGATATTGAGTGCTATAAAAATATGAACAAATAATTTAATACCGTGCCTTAAAGTCATATAGTAAATATCATTATAGCTTTAAGAGCACGGTTTTGTTAAGCAAACGTATAGATACTTAAAAAAGTATATAACAAGAATATTTAAGGATGACAAAAATGATAGTAAATACTTCTTATGCAATAGAGACAGAGATTATTAATGCGATAAAAGACAGAAAAATAATATGTGCTTTTCATGACATCGACGGAACACATTCTCTTATTCGTAATTGGCCACCTGTTATGAGTAGAGTACTTTATGATACTGTTGTAAATGGTATTCCCGATAATCTCACAAGCGAGGAAAACATTAATCGTTTGGTTAAACTTTGCGATACAGAACCGTTAGAGGAAACTGATAGGTTTTGCATTGAAAGTGCCGGACTTTCTGCTCTTACACAGATGGAATGGGCTATACGCCGTAATCAGGAATGTATAAACGGTAAATATAACAGTGAGGTTAATTCAGAAATTATTAAACTTATCTGGGATGGTAAGGAAAAATTTGATGAATTTGATGAACCAAAGGAATATATTGAATATCTTGCTAATGTGACACCTAAGTTGTTTTGGGTTTATGAACAGGTTTTAAACCGTTTTTGCAGAGACAATAACCTTGTAAAAGCTAAGGAAAATCCCAATGAATTTTTAATTCCCGGTTCAAAAGAGTTTATGAATTATTTATATCAAAATGGTGTAAAAAACTTTTTTGTTACAGGTGCGGTTGTGGATAAATCAATTCAACCGCCTATGGGAATGTATGAAGAAGTATTGGGTTTGGGTTTTGAAATCGGAAACAACAAAATGGTTGAGGATATTTACGGTTCCACTTGGGAAGAAAAGATACCTAAAGATGAAGTAATGATTCGCTTGGTTAAAAAACTTAACATAAGCGGTGAGAATGTACTTGTTATAGGTGATGGACGAAGTGAAATTTCTGCAGGTGTTAAACTGGGAGCAGTAACGGTTAGCGTCCTACCCAAAAGTGCAATAAGACAACGTGAGCTTCATAAAGAACTCGGTACAAATATGATAATTGAAAACTATAAGTCAGATGATTTATTAAAGATTTTTAAATAATTAAATAGGTAAGAAAATCCGTTCTCGCAAGAGGACGGATTTTTGATAAGTAAGAAGTAGTGAATAGTGAAGGAGTAAGATGTTGGATTCCATACGGATTTTAACAATGCGACTCATTGATTTATTTACGCTTTTCTGCTATAATATACCTAAGGCGGTGATTTTATGAAAAGAATTTTTATGATAATAACAATCGTTATTATGATTTTGAGTTTGTCCGCTTGTGATTTGAACCCTATTATAAATAAATTGAATGGAAATGAAGCAGCCGCAAAAGCTCAGCAAGAAAATGAAAAATACACAGAACTTGCAGATGGAACATATTTATATGAGCATTCTAAGGTTTCTGCTGAGAACAAAATTCAATTTAAAGATGAAGAAAATAATATTTTGCTTGATTCGTCTGATATTATGTTTGTATCTGCAAAATGGTCAGAATATAATAGTTATTATATTCAACTTGAGTTTAATGAACAAGGAACTATTGATTTTGCAAATGCAACAAAAGAAAACATAGGTAAAAAAATATATATTGTCTTGGATGAACAGGTTTTATCTTCTCCAATGGTTGTTGATGAAATAACAGATGGTATTGTATTAATTTCTAACTATGAAAGTTATAACGAATTGATTTCTGTTTTTAATAAATTTGTAAAGTAAATTTCGGTTTTTTAGGTACTTTTAATTTGTGTCATTAAGTTCAAAATAATAAAACTCCTCGTTTCTCGGAACGAGGAGTTTTTAGTTTATGACGTACAAGGCTTATCGTTGATTTTAATTACACCACAGGCAATTTTTTCTCCAGCATTTCCTGATGGCTGAGTAGTAAAGTCATCAGGCATATTATGAATAATAACTGTGCGGCCGATAATATCCGAAATATTAAAACGGTTGGTTAAAACCGAGGAATATGCACGATTTGAGCAAAGCATTAATGGTGGCAGGTCGCCGATATGGCTGGGATGTGGAGCATCAAAAGGATTAAAATGACCTTTACTGTTTGAAAAATCTTTTCCGCCGCAGTCGGTACCTTCGTGTATATGAAAGCCTAAAAATCCTGTATCTGTATGTGGCAGATTTTTTATGTCGGCAACTACTAAAACACCGTTATGTTTTTGGTAAAACTTTACTGTACCAACAACTGCGGGGCAAACATTTTTTCCTGTTATTATAGCTACAGCTTGAGGTTTTTTAAAATTACATTGCATATTATCACCTAATACACTCTATGTTATTATTTATTTTTGTTGAATAATTCGATTAATTTTGGGAATTATCTAGAGTGCATTGATTTTTTGGAGGATATACTATGAAATCATTATGGACTGAAAGTGTTGATTTTAAAAGATATGAGTCTTTAGAAAGTGACATAAAAACCGATGTGCTGATAGTCGGCGGCGGTATAGCGGGGATTTTATGTGCGTATATGCTTAAAAAATCAGGAGTAAGGTGTGTTTTGATTGAAGCTGACAGAATTCTTAAGGGAGTTACAGGCTATACGACAGCAAAAATTACAGTGCAGCATGGACTTATCTATGATAAAATAATTAATAAGTACGGAGTAGAGGCGGCAGAAAATTATCTTAATGCACAAAAGGACGCCTTAGATACCTATGCACAAATGTCAAAAAATATCGACTGCGATTTTAAAGTACAGGACGCGTGTGTTTATTCGGTTAATAATTTACGTGATATTGAAATAGAAGCGGCTGCTTACAATAAAATCGGTTTAAAGGCGGATTTTTGTCAGGAAATATCATTGCCGTTTAATATTCAAGGTGCTTTAAAAATTAAAGGTCAGGCACAGTTTAATCCGTTGAAATTTTGTTTATCTATAATAGATGATTTAACTATCTACGAAAACACAAAAGCCATAAGCTTGTTTGACGGCGGAATGATTACTAATAAAGGAAAAGTTTTTGCCGAAAAAATTATAATGACAACGCATTTTCCTATTTTTAATAAATACGGCGGATATTTTTTAAAAATGTATCAGCACCGTTCATATGTAATAGCTTTGGAAAACGCAATACTTCCCGATACAATGTACGTTGACGCTGATATCAAAGGTATGTCATTTAGAGAGTATAATGGCAAGTTGCTTCTTGGGGGAGGAAGTCACAGAACAGGCAAAAAGGGCGGCAATTGGCAAGAACTAAGAGACTTTGCTAAAGAACATTACAGAGAAAGTTATGAAGTTTCATACTGGGCAACACAGGACTGTATGACCTTAGACGGCATTGCTTATATAGGACAATATTCAAAAAAACTCCCTAACGTTTTTGTGGCAACCGGCTTTAATAAATGGGGAATGACCAATGCTATGGTATCCGCAAAGGTTTTAAGTGATATAATTTGTGAAAGAGAAAATAATTATGCAAAAGTTTTCTCTCCGTCACGAAGCATTCTGCATCCCAAGTTAATAGTTAACGGTGCAGAATCGGTGGTGAATCTCTTAACTCCGACTGTTCCGCGTTGTCCGCATTTAGGCTGTGCACTCAAATATAATGCTATTGAACATTCGTGGGATTGTCCTTGTCACGGTTCAAGATTTACTGAAGACGGAAAACTTATCGAAAATCCCGCAACTTCTGATAAAAAAATGTAAAGCGTTTCTTTTGAAACGCTTGCGTTCTTTTAATTATTATGATATAATAGTTATACAATATCTCAATCTAAGGAGGAAAAATTATGGCTAAAACCAATATTGTTGACTGGAAAACCATTACTGATTTTGTAATTGATGCTTTTGTCGGTTACGGAATCCCAAGAAAAGATGCTGAAATTTGCGCCGATGTTTTACTTGAGTCCGATAAAAGAGGCATTGAATCTCACGGAGTAAACCGTTTTAAACCGGTTTATCTTGACAGAATTAAAGCAGGAATTCAAAATGCCGTTACCGAAATAGAAATTGTAAAAGAAACGCCTACCACTGCAGTTTTAGATGGTCATCACGGTATGGGACAGGTTATAGGCCATAAGGCTATGAGTATGGCAATTGCTAAAGCTAAGGAATATGGTATGGGTATGGTTGTTGTGCGTAATTCCTGTCACTATGGTATTGCCGGATACTATTCATCTATGGCTACAAAGGCAGGCTGTATTGGTATGACAGGTACTAATGCCCGTCCGTCTGTTGCTCCAACCCACGGTGTTGAAGGTATGTTCGGAACTAATCCTTTTACTATCGGTGTACCTACCGATGAAGCCTTTGATTTTAACTTTGACTGTGCAACCTCTATTACTCAAAATGGTAAGATTGAGTATTATGAGCGTATAGGCGAGGACGTTCATCCCGGCACTATTATTGCTGACGACGGTTCCGCTGTTGAGGGAGATGCAGGTGTTGCTCTTAAGAAAATAAGAAACGGTACGGCAGCTCTTACTACTTTGGGCGGAATTGGTGAAGACCTTGGCGGATATAAGGGTTATGGCTTTGCTTTGGCTGTTGAATTTTTCTCTTCGATTCTTCAGGATGGTGCTTACGGTAAAGCCCTTGACGGTAAGGATGAAAACGGAAATATCCGTCCTTATCAGCTTGGACATTGGTTTATTGCTATTGATACCGAACACTTTATGGGTGAGGATATTGCACGTAAAAAAGCGGGTGAAATCAGCAGAAGTATGAGAGCCTCTAAGAAAGCACCGGGTGCTCAGCGTATTTATACAGCAGGCGAAAAGGAATATGAAATCCGTCTTGCAAGAAAAGACGGAGTGCCCATTAACGAATCGGTACAAAAAGAAATTATTGCTGTTCGTGATGAACTTGGTCTTACTCAGTACAAATTCCCTTGGGAAGAATAATTTTAAGAGACGGGGAACCGTCTCTTTTTATTTTACTTGCTACTATATTTTAAATTTGATATAATAATAACAGTAAAGAGTATTGGAGGAAAAATGAATGAAGATAATAACAGCTTTTCTAGTCAACTTAGTCGTTATATTTTCCCTTTGTGCTTGTGGCTATAATTTTGAAGTTATTGATAAATCGGTTGACTTTAACGCACAGTATATTCGTACAGGTGCGTATGCTGAAGTCAGTTATCCTATAGTTGCGGTTTTGAAGAGCAAAAATAACCTTGATGATTATTATAACAATAATAAAACTGTTTTTAATTTAGAAAGAAAAAGTATTGAAGCGGGATATACAGGTCAAACTATCGGTTTTCTTGATGCAGTTGATAACTATAATGAAGATTTTTTTGAAAATAATTTTCTTATATTGATAGTGCTTGAGGAACCAAGTGGTTCAATTACTCATAAGATTAATAAAACTTTTATTACAACCGATGATAAATGTCGTATCGAAATTGAAACTGCCTGTCCTGATTTTTGTTCCGATGATATGGAATATTGGCATATTTTAATTGAGATTTCAAAAGAGAATGCCCCTAAAAATTATAAAGATATTGAACTTATTAAGGATAATGAACATATAAAAATCGAAAATTGGTATGCGTTTTAACTTTTGGTACTGTTAAACGCTTTTTGGTGGTAAATGATGAATTTAGTTATTAAAAATTTTGATGAACTTAGCAACAGACAGATATATGAGATTCTTCGTGCTCGTTCACAGGTGTTTATAGTTGAAGAAAGAATGAACTGTCAAGATATGGATTACATAGATTTTAACAGTCGTCATTATTTTATTGAGGAACAGGGTAGAGTCCTTTCTTATATGCGAGTATACTATGAAGATGAAACTAAAGAAGCTGTTAAAATCGGACGTGTACTCAGCATTAAACGTTTGGTCGGTCTGGGCAGAAAACTGTTTGAAAGCAGTCTTTTTGATATTAAGGAATATTTTAAAGCAGATAAAATAATATTACACTCTCAAAAACAAGCTATAGGTTTTTATGAAAAACTCGGTTTTAAAGTAATATCCGATGAATATTTAGAAGAAGGCGTTGTTCACGTAACTATGATGCTAAAAATTTAGGGGGAAGAATATGGATAGTCGCTTAGAAAAACAGCTGGAATTTTCTTTGGAAATAGATAAGGAAAAAGAAATTTACCGCCAAACACATATAATCGGTCTTAAAAGAAAGGAAAATGATGCTGAACACGCTTGGCATATGGCAATTATGGCGTATCTTTTAAGAGAATACAGTAACAAGGATATAGATATTTTAAAGGTGATTTTAATGTGTCTGATTCACGATATAGTAGAAATTGATGCGGGTGATACCTATGCTTACGATAGTGTAAATCTTGAAACTCAAAAGAATCGTGAAAATATTGCTAAAGAACGTATTTTTTCACTTCTACCCGATGAACAAAGGACAGAAATGATAAGTCTATTTGATGAGTTTGAAGAAAATATTACCCCTGAAGCTAATTTTGCTCACGCTATGGATAATCTGCAACCGTTGATTTTAAACGACAGTAATAATGGTGAGGATTGGAGAGAACACGGCATATATGCTGATCAGGTATATAGAAGACAAATAAATACCAAAAAAGGCTCGGAAAAACTTTACGAAATTACCGAAATGATTATTAAGTCAAATATTAAAAAAGGAAATCTTAAATAAAAAAACACCTCGTTTTTTAAAAATAAAAACGAGGTGTTTTTTGTAGCAATAATACGGAAAATTTCTTTAAAAGGTTGACAAAAAGGGGTAGAATTTGGTACAATAAAATGAATAAATTGGCTAAGTGTGTCAATATGGAGTGTGATGTTTATGGCTAACAGTATGACGGGCTACGGAAGAGCTCAAATGCTGCTTGAAAATATGGATATTACTGTTGAAATTAAAGCAGTAAATCACAGATATTTGGAACTGTCTTCAAAGGTTCCTCGTTCCTATGGTTTTCTTGAAGAAAAAATTTCTTCTTCTTTAAAACAGAGAATTGCAAGAGGTAAAATTGAAGTTTACGTTTCTGTGGTAAATATGGGAGACAGCGATACTCTTATTGAGCTTAATAAGGAATATGCCGATGCGTATATTTCGGCTTTAAATGCTCTTGGGAAAGAATATGGTATTAAAAAAGATATTACCGTTATGGGTGTTGCTCATAACAGTGAAGTGTTTAAGGTTACCAAAAAGCAGATAGACGAAGAACTTATTACAAATCAAGTTCTTACTGTTCTTAATGCCGCTACCGATAACTTTATTGCTATGAGAAGTGTTGAGGGCAAACGCCTCTGCGAAGACGTGCTTTCAAGAATTAACATAATACGTGAAAAGGTTGCCTTTATTGAAGAAAAATCTCCTGAAACTGTACGTGCATATCGTGAAAAACTTGAACAGAAAATTAAAGAGCTTATTGGTGATGTTCAGATTGATGAACAACGAATTTTAACCGAAACGGCAATTTATGCTGACAAGGTAGCTGTTGCAGAAGAAACTGTACGACTGAGAAGTCATTTAATTCAGGTTGAAGAACTTCTTGCAAAAGACGAGCCTATTGGTAGAAAACTTGACTTTATTGTTCAGGAAATGAACCGCGAAGCAAATACAACCGGCTCTAAATCTCAGGATATCGAGATTACCAATGCTGTTGTTGATATTAAGGCAGAAATAGAAAAAATACGTGAACAGATTCAAAATTTGGAGTAAGATTTATGAAACTTGTTAATATTGGTTTTGGTAATATGATTTCGGCTAACAGAATGGTTGCAATAGTTAGTCCCGAATCTGCACCTATAAAACGTATGATAAGCGATGCGAAAGAAAAAGGTAATCTTATTGATGCTACCCACGGAAGAAGAACAAGAGCAGTAATAATTACTGACAGCGACCATATTATTCTCACCTATCTTCAGTCTGAAACGGTTGCTAACCGAATGACCGATGATTCTATAGAAGTGGATGAAACGGGGGACGAAAATGAATAAAGGAAAGCTTATAATTTTTTCGGGTCCTTCGGGATCGGGAAAGGACACTTTACTTGCAAAGCTTTTTGAGCGTCATCCGGAAATTAAACTTTCTATTTCTTCGATTACCCGTCCTATGCGGACAGGTGAAGTAGAGGGAGAAAAATACCACTTTATTTCCCGTGAAGAATTTGAGCAACGTCTTTCAAGGGATGAGTTTTTGGAGCATAACGTTTATGTGAATAATTACTACGGTACTCCAAAGCAGCCTGTTATAAACGCTATTGAAAACGGTCAAGACATTATACTTGAAATCGACGTTAACGGAGCCGCTTTGGTAAGAGAAAAAATTAAGGATGCAATAAGTATTTTTATAATGCCGCCTTCATATGAAGAACTTAAACGCAGACTTACGGGCAGAGGTACCGACAGTAATGACGTTATAAACCAAAGACTTAATGCTGCTCTGAGTGAAATTGAACGTGCAAATGAGTACGATTACATTGTTACGAACGATATTATTGACCGTGCTGTTGATTATATTATTCATATAATACTTGCCAATCGTCTTACTTATGACAGGCAAAAAGATTTTATTGATGAGGTGCTTAAAAAATGTTAAATCCCGCTATTGGTAAACTTATTCAAAATTGTGATAATCGTTATAGTCTTGTGCTTAACATTGCTAAAGAGGCAAGAAAAATTGCTGATGAAGCAGTTGTTAAAGAAGAGATTATTATTGAAAAACCTGTTTCTCTTGCGATTGACAAAATTGCAAACGAGAAAGGACTTCTATAATTAGTGAATTTTAAGAGGGGTAGGTGTCTGTATGAGAATAATCGCTAAGGTCGTAATAGACGGTGCTACGTCTCAATTTGACAGACAATATTCCTATCTTGTGCCTGAGAATTTGCTTAAAAATTGTCAGGCTGGTATGAGGGTATTGGTTCCTTTTGGACGTGCCAACCTAAAAAAGCAGGGCTTTGTTATGGAAACCGAAGAGGTTTCAAACTGTGAAGGTTTAAAATCCATAATAAGTATTTTTGATTCTTCACCTATTCTTAACGACGAAATGATAAAGCTTTGTCAGTGGATGAGAAATCAAACCTTCTGCACTTATTTTGATGCAATTCATTCAATTATTCCTGCAGGAATAGGAATGAAACTTATCGAAAAACTTACCTCAAACAAAGATTTTGATAGGTCACTTCTTAATGAAACAGAAAAATCTATTTACGATTACATCCTTAATAAAGGAAGCGTAAAATCGGATGCTTTACTAAAAAATCTTTGCTTAACCGATGATTCTCTTATAAATTCTCTTGTTTTAAAGGGTGCCATTTTAAGAGAAGATGATGCTGTGCAGAAAATGGGCGATGCCACTATGAAAATGGCTCACCTTGAGGTTTCAGCTGATGAACTGAGTGCTTACTCTATTACAGCAAAGCAGAGCCTTGTAACCGATTATCTATCGGGTGCAGGTGATACTTCGGTAAAGGAACTTATATACTATACAGGGGTTAGTGTTTCGGTGATTGAAACCCTTCATAAAAATAAAATTATTTCTCTTTATGAAAAAGAGGTTTTTCGTTTGCCCTACAGTTTTAGTGAAAACGGCCAACGAAATGATATAGAACTTACTCAGTCGCAACAGAAAGCATATGATGAATTAATTAAAAAACTTAATATAGAGGGCGGGGCTTGTTCTCTTTTATATGGTGTTACGGGAAGCGGTAAAACACAGGTATTTCTAAAGCTTGTAGATACCGTAGTTGATTCAGGCAAGGGTGTAATTATTATGGTGCCCGAAATTTCCCTCACTCCCCAAACCCTTTCTCTTTTTGGTAAGCGTTACGGTAATAAGGTGGCGGTTTTCCATAGTGCAATGTCACAAGGACAGCGAATGGATGAATGGAAAAGAGTAAAAAGCGGTCAGGCAATAGTTGCAATAGGAACACGTTCTGCCGTTTTTGCCCCTGTTAAAAATCTTGGACTTATCGTTATGGATGAGGAACAGGAGCATACCTATAAATCGGAAAGTTCTCCACGTTTTCACGCTCGGAACATTGCTAAATTCAGGGCAAATTATCATAATTCGCTTTTACTTCTTGCTTCCGCCACACCTTCAATGGAGTCATATTATAATGCTTTAAATGGCAAATACTCTCTCCATAAGCTTACCGAAAGATTTGGTGCTGCACAACTTCCCTTTGTATCTACCGTGGATATGAAATCCGAAATTTTTTCTGGTAACAGCGGATGTATCAGCAGAAAACTGGCGGATGAAATAGACCTTGTTTTAAAAAATAATAAACAGGCAATTTTGCTTTTAAACAGACGAGGATATAATACTTATATATCCTGTTCTGTGTGCAGTTATGTTGCTACCTGTCCAAATTGCAGTATTTCGCTTACCTATCATTCAGCCAATAAACGAATGATGTGCCATTACTGCGGATATTCCGAGCCTGTTTCTAAAAAATGTCCGAAATGTTCAAGTGAGCATTTGCGTTTTTACGGAATGGGGACACAAAAGGTAGAGGATGAACTGAATCTCCTCTTTCCGAAAGCTAAAATATTAAGACTTGATGCAGACAGTACTATGTCAAGAGATTCTTTTAGTTCATATTTAAACCGCTTTTCCTGTGGTGAATATGACATAATGCTTGGCACACAAATGGTAGCAAAAGGACTTGATTTTCCAAATGTTACGCTTGTTGGAGTAATAGGCGCAGATCAAGCTATGTTTAGTGAAGATTATCGCAGTTATGAACGTACTTTTTCGTTGCTTACTCAGGTGGTAGGACGTGCAGGTAGGGGAGATTATGAGGGCAAAGCAATTATTCAAACTGTATCTCCCGATAGTAATATAATTCATCTTGCTGTGCGTCAGGATTACGAGGCTTTTTATAATGACGAGATACTGACCAGAAAAATGATGGTTTATCCGCCGTTTTGTGATATTGCCGTTCTATCGGTTTCATCCACTGTAAGAGATGTTGCCTTAGATACGATAAATAATATTTTTGAATGTATTAAAGATTTATTGGATAACGATTATAAGGATGTAAAACTGCATATTCTCGGCCCGTCAGCCGCGGCTGTACCTAAAATTAATTTAAGATATCGTTTCAGAATGATAATTAAATGCAGATTTAATGCAAGATTTCGTGAAATGATTAAAAAGGCTATGTCGGTTAAACGTAAAGGCGATGTGTCGATAAATATAGACATTAATCCCGAATCGGTTATTTAGGAGGAATTATGGCTATTCGTGAAATAACTAAATACGGTAAAGACGAAATTCTTCGCAAGGTTTGCCGTACGCAACTTAATTTTGATGACCGTCTTGCTCAGATTTTAGACGATATGGCAGATACTATGTATGATGCGGATGGAGTAGGTCTTGCTGCTCCGCAAATTGGAATTCTTCGTCGTTTTTGCGTTATAGATATTGGTGAAGGCATAGTAGAACTGATTAACCCAGTAATTATGGAAACAAAAGGTGAACAGTGCGGTCAGGAAGGATGTCTTTCCATTCCCGGTAAATATGAGGATGTAACCCGTCCGATGTATGTTAAGGTACGTGCCCAAAATCGTAAAGGTGAAAATATAATAATAGAGGGCGAAGGACTTATGGCACGAGCTCTCTGTCACGAAATCGAGCATCTTGACGGCATACTTTTTATAGATAAAGTTAAATGAGGTATATATGAAAATAGTTTTTATGGGAACACCCGATTATGCGGTGCCCACACTTGAAGCCCTTATAAAAGACGGTCATACCATTGAGGCTGTTTTTTGTCAGCCCGATAAACCTGTAGGCAGAAAGAAAATTATGACACCGCCTGCTGTTAAGGTTTACGCTTTAAACCAAGGGTTAAAGGTTTATCAGCCTGATACACTTAAAAGCGATGATGTATATGAGCTGATAAAAAATATTTTTCCCGATGTAATAGTAGTTGTTGCATACGGGAAAATCCTTCCTGAAAGGATACTAAGTATTGCACCTTTAGGTTGTATAAACGGACATGGTTCAATTTTGCCGAAATACAGAGGTGCGGCTCCTATTCAGTGGGCTGTGATAAACGGCGAATCCGAAACAGGCGTTACGGCTATGTTTATGGATAAGGGTATTGATACGGGGGATATTTTAAAAATAAGCAAAACAAAAATCGGTGAAAACGAAACGGCAGAAGAACTTTTTAACAGACTTTCTGTTTTAACCGCCAAGCTTTTAACCGAAACCCTTAATGAAGTTGAACAGGGTAAAATAACGCCTGTAAAACAAAAGGAAGAGGATGCAACCTTAGCACCTATCATAAATAAAGAGATGGCTTTGATTGACTTTTCAAAGTCGGCTTATGAAATTTTTAATGCAGTCAGAGGCTTTAATTCTTGGCCTGTTGCCTATTGTATGTATGAAGGAAAAAGACTTAAGATTTTCTCCTGCAAGGTTAACGGAGTTTCCGATTTGCCATATGGCACTGTAGTAAACAGCGAAAATCTTGCTGTTGTTTGCGGTGACGGAAAATGTATAGAACTTAAAGAAATTCAGCTTGAAGGCAGTAAAAGGATGACTGCTCGGGAATTCTTAATGGGCAAAAAGATTCCTGTTGGCACAGTTTTAATCGGCGGTGAACAACGTGGCTGATGCAAGAAAAATAGCTGTTATGGGACTTTTAAGGGTTGAACAAGATAGAGCATATTCTAATATTTTGCTGTCAAATCTTTTTGATGAATATAATCTTTCAAAAGAGGATAAAGCGTTATCGTCTGCTATTTTCTACGGTGTACTTGATAGACAAATTACCCTTGATTATTATATAAATAAATACAGCAATATTCCGGTTAAAAAACTTGACCCATATACAAGACAGGTTTTGCGGAGTGCGTTTTATCAAATTTATTTTATGGATAGGATTCCAATCAGTGCGGCAGTTAATGAAGCTGTAAAGCTTGTTAAAGGTTCCGAAGAAAATAAAAATTCCGGATTTGTTAATGCAGTTTTAAGAAAAGCTTCGAAAGAAAAACCGGAACTGCCAAGCGGCAGAGATTTATATTCTTTATCGGTGAGATACTCCTGTCCTCAGTGTATTTTAACCAGCCTGGTAAAAGATTACGGAATTGATGAAACCGAAAAAATACTTAAAAGCTTCCTTATTCCTGCAAAAGTTTTTTTAAGAACTAATACATTAAAAACTTCTTCCAAAGAGCTTATTAATTTATTAAAAAACGATGGTATTGAGGCAAAGTTAATAGGGGAGAACACCATAGAACTTGTATCAGGTATTGATTTTTCAAAAAATAAATTGTTTAACGAAGGGCTGTTTCACGTACAGGACGTTTCTTCCCAAAAATGTGCTGAAGCACTTTTGGCAAAAAAAGGAGAAAGAATACTTGATGTGTGTTCTGCACCTGGCGGAAAATCTTTTACAGTTTCAGGGACTATGTCTGATAGCGGTGAAATAATTTCCTGCGACCTATACGAAAACAGAGTTTCTCTTATAAAAAACGGAGCGGAAAGACTGGGCATTAAATCAATAAAAGCCATAACAAACGATGCTACCGTTTATAATAGTCGATTAGGAGAGTTTGACGCTGTTCTGTGCGATGTGCCTTGTTCCGGTTTTGGTGTAATCCGCAGAAAGCCTGAAATTAAATATAAACCTATTAATGATTTTAATGAACTTCAGGATATACAGCTTAATATCCTAAAGGCATCATCAAATTATGTAAAAAAAGGCGGCAGACTTCTTTATTCTACATGTACTTTAAGAAAAGCGGAGAATGAGGATATTGTAAAAAAATTTTTAAGCAGTAATAATGATTTTTATTGCGAATATATGCATACCTTTATTCCTGCGGTAAATAATGACGGATTTTTTCACGCTTTATTAAGACGCAGATGAAAGGTGGGGAGTTTATTGGAAAAAATAGATATTAAATCAATGACCGAAGAAGAAATTAATGAGTATTTAAAAGAAATCGGTCAGCCTTCATTCAGGGCAGGACAGATATTCAAGTGGCTTCACACAGGCATATCTTCCTTTGATGAAATGACCAATATTTCCAAAGAACTCAGAAATCATCTTGATGAAAATTTTTATATTGCAGATTTAAAAATAGTAAGGCGTCTTGAGTCAAAGCTTGACGGTACCGTAAAATACCTTTATCAACTTTTTGACGGCGAAACAGTTGAATCGGTTCTTATGAAATATAATCACGGATATACGGTTTGTATATCCACTCAGGTAGGCTGCAGAATGGGATGCAAGTTCTGTGCATCGGGAATAGGAGGTCTTAAAAGACACCTTACTGCCTCTGAAATGCTTTCTCAACTTACCAAAGCACAGATAGATAACAACATACGAGTATCGAATGTGGTTATGATGGGCATGGGCGAACCCCTTGATAATTACGACAATAGCGTAAGATTTTTAAAGCTTGTTTCGCACCCTAATGGTATGAATATCGGTCTTAGACATGTTTCTCTTTCCACCAGCGGTGTAGTTGACGGTATTTATAAATTAGCAAATGAAAACCTGCCTATAACTCTTTCAATATCTTTACACGCTCCAAGTGATGAAATAAGAAGCAGGACCATGCCGATTAACAATAAGTGGAACATTGAAACGCTTCTTAAGGCTTGTAAGGATTATCAAAAGGTTACAACAAGACGCATTTCCTTTGAATATGCTATGATAAATGATGTTAACGATACCAAAGAACACGCAAAGCTTTTGGCAAAACGACTTAAAGGTATAATGTGCCACGTGAATCTTATACCTGCAAATCCGGTTGTTGAGACCGAGTTTAAAAAATCAGATAATTTAAAAATTGAAACCTTCAAAAATACTCTTGAAGGTTTAGGCATTACAGCTACAGTAAGACGTACTTTAGGAGCAGATATAAATGCTTCTTGCGGTCAGTTAAGACGAGCAGAACAAAGAAAGGAGGATGTATAATATGCAAATTGTAGGTAAAACCGATGTAGGAGCTATAAGGGAAAGTAATCAGGATGCTTTTTTCTATGATACTTTATCAGAAAACGCTTTTTTTGCTATTGTTTGTGACGGAATGGGCGGTGCTAATGCCGGTAATGTTGCAAGTGACTCGGCTGTCCGTACAATTTCTGAATATCTTAAAAGAGCTTTCAGAGAAGGTATGAATTCAACACAGATTGAAAACATTATCCGTTCTGCAATAATTACTGCAAACTCTAAAGTATTTCAAATGTCTCAAAAAGATGAAAGTCTTTTAGGAATGGGAACAACCGTGGTGCTGTTATTTGTTGTGGGAAATACAGGTTACGTTATTCATATAGGTGACAGCAGATTGTATATTTATACATCAAAAACCTTAAAACAAATAACCGTTGACCATTCGATTGTTCAGAATATGATTGACAGCGGTAAAATAACTCCTGATGAAGCTAAAAACCACCCTAGTAAAAATATAATTACAAAAGCTCTCGGTGTTAATGAAGAAGTTAATGCTGATATGGATTTTATAACACTTGGCGATAGTGACATAATTCTTTTGTGCAGTGACGGTCTGACCAACTACGTCACTGATGAGGAAATCACCGAAATTCTCGATAATTTCGATGAAACTACAGCATTAAGACTTATTGATAAAGCAAATCTCGGTGGCGGCGGAGATAATATTACCGCCGTAGCAGTTAAAATATAATGGGGCGAAAGGATTTATACTGATGGAAAATTATGTAGGAAAAAAGCTAGACGGACGATATGAACTTCTTGAAGTAATCGGTATCGGCGGTATGGCTGTCGTATATAAAGGACACGATATAATTGAAGATAAAATTGTTGCGGTAAAAATACTAAAAGATGAATATGTAAGCAACGAAGAATTTATTCGCAGATTTAAAAACGAATCCAGAGCTATCGCCGTTCTTTCACATTCCAATATAGTTAAGGTGTTTGACGTTAGTTTTGGAGAAACTATGCAGTATATTGTTATGGAATATATTGACGGTATAACCTTAAAACAACTTATTGAACAGCAGGGAAGTTTAAGATGGAAGGATGCACTTCATTACGTAGTCCAGATTTTGCGTGGACTTCAACATGCTCATGACCACGGAATTGTACACAGAGACGTTAAGCCTCAAAATATTATGGTACTTGAAGACGGTACCATAAAGGTTACCGACTTCGGTATAGCTCGTTTTGCAAGAAGTGAACAGCAGACCATAACCGATAAAGCAATTGGTTCTGTTCATTATATAAGTCCCGAACAGGCAAGAGGCGATAGCACTGATGAAAAGTCTGATATTTATTCCTTGGGCGTTATTCTTTATGAAATGCTGACAGGAAAACTTCCTTTTGAAGCAGACAGTGCTGTTTCTGTTGCTATAATGCAGCTTCAGCACGAACCTGAACTTCCGTCCTCTATTAACGGTTCTATTCCTCAGGGCCTTGAACAAATAACTATGCGTGCAATGCAGAAAAACAGCGAGAAAAGATATAAATCTGCTTCCGAAATGCTCTGTGACCTTGAAGCCTTTAAACGAGATCCTGCTGTTACTTTCGATTACGGAGTTTTTGTTGATAATGACCCTACTAAGTATGTCAGTGATGCTGATGAAGAAAGAAGCACTCAAAAGGTGCAAATTTTACCTATTTTATCAGGAATCACCATCGCATTTATTGCATGTATTTTAATTCTTGGCTTTATTTATCTCCCCAAATTAATAGGCAGAACTCCCGATGTTGATTGTCCTAATTTTATGGGGATGAGAATTGAAGATGTTGAAAACAGTAAAGCCTACAATAAATTTAATATCTTATTTGAGTTTGCGTCAAGCGATACCGAAAAAGGCATAATATTTGCTCAGTCGGTAGAACCTGGTCATCCAATAAAAGAAAATCATAAAATCACGTTAACTGTAAGTAGCGGTGAGCGTACAGTTAAGGTTCCCGATGTTTCTAACAAGGCTAAAGAAGTGGCTAAGGATATACTTGAAAAAGAAGGCTTTGAAGTTGAATTTGTAGAAGTATCTGACGATACAGTTCAAAAAGGTCTTATTATCAGAACAATGCCTGCCGCTGATTCATCGGTTCCCACAAACAGCAAAATTACTGTTTATATCAGTACGGGTGAAGCAACTGCAAAGGTGAAAATTCCTGATTTAATTGGTATGACTAAAGAGGAAGCGATAAGACTGTTACAGGATAAAGGTCTTGTAGTTGGTTCCGTAACCGAAGCTAACTGCACCGATAAAGAATATTCTAAAGGCGTAGTTATGTCACAGTATCCTAAGTATGAGGCTGGAACAGAGGTTGGCTACGGTTCTGCAATTGACCTTGTTATAAGTACAGGTAAATTTGATACAAAGGTTAAACTAGACATCAGCAATTTTTCTGATTTAGGAATTGAAACGGGCTATATTTCACTTTGGTATGAAGACCAGTTAGTTGCTACTTCCAGTATAATTAACTTTAACAAAACTACGTCTTACCAGCTTGATTTTACTTCGCCAGTTCGTGAAATGGAAAGTTGTGAAATTAAACTTACTGCAGATAACCAGTCGTATGTATATTATTGCACCATCAGTCTGGATTGTTTGACAGGACAATACACAGTACTTTAATAAGGATTGCGTAAATGAAGGGTTTAATTTTAAAGGCGATTTCAGGATTTTATTATGTTTCTTCCGAGGGGAAAACCTTTGAATGTAAAGCACGAGGCAGTTTCAGAAATAAAGGAGAATCTCCGCTTGTAGGAGATACCGTTGAATTTATTTCTGAAAACGGTGAAAAAGGTGTAATTGAAAGTATTTATGACCGTAAAAACAGTCTGGTAAGACCAAACGTAGCAAATATCGATAAACTATTTATTGTTTCTTCTTTTGTTACACCGGCACCTAATACTTTGATAATTGACCGACTGACTATGATTTGTGCTTTTTATTCAATAACACCCGTTATTGTGTTTAACAAGTGTGATTTAGGTGACTTTTCTTCCTTTAAAACTATATATGAAAATAGCGGTTTTAAAACCTTGGTGGTGTCTGCTCAAACAGGTGAAGGTATTTGTGAACTTAAAAATGAACTTTTTGGATGTATTTCTGCCTTTACAGGTAATTCGGGCGTTGGTAAATCGAGTCTTCTAAATGTGATTTTTCCCACCCTTAACCTACAAACGGGTGAGGTTAGCGATAAACTTGGCAGAGGTAGGCATACAACTCGCCATATAGAACTTTTCGCCCATGAATTTAATGGATACGTTGCCGATACCCCTGGTTTTTCCTCTCTGGATACTCAATGTTTTAATATTGAATTTAAAGAAAGACTGATTGATTGTTTCCCTGATTTTTCCGATTTTATTTGTGATTGTCAATTTGCCGATTGCGCTCATATAGGCGAAAAAGGCTGTGGTGTGGCAAAAGCGGTAAAGGATGGCAAAATCGAGACTTCAAGATATGAAAGTTATATAGCCATATACAATGAATTAAAAGATTTAAAGTCATGGCAAACAACTAAGAAACGATGAACACTTTTTCTCATACTGAGTATAATATATTAGAAGTACCTTTACGGGTAGAGTGTATGAGAGGTTGTGCTTTAATGCGAAAAAGATGTGTTAATAAAGGTTTTATAGCCATCGCTTTTGCAGTTGGACTTTTGGTTTCTTGCTTTGGTTCATCAAGATTTTTGATAGCAACTCTTGCTCTTACCGTCATACTTCTTGGGATTTCTTACGTGAAGTGTCGTTAGGAGAGTTATTATGAAAATTGTTTTAGTAAAAAGCCCAAAACTGTTAAGCGGAATATTACGTATGATTTTTAAAATCAAAAAGGAACAACCCATTACTTAAAAGAAGAAGGCTGCCTCACCGAAATGTGAGACAGCCTTCTTTAATATTTTTTTGCAATTATTGTCGAAATTTTTTAAAAAAGGGGAAATGGTGACTTTGAATAATCAAAGTTACCATTTTTTGTTGGAAAAAAGTTATAAATTCTAATGAAAAAATTAGAATTATTCGCCAAATATTAGAAAATTCTAAAAAAAAGGTTGAAATATTACCGATACTGTGATAGAATAATTTTGCAAAATATAAAAAAGGAGACGAGAAAATGTCTAACAAATGTAAAATTATAATTGCAGATGACAACACTGAATTCGGTAAAAGCTGTGTTGCAGCACTTAGAGACAGAGGTATGGACGTATATACCTGCGAGAAGGATGGCAGAAAACTTATTGATGCCATCAGAGATATTAGGCCAAATATCGTTCTTGCAGATGTATTTATGCCAAGCGCTGATATCATTAGTGTTATGCAAACAGTTTTTACCGAATTCGACTTTAAGCCAACATTCTTTGCAATGGCAGGATTTGACAACCCCAGACTTGAAAGAGAAACCATTTCATCAGGAGCCACCTACTACTTTGTAAAGCCGTTTGACATACGATTGTTGGCTGAAAGAATTAATCAACTTTCAGGTTTTAAACGTAACGAACTGTTTTCTAAAACCAGAGGAAAATCAGTAAGTAATGACGAATTAGAGCTTATGGTAACCGATATAATACATAAAATCGGTATCCCTGCACACATCAAGGGTTATAATTATTTAAGAGAAGCTATTATTTTGTCAGTAAAAGATTCCGAAATGATTAATTCGGTTACAAAACTTTTATATCCTACCATTGCTAAAACCTTTTCTACTACTCCATCAAGGGTTGAAAGAGCTATAAGACATGCTATAGAAGTAGCTTGGGACAGGGGAGATACCGACATACTTGATTCCTACTTCGGTTATACAGTACAAAACCAGAGAGGTAAACCAACCAATTCTGAATTTGTAGCAATGATGGCGGATAATCTTCGTCTAAATATAAAGGTAGTTTAAATTTAAAATCGCCTCAAATTATCGAGGCGATTTTTTTGCATCTTTCAATATCCTCTTTTGTGGCTTCACGAATGTGCTCAAAAGGGAAAGAAATATTTAATTCTTTGTACTTTTCAATGCACAATTTTCTAAATGCTAAAAGCTCAGTTTTTTCAATACAAGAATATTTCTTTTCGAGAGCATAAAGTTTTAATATAGATTCATCGTTATCGTTTATCTGGGGAATAATAACTTGACGAATCCACGTAGGCTTATTTATGCTTTCAAGATAATTTAAAAAACTATCGGCATTATTTATATCCATACCGGTAAACCTTAAATAATCGGTTTGGTTGGTGTACTTATAATCGAGAAGAACCAGGTCAGACAATTCGATTACCTTTTTGACTGTATCGTTTAAAATACAACCGCTTGTATCTATTGTAACGTGAATTCCTTCGTTTTTTAATATCGGTATGAACTTTAAAAGGAAATCAGCCTGTAGTAGTGGTTCTCCGCCCGAAAAGGTTACACCGCCGTTTTTACCAAAGTAACTTTTCAAACGAAGAATTTTATTTAAAAGATTTTCGGCTGAAATTTCTTCTCCGCCTTTAAAATCCCAAGTTTCAGGATTATGACAGCAGTGACAGGAAAGGGGACAGCCTTGCATAAACACCACAGCTCTAACTCCCGGACCGTCAACCGTTCCAAGACTTTGAAATGAACTGATTCTACAAAATAGGTTGTTCATATCAGAAAGATTCGTGGAATGTACGGGAGATAACTTCGCTTTGTTGTTCCCGTGAAAGTTTACAGAAGTTAACGGCGTATCCCGAAACACGTATGGTAAGATTGGGATAATCCTCAGGATTTTCATAAGCCTTCATAAGAAGTTCTCTATTCATAACGTTAACATTAAGATGATGAGCACAGTTTCCGAAGTAACCTCCCATTATTGTAACAAGATTATCTATTTGTTCTTGCTTGGTTTTGCCTAAAGCATCGGGCACTATTGAGAAAGTATTGGAAATACCGTCTCTGGCATCAAGATATGAAAGCTTAGATACTGAGTTAAGGGATGCTATAGCACCGTTTTCTTCGCGATTATGCATAGGATTTGCACCGGGTGCAAAAGGTTCACCGGCTTTTCTGCCGTCAGGGGTACTGCCTGTCTTTTTACCGTACATAACGTTGGAAGTAATCGTTAGTGCGGAAAGGGTGTGAACGGCATTTCTGTATGTGGGAGTCTTCTTGAGTTCCTCAGAAACATCATGAAGCAAATCGTGTGCAATCATATCTACTCTATCATCGTCGTTACCAAATTTGGGGAAGTCGCCTTCGGTGATGAAGTCAACAATAAGTCCGTTTTCATCTCTTATGGGTTTAACCGTTGCATACTTAATGGCAGAAAGTGAGTCTGCTGCAACAGAAAGTCCTGCAACACCGAAAGCCATAAGTCTTTCAACTTTTGTATCGTGAAGTGCCATTTGGCTCTTTTCGTATGCATATTTATCGTGCATATAGTGTATGCAATTCATTGTATTAACGTAAAGTGCGGCAAGCCACTCAAGATAAATATGGAAGCGTTTCATTACCACATCATAGTCTAAAACATCATCTTCGATTGCACCCATCTGCGGACCAAGTTTTGTACCGAAAACATTATCTGTACCGCCGTTTATAGCAAGTAGCAACAACTTTGCAAGATTGGTTCTTGCACCAAAGAATTGCATTTGTTTACCTACCATCATAGCAGAAACACAGCAGGCTATCGCGTAGTCATCACCATATGTGGGGCGCATAATATCGTCGTTTTCGTATTGTATAGAATCGGTATCAATGGAAATTTCGGCACAGTAAGCTTTAAATGCTTCGGGGAGGCGTTCGCTCCATAATACCGTAAGATTCGGTTCGGGAGCAGGGCCTAAGTTACGAAGTGTATTGAGGATACGGAAAGAGGTTTTGGTAACAAGAGTGCGGTTATCTTCGCCCATACCACCGATACTCTCGGTAATCCACATAGGATCTCCACCGAAAAGTTCGTTATATTCAGGAGTGCGCAAATGCCTTGCCATACGAAGCTTAATTACCAGGTCATCGATAATTTCCTGAGCTTCTGACTCGGTTAATGTACCGTTTTTTAGGTCACGCTCAATATAAATATCAAAGAAGGTGCTGGTTCTTCCAAATGACATAGCGGCACCATTCTGTTCCTTGTTAGCAGCAAGATATCCGAAGTATGTCCATTGAACAGCCTCTTTTGTATTATTTGCAGGTAGCGAAATATCATATCCGTACATTTTCGCCATTTGTTTTGTAAGATTTAAGAAGTTAATCTGCTGAGCAACCTCTTCAAGAAGACGAATATTGTCGGCACACATAATATTTTTGCCTAACTCAGCTTTGTCTTTTTTCTTTTCTTCAATAAGAAAATCAATTCCGTAAAGTGCAATACGTCTGTAGTCGCCGATTATTCTGCCTCTGCCGTAAGCGTCAGGAAGACCTGTAAGAAGAGCACAGTGACGGGCAGCCTTCATCTCATCGGTATATACTCTGAAAACACCGTCATTATGAGTTGTACGGAATTTGAATGCATTTTCAACATTGTCGGAAAGTTTATAACCATATGCTTCGCAGGAGGTACGGGCCATACGGATTCCGCCAAAAGGATTTACGCCTCTTTTTAAAGGCTCGTCGGTTTGAAAGCCAACAATAATCTCATTATCCTTATCAAGATAGCCGGGAGCATATGAGCAAAGGGAAGAAACGGTGTCAACGTCAATATCCAATACACCGCCGTTTTCCTGTTCTTTTTTCTGGAGCACTTTAAACTTTTCCATCAAGTCGCAGGTGCGTTTTGTAGGACCGCAAAGGAATGAACCGTCATCCTCGTAAGGATGATAGTTTGTTTGAATAAAATCGCGAACGTCAACAGATTGCATCCATTTACCTTCATTAAATCCATACCATGCGTTATTAGTCATATAAATTCCTCCAATAAGGGATAATTGTTAAAAATTCGACAGTGTTTTGAGCATAAAAATAAGTAGCTAAGAAATTCTTAACTACCCAGACGGACGGCATAAAACCATTGATCGAATGCACTGTGTTAATTCACATACCCGTCAGCACCCAATCTCTGATAGTATAATACCACAACCTGTTGTGTATTGCAACAAAAAAATATCAAAATATGCAATTTTTGTTGAATTATCACATATTTTTGTTAAAATAGTTGTTTTATTTTACTTGACTGATAAGAATATCGGTGTATAATTATAATGATATATTCTTATTATTTACTATAGGGAGGAAAATATAATGAATAATTTTAATATAGATACGAAATGCGTTCAAGGTGGTTACCGTCCGGGAAATGGAGAACCCAGACAGGTTCCCATTATTCAGAGCACTACCTTTAAATATGAATCTTCCAGTGAGATGGGTAAGCTTTTTGACCTTGAAGCGTCGGGATATTTCTATTCACGCTTACAAAATCCGACAAACGATACAGTAGCTGCTAAAATTTGCGAACTTGAAGGCGGTACAGCTGCAATGCTTACTTCCTCGGGACAGGCGGCAAGTTTTTACAGTATATTTAATATTGCATCGGCAGGAGATCACGTAATTGCTTCTTCTGCTATTTACGGAGGAACATACAATCTTTTCGCTGTTACTATGAAGAGGATGGGTATTGAATTCACCTTTGTTTCTCCTGATATAAATGAAGAGGACTTGCAGAAAGAATTTAAGGATAATACAAAAGCAGTTTTCGGTGAGACTATTGCAAATCCTGCCTTAAAGGTTCTTGATATCGAAAAATTTGCCCGTGTTGCTCATAAAAACGGTGTGCCGCTTATTATTGATAACACCTTCGCAACCCCTGTAAATTGCCGTCCGTTTGAATGGGGTGCAGATATTGTTACCCATTCTACAACTAAATATATGGATGGACACGGAAGCGGTGTAGGGGGATGTATTGTTGATTCCGGTAAATTTGACTGGACTAAATATCCCGAAAAATTCCCAGGACTTTGCACTCCCGATGACAGTTATCACGGTGTTACTTATACTGAACGTTTCGGACTTGAGGGTGCATATATCACTAAGGCCACCGCTCAGCTTATGAGAGATTTAGGTTCTATTCAGTCTCCGCAGAATGCTTATCTGGTTAATTTAGGACTTGAGAGTCTTCACGTAAGAATGCAGAGACATTGTGAAAACGGACTTGCCGTTGCTAAGTTTTTACAGAATGACGATAGAATTTCTTGGGTTATTTATCCCGGACTTGAAGGGGCTCCTGACTTCGATCTTGTTAAGAAATATATGCCCAAGGGAACTTGCGGTGTTGTAAGTTTTGGTGTAAAAGGCGGTAGAAAAGCTGCCGAGAAATTTATGGCAGGACTTAAAATTGCCGCTATTGAAACCCATGTTGCCGATGCAAGAAGCTGCTGTTTGCATCCTGCAAGTGCAACACACCGACAGATGAATGATGATGAACTTATTGCAGCAGGTGTACTTCCTGATTTGGTGCGTTTTTCTTGCGGACTTGAAAGCAGCGAAGACCTTATCAACGATATTAAAAACGCATTAGACAATATTTAATAAAAAGAGAGTTGACATAATATGCCAATAAGAATCCCAAATGATCTACCCGCAGTAAAGACATTACTTAATGAGAATATTTTCGTAATGTCTGAACAGCGTGCAGTTACTCAGGATATTCGTCCTTTAAGGATTTTATTGCTTAACTTAATGCCCAATAAAATTGCTACCGAAACACAGTTATCAAGACTTCTCGGTAATACTCCTTTGCAGGTAGAGTTAGAGCTTATTCATACAAGCACTTATCATTCAAAAAATACTTCCAGTGAACATCTTCTTGCTTTTTATAAAACCTTTGAAGATGTTAAAGATCAAACCTTTGACGGAATGATTATTACAGGTGCTCCTGTGGAAAAAATGGAGTTTGAAGAGGTTGAATATTGGGATGAGCTTTGTCAGATAATGGAGTGGACAAAAACTCATGTTCATTCTACATTTCATATCTGTTGGGGTGCACAGGCAGGTCTCTATTATCATTATGGTATAAAAAAATATCCTTTGGACAGTAAATTGTTCGGTGTTTTTGAGCATACCGCAGATTATAAAAACTCAATGTTATTAAGAGGATTTGACGATACTTTCTTTGTTCCTCATTCTCGTCATACAACTATAAAAAGAGAGGATATAGAAAAGGTAAAGGAATTAAAAATCGTTGCATCTTCTGAAAAAGCAGGAATTTATGCCTTGCTTACAGAAAATGGTAAACAGGTATTTATAACAGGACATTCCGAATATGACGCTAATACCTTAAACGATGAATATATGAGAGATTTGGATAGGGGAGATGCTATTGATGTTCCTGAAAATTATTATCCCGATGATGACCCTAAAAATGTTCCAAATGTAAAATGGCGTTCTCATGCTCATTTGCTTTATTCTAACTGGCTTAATTATTTTGTATATCAAACTACCCCTTACGACATTAAAGAAATAAATAAAACAAAATGATGTGTTTTTAACCTGCGAGTTCTTGCTCGCAGGTTAAAAAATTGAAAAAAGTAGAAAATAAGTGAAAAAAGTCTTGACTTCACCGCACTGAAGTGATAGACTGATGAAGTAAAATCTTTTTAGGAGGATAATACTTATAATGATTATTGATAATGCATTACTTAAGTATGATGAAGAATCTGTTTTCAAACTTCGTTCGTTATATAAGGATTACGGTTACTGTAGATATAAGATGAGCAAATTTGAAGAATATGATTTATATGTTAAAAATAAAGATTTTCTTATTTCCGACAGCGTAATCACCTTTACGGATACACGGGGTAGGTTATTAGCCTTAAAGCCTGATGTCACACTTTCTATAATAAATAACTGTAAAGATGTAGAAGGACAGGTTCAAAAGGTTTATTATGATGAAAAGGTTTACAGAGTATCCGGAAACTCACATAATTATAAAGAAATAATGCAGACCGGTCTTGAGTGTATAGGCGATATCGGTCTTTATGACATTTGCGAGGTTTTGCTTCTTGCAATACTCAGTCTTCAGATTATTGATAGCGATTATGTACTTTCGCTTTCCCACATCGGTCTTCTTAAAAATGTGCTTGATGATTTGAAGATAGAGGACAGTAAAAAAGAAACCATTATCAATCTTATTTGCTCGAAAAATTCCGACGATTTAGCTGTCTTTTGCGAAAATTCAGGATATAATAAAAAAATCTTTGAAGCTCTTAATATCTTCACTTTATCTTTTTCATCATATGATAGGGCGGTCGAAGTATTTTCAGCAATCGAGATGGGAGAAGAAACCAAAAAATCTTTTGATGAATTTATAAAAATACTTAAGGTAATTAAAAGCAGAGGGTTTGAAGATAAAACCATTATAGATTTTTCCAGTGTAGACGGTATGAAATACTATAGCGGTATTGTTTTCAAAGGCTATATTAATGGCATTCCCGAAAGTGTATGTTCGGGCGGCCAGTATGATAAGCTTATGAAAAAAATGGGCAGAACAAGCTCGGCTATAGGCTTTGCAGTTTATCTAGATGCTCTTGAACGTTTTAAAGAAAGCGAAAATGAATTTGACGTTGACGTAGTACTGTTGGAAAACGATTCGATTGACGCGGTTTTTGATGCTGTTAAGGAACTTTCCGAAAACGGACAAACCGTTAGAGTATGTAAAAATATTCCCGATAATATCCGTTATAAAAGGGTTGTTAAGCTTTTCGGAAAGGAATTGGTGACCGTTTGTGAAAATAATTAACGTTGCTCTTCCTAAGGGAAGACTTGGTGAAAAAGTTTATGATATGTTTGAAAAGGCAGGCTTTCCTTGTCCTTCAATAAAAGAAAACAACCGAAAGCTTATTTTTGAAAACGAGGAAGTCGGTGTAAGATATTTTTGGGTGAAGCCTTCTGACGTTGCTATTTACGTTGAAAGAGGTGCCGCAGATATCGGTGTTGCGGGAAAAGACATTCTCCTTGAATATAGTCCCGATGTTTTTGAACTGCTTGACCTTAAAATAGGTAAATGCCGAATGGCAGTTGCCGCTAAAAAGGATTTTAGAGATAATACCGACAGAACTTTAAGGGTTGCTACAAAATTTTCAAATATAGCCGCAAAGTATTATGCTGAAAAATGTCGGGATATAGATATAATCCATCTTAACGGTTCTATTGAAATCGCACCTATTCTAGGACTTTCAGATGTAATTGTGGATATTGTAGAAACAGGGAAAACACTTTTGGAGAATGATTTAATTCCCTTTGAAACAATAATTCCCATAAGTGCACGACTTATAGCAAATAAGTCTTCCTATCAGTTTAAAAAAGAAACTATTGAGGCCGTAAGATGCGGTCTTAGTAAACAAGTGAGTGATTGAAATGATAAAGATTCTAAAATATGGTGAAGTATCCTTAGAGGAAATTTTTAATAGGGGTACTGCAACAACCGACGTTTCAGGTATCGTTAGCGAAATTATAGCGGATGTAAAAGAAAACGGTGATGCAGCTTTATTTAAGTATTGCGAAAAATTTGATAAGGCAAAGCTTAGCAGTCTTGAAGTAAACGAGGAAGAAAAAAAAGAGGCAATGTCATTAGTTGATTCCCGTTTTATAGAAATCCTCAAAAAAGCTGCGGAAAATATACGAAGCTTTCATTCAAGACAGGTTCGTAACAGCTTTATCATTAATGATACTCCCGGTGTGGTTATAGGACAAAAGGTTATTCCTGTTGACAGAGCCGGTCTTTATGTTCCTGGCGGTACAGCCGCATATCCTTCCACAGTTCTTATGGACAGTATTCCTGCTAAAATAGCCGGGGTAAAAGAGGTTTGCATTACAACTCCTCCAATGGCTAATGGTAAAGTTAACCCTGTAATTCTTGTTGCCGCCATTGTTGCCGGTGTTGACAGAATATTCAAGGTTGGCGGTGCACAGGCTATTGCGGCACTAACATATGGAACTCAGACTATTCCAAAGGTGGATAAAATTGTCGGTCCCGGTAACGCCTTTGTTGCTGAAGCAAAGAAACAGGTATACGGAACTGTCTCAATAGATATGATTGCAGGTCCAAGCGAAATTTTAGTGGTTTCTGATAATACTTCATATCCCTCTTATGTTGCGGCTGACCTACTTTCACAGGCAGAACACGATAAAATGGCAAGTGCTGTGTTGGTTACCGATAGTGATGAGTTTGCATTAAAGGTAAGCGATGAACTTGAAAAACAGATTCCGCTTTTACCAAGAAGCGAAATAGCAAGAACTTCTATCGATGCAAACGGCAAAATCATAGTAGTAAAAGATCTTAACACTGCAATTGAAATTGCTAATGAAATCGCACCGGAACATTTGGAACTTTGTGTAGATAACCCCTTTGATTATCTCGATTCCGTTCGTCATGCCGGAAGCATTTTTATGGGTAAATACTGTCCCGAAGCATTAGGTGACTATTTTGCAGGACCTAACCACACACTTCCGACAAGCGGTACGGCCAAATTTTCAAGTCCTCTTTCAGTAGATGATTTCGTTAAAAAAACGCAGTACACATACTACACCAAAGATGCACTTAGCAAAGTTGCAGAAGACGTTGCTTATTTTGCTGAAAAAGAAGGGCTTACCGCTCACGCAAAAAGTGCAATAATTCGTACGGAGAATAATAATGAGTAAATATCTTAAAAACTGTTATTCGACGCTTGAGGCTTATGTTCCGGGTGAACAGCCAAATGATGGAGAATATATTAAGCTTAATACAAATGAATCTCCTTTCCCTCCGTCTGAAAGCGTTATAAATGCTATTAACTGTGAAGAGGTTAAAAATTTAAGACTATATTCCGACCCCACTGCCGATAAGCTGAAAAAATCCATTGCTTCTTTATATGGCGTTGAAAGTGAAAATGTTTACGTTGCTAACGGTAGTGACGATATTTTAAATTTTTCTTTTATGGCGTTTTCAGGTGAAAAAGGGGAAGCGGTATTTCCTGAAATCAGTTACGGATTTTATAAAGTTTTTGCTGAACTTTATGGAATAAAATCAGAACAGATACCTTTGAAAGACGATTTTAGCATAGATTATAAAGACTATTTAAATAAGAATAAATTTATAGTAATTGCTAATCCCAATGCCCCTACAGGTCTTACCTTAAATCTTGAAGAAATAGAAGAAATATTAAAAAGCAATAAGGATAACATAGTGCTTATTGATGAAGCATACGTTGATTTTGGCGGAGAGAGTGCTGTAAAACTTGTATCAAAATACGATAATCTTCTTGTTTGTATGACCTTTTCAAAATCTCGTTGTTTGGCTGGGGCAAGGCTCGGTTTTGCTATCGGTAACAGCGAAATCATTAAGGATTTAGAACTTATTAAATATTCAACAAATCCATATAATATCAACCGCCTGACACTTCTCGCAGGAAAGGCTGCTATTGATGATAATGATTATTATATAGAGTGTTGTAAAACCATTATTGAAAACCGAAAATATACTGTAAACCAGCTTAAGAAACTTGGGTTTTATGTTACCGATTCCAAAGCTAACTTTATTTTTGCTGAGTGTGACTGGATAGATGGCGAAACTCTTTATAAAAAACTTAAAGAAAGAAAAATACTTATTCGTCATTTTTCAAATGAAAAAATTAAAAACTTTAACCGCATTACTATTGGTACTTTAAATCAAATGGAAGCGTTTATCGAAAACGTTAAACGCATTAAGGAGGAAATGGTATGAGATGTTCTCAATTTAATAGGGATACCGCAGAAACACAGATAGAACTGTCCTTAAATCTTGATGGAAAGGGAAGCAGTGAACTTAATATTCCTTGTGGGTTTCTTACTCATATGTTGACATTATTTGCTCGTCATTCGGGTTTTGACCTTAATGTTACTGCAAAGGCAGATACGTTTGTTGACGACCATCACTTAGCAGAGGATTTAGGTATTTGTCTGGGAAAGGCTTTCAAAGAAGCTCTTGGCGATATGAAGGGTATAACCCGTTATGGTTTTATGCTGTTGCCTATGGACGAGGCTTTAATCGAAACCGCAGTTGATATTTCAGGCAGACCCTATCTTTCCTATAAATTGGAAATTCCTACCGAAAAGGTTGGCAACTTTGATACTGAACTTGTTGAGGAGTTTTTTATAAGCTTTGTAAGAAATGCAGATATAACACTCCATATTATAAGCAGAGACGGAAAGAATTCTCACCACATAATTGAGGGTGCATTTAAATCTTTGGCAAGAACCCTTAGAAAAGCCGTAGAAATTGATGAGCGCTTTGCAAACGAAGTTCCTTCTACAAAAGGAGTTCTCTAATGATAGTAATTATTGATTACGGAGTAGGAAATTTATTTTCTCTTTGTTCTTCATTTAAATCACTTGGTGCTGATATTGTTGTTACGGGCAATCCCGATGAAATCAGAAAAGCCGATAAACTTATTTTGCCTGGCGTTGGTGCCTTTAAGGATGCCGCCCATAAGCTTAGAACATTAGGTCTTGATAAAGTAATTAAAGAAGAAGTATCAGGCGGCAAGGCAATATTGGGAATATGTCTCGGTATGCAAATGCTTTTTGAAAAAAGCTTCGAATATGGGGAACACGATGGACTCGGTCTTTTAAAAGGCAAAGTAATCGGCATGAACGGTAATATTCCTTCTTCGCTTAAAATACCGCATATAGGATGGAATGCACTGCATTTTGTGAAAGATAGCCCACTTTTTAAATATATAAAAAATGGCGACTGTGTTTATTTTGTCCATTCTTATTATGCTGATGGCTGTGATGAAAGCCTTGTTGCAACTGCTGAATATGGGAAAGAACTAACTGCCGCCGTTAATAAGGATAATATCTTTGGCTGTCAGTTTCATCCTGAAAAAAGCGGTGAAGTAGGACTTAATATTTTAAAGGCATTTTGTAAATACGGAGAATAGTTTATGTTGATTTTTCCTGCAATAGATTTGTACGGCTCAAAGGCCGTTCGTCTTTATAAAGGCGATTATAACAATATGACGGTGTATAGCGAACATCCCGAAGAGGTTGCACTGGAATTTAAAAAATGCGGTGCAGATTATCTTCATCTTGTTGACCTTGAGGGTGCAAGAGACGGCACTACGCCTAACATTGATATAGTTAAAAAAATCAGAAGTATCACCGATGCATTTATTGAAATCGGCGGCGGTATAAGAAGTCTTGAAACAGTAAAAACCTATATTGATGCAGGTGTTGACCGTGTTATATTAGGCACTGCCGCTGTTAATGATAGAAATTTTCTTTTAAAAGCGGTAAAAACCTATAAAGAAAAGATAGCGGTAGGCGTTGATATCAAGGACGGTTTTGTGGCTATTAAGGGTTGGACCGAAAAGTCGAATTTTGATGGCTTCCAATTTTGTAAAGAAATGCAAGAAATAGGTGTTAAAACAATAATTTGTACCGATATTTCCCGTGACGGTGCTATGAAAGGCACTAATTTAGATTTATACAAAAAACTAAATAAGGAGCTTTCTGTCAATATTATTGCTTCAGGCGGTGTGACCGATATGAGAGATATTGAAAATCTTTCCAAACTGGGTGTGTATGGTGCAATAATAGGTAAAGCCTACTATACGGGAGCAATTAATCTTAATGAAGCGGTGGAAAAAGCAAAATGATTACCAAAAGAATTATTCCTTGTCTCGACGTTAAAAACGGCAGAGTAGTTAAGGGTGTTAATTTTAAAGGGCTGAGTGATGTTTCCTCTCCCGTTGAACTGGCAAAATATTACAGTGAAAACGGTGCTGACGAACTTGTTTTTTATGATATCACAGCCTCTTTTGAGGAAAGACAGCTTTTTTCCGATATTTTAAAAGAGGTTGCATCACAGATTTTTATTCCTTTGACTGTGGGCGGTGGCATAAACAGCCTTGATGATTTTGACAGAGTCTTAAAGTGCGGTGCTGATAAGGTCAGCGTTAATTCGGGTGCAATTAAAAACCCGTCACTTATTGGTGAAGCGGCTAAAAAGTACGGCGACCAATGTGTTGTACTTTCCGTTGATATTAAAAGGGTAGATGGTCAATTTCACGTGTTTGCCAAAGGTGGCAGAGAGGATACAGGCATTGAGGCTATTAACTGGATTAAACGCGGTGTGGCTGACGGTGCTGGTGAAATAGTTGTTAATTCTATTGATACCGACGGAGTTAAAGGCGGTTTTGATTTAGAAATGTTAAGTCAAGTGTGCAACGCTGTTAACGTTCCTGTTATTGCTTCGGGCGGAGCGGGAAATATTCAGCATTTTATAAATCTTTTTAAAACACTTCCTCAAGTAGATGCAGGACTTGCGGCTTCTATATTCCACTTTGGTGAAGTTAAAATAAGCGAACTTAAGAAAGAATTAGATAATAACGGTATTATTGTGAGGATATGAGTATGTTTAATATTGATGAACTTAAATTTGATGAAAAGGGTCTTATTCCTTGTATTGTTGTAGATGCTGATACAAAAAAGGTTTTAACATTAGCCTATATGAATAAAGAAAGCCTTAAAATTTCAATGGAAAAGGGTCTTACTTGTTTTTACAGCCGGTCCCGTCAGGAGTTATGGCTAAAGGGCGAAACAAGCGGAAATTACCAGCATATTGTTTCTATTACCGCTGACTGTGATAAAGACGCCTTAACTGTAGTTGTTAAAAAAGATGGCCCTGCTTGTCACACAGGTAATGATACCTGTTTCTTTAATGAAGTATGGCAGAGCGAGGAGCTTAGTGAATTTTCTACAGAAGGTCTTTATGCTTTGCTTGAGGGCAGAAAGAAAAACCTGCCCGAAGGCTCATACACAACCTATCTTTTTGAGAAAGGTATAGATAAAATTCTTAAAAAGGTTGGCGAAGAGTGTACCGAAGTTATTATTGCGGGAAAGGCTAACGATAAGGCTGAAACAGTTTATGAAGTAGCAGACCTTATGTATCACGTAATGGTTATGATGGTGGAAATGGGAATAAGCGTAAGCGATATTAAAAACGAACTCGCCTCCCGTCACGTAATTGATAAAAAGGTAAAACAAGAAAAAATGACAGGAAACTAAAACAAAAGACAGCAAAGCTTTAAAGCAATGCTGTCTTTTCTTGACATAATAATAACTATATTATAAAATTAAAGTTAATGGATATTATGGGGTGATATTTTGAAAATTGTAATTACTGATGCCTCTACCGTTACGGGCGGAGATATATCATTTGATGTTTTTAATAAATTTGGAGAGGTAAAGATATATGATTTAACCTCTCCCGAAGAAACAGCATCGCGTATAAAGGATGCTGATATAGTTTTATGCAACAAAACACCCATTACGGCTGAGGCTATGAAAGGTGCTAAAAATTTAAAATATATAGGACTTTTTGCTACAGGTTTTAATAATATCGACCTTGATTATACACATAGTCATAACATTGTTGTGTGCAACGTGCCGTCATATTCTACCGAAGCGGTTGCACAGCATACCTTTGCTTTTATTTTAGAGCTTCTTTGCAGGGTAAGCGATTATAACAAAACTGTTAAAGAAGGGGATTGGGTTAAAAGCCGTACTTTCTCTTATTTTCCCATTCCTCTATATGAACTTTCGGGTAAGACTATAGGTTTGGTTGGGCTTGGAAGTATAGGTTCAAGAGTTGCAGATATTGCCATTGCTTTTGGTATGAAGGTTCTTGTTTATAAACGCAGTAAATCAAGTGATGAACGAATTGAACAGGTTACATTTGATGAACTTTTAAAAAGAAGTGATATTGTATCACTTCATTGTCCTTTGAATAAAGGAAGTGAAAAACTTATGAACAAAGATGCCTTTAATAAAATGAAAGATGGTGCTGTGTTTATAAATACGGCACGAGGCGGGATTGTTGATGAAATTGCTTTAAGAGATGCACTTGTTTCGGGAAAACTTCTTGGTGCAGGACTTGACGTACTGACTAATGAACCTATGGATAAAGATTGTCCTCTCCTTAATATTGAAAACTGTATAATAACTCCCCATATAGCGTGGGCAGGGCTTGAAACCAGAAAAAGACTTATGGGTGTAGTAACCTCAAATATTGAGGCATTTATAAGCGGAAAAGCCGTTAATATGGTTTGACATATTTCATATTTATGTTATAATAATTTAGTTAACTAACCCTAAGAAAGAAGTCTTAAAATGGCAAAAATAGAAAATTTACGTAATGTGGCTATAATTGCTCACGTTGACCACGGTAAAACCACACTTGTTGACCAACTTTTAAAACAGAGCGGTACCTTTAGAAGTAACGAAGTTGTAGATGAGAGAGTAATGGATTCAGGAGACCTCGAAAAAGAAAGAGGTATTACCATTCTCTCTAAAATAACCAGTGTTTATTATAAGGATATTAAAATAAATATCGTTGACACCCCCGGACACGCTGATTTCGGAGGTGAGGTAGAGCGCATTCTTATGATGGTTGACGGTGTTGTACTTTTGGTTGATGCTTTTGAAGGCTGTATGCCGCAAACCCGCTTTGTTCTGAAAAAAGCATTGGCACTGGGCAAAAAGGCTATCGTTGTTGTAAACAAAATTGACAGACCTATGGCACGTCCTGCTGAGGTTGTCGATGAAGTACTTGATTTATTTATTGAACTGGGTGCAGATGATGACCAAATAGAATTTCCCGTAGTTTATGCTTCGGGCAGAGACGGTTATGCTTCTTTTGATGAAACACCGGGTACAGATTTACAGCCGTTGTTTGACACTATTGTTAAAGAAATTGATGCACCTGAGGGTGAAATAGATAAACCCTTACAGATACTTTTTTCCAATATAGAATATGATGAGTATCTTGGTAGAATAGGTGTGGGCAGAGTAGAGCGCGGAACGGTAAAAAGCGGTGATACAGTCGTTCTTTCGCACCGTGACGGAACTACCACTACAACACGTATTGCAAAACTCTTTATGATAGAAGGACTTCGCCGTGTTGAAAGCGATAGTGCTAAGGTTGGAGATTTGATTCAGGTTGCAGGTGTAAATGACCTTAATATAGGAGAAACAGCTTGTGACCCTTCTAACGTTGAGCCACTTCCTTTTGTAAAAATAGATGAGCCAACTCTATCTATGAACTTTATGGTAAATAATTCTCCTTTTGCCGGAAAAGACGGAAAATTCGTTACCTCTCGTAATCTTCGCGACCGCCTTTTTAAAGAAGTAGAAACCAACGTAAGTTTAAGAGTAGAGGAAACCGATTCCGCAGATACCTTTAAGGTATCGGGACGCGGAGAACTTCATCTTTCTATTCTTATAGAAACTATGAGAAGACAAGGATATGAATTCCAGGTGTCTCCGCCAGAAGTTATATATAAGCAACAAGACGGAGTTCTATTAGAACCCATTGAGCTTCTTATGATAGAGGTACCCGAAGAATATGTGGGTGCCGTCATGGAAAGACTTGGCACCAGAAAAGCTGAAATAAAGAATATGGGTACCCGTGAAGGCGGTTCTTCCCATCTTGAATTCTTAATTCCGTCGCGCGGACTTCTTGGCTATAGAAGTCAGTTTATGACCGATACTAACGGTAACGGAATTATGAGCCACGTTTTTTCAAGCTATGAGCCTTTTAGAGGTGAAATTGAACATAGAAATACCGGTTCAATTATAGTTCACGAAGACGGTGAATCTACAGGATATGGGTTATTTAATACTCAAAGCCGAGGAAGACTCTTTATAGGCCCCGGCGTACCTGTTTATGAGGGTATGATTGTTGGCGAAAATCCAAAGAATGAAGATATAGTATGCAATGTTTGTAAGAAAAAGCAACTTACTAACACCCGTGCTGCAGGAAGCGACGATGCATTAAGACTTGTTCCTCATTCCGTATTAAGCCTTGAACAGTCCCTTGAATTTATTAAAACAGATGAACTTGTAGAAATTACTCCTAAAAATATCAGACTTCGTAAACGAATTCTTAATAAAGAACTACGTATGAAGGCAGAATCGAGAAATAAGAAATAATGAATATTATAATTCTTGATCTAGAATGGGATAGTGCATATAGCGTTAAAAATCAAAAATTTATCAATCAGATTATACAGATAGGTGCAGTTAAATTAGACAGACAATGTAATATTATTGATACATTTTCCGTTACTGTTAAAAGTGCTCTTTCTAAAAAACTTACCCGCCGATTTGTTGAACTTACCGGCATTACAAGTGATGAAATGAGAAAAGGGGTACCTCTTACCGCTGCCGTTGATTTGTATAATAAGTGGGCGGGCAAAGATACTCTTACTATGACGTGGAGTACAAGCGACCTTTATACCATTATTGAAAATTGTAAATATTTGCTTACGACCGCAACTCGTTTTCATATTGAAAAGTATGCAGATTTGCAAAGCTACGTTCAAAATGAAATGAGAAGAATAGGCTTTGAATTAAAATCTCAAATATCTTTATCAAATGCTGCTGAGCAACTGGGAATATCGTCAGAAGGGCTGGAACTTCATAACGCAAAGGATGATTGCCTTTTATCTGTTGCACTGTTAAAACGGTTTTATAACAGCGATAAAATGCAGACATATATAAAAGATGCGGCTAATCCTGAATTTTTCAGACGTTTATCATTTAAGTCCTATACTCTTTCTAATATTAAAGACGATAAAATTAAACCGGAGCATCTTTTTTTTACCTGTGATAAATGTCTTAATACTGCTAAATGTGTTACAGGCTGGAAGTACAGAAACGGTTGGTTTTCTGCAAATTTCAGATGCAGTGAATGTAAAAGGATGTTTATAGGCAGAGTGTCTTTTAAAAAGACCTTTGATGATCTTATAGTTAAAAAGAAAATTATTGAACCGAAAGCGGTTGAAAAGAAGGATGAAAATGCTGTGCAACGCGTGTCCGAGAAAGTGTAACGCCCAAAGAACCGAACTTATCGGAAACGGCTATTGCGGAATGCCGATTTATCCTGTTGTGGCACGGTATATGCTGCACTTCGGCGAAGAACCTTCAATAAGCGGAACTAGGGGAAGCGGTACGGTTTTCTTTTCTTCCTGCTGTCTTAACTGTGTTTTTTGTCAAAATGAAGAAATAAGTCATAAAAGAAAAGGCGAAAGGATAACACCGGAGCGACTTGCTCGGATATTTAAAGAACTGGAAGATATGGGCGCTCATAATATTAATCTTGTTAATCCCACTCATTTTTTTTGGGCAATTAAAGAAGCATTAAGTGTTTATCGCCCTAAAATTCCGCTTGTATATAACAGTTCGGGCTATGATGATTATACTGTAATCGGCGAAAATATTTTTGATATTTACTTAATGGATTTAAAATATGTAAGTGCTGAAAAATCTTTAAAGTACAGCGGTGCTGCTAATTATTTTGAAAACGCAGAAAAAGCAATAAAAACCGCATACTCACTAACAGGAAAACCTCGTTTTGATAATGATGGTTTAATGCAAAAAGGTTTGATAGTCAGGCATCTTGTTTTGCCTCTTGCTACTAAAGAAGCGATAAAGGTAATCGACTGGTTTTGCGATAATACTAGAGATGCCGTTTTAAGTGTAATGTCGCAGTACGTACCTTTAGCGAGGGCAAATGAATTTCCCGAAATTAACAGAAAAATAACTAATCGTGAATATGAAAAAGTTATTGATTACGTAATGGGTAAAAATCTTAAAAATGTCTATTTTCAGGAACGAAACAGTGCAACAACTGAACTTATTCCTGATTTCTAGTTGAATCGTTATAATTTATTTAATAAGATAGGAGTTATATTTATGATTAAAGTTGGTATTTTCGGATATGGAAATCTTGGCAGAGGTATCGAAGCGGCAATAAGAAACAATGCCGATATGGACCTTGTAGCAGTTTTTACAAGACGCAATCCCGAAAATCTTAAAATTAGAACCGAAAATGTTCCTATTATTCATGTGAGCAATGTGGAAGATTGGAAAGAAAAGATTGATGTAATGATACTTTGTGGGGGCAGCGCTACCGACCTTCCTGAACAAACGCCAAATCTTGCACAAATTTTTAATGTTGTGGACAGCTTTGATACACATGCCAAAATCCCCAATCATTTTGAAAATGTTGACACGGCCGCAAAAATGGGTCGAAAAACCGCACTTATTTCTGCGGGATGGGATCCGGGTATGTTTTCTCTTAACCGTCTTTATGCCGAGTGTGTACTTCCAAACGGAAAGGATTACACGTTTTGGGGGAAAGGTGTTAGCCAGGGTCATTCCGATGCCATAAGAAGAATAGACGGTGTAATAGATGCACGGCAATATACAATTCCTAAGGAGGAAGCGTTAACTCTTGTAAGAAGTGGTGCAAATCCCGATTTCGCTACAAGAGATAAGCATTTAAGAGAATGCTTTGTTGTTGCTGAGGATGATGCTGATAAAGCAAAAATAGAAAATGAAATCAAAACTATGCCCAACTATTTTGCCGATTATGATACTATTGTTCATTTTATAAGTGCAGAAGAAATGAAGCTTAAACATAGCGGTATTGCTCATGGCGGCTTTGTTATCAGAAGCGGTAAAACGGGCTTTGATAATGAAAATAATCATATTATTGAATATAGCCTAAAACTTGATTCTAATCCTGAATTCACAGCAAGTGTAATTGTTGCGTATGCACGTGCAATTTATAAATTATCTTTGGAAAATTCTTTTGGTTGCAAAACAGTATTTGATATAGCTCCTTCTTATTTATCTATAAAATCGGCAGAACAACTAAGGTCTGAACTTCTTTAGGTGCGTTTTTATGGATATTAAAGGAAAAACGGTTGCAATAACCGGTGCTACAGGCGGTATAGGTATGCTCCTTTGCAGTCAACTTTTAAAACTTGGTGCAAATTTAATTCTCGTAGATAGAAATAAAGCTAAATCATTGGCTTTAAAGGAGAGTTTATTAAAGGAGTTTCATTCTGCTCAAATTTTCCATATTACTGCTGATATGTCTGATATGAACAGTGTGAAAACTGCAACTGATAAACTTTTAAATATGAATATTGATTATTTTATACATAATGCCGGGGCGTACAGCATTCCTCGGTACATAACCGAAAACGGTTATGATAATGTGTTTCATATAAACTTTGTTTCTCCTTATTATATGATAAAAAAACTTACTCCCAAAATCAGAGAAAACAATGGCAGAATTATTGCTACCGGCAGTATTGCACACAGATACAGTAAAAGCAATATAAATGATTTTGATTTCAGAAACCGCAAAAAAGCAAGTCTGGTTTACGGAAACGCAAAGCGCTATCTTATGTTTTCGCTATATAAACTGTTTAGCGAAGAACAAGAGTTACTGAGTATAGTACATCCGGGTATAACCTTTACAGGCATCACAAATCATTATCCAAAAATGATTTTTGCACTTATTAAATATCCTATGAAGATAATTTTTATGAAGCCTAATAAGGCGTGTCTTTCCACAATTGAGGGTATTTTTAAATACACGCCCCACTCCTACTGGATAGGACCGCGACTATTTGATGTTTGGGGTCTTCCAAAACTTAGTAAAATAAAAACTGATAATGATGAAATAAATATAATTTTTAATAAGGCTGAGGAAATATATAATGCAGAGACTTAAAAATATAAAGCTATATCTATTCGATATGGACGGAACTCTTTATCTTGGTAATCAACTTTATCCATTTACGAAAGAATTACTCAGCACTATAAAAATAACGGTTGCATGTATATGTATATGACTAACAATTCTTCCAAAAGTGTTAAAGATTATATTAAAAAATTAAATGGTTTTGGAATTCGGGCAACAGAAGATGAATTTATTACTTCTTCTCAGGCTACTGTCTACTATCTTAAGAATAAGTATCCTAATGAGACAATATATGTGTGCGGAACCCAGTCTTTAAAAGAGGAATTCGTTAAAGAAGGATTTGTTTTAACCGAAAGTGTTGATGACACTACCCTTATAGTTATGGGTAATGATACCGAACTCACCTTCAAAAAGCTTCACGATGTATGTGAAATACTTTTAACTAAAGAAAATGTTAAATATGTTGCAACCAATCTCAATATTGTTTGTCCTACAGAATTCGGCAGTGTTCCCGATTGCGGAAGTTTTTGCGATATGATATATAATTGCACAGGCAGAAGACCTGAATTGGTAGGAAAACCCCAACCAATAATGCCTTTTCTTGCAATAGATAGAACGGGATACACCAAAGAGCAAACGGCTGTTATAGGTGACAGTATTTATACAGATGTAAAATGCGGACTTAATGCCGGTGTTTTAAGTGTTCTGGTAATGAGCGGTGAAACAACACAGGAAATACTTAAAAACAGCTTCGATAAGCCGGATTTGGTACTTAAAGATTGCGAGGAAATAACTAAAACTCTGTGTGAATAGCACAGAGTTTTTTGTTGATAAATATTTATTTGTGTGGTATAGTTAAAATATGAAATATGAAAACGTAGTTAAAGGCATTTTTATCAGCCGACCAAACAGATTTATTGCAAAAGTTAATATTAATGGAAAAGAAGAAACTATTCATGTAAAAAACACGGGAAGATGTAAAGAATTACTTATAAAAGGTGCAACTGTTTATCTTTCACGTAGTGATAACCCATTAAGAAAGACAGCATTTGACCTTATAGCAGTAGAAAAAATAACTGTAAACAGTGAAACACTTCTTATTAATATGGATTCTCAAATTCCGAATTTCGTTGTTTGTGAGTTTCTTCAAAACAGTGAATTGTTTTCAAAAAATGCAATTATTAAAAGGGAAGTCACCTTTGAAAATTCCAGATTCGATATTTTTGTTATTGATGGGAACAGAAAAGCTTTTATTGAAGTAAAAGGCGTAACTCTCGAAAAGGATGGTCTTGCACTATTTCCTGATGCACCCACTGATAGAGGAGTAAAACATTTAAGAGAGCTTATAAAAGCAAAAAAACAAGGGTATGAAGCCTACGTTTTCTTTGTAATTCAAATGGAAAATGTATTTAAATTTTCTCCAAACAGTGAAATGCACAATGAATTTGCCGTTGCTCTTAATGAAGCAAAGGCAGCTGGAGTAAATGTTTTAGCATACAACTGTAAGGTTAAAAAAGACTGTATAAAAATTCACAGAAAAATGAGTGTGATATTATAATGTTTAAAACAGGAGTCGTTTGACTCCTGTTTTGCTATCTAATAATATCTTTAATTACTTCACCTGCTAAAATAAGACCTGCAACTGCTGGAACATACGGCATACTTCCCGGAGGTGTTGCTTTAATAACAGGAAGTTCTTCGGAATAAACACATTTAAGCTCTTTTATTCCGACTTTTTTAAGTTCATATCTCATAACCTTTGCAAGCGGACAAATTTTTGTTTTAAAAACATCGGCAACTTTAAATGCTGTTGCATCAAGTTTATTTCCTGTACCCATTGAACTGATTATGGGAATATTGTTTTCATAAGCATTTTTAATAAGATTGACTTTCGCCGAAACCGAGTCAATAGCATCTATAATATAATCATATTGTGAGAGATTTATTAAATTCTGTGTGTCCTTATTATAAAAAATCGGAAAAGTATTAATTATAGCGTCTGTGTTGATGTCTGAAAAACGTTCTTTAAGCACATCAACCTTCATTTTGCCGATAGTACTGTGCAAGGCTACGATTTGTCTGTTAATATTAGAAATAGACACAGTATCAAAATCTATAAGGTCAATCTGACCTACGCCCACTCTTACCAGTGCTTCTGCTGCGTGACCGCCAACACCACCAACACCGAATATGGCAATTTTTGCATTTTTAAGTTTATTTAATGCATCGCTACCTATAATTGCCTCGGTGCGTGTAAATTCTTCTTTCATAACATCACTCCGCCTATATTTTACTATATTAAACAGGATATTTCAACAAAAAAATAAGTTGACCGATAGGTAGTATGGAGATATAATTAAAATATATGCGATATAAACAAACAGTGCTTTTCGGATATGAAGCTGTTTCCATTATCTGAAATATTGACAGAATAGATTTGTTAAATTAAAATTATAGTGAAATGAGGGATTAATTTGAAAATTTATGATGATATAACTAAGATTATCGGAAATACCCCTTTAATTAAAGTAGAAGATAACCTTTATGCTAAACTCGAATATCTTAACCCTGCCGGTAGCGTTAAAGACAGAGCGGCTCTTTATATGATAAATGATGCAGAGAAAAAAGGGCTTTTGAAAAAGGGTTCGGTTATTATTGAACCTACAAGCGGTAATACGGGAATTGGACTTGCCGCCGTTGCGGCAGTTCGTGGATATAAAGTAATTCTTACAATGCCTGAAACCATGAGCATAGAAAGAAGAAAACTTCTGGCTGCTTATGGTGCCGAAATTGTTTTAACAGACGGTGCTCTGGGTATGTCAGGTGCTGTAAAAAAAGCAGAAGAAATAGCTTTAAATACCAAGAATAGCTTTATAGCGGGACAGTTTTATAATGAAGCTAATGCCTTTGCTCATTACGAGACTACCGGTCCCGAAATTTATAACGATACAGACGGACTTGTTGATGTTTTCGTTTCAGGAGTGGGAACTGGTGGAACCCTTACAGGTACGGCAAGATATTTAAAAGAAAAAAACAGTAATGTTGAAATAGTTGCTGTTGAACCTTATGATTCACCGCTTATTTCAAAAGGTGTTTCAGGACCTCATTCCATTCAGGGAATAGGTGCCAATTTCATTCCTGAACTTCTTGACGTTAGCCTGATTGATAAAATCATTACTGTTAAGGGTGATGAAGCTTATACCGCTTCCAGATTACTTGCTCGGGAAAAGGGAATACTTGTAGGAATTTCATCCGGTGCAGCTATGTGTGCTGCTTTGCAACTTGCAAAAAAAACCGAATATAAAGGCAAAAAAATAGTGGTTTTGCTTCCTGATACTGGGGACAGATATCTTTCAACTCCTATGTTTGAATAATTTGAGGTATATTTATGGAAAGAATTGCAAGTTTTACTGTTGATCACAATAAACTTACCAAAGGAATGTATATTTCCCGCATTGATGGAGATGTAGTTACCTATGATATCCGTATGAAAAAACCAAATGGTGGCGATTATCTTGAAAATGCGGCTATGCATACATTTGAGCATTTGTTTGCTACCTATATGCGAAATACTGAGTATAAAGACAGTGTAATTTACGTGGGACCTATGGGTTGCCGTACCGGTTTTTACTTGCTGCTTCGAGATAATATTTCAACTTCTAAGGCAATTAGCCTTGTTAAAGCTTCTTTTGAGTATATAATGAATTTTGACGGTGACGTTCCCGGTACATCGAAAATTGAATGCGGAAATTATCTTGAGCATAATTTAAACGACGCAAAGGCAGTAGCAAAAGATATGTTTTCGGTGCTTGAAGATTGGACAGAAAAAGATACAGTCTATTAGGAGGATAACTTTAGGTTATTTATAGTGTAAATTTTATGAAAACTAAAAAGAACGGACTAATAGGAAAAATACTATTATCAATATTAATTTTAATTGCATTCATATGTTTTTACTCTGCACGTTGGTATATAACCACCTATGGAGATTTGGGCTTTGACTCGATTTTATATACACTCTTTAACGGACTTGGCGGTGTTCAGGGCGGACTCATTATGTCGTATTTTATAAATGCCATTTTGCCGTCTGTGTCGCTCTCATTGGTAGTTTCTCTATTTTTATTTATTGCCCTTAAGAAACCGTTAAAAGTAAAATTTTCTAAAAAGAAAATTACTATATATCCCTTTAATAAAGCCTTTTCGGCGGTTTTGGCTGTAGTTTTATCACTAAGTTTAATGATTTCGGCTGCCGTACAGGTGGGTCTTGACAGTTATATTATAAGCTCTGCTTCTAAAACTCTTATTTACGAAGAAAAATATGTAGCACCAAACGAGGCACAGATTATTTTTCCCGAGAAAAAGCAAAATCTGATTTATATTTATCTTGAGTCAATGGAAACTACTTATTTTGATAAAGAACAGGGAGGGGCATTGCCATATAACGTTATTCCTGAACTTTATTCATTGGCACAGGATAATGTGAATTTTTCTAATAATGAAAATGTAGGCGGTTTCAAAACCTCTAACGGAGCAAGTTGGACTATGGGCGCTTTAGTGGCTCAAACTGCAGGCATTCCGCTTAAAATACCGTCAAATTTTGCAGAAAACACCTATGGAAATGAAAGCTTTTTAAGAGGGGCTAAAAGCATAACCAACATATTAAAGGATAACGGGTACCAACAGGTGCTTATGTTCGGCTCCGATGCCGCTTTCGCCAATCGTGATAGATATTTTACGGACCATCAAATTGACGATATTTTAGATTTGTATGATGCCCGTCGTGACGGAATTGTTCCTAAAGATTATGCGGTTTGGTGGGGAATGGAGGATATGCATTTATTTACTTATGCTAAAAAGGTGCTGTCCGAAATCTCACAAAGCGAAAAACCATTTGCATTTACCACACTGACGGTTGATACTCATCATATTGATGGTTACAAATGTGAAAAATGCGGCAGTGAATATGGAGAACAGTACGAAAATGTTCTGTCTTGTTCCTCAAAACAGGTTTATGAATTCATTGAGTGGATTAAGCAACAGCCATTTTACGAAAATACAGTAATAGTTATTGCCGGGGACCATCTTACAATGGATTCGGGATATATAAACCGAAACGTAGAAAAGGGATATGAAAGACACGTATACAACTGCTTTATTAATGCAAAGACTACTCCCAAAAATACTAAAAATAGAGTATTTACAGCTATGGATATGATGCCCTCAACCTTAGCGGCTATGGGCTGTGAAATCAAGGGAGATAGACTTGGTCTTGGTACAAATCTTTTTTCAGATACCAAAACTCTTTCTGAAGAAATGGGCTACGAAGTCTTTAATGCTGAAATATCAAAAAAATCAACCTATTACAATGTGGAATTTATGATGAAATAGCAAAACGGGACGATGTAATCATCGTCCCGTTTAAATATGCTGAAATTATTTTATATTTATATTTTTATATTATCTTTAGCCTTGCATATTTTTATATAATATAGTATAATAAATTTAATTATGTATAAGGTGGGAATTTTTTGGATTTTTTGGACTATAGGGAAGAACAGAAGCAGTATGTTTCTTTATTGCCTGACCTGCTATATAAGGTTTACGGAAGAACTCCGACTGCCTGTATAATTACCTACGGCTGTCAACAGAATGTAAGTGATTCCGAGCGTGTAAAGGGAATGCTGACACAGGTTGGATATTCACTTACCGATGAGGCGGAGGGTGCTGATTTTGTTCTTTTTAACACCTGTGCAGTAAGAGGACACGCAGAGGATAGAGTTTACGGGAATATCGGTGCTATGAAGCATTATAAACGTAGGCACAAGGAAATGATAATCGCTCTTTGCGGCTGTATGGCACAGCAGGAAACGGTTATCGACAGAATAAAAAAAAGCTATCCCTATGTTGATATAGTATTTGGTACCCATGTGCAGTACAGACTTCCTGAATTCTTATATAAGCGTCTTTCGGGCTCTCCAAGAATTTTTGAAATCGGCGAAAGCGAAAAAATTGTTGAGGAAATTCCTGTTAAACGTGATGGAGAATTTAAAGGTTGGCTTCCGATTATGTATGGCTGCAATAATTTTTGCAGCTATTGTATAGTTCCTTATGTTCGCGGAAGAGAACGTTCACGTCATCCCGATGATATTTTAAAGGAAGCAAAAGAACTGATAAGCAATGGTTGTAAAGATATAACTTTGCTTGGACAAAACGTTAATTCTTATGGGACAGGCTGTGATTTCGGTGTTAATTTTGCGGGGCTTCTTAAAAAAATCAATGATTTAGATGGTGATTTTCGTATAAGATTTATGACCTCGCATCCTAAGGACTGTACCGAAGAACTATTAGAGACAATGACACAGTGTAAAAAGGTTGCCCGTCATCTGCATCTGCCCTTTCAAAGCGGTAGCGACAGAGTGCTTTCGCTAATGAATAGAAGATATACGAGAGAAAAATATCTTTCTCTTATTAAATCAGCAAAGGAAAAAATGCCTGATATATCTCTTACAAGTGACATTATCGTAGGTTTTCCGGGTGAAAATTATGAGGATTTTAAAGAAACCTTATCTTTAGTTAAGGAAGTAAAGTTTTCTTCGCTTTTTACCTTTATTTTTTCGCCGCGAAACGGTACTCCTGCTGAAAAAATGCCTGACCCTATATCACGCGATGAAAAGGGAAAATGGTTTGACGAACTTTTAAAAACTCAAGAGGTTATAAGCAAAGAATTAAATGCCGAAACTGTTGGAAAGACATATAGGGTTTTATGTGATGATTTTGGAAGGGTTGAAGGCAAAATGGTGGGACATACAAACGGTACTGCCGTTATAGAATTCGACGGAACCGAAGAGGATTTAGGAAAATTTATAAATGTAAAAGTAATTGCCGTTTCAAATGTTTTGGAAGGCACGAGAATAGGGGAATAAATATGGATGTAATTAAAGCAGCTAGAGATTTAGGAACTGCTATGCAGGAAGATGAAAGATTTATTGAATATGCAAAGGCTAAGCTTGCACTTGACAGTAATAGGGAATTACAGGACTTAGTCGGTAAATTCAACGTTGCAAGAATGAATATTGAGCGTATAGGCGAACAAGAGGAACGCGATGAGGAAAAGTTAAGAAGTGCTAATCTTGAACTAAGAGAAATTTACGACTCAATTATGAAGAATGAGACAATGAAGGCATATAACGATGCTAAAATCGGCGTTGATAAAATGATGTCGGACATTATGGCAATAATTCAAATGTGCAGTGAGGGTGCAGACCCCCAGACCTGTGAAATTCCTGAAGGCGGATGTACCGGAAGCTGTTCCACCTGTGCAGGTTGTCACTAATTGATATTTTAAATTATAAACGGTAGGTGAAAACAATGGCAGAACTGTCTCCTATGATGCGTCAGTATCTTGAAATCAAAGAACAGAATAAAGACTGCATTATATTTTTCCGTGTGGGTGACTTTTACGAAATGTTCTTTGAGGATGCCGAAACAGCTTCCAGTGAGCTTGATTTAGTTCTTACAGGAAAGGATTGCGGTTTAAGCGAACGTGCCCCAATGTGCGGTGTTCCATTCCATTCTTGCGAAACATATATTCAGCGTCTTGTTGAAAA
>JAZNVC010000015.1:0-14339 GCA_045592625.1 Acutalibacteraceae bacterium
CAGAGCTTGTCGTGCGAGCGGAACAAGAAAGGGCAGACCACCCAAGTTAGATAAAAAGGTTGAGGAAGATTTAATTGCCGAAAACCAACGACTTCGTATGGAAATAGAATACTTAAAAAAACTCGATGCCTTAGTTCAGAAAAGGTTGCAAGAGGAAAGGAAAAAGCAGCAATAGTCAATGAATTAAGGCAAGAATATCCATTAAATGACTTGCTGCAACTGTCGGGTTTGGCTCGTAGCACATTTTACTATTATCTAAAATATTTAAACACAGATAAATACGAATGCGAAAAGCAAGAAATTGTAGATATCTACAATGCGAATAAAGGTAGATATGGATACCGTAGAATCACAATAGCTAATGTTTGTGATGAAAAAGTATATCTTTCGCCAGTTTTAGATTTATTCAACAATGAGATTGTATCTTATTCCATTTCAACAAGTCCTAATTTAGAACAAGTTAGAGAAATGCTTAATGGTTTATTTGCAAAACTTCTTGCTGATGCAACACCAATATTCCATTCTGACCAAGGTTGGCAGTACCAACATGCCGAATACCAAAGGCTATTAGCCGAGCATAACATTACTCAGAGTATGTCTCGCAAAGGCAACTGTATGGATAATGGTGCTATGGAAAACTTCTTTGGTAGGCTTAAAGTTGAAATGTTCTATGGCGAAAAATTCGAAAGCGTTAACGCTTTCATTGATGAATTAAAGAAATACATAGATTACTACAACAACGAAAGAATTTCCTTAAAACTAAAAGGAATGAGCCCAGTACAATACCGAACTCATTCACTAACAATTTAATATTTAATTTTGTCTAATCTTTGGGGTTCACTTCAAAAACTTGGGTGTTTTATCAATTTTGTTTTCTGACTATGCCATATTCATCATCAAGACGAAATGCGGGGCAATTTCTAGTTTGGAGGAAGGATACTACTTCATCCTCATCCATATATGCCATACACCGATAGTCCTCTGTTTCCTCATCATATGCAAAATTTTCACATATATCACAAGAGGATACTGTTTTGTTTTTAGCCATAAATTAAGCCTTGCCTACAGAGCCGAAAAGTTCCATTTTTTCCTTAACGGTAGCTTTAATTGCTTCAAAACCGGGAGCAAGTAATTTTCTTGGGTCAAATCCTTTACCCTGAAGGTCTTTTCCTGCTTCAATGTACTCTCTGGTAGCAGCAGCAAAAGAAAGCTGACATTCGGTATTAACGTTGATTTTAGAAACACCAAGTGAAATAGCCTTTTTAATCATATCAGCAGGGATACCTGTGCCGCCGTGAAGAACTAAAGGCATATCGCCTGTAAGCTGCTGAATAGCATCAAGGGTATCAAAAGAAAGTCCTGCCCAGTTTTCAGGATATTTACCGTGAATATTACCGATACCTGCAGCAAGCATAGTAATGCCCAGGTCAGCAATCATTTTACATTCATTGGGGTCAGCACATTCACCTGCACCTACAACACCATCTTCTTCACCGCCGATAGAACCAACTTCAGCTTCCAAAGAAAGACCAAGTTCGTTACATACAGCAACAAGCTCTTTTGTTTTTTCAATATTTTCTTCAATAGCATAGTGAGAACCATCAAACATTACCGAAGAAAAACCTGCTTCGATACATTTTTTTGCGCCTTCATAAGAACCGTGGTCAAGATGAAGAGCAACGGGAACGGTGATTCCCAGTTCATTAATCATACCGTTAACCATACCAACAATGGTGGTATAACCGCACATATACTTACCTGCACCCTCAGACACACCGAGAATTACGGGAGATTTAAGTTCTTCAGCAGTAAGAAGAATAGCCTTTGTCCATTCAAGATTGTTGATGTTGAACTGACCTACAGCATATTTGCCGGCTTTTGCTTTGGTAAGCATTTCTTTAGCAGATACTAACATTTTTTGTTTCCTCCTGAATTGCGTTAAATACGCATAAATTTACCTTTATATTTTATACCAAAACCATAAATAAATCAAGTAATATTAAAAATAAAAGCACAGAGTATACCCTCTGTGCGAATATTCCCCGATTACTTTATGTATCGGAATAAAAACAATTAAGCTTCAACGATAGCCTCAACAGGACAGGTAGAAGCACAAGCACCGCAATCAATGCACTTGTCAGCATCAATTGCATATTTGTCATCAGCTTCAACGATAGCATCTACAGGACAACCTGCTGCACAGCTACCGCAACCGATACACTCATCAGTAATTTTGAAAGCCATTCCATACACCTCCCCTTAATTTTTAAAAACACAAGTTTATGTTTCACACATCTATTGTACTACAATTTAGAAAAAATGCAAGTAATTTTTATTTTTTCACTTATTCCTCGGCATTTTCAGGCAGTTCTACGTTTCTTTTAGACTTTCCACGTGATAAAATCGTAACTTTATCCCGATGGGTTTTAAAAGGAAGCCCCTCCGACTCATTAATCTTTACAATAAGATTTCCCGTTATAACGTTAACGTCGGCAACAACACCTATACCCTCTTCGGTTTTAACGGTAGCACCAACGGGAGGAGTCTTTTTAAGCAGGTACTCATATGCATCCTGCTCGTATTTAAGACAACACATAAGACGTCCGCAAGTGCCCGAAATTTTCGTAGGATTAAGAGAAAGCCCCTGTTCCTTTGCCATTTTTATAGAAACAGGCTGAAAACCGTTTAAAAATCTGGAACAGCAAAAAGGCTGACCGCAAATACCAAGACCGCCAAGCATTCTTGCTTCATCTCTTACACCTATTTGTCTCAGTTCAATTCTGATATGAAGGGTAGCTGCAAGGTCCTTTACAAGTTCTCTGAAATCAACTCTGCCGTCAGAGGTAAAGAAAAATATAATTTTACTGCCGTCAAAAGAATATTGAGCCTCGATAAGCTTCATATCAAGACCGTGTGCAAGTACTTTTTCTTCACATATTCTAAAGGCATCTGCCGCTTTTGCTTTGTTTTCTTCAAGCTTCTTTAAATCACGCTCATTGGCAGGGCGCAAAGCCTTTTTTAAAGGTTGAACGATTTTTTCGTCCTCTACAGAATGGTTTGCTTCACTGACTACTCCGCACTCAATACCTTGAGCGGTTTCTACCACAGCATAGCTTCCCGCAGAGTACTGTTTTCCGTCGGGTGCAAAATAATAGGATGCTCCGTCGGATTTGAATTTAATAGATATAACCTCAGTCATAACTATCTCCTTATTTTAAGATTTGAATTTAGCCGCTGTTTCACAAAACAGCAGAGTTAAATTGATATTGGATTTTAACGCTTCCTGAGCTTCTTTTACAATTTGCAAATATTTACTGTCACGCTTTGTACTTGTACCTTTAACAGCACAATTTTTAATTTTGGTTAAAAGAAGATAGGACATATGGGAATAAAACTCCCCTGCTTTTACTCTATCCTTTTCAAGCGGTGCAGTAAGTGATATAAGGTCATATACACCGCCGTCAAAGGAAAAATCGAGATACTGACAGGCAATGGAATAAACACCGTTACTTTTGCATTTTAAAGCATCTTCGCTTCTTCCGATACTGTTATTATTTTGCTTTAAAAGTTCTATTGCCTCGCTTATTTCCATACCGTGCTTTTTACTTAAATATTCAGCCGACTCATTTATATCAGGTTCACATATGGTATATGTTACACAACGTGAAAGAATGGTAGGAAGCAAAGCCGAACGGGAACGAACCTGCAGAATAAAAACAGTATCCCCGGGTGGTTCTTCAAGCACCTTTAATATAGCGTTTTGGGATTGAGGGTTCATGGTATCGGCATAGTCGATAACAAATACCTTTTTGTCACTCATTTGAGGACGTATATAAGCATCTATTTTTAGTTTGCGTATTTGTTCAACCGCAATATTTTTCTTTTTATCGGCAGGTGTGATAAAAAACAGGTCAGGATGTGTTCCTGCTCTAACAAGACTACAGGCACGACAGTTTGAGCAAGGTGCATTATCTTCTTCACAAAGGAGAGCAGAAACTATATAAGAAGTTAGCAAACTTTTTCCGCTAAGAGCCTCGCCCTCGATTATAACAGCATGCGGAAAGTGACCTGTCCTAAGCAGATTTGTAACCGAATTTTTAACACCTATATTTCCGGCTAAGGGAAAAATCATAATACAAAACCGACCTTTTTCATAACCTTAGTCATTGTTTTGCGTGAAGCATAGTATGCCTTTTCGGCACCGTTTTTGGCAAGTTCTTCAAGCATTTTTTTATTAGAAATAAATTCATTGTATCTTTCTCTTACAGGGTCGAGACAATCGGCAACAGCTTCGCCCACAGCCATTTTAAATTCACCGTAACCACAGCCCTCAAACTTTTTAACGGTCTCTTCTGGAGTTATTCCTAAAACTGTGCTGTAAATATCAATAAGATTATTGATACCGTCCTTACCCTCTGCTACACAAATTTTTGCTTCGCTGTCGGTAACTGCACGCTTGAATTTTCTTAAAATTTCTTCCCTTGTATCAAGTAAAGAAATATATGAATTTGCATTTTCATCCGATTTAGACATCTTTTTTGTGGGTTCCTGAAGCGACATAACCCTTGCACCGCTCTTTCTGATAAGAGGCTCGGGAATGGTAAATACATCGCCATAAAGATTATTAAAACGTGTGGCTATATCACGTGTAATTTCAAGATGCTGCTTCTGGTCGTGACCAACAGGCACAAAATCGGGCTGATAAAGCAAAATATCTGCCGCCATAAGCGAGGGATAAGCAAAAAGACCTGCATTAATGTTATCGGCATGACGTGCAGACTTATCCTTGAACTGTGTCATACGAGAAAGCTCACCAAACTGTGTATAGCAGGAAAGTATCCACGCAAGCTGACTGTGTGCAGGTACCTGAGACTGAATAAAAAGAGTACTCTTTTCAGGGTCAAGTCCAAGTGCCAAAAACAATGCAAACATAGAGTAAATCTGTGCACGAAGCTTTGCAGGTTCCTGTCTTACGGTAATTGCGTGAAGGTCAGCAACTGCAAAGGTACAATCGAATTCATCCTGCATATCAACCCAATTTTTAAGAGCACCAAGATAATTGCCCAAAGTAGGAATGCCGCTGGGCTGTATACAGCTTAAAACTTTTTTCTTTTCATTAAGAGTTACTTCACTCATACTGTTTCTCCTTAGCCTAAATATTGCTAAATATATATAATATATAATTTTATCATAAATCTATTATATTAACAAGACATAATTTTACTTTTTAAGAGTAAATAAAATATCCCCTATTTTCTCTTTAAAGCTATAGTTTTTCATATACAGGGTATTAGAACAAAACAGTTTTAAAGCTAAGAAAAACTTTTTGTTTCTTAATATTTCTTCACGTTTTTTCTGCATTTCATAAAATTCTTCAAAACCGCCGTAGGAAAGCAGAGCAAAAGCAGAGTCCAGCTTTTCTTTTGATATACCAAGTCTATCCTTACAGGCAGAGTCCAGTCCCAACGTATTGGAAGAATGTATCCTGTAAAGAATGAGCGGTTCATTTAAAAAATACAACCCGTTTTCTTTAGCAGAAAGTAAATTCAATTCCCAATCATGTGCTATTAAAGAAGTACTGTGTTTAACAAATTTTTCTTTAAGCGATTTTCTTATAGCCGTTGTGCAGCCCGGTGAAATATTACTGTGCAGTACGGTTTTAAAGGGGATATTTAAAAGCTCCCCCGCATTTATTTTTTTTGCAATAAGGGAATGATTAGATGTGTTTTTTGCACTTTCTAAATATAACGGGTTATCACCTTGGTCAATATAATCAAATGACGAACAAAGAGATAATATTTTTTCATTTTTTTCCATTATCGAAATAGATTTTTCAATCTTGTTCTTTTTCCATATATCATCCTGATCGCAAAGAAATATATAATCACCCTGAGTTTTAGAGATAGCATTTAAAAAATTCTTTTTAAAACCTAAATTTTCTTTATTAATAAAAAGTTGCCAACCAAAAAGAGAATGTTTTTCAATATATTCTTTAACAAAATCAGCGGTACCGTCGGTAGATGCATCATCGCTTATTATAACTTCATCGGGCATAATATACTGTGTTCTTATTGAATCAAGCTGCTTTTCAATATATTTCATACCGTTATAGGTAGCCATAGCAACAGATACTTTCATACCCCCGCCTCCTTTATCCATTACATTTTACCACAAATAAATTGAAAAGACAATAAAAATAAAATGGTACGGATACCGTACCATTTTATATCTTTATATCTTTTCTATTTTTTTAATATTAAAGTCAGTTATAAGGGAAGAAATTACAAGTTCTGCCGTGTTCTCACTGGCCTGTACTACACTTAGTATAACACATCCGTCTTCTTCCTTTGTCATAGACACAACGTTAAATGAACTGTCGGTAATGTACTTATAAACCCCGCTTACATCCTCAGGATTTGTCATAGATATTCTTATTTTACAAACCTTTTTATTTCCTCTTTTTTGAAGATAGCTAGTAACGGGATGAAGCACAAGCATTGCAGCAAGCATAAGGGCTACCATAACTATTCCTGTAAAGTAGTACCCCGCACCTACTATAAGACCTAAACAAGCTGTTGCCCAAAGTCCCGCAGCGGTAGTAAGTCCTCTTATACGTTTACCGTGAACAAGAATGCAACCTGCACCCAAAAAACCTATACCGCTAACCACCTGAGCACCTATTCGCATAGCATCTCCGCCAAAATCCAAATGCATAGCTTCGCTCATAATCATAACCCCTGCACTGCCAAGACAAACCAGGATATGAGTACGAAGTCCGGCGTCATGATTGGTTCCTGCACGTTCCAGACCAATTATTCCGCCAAACACAAGGGCTAATACAAGACGTATAATTATTTCTAAATAATTTTCAGGAAGCATAATTTATTCCTCACAAATACCAAAGTTCTTTTTTGCCGATAGATACGGCAGCAGCACCGCTTGACAGTGCTTCGGTTATTTCCGACTTACTGTCAATAAGACCGGCTGCAATAACCTAAATACTACGGGAAGCAAAACGGGATATAACCTTTCCGATTGCACTATTTATAATTTCAATAATTACTCTTTCTTTAAGCTGTCACGAATTTCTTTGAGTAAAGAAATTTCATCTTCAACAGGTTCAGCAGGAGCCTCTTCAACCACTTCTTTATTTTTATGGCGAAGCTGTTCGATTTTCTTTTGAGCATTCATCATTATTCTAAGAACAACAAAAATGCAAAAAGCAATAAGTACAAAATCTATAATTGCCTGAAGAAATATACCATACTCCACAGCAACACCCGGATCGATTACCTGCCCTGCTTCATCAAGAATTTCGGGTTTTAACACCCACTTTAAAGCCTCAAGACTGTTTTGACCTGTAAGAAGCACAATAAGTGGAGTGATTATATTGTTTACGAGAGCATTTATAATATCTTTAAATGCAGCACCGATAACAACACCGACTGCCATATCCAGAACGTTGCCTTTCATTGCAAATTCTTTAAAATCGTGGAAAAACTTTTTCATTTTGATTTCTCCTTTATTATATCTTTATCTTTGGATATTGTAGCATAATAAAGACCAAAAAGCAACATTATATTTATTTATAAAAAAACATATGTGGGTTTACACCGGCAACTGCAAATATAACCGAACTCATATTGCAAAAATAAACATAATTTTGTATAATGAGGGTGGTTAACAGTAAGCTCCACAAGAGCCTTTCCCCTTACATACATACGACAACTTCAAAATACTTTGATTTTTTGAGACCATTTAAGTAATGGTAAAATTCAGTTTTTTGGGGAACACTAATAACCAAAGGAGGAAAAATATGAGAATATGCGTTTACGGAGCTGCCTCTCCTACTATAGACGATAATTATAAAGAAATCACCTACGCTTTAGGAAAAACGTTAGCAAAAAGAGGGCATAATCTTGTTTTCGGCGGTGGTGGCAACGGACTGATGGGCGCCGTTGCAAAGGGTGTAAAGGCTGAAAACGGTCACATCATCGGTGTAATTCCAAAATTCTTTGATAAGGAAGATATTGAGGCGATTTGCGACTTTTGCGACCAACTTATAGAGCCTGATACAATGCGGGAAAGAAAACAGATTATGGAGGATACGGCAGATGCCTTTATAGTTGTTCCCGGTGGAATTGGCACCTATGAAGAATTTTTTGAAATTCTCACCTTAAAACAGCTTTGCCGTCACACAAAGCCTATAGCGGTGTATAACATAAACGGCTATTACGACAGCCTTTTTACCGTTATGAACCAAGCTATTGAGAAAAATTTTATTAAGAAAAACTGTCTTAACCTCTTTAAGCTTACCGACAATATTGAAGAACTGCTTAATTATATCGAAAACGATAAACTCAACTATACCGTTAAGGATTTAAAGGAAGGCTAACGAAAACCGCTTCACTTTTTTGTGAAGCGGTTTTTTAACTTTTATGTTACTTTTTGTCAAACAAGGCGCGTCTACTTGTGGAATGTCGCATCATAGCTCTCATTCCCTCTATATTTTCCGATTCCAGCATAGACCTTAATTGGCTGAATTTATCCATAAACATATTCATTTGCTTTAAAAGTGCATCTTTATTAGCTACAAACAGTTCACTCCACATAAGGTCGTTAATACGGGCTATTCGTGTAAGGTCACGGAAAGAGTCGCCCGTAAATTTCTCCATATTTTCTTTGTCGTTACAGGTCATAAGAGTAATAGCTATACAGTGCGTAAGCTGTGAAAGAAAGCCTATCATTTCATCGTGTTCATAAGGAGACAAAGTGGTAACGTTAGAAAATCCCAAAAGCCGTCCAAGCTCCATACAGGTATCAATAGCCTCTTTAGAGTTTCTTTCGGTAGGCGTTACGATATAGTTTGCTCCCACAAACATTGTGTCGCTGCTGTTTTCCACACCCGAAACTTCCTTACCAGCCATAGGGTGAGCAGCGATAAATTCAACGTCTGTTCTAAGAATATCCTGAATTTTATATACAATACTTCCTTTAACACCGGTTACGTCGGTAATTAGTGCTCCGCTTTTTAAAAGATTTTGATTTTTTTCTATCCATTCAACAAATACGTGAGGATACAGAGAAAATATTACCAAATCTGCCTGACCTATAATTTTTTCATCCAGCTCGATTGATCCTTGATCTATTATACCCTGCTCTAATGCATAATCGATTGAACTTTGCTCCTTAGTTATGGCACTAATGTGAAATCCAAACCTTTTAAGCACCCTTGCATAGCTTCCTCCTAAAAGACCCAGACCTACTATCAATATATTTTTGCTTACATCAACTATCATATAAAAACCGCCTGTAGAATTATTTTTATATCACTATACCACTTTAAAGCGTTAAAGTCAACATTTATTTATTTTTCATATGTATATCGCCTTGACAAAGATAATTTTTAATTATATCATAGTAATGCTAGTTTTTAATAATTTCAGGTGACACAATGCAAAATTTATTAGAAAAAGATAAATCCTTTTATAAAAAGGTTGCAAAAATAGCTATTCCTATTGCACTTCAGGGACTTATTACCACAGGCGTTAATATGATGGATACAATTATGGTTGGTTCTGTGGGTGAAACAGAACTTTCTGCTGTTTCTCTTGCCAATCAATTTATAACTATTTTTCATATTTTCTGTATGGGTATAGGTATGGGTGCATCGGTGCTTGTAGCCAGATATTATGGTATGAATGATAAAAATTCGCTGAAGAAAACCGTTTCAATAATGATTAAACTCTGTCTTGTTATGGCACTTGTTTTTTGTATTTTTACAATCTTTGCACCGCGGACTATAATGAAAATATATACAGTCGAAGAAAATATAATTTCCCTTGGGATTAACTATCTTAAATATTCAGTAATCACCTATTTTCTTTTAGGTCTTTCCCTTACCTGCACAATAGTGCTCCGAAACGTAGGACAGGTAAAAATACCGCTCTATACCTCTATTGCTTCTTTCTTTATTAATATAGGAGCTAACTACATATTTATTTTCGGTTTTAAGCCTCTGCATATAAATAAGATGGGGGTTGCAGGTGCCGCTATAGGCACCTTAATAGCAAGAATCTTTGAATTTGCAGTAATTTGCGGATACCTATTCTTTAAAGACAAGCAAATCGGCTTTAGAATAAAACATCTATTTGAACCGGTGGGTGCACTGTGGAGAGAATATATACGCATAAGCATTCCCGTATTAATCAGCGATGCTATTCTCGCCCTTGGAAATAACTCTGTAGCAATGGTAATAGGACGGCTGGGAGAAAGCTTTGTGGCTGCAAATGCTGTAACTGCCGTAGCTCAACAGCTTAGCTCGGTTATGATTCAAGGCTTTTCTCAGGCAGGTGCAATTATTACTGGCTATACTTTAGGCGAAGGCAACAAAGTAAAAGCTAAACGCCAAGGATACTCTTTTTTACTTATCGGCATAATTTTCGGTATAGTAGCCGCACTTATAATAACCGTTATTTCAGCACCGCTTATTTCTGCATATAACCTTTCTGAAGAAACAAAACTTCTTGCAAAAGAACTTATGCTGTCCATCACTATTATAATAGTTTTTCAAGCAACCAACAGTATTATGACAAAGGGTGTGCTTCGTGGAGGCGGAGACACAAAGGTTCTTATGCTTGCCGATAATATTTTCCTTTGGGTAGCCTCAATTCCGTTGGGGATTTTGGCGGGTCTTGTTCTTCATCTTCCTGCATTTTGGATATATTTCTCCCTTAAAATCGACCAAGTATTAAAGGCTTTTTGGTGCGTAATAAGGCTAAGAAGTAATAAATGGATAAAGAAAATAAAAAGCGAATCCGAACTCAAGTAACAAAAGGGAATGTAAAAACATTCCCTTTTTATCATAATATATAAACCTATTGACAAAACCGAAAAAATCTAGTATAATAATCCACGCTGTAAAAAATCCGAACGCAAAAACAACTTAATATCGAGGTGTCGCCCAGTTGGTAGGGCGCTAGTTTTGGGAACTAGATGCCGCAGGTTCGAGTCCTGTCACCTCGACCAAAAATCCTCATTCGTAAGAATGGGGATTTTTACTTTTTCACTCTTCACTTTTCACTCTTCACTATTCTCTACGTTTTGGATAGAGGATTTTTGGAAGTAATAAGTAATAGTGAATAGTGAAGAAGTTCGAAATTGAAATTAGTTCTGTTCTTTGAATATTTTTTCAAAAAACAGAATTTTTTCTTTTTATAAACGTTTTTTCACATTCTCCTGTCGATTTTTACTGGTTCAAAATTATTAAACAAACAAATAACATCACTCCTTTCTTGTTTGTTGTTATCATAAAACAGTGCATATTTACTATAGAAGAAATTTATGGTATAATGGCATAAAAGATATTTATAAAAGCGAGGTGCCAAGGTTATGGCAGAAAAGAAATATGTAATTGATAATGCCGAACTGATGGCAGAATGGAACTGGGAAAAGAATAATGCTCTGGGATTTGACCCCCATGTATTAACTCACGGGAGTAATGTAAAAGTCTGGTGGAAATGTAAAGAGGGGCATGAATGGCAGGCTATCATTGGCTCTAGAACACACGGAAACGGATGCCCTTTCTGCAAAAAAGAATTACAAACATCATTTCCAGAACAAGTCATATACTTTTATGTAAAAAATCAGTTCCCAGATAGCATTAATCGTTATGTTGATAATGGAATGGAACTTGATATTTTCGCCCCATCTATATCCATTGGCATAGAATATGATGGTATGCATTTTCACACAGATAAAACCAAGGAAAAAGAACTGTATAAAAATCAATATTTTAATTCAAAAAACATTATAGTAATACGTGTCAAAGAAACTGACGATACGAACTCAACATCTTGTTTTGATGCTAGCACCAACATACTATATTATTCACCTATAAGAAGATACAAGTATTTGCCAGAAGCATTGTCGCGACTATTTCATATAATTTATGAAATGTTAGGACAACAAATGCCAGATATTAATATAAATATCGAAAGAGATTCGGGATTAATATATCAGTCATATTTATCAGTTTTAAAGGAGCGTTCTGTTGCTACAAATACAAAATTAATTAAAGAATGGAATGTGGAAAGAAATAATGGGTTGAATCCACAGTACATTCCAATGAATTCCGGAAAAAAAGTTTGGTGGAAATGCAAAGAAGGTCATGAATGGCAAGCAGTTGTCGCAAGCCGTAGTAAAGGAAACAACTGCCCATATTGTTCTAATCAAAAATTGCTAGTCGGATACAATGATTTAGCAACTCTGTATCCTGACACTGCTGCAGAATGGCATTCAACTAAAAATGCTCCTTTATCACCAAAAGATATTCTTGCTGGTTCATCTAAGAAAGTTTGGTGGAAATGCGAGCACGGTCATGAGTGGGAAGCACTTGTATCAAGTAGAGTTAAAGGTGTTGGTTGTCCATTTTGTACGAACCAAAAAGCCACCTCTGGCAAAAACGATTTAGCCACTAAGCATCCAGAGTTAATCAACGAATGGCACCCAACAAAAAATGGTGAACTTACGCCTTCTATGGTTACATGTGGATCTGGTAAAAAAGTTTGGTGGATTTGCAAACAGGGGCACGAATGGCAAGCGTATATCAGACACAGAAGTAACGGTGTTGGATGCCCTTATTGCTACAAGGAAGGACCTAAAAAGACAACAAACAAGAAAATCAATGTCTATTTATCAGCTGATATGTCTTTCTATGGTGTCTTTGATGATGCAAAATCTCTGTGCTTACATCTGAATATAGACTACAAAAAGCAAATGGGGAATATTTCCGCTGTTTGCAGGAGACAACAAAAGACACTATTACGAAAATATGTGCTTCGTTATACCAATGATGACGAATTTAGTTTCAAATCATCAGAAGATTAAAACAGAAAGGAACGGAAACATGGCAGAATCCCCTATCCTTAACTTCCAAGACCTATATAGAAAGCATTGTTCTGAAGAAATAACCACCCGTTTTTTAGAATTGTGGCACTATACAAGTGCAGATGGTTTGTTGGGAATTGTAAGAAATGAGAAAAGCGAACATGGTAAACTTCACTTTTGGTTCACAAGAAGTGATTGCTTGAACGATACGTCTGAAGGAACTCATATATTGTTTTTATTTCGTCAAGTATGTTCAGAATTGCTTCAAGAAAATACCATCACACGATCTTTTTATGATGCTATAAAAAACGCAGAAATACCTAATCATCAATTTGTTAATTTTCCAGTTCCTGCTCGTGAAAATTTCACTCACGAAAGCATATTAGATTGTGTGCCGTGCCATGCCTACATATGTAGTTTTTCTTTAAAAGAAGATTCTCTTGATATGTGGAGATATTATTCTAAAGGTACCGGCGGGTATGGGCTGAAATGTTATTCATTACTTTTTGATAAATATAAAGACTATGAGCACTCTGATTATGAAGAAGATGCAATGTTTAGTCTAATTCGCTCCTATAGAGTAATCTACAGCGATAAAGAAAAAATGCAAATTCTAAAGGATATCATTACAGATACTTTTTCAGCATATAAGAACTCCGATAAAACAGAAGACGATAAATATCAAGAAGCAAAAGGATTTATTCAGTACACTTTGAAAATTTTTCAGTTTCAGTTTAAGCACGAATGTTATTCGTCGGAGCAAGAGTACCGATTCGTTTTTTATGTACCTTATAATAAACCTGAACTCCTGGAAAACAAAATGCCGAATATAAAATTTAGAACACAAAACGGAATGCCAGTTCCCTACATTGACATTACAGTAGAAAGTGGTACATCATATTTGAGTGGAGTATTAATTAGCCCGTTCATTGAAAATGATAATGCACTAACTACAACAACTGATTATTTGACACAATGTGGTTTTAATTGTACGGTCAAAAAATCTGAACTACCTGTAAGAAAATAGAACAAGCATTACATTTGAGTGTTCAAAACGCCGTTCACAATAATTTATCAATTGCCGTGTCTACTTATAATAGGTGCGGTAATTTCGTTTTTCGGGGACTTGACTTTTCGGAAATTTTGAGCATCTTTATAAAACCAAGCCGCAGGGCTAATATTTTGAAAGAGGTGCTTTTATGAATATCCAAAAGCCATTGCCGGGGATGACTCCCGAAGAAACCGAAAGACAGCTCCACTATATGAACGCAGTCATTATGTTCAAGCAGATGCACTCCCGTGGTATCATAAACGAAAAAGAACTGCATCTATGCAAAGAGGAGATGCTAAAAAAGTACAATCCGCCCCTTGATCCGTACAAAGATGAGGTGTAAAAATGACTCGATTTTTGCATTTGACCCCCCTTAGGTCGAAAAACGGCATTTTTGACC
>JAZNVC010000016.1:0-123076 GCA_045592625.1 Acutalibacteraceae bacterium
GACCTTAAATTCTTTACTGAAAGTTCGTTTCATTGTGAACACCTCTTTTTTTATTCTACCATTCACTCTTCAATGTGTCCACTTTTACTATACAACTTTCTATTATTCACTATTCATTTTTCATCATTCATTATTCATTAATTAAATGAACGGATTTTCGAATAAATAATGAAGAATTTCGGTGTGGCTTAGCCACGAATTATAAAACAACACTCCGCATTGATTTATTTTAGCTTTTATGCTATAATTAAGGCGATAACTTATATTTGCACATTATGATGGTTAGTTTTGTAAACGCAAACAAAGTTTTAATAACATTTTTATAAAACAGGTGATTAAAATGCGCATATGTTCGTCTTTAAATCTTCATTGTCATTCAAGAGAGAATATTTCTGAATATATAAAAGCAGGTCTTGATTTTCACAAAGAAAATGGTTTTGATGCCGCAGATTTTAATACGGGCATACTTAATCTCACTCGCGATGGGTGGCAGTCTCATATTGAAAAAGCTATTTCTGATGAAAAAAATGTTGGTATTAAATTTGAACTTTGCCATTTGCCGTTTTTTTGCGGCAGTTTAAAGGAAAATTCAGAATTAGTTTTAAAAACAAGTGAAAAAATTCATAATGCTATCGATGCTGCGGCACTACTTGGGGTTGATTACGCCGTGCTACATCCCGGCACTAATACCATACCTATAGATTTATTTAATAGAGATGAGGAATATGACCTTGTAATGAGGCACTTATCTCCATTTGTTGAACATGCTTCAAAAGTTGGTTTAAAATTAGCGGTAGAAAATATGCGCATTTCCAAAAACGGTGTGCCGGGTAGGCGTTTTGGACAGTCACCTGAAGAAATTTGTGAAATTGCTGATGCCCTTGGAATAGGTGTTTGTTGGGATTTCGGCCACGCTAATATAAGTGAAGTAAAACAGTCTGAGGGTTTATCTTATGTTGGAAAGCGACTTAAGGTAATTCACGTCAATGACAATTTCGGTGTAGAGGATGAGCATTTAGCGCCTTTTATGGGTAATATTGATTGGCGGGATGCTATGAAAGGTTTAATACTGGCAAAATTTGACGGACTGCTTAATTATGAAGTCTCCGCCGGGAAACTCCCCTGTGCAACACGCACAAGCTATGCAAAATATTTAATTGATGTTGCTAATGAATTGATTTCATATATAAATGAAAACAGTTAACGACCACATAAAACTCAAAATATAATATACTTTTTTTGCAAATCAAAATGCTTCATACTAACCAAGGCAAACCATTTCACTAACTCTTGCGACTTTGTCGCTTTTTATGCTATAATACGCCCAAAGCAAGATACAAAGACAACGATAATTCGGAGAATATTATGGAAAACTTAACAAACAAAGATAAGTACAGTCAACTCAAAAAAAATACTGTTGATTCAAGAAATCAATTAAAAGAAAGCGATCTTGTCAGATTTTATAATTTAGAATCAAACGGATTAAAAGTAATGTTTGCTGGTAATTCAATAACTCTTCACGGTCCGGCACCTTCGATTGGTTGGTTTAATGACTGGGGAATGGCTGCTTCCAGCGAAGATAATGATTATGTTCATATTTTAATGAATAAAATCAAAGAAACCAATCCTGATTCATCATTTTGTGTTTGCCAGGTTGCAGGTTGGGAAAGTAATTACAAAAACGGCGAAGAAAAATTCCATTTATATGAGAGCGCAAGAAATTTTAATGCGGATATTATTGTAATGAGATTTATTGAAAATTGTGCAGGAAAAGATTTTGAGCCAATAATTTTCAAAAAAGAAATGTCAAAACTACTAAGCTACTTAAACCCTGATAATAAAGCAAAATTTGTAATGACAACAGGATTTTGGCATCATCCCGGAGATGAAACCATTGAGGAATATGCAAAGGAAAATAATTATCCCGTTGCAAAGCTTGGTGATTTAGGTCAAGATGATGCAATGATGGCAAAAGGCTTATTTGAACATTCAGGTGTTGCTATGCATCCCGGTGACCTTGGTATGAAGAATATAGCAGATAGAATATACGAAAAACTCAAAAATTATTTAGTATATTAAGTATTTGTGATTTTTATGTATAAAACCCTTAATGACCATTACAGAGAAAAATTCGGGGAAAAGATTTATAAATTATCCCTTGACGGCGGTTTCACCTGTCCTAATCGAGACGGCACTCTAGGTAACAGAGGTTGCATATTTTGTACGGGCAGTGATGAATTTGCCGAGAAAAAATGCGACAGTATATCTCTTCAACTCGAAAGAGCAAAAGAAAGAGTAAAGGCTAAAAACAAAGGCGGAAAATATATTGCCTATTTTCAGTCCTTTACCAATACATACGGACCTGTTGAAAGACTTAAAGAATTGTTTTACAGTGCCATAGAACCTGACTACATAGTAGGTCTTGCCGTAGGCACAAGACCTGATTGTCTTGAACAAGAGAAGATAGAGCTTTTAAGCCAGATAAACAAAATAAAACCCGTATCGGTAGAATTAGGTCTTCAAAGCGTTCACGATAAAACCGCCGAGTATATTCGCAGAGGATATAAAAGCGAAGTGTATTTCGACGCGGTCAAACGTCTTAAAGAGGCAGGAATTGAGGTTGTCACCCATATTATTATAGGACTTCCCGAAGAAACAGAAGATGATATTTTAGAAACGGTTGCTCAAACGGTAAAGGCGGGCAGCGACGGATTTAAATTTCATCTTTTGCACATTCTCAAAGGCACCGACCTTGAAACAGAATATGCAAAAGGAAATATTAAGATTTTATCCTTAGAGGAATATGCAAAAATATTAAAACGCTGTCTTAGTCTTCTCCCTTCCACAGCTTGTGTTCACAGAATTACCGGTGACGGAGCAAAGAAGAATCTTGTAGCACCTATTTGGAGTGCCGATAAGAAAAAAGTGCTTAATTTCCTTAATAATTACATAAAACAGTCCGACTGACTTTTATCAATCGGACTGTTTTTTCTTTATAAATATAAGTATGAATCTGAGTAAAAGCACCGAAGTTGTAATGCCAAGCAGCACTATAATTAGAGTTTTATAAAGATTGTTTTCTTCAGAATGGGTATTTTCGGGCACGGTAGTCGGATTATTTTCATCGGGCAAAATTTCTGTTACTTGACTTGATGTTTCTTTATCGGATGTGTCTTGACCCTCGTTTTTTTCCGGTTTGTCTTCTGTATTGGATTTATAGGTAACCTTTACATTATCTGCTCCTTCGAAGATATTTTCACCTTCATTAACCCCTTTAGGTAAAGTGATTTTTTTAAGAGAGGTACAATCTTTAAAAGCACCGCTTCCAATAGATTTTAAATTATTTGGAATATTTACAGAGGTAAGAGAGGAGCACCCCTTAAAAGCATATTCACCTATTTCAGTAACCGTTTGAGGTAAAACTATCTTTTTAATTGTTGAACAATCGTAAAAACAGTTTGCAGGAACAGCTTCAATATCCTTTAAAATAACAGTTTCAATATTAGAAGGCACTTTATCGCCAAAAATAGAGGTAAAGCCTGTATAAAATTCTCCGTTTTGCTCGGTACCTATAAAATTCACAGTTATGCTTTTAAGAAAAGTATTGCCCGAAAAAGCACCCCATTGCACCTTTTCAACAGTTTTAGGCATAACGTAAGAAGTAGCAGTCTTACCTAACGGATATTGATAAAGTTCGGTTACGTCCTCGTTATACAGCACGTCGTCAACAGAGGAAAAATACTTACTGTTTTCATCAACCTTTATTTTTGCTAAAGAGTCACAGTTTGAAAAGGCATCATAACCCACATAATTCACCGATGAAGGAAGAGAAATTTCTTTTAAAGAAGTACAACCGAAAAAGGCACTCTCCCCTATCGTTTCAAGCGACTGGGAAAAGGTAACGCTAGTTAGTTTTTTGCAATTTCTGAAAGCACTGAACTCAACGGTAGTTACTCCGCTAAGATTTATCTTTTCAATAGAACTGCAACTAAAAAATGCATTTTTGCCTATTAGGGTAACTGTGCCAGAAAGCTTGATTTCTTTAAGAGAAAAGCATTGGGAAAAGGTATCCTTTTTGATTTCTTTAACGCCCATAGGAAGATTGATTTTTTCTAGTTTTTCACAATACATAAATGCACCTTCGCCAATGAAGGTAACGGTATTTGGAAGTTTTATAATTTTGATATCCGTTTCTCTGAAGGCATAATCAAGAATTGAAACAACAGGATAACCGCCTAAAGTTTCGGGAACCGATACCTCACCGTCAATACCTTCATCAACCCCTTCAATAAGTGCCTGATTTCCTATTACCGTGTACTTAAATCCCTTTTCGCTTTCAGCCGACGCATTAAAGGAAAAAAAGGACAGTATTATCAAACAAGAAATAATTATACTAAGGTATTTTTTCATTTTTTTCTCCTATTTATTATGTATTTTATAATTTTGCCTTTTCTTTTCTATACTGCGTAGGTGACATTAAGAATTTTTCTTTAAAGTGCCTTTCAAAATTTGCATAATCGCAAAAACCGGATTCAAAACATATATCGGTAATTGTCATATTGGAATGTTCTATCAACTTTTTGGCATAATCATATCTGATTTTACTAAGATACTCCTTAAAATTCACACCGCACTCTTTTATAAACAGACTGCTCATATATGCGGGGGTAACCTCTGCATTTTTTGCAACATCTGAAAGTTTAATATCATTTCTGAAATTATTTTGAATATATAGCATACCTTTTTGTACTTTAGACATACAGCTATGTTGATAAGTATTGCCGATTTTACATATCTTCCCAAGGATACTGTTTAACAGATAAAAACTGTATTTATCGTCATTTTCGCTGGAGGCAATATTAAGTTCATGCATAAGGGTAGCAACATAGTCTGCCTCGTCATCAGTAAGCTTAAAACTATCAATATTAAAAGCAGATGAAAGTTTAAACAATATATCGTTATCACAAACTTCACCCATAAACATAAGTGTAATAACCTGTGAAGCATTAGTTATTACCTTATGAAAATTTACCGGTGTCATAAAAAACAACATATTTTTTTCTATCTTACGCTCTACGCCGTCTATTATATAGGTTCCATCCCCTGATAAAATTAGTTCTATTTCATAGAATTCATGCCAGTGCGTAGGATAACTGCTTATGGTTTTTTCTTTCACCATAACCTTTTCATTTCTGATTTTCTGCAATCTTGTATATCTGTCTATCAAACCATATCACCATAATAATTTTAAAACAAAATCGTAAAAAAAGCAATGTTTTTTTATAAAACGGCAATGCAAAATATATAAAGGATGATATATACTGCATAAGTAAAATAAAAGGGAGGTAAATAAAATGAAATTATTTATTGATACCGCTAATATTGAAGAAATAAAAGAGGCTAATGAACTTGGCGTAATATGCGGAGTTACTACAAATCCATCACTTATAGCAAAGGAAGGCAGAGATTTTACTACCGTAATTAATGAAATCACCTCTATAGTAGATGGTCCTATATCTGCCGAAGTAATAAGTCTTGATGCTGAATCTATGGTTAAAGAGGCAATTCCTCTTGCAGAAATTAACAAAAATATTGTAATTAAAATTCCTATGTGCAAGGAAGGACTCAAAGCAGTAAAAATACTCACTCAAATGGGAATAAAAACCAACGTAACCTTGATTTTCTCTGCTTCTCAGGCATTACTTGCTGCATGTGCCGGTGCAACTTATGTCAGCCCGTTCTTAGGCAGACTTGACGATATAGATTCCGACGGAATGCAACTTATTTCTGACATTGTGGATATTTTTACCGCACAGAAAATCACTACCGAAATTATATGTGCAAGTATAAGAAATCCCAATCACGTAACACATGCTGCAAAATTAGGTGCCAGTATTGCTACTGTTCCCTATAAAATTATTATGCAGATGATAAATCACCCCCTTACCGATGCAGGAATCGTAAAATTCTTAAGTGATTGAGAAAATCATTTAAACAAATAAGAAAAATATATTCTTAAAACACAATTATCTATCACTTTATTTCATAAAATTATACAAAAATTATTGTTTTTCTACATATTTAACAGTACAAAACGAAAATTATTTGAAGGGCGGTTGACAAAAAACCGCCCTTTGCTTATAATAATATAAATATAATAAATATAAAATTGAGAGGAAGGAAATTATGGCTTTTTATTTTGAAGAAGTATCTCACACCTTTAACGAATACCTACTGGTACCCGGATATTCATCCGAGCACTGTATCCCCACAAACGTTAGTTTAAAGACTCCCCTTGTTAAGTTCAAAAAGGGTGAAGAACCTGCAATAACAATGAACATCCCCCTTACCAGTGCTATTATGCAGTCGGTTTCGGGCGAACGTCTTGCAGTTGCTCTTGCAAAAGAAGGCGGCGTGTCCTTTATCTTTGGTTCTCAGTCCATTGAAGATGAAGCTGCTATGGTAGCCAGAGCAAAAAACTATAAAGCAGGCTTTGTAGTAAGCGATTCTAACATTACTCCCGATGCTACCCTTGCTGACATTATTGCTCTAAAAGAAGCTACAGGCCACTCCACCGTTGCCGTTACCGATGACGGTACATGCTGCGGAAAACTTTTAGGTATTGTTACAGGCCGTGACTACAGAGTAAGCCGTATGGACAAGGCTACTAAAGTCAGCGAATTTATGACTCCCTTTGATAAACTTATCTGTGGCGAAGAAAACACCACTTTAAAACAGGCTAATGACATTATCTGGGACAACAAACTCAATTCCCTTCCCATCATCACAAAAGACGGACGCCTCAAGTATATGGTATTTCGCAAAGACTACGATTCCCACAAGGAAAACGTTAACGAACTTTTAGACAAAGAAAAACGTTACGTAGTAGGTGCAGGTATCAACACCCGTGACTATGAAGAAAGGATCCCTGCTCTTATAAATGCAGGTGTTGACGTTCTCTGTATTGACTCTTCCGAAGGCTTTAGCGAGTGGCAGAAACGCACCATCACTTTTGTAAGAGAAAAATACGGTGACTCGGTTAAAATCGGTGCAGGTAACGTTGTTGACAAAGAAGGATTTTTGTTCCTTGCAGAGTGCGGTGCTGACTTTATTAAGGTTGGTATCGGCGGAGGTTCTATCTGTATTACCCGTGAGACAAAGGGTATTGGTCGCGGACAGGCTACTGCTCTTATTGACGTTTGCAAAGCAAGAGACGAATATTTTGAAAAGACAGGTGTATATATCCCTGTTTGTTCCGACGGCGGTATAGTTCACGACCATCATATGACCTTGGCTTTAGCTATGGGTGCCGACTTCCTTATGCTCGGCAGATACTTTGCACGTTTCGATGAAAGTCCTACAAACAAAGTAAACATTGGCGGCAACTACTTCAAGGAGTATTGGGGCGAAGGCAGTAACAGAGCAAGAAACTGGATGCGTTACGACCTTGGCGGTGATAAAAAACTTTCCTTTGAAGAAGGGGTTGACTCATACGTTCCCTATGCAGGTACTTTGAAGGACAACGTCAGCCTTTCTCTTATGAAGGTTAAATCTACAATGTGCAACTGCGGTGCTCTTACCATTCCTGAACTTCAGCAGAAAGCAAAACTTACCCTTGTTTCTGCAACAAGTATCATTGAAGGCGGTGCACACGACGTTATCCAAAAAGATACAACCGCTAACAAAATCAAATAATTACCAAATAACCGTTATGTAAAATGCATAACGGTTATTTTTTCGATTTTTTTCAACTTTCTATTGACAAAACCATATAGTTAGTGTCATAATATAGTATATATAAGTATATATAGGAGTTTTGTTATGCGTGTTATAACCGGAAGTGCCAGAGGTGTAAAACTTCGCACTCTGCCGGGAAATGACGTACGTCCTACCACCGAAAAGGTGAAAGAAGCTATTTTCAGTGCAATACATTTTGAACTTGAAAACAGCCGTGTTCTTGACCTTTTTGCAGGTTGCGGACAGATGGGAATTGAAGCATTAAGCCGAGGTGCTGCTTCTGCTGTCTTCTGTGACAGTTCCAAGGAATCGGTGGATATCATTAACCAAAACCTTAAAAACTGCAAACTTTCAGACGATGCTACGGTTATAAGAAGCGATTTTTCGGTTTTTCTTACAAATACCAGTGAAAAATTCGATTTTTGTTTTCTTGACCCGCCCTATTATGAAGGACATTACGACAAAGCATTATGTCTTTTAGAGAACGTTATTAAGGTTGGCGGTAAGGTTTTGTGTGAACATCCTGACAGTGTAAAACTACCCGACAGCTTTGGAAGGTTCAAAAAAATAAAGGACTACCGTTTCTCGAAGATTATAGTCACTAAATATGTTTTGGAGGTGCCCGATAATGAAAAATGATGTTGCAATTTATCCGGGCAGTTTTGACCCCATTACAATAGGCCACCTTGATATTATTCACCGTGCCTCAAAACTTTTCGGAAGCCTTATAGTTGTAGTAATGGTCAATCCGAAAAAACAATGCTCCTTCTCCCCTGAGGAGCGTGTGGGACTTATTAAGCAAAGCACAAAGGATTTAGAAAACGTAGTTGTTGAGTTTTCAGACGGACTACTTGCCGACTATGCTAAGGAAAAAGGTGCTTGTGCTATTATAAAAGGACTACGCGCACTTTCTGATTTCGAGTACGAATTCCAGATGGCACTAACCAACAGCAAGTTAAATCCCGATGTAGAAACGCTTTTCCTTACTACCAGAGCAGAAAATATGTATTTAAGTTCAAGTATGGTAAGGCAAATCGCTTCTATGGGCGGTGACATCAGCGGCTTCGTCCCTGATATCATTCATAAACAAATAATTAAAAGATTGAAAGGATAGGTAACTTATGAATCTTGAAGAATTACTTGAACAGTTCGACGAAGCACTTGACAGCGGTCTTAAGATGCCCGGCAAAAAAGCTCTTGTTGACATCGAAAAATTAAGAGCAGTTGTTGATGACATCCGTCTCAACATCCCCAATGAAATCAAGCAGGCTCGCGGTATCGTTACCGATAGAGCAAACATCATCAGCAGTGCAAAACAGGAAGCAGACAACCTTCTCCGTGCCGCTGAAGAACAAGCAAAAGCAAAGGTTGCAGAGCAGGAAATAGTTCGTCTTGCTCAGGAAAAAGCACAGGAAATCATTGCCAGTGCTCAGGCTAAAAGCCGTGAAATGCGTAAAGCAGCTCAGGACTTTGTTGACGACATTATGCGTAGAGCAGACGAGAATCTTACCGCTAACCTTGGCGAAGTAAGAAAAACAAGAGCCGCTCTTAAAGCACAGCTTCCTCAAAAACACGACTAATTCGTGTAAAAAACAAGTAACACCGACAGTTTTAAAACTGTCGGTGTTTTGTTATTTAATGATAGTTTTTAAGGTTTTTATTCCTTAAAAAAATGTTCTTCACATGCGGCACAAATAGCGTGATAAACGGGAAGATGAAGTTCCTGAACCTTAAAGGTTTCCTTTTCGTCAACAATAATGCTATAGTCACAAAGTTCCTTTAAAAGTCCACCTGTACCACCTGTAAGTCCAATAACAGTAATGCCCATTGCCTTTGCAAGTCTTACAGTTTCAGCCACATTTTTAGCGTTACCGGATGTGCTGATTCCAAGAAGTACATCCCCTGCTTTTCCGAGACCGAAAAGCTGTTGTGCATAAATCAGATTGGGGTCAACATCATTTGAAAAAGCGGTATTTAGTGCATTAAGGTCAGAAAGTACCACTGTGGGAAGTCCCTTCTGAAGTTTATTTAAAGTGTCATCGCTAAGGGATGGCGACTTTTCTTTTAGCACCTTTTTTTCCTCATCACTTAACGGACGTTTTTTCAAAAAGCCTTTCATAAGCTCCCCTGCTATATGGGAAGCATCAGCACAGCTTCCGCCGTTTCCGCAAATAAGAAGTTTATTACCGTTTTCAAAAGCTTTAATTAAAACTGCCGTTACATCACGTACATCTTTTTCAATGTTTTTTAAATTTTCGTATCTAACTGTTAATAATTCAATATGGTCCATTTTTATTCCTCCAAATTCACAACAGCTGTTGCTATTGCAGCATAGTCTCCAATAGATTCACCAAGTTTTGCAGGTAAAACACTGCAAAAATCTGCCGCCTGAGGCAGAGCCTCTCTTTTTACAACCGTTTCCATTGACTGCACCAATAAATCCTGACAGCGTGTAAATATACTACCTATTACAATACGTTCAAGATTTAATATATCTATCATAACCGAAAGGCCTTCGCCCAGTTTGGTTGCACAAGTATTAAATACCTCTTTCGCCGCCTTATCACCATTTCTTGCGGCTTCGGCAATATCCTTAGCCGTAGCAACCTTTCCTTTTTTGTAATAAGCAGGAAAAATACCCCGTTCCAAATATTCTTTAGCAATAGCCTCTCCAAGCTGAGCAATACCGTTGCCGCTGCAAAAGCCTTCAAAGGAACCGTTTTTACCGTATCCTACGGGTCCGAAAGAAGCAAGGCGAATATGTCCAACCTCTCCTGCCATACCGGAAATTCCGCGATATAATCTACCGTCGAGAATAAGCCCTGCTCCAAGTCCTGTTCCAAAGGTCAGAAAAGCCATATTATCAGAACCTTTACCTGCACCGAATTTCCATTCAGCAAGAGCACAGGCGTTAGCATCGTTTTCAAGAAAAACAGGACAATCAAGTTTTTCTTTTATTATGCGAACAACCTCTATATTATCCCAACCGGGAAGATTTGGCGGAGACATAATAATACCTTTTTTAGAATCAAGCGGACCACCGCAAGAAATACCTGCAGAATCACACTTTCTTCCCTTTAAAAGTCTTGTTGCACTTTCACACATTTTAAGGCACATTTCTTTTGGTGAAACAGAAAAATCGGTAGGATAGCTTTCCTTTGTCTCAATATTAATTTCACCGTTTTCATATGTACCAACACTTACTGCACATTTTGTGCCGCCAATATCAAAACCAAGTAAAATCAAATTTACTCTGCCTTTCCTATTTAATATTACACTTAAAAAGCCCCATAGTCAAGTCAAAAAGCCTAACAGGCAAATGTTAGGCTTTTTTATACTTATCCGTGCATACGGAAGTCAAGAGATTTAGGTAAGGGATATTTCTCAAGTAGTACCTTATTTATTTCTTCTTCATCGGTAAGTCCCATATCACGCTTAATTATAAGCTTATAAAGGTCAAACCAAATTTGAGAAACAGAAAGTTCGCCTTCCTTAATATCAGCCATCTTAAAATCAGGAGTAAGCATTGCTGCTGCCTCATCAAGTTCGTCTAACGCAATAAGAGAAAGTATCTTTAAAAGATTAAGTCTTCCGTCTTTCTTATGAATCGGATTCATTGTCTCGAAAATTTCAAGCCACTGGGTATGTCTGTCTGCAGCCTGAAGCATTTGAGCAACTTCAACGTAAAGACCTCTGAAATCCTTATAAAGTTCTATGGACTTCAGCATATAAGGAATACCATCTTCGAGACGATTTCTTTCTTTATAGAGAAGCATACCTAAGTTTCTAAAAGCCCAAGCGTTAGGAGCAGCTTCAATAGATTTTCTGAATGCTTCCTCAGCATTATCTATTTCTTCAGCAATATAGTAATGAACACCTAACTGATTATAGGCATACCAACGCTGTTCCTGACTGCCCTGAGTAGCCTTAATAAGAAGGTCGCGCCAGAATGCGTGAGATACATAGGAATGAGGACGGGTATCAACGCTGTATGCGGGGAATTCACCGTTTTCGAGAAGATATTTCCAGGGAGCTTGATCGCAATCGGTGTTGTCCCAATCGGTGAAATACGCACTAATGGGAGCTTTACCGGTAAGATTTCTTATCTTGTTTTCAATCTCGCCCCAACCAGAACCACGCCAAAGCTGTTCGTCTTTAATTATTTCGCCATCGGGGAAAAGACCGTACATAGCTTTGTCGATATCGTTAGTATCAATAAGGGTAGAAAGTTGTGCTTTAACTGTGTCCTGAGCAGTATGCCAATCACTGTTTAGTTTTTTCGGGTCGCAGTTAAGGGGAGTATAAGCCTCAATAAACTGCCAGGTTTCCTTAGCCTTCATAGGAATATGCTCAAGCTGAGTATGAGCAAGACCTGCCTGAATTTCAATATAAGGACGGTCATCTTCGGTAAGCCAACTGTTCCAGTTTCTACCGCCGTTTGCCTGTCCCCAAAGGAACATTTTTCTGCCCACAAACTCATTTGTAGAAAAATGGAGAAGACCGCTACCGTCGGTATTTGCAGATGCAATCCACTTATTTTCAGCCTTAGGTATCTTATAAAAGAAGTCAAAACAACGGTGAGAATTTTCAGGATATGTAGCATCAAATCCCATGCACTCAGGAAGTTGAACCTTATCGAGAAGATATCTACCTTCGTCATAGAAGCAAAGGAAAGATTCGTCGGTAGGAACGATAACTCTGATTCCCTTTTCTTCGGTAACTGCAATATTAGACCACCAGTACATATACTTGTCATCATCACTTGTATTTTCAATTCTGTTCTTTATGTAAAGAACCTTACTGTCTTCGGGAAGATAAGCGTTAATAGAGTAAACAACCTCTCTGATACGCTCATATTCATACATACATAAAACTTCTTCTCCGCCCTTATAAGTAAGTTTTTTAGCAAATAGAGAAGAACAGGTCAAAGGATTATGTCCCTTAATGCCTACGTTAAATTCTACACCGCCCGAAAACCAAGCATTACGCAGACCAAGATTGCCCGGCTGATATACACAGTTTTTATAAAGAATTTCTTTACCGGTTGTTTTGTCTTCCAACGACCAAAGACGTCCGCCGAGTTCGGGAAGAAAAACAGCCTTTATATATTTGTTTTCAAGAATAGCGGCGTTAAATGCCCTGTCATTTCTGTTTCTATCATAGTTATCCTGATTGGTATAAGGAAGAAGAGTGTTAATTTTGCCTTTTCCAAGACCTGCTCTTTCTTCTTCGGTTACTCTTTCGGATACATCAAATCCCGCATGGATATAAGAAACGTTCTTAATATCGGGCAATGGATTTTCTACACCCAAAGATGCACTTCTGATGATGTATTTTTCAAATCTTATCATAAATACTGCTCCTTTTATTTTAATTGGAACTAAGAAGAGATTTAATTATATCCGATAGGTCTTCTCTCTTCTCGGCACCGAAATTTTTTATCATTTTAGCCACTCTGTACTTAATGGCTCTATCGGTAAGTTTAAGTTTTTCAGCCATCTCTGTATATGTTAAATTTTCTGTCAGACAGTAAAGAATATCTCTATCTATATCATCACAATCAGAAAGGAATGACTCAATTCTAATAATGCTCTGAACATCGGGGTCATAATAATAGGCTTCATTCCCGTCTCCGAAATCATAATCAGACTCAGGATTTAAATTATTTAAACTAAAATCAGCCGTAGAGCCTCTTATAATAAGTTCACAGGGGAGCGAAAGAATAAGCCGTGCAGAAACATTATTTTTTCTGACAAATCGCCACACTCTTATTGCCTGCCGTCCCATTTCGGTGTAATCAAAATTAACCGACGTAATAGGTATATCGTGACGCTGTCCGAGATTTGAATTTCCGATACCAACGACCATAATATCCTCAGGCACTCTTATCCCTATGGTTCTGAGTTTATTTATAAGGAAAATAGCAACGGTATCGTTTACACAAAGAACACCATCATAATGGTTTTCCTTATAATTTTCAATAAATTCTTCAACACAAAGCGAAAGGGTTTTTTCACAGACAAATATATCACAGTTATCCTTATTCATAGAAAGAATAGTCTTTTCCTTTTCTCTGTCTGCAATAGAACTTCTGTTAACGCCCAAAAGAGCTGTACGTTTACATCCTGCCTGTTCAAGATAAAAAATAACATGGCGAACTATTTCGGTAAGTTCAAAATCAACACCGTTACAGTTTTCCTTTAAATCAGGATGAATGCAAGCACCTACTACAATGGGCTTGCCACCACTTTTTATAACAGCTTCAGCCATGCTTTTAACCCACCGATATGTATAACCTACTATTAAAACAGGTACGCCTTTTGCCGTTTCATGAACAGTAGATTCATCTACATAACGCAAAACACATTCCTGACGCATTGCCATTTTAAGCATACCGCCAAGTATATTATTTATCCAAAAAAATTCTTTTTCGCTAGGCTGAACCGTAACGCAAATCTCATTTTTTTGCATACATTTTCCTCCGTAGAAAAAATGCACTTTCCGTACACACTGATTTTAACACAAATAAAGAAAAATAACAAGGAAATAAATTCACTTTTTTCCACATCTTTTATTCCTCAATGTTGTAAAAAATGTTATATTATGGTAAAATAACTGTAAAACATCCGAAAGGAACCACTATATGAAGCGAAAGAGCAATCCGTATCTTTTCTTTTTACACGCAAAAAACCAGCACAATTTAAGGCTTTTTACCTTTATTGCCTTTGTGTTTTTGGCCTTTGAAAAAATAATTGCAGGTGCTTCAGCAACCTATAATGACAAAAATTTGCTGTTTTATTTTACCATTTCGCCAACCGATCTTTTATGTATTGCCATTTATCTTTCGGTTGCCATACTGCTGGTTGCAAGGGTTAAATACAAATACCTTCTTATACCGGATTTTTTCCTTTTATTTGTTAAGCTTTATCATTTTATAACCAGCTTTATTCATCTAATCAACCAAGAACTCACCAAAACCGACAAACTTATTTACTTTTCAAAGTTTATAGAAAGTTTTTTATTTTCTTTGTTTTTAATTTTTTTGTTTACAGGAAAACTTATGCATCACAGCAGAAGATATTCAAAAACCTATCCTTTTGTTTGTATGCGTCTTCTAATATCCTGCTTCCCCGTTACCATACTTTTCGAAATTTTAAAAACATTAAGCCGAATAGAAGCACATACTCCCTCCATTTTAATTTTCCTTTCGGTTTGTGAAAACATTCTTAACGAGGCTTTTTTAGACCTTCCCTACTTTTTATTATTGCTTTTAATTGCATTCGTTCCGGAAAACAAATATTAAAAATGACGGTTTTCACCGTCATTTTTTTATGCTGCTATTTGATTTTTAGATTTAATAACAAACTGAAGAACTACTACCAATGCCACAAGAACAAGACCTATAACATCGGTAACAATTCCGGGATAGATAAGAAGTAAACCGCCTGCAGCACTGATTATTCTCTCAAACCAGAACATTTTGCGTTTAAAGAATCCTTCGAGAGAAGCAGAAACTGCAAACATTCCAATAAGTGAAGTAATACAAATAAGTACAACTTCCCAAACGGTAGTATCTATAAATAACATTGCAGGATTAAGTGCAAATATATATGGAACAATAAAAGCACCAATAGCAAGTTTGGTTGAGGTAAATGCCGTCTTCATTGGGTTAGCACCGGCAATAGCGGCACCTGCATAAGCAGCAAGAGCCACAGGAGGAGTAAGGTCGGCAACAATACCAAAATAGAACACAAAGAAATGAGCCGCAATCATTGGAACGCCCATTTGTACAAGAATCGGAGCACAGGTAGCCGCCATAATGCAATAGTTTGCGGTAGTAGGAACACCCATACCCAGCACTATACAGCAAAGCATTGTAAGGAAAAGTGCAATTATAACCTTTCCGCCGGCAAGGGTAACAATACCGTTAAAGAGCATATATGCAAGTCCTGTGGAACCGATAACACCTGCAATAATACCTGCAACACCGCAAGCAGCGGCAACAGTTATCATACCCTGTCCGCCTGCCGCAAGGGCTTCCAAAAGACGCTTAGGTGTAATTCTTGTTTCTTTGTTAAACATACTTACAACTATAGCCACAACTATAGCTATAGCAGCTGCATAAGCTATAGAACGCTTACTTGTAGCAACAAGATATATAAGAAGAATAAGCGGTAATAACAGATAGGTCTGTTTAAGAAGCGGTTTAATTCTTGGAAGTTCTTCTTTAGTAAGACCTCTTAGTCCCTCTTTTTTAGCCTCAAGATGAACAGTAATAAAGACACCTGCAAAATAAAGCACAGCAGGAAGAATTGCTCTTGCAACTATATTTGAATAAGGAACGCCTACCGTCTCTGCCATAAGGAAGGCAGCGGCACCCATAATGGGAGGCATTATCTGTCCGCCTGTTGAAGCTGAAGCTTCGGCAGCTGCGGCAAATTCAGGCTTATATCCTGTACGCTTCATAAGAGGAATGGTAACCGCACCCGAACCTACTGTATTAGCAACCGAAGAACCCGAAACCATACCCTCAAGAGCAGAAGCTACAACGGCAACCTTAGCAGGTCCACCTGAAAATCTGCCAACTAAAGCGTTTGAAATTTTAATAAAGAAATCGGCAATTCCTGTTCTTTCAAGGAAAGCACCGAAAATTATAAACAATGCAATATACTTTGAACATACGTTAATAGGGGTTGAAAGAATTCCCTCTTTAGAATAGAAAAGAACGCGTACGTTTTCGGTAATACGAGCAATTACATTAGGGTTGGTAGAGCCCCAGATAAGTGCATAGCAAAGAAGTGCCGCTGCAACGATAAGTATGGGAAGACCAACACTTCGTCTGCAAAGTTCAGCAAGGCACAAAATGCCCACAATACCTATAATCACTTCAACCTGAGTAATTTTATATCTTGAAACGATTTCAGTAGCACTAAAACAAAAATAAAGGAACGCCGACATGCCAAGTATCATAAGCAGCGCATCATACCAAGGCATAAAATTAATCTTTTGTTTTCCTTTTCTTGCCGGGAAAACAAGATAGCCGATAAAAATAATAAATGCCATAAAGGAGGTTAATCTTACCTCATCAAGCCAGGTTGCAAACAGAGTTACGTAAATACAGAAGAGCGAAAACAGTGCCAAGACTGAACTTACTATCCATTTAGGTGCACCTTCCCACACTCTTGTGTTTGACTCCCTGTCAAACTTCTTCATAACATCATCAAGACTAACGGGCTCGTTACTTATTTGAGCGGTTTTTTTCTTAAATAGTGCCATAATTTCCTCCAACAAAACAACAATTTGGTTGCAGATATTTCACTGCAACCAAACAAAGAAAAAACTTTTTAATTTTTATTTTGATTCAACAGTAATCCCTTTTTCTTTAAAGTATTTAGCAGCACCTGCATGGAAAGGAGCAGCCATACCACTTGTTGCGTTTTCAAAAGAAAGCTCTGCACCCTTTGCGTGAGAAGCAGTAATCGCATCTACGTTATCAAAAATAGCCTTTGTAATGTTATATACATCTTCTTCCTTTGCAGAAGCACTTACGATAAGAGTTGCTTTAACTGTTACGGTAATAACATCTTCAGTCTGGCCTTTGTAGGTGTTAGCAGGGATTTTGTACTCGGTATAGAAGGAAGAACCGCCTTCCATAAGCTTTTTAGCAATATCGCCATCAATGGGAACAAGATAAGCTGAAGCAGATGTGCAAAGTTCCTGAATAGCAGGAGTGGGAGCACCGGCAACAATAAATGCAGCGTCGATTTTACCATCCTTTAAAGCGTCTGCAGAATCAGCAAAAGACTGATACTGGGGAACAATATCGTTTTCGGTCATTCCTGCAGCAGCAAGAATATCAACAGCGTTGAAGTACACGCCTGAGCCTGCAGCACCAATGGAAACCTTTTTACCGCGAAGGTCAGCAACAGATTTGATTTGGGGATTCATAGTAACAAGCTGAACAGCTTCAGCGTAAAGACCGCCGATTACACGGAAGGATTCAATCTTACCTTCTTTTTCAAAAGAACGTGAGCCTTCCCATGCGTAAGCCATAACGTCAGACTGAACTGTACCAAGCTGGTAGTTGCCTACGTCAATACCAAGAATATTTGCTTTACTACCGTCGGTAGAAACAACGTTTACGGTAATACCTGTATCGGTTTTAATCTGATTACCTAAAATTCCGCCATAACCGTAATATGTACCTGCAGTACCCCCGGTACCCATAGTCATCATTGTGCTTGAGCCTGTACATGCTGCAAGACAGAAAACAAGAGCTAATGCAAGTAATAGGGCAATTAACTTTTTCATTATAATTCCTCCAAAAAATATTTTCTTATACATTATACTACTTTTTTAAAAAATTTGCAAGGAAAAATATTACATACCAAAATCAACTTAAAAAAATTGACCTACAGATTTGAACCGATACAGTTTTTAGTGATATTCTGTTCTGACGAACAGAATGATATTATGCCTAACGGCATAGTGGTATTTTCGCGTTGCAAAAGTGATATTATATTCGCCATCAAAACTCGCGAAACGAATATCACTTTGACGAAGTCAAAATATCACTGCGAAGCAATATAACTCGCCGAAAGGCGAATATACCTGAAAAACCGACTTGTCGAAACAAGTCGGTTTTTCTGGGAAGGTAGCACAAATTCGGACCCTTTGATTTTTTGATTTATGGGTTTGAACTCCTACATATTTTAAGATAGTGTTTGATAAATAAATTTCAGTCTTTTGGTCTGGGACCATTGGGCAGACGGTTTCCATTTTCATCGCGGTTAATGGGAGTTGCTTTGAGATGAAATTGTATACATCCATCAGCACAAGGAATATTAATTTCATATTTTTCTTTTTCCCCTCTATATGTAAAGTCACCACCACATCGAATGACTTCACACCATGTGTATACTTTTATCATTGTTTTAGGACACATTCCAGCAGGACATTCATAGGAAAAAACAAATTTGTCTCCTTTTTCCAAACCGAGCCTACAATGTCCTGCTTTACCTGATATTGCGGTTAATTCAAATTGCCAATCTTCAGTACACCATTTTTGCATATAAATATCCCCCGTCAAATTCTTATTTGTTGGTTAAATTATACCATAAGTTATATTTATAATCAACGCTTTGCGAAGCGGACAGCGAAATTATTCATTATTCATCAGCAAAGCGGCTTCATCATTCATTATTCATTACGAAAATCCGTTTAAATGAATGATGAATATTGAATAATGAAAAATGAATAATACAAAACGAAAATCCTGCCGACAACAATCGACAGGATTTTCGTTTTGGCAGAGCGGATGCAGTTAAATCCGAACTTAAATCTGAGTTTTCTATTTCACTCAGGCTAACGGTTTCAGAGCCGTCTTTATAGTTAAAGGTTATCACCATTTTATCATCATACAGATATATCGTATTGATAAAGCTATCAATCAGTCTGCGTTTATGATCTAAACGGCGAGTATTGTATTTGCGGAAACGGTGGAACCAAAATAGAATTTGGTCTTTTGTAAGCAACGGCTTTGACATTTCCTCTTTGATGATTTGAACAGAGATGTCGCTCTTTTGCTTTTCCAAATCTTCAAGGCGTTGCTTAGTGGATGGAGTAACAATACCCTGCTGAATGGCATTAAGAAGATTATCAATACCTCTTTGAATGTCAGCGTACTGTTTTTTAAGCATCGGCAAAACGGTATTTTCTTTACCTTGAATTTCTATTATGGTATCGGCGATCTTTTCAAGAAGAGCATCATCAAAAAGCACTTTTTCAATTTGCTTTACAACAATGTCTTCTATCCAATCTTTCTTAACGGTTTTCTTATCACAACCGCTGTGCTTTTTAACACCAACACATTTATAATAGCGATATACGGTTGAGGTCTTGCTCGTTCCGCTTTCACCAACCATAAAACACTCGCATTTACCGCAACGCAATTTTGTAGTCAGCAAATATTCATCTTCGGCTTTATGTTTTGCCGGAGCCTTTTTATTCGAAGCCATACGTCGCTGAACACGGTCAAATAACTCATCAGGAATGATAGCGGGAATACCGTGCGGATGAACAATCTCACGATATTTGAACTCGCCGATATAACGGCGGTTTTTAAGCATTCGGGTAACCATATCAACGCCAATTTTACCACCGAAAGCAGAGCGCAATCCTTTAGCGTTCATTTCCTGTGCAATCTCGGTCATAGAAGCTCCTTCGGCATAACGCTTAAATGCTTCTAAAACGGCAGGTGCAACCAAAGGATCTATTTGAAAATGTTGTTCGCTATCAATGGTATATCCCAACGGTAGAGTGCCACCGTTGAATTTGCATTTATAAGCATTTTCCGTAAGACCACGTACAACCTTTTCAGAAAGCTCGGCAGAATAATATTCCGCCATACCTTCAAGCACCGCTTCCATAAGGATGCCTTCCGAACCTTCGGAAATCTTTTCCGTGGCGGATATAACTTTAACACCGTTTTTTTCGGAGCGCAGCTTTGTAATGAGCAGAATCGTAACGGTCACGCGCAAAGCGATCGAGTTTCCATACAATAATAAGCTCGAACTTTTTACTCGCACTATCCTTTATCATCTTCTGAAAGTCAGGACGGTTATCCGTTCTGGCAGAAAAAGCACGGTCGATATATGTGCCAACGATTTGAATATCGTTCTTTTCAGCAAAAGCCTTGCACTCACGCAACTGACCTTCAATGGACTCTTCACGCTGGTTGTCACTTGAATATCGTGCGTATATTACAGCTGTCATTTAACTACCTCGCTTTCTCTAATATTTTCTGTCAAAAATATAGTCTACTTCGTCGTCATCATTGTCATCGCTGTTATTAGAAGACCTACTATATTCTGAATCATGTGGAGATTTATCAAGATACGAATCAACTAGATTTTCTGCGCCATATACAGAAACAGTACTATTTTCTATATAAGAATCTAAATCAACTTCCACGGGAATATGTTTAATTATATCAAATAATTCATCCTTTACAGAAGCTTCAACCTCTTCCTCAATTGATGAAACAGCATCAAATGTATCTATATCTTCTTCGTACTCGGAGTTCGTTGTTGCAAAATACACTGCATCTTCCACATTAGGGTTATAATCGTCAGCATCAACATAATCACAGAACTCATCTATTGCGTTTTTAAAACCATCTTCTATTGATTGAATAAAAATTGTTCTTTTTTCCTCATCAATAAAAAAATTGTTTAACAAATTAATTATTCTAGGCAATTCCTGTATATCAAAATATTTCAAGAATTTTGATAAATTATCATATTCACTCAAGAAATCAATGACATTATAGTATGCCATAATATCATCATTAGTTAAAATGTTTTCGATTAACTCAATTGAACCAACCTCGGAAAGGCCACGGAAGAACAATGGTGAGGGATTTAATAGAAATTCATAAATTGTTGTTGTGTAATAAATATCTAGAATAGATGCCTTACCTATAAAATAAATTTTCAGCGCATTTTTTTGCCACTTATCGATAAAGTCATAGCTATCAATGCAATGGTTTTTAGTGTTTTTTATTCCCCATTCTTCATATTCTAAATCCGACAGCAATCTCTTAATTTGATTAACATGAGTTGAATTTTCAACAAGAATTTCTTTTTCAACAAAATTTTCTTTTAGCCGTGAATCCAAATAATCATTAATGGATGGATTTGCCATAGCAAGTTTTTTGGTTTTGGCTGCCTCTAATAATACAACTAACCCATCTAGTAATCTCTTAAGCGATGCTTCATATTGATTAATTGTAATATCAATATCTGTTTCTTTTTTTATCCTTGTATTAAAACATTTTTTAATGTCTTCTTCATTAAAACCCAAATCTGAAAATGAATAAATAATTGATAACAAAATGCGATCCGTTTTTAGTAATCTGATTTCGTACTCATCTTTCCATATCTCTTTTGGATTTTTCAAATGATTATCTATGAAATTATAATAATCTTTTGGAGGAATCTTTTCATAACGTTTGGGATTACAAATAAATTCAATAATTCTAGGATTATAGTTAGGGTGTTTTATGATATCCCTATATCGTTTATCCTTTTTTATTTCTTCAAAATATTCTTTACCCATTTTGTTAAAACACAGATGATTATAAAAAATCTTAGCCTTTTCAATATTTGAAAGAGCATTCATATCAATTATAAAAACTTTATATTCATCATTATCAAAGCTTTTAACAAGTTCCAAGTTTCGTTCTTTTGCTTCTTTATAAATAGTGACGCGTGAATTAAGTATTAATAATTTATTTGAAGAAATATTAACATATTTGATTAATGAAAGCAGTTCACTATTTTGGCTATCCTTCATTTGGAAATACGCTTGGCCAAAACAATCGTCAATTAGTATTATTTCTTTTTCTTCGGGATTACGAGATATTGACTTTTTCAATGCTTGTAAATCAGAAGTGTTGGTTGTAAACCTAACTTTATACCCTTCGGCTGCATAATAAAGAACTAACATTTTAGATGTTATGGTTTTTCCAACACCCGGATTCCCAACTATAAATAGAGTCTTATTATTCTTTAAGCAATGCAACGCTTCATTATATGCCTCAGTTTGAACAAATAGCGATTTTTCTTTATTTATATTTGATAGCAAAACTTCGCAATCAATAAAGGTATCCCCGCTTGCAATATCCTGTAATATCCCCGTTGATTCAATCCATAACTTATAATGCTTTTTAAGGATTTCAATATTTTTAGGACAAGTTAGAAAATCATCTATTTCGTTTAGCGTTATAATATTTGCTGGGGAATCCATATAACCTGAAAACAAATTAAATATTTCAGATATTTTTTTAGGAGAAAGGGCTTTAGAACAACAAACATAATATTGATTGGGATTTAATTTTTCGACTTTTTTCTGTTCTTTTTTTAAACTTGAAATAAGTTGAGAAACAGTTGAATCACCATAGTGCTTCACCTGAACAATAATGTTTTTGGTGTGTACATTATCACATAAATCAACGCCACCATCTTTTCCTGAAGCGAAATGATGCAGTTTTACTGCTAATTTTTTCTGCATAATATCTTGGCATAAATATTCAAACTCTACATCATTCAAATTTCCGTAATTTAGCAAATTATATCCCCCACAATTATTTGATAACCTTATACTTAACCCTCGGACCGAATTTAACAGAAGAAAGAAGTCCTAAATCTTCAAATTTAAGGACAAAGCCTCTGATGGTTGCATAGGCAGCATCGCCAAAGTCTTTTTCAAGTTGTTTTGTGGAAAACTCCTCTGTACCGTAGAAAGAAAGCACAAACTTCCAGAGCTTTGTTTCTTTTTCGGTTATCTTGCCGCCCTTAACTGCATCATCATAAACTGTTAAGGTTTCAACGGCGGCAGACCCCTCATTCATTTTATTGTAAACATTGTTTATAAAATAAATAATGAATGGAGTTACATCAATTTTACCGCTATACTTTTTGTTTTCTTCAATAGCCGTGTAAGCATCATAATACGCTTTGCGGCTTTTTTCTATTTGACTTGAAAACGGAATAAACAATGCAGATTGATAACCTTTCTGAATCAGGAACCACAAATGAACAAGCCGAGCCATTCTTCCGTTACCGTCAAAATACGGATGCACAAAAGCGATATAAAAATCAATAATTGCCGCCTTAATTAAATCATTAATATCGTCTTCAGCATTAACGAAAGCGATAAGCGATTTCATAAACTCTGGAACCATTTTATAGTCAAGTCCCGAATGCTCAACATGGTCGCTGACAACATAAACAGTATCGTGTCTATAGAAATTTCCTTCGGCTAATTTATCATCACCCGTAAGGAAATCACCAACCGTCATCATATAAAGTTTATATAAATTATCTTCGGTTATTTTGTTAGAGGTATCGGCAATAAACTCAAGACCGTGCTTGATACCTAAAATTCTATTCTCCTGCTCGTCTTTTGGTGCCATACCTTTAAGAATTTTGCGTACACTATCTCTGCTGAAATCAATGCTTTCAATGGCAGAGGTTGCAACAATCTCATCCTCGGCGGCCTTTATGCCGTAATGTCCATCTTGCGATTGCAATAAAAGTTTAACAGCATTTTGATTTACCGCCGCATGATTTTCGATAAAAACAATGTTATTATCATCAAAATCTAAAAGCGGTAAAGTTTTATAATACAATTCTTCTAAGGTGTGCAAAAAAGCATTAAAATCATCGCCATATTTATAGTTCATTTTTTGATAATCTGTAAAATGCTTGTCCTTTAGCATTTTAGTAAAAATTTTAATATCCATAAAAACCTCCGATATTCGTTGGTATCAGTTTATATCAGTATAGCGCATGCAAGAAAGATTGTCAAGTATAATAAAAAGCAAAATCCTACTATCAATAGGATAATAGGATTTAATAAGTTTGGATTGCATAATATAATTGTTTTGTAGGATAATGAGTTCTATAAAAATTTTATGTTTTGGGTTCTGTTTTAAAAGCTATCTCTAAGAAATTCAAAATACCATCATACATTTTTATAATATCATCATATTCTACATATATTTGATGATCTTCTTCTCTGTAACCAATATTAAATTTATCAAATTTTTTGGTATCTTTTATAATTCTGCCTCCATTATGAACGATCATGTGTCTTGCTTCACATATTGCGTCAACATATTCCCAATATTTATTAGAGGTAAAACCTACTATTCCTACCTGCTCTTTCAAATAGTTTTTTGCACGACTTAATCCTTGCCCTTTTATATCGTAGACTTTGATCTGTAATTTGTTAAACTCATAATACACATTACATAAAGTGTATACCGCCTCTTCAAATAGAGATACCATTGTAATTAAAAGAGAATATTGTGTAAGCAAATCCACGCGTGTAGAGGTTAAAAGATTGTTCATCATAGTACGATTCTCTAAATCATAAAGTCCTTCTTCTCTTGCGGTATTTGTAATTTTTGAGTAGGAATCAGTTAGCATATCTAATGCCAATTTATTGTTCTCAATAACACTGCGAAATGGTAAGAGATCACAGTGGGCTAAATATAAAGCCATTTCGCCTGGCTTGTGCATATTATAATTATTCATATCGGGAAAAAGAACATCGCAGTCTATACTGTATTTATTCATAAATTACACCTTTTCTTTATTAATAGTTCAAGTCATACTAATTATAGCATACAAACGCTTATAAACCTATTATTAGTGAGTATAAAAAAGAATTTATATGTTTGTTTTCACAAAATGAAAGAAATATCTTCCTTTTTAAAACCGTTTATGATATAATAAACTCACCACATAAAACTCTAAAATGTATTTTCCGCACAGAAGTGGGCATTTTACTTCGGTAAAAGTGCTGACTTCTTATTTCGCATTTCTGTGTGGAGTGTGGAGTTTTGTGTGGTAGCAAATCGAAGTCGAGCATTTTTCGGTGCGTGGCTTCGGTCACGCACTTTTTTTAATAAGGGGAATAGTAATGGCTGAAAAACCTCAGAAAAGAAAAACAAGTTTTTTAAGTAAACCATTTGATTTAAATAGAAATGGAAGAATCGATCCTGCAGAAGCAGCTTTGATTATGATGGTTATAGATGACGTTAACAAGGAAAAACCGCCACAAAATGTCAAAAATAATGTCATTGATATTGATGATATGGATATAAAAGGTATTTAGGAGAGTGTAAGATTATGCCATTTTTGATAATTATACTAATTGTTATTGTAGGAATTGTAGTTTATAGTTCTTATACTTCATCACAAAACAATAAACAGCGTGAAGCAAATATTGAACGAAGAAAAGCTTTTGTAACTTCATCTTTTCCCAATGCACGCATCATAGTGAATAACGGAAACTATTTATTCTATATGGATGATGCAAAACAATTGTTTGGTATTGATGATAGTGGAACCACATATAGTTATTCCGGATTGCGATCTATTAACATCTATAATGATGCAATTAATTTTAGCCATGATAGTGCCTCATATCATGGCCTCCAAATAGGAAAAAGTGCTTTCCCGGATGACAAGTCAGCACCTCTTGATAGCAATTTGGTTTCTGCGGTTGCAAGTGCAATGTTTCCAATATTGCGGAATAATTTACATAAAAAACTAACGGCGTGTGGCATCACACCGACTCATGAGTATGTAAATCGTGGACAAATTTGGGGTTGTGATATAAACTCAAAAGTATATTACAACACACACGCATATTTTCAAATTCATGATTTTTCTAAGTTGCGTAATGTATCAATGCAAGACGTTAGTGGCAATCCCGATTGGAAATGCAATTACATCATTACCGTTGTAACAAAAGGTGATGACGGTTGGGATGACGATGTATTAGATATCTATGTTGATGACAGCACAACATTAAATAATTTGTTGACTATGTTCAAAGGGATAAAGGATAGACAAAACAGTTTTGATATAAGGGATGAACAAAAAGATTTTGATTTAATGGAAGGACATGAATTTGAATATTTTTGTGCAAAACTTTTGAAAAACAACGGTTATGAAAATGTTAATGTAACACAAGGAAGCGGAGATCAAGGTATAGATATTATTGCGTATAAAGATGGAATTAAATACGGTATTCAATGTAAATGCTATACTTCCGATATTGGAAATAAAGCAGTACAAGAAGTTTTTGCAGGAAAAGCGTTTTATGAATGCCATGTTGGAGTAGTGTTAACTAATCGCTTCTTTACAAAATCGGCAATAGAATTAGCTAAAAAGGATGGTATCATTCTTTGGGATAGAAATAAGTTATTAGAATTAATAGAGAATTATTGAAGTTAAAATAGCAAAATCATAAGCGGAGGTGATTTAACATCACCTCCGCTTATGATTTGTATCAAAAAACGCTGGACTTGTGAGATTTGTTGTGGTATGTATTTGTGTTGCAAAAAGGAGGTACAACACAAATGACAACACTTGAAGATTTATACTACGGCAACATCAGTCCGCACGAAAGGTATATTAAGCGAGGAACGAGAGTTGATAAGCTTGTCAAGCTGATATGCAAAAACGAAGAAGAACTCAACTCCAGTCTGACAGAGAAACAAAAAGAAACCTTTGAAAAGTTCAAGGACTGCACAAGCGAATTGTCCTGTATCACCGAGCGTGAGGCGTTTTGTTCGGGATTTATTCTTGCAACACGCATAATGGTGGAAGTGATGCAAGGCTTAGAGGAGGTCGAGGATATATAAAAAATGTATTTTTTCTCTGCGGTAGAGTAGTGTCGCTTCGGCGGCACTATTTTTTTGTAATTTTTTAAATAATTCTTACTATTAAAAAGAATATTTAGCGCTAAAAAAGATTAAAAAATACCAGAAAAAATTATTGTAAAACCGTCCTAATTTTTATAAAAATTTAAGGCCTTGACAAAACTTTTAAACTCCGGTAAAATAAGCATCCAAACTAAATAAGCGTATAAAGTCTTCGTGTTTTACATAGCCAAAATTAGCTTGAAATCACAAGGCTTATTTTTATCTCTGTCGGTATGTTCCTTGACAAAAGCATAAACGCAAAATAAATCCCTGCGCGGATACTGTCAAGGAATAACCATACAGTTTTAGCGCAGGGATTTTTATATATTACATAGAAAGGAGTGATTATCAAAATATGACTGCGGTAGAACTCTATCCCGAAGGGATAGGCAAGCATATTGTTTGTATATACAGCAGCCTTACGGCCGCCGCTTTACAAACAGCTTGTCGGGGTGAACCCCGGACCCCAAATAATACAACAACGGGGAATAAACAGCGGTAGTATGGCTGCCGCAGAAAGAGAGGATAACTAAAACCAACAAGACAAAAATGGTTGCCATGCGTTTTCGTGAGAACGATTATGCGGCAATCAAGAAAAAAGCAGAAAAAGTGAATATGAACTTCACCGAGTTTGTAACGGCAGCGGCAATGAATAAACCTATAACTGTTATAAACGGTCTTTCGGAAGTGCTGAAAGAACAGAAAGCCATCGGCAGAAACATCAATCAGTTAACAACGCTCTGCAATATGGGTAAGATTGTATGTCACGATTTGCAAGAATTAAAACAGCAATATGCTGATGTGCTTACCACACTTAATGAGATAGTCGGGAGGTGTGGCTGATGGCAACCTTTATGGCAATTCCCGAAAAAACACAGACCGCCACGGCGATGAAACGAGTGCTTGATTATGTTATGCAAGACAAGAAAACTGTCATAGACGGAATAAAACTTGTAAGCGGTCAGCACTGTGTTCCCGAATCAGCGTATCAGGAGTTTATGGCTACCAAGCATCAATACGGCAAAGCAAAGGGTGTGTTCTTCAAACAGTATGTGCAGTCCTTTAAACCCGATTGCAACACCACACCCGAACAGATACACCGCATAGGCTTGGAAACAGCAAAACTGTTTGATGGGTTTGAGGTGGTTGTAGCAACACACATTGACCGTGACCACTGGCATAATCATTTCGTTGTTAACTCGGTAAACTGTGAAACAGGATATAAAATCCAAATCAACGAAAAAGGGTTGGAAGAACTACGGCACAAGTCGGATACAATCTGTCAGAAGTTTGGTTTAGAGGTATTAACACCATATCAAAAGCCCAAACAAAAATCTATAAATCAGCGAGAATACCGCACGGCCTTACGTGGTGATAGTAAAAAGCTGAAACTGACAAATGCGATAGATTATGCGGTAGCAACAAGCCGAAGCAAAAAGCAGTTTATCGAACAAATGGACAAGCTCGGATACGGTGTGAAATGGATAGACCATTACAAGTATATAACCTATACCACACCGGACGGTCAGAGGTTTCGGGATAACCGATTACTTGATGACAAATATTTAAAAACTAATATGGAGGAATTATTTGCTTATGGATATGAACAATTTAAAACAGATAAATCAGATACAGCAATTGACAAAGGATACGGTAGAAGCATTGACAGAACCGATACAGCCGATGTACTTGATGTTCAAACCGGAACAGTACAATCTTTTGGCGAAGCACATTTCACAGACTGGGAATGCCATTGTAAGAAATACGGATTTGATATCCAAATTGCCGACACAGGAATCCTTGGACGAAATGATGATGTACACGGTCAGGGACAATCTGTTTCAGGCACGGAGAATAATGGACGAGAGTATGAAATCGATCAAATCTTCAGCAACGGTAGAGTCATCGAATCAGACACAGCGTTTGAAAGAGATGATACACAAGGAACTGAAGGATATGATGGACGAGCTGAAAGCCAAGGATTTGACACCGTGGAAGCTCAAACTGAAATGGGTAGCGGCTGGGGCGATATTGCCGTCGATACTTTGTATCTTGCAGCTGATATTACAATGATAGGAGAAACGGACAATAATGATAAACAAAAACCGAAATTTGTCCGTGAACGCAAACGCGGACAAAAGAAACAACAAAATAATAACAGCAATGAAATGCAGTTAAAAATGTAAAGGAGTGAACTTGAAAACACCAAAAGATAAATGTTGTGTTGCTTTATGGCAGCTAACAGAAGTGGTGTACCAAAACATGAATTAGAAATACTTGCACGGTACTTCCTCCCGCAAATCCAAGCCTTCTTCGAGAGCGAAGAAGGCCGAAAAGAATATGAGGAATGGAAGACCAAACAAGCCGCGTTAAAGGCACAGACCGCCGATAAAACGGTTTAAAACGCGCACAAGGGCAGAGAGCGAAACTCTCTGCCCCAACTTACAGTTACAAATTTTTCAAAAAATATTGTTTTATCTCTAATATTATGATATAATGTTAAAATAATAAAAGTGCATTGTAAAAATGGTGGTGAGTTTTTGAAAATTTCTTCCATTAATTTAAAAAAATCAAAAAGAGGAATCACCCAGTTCTCTCATTGTGAACTGGGGGATGTTGTTATCCTAACAGGAAGCAATGGATCCGGCAAAACTCGCCTTTTGAAAATTATAGAGCAATATGTTAATGATTTGCATTGTGGTACTAGCGATAAAACAATCGAGTTGAAATTTGTTGATGAAACTGGAAATGAAAAAGATTTAGATTTGTCTAACGCACAACAACTTAAAATTGTAAACTATTCTCATTATGATGCTCATTTGCAATCCCCAAAGAAATTTACACCATATGTAATACATAAAGCAAAGGATTTATTAAATAATTGTGATTATGAAGAAACTGCATTAAACTCTTTATTATTCTTATATGATATGGCAATGGGCTATTCGAATGAATTTAAAGACGGCACACAATTTGAACTGTTTAGAAATACTATTAGCAAGGATTTTGGAATAAAAATAGCTGTAGAAGAAACTGACGGAAGAAAAAAATTACAATTGTTTGATTTGGATGTCGACAACGCCGCATTATCTCCTGGACAGCAATACTTAATTAGAATCGCGGTTGCTTGTTTTCAAAACAAAGTTGAAAACAACACAGTCTTCATTTTAGATGAACCAGAACTTCATTTGCATCCAAAAGCATTGATAGATGTTGTTTGTTGTTTAAGAGAAACATTTAAGCACAGTCAATTTTGGATATCGACACATTCGCTGCCTTTGATTGCATATTTAACCGCAACCGTGAAAGATACTACGGTGTTTAATATAAGGAACGGAACACCCGAACTTTTTAGAAGTGACTCCTCAAACTTATTAGCCGGATTAATTGGTTGTGAGGATAACCAGTTGGCTGTTCAAATGGTTTTATCTACTCCAGAAGAATATGCAAGCAACAAATTCTCAGTTGAATGCTTTGACCCTCCACAAACAGTAGGTGCAAATCCAAATGATGTTCAAAATAAAATTATTCGTCAGTTACTAAAACCGGGTGACTTAATTGTGGATTATGGTGCAGGAAAAGGTCGCTTTTTTGAAGGATTAGCCATTGATTATGCAGAGGAAAATATAGCAAAAGAAATACAGTATTTTGCATTTGATCCTGAAGATAAAGATGCTGAAAAATGCAAATCAATAATGAATGCATATGGATCTACTTCAAAAAACTATTTCAACGATATTGGTGGTTTGACAGAAAAGGTTAATTCTAGTGCGGATTATGTATTGTTGGTAAACGTTCTTCACGAAATAGCTCCCCAATATTGGGAAGAAGTTTTTGGAAACATTGATTATTTACTAAAAAAAGATGGGAAACTTATTATTGTTGAACGAAGTGAACTGACTGTGGGTGAAGCTCCATATGATAACTGCTTTTTGGTAATAACTCAAAACTCAGCTCATAGACTTTTCGGAGAAAAAAATGTTGATTATAATACACACCCTCAAAAAAAACATATAGCCAGATATATAATCAACAAAGATGGACTTAAAGTTACAGAAGATAAGATTAACCAATGTATACAACAAATCCAACGTGATTCGTTTGAAAAAATAAAGTCTTTGAAGGGTGAGCATACAGATGCAAGCCAAAAATATAAGTCTGGACTTAAAATGGCCTTTTGGCTAAACCAATACGCAAATGCCTCTTTAATCATAGAAGATAAGAATAATTGTTAGGGAGATTATTGATGATGCAAACACTTGATACTAAAACTATTATTGTAAATTTACTAAAAGAAGACAGGAAAACCTATCTTTCTTTTAAAAGGCTTCAAAAATTACTGATATTTATATATGATGAGCTTTCAAAAACTCAAGATATAAACAAATACAATACCTGCTTTGATGTTAATTTTGATGCTATCGAAAGAACAGTTTTATATAACAACAATATATTTAGATTAGAATTAGATGGTGAAATAATATATTTGAGAGAAACTGAATCTGCAGAAGAATTAGCTGAAAAGTACCAAACAGACGAAACAATTATAACACTCATTAATAAATTTATTTCCTCTAATGTCGCTTAATGAAAGGTGAATTATTCATGTTTGAAATTAAAGAAACAAAAACATTTATGGATTCTGTTCACGGATATATTGAAATACCTAAATGTTTTGTTGAAAATTTAATAGATACTGAATATTTTCAAAGATTGCGAAATGTTGACCAAACAGGAATGCGTATTCTTTATCCAGATGGTAAGCACGATAGATTCGGACATTCTTTGGGTGTTTTTTATTTAGGTAACAAAGCAATTAATTCCCTTTTGGAAAACTTTTCTCATGACAAGTACTGGCATGTTCGTAGTGATTATACAAACATACTTTTTTGGGCAAAAAACAAGGTATTATTCCTTATAGCCTGTCTCCTTCACGATATAGGTCATGCCCCGTTTTCACATTCATTAGAAAAAGAAATACACGAAAATAGTGGTGGCGATCAATTTAAAGCAAAATTAGCTACCATTATAAACGAAAAAGAAAATAATACTGGTTCTCAAGAAATCTCCGCTATGAGTATTTCTGCTTCACACCACGAGCAGTTAGGAGCTATGCTTGTTCTCGAAAAGCTCAATCAAAATATAGATAATATTTATAATATTCTTATAAAAGAATCTTATCCTTACGATAATACAGAAACAATTTTATATGCTGAGCATTATAATTACAATACTGTTATTGACAAGAAGGATTTTGAATCTGATTTATGTTTTATTGCAAGAATGATTCTTGGATTAAAATATGATGAGTATGCGCCTGAAAAACAAATAAGAAATTGTTTTATAGATTTATTAAATGGAAGCAATTTTGATGTTGACAAACTCGACTATATCGTGCGAGACACAAAAATGTCAGGAATCAGTAACATTTCCATAGACATAGAACGATTGTTGAAATCTATAAGCATTATTCCTAAAACGATATACAAAGATTCCATTTTCAAAGATGATAATAGGTTTTCAAATTTAACAATACACTCTTTAGACAACGATGGCTCTAATTCAGCGGTAAGAATAGATGGTGCTATTAAAGGTGTTTTTAGGCTCTCTCCACAGACAAAAGTTAAAATATCTAAAGATAGTACATTTGTCTCTTTAAATGGAAAAGAAAAAGACGCTCGAATTAAATACATTGATTCTTCCGCGCGTTTTAATAAAGATACCATAGTATATAAGGATGGTCAACAAATTAATACGTTAGGAAATGCGGAAACAGGTTTTTATAAAGAATTACCAGCAAGTATTAATAATTTAGAATTTAATTGTAAAATAGAAAATGCAAGAGTTATAGGTAACAATGATTTTTACTTTGAAGTTTCTTGTTCTCAAGAGGCAGAGATTACAATTAACGGTGATTGTATAATTGAGATCACCGGAGACTTTGCTTCCAAATCGTCTATAACTTTTTTTGAAAACACTAAAATTAGCGGTACTGTTAAAGAAATTGTCGTTTTAAATAATCTAATAGATAAAGAAATACCAACAGCAAACAATTACAATATGTTTTCTGTTGGTTTTAAAAAACAAGCAATAAATATAATTGCCAATGTGCTTGAAGCTCGCGACTATCTATATTTATGGTGCTACGCTCATCATAAAATAATGTACTACGCAAATTTTCTAATACCGGCTATTGCTAATAATATATTTTCAGCAAAAAAACCGGATGACTCTTTTCCAGATTTAGCATTGACATACGAAAATGTAGTTAGCCTAGATGATGCATATATATGGACAGTAGTAAGACACCTCAAAAATAATGCTCCAGAAGAATTAAAAAAGCTTTGCAACGAGTTATTGTGTCGCAAATATAAAATCAGTTTATGGAAGTCTCTGGCTGAACATGATCTAATTTTTGATGTTTTTAGTGAAAATGAAAAACTTGAAATAAAAAATTTTTTAGCTAGCAATGTTGAAAAAACACTTCCACATGTTTACGATAAAGGTTTTTCTGCTGGATTTATTAATAAAACACTTCTAACCATTTTAAAAGAACAATACGATTGCTTTAATAAAATTAATAATATGATCTTTGTTGAAGCAAGTTATAAGCAAAAAAACACGGATGCACACAATACATTTGTTATAATGAACGACGAGGTTGCTCCAATGGATAAAATACCCTTGTTGGTTGATCGAATTAAGATATCTCAAAGAAACACATCACATTATTTTTACGTATATTACGATCTCCTTGAAAACCAACCAATATCCAAGCAGGAACACGAACAGTTAAAGTATTGTTTGAAAAATTTTTTTGAAAAAAATATTTCAAACTTGAATTTAAAAGCTTTAATATAATAATGCCTAATGAAAAAATTTAGAAAACACCCGATGTTAAGAAATTATCATCGGGTGTTTTCTAAAATATGACTTATAAAAAGTTTTGTTAAATTTTAGAATAATACCTAAATATCTAATGTAAAAACAACAAATCCGAACGCATCACCTATCACGGTAATGAAGTTCGGATTTATCGCACTTGGCAGGGGTAGAAGGACTCGAACCCTCACAAACGGTTTTGGAGACCGGTGTGCTACCATTGACACCATACCCCTATTTAAAAAAATCAAATGGCGGATGCGGACATCCGCCATTTCTGGTGGAGCATCAGGGACTCGAACCCCGGACCGACCGGTTATGAGCCGGGAGCTCTAACCAACTGAGCTAATGCTCCAAATCAGCAACAACTATTATATCACATTTTCTCTATTTGTCAATACAAAAAATTGTTTTTTAGTATTTTATTTTTTAAGTTAATTTTCATTTTTTATTTGCTCAAAAAATAATATTATCGCACCTGACAGTTGCAAACAAAATCAATTTACACATATATATTTTTTAAAGACAAGCACCTTGTGGTTCATCACCTCCTTTTAGAAACCTTTGGTTGCTTTTTAAGAAACTTTTGGTTGGTAGATATATAAAGTGCTATTTGTTATCATACTATTAGTATATTGATGAAAGGCGGCATAAAAATGACATTTGGCGAAAAAATTTCAAGTTTAAGAACAAATATGAATTTATCACAAGAACAGTTAGCTGAAATGCTTGAAGTATCAAGACAATCTGTTTCTAAATGGGAAATGGACACAGCTCTTCCTCAGATAGATAAAATTTTACAGCTTTGTGAAATCTTTGGAGTACCTGCAGACACCTTGTTGCGAAAAGAAATCAAAATTAATCAACGAAAAGATGATGAAGGACTTAAATATTTTGGAACAGACGGTTTTCGAGGCGAAGCTAACGTTAATCTTACTTCAATACAGGCTTATAAAGTCGGCAGATTTTTAGGCTGGTATTTTGCTTCTTCCATTTCAGGTTGTAAGGAGGCTGGATACCGTCCTAAAATCGTAATAGGAAAAGATACCCGTCGTTCAAGTTATATGCTTGAATATTCAATTGTTGCAGGAATCACTGCTTCGGGAGCAGACGCTTATATGCTTCACGTAACCACCACACCCAGCGTTTCCTTTGTTACAAGACAGGATGAATTTGACTGCGGTATTATGATTACCGCTTCACATAATCCATATTATGATAATGGTATAAAGGTTATAAACCGATATGGTGAAAAGCTGGATGATGACACAACGCGTCTTATTGAAGCATATATTGACGGCGACTTAAAGGCACTTAACGTTAATTCAGATGATTTACCCCTTGCAATAAGAGAAAGAGTCGGACAGATTATCGACTACGTATCGGGCAGAAACAGATATGTAGGTTATCTTATTTCTCTGGCATCCAATTCCTATAAAAAATTAAAAATCGGCCTTGACTGTGCAAACGGTGCTTCATGGATGATAGCCGATAACGTATTTTCTGCTCTTGGAGCAAAAACCACCGTTATTGGTGCAGAGCCGGACGGACTTAACGTTAATAAAGAGTGCGGTTCTACTCATCTCGAAAAAATATGTGCCCTGGTTAAAGAAAAGCATCTTGATTTAGCCTTTGCCTTTGACGGTGATGCCGACAGATGTATAGCCATTGATGAAAATGGGAATATTGTTGACGGCGACGCCATAATGTATATTTTGGCAAAACGTTTAAAGAATAGAGATATGCTTCATAAAAACACCGTAGCCGTAACCATTATGTCAAACAGCGGTTTTGTTAAAAGCCTAAGAGAAGCAGGAATCAACTGTGAAGAAACTGCAGTAGGTGACCGTTTTGTATATGAATGTATGCAAAAAAACGGATATTCCTTAGGCGGAGAACAGTCGGGCCATATTATATTAAAAAAATATGCCACCACGGGTGACGGAATTTTAACGGCGATTATGATCGCCGAAGAATTATGCGACTCAAAATCCAGTCTTTCTAAACTTTGTGAAAAGGTTACACTGTATCCCCAAAAAACAATGAATATAAGGGTTAAAAATAAAGCCGCCGTTATAACCGACAGTGAAGTTTTAAAAGAAAAGGCTCATATAGAACACCTTATTGGAGAAAACGGCAGAATTTTAATAAGAAAAAGCGGTACCGAGCCTGTTATACGTGTTATGGCAGAAGCCGAAACTGAAGAACAGTGCGAAAATTACGTAGAAAGACTTAAAAATAAAATTATTGAAAGAGGTCATAGCGTTGATTAAAAACACACAGCTTTTTGATTTTAAAGAAAGCATAGCCGCTTCGCTTTTCGAAAAGTATGAATATCCATGGGAGATTTTACCCCACATAAATGAATTTCTTTTAAAATATATAGAAAAAGGACTTGAAGGTTACAAAGAAATAGGGCATAATGTATATGTTGGCGAAAATGTCAAAATTTCTCCTTCTGCCGTTATTGAGCCCCCATGCATTATAGGTCATAATACCGAAATCAGAACGGGAGCTTTTATACGCGGTAACGTAATTACGGGAGAAAACTGTATAATTGGAAATTCATGTGAAATTAAAAATGCAATACTACTTGATAATGTAGCCGTTCCGCATTATAATTATGTAGGTGACAGTATTTTAGGGAATCACTCCCATATGGGTGCGGGTTCAATTTGTTCAAATTTGAAATCGGATAACAAAGCTGTGGTTATTCACGGCGAAAAAGATTTTGAAACCGGCATTCGCAAAATAGGCGGCATTTTGGCTGACGGAGCAGATATTGGTTGCGGCTGTGTGCTTAATCCAGGAACTATAATAGGAAAAAACACAAGCGTTTATCCCCTTACAAGCCTCCGTGGTGTTTACCCCGCTGACAGCATAGTAAAGTCACCTACTATTACAGTGAAAAGAAAAACCTGAAAGGAATAGAGTATATGAAATTTATTACCGTTAAAACCTATGAAGAATTAAGCAAGAAAGCAGCAGACATTATTGCCGCACAAATCATTCATAAAGATAATTGCGTTTTAGGTCTTGCTACAGGTTCTTCCCCTGTCGGTACCTACGATAAACTTACCGAATATAACCAAAACGGCACGATTGATTTTTCTAAAGTCAAAAGCGTTAACCTTGACGAATATGTGGGTCTTGACGGCGAAAATGAACAGAGTTATCGCTATTTTATGAACAAAAATCTTTTTCATAGGGTTAATATCAACAAAGATAACACCTTCGTTCCCAGCGGCACCGCAAAGGATATCGAAAAAGAGGGCGAAGAATATGACAAACTTATTAAGAGCCTTGGCGGAATAGATATTCAGCTTCTTGGTATTGGTCTTGACGGCCACATCGGTTTTAACGAGCCTGATGAGTTCTTTACAGCAGCTACTCATCTTGTGTCCCTTGACCCCTCTACTATAAAGGCAAATGCAAGATTTTTCGAAAGCGAAGCAGACGTTCCCACAAAGGCAATAACAATGGGTATGATGTCTATTATGCAAGCAAGAAAGGTTCTTCTTATCGCCAATGGTCAGGCAAAAAAAGAAATTTTAGAAAAGGCATTATTTGGTGAAATCACACCTAAGGTTCCCGCTTCCATTCTTCAGCTTCATCCCGACTTAACCGTAATATACAGCGAAAATTAAAAATAAAGCTCAGAATTTTTATAAATACCAACTATTGACTTATTATTATTAATATGTTATTATTTTAAAAGAAAGTTTTGGAGGTCATTATAATGAAACACATTGTTACTATTGAAACTCGCAATCTTTGCGAAAGTGCTAAAAACGGTGGTTGTGGCGAATGCCAGACTTCTTGCCAGTCCGCTTGTAAAACAAGCTGCGGTATTGCTAATCAGCAGTGCGAAAATAAAGAAAGCAAATAATTGCAAAAGCAAAACGCCAACAAAAGTTGGCGTTTTTTCATAAAGGAGTAACTATGATTCACCAGTACAAACAGGGCGGTTATAATATTGTTTTAGACGTCAGCAGCGGTTCAATACACGTTGTTGATGATGTTACATATGATATTATTTACCAATTTACTGATAATGACAAAACCACGGTTTTAAAAACTGTTAAAGATAAATATCCTTTGATTTCACCCGAAGAAATCGAGGAATGTTATGATTTGGTTTGTGACCTTCGCGATAACGGAAAACTTTTCTCCGAGGACAGTTTTGCCGATATAGCAGGAAAACTTAAAGAAAAAACCGCAGGGGTTGTTAAGGCACTTTGCATTCATATTGCCCATACCTGCAATCTAAACTGCGAATATTGCTTTGCAAGTCAGGGTAATTATCACGGCGATAGAGCACTAATGAGTTTTGAAACAGGCAAACGTGCCCTGGATTTCCTTGTTGAAAATTCAGGAAGCAGAAAAAACCTGGAAGTTGACTTTTTCGGTGGAGAGCCGCTTATGAACTTTGACGTGGTAAAAGAGATGGTGAAGTATGCCCGAAGCATTGAAAAAGAAAAGGGCAAAAATTTTCGCTTTACACTTACCACAAACGGCATTTTAATCGACGATGACGTTATTGAATTCAGCAATAAAGAAATGAGCAATGTTGTCCTTAGTCTTGACGGCAGAAAAGAGGTTCACGACCGTTTCAGAGTTGATTACGCAGGAAACGGCAGTTTCGATAAAATCGTTCCGAAATTCCAAAAGTTTGTTAAAGCACGGGGTAATAAAAATTACTATATGCGAGGCACCTTTACCCATCAAAATCCCGACTTTTTAAATGATATAAAAACTATGCTGGATTTAGGGTTTACCGAGCTTAGTATGGAGCCTGTAGTATGTGCTAAAGGTGGTAAAAACGAACTTACATATGATGACCTTCCCATAGTAATGGAGCAATACGAAAAACTTGCCGAACTTATGCTGAAAAAAGAAAAGGAAGGTAAACCCTTTACCTTTTATCATTATATGGTTGACCTTACCGGCGGTCCTTGTATTTATAAACGTATTTCCGGTTGCGGCAGCGGTACGGAATATATGGCTGTTACCCCTTGGGGCGACCTTTACCCTTGCCATCAGTTTGTAGGTGAGGAAAAGTTCAAGCTGGGCGATATTTGGGGCGGTGTAACCAACAAAGAAGTTCAAAATGAATTTAAAGCCACAAACGTTTATGCCCATAAGGAATGCAGAGATTGCTGGGCACGTCTTTACTGTTCGGGCGGATGTGCCGCTAACGCCTATCATGCAACCGGAAGCGTAACAGGTGTGTATGAATATGGCTGTGAACTTTTCAAAAAGCGTATGGAATGTGCTATAATGCTTAATATTGCAAGACAGTTAGGAAATGAAGGATAATGAACACCCCCATTTTTGATTTTGTAAATAACTATGCAAACAGCAACATTGAAAGACTTCATATGCCCGCACACAAAGGGAAAAAACTTTTAGGCTTTGAAGGTTTTGATATTACCGAAATAAAAGGTGCCGATAGCCTATATGAAGCCAGTGGCATTATTAAAGCAAGTGAAGAAAATGCTTCACTTCTTTTCGGATGTCCAACCTTTTACAGTACCGAAGGCTCTTCTCTATGTATTAGAGCAATGCTGTATCTTGCTAAAAAAAAGGGAGTTAAAAGGATACTTGCAGGGAGAAACGCACACAAAACCTTTATTAACACCTGTGCCTTGTTGGATTTAGATGTAGAGTGGCTATATAGTGAATCCTATCTTTCTTTGGATATGGATTTAATCTCTTTAGAAAAATCATTTATTAATGATAAACCCGACGCACTATTCATTACCAGCCCCGACTATCTCGGTACTGTTTCTGACATTAAAAGCATAAGTCAGTTATGTAAAAAGTACTCTGTTTTGCTTTTGGTTGACTGTGCTCACGGAGCATATCTTAAATTTTTACCCGAAAGTCTTTATCCCACCGACCTTGGTGCTGATATGTGTTGTTCCTCTGCCCATAAAACCCTTCCCTGTCTTACAGGCGGTGCATATCTTCACGTAAAGCATACCGATTTAGCAAAGGACGCAAAAGACGCCTTAGCTCTTTTTGGTTCCACAAGCCCATCATATCTCACCCTTTCTTCCCTTGATAAAGTTAATGAATATATTTTTAACGGCTATAAGCAAAAACTAAAGGATTACATAGAAAAGGTTGAAAATCTAAAGAAAAAACTACGTGCAAACGGCTTTACACCTTTTGAAGATGAGGCATTGAAAATTACCATTTGTGCCAAGGCATATGGCTATACCGGTGAGGAATTGGGTGACATACTGCGAAAAAACAGTATTGAACCTGAATTTTGCGATAATGATTTCACGGTGCTTATGCTAAGCATAGACAGTAACCTAAAAAAAATAAAAACAGCTTTACTTTCAATAAAACCTAAAACTCCCATTACTGTTTTTCCACCGGTTTTAAAAAAGTGTGAAAAAGTACTTTCCTTTAAGGAAGCCTTATTTTCACAAGCCGAAGAAATTGACGTTTTGGATAGTCTGGGCAGAGTCATTTCAAGCGTAACCGTAGGTTGTCCGCCTGCCGTTCCCGTAATTGTGTGCGGTGAAAAAATAAATGAAAATACAATAAAGTGTTTTGAGTATTACAAAATAAGAAAATGCAAAGTAGTAAAAAGGTAAGTTATACTTACCTTTTTACTTTTATCCCTTGATTTTTTTTGCTAAGATGGTATCATAATAAAAGAGGTGATAAAATGATTTATAACATAAAAGATTTCGGGGCAATAAATGATGGTATTACTTTAAACACTTCTGTAATACAGGCTGCTATAGATAAAGCCGCCCAACACGGCGGAACGGTACTAATTGAAGATGGTATTTATAAAACAGGCTCAATAAAAATGAGGAGTAATGTTAACCTTCACATTGAAGCAGGTGCTACTCTGCTCGGCAGCGAAAACACAGATGATTATGACCGCTTTGAAGACCTTGATTATTGCGACTATACACTTGCTCCGCTTACTTCCAACTCTTGCTTAATACTTATCGGCAACTGCGAAAACGCATCAATAACAGGTATGGGTAAAATCGACTGCAACGGAGAACATTTTGTTGTTCCTGTTGAAAACGGTAAAGAACTTCCCTGTGCTTATAGACGTATTGACGGCTTTACTCCCCCAAGAGTTATTTTTTGCGTATGCAGTAAAAACATAAAAATCGAAGATATCAGCATGGTTAACCAGCCTGCCGGCTGGTCCTACTGGATTCATGACTGCGAATTTGTTAACATAACGGGAATTAAAATAAATGCTGATTTAAGTTATCCAAATAATGACGGAATTCATATTAACTGCAGCCGTTTTGTTAATGTGTCAAACTGCAACATTGTATGTTCAGATGACTGCTTGGTTCTTAGGGCAAACAGCGTTACATTAAAAGAAAATAAACCCTGTGAACAAATTACAATTACCAACTGTAATTTAACAAGTTATTCAGGCAGTGTGCGTATAGGTTGGGTAAATGACGGTGTTATACGAAACATTACCCTTTCAAATCTCTCCATTAAGAATAGTGCAACAGGCGTATCTTTGCTTATTCCCCTGTCAATCAGGAGTGATAAGGTAACCGACGTAGGCAGAGAAGAAACGGTAATAGAAAACATAAACTTTTCTAACATAGTTATGGAGCAGGTTGCAGGTTACCCCATTTACATAAGTCTGGCAGACCACGAAGAAATTAATATTAAATCTATTAAAAATCTGCGTTTTTCCAATATAACCGTTACTTCGGTACAGTTTCCGTTTATATATGGAACAAGAAAAATAAAGGTTAAGGATATCTATTTTGACGGTTGCTTTTTTAAACGCATAAGTAATAAGTTTTGTAAAGACAGACCCTGCAGAGGTTACACTATGGCTCCTAAGCATTCCTATGATCCTCAACCAATAACTATTAAAAATGCAGAAAACATTGTATTTAACAATAGTTCTTTTTCTTCTGAGGATTAAAATTAATTTCCATTATTTTAACCGTAAAAAAGAGGCTTACGCCTCTTTTTTTAATTCATTTTAACAATAGTATTTCTAAACAATTGTTTGACAGATTTTCAACCATTACAAGAGTAAATTTCTATAAAATTACAGAAATCTTATCAAACCTCTTGAAAAACAACAATTTTTTATGTATAATAACATTTAGTAAAACAAGGAGAATTAATAAATGAATTTTGATTTTTTGGCAAAAGACCCTAGAATAAAAATCTGCCTCCCTCTTTACATTTATACATACTGTTCTGATTTACCGCTGTCTAAAACAGATTATCCGGGCGGTGCATCTAATCATCATTTTATATTAACATTATCGGGAATGGGAAAATTTGAAACTAATAATAATACTTACCTGTTGAACGAAGGAAAACTTATTTTTTTAAAAAAAGGTGTTCCTTGTTCATATACACCATTAGAAGAGCCTTGGCGTACCTGTTTTATATCCTTTAACGGAAACAGTGCCGACAAATTGTTAAATTATTACGGCTTCGGTAATGTGAATTTATTTGACGACGAATTTCTTTCAGAATTACTTCTTAATATGTGCCATAGTGCAGATGAAAGCATTGACCAAGAAAAACTTTCAAAGCTTCTTTACGATTTTATTAATGAAACAGGAAATTCAATTTCCGATATTTTCAGACCTAAGCCTTTGGTTAAAGCACTCAGATATATACAAAGTAACTATACTCGTTCCAGCCTTAACATAAATGAAATAGTGCAGTTTTCGGGCACATCAGCCACAAAGCTTTTTAAAATGTTTAAACAAATGGAGAATGTATCTCCCGCACAGTATCTTATAAATATGCGAATGAATCACTCTAAAGACCTTCTGCTTTCCACCAAATATTCAGTAAATGATATTGCTAAAACCGTAGGCTATGAAACTGCCAACTACTTTTCATCAGCATTCAGGCACCACGTAGGAATAGCACCTCTTGCCTACAGAAAAAAATATTTCGGCAGATCCTTTTTAGACGTTAACAAAGAAAGAAGAAAGGGTCCTACCGAACAAGAATATTTTGAAATTTTAAAGAAATGCAGTACCTATGAAAGAATTTCCAAATATATAAAAGAAAAATACAATTTGAATATGACTGATACACTATAAAAATAACGGAGTCTTGCGACTCCGTTACTTTTTTTACATATTATCAAAGGTTTCTTTAATAGCCAATAAGAAATCCTTGCTGTTTACGCCCTTTTTGTTCTCAGCTGTTGAAAGAGCCAACAGGTCTTTTGTCATAATGCCGTTCTCTATGGTCTTAATGGTTGCTTTTTCCATTTTATCTGCCCAAGAAACCAAAGCATCAATGCCGTCAAGACTGCCTCTCTTACGCATAGCACCTGTCCAAGCAAATATGGTTGCAACAGGGTTAGTACTTGTTTCCTCACCTGCTCTGTACTTATAATAATGACGGGTTACTGTACCGTGAGCCGCTTCATATTCGTATTTACCATCAGGAGAAACAAGAACGCTGGTCATCATAGCAAGGCTTCCGAAAGCAGTAGCAAGCATATCGCTCATAACATCGCCGTCATAGTTCTTACAAGCCCAAATATATCCGCCCTTGCTTCTTATTACACGAGCAACAGCATCATCAATAAGGGTATAGAAATATTCGATTCCAGCCTTTTCAAACTTCTCTTTATATTCCGCTTCATATATCTCTGCAAAAATATCCTTGAAGCGATGATCATAGGTTTTAGAAATAGTATCCTTGCTGGAAAACCATAAATCCTGATTTTTATCCAGAGCATATTCGAAGCAAGAACGGGCAAAACTTTCAATTGACGCATCAATATTATGAAGACCCTGAACTATACCGTCGCTGTTTTTAAATGTAAGAATAGTCTGCCTTCTTTCATTTCCTTGCTCATCTTTAATAACAAGCTCGGCAGTTTCGCCTTTATTAACCTTAAATTCAACATTTTTATAAACGTCGCCATAAGCGTGACGGGCAATAATAATGGGCTTTTCCCAATTTGAAACAACAGGTTTAATGCCCTTTACTATAACCGGCTCTCTAAAAACTGTACCGTCCAGAATTGCACGAACAGTACCGTTAGGGCTCTTCCACATTTCTTTAAGATTATATTCCTCAACCCGCTGAGCATTAGGGGTAATTGTAGCGCATTTTACACCTACACCGTATTTTTTTATAGCTTCAGCAGCATCAACAGTTACCTTATCATTAGTTTCATCTCTGTAAGGAAGACCTAAATCATAATACTCACTTTTAAGGTCAATATATGGAATAATAAGAATATCCTTTATCCATTCCCATAAAACTCTGGTCATTTCGTCGCCGTCAAGTTCAACTATAGGCGTTTTCATCTCTATTTTTTGCATAATACTTCCTCCTTGGACTTTTGACCTATACATTATACTATAAAGCTTGCAAAAAATAAAGACTTTTTTAGAATTACGCCAAAATCCAACCCTTGTCGGTTGCTATTTTCTTTTCGGCTTCGGTTAGCTTCGCAAGATTGGTTTCACCTAAAGTAAGGGTTTTAGTTTCACCTGTTGGTACTGCTTCAACCGATTTTACAGAAAAACCTTTTTCCATACTATAGGCTTTATAATGTGTTGCATTTTTAAAGTATTCAGGTACTTCATCTAGGGTTGTTGCGCTTACGCCTATAAAACAACCTAGTGGAGCATACCACGTATAACCCTCGGCATTCTTAACAGCGACTATAACACCATTAGTTGATACATAAATACTTGTTATTTCCCACCATTCATCGTATTGCCAACCGTTCTCTGGCTCCGCATCAACTATCGCACAATATATATCTGCTTCCGGGAAATCAGTAACAACTTCCTCGTATGTTACGAATGGCTTTAAGGCACCAATAATACTCATAAGACTTTCGTGGGTTAAAAGGCTACTCCAATGCATATCCAAGTTTGTTCCTATAACACCTTCAAAAGTTATGTTTTTAAGTTTGTTGCAGCCTTGAAAGATTGTAGAATTCCCAATATTCGTTGTGCCGTCATCTTTTAATATTATCTTTTCAATAGTTTCTAATTGTTCACAGTCATAAAAAGTATATGATGGTGTGCTTGCTTTTCTCACATCAATAGTACCGAAACGAATTATGCCACTTTCACGAGCAAAATTATTAAACGAAGTACAAGCGGAAAAATCCATATCAACAATCGTACAATCTATTGAGCCGCTACCCCTAAACATTTCAAAAGCATAGTTAACTATCATAGGGTATTTTGGTTTAAAGGTTTCAGCGTTCCAACCTAAACCTGCAAAAGCAAATTGATGGTTTTGTCGGTTTCCGTTTTGTTGGTAGCTATCCCAAAACCTATCGTATTCGGCTTGCTTACCAGCCTCAAAAGCTTCTTCCGTATTACCACCAATAGCTTTACCCGCTTCGTAAACGGCATCTATACCATTTGGCATTTCGCTGGGCTTATAGGTTAAGTCACCGCTTGTTTTCTCACGAATTTTATCGGCTATGGCTTGAATGTTTGATTCTTCATAAACTTTCTTTGCCATTAGTAACTCACCTCATCCCCATTTGGCATAATATCAAGGACTATATTAGCAATTTCGGTTTTATCAGATGGAGTAAGTATATAATCCTTACCGTCAATACCGTTTATTCCGTCTTCGCCTTTTTCTCCCTGAATGCCTTGCGGTCCAATGTCACCCTTAGGGCCTTGAGCACCAGTATCACCTTTTTCACCCTTGTCACCTTTATCTCCTTTATCACCTTTATCACCTTTATCTCCTATAAAAACTCCATTATCAGCGTCATCCCTTACGCTTTGAGCAATGTTTAAAGCAAATTGATAAAGTGTCAATAACTGTTCATATTCGCTGGGTGTAGGATCATTCGGTAATTCTCCCTGTGCATAACCGCTTTCTTTAACAATTATCTCTGCTGCATTAGTGGTTATACGGCTTTCATTTTTAGTTCCTATAAGCGAAAAAGTAAAGGAAGGAGATTTAATTACTTCATAAGGCACCAGGAAAGTACTGTCGCCGATATAAAATCCGCTTTCTTCATTAAAAATTGCCGAAACACATTTTCCGCCGATTCCCTTAAAAATAGCAGTTACTTCATAACCGTCCCAATCTTTAGAAAGTTCTAATTTTAGTGACAAAAAATTCACAGAATCAGAATAAACAGGGTCTGCACAAACATCGATATGCTGACCCTTAACTTTTGCATAAATCATAAATTTAACCTCTTTTTAATTTATTAACAGCATTATGCCCTGACCTAACTTTCTGCTGTCAAAAAAATAATAATAGGTTAATCTGCGACATTCACCGACATAATTATGCACATTTTGTTTAAAACTTCGGTTAATAACCTGTTTATAACTATAGTAGAAAATAACCCCTCATAATAAGATTTAAAAAAACACTTGATTATATAGTTCTTTTAGTGTATAATATCAAAGTGCACTTGCCGGTGTGATGGAATTGGCAGACGTAGTGGACTCAAAATCCACCGGTAGCGATACCGTGCCGGTTCGAGTCCGGCCACCGGCACCAAAAAATCCAAGTCTTCGGACTTGGATTTTTTATCCAAGCCGACAGGCTTGGTATATCATCACGCTTTAGCGTGTATATCATCTCCGAAGGCGTATTTCATCAGCCGAAGGCTGTATCGCTTTTGCAATGATGAAATGCAACACTTAGTGTTGGTGATATACAATGCTTCACATCGATGATATGCAACGGCAAGCCGTTGATTTGTTTCTAAAAATGTAGTATAATAATTAAAAAGATGGTGAATCAGGTGAAGAAAATTTTGTGAAAAAAATTGTTATTTCAACTGCGGTTGTTGTATTTTTGTTTATTATGATTAGTACGGCTTTGGCTGTAGACAGCATTATACAATACAGTAAATTGGATGAAAAGACCACGTGCGATACCGCAATCATACTGGGTGCGGCAACATCCAATGAACAAGTTTCACCTGTGTACCGGGAAAGAATCCATCACGGTATTTGGCTTTACGAAAACGGATATGTGGACTATCTAATTATGACCGGTGGAGTTGGCAACGGAACCGAAACATCGGATGCCTATGTTGCAAAACTATACGCAATTTCCAAAGGTATTCCCCAAGAAGCGATTTTTATTGAAGAGAAATCTACAATTACAGAAGAGAATTTAGAAAACGCAAAGGCGATTATGACAGAAAATTCTATGGATACTGCCATTATCGTAAGCGATCCGCTGCATATGAAACGAGCAATGATAATGGCAAAGGATTACGGTATCAGTGCTTACTCTTCGCCTACACCGACAACAATGTATCAAAGCAACAAAACAAAGATTCCGTTTTTAGCCAGAGAAACATTTTTCTACATTGGTTATTTAATTGTCCGTCCATTCCGATAAGTGCAGCGGTTTAACCAACACAACATTCGGTGCTTAAGCATTTCATTGTATTAAATTGCGTAGTATATGCCAAAATCCCGTTCACTTGCGTGAACGGTATTTTTACTTCTTACCTCTCATCACTCTTTACTCAAACAAAGTTGCACGTTTTTTTGGAAATTAATATGTAAGTAATCATGTTTCTTTGCACTATGGGCTCCTTCACACTCAAATTTCTATTACTTCTATTCCTTTTTTTCTTGCGTAATCGGTGGTAAAAGCCGAGCCGCCGCTTGTTTTTCTAAGATAAGAAATTATATAGGCACTTTCCTCCACCATATACCTGTTTCTAATGTGTAAGCACCCTCTATAGTAGCTTTCACTGAGTACTACCGTTTCATCTGCAAGGCTAAGTATTTCGTTATAAACTGCCAAATCGATTTCACTAAAGCCTTTAGCCTGTGCCCTATAAGGCACTGCAACTATTATTTTTATATGAGGAAAGTTTTGCCTTATTTCAAAAAGCAAAGTAGCGGCAAGTGTATCAAAACCCAGTGCTCCCCCTACTATAAAACGTTCAACATCTTTATCAATAAGTGCCATTATTTCTGCCCTTGTTTTTTTATGAACAAGGGCATATTCTTCATTTGGGATTTCTCGATGCCCTGTAAAACAACAGGTTTTATTCTTCATTTTTAAGTCTCTCCGAAATTTCTTTAAATTCTTCTGGCAAAATCTTCATAACAACTCTGTCATAGGTCAGCAGTCCATTGATTTCGTCCTCAACGTCACTAAGTTGGGTATAAACAGTAGCACACAGCCCATCTTTTTTAAGAGGAATAACCTGATTCTCATAAAGGTCACAAAGTGCTTTTTTAAAATCCTCTCTTGTTTTCGCACTGCCATAACCGTATGTTTTATCACCGAAGGTGTGCCCATCCACCCTATGAGTAATTCCGCCAAACTCAGAAAGAAAAAGAGGTTTATCGGTTCTTTTAGCCTTTAATTTTCTAAAGTAAATATGACGAGAATCAAAGTCGGTATTATTTGCCTTAAACCAACCGGATGCAGTATCAATAGGTCTTGATTTGTCATAACGAGTTAAAATAGTATATATTTCATCAGCCTTAAACTGTCCCCAGCCTTCGTTAAAAATTGTCCATTCCATAACGCTTGGATGATTGTAAAGATTTTTTACGGTATATATCATACCATCTAAAAAATTGCTTCGGGCAACAGGGTTTCTATGAGAAAATTTATCACTCTTTCTTTTAAACAGTACGGTAGGCAAAGCGGTATCTAAAAGGAAGGAATATTTTCCGTTATTTACCATATCCTGAAATACCGCCATACCGTATTTGTCACAGTAATAATAGAAAATCTGCGGTTCAACCTTTACATGCTTACGTATCATATTAAAGCCTAAAGACTTCATCTTTAAAATATCATTTTTATAATCTTCGGGACAGGTTGGTGTTAGTATGCCCTCTTCAAAATATCCCTGGTCAAGTACACCGTGAAAGAAATAAGGTTTTTTATTTAAAAGCAATTTGTTATCATTAACTTCTATAGTTCTAAGTGCAAAGTATGATTCAACCTTATCTTCGCCAAAGATGGCGGTAAAGGGGTACAAATAAGGGGTTTCAGGAGTCCAGTTAACAGGATTTTCAATTTTTATTTTGCATTTTCTGTCTTTGACCTTTATAGTTTTGCCTTCAAATTCAACAACACCATTACTAACACCTGTAAAAACAATTTCTGCACTGTTTAAGGTGGTTTTAATTTTTATGTTCTTAATATATTTATCGGTTACGCTTTCAAGCCACACACTCTGCCAAATTCCCGATATATCGGTGTACCACATACCTCCCCTTTTGCCACGCTGTTTGCCGTAGGGAATAGAATAATCCAAAGTATCACAGTAAACCTCGACAGTAAGCAGATTATCATCCTTTAAATACCTTGTTATATCAAGGTCAATAGACGAATATGCACCTATATGCTCCTTTAGTATCACCTTGCCGTTTATATAAATTCTTGCCTTTTGGCGTACTGCTCCTATATGAAGCAACACTCTGTCCTTTATAAAACCATTAGGAAGCGTAAACGGAATTTCATATCTATATTCCCTGATTCTGCCAAATTCTGCTTTAACTCCTGATAACGAGCTTTCGGGAGCAAAAGGTAAATTTATGCTTTGGTGACTGCCGTCAGGAAAAACTATTTCTCCTTTGGTAAGAGGTAAAAATGAATCTCTTTTAAGGCAGGGTCTGGGATAAAAGCTCTGGTATAGATTAGACATTTTCTTTACTCTTTCTTAAAAACAGTATTGTAAATATTATAGGAACAAGACAAATTGCAGCAGCAAGAAAAATGTTTTCATTAGGAACAAAGGAAAGTGTGCCGTCGTCACCTGTAATCATTTCAGCATTTTTAAGTACATTTGCACCAATAAAGGGACCAATAACACCGGGAATAAGCACTTGACCGATTATTCTGAGCCCCTGAAACATTCCTGCTTTACTTTGGGGAATATTATCTCTTATCATAGCACCAAAAACCGCAGAACCGCATAAATATCCGCTCATCATAAACAGACTTCCCGCAAATACTGGCAGGGTCAATTTGCATAAATATAAAAAAACATAACCGACAGTCAGCATTAAAATAGCAGGAACAAGGCTTTTTATAAAGCCGAATTTATCATAGAGTCTGCCGTAAAATGCAGTAATAAAAGAAGCAATAATAATTGCAGGTGCCATTATTAAAACGTAGTTATTCATACCTAAAGATACGTTATAGTAAATAATAAGGTAAGGCATAAACACCTGAATAGAAATACCGAAAACAGCAAAAGCAATAAGCGTTACGTATAGGTTAAGGTTATCTTTTATAACGCTTGGTCTGAATCCATAAAAAATGTTCTTAAAAAAGTGGCTGTTCTGACTTTGTTTTGCACTGCTTTCATCAATTATAAAAATGCCTATTACACCGACAATAAGCACTATTATACCAATTATAAGGAAAATGGAAGTCCAACTTTCCCTTTTGTCAAGGTCAAAGCCCATAAAACCGCCAAATACCGCAATAACAGCAAGAAGCGGCATCATAGCATTAATTCCCTCAGCCTTTCCCCTTTCGTTTTCGGGCACAGACTCGGTTAGCCAGGCATTAAAGCAAGCATCATTTGCACTTGAACCAAAAAAGGTCATAACACAGTCAAGTATTATTGTAAGAGAAATTCCAAGAGAAGCAGCACTTACTACAGATGGGAAAAGCCTTCCTAAGACATCAAGTCTTAAAAATGCAAAGGCAATAATAGAAATCCCCCATAAAATATAACCGCTTACAATAAAAATTTTACGTTTACCCACCTTATCGGATAATGCTCCAATAATAATTGTGGTAAGGGTTGCGGCAACAGCAGAGGTTGTAACCATTATAGAAATAGCATCGGCAGAGGCAGAAAACATTTTGTAAATAAAAACATTAAAATACATATTTTCTACTACCCATGCTATTTGCCCCATAAGACTCAGGACAACTAATACAATATAAAACTTTCCTTTTTTCATTAAATCACCATTTATATATTAACAAAACCGCTTGAACTATTCAAGCGGTTTTAGTTTTATTTTTTTATTTCTTTAGCTTGGTTAAGTTTATGAGTACGTCTTTCTTTTACGTGAGCAGGCATAGGAGCAATTTCCCCTGCAGCAGTAAGAGCCATTCTGGTAAATAAAGGACCAAAAATTTCGTAAATAAGTACGGCAAAAAGTGTAATATTTCTAATTAAGTTACCCTGTTCACCAAGCTGCATTGCGGTAGCACACATCCCAAGAGCAACACCAGCCTGAGGCAGCAAGGTTATACCGAGGTACTTGCATATAGGCTTTGAACATTTTGTGGCAACAGCACTACCCATAGTTCCGATATATTTGCCGAGTGAACGGAAGATAATATAAACAACACCTATTATAACAACCGAAAGACTGCCGAAAACCTTGAGTTCAAGTTCCGCACCGCTTATAACAAAGAATATTGCAAAAAGAGGTGATGTCCATTTATCACTTGCAGCCATAAGGTCGTGAGACAAAGGACAGATATTGCAGAAAACCGTTCCAAGCATCATGCAGGTAAGAAGGGATGAAAAATGAATTTCAACCGGTCCGATAGTAAAATGAAGCATCGAAATTGAAGCGGTAATAAGCACTACGCCAATCGTCAGATTAAGGCGGTTTGTATTTGAATTAAAGAGTTTTTCCAAATGAGTAAGCACCACACCCATAACAGCACCCAAAATAAGTGAGCAAACTATTTCAATAATGGGATTTACAATTATGGAAATAATATCTATCTCTCCGCTTACAAGGGTTTTTGCAATACCAAAGGACACTGCAAACATAATAAGACCTACAGCATCGTCAAGAGCAACTATAGGAAGAAGAAGTTTTGTTAAAGGACCCTTTGCTTTATACTGACGAACAACCATAAGGGTGGCGGCAGGTGCAGTAGCTGTAGCAATGGCACCTAAAGTAAGTACCTGAGGAAGTGTTAAAACATCCGGCATAATTAAATGCACAAAATACAAAGCACCATCTACCAATAAACAAGCAAACAAAGCCTGAATAATACCGATAACAAAGGCCTGTTTTCCAGTTTTCTTAAGGTCAGAAAGTATAAATTCATTACCAATGGAAAAAGCAATAAAGCCTAATGCTACCTCTGAAATTAGTCCTAAGGTTTCTACCGATTCCATAGAATTGAAGCCAAGTCCGACTATACCAAGTCTGCCAAAACAGTAGGGACCTATGAGCACACCTGCAATAAGATAGGCTGTAACACTGGGAAGCTTCAGTTTTTTAAAGAAACGTGTCATTAAAAGTCCTGTTAAAAGCGAAAATGACACAGAAAGCAAAATATTCATATTTTCCCCTTCTTTTAATAAAATTCCAAACAGACATATTTTAGCACTTATTATATAACATTTCAATAGTCAAAATTAACAATATTTACGATTTTTCATTTTTTGCTGTATAATCTTAAAAAAATGACTCATATGAGTCATTTTTTAGTATTTTTTCAATTTTTTAATGTAATCGAAGGTTTTGACTTCACCCTTATCTTTAAGCATAAGAAGAAGACTTTCCAGTAAATCGGAAGTATCGGGGTGAATAAATCTATTTGGTTTTCCCCTCATAAAATATTCATACGGGTGAGAATCTTTATAATTTTTACCCTGATAAATCTTACTTGCCGCCAATCTGTCGCAAAACATTTCCTTAAGAAACCTAAGGGGCATTTTAATAGGCACAACCTTCCCCGCTATTTTGCTATAATCGGTCCAATATTCAAAATGATGTTTATTTCTGCCTTTGTGATGAAGCCAAGCGGAAGAATAACCAAACTTCGCCCGTTGGCCTTCGTTAGGGCTTTTATTGCCGAGATAGTATTTAACACCTGCAAAAAATTCAAAGGGGGAAAATTTAGAGAAATCGTGAAAAAATCCCTGAAAGCCTATTCCTGCCTTTACGCAGTGCACAAAAACAGTGTGTCTGTGACGAATAACGGTTATTAAATGTCCAAAAAAGTTCATATAAATACCTTCACCCTGTTCCATAAAAACGTTTATAATAAGTATAGCATAAAAGCGGTTAAAAATCAATGCGAAGCGTTGTGATGATATACCATTGCATTCGTGGATAAAAAAACTCTCATTCCGAAGAACGAGAGTTTTTTGCGTAAGAGCAGTATAACGGTGCGTGATTGGGGTAAAGAAAAGCAAAAAGGTGCGTAAGCTACTGCAATTTATCACTATAAACAAATTGCGAGTTTTCTGCCAGTTGGAAATATTCGTTATCTCCATTGTCAACTAAAACCAAAGTATTTGAATCCGTTATCTTAAAAACAAATTTCGCAATTTGTGTATCTGCGATCAAAGTGTTTTTCTCGATGGTAAAGGAACCATTTGCGGCAAAAGAAACAGTGCTTCCTGCTCCCAATGAAAAATCACCATTCTCAATACATAAGTACACATACGGCGTTAATCCTTCTTCAAAATCGCCATCCATATAATAGGTGCCTGAGATTAACTTTTCTTTCGTTTCGACGGTATTACAACCGGCAATAGAAAGAGTTACAACAAAGCAAAGAAAATAAAAAACAATTCTTTTCATTTCGTGTTCTCCTTTGCGGTTTTACAAGAAGCAATCAACATAACACGCAAAGACGTACATTTTGCAGAAAGCGTTTTATATGCTTGCTCGTCAATGTAGTTGGTTTTGTGTAATAATTCAAGCCAATAGCCTGTTTCGCTTGCTTCTTTCAAAGCAATTTCCAACTTAGAAATAAAATCCTTCTTGCCTTGTGCATACTGTGATTCGTGGATATTAGCGCCAATACTTGTGCCGCTTCTGCCAATTTGGTTAGAAATAATGGCTTCCCGATTTTCTTTAAGTTGTCTTACAAGGTTTATAATATCCACAGCAAACTCCATTGAAAGTTCTGCAAGCTTATTTTCTTTCACAAAATCGCCTCCTTTAAAAGTAATTATATCTTAAAATTCAGGACATTTCAATGATGCATCGCCAATGGCGACATGATGCATTTGCTACGCAAATATGATGTTGCTCCCTTGGGTCGCAATGATGCGATGTTTGCCATAAAATGTGGCGAAGCCACACATCCTTCGCGAAGCGAACATCATTAGGCGAAGCCGTCATCATTTGCCGAAGGCAAACATCATTCAAAAAACCCACCTTTGTCGGTAGACAAAAGTGCGTTTTTTGTTGTCATTCGTGTCCGAAAAAGAACTGGGCAAAAACCGAGGATTTTCTTTTATTATCAATATATTTCTTTAATAAACATCAATAAATCGGTATTATCAAAAAATTCAAAGGGTTCACTATCAATTTCTTTAAATCCCAAAGAAATTTGCGTTTTTATAGATGGTATGTTTTGACCATCTACCGTACACATTAAATACTTAGCACCTATATTCGATAAATATTTACATCCAGCCGTTACTAATCTTTTAGCATTTCCTAATCTTCTATACTCTTCATCAACCCATAAATCTGAGTAAAACCACTTTTCAGTTTCTTTTCCATTTTGAATAAAATGCGCAAAACCAATTACATCATTCTTTTTGTTATATAGTACAACACAAAAATAGCCTGTAAAACTTTGTGCCCGCTCAATTGTATGCTTTAACCCTCTAAAAACCTTATCAGATATTACTCCGTGCTTGTCTGCTATTGCTTTTATGATTGCATCACTGGGTTTGCTAAAAATTTCAACATTGTTTTCAGTAAAATTATTCATAATAAAACTCCTTCAAAATAATAAACGCTCTTGATAAAACCAAGAGCATTTACATCCAAGAAGTAACTTTTATTTAACAGCGGACAAAACGACTTTTGATTTTATCAATACTTTCCTTTTCATTTTGTCCACCTCACTTTCATTTTAGGTTAGTTATATTTTAACATCAAATAAGTCAAATGTCAACACACGGTGATATATTATTTTTTGCATAGCATTATTTTTTTAATTTGCTTTTTGCAGTATTTATTGAAGTAACTAACAACTTTTTAACTTCAATGCATTTTTCTAAAATATCATTATTATCATAATAACCACTTTCAGTTAAAAGTTCTAACCAATATTCACTTTCAGAGCACTCTTTAAGTGCAATTTGAAGTTTGGCAATAAAATCGGCTGTTCCGTGCCCGTAAAACGCTTCACGAATATTTGCACCGATACTTGTACCGCTACGGATAAGTTGGTTCGTTAATACACTTTCCTTTTTTGTCTGTTTTACAAAATTGCAAACCTTAATTATCTGCAAAGCAAACTCTTTAGATTTAATAATTAACGGACTATCAACCATAGTATTACCACCTTTCTTGTCATAATTATACCACTATAAAACAAAAAGAGCAAGGCAAAGCCTTGCGAAAAATACTTATTACCTCTTACTTCTTACTTATTACTTCCCAAAGCCCCAAGGACTTTTCGAGGTAAGAGTGAATAGGTAATAGGTAAGAAGTAAGCCCCAAGAACTTATCGTCCTTGGGGCTTTGGAGCGGATTACGGGGCTCGAACCCGCTACCTCCACCTTGGCAAGGTGGCGCTCTACCAGATGAGCTAAATCCGCATATTAAATGGTGCCTCCGGTCGGAATCGAACCAACGACACGGGGATTTTCAGTCCCCTGCTCTACCAACTGAGCTACAGAGGCAAAAAAGTGGCGACCTGGATGGGGCTCGAACCCACGACCTCTAGCGTGACAGGCTAGCGTTCTAACCAGCTGAACTACCAGGCCATAAAAATGGTGGGAACAATAGGGCTCGAACCTATGACCCTCTGCTTGTAAGGCAGATGCTCTCCCAGCTGAGCTATGCTCCCACATCGAACCGCTACCCGTGTATTACGTACCGGCGACTTTGATATAATACCACAACCATTTCTTTTTGTCAACACTTTTTTAAACTTTTTTCAAAAAATTTTTTCAGGTTTCTTTTTCTTCAGCAAACGTCTTTATCTCTGCAGGAGAAAAGGTATAAGCTTTATTACAGAAATGACATTCAACCTTTATTTCAGGCATTTCTTCGGCCATAGAAATAAGTTCTTCCTTACTTATGCTTGACAGTACACCCTTAACTCTTTCTCTGTTACATGGGCAGTTATAATGAGTATTAGTTTCATAAAGTATTTCGGTTTCGAACCCTTTAAGCATTGTAAATACAATATCCTTAATGTCTAACCCCTCGTCCATCATAGCAGTAACGGGACGAATGTGCTTTAAATTTTCTTCTAATTTTTCAATAGTAGAATTATCGGCACCCGGAAGAAGTTGAATAAGCACACCACCCGCCTTTTTAACGGTAAGGTCAGGATTAACAAGTACACCCAATGCACAAACAGACGGAATTTGTTCGCTTACTGCATAATAAGCGGTAATATCCTCTGCAATTTCTCCCGAAACAAGCGGTACAGAACCGCTATACGGCTCTTTCATTCCTATGTCCTTTATAACGTATAAAAGTCCATCGGTACCTACAGCACCGCTGACATCCAGTTTTCCGTTTGACTTTAAAGGAATTTCTACTCTCGGATTAGTAACGTAACCCCGAACGTTTCCCTTTGCATCGGCAACACAAACCAGAGCACCTATAGGACCGTCCGCATTAATACGAACCGTTACGGTATCCTTTTCGCCCTTCATCATATTGCCCATTATAGAAGTAGCGGTAAGAAGTCTTCCAAGAGCTGCCGTTACAACTGCACTTGTGTGAAAATATTCCTCTGCCTTTGCTACTATATCGGTTGAATCAAGTGCAGTTGCCATAATTGCACCGTCACTTGTAATAGTTCTTATAAGTTTTCCCATTACTATACCTTTCTGCAGACAAATATTTGTCGTTCCTCGTTTTTTTTCGGTTTGCTGAATGAATTTTCTCCAAGAATATCAAGCACCTTGAATCCTGATTTAGTAAGCATTTTTATAAGTTCGTTGTCGCTGTATGCTCTTTCGCAAAATTCTTCGTGTTCCCTTATATAACTTTCTGACTCGTTAATGAAAAAATCAAGACAAATATCGGTAATTTTTCTTTTCTTATCATAAAAGTTCTGCCAAACACAATAAAGATTTTCCTTTTCAAAAACAAAACAGTTATCACCTAAAACTGCTTGGTGCTTATAAATAGTATTAGCATCAAAAACAAAAAGTCGGTCCTTTTCCAAAAACAATGATACTTTTTTAAAGAATTTTATAAGTTCTCTCTTTTCGGTAACGTGATTAACCGTATCAAGACAGGCAACAGCACCATCAACAGTACCGTATAGGTCAAGTTCCTGTCCCGACTGATTAAGAAATAAAATATCAAGACCCTTTTCCTTTGCCTTTTGCTGTGCTATCTCTAACATCGAAACAGAGGGGTCGGCACCAATAACCTCTATTCCCTTTTGAGCAAAACAAAGTGAAAAACCTCCCGTACCGCAACCAACGTCAAGAAGAAGTGTGGGAAGTCTGTCATACTTTTCAAAAACCCGACAGAGAAAATCTGCCGAGCTTTCATAGTTAACATCACCTGTTAAACTGTCGTAATAAAGAGAAAAAACACCATATTCCATTATTTTCTGTTTCTTTCAATAAGATTTGAAACAGCACCCGTTCCATCGCTAAGCACCCTTTTAACACGGCTTACTGTTGCAGTACTGGCACCTGTTTCCTTAACTATTTCGCTATATACACGTCTTTCTTTAAGCATCTTTGCAACGGTATAACGCTGTGCAATAGATAAAACTTCTTTTGATGTACACATATCGCTGAAAAAATCGGCACATTCATCAATATCCTTTAAACTTATAATAGCCTTAAAAAAGTCTTCAGCAGTTTTCTTTTGTTGAGCGTTCACTTAATCAACTCCCACTATCGTTTTAAATATTTTAACAGATTAAAGCACGAAAGTCAATACAACTTAAAAAAGAAAAAATTTTAACATTTTACACTTAGCACTTGACTTTTAATAGAAAATATTGTATTATCTTTTTGTTATGAATAAGCCGCTGTGGTGGAATAGGCAGACACAAGGGACTTAAAATCCCTCGGTAGCGATACCGTACCGGTTCAAGTCCGGTCAGCGGCACCAAAAAATCCAAGTCTTCGGACTTGGATTTTTTTATCCAAGCCGACAGGCTTGGTATATCATCACGCTTTAGCGTGTATATCATTGCCGCATTTATGCGGCGCATATCATCACACCGTAGGTGTGCATAACATCATCGGCTTGATGAGATACAGTGGCTTTGCCACTGATGATATGCAAAACTGAAGTTTTGATGATATGCAAGGCTTCGCCTTGATTGTAAAGTTGGTTATGAACACTCGCACCAGAAAAATTATTCGCCTTGCGGCGAGTTATATTGCTTCGCATTGATTGTTTTTCCGTTTTCAAAACATAATTGCAAACTGATTTTTGTATGTAATTATGCTTTTTGTTTATACTAAAAATGGTGAGAAAAATGGATATAAAATTTTTTGAAGGCAAGAAACTTTGCGAAAATCTTAAAGAAAATATGGAATATATAAAAGAAATATTTAAAAATGATGACATTCTGCGAATAAGAGAGCTTACTACCCCAACGGGTACCAAATGTGTCCTATTTTTCTTTGACGGTATGGTAAACAGCGAGGTACTAAATGAATCGGTTGTACGTCCACTTCTTACCTTTAATCAGGAATATGTGGGTTCAAAAGCAGCTTTTGCAGTACAACATATTCTTTTTACTGCTGAAACAAAGGTGTGCAATATAATATCCGATATGCTCAGAAGTCTTTTGTATGGTGATACCCTTATCCTTTTTGAAAATGATACACAGGCAGTTACAGTTAATACTAAGGGTTGGCGCACAAGAGGAATAAGTGAACCGGGAGACGAAAGGGTTTTACAGGGGCCAAGAGAAGGCTTTGATGAGTCTGTTATGCTGAATTTAGCAATGCTGAGAAGAAAATTATCCACCCCCGACCTTAAAGCAGAGTTTATTCAGTCAGGCAGACGTACCGATACAAGAATGTTTATATGTTATCTTGAATCTGTTGTAAACCGCACCACATTAAACGAACTTAAAAAACGTATTAAAAAAATAGATATTGATTCCATTTTAGACGCAAACTATATAAACGAGTTAATTAACGAAAACCGATTTTCAATTTTCAAAACAGCAGGTACTACAGAACGGCCTGATATTGTGGCAGCGAGATTACTTGAAGGCAGAGTTGCACTCTTCGTAGACGGTACACCTGTCATACTCACCGTCCCATATCTATTCAGCGAAAATTTCCAGAGCGATGATGATTATTATCAGAACTATACAGTAGCTTTTATCGGCAGAATAATGCGGTATATCAGCTTTATGTTGGCTATTAGCATTCCGTCTGTGTTTTTAGCCCTTTTAAGCCACCACAAACAGCTTATTCCAACCTCTCTCTATCTGACCATATCAGCTTCACGAAACTCACTGCCCTTCCCCTCTGTCCTTGAATGTCTTTTGCTTATTTTAATATTCGAATTGCTGAGAGAAACAGGACTGAGAGTTCCTCAAAGTATGGGTAGTGCTTTGTCCATTGTGGGAGGGCTTGTAATAGGCCAAGCATCTGTGGAAGCCAAAATTGTTAGTGCTCCGATGCTTATAGCAGTAGCAGCAGGCGGTATAGCCGGACTTATGGTGCAAAGACTTAAAGGGGCTGTTTTTTATAGCCGTATAATTCTTGTTTTACTTTGTTATTTTTTTGGACTTACAGGATATTTTATAGGCATTACGGTTCTTTTTACGATAATTTTTTCACTTAATTCATTCGGCACTGATTATACTGCTTCACTGAATGAACTTTCATTTCAAAGCCTTAAGGACAGCATATTCAGAGCACCTTGGTTTAAAATGCGTACTCGTCCACATTTTAGTCCTAACAGAATAAGACAAAGGAGCAAAAAATGAAATTTTTTAAAATACTTTTCGTCCTGTTTGTTGCTTTTTCTCTTTGCTCTTGTTCTTCCTTAACCCAAATGCGCGAGGTGGAGGATGCTGTTCTTATTTCTGCTCTCGGATTTGACAGAAGCGGAGAACTTATAAAAATGTCTGCGGAAATCGCCTTTAAAAGCGAAGAAAAGACGGTTCTTTCCTCGTTAGGCAAACACATAGAAGATTGTATAGAAGAAATAGAAAAGAATATCCCTGAAAAACTTATTTTCTCTCATTGCGGTGCTGTAGTATTAGGACAAAGTCTTACCCATAAAACATCTGTATCAATACTGGATTATCTTTATATAAAGGAGGATTTCCCCCTTAATTGTTACGTTGTTTCTGCTGACAATGCACAAAAAATTATAAATTGCGAAATGCCAAATGAAGAATCTATCGGATACTGTTTGTATGAGCTTCTTTCAGAAAAAGGCGAAAATACCGATAGCAGAATTTTTGCTCTTTACAGAAACGAAGAAATGTTTCTTCCCTGCTTTACTGCAAATGAAAAAACCTTAAAAAGAGAGACAAAAAAATGGAAAATAAATTAAAAAACAATTTTTCTATAATCTGCCTATACTCTTTATTTTTTATAGGCAATACAGTTATAAATCTTCCCTTTAAAGAATATACAAAAGGAAGTATTTTAGGATTTTTTATTGCCTTTCTTTTAGGATTTTTGGTGATTTTAAGACTTAAACATATAGAATTTACAGCAAAAAACACCATAATTTCAAAAATTATTTATCTTTTTTTATGCCTGTATGCACTTTTTTGCGGTATTGTAACCCTAAGAAACTTTGTTACCTTCAGCGACAGAATAATACTACCCGAAATAAGCAGTTTTTTCCCTACCCTTTTGTTTTTACTTTTGGTATGGTTTCTTTGCCGTCAAAACGAAAAGGTTATTTTAAAGCTGAGTTTTGTTAGTTTAACGGTTCTGGTAATTCTGGTAATTCTTCTTTTCCTTTTCTCCATAAGATTTCTCTCCTTTGATTTTTTAACAGAAAAATTGCCTGACAAAAAAGAAATCGCCTATCAAAGTCTTGCATATTTTTCTATGAGTTTTATTCAAAGTATTATAATATTCGGATTTATAAAAAAAGCCCACACTTCATATGTGGGCGGATATCTAATTGGAAGTTTTATTTTGTTTTTAACACTTGTTCAGTGCATCGGCACATTCGGGTTTTCTGCACTTTCAAATCTTATGAATCCTTATTCTTCGGCGGTAGGAATAATAACCTTTGGAGATAAGTTCAGCCGCCTTGAAGGGTTTTCATACTTCATTTATTTTGCATCAACCCTTATAAAAACGGTAGTTTCACTAAAAGCCGCAAAAAACTTTTTTTCTGTTTCATTTAAAAAAGCAGAAAAATTCTTTTTGCCATTGGTTATTTTTGTATATCTTTTGATAAGCGTTTTTACGGGTATTTTCTCTAATCTTCCCTTTATAAATATAGCACCTTTTCTAACAATTCCGCCGATTATTTTTCTTATGTTGCCTAAAAAGCTTTACTCATAGCTCAAATCATATTCCCTTGCAATATTAAACCAAGTAATAGGCCCTACACTGCCTGACACAGGAATAGAATAAAGGCTTTGAAAAATTCTTACCGCATTTGCTGTGGCAGGGCCGTAAATACCGTCAACTGCAATGTTTGGAATTTTGGGAATAAAGGTTGAAATACGTGACAAATAGGTCTGCAAATCGCGAACGTTTTCTCCCCTCATTCCTTCACTCAACACATAACCAGGATAAAGTTTTGCTTTTTGACCTGAGTAGCCTTCGGGAAGATTATTTCTTATATCATCATATATTTCTCTTATTTTATTCCAGGTTTCTCTATCAACTACTCCTGTAGGATTAAGTCCGTAAAAGCTTTGAAATGTAGAAACAGCGTTTGCAGTATCCTCACCGAAAACCCCGTCTATAGCAAAGTTGTTAAGGTTTTGATTAAAATACGCAATAACGTTAAGATAATACTGAATAACCCTTACTTCATCACCGCTGCTGCCTAACTTAAGTTCTTCAGAGTAAGGTAGTTTTGCTTCCTCCTCGGTTATGCCAATGGAATTAAGTTCGCTAAGCCTTCTTACTCCAACAAATATTCTTTTAATTTTATACCAGGTAGCCTTATCTACTATTCCGGTTTCATCTAGGAAAAATACCTGTTGAAAGGTTCTGACCGCTTCTTCGGTACCAACATCAAAAATACCGTTTGGAGCGGTGATTTTTGGTATAGCAGGATAATTGTTGCTTATGGAATTCAGCTGTGTCTGAATAATGCGGACGTCATTCCCCTGATCTCCAACCTTAAGGGGTGTGCCGGGATATGATTCTTCTACATCGGCAACGGGAGCATCATCTATAATATTTATATTGTCTCCGTAAAAACTACTCAGTATTTCATAAGGGGTAAGTCCCCTTTCAGCAAGAGGAACAGTACCCCATTGAGACAGTCCATCGCAGGTAGATGTTGTACCATTGCAAAACTGAGTAAAAAAGGGTTGAATGCTTCCGTCTTCTGCTACATAATCATTGAAAATATCGTCAACTATTGCACTTATGTTCTCAAATACGGCTCTGTCTTTAACAAAAGCCTGATCGAACTGTGTAGAATTTGTAATATCAAAATTATAACCTCTGCTTTTGTACCACTCGGTATAAACTCGGTTAAGGGCAAAGGTTATTATTGCATAAATATTAGCTCTGAGGGCATTTTCAGGCCAGGTAGGATAAATTTCGCTGGATGCCACATTTTTTATGTAATCGGTAAAAGGAACCGTTATGTTCTCAGCATTACTTTCAGGTGTTCCAAGATGAACGGTAATATTGGTGGGAATAACAGGGTTAAGCGGCATAAAATATTCCTCCTTTAAAGATTATACGGTTGTTCTTCGGTATAGGTTTCGGGCGTATAATTTCCCCCTGCCGCCCATTTCCATAAAAGATTTATGTTTTGAATAGAAATAACCGAATCAAATACAGGAACTTCCTTTAGATTAAAGTCTATAAAATTTTCTGCCGAAACGGTTATGTCGTAAAGCCCATAAACCACCTTTTCATTTGAGGGCGAAAGTGTTTCGCTTTTTAGCGGTGCGGCAAGGTTTATCAATTTAGTTTTTCCGCTTATATCGGTTAATTCCTGTGCTACTCTTTCCCCCGTTGTGCTATCCGTTAATATAACGTTTGCATTTTTTAAAGGACGGTTTTGTGCTTCGTTTACCACTACAATAAGACCGCCGCTTCCCGTCATTTCTGTTTTTTCAGCCACTTCTACCCCTTGACTAACAACAGGCGTTGACCTTAAACTCATATTCCTCATTTCTCTTATGTAATCTTCGATTGTTTTATTTTGCATACACTCACCTCATATTTAATATATGTTGGTTTTTAATGAGGTACGCCTAAAGTATAAAAAAAGTGAGTCGGAATAATTTCCGACTCACTAAAAATTTATTTTTTTGGGATTTTATAGGTGGGAACAAATTTCTTTACCCACTCTCTTATATCTTTACTGTCATCGTACATATCATCATTATATTCGTCAAGTGAAGCAATAAAAGCATCCTCGTCAAAATCAATAGGCTGACCGATAAAGATAAGTCTGTTTTCGGTTTGGGTAAGACCTTCTTCGCTCATAAGAAGTTCCTCATATTTCTTTTCACCGGGTCTGAGTCCGGTAAACTTAATATCAATGTCAACATAAGGAGTAAAGCCCGAAAGACTTATAAGGTTTTCCGCCAGGTCTAAGATTTTAACAGGCTCACCCATATCCAGTACGAAAATTTCTCCTCCCTTTGCACTGGCACCTGCCTTAAGCACAAGAGACACCGCTTCGGGAATGGTCATAAAATATCTTATTATACCGGGGTCGGTTACAGTTACGGGACCGCCTTCGGCAATTTGCTTTTTAAAGAGCGGAACAACACTTCCGTTACTGCCGAGCACGTTGCCGAAACGTACAGCAACATAATCTGTATTGCTCTTTTTATTATAGGCTTGTACCACCATTTCGCACATTCTCTTGGAAGCACCCATAATGTTGGTAGGATTAACGGCTTTATCGGTAGAGATAAGTACAAAACGTTCTGCACCGTATTTATCTGCGGCACGTACTGTTTTAAGGGTACCGAACACATTGTTTTTAATTGCCTCGTTAGGACTGTCTTCCATTAAAGGCACATGTTTATGAGCCGCAGCGTGATATATTACCTGAGGACGAAAATCTCTGAAAATTTGTTCCATTCGTCTTGTATCACGAACACTACCAATTCTTACTTCTAAATTAAGTTCAGGGTAGGTATGTTTAAGCTCATTTTGGATATCGTAAGCATTGTTTTCGTATATATCGAAAATAACAAGCAATTTAGGCTTATTTGCAGCAATTTGCCTACAAAGTTCACTTCCTATAGAACCGCCTCCGCCTGTTACAAGTACAGTTTTACCTGCAACATAACCTGATACGTCCTCGGTTTCAAGCTTAATAGGTTCTCTGCCTAAAAGGTCCTCTATCTCTACGTCACGTACACTTTTAGCAGAAACTCCCTCTTCTCTTTCTATCTGATATACGGCCGGAAGTGTTTTCAAAGCACAGCCTGTTTTTTGACAAATTTTAAGGATTTTTGATTTTTCTTCAGACGGACAAGAAGGAATTGCAAAAATGATAATATCAATATTTTTTTCTTTTGCAAGTCTTATTATATCAGCTCTTGTACCCATTACGGGAACGTTATTAATAAGCATTCCTCTTTTGCTTTCATCATCATCAATAAGACAAATTGGAGTTGCCCCGCCATAATATGCACTTTCGTGAATATTATTAAGAATAAGGGAAGCACCGTCGCCCGCACCGATTATCATAATATTTCCGTTTACTTCGCTTTTGGTCTGTTTCTTTTTTCTATGACTTGTGCGAAGTACAAAACGCATAGTAAAACGACCTGCAATAATAAACGCAGACGCAAAAAACGGAGCGGCAATATACACCGAACGCGGAAATACAGCCGCTATTCCATCATTCTTAATATACAGCGTAACTACAAAAAGCACTGCATAAGCAAAGGCAGAAGAAACAAAACAGGAAACGGTTACAACACCGATTTCACGAAGTCCCGCATAATGCCATATTATTCGGTACATCTTCATAAAAAGGAAAACTGCAATAAATACCGCCACTACAAAAGGAAGCGACATTAATATGCCATCAGCTACTTTTGGATTTTTTGATAGATATTCCGATAAAGAATCTATCCTTAAATATAAGGCGAACAAAAACGAGAATGCGATAGTAACAATATCAACTAAAATAATAGTGAAAATCTTGAAAAATCTTTTAAAATTATTCAAAACACTCTCTCCCAAACTATATTTCTTTTTATATGATAACATAAAAGAAAAAAATTTTCAACAAAAAAAATACTGCAATATCCGTTATGATATTGCAGTAGATTCTTAATCAAGTTCAATGGCACCTGTATAAAGCTTATAATATGTGCCCTTTTTAGCAATTAAGTCGTCGTGATTTCCACGTTCTATAATTTTTCCCTGTTCCAGCACCATAATGGCATCAGCATTTCTTACAGTTGAAAGTCTATGGGCAATAACAAAGGTAGTACGGTTTTTCATTATTCTGTCCATACCGTGTTCAATATGTCTTTCGGTACGAGTGTCAACCGAGCTTGTTGCTTCATCAAGTACCAAAATCGGAGCCTTAGAAACAGCATCACGTGCAATATTAAGAAGCTGTCGCTGACCTTGTGAAAGATTTGCCCCATCACCTTCTATAACTGTATCGTAACCGTTTTCCAGTCGCATTATAAAGGAATGTGCCCCTGCTATTTTTGCTGCTTCAACAATTTCATCGTCGGTAGCATCAAGTCGTCCGTAACGGATATTTTCCTTTATTGTTCCCGTAAACAAGTGGGTATCCTGAAGCACCATAGCTATATTTTCTCTCAAAAAGTTTTTATCATAATCCTTAATAGAAACTCCGTCAATGGTAATAATTCCGTTTTCGGTATCATAAAAACGATTTATTAAATTGGTTATGGTTGTTTTACCCGCTCCCGTAGAACCTACAAATGCTATTTTCTGACCAACCTTTGCATAAAGAGAAATTTTGTGAAGCACCTTTTTCCCCTCTACATAACCAAAATCAACATCTTTAAATTCCACATTGCCTTTAATTTCGGTTTTTTGTTTGCCATCTTCGTCATCATATTCGCTTTTTGTGTCAAGTACATTAAATACTCTTTCGGCACCCGCAAGTGCAGCAAAAACAGTTGACATCTGCATAGATATATTATTTATAGGCATAGAGAAATGTCTGGAATAACCTGCAAAAACAGTAAGTGCACCCGGTGTAAAGCCTGTAAGCACCATTAAAATACCTCCCACACCTACAGTAACACCATAAGAAATTTGACTGGTATTTCCCATAATGGGGCCCATTATTCCGCCGTAAAACTGTGCTTTAAACTGTCGTTCTCTAAGCTGTCCGTTAAGCAGTGCAAATTCTTCATTGCAATCCTTTTCGTGATTAAACACCTTTATAACCTTTTGACCGCTTACAGTTTCTTCAATATAACCGTTAACCGCCCCAAGTGCTGTCTGCTGTGAGCCGTAATACTTTGAACTAGACCTTCCGATAAGTCCGGCAAGTTTTGTAAATAACGGCACAAAGGCCACTGTAACTAAGGTTAAAATCCAGTTGGTTGTAACCATAAAGGTAAGGGTTCCTATAAGGGTAACCGCACCTGAAAATACCGAAACCAACGAGTTATTAAGCATTACATCAATATTATCAACGTCATTTGTAAAACGGCTCATAATTTCGCCTGTAGGACGGGAATCGAAATAATTTACGGGAAGTTTTTGAAGTTTGCTGAATAAATCGTTTCTTATTTTTTCTACACTGTTTTGGGATACCGCCAACATAAGACGGCTTTGAAGATAGGTGGATACAACCCCTATAACATAAATGAGTAAAAGAATTGAAAGAGCAACAATTATATACTGTGTAACATTTGCATTGTTACCGACAATGGAGGAAATAACCCTATCTGCCGCTTTTTCCATAGTACTTAAATTAAACTGTGCATCGGGATTAATTTCAAGGGTAATTCTTGTTATTACAGGCGCTAACATATAAGAGCCTATAAGAGAGGTTACGGTAGAAAGAATCATAGCCACAAGGACAAATACAAGTAATATTTTATATTTTCCTACGTATGAAAGTATTCTTTTTATGGTTTTTCCTGCATTTTTAGGCTTACCTTTTGCACCTCTGTGTCCGTGATGACCGCCGCCTCTAAGAGAAGACCCGTGAGATTGAGCGGTGTACTGAGCATTAAGCTTTTCAAGATTTCTTGCCATAAGTTACTGCTCCTTTCCCACGTTTTGAGATTGATAAATCTCTTTATATTCGGTGTTGTTTAACAAAAGTTCCTCATGGGTACCCACACCTGTTATTTCGCCCTCGTTCATAACTAATATAAGATCGCAATCGATTACAGATGAAATACGCTGAGCTATAATAATTTTTGTGGTAGTAGAAAGGGTTGAGGCAAAAGCCTTTCTTATAAGGGCTTCGGTGGCGGTATCCACCGCACTCGTTGAATCATCAAGTATAAGAATTTTTGGCTTTTTAAGAAGTGCTCTCGCAATACAAAGTCTCTGCTTCTGACCGCCCGACACATTGGTACCGCCTTCGCTTAAAGCGGTATCATAGCCTTCCTTAAAGGAGGATACAAATTTGTCTGCCTGAGCATTACTTGCCGCTTCCTTGATTTCTTCTATAGAAGCATCATTATTTCCCCAACGCAGATTATCTTCAATGCTGCCTGAAAAAAGCACATTTTTTTGCAGTACCATACCCACGTCTTCTCTAAGATTATAAAGACGATATTCCTTAACGTCTATGCCGTCTACAAGCACCTGTCCCATACTTGCATCATAAAGACGTGGAATAAGAGAAACAAGCGTAGTCTTTCCACAACCTGTAGAACCGATTATGCCTACGGTACTTCCGCCCTTAATCTTAAGGCTTATATTTTTAAGTACCGCATCCTCGCTGTTTTTATAATAACGGAATGTTACGTCTTTAAATTCTATATCACCGTTTTGGATTCGTTTTTCGGGGAACTTAACATTATCATCATTTATATCGGGGGTAGTAGTCAGCACCTCTTTTATTCTTTTTGCCGAAGCAAGTGCTCGGGCAGAAGTAAGAAGCAAAAAGGTTATCATCATAAGAGAAAACAGTATCTGTGTAACATAAGTGACAAAAGCCGAGAGGTCGCCTACAGGCATACTGCCTGTAAGTGCCATTTTGCTTCCGAACCACACAACTGCAATAATGGTAAGGTTCATAAAAAGGGTGTTTGCGGGTTGCATAAATATAACAGCCTTCATAGCCGATATTCCCGCATTTTTAAGAGAAAAATTGGCTTTTTTGAACTTCTTTTCCTCAAAATCTCCACGCACAAAGGATTTTACGACACGCTGGTTCTGAATATTCTCCTGAACGGTATTATTAAGGGTATCAAGGCAGGACTGCATCTTTTGGAAACGAGGAAAACCAATGGAAATAATTATTCCTATAGCTATAATCATCAAAGGAATTGACACCGCAAAAACCGTTGCAAGACTGGGATTTAAGGAAACTGCCATAACAAGTGCACCAATTAGCATACCAGGACTTCGAAGTGCCATTCTAAGCAACATATTAACAAAATTCTGAAGTTGTGTTACGTCGTTTGTAGTACGGGTAACAAGAGAACCTGTGGAAAATTTATCAATATTTGCAAAGGAAAAACTTTGAATTTTTTTATAGATATCATTTCTAATATCACTTGCAAAATAAACGGAGGATTTTGCTCCGAAGTAAGCACCTCCAACGCCGCCTAACATCATAAGTATGGCGACGCCAATCATAGCAAGACCTATATATATACTGGATGACACAGTTAGTGTGCCTTCCTGAGCAAGATTTATAATACGGGAAAGAAGATAAGGCATAAGCACTTCGCCTATTACCTCAACTATCATACAAAGCGGCCCGGCAATAAAAGAAAGTGCATACGGTTTTACGTATTTAAGCCAAAATTTCATCACTTTGTTCCTTTCATGAAAATATCTACTATATTTTAACAAAAAGAAATTTAAAATTCAATAGAGTTAACACAAAATTAACATAATTAAACAATATATTTTGAGTTTATCATACTAATATGATATGAGGCTATCTTATGACAAGTTTAAGAATAAAATCAGATTAATAACCAAAATCCCTTCCTATGAATAATATAAATAGAAAGGAGTTTTTATATGACAGATATTATTCCCTATGCAGAACAGCTATTATCAAATTACACTGACTACTCGGATATAATAAACAATGATGCTTTTCTGCCAGCCTTTCTATTAAAAAACACAGGCAGATGGATGAAGGTTGAACTACTTTATTCAACCACTCCTGTAACCTATATAGGAAGACTTTATAAGGTTGGCGTAGATTATATAGTTCTTCAGCTTCAAAGCCCAACCGCCGCCACGATTATATGCAACATAAAGGACATAAAACTTATTACTATTATATACGATACCAATATAAAAAATCTAAGCAACTAAAGAAAAACTGCAGTGAAATCTTCACTGCAGTTTAATATTATTCGGTAATATTTTCAGTTTTTTCTTCCATTATGGAAATAAAGCATTCTCCATCAATTTTTTCTTCACTAAACAGAACCTTTGCAACATCGTGAAGCTTAGGCATATTATTTTTAAGAATCTCAAGAGCCTTATTATACTGTGTCATAACTATTGTTTCGATTTCTTCGTCTATCATAGCGGCGATTTTTTCGGAATAGTTAGGAGTAGAAGAAAAATCTCTGCCAAGGAAAACGGAATCGTTGTCGGTACCGTAGGTAACAAGTCCCAGTTTTTCACTCATACCATATTTGGTAATCATCTTTCTTGCAAGTTCGGTAGCACGCTGAATATCGTTAGACGCTCCTGTGCAAATATCATCCTGAGTAAGCTGTTCTGCGGCACGTCCGCCAAGAAGTGAACAAATATCCTCAAGCATCGAATTTTTGGAAACGTGGGATTTTTCATCGGTGGGAATATACATAGTATAACCTGCCGCCATTCCTCTGGGTATAATAGAAATCTGATGAACAGGGTCTTGAGTGGGAAGGAAGTAGGAAACGATAGCATGACCTGCTTCATGATAAGACGTAATCATCTTATCTTTATCCTTAATAACTCTGGATTTCTTTTCGGCACCCATTACAACCTTAATAGTGGCTTCTTCTATCTGAGGTTGTGTAATGGCTTTAAGACCTTTTCTTACTGCCAGAAGTGCTGCTTCATTAAGAAGATTCTCAAGGTCTGCACCCGTGAAACCTGCTGTGGAAGCGGCAATGGTCTTAAGGTTAACGTCAGGGCCTAATGGCTTACCGCGTGAATGAACCTTAAGGATTTCTTCTCTACCCTTAACGTCGGGATAATTAACAGTAATCTGTCTATCAAAACGACCGGGGCGAAGCAATGCTTTATCAAGTATGTCAGGACGGTTTGTAGCCGCCATAACAATTACACCTTCATTAGCTCCAAATCCGTCCATTTCAACAAGCAACTGGTTAAGTGTTTGTTCTCTTTCATCGTGTCCGCCGCCAAGACCTGCTCCACGCTGACGACCAACAGCATCAATTTCATCTATAAATATAATGGAAGGAGCATTTTTCTTAGCTTCTTCAAACAGGTCTCGTACTCTGGAAGCACCAACACCCACAAACATTTCAACAAAGTCTGAACCGGAAATGCTGAAAAAGGGTACCCCTGCCTCACCTGCTACTGCACGGGCAAGAAGGGTTTTACCCGTACCTGGAGGGCCAACTAAAAGTACACCCTTAGGAACTCTTGCACCAAGCTCGTCGAACTTTTTATGGTCTTTAAGGAAGTCAACAATTTCAGCCATCTCTTCCTTTTCCTCGTCTGCACCCGCAACATCGGCAAAGGTGGTTTTTCTGCTGGTTTCTCTCTTAGGCTTCGCCTTGCCGAACTGTAAGGATTTATCCGCGCCCATGGTAGAGCCCATTCTCTTTATAAAGACAATTCCTATAAGAACCATAATACCTATAAGAAGAATGTTGGGAATAAGGCTTACAAGCCAAGCATAATCGCTTCCCTTTACATAGTTCATTTTTATGGGAGCATCGGGATGAGCGGCATTATATGCCTTTACATCAACGTCATCATAAAAAATTGCTACGTCGGGAACGGTGTAGCTATGTTTTTTGCCGTCTTTTGTAACGTAATCAAGGTCGCCGTTATAAAGATTAAGGCTGTACTCTGTTACCTGACCGCTTTGAAACTGTGTAATCACATCATAATATGTGGTCTTAACAGTTTTTGTAGAATATCGGGAAACCGACAACACAGACAAAATAAGTATTATCGGAATTCCTATATAAAGCAGCAGATTTTTAACTGTTTTATTCATTTAATTTATCCTCTCTAATTTTCCTTTTTGTCGCAAATTACCCTAATGACTTTTTTGGTGGTATCATCAATACATACACGGCTGTCAACACCGCCGCCATATACCCAAACTACCCCTTGGTCATCAACCACAACAGGAAGAATATCACGAAGAGCAGCATCAATCTTTTCTTCATTCATCCATTTGCGCAGAGACTTAGATACCCCTCGGTGAGAAAAAGATATACTGTCTCCGCTTAGTCTTGTGCGAACCTTCAAACTACCGACTATTTTATCATAGTCTATTGAATTTTTTAATAACAAATTATGAATTTTTGGATTTTCTTTTATAAAATCGGCTCTTTCTTCTTTAAAAGTCACCTTAAATGTAGCGTTTTGGGCTTTTTCAAAACTGAGATAGCCGTCAACTGCTTTAAGCATTTCACCGTTTTTGAGTTCTGTTCTGCCCCCGTTTACAGCTATTTTAAGGGCACAGTTCACCGAATAGTTTCCGCTATGACCAAAACGGTCAAGATAACAGGAAATTACCCTTGAAGAAATTGCTTTATGAAGAAAGCCAAAGTCCTTAACATTAAGTTTTTCTCCGTCAAAGCGTTTTTCAAACTCCTGATGGGCACTCTTTTCAAGATAATCGCTGTCATTTTTTAGAAGTTCAAGTGTTTTTTCAAACGAAGAAAGCAAAGAAGGATTCAATGTTTTCATTATGGGAACAACACTGTGACGGAGTCGGTTTCTTGTAAAATCATCCGATAGATTTGTAGAATCGGTTACAAAGGGGACTCCTTTTTCGGTGCAGAATTTTTCAACCTCTTGTCTGCTGCAATAAAGTAGGGGACGAATATACTTTCCTCTGCGAACAGGAATTCCGCAAAGTCCCGAAAGCCCCGTTTTTCTGGTCATTCTGAAAAGAACGGTTTCGATGTTATCATCAGCGTTATGGGCAGTAGCCAAAGCATCACATTCGGTGGCATCAAAAACCTCATATCTCACATTTCTTGCAGCAAGTTCTACACTTATTTTTTTCTCCCTTGCAATGCTGTCAACGTCAATTCTGTGTACGCTGAGAGGAACGTCCAGTTTTTTGCATTGCTTTCTTACAAAGGCTTCATCTCGGTCGGATTCTTCTCCTCTTAGCATATGATTAATATGCACTGCACTAAGGGTAATTCCAAGTTCATCTTTAAGCATAAAAAGTGCAGTAAAAAGTGCCATTGAATCGGCACCGCCCGAAAGAGCTACCGCAATATGTTTTTCATTTTTCTTAAAGTCAAACTCTTTTATACAGGTTAAAACGTCACTCATTCATCAAAACCCGCAGGAGAAGTAAAACGTGTAAATCTGCCGTCCCAATGTAGTTCTACCGTACCTATTTCACCGTGACGGTTTTTAGCTACTATACATTCTGCCTTGTTGGGATCTCCCTTTTCCTCTCCATCTTTCTTTTCTCCGTCATAGTATTTTTCTCTGTAGAGGAAAAGTACTATATCTGCATCTTGCTCAATAGAACCCGAATCACGAAGGTCAGAAAGAGCTGGACGGTGCGACTGTCCCTTTGACTCTGTACTACGGGAAAGCTGTGCACAGACAAGCACGGGAATCTTAAGTTCTTTAGCCATAATTTTAAGACTTCTGGTAATCTCGGAAATTTCCTGAACTCTGTTGTCAGTATGATGGGCAGAGTGCATAAGACCCAAATAGTCAACAACAACCAAATCAATATCGCCCTTACGTCTTATTTTTGCCTTCATTTCGGGAACTGTAATTGACGAAGTTTCATCAAAATAGATGTTAGCTGAGCTAAGATTAGCTGCCGCCTGACCAAGTCTTGTCCATTCATCAGGCTCAAGCTGACCTGTACGGAGTTTTTCGCTCTTTATTGCAGCATCACCCGAAAGCATACGCTGGGCAAGCTGATCTCTGGTCATTTCAAGCGAGAAAAAGGCAACTGTTTTGCCTGCAGTAACCGCAACGTTTCTAACAATATTAAGGGCAAAAGAAGTTTTACCCATACCGGGACGGGCACCAAGTATTATAAGGTCAGATTTATTAAGTCCCGTAATCATTTTATCAAGTCCGGAAATTCCGGTAGGAATGCCAATGTAGTCATCTTTCGTTTCGGGATTATTCATTTTTGAAAGACGGTCATAGGTTTCGTTTTCGATTACCGACTTAATATGCTCAAGACCCGAAACGCTTCTGCCCTGACGGATATCATAGATACGCTGTTCTGCAGTATCAAGAAGTTTCCCTGCATCCATTGTATTTTCGGTAGCATCGGAAATTATCTGACGGGATGCAACTATAAGTGCCCTTGCATAATAGCGTTCCCTAACAATTGACACATATGTAAGCACATTTGCACTGCTGGGTACACTTTGCACAAGCTCGGTAAGGTATGATTTACCGCCCGCCTTTTCGTAAACGCCCTCTTTTTTAAGTTTGTCGAGAATTGTAACGAAGTCTATACGCAGATTATCGTTTATCATATCAACGAGAATCTTATATATTTCTCTATGTTGAGGAATATAAAAATATTCATCCTTAATCTGAGTAATTACTTCATTAATACAGGACGGATCTATAAGTATTGAACCGATTACCGCCTGTTCTGCATCAACGTCATAAGGAAGACCTGCACCGTCGATGTCTAAAAATTGTCTTTCGTCAGTCATTTTTATTCCTCAACCTTCACGGTGATTTTTGCACTGATTCCTGTATATAGGCGAACCTCTGCGGAGAATTCACCAAAGTTTTTAATATCGGACATACTTGTTTTCTTTTTATCAAGGCTAACAGAGAATTTTTTATTAATCTCTGCAGTCACTTCCTTAGAAGTAACTGCACCGAATAATTTGCCCTGACTACCCGCTTTTGCCTTAATAACAACGGTCTGTCCGTCAAGTTTTGCTGCAAGAGCCTTAGCCGCATCAATTTCTTCCTTTTTATGATGAGCAGCAGCAGATTCTCTGTTTTTAAGTTCGCTCATAGCAGCAGAATTCGCTTCTATTGCAAGATTTTTCGGGAAAAGGAAATTTCTTGCGTATCCGTCACTTACGTTTACAAGTTCGCCTTTTTTGCCCTGACCTTTTACATCAGCTGTTAGTATAACCTTCATTTTTACATCTCCATTACTATTGGTAGTATTATGGGACTTCTGCCCGTACGTTCTCTTATAAATTTCGAAACACCGTCACGAAGTCTTGCTTTTATGGAAGAATAGTCTCCTATACCCTGAATATAACATTTTTCAAGAATATCACAGGCAGTTTCGTTAAGGTCAGCCATTAATTCTTCAGATTCCTTAACATAAACAAAGCCACGTGAAGTAACTTCGGGTCCCGAAACAATTTCACCCGTTACGCTGTCTATTGTAACCGCAACAATAATAATTCCGTTGTCGGCAAGATTCATTCTGTCTTTTAAAACAACATTACCTACGTCACCTACTCCAAGTCCGTCAACAAGAAGTCGACCTGCAGGAACGTTAGAAGTGACCTTTATTCCTTTAGTGCCGATTTCGATAACGTTACCTATATCGGCAACAAGACAATTCTCCTTCTTTATTCCAACAGATTTAGCTAAATCCACGCCGTGAACAAGATGTTTTTGCTCACCGTGTACGGGGATAAAGTATTTAGGATTAACCAAGCTTATCAAAAGTTTTAATTCCTCTTGACAGGCGTGTCCCGAAACATGAACGTCATACATTTTCTCATATACAACGTTTGCTCCTCTACGCATAAGCTCGTTTATTACGTTGCCTACAGTTTTTTCATTTCCCGGAATGGGAGTTGCTGAAATTATTATCATATCACTGGGAATAATATCAATTTGTCTGTGCTCACCCATAGCCATTCTGTGCAGAGCAGAAAGGGGTTCGCCTTGACTTCCCGTAGTAACAATTACAAGCTGTTCGGGAGCATAATTTTTTATAGAGCTTATATCAATCAGCAGATTTTCGGGAATATGCAAATAGCCCATTTGGTGAGCAATATTCACAACATTTTCCATACTTCTGCCCGAAACAGCAACCCTTCTGCCGCACCTTTCAGCTTGATATATAATCTGCTGAATTCGATGAATATTAGAAGAAAAGGTTGCAACTACAATTCTGTGTTTACCCGCCTTTCTGAAAAGGGTAGCAAATGTATCGCCCACAATTCTTTCACTGGCAGTAAAACCGGGACGTTCAGCATTGGTAGATTCGCAAAGAAGGGCTAATACTCCTTCCTTTCCCAGTTCGGCAAAACGTGCAATATCAATTACGCTGTCGTCAATAGGTGTGGTATCAATTTTAAAGTCACCTGTTTGTATAATAGTTCCTGCACCGCATTTAATAGCAAGAGCTACTGCATCGGGAATTGAATGATTAACGTGAATAAACTCTACAGAAAACTTTCCGAGCTTAATGGTATCCCCTGCCTTTGTTTCAACAAGAACGGCACTTGATAGTAAAGAATGTTCTTTAAGTTTGCCCGACACAAGCCCTAAAGTAAGCTTTGTAGCATAAATAGGCAGATTGAATTTTTTCAGTAAATAAGGAATAGCACCTATATGGTCTTCGTGACCATGTGTAAGAACCATACCCTTTATTTTATCTTTATTTTCTAAAAGATAGGTAAAATCGGGAATTATTACGTCAACGCCGGGAGTAGATTCGTCGGGAAAACTCATTCCGCAATCCACTATAAACATATCACCGTCATATTCATAAACTGTAATATTCTTACCGATTTCACCAAGACCGCCAAGGGGAATAATATGCACCGGTTTTTTCGGAACCTCCTTAGGTTTTGCAGGAGCAACGGCATTCTTTTTAGGATAGCCTGTTTTTTTAACAGGATTTTTATCAAATTTAATTTCAGGTTTGCCTATATATTTCTTTTTTTTCTTTGGAGTCGTATTTTTTGACTTAGTAGTATTTTTTGACTGAGCAGTATTTTTTGATGTTTTGACAGGTTTTCCTGTTTCTGCTCTGCGACGCTTCTTATCTTGTGTCGCTTTTTCTTGACTCATTTAGTAACCTCCCATTAATTATTTTATATAAATCGGCAATCAGCCACAATATCCCAGTATATAATTATATTTATAATATTATATTTATAGAGATATGTCAAGCCGATTAAATATATTATATACAATTTTTGAAAAATTTAACAAAAAGAAAAATCGTGCCAAAGAAACCTTTAGCACGATTTTTTGTTTTAAACATCTTAATTAATCAATAACGATAGGATCAAGAATAATTTTAGCATTGCCTGCTTTAACCTGAGTCTCAGCACTCATCTTCTTAACTATAACGCAGTCAACGTTACCGCCAAGAAGAGCAGAGAAAGCGTCGTTTTCACCGCCGTACTCAAAGCATTCTGCTTCAAAGTAGTATGCCATTTTTTCGCTGTCAGCACCACGTCCATAAGCGACTTTAAGACCCTTAATGTCTTTTATATGAGAAAGGGTAAGATCACTGTTCGCTCTTACAGCAACAACATATTCGTCCTTACCTTCAAGCACAAGGGGTTCTTTTTCATCATCGTAATCATCATCAACGTCATCAACACCGGTAATAATGCTGGGTGTAGAAGAATCGTCTTTGTTATCACCGTTTGTTTCGCCACCGCCGCAAGCAACAAGGCTGAACATCATAAGTACTGCTAAAAGTAAAGCTAAAAGTTTTTTCATTTTTATTCACCTTTCAAAAGTTCTGGATTTTTTACTCCAAAGCAATTATATACTAAGTTTTAAAAATTTTCAACTGTTTTTTATATACGTGCTACGCCCGACTTTCTTGCAGCCTCGGCAACCTTTTCTGCTACGGTTTTGCCGATTCTTTCATCAAACGCAAAGGGCATAATATATTCTTCATTAAGCTCTTCATCGCTTACAAGAGATGCAATAGCAAGAGAAGCTGCCATCTGCATATCTTCGTTAATATCACTGGCTCTTACATCCAAAGCACCTCGGAAAATACCCGGGAATGCCATAACGTTGTTAATCTGGTTGGGGAAGTCGGAACGTCCTGTACCAACTACTCTTGCACCTGCAGCCTTTGCCAAATCAGGCATAATTTCGGGTACGGGGTTTGCCATAGGAAATACAATAGCATCACTGTTCATAGACTTAATCATTGCCTCATCCACAACACCGGGAGCAGAAACACCGATAAATACGTCTGCACCAACCATAGCATCCTTAAGAAGACCGGTTTTCTTTTCAAGATTGGTAACCTTACTCATTTCGGCCTGAGCAGAATTTAACTGGCTGTCACCCTCAACAACGATACCGAAACGGTCAACCATTGTAAGATTTTTAACGCCCAGTTTTAAAAGATGCTTACCGATAGCAATACCTGCACTGCCTGCACCGTTAATAACGCATTTAATCTGACCTATTTCCTTTTTGGTAAGACGTAATGCGTTAAGAAGTGCCGCACCTACTACTACTGCTGTACCGTGCTGGTCGTCATGGAAAACAGGGATATCACAAAGTTCCTTAAGTTTCTTTTCGATTTCAAAACAACGAGGAGCTGCAATATCCTCAAGGTTAATACCGCCAAAAGAACCTGAAATAAGATAAATTGTTCTTACTATTTCATCAACGTCCTTACTTCTTACACAAAGAGGAAATGCATCAACATCAGCAAATTCCTTAAACAGAACACACTTTCCCTCCATAACAGGCATACCTGCTTCGGGACCGATATCACCAAGTCCCAAAACTGCAGTACCGTCGGTAATAACAGCAACCATATTCCATCTGCGTGTAAGTTCAAAGGATTTATTATAATCCTTATTAATTTCAAGACAGGGTTCTGCTACACCGGGAGTATAAGCAATAGATAACTGTTCCTTATTTGTAACAGGGGTACGGGAAACAACTTCAAGTTTACCCTTCCACTCATAATGCTGTTTTAAAGCTTTTTCTTTAATATCCATTATCTTCTCCTTAACTATATGAACTCTCGGCAGACTCTTCAAATTTTACGTCACCAAGATAATCAACGGGATTAAGACCAACATAGTTACACATATCAAACATTTCTTTAACTGTGTTGATATTAACGTCAATTCCGTTTTCCAGTCTGTCTGCTTTAGCAAAAATTTCCTTTTCGCCGTGGGTATAAATTCTATCGTGGCCTTCACACTTAGGAGATTCGCGAAGTTCTCTTAAGAAGGTAGAAAGATGCTCTTTAATAGCGTCGGGGTCACCGAATATTTTGGGGTCAATAGCAATAAAGCCGTGACAGGTTCCGCCCTTACCACCTATGTGAGTGTGGTTGGAAGTAAGACCCATAGATAAAATTGAACAGAAAATTTCACAGAACATACCGTAACCGTATCCCTTGTGACTGCCTGTCTGCTCGGTTTCGCCACCAAGCGGCATAATACCGCCACCATTTTTAGCGACAATATTCTTAAGAACATCACTTGCGTTGCTGGAGCCCTTACCGGTTGCATCCAGTGCCCATCCGTCAGGAAGAGGCTTATTTAACTTATTGTAAATTTCAAGCTTACCGCGTGTAACAACGGTAGTGGAAGCATCAAAAAAGAAATCATACGGTTCGGCAGGCATAGCAACTGCAATAGGATTACTGCCAAGCATAGCAAGTCTGCCAAAGGTAGGTACCATTATTGCTTCGCTATTGGTCATAGCCATACCGAGAAGCCCTGCATCCGAAGCCATCTTTGCATAGTATCCTGCAATACCAAAATGGTTGGAATTTCTAACCGTTACAATAGCCATACCGGTTTTCTTAGCCTTATCAATAGCAATACTCATAGCCTTATGAGAAATAAGCTGTCCCATACCGTCATTACCCTCAATAACGGCAGAAACGGGTGTTTCGAAAACAACCTCAGGCTTTGCATTTATTTTAATAAGACCCTTTTCAATTCCCTTGTGATAACGGGCAAGTCTCTGCATACCGTGAGACTCAATTCCGTAAAGGTCAGAAAGAAGAAGTACGTCGGTAATAATACGGCTTTCATCTTCCTTAAAGCCAAATTTGTTAAAGCAGTCAATACAGAATTTTTCCAGTTCTTTATAACTGTATCTTATGTAGTTTGACATATAAGCCACCCCTTTGATTTTTCTACATAAGGATTATATCACTAATAGATAAATATTTCTACAGTTATTTATTATAATTATGTGAAAAATTTTTTAGTAATAATAGACAATATTTTACAAAGTTCATATTTACTTAGATCAACCTTTATGTTAGAATATCTTAGGTGATGAAAATGTATGTAATTTTTGATATGGACGGCACTCTTTTAGATACACAAAAAATATATATGCCGGCTTGGAAATATGCAGGTGATATTCAAGGCTTTCCTGATATGGATAAAACCGCTTTGCTTCTCTGCGGCACTAACGAAATAGGCAGCACCAATTTTTTAAAAGAGCACTTCCCTACTCTCGATATAGAAAAATTCAAAAGCGATGCACATATTTATGTAAATGGGAATATAACAATAAAGTACAAGGATGGTGTAAAAGAAACACTTGACTTTTTAAAGGAAAGAGGAATTAAATTAGGTCTGGCTTCAGGAACAAGCAGAAAAAATGCACTATTTAGACTTGATACCGTAAACGCCACCGGTTACTTTGACGTTACAGTTTGCGGAAACGAGGTTGAAAACGGAAAACCTGCTCCTGATATTTTTTTAAAAGCGGCAGAACTTCTCGGTGCTAAGCCTAACGAATGTATTGTTTTTGAAGACTCCGATAACGGCATAAAATCAGGCTTTAACGCAGGAATGAAGGTTATAGGAATCCCTGACGTAAAGCCTTTTAGTGAAGATATAAAAGCAATGCTTTTTGCAGAGTTTGACACAATGAACAAAGCAATAAAATTGCTTGAAGAAATATAAATTTTACGGGCGGATGCCCTCATCCGCCCGTTATTAAACACCTTATTGTTAAGGTGTTTTTTATTTTTGTATTTAATGTGTTTTTATCTTTTGTTTATACCATTTGTGATATTTTTTATTTTTGAAGTTGTTTACTTTGTAAAATAATTATGTTATAATTAAGTGGTTTCATTAAAACTGCTGTTTTTTCTTGGAGGAAAATTATGATAACCGTTAATAAATCGTTAAAGGGTATAAAAGTTATAGATTTATTTGCAGGCATCGGTGGTTTTCATTTAGCTTTTTCTAGTTTTGGTGCAAAAATTGTTTTTGCTTCCGAATGGGATAAAGATGCTGCTAATGTATATGCGAACAACTTCAATTTAATACCACATGGCGACATTACCAAAATTGACGAAAAAAGCATACCTGAACACGATATTTTGTGTGCAGGTTTTCCTTGTCAAGCATTCAGTATAAGCGGAAGCCAAAAAGGTTTTAACGATAGTCGAGGCATGTTGTTTTTTGATGTTGCACGAATAGTCAAGGAAAAACAGCCGAAAATTTTATTTTTGGAAAATGTAAAAAACTTAGAAGTTCACAATAAAGGAAAAACTATAGAAGTAATAAAAAACACATTAGACGATATTGGATATGATGTATATTCAAAAGTTTTGGATGCTGCGGAATATGGTTCATCTCAAAGTAGAAAAAGAATATATATGATTTGTTTTAGAAAAGATATGGGAATTGCTAATTTTGAATTTCCGCTTCCCACCCAACAACATAAATATGTAAAAGATATTATTTGCAAAGAAAACACCGACAAATATATTGTTAATAGAAACGATATTGTAATTAACAAAGATGATACGACATTGAATTATGCAACAAAACCTATTCGCATAGGAATAGTAAATAAAGGTGGCCAAGGCGAACGAATTTACAGTGTAAAAGGTAAAGGCATCACATTATCCGCATATGGCGGAGGTGCAGGTGCAAAGACCGGACTTTATAAAATTGATGGAAAGGTTAGAAGACTTTCTCCAAGAGAATGTGCACGAATGCAAGGATTCCCCGATGAATTTAAAATAGCGGAAAAAGACACGGTTGCTTATAAACAATTTGGAAATTCTGTGGTTGTTGATGTTCTTCAACAAATTATTCTTCAAATCACCAATAACAAGGATGTGATGAAATGGCTATGACGGGTTCGCAAATTGCAAAAGGCGGATTTCAAAACGAACAGAGCGTTGCCGATAAGTTTAATGATTGGAAAAATGACAAAGATGCTAAAGAGTGGTTAAAAATAATGATGTATAACCTTGACGAGATAGAATATGTTCACGCCGAGAAGATAGGTCAAAAGGGATACAAATCTGATATAAATGTTGTTATAAAAATTTATATTAAGAAAAGACATTTAGAAACGGTTGAAAATATACAAGTTAAGTTGGTATCCTCAAAGGATAAAGGATACAACCAAGTAGAAAAGCGAAAAGTCGAACATTACGTTAAGGATTGGCATATATCTCCTGAAATTGAAACTTTGCTCAAACTATACGACGGAGAACTCCCACCACGACCAAACAGTCGAAATCCAAAAAGAATGTTTGTCGATGAATTTACAAACAATGAACAAGAATTGCTAAAAACTTTTTTCCAAAAGAATTTAATAATGATTATTAGCGATGTTATTCGTGGTAGAGGTAGATTTGCGGCTGAATGGTCATTAATTATTCAAAAATACGGTGATACATACAAATGGAAACTACTTGCGGTAAATGAAGCGATTTCTATATATGCAGATGATTGCAAGGCTCAGTTCACCAAACAAGGTAACATACGACTTGGCACAATTACATTGCAAAGGAAAGGTGGCGACAACGGAGCCGACACCGCAAATATGTTGCAATTCAAAGCAAACCCGTTAATCTTATTTAAATAAAAAAAAGATATGAGAGATTTTATTTTCTCTCATATCTTTTTGTTCGTTTATTTCCTTTTTCAATGCTTCATATAATGCTTGGGAACATAAATGACAATTCTTTATGATAATTTGTAGGGGACGATGCCTACATCGTCCCGATAAAATATAAATATAACGTGCGGATGTGGGCATCCATCCCTACAATATTAAAAAAAGACGGCTATTCGCCGTCTTTTTTCTTGCATTGTGTTCCGTCGTGTTTGATTTCATAATTTTCCTTTAAAATCAAATCTTCTATAAACACAAACTCATACCCCTCGTCTTTAAGGGTTTTTAATATGTTTGGCAGAGCGGCAGGTGTGTGGTCGGCATCGTTGTGGAATAGCACTATTGAGCCGTTTTTAACCTTTTTAGTTGCCCTTTTACAAATGCTTTCTGGCGTGGCACTATCTTTCCAGTCAAGAGAGTCAACATATGAAACAAAAGTAATATTATAATAAGTGCTTGTGCATTTTGCATTAATATGGTATAATAAATAATATAAAGTTAATTTTTGGGGGAGATTATTTTCTATGATGATATGTTCAAAATGCAAAACACAGTTCGATGGAAATTTTTGTCCGAAATGTGGAACACAAGCTAATCAAAAACTCCGTTGTAATGAATATAGTTCACCATGTAATAAAACCAACAAACCCATATATAAAAAATGGTGGTTTTGGCTACTTATGGGTTTAGCAACCTTCCTTACTATGATTATTCTGTTTAGCGGTGATGATACTGGCGGCGAAGATAATCCTACTTCTCTATACACTGATAGTGTTGCATCAAATACTACAGTTGATGAACTTCTTTTATACTCTGGAAATGATGTGAAAATTTTTGCAAAGGGACTAGAAGGAAACTCGTTAAAATTACTAATAGAAAACAACTCTGATTTTAATTTAGGATTTAACGCACATTCTTTTGCGGTAAATGGAATTATGACGCAAGAAAGCATTTATTATATGGATTGTGATATTTCGGCAAATTCTAAAGCAAATACAGAATTGAAAATTAAAAATTCATTTTTAGAAAAGTACGAAATTGAATATATAGAACAAATCGACATATTATTTTGGGCTTATGATAACGATAAAGCCTTTAAAGAATTTGAAACTGATGTTATATCAGTTAAAACAAGCGATTTTAAAAATAATATTGCACCTATATCTGGTTTAGAAATTTATAACAAAAAAGGTATCGTTGTCGACTTTTTAGAACAAGAAAACAACGAATTCACTTTTTGTTTGACAAATAAAACGGGTAGTTATTTTGATTTTACTGTAGATAATATAAACATTAATAATTATACCGTCTCTGATACCGATTTTGACCTGTATGATGAACAAGTTTTAAACAATTGCCAGTTTGTATACACTATAAAAATAGATAAAAAGTTCTTAAACAATAACGATATCGAAAAAATATCTACGGTTTCTTTTAACTTTGAAATAGAACCCGAAGGCGACGTTTTCAATGACTGGTCTACGGATATCATAACATATACAAAAAAATAAATCCAAAAATGTGAGATAATTCTCTGCCTTGTGTGTGACACAGGGGACGGTTAGCGCGAATATGATTCTTAAATCTGTACCGAAGGCACACCCTATTCCTTAACCCCCTTTCCCTTTTCCCTAAAAAAGACGGCTATTCGCCGTCTTTTTTCTTGCATTGCGTTCCGTCGTGTTTGATTTCGTAATTTTCTTTTAAAATTAAATCCTCGATAAACACAAATTCATATCCCTCGTCTTTAAGACATTTTAATATGTTTGGCAGAGCGGCAGGTGTGTGGTCGGCATCGTTGTGGAATAGCACTATTGAGCCGTTTTTAACCTTTTTAGTCACCCTTTTACAAATGCTTTCTGGCGTGGCACTATCTTTCCAGTCAAGAGAGTCGACATCCCATTGGATACAGTACATTCCCATATTTTCAATAGTTTCAACAACGTGATTATCGTAATCACCGTAAGGCACACGGATAAGAGTGGGTGTTCTGCCTGTAACCTTTGCAATTTTTTGGTTACAGCATTCTATTTCATTTTTTATCTGCTCACTGCCCAGTTTGGTCATATATGGGTGTGTATTTGAATGATTTTCCACCCTATGCCCTGCATCGCTTAGTTGCTTAACAGATTCAGGATACTTATCTACCCAAGCACCAACAACGAAAAAGGTTGCTGGAACGTTATAATCGCTTAAAATTTTTATAAGTTCGCCTGTATCATCATTACCCCACGCCGCATCAAAGGAAATAGCTACCTGCTTTTTATCACTCTCTACACAGTATATAGGAAGTTTTCTCTCCAGTCCTGCAAAAGTGACAGTAGTTCCTATAATACAAATTGTTAGTGCTAATAGCAAACTGCAAAATAGAGTTATATGCCGTTTTGTAATTATCAAGCTTTTCATAAAAAACCGCCTTTCATACAAAGTGTATGAAAGGCGGTTTTATTTTATTCTTTATGATTAGTTACATTCAGCCTGAAGAGGACCTGCAAGGTCTTTAAGGAAGAAGAGCTTGCCGGGAATGGTAGGAATGTATGTAGAGGTGATCCAAGGAGTCTTTTCGTGACGAAGTGTCATCCAAAGAGACATACCCTGCCACTGCATACCTCTACCAAGAGTACCGTCAGCACCACCGATAGCATAGTCAGCCTTTAAGAAGATGCCAGGGCCAATAGTGTTAGCTCTGCATGGAACAAGAGTAGTTCTTGACTTAAAGCTGGTAAGAGCGTTCTGCTCAACGGTTAAAGGATGAATCTTAGCAGCAATTCTGTAAGGAACGTTTTCCCACTCAGCAGCATTTGCATAATCACCTGCAAATTGAGGCTCCCAGAAAGCGATATGACACATTCTGCCGATACCGTAAACAAGAACAAGTTTTGCCCCCTCTGCCTTTAAAGCGTCAATCTTTGCAGGATAGGTAGGAAGATTATCCTTTGTAGCAAAGTTTCTCTGATTTTCGGGAACGGTAAGTTCGCCAAGGGGATTAAAGAGAGCCTGTTCCATAGCATATTTGAAAGAACCGCTATTATCACTGGGAAGTGTATTTCCGTCAGCGTCAGCCCATTCGTCCATATTGAAGGTGTAAACGTGTTCGCAGGAAACCTTCCATGCGTTAATAAAGTAAACAACCCATTTATACATACCCATAGGACCTACGGGAAGAATGAAAGCAACCTTTTCGTTTCTTTCTTTAGCAAGTTTAATCTGCATTGCGATTTCGTGACCCATATAAACTTCAAATTCACCTAAGTTGTCGCACTTAATGGGAGTGAAGTTATCATTCCAATGAGCCTGATGTTCTGTAATGCTTTCGGGTGCACCGATAGCTGCATCAATTTTTTCAAAGTCCCATCCTGCAGGATAGAAGCCCTCAAGAGCAGAACCTTTTACAGTAGAATTAAAATCCATTTTTATCTCTCCTATTTTTAAAAATTATAATTACGGTAACAATCTCTTGGTTGTACCACGCAGACCTGCCATAAGTCTTCTATAGCCTTCTGCATACTCAACACCGCATTGTGCACCACGCATTTCGGAACACATTCTGGTTTTTTTCAAAATATCAACGCCGTCATGGTCTCTAAGCCATACGATTTGGCTTTCGTGACAAGCAAGCATCTCAAGTTTGGTTTCAATTTCGTCGGTTATATCAACAAACTCATATGGTTCACAACTTACGTTATTGTAGTTGTCCATATAATAAATAGGTGTTACATCACAAGCTTCACCAAGGTCAGCTCTGTAATGAGGAACACTTGCAGAGAAGGAAGCCTTATAAACAAGCTTGGACACTTCAACGTGGTCAGACATATAGTCATCGGGACCGTGAGTGATAATAAAATCAGGTTTTGCTTCACGGATAACCTTAACCAGTTGGTCGTGTTGCTCAACATTGGTAGAATCAACACAAAGGTCACCAACATTTAAGGTAACGGTCTTGAACCCTCCGATATCGCCTGCTTTTTTAGCTTCAGCAATACGAATTTTACCAAGTTCTTCGGGTTCAATTACAACGTGACCCATATTACCGTTTGCTACATGACATACAGTAACGTTGTCTCCGCGCTTCTTACAACGAAGAAGTGTTCCACCGCAATGAACTTCCATATCATCGGGATGGCATGAAATAGCTAATACGTTCATAAAAATACCTCCAAATATCAAATATATTGACTTAATTACAATTCTATGCTAACATAATCATAAAATCAATGCACAAATATATGTTTTCTGTACACTTTTGTAAAGGAGGTTACCGTTTTGGAACCAAGGTACGGCAAAAACTCAATAAACTGCCTAATTAACGTTAAACAGATAATGTCTATTCATTATTTTGAGTTTAAATCAACATATAATTTTTCAGGTGAAATACACAATTACTGGGAATTGGTTTACATAGATAAAGGCGTTGCTGTTGTGACCTGCAATGACCGTACCACAAGACTTTCACAAGGAGAAGCTATTTTTCACAAACCCGGTGAAAGTCACGCCATTGCAAGTGACCCCGAAAACCCACCCACAGTATTTATAATCACCTTCTATTGCCCATCAAAAGATATGAATTTCTTTAACGACAGGCATATGAACATCCCCACACCCCTTCGAAAATACATAGCCGAAATGATATCCGACGGCGAAGAAGCTTATCATCTTGAAGACGACAGCCCTTACGAAACGGAATTAAAAAAACGCAGTGATGGTTCATTCGGCAGCGAACAGCTTATAAAGTTAAATCTTGAAATGTTACTTTTAAAGCTTATTCGTTCCACTATTCTTCCTAAAATTGACGACGAAACAAAGAACTTCGACAAACTTACTACCTCTATTATTAATATTCTCGCCAACAACGTTTATGGCAGAATAACGGTTGAAGCCATAAGCAGAGAACTGGGCTTTTCAAGAACACACATTTCCTCGGTGTTTAAAGAAAACTGCTCAAAAACCATTACCGAATATCTGACCGACCTTAAAATCAGCGAAGCAAAGTATCTTATCAGAAAAGATATTTATACGATTTCTCAGATTTCCGATTTTCTTTGCTATGATAATCCTCATTATTTTTGCCGTGTTTTCAAAAAGGCAACCAAAATGACTCCAACGCAGTACGCTATGAGCGTATCATATCCCGATAAATTTGCTAAAAAAGAATAACCCTAACTACCAGCATAAAAAAAGAGACCTGATGGTCTCTTTTTATTATGCTTTATCAGCCGAACCGAAAAGCTTTATTTTATTAATAACACACTTCTTGATTTCCTCAACCTTCATATTGCGGATTTCAAGATAGCCTTTATTTTCCTTAAGTCCTTCTTCCATAGCCTTTACGCCTGCTACGCAAAGGTCGGTAAAGATATTAACCTTAGCAATACCATCTCTGATAGAGTTTCTGAAGTCATCATCGCTAAGTCCTGAGCCACCGTGAAGAACGAGAGGAGTATCACAAGCATTTCTGATTTCTTTAAGTCTTTCAAGGTCAAGCTTAGGCTTGGTCTTATATACGCCGTGAGCAGTTCCGATAGCAACTGCAAGGGCATCAACGCCTGTATCATTTACGAAATTAACAGCCTCTTCGGGAGTTGTATACATATCATCTTCAACACCGTCACCGTCAACAGCATTTCCTACGTGACCGATTTCGCCTTCAACGGAAGCACCAAATGAATGAGCAATTTTAACTATTTCTCTGGTTTCTTCAATATTCTTGTCGCTTTCTCCCAACGAACCGTCAAACATAATACTTGAAAAACCAAGTTTTAAAGCCTCAATACATCTGTCAAAGGTAAGACCGTGGTCATAGTGAAGAACTACGGGCACCTTTGCACGTTCAGCAAGGGCACGAAGTGAAGGAGCAATAAGTTTTAATTCACCAAAAGGTAAAAGGATTTCTGCAGTACCGATAACAACGGGAGAATTCATTTCCTCGGCAGCGGCAATAACAGCCTCAGCCATATCGGTATCAGTGGTGTTGAAAAGACCTACGGCATAGTGGCCTTCCTGAGCTTTTTTGAGTACGTCATTTAAGTTTACTATCATAATTTTATCTCTTTTCTGCCGAATTTGTCGGCTAATTTTTTAACTTCTTCATAAGGGCGCATACCGTCTATCGAATTTTCGCTAAAAAGATTACAAGCCGCAGCTGAAGAAGCAAATTCAAGTATTTCTTTGTCGGGAAGATTATAATAAATACCGTATAGTGTTCCCGCACAGAAGGAGTCGCCTGCTCCTACACTTCCTTTAATAAGTTCTGACGGAATTTTAAGAGAAGGAACCGCTGTAAAGGTTTTGGTTTTTACATCATAAGCAAAACCTGCATCCTTACAGTGAAGCACAATTTTTTCCTTAACACCAGCCTCAGCCATAAGCTCCATAGTCTTTTTAATGTTAGCGGTATTTAAACTGCCGTCAGCGTTATAAGGCTGAACACCGAAAAGCGTAGTGCTTTCGATTTCGTTCATTATTGCATAATCGCAATATTTAAGGGCAGGAAGAATTGTTGCTTTATAATCGGCGGTAGCATCACTTACTACGTCAATGCTGGTTTTGATTCCCCTGTCCTGAACATTTTTTAAGAAACCTGCCATTTTAGTTCCGTAAACCTCATCCTTAGCATCAAAGCCATCAAGAAGAAGTATATATCCGGCATGAAGAATATCACAATCCAGCTTGTTTAAATCAACATCTTCGGGAACAAACTGAGCATTTGCACCGCGTGCGTGGAAGAATGTACGCTCTCCGGTAGGAAGACTGATTACATCACTAAAGGAAGTAGGCTGGTCTTCACTCATTAAAACAGATGAGGCATCAATGTTAAATTCTTTAAATTTATCCATTATGTAGAGTCCGCCCTCATCGTTGCCGATTTTACCGATTGCCGAAAGAGGAATTTCGCTATCAATTTTGCGAAGGTTAATAGCAGTATTGGGCACAGCACCGCCCACCGCACGTTTAACATCCTTTATGTTGGCAAGAAGACCAATTTCAGGATAACAGTCAACGGTTTTTACAACGTCGGTAATAATATTACCAACAAATGTAATGCCTTTTTTGTTTTGCATTAATATCACCTCTGTTCAGTTTATTTTATCATTGCTTTATATTATTAACAATGCACAAATGTAAAGAAAAGGTACACATTTGAAAAAATATCACATATAGATTGACAGTAGTTTTTAATTGTTGTAAAATGCATTTATATATTATCACACAAAAAGGAGAAAATCAATATGAATTATTATGTTGGACATCCTCTTCAGACACGAGGTGTAGAGCAGTATGTTTTAAAAGGTGGCAAAGGAGAAGGAATGGACTTTGTTTATGCCAGAAACGGAAAAGGTCTTGAAATATGGATAAGCGTTAGCCGTTGTGCCGACGTAGCAAGGGTTACATATAATGGTAAAAATATGAGTTATACCTCTCCTTGCGGTCAGGTTGCTCCCTCATATTACGACAGAACAGGGTTTAACTTTTTAAAATCCTTTAACGGCGGTTTTTTCACCACCTGCGGTTTTGACGGTGCTGGTGCACCCTGTATTGACGAAGGCGAAGAAATAGGTCTTCACGGCAGAATAGGCAATACTCCTGCCACACTTGACGCCATTTTAGAAGAAAATGACCAACTCAAAATAGTATTTACTGTAATAGATCAGGTTCTTTTCGGCAGAAAGTTTACCCTTAAACGTACATATATTCTTTCCTATACCGAAAATAGTTTCAGCGTAAATGACAGCGTAACCAACCTTGGTGACAACAGTGAGCCTTTCTGTCTTTTGTACCACTGCAATATGGGTTATCCCCTTCTCAGTGAAAAAAGCATTGTTCATTTACCAAACAATAAAATTTGGGCAATTACCGAAAACGCAATCGCCAACATAGACACTGCACTGGTTATGGAAAAGCCTCAGGCAAATTATGCGGAACGTTGCTATTTCTTTGATACAAAAGAGAATAACGGCAATGTAAATCTGGGAATATACAACCCCGATATAAATGCCGGTCTTGTCATGACATATAAGAAAAACGAACTTCCCTGTCTTACTGAATGGAAGATGATGGGCAAATACGATTACGTATTAGGTATTGAACCCGGTAACGTAAACCCATGCCCCAGAAACAAAATGAGAGAAAAAGGCGTTCTTCCCTTCCTTAACAGCGAAGAAACTAAGAACAGCAAAATCACCTTCTCCTTTACCGATAAAATAGATGAATTTGAAGGATGTTTCTAATCAACAAAAAACACTGTAAACGAAAGTTTACAGTGTTTTTTTATATTCTCTTATAAGCTTTTTTGAATGAATAGTTCCCTTTATGATGGCAAAGAGTTTTTTAAGTTTCTTTTCTTCAAAAAACACCTTTAAAATAAACCATCTGATATAGGTTCTTCTTTCCTGTTTTAAGTCCAAAAAGTCCTTATGCTTATAAATATAATATTTTATATTTCTTGCATAGTAGTAGGTACGAAGCGGACTATGGTTATAGGTGTAAAAAGGCTTTTTAAGTTTTTCTATGCCCAAAAGTTTCCCGAAAAGCACGAAAAATTTAACCTCTTTTGCACTTCCTAATCTATGGTGCAAAATCGCTCTGTTTACCCTTATTATCCTTTTGCCTGCCTTTAAAACACGGGTGCAGTAATCAAAATCGACACAGTCGATAAACATTTTTTCATCAAAGCCGCCGATTTCTTTCCATATTTTAAGGTTTGTAAGACACCCCGAAGTAACAGGACGGTCGATTTCTTCAATTAATGGTGCATCCTCTGTTTTGCGGTTTTCAAAATCATCAATTACCCTTGGGGCGATAATGGCAATATCATCACTAATATAGTGTTGCATTTCTTCCACCATATTTTCACCCGCCACAGAATCTTGGTCAAGGGTAACAATATAGTCAAAGCCTTCGGTTAAAGCTATATTGCAAAGCTGATTAAGTGCTTTTGCAATACCTGAGTTTTGATCATTTAATATAAAGGAAATTTTTTCTTCTCTTTCAAAAATTTCTTTAATTTCATTTATATTTTTACTGCCGTTATCAACCAAATAAATATGTTCTACGTCATTTTTTATTGCCGATATATTCTCTTTTAGTCTTTCCTTTTCGGGTTCGTAAAGAACAACACCTGCACAAATCCTCATTTTTACCTCACGAATTGGCAATATTTTTATATGCCTCGCAAACCTCACTTGTTTCGCCTAGCATTTTTAAATTGCCCTTTTCAATCCACATAACTCTATCGCAAAGACGCTCTATCTGTGCAATGGTATGAGAAACAATAACTATGGTAGTTCCGCCCTCCATAAGTTCATTTATTCTTTTTTCGCACTTTTCCTGGAAAAGAAAATCACCAACTGACAGAATTTCGTCAACGATAAGTATATCGGGGGTTATAACCGTTGCAATAGCAAAAGCGATACGGGCAACCATACCCGAAGAATAGTTCTTTATAGGCATATCAAGAAAATCCCTAAGCTCTGCAAAATCAACTATCTGGTCAAAATGCTCGTCTATATACTTTTTGGAATAACCCAGTACGGCACCGTTAAGATAAATATTTTCTCTAGCGGTAAGTTCACCGTCAAATCCTGCACCAAGTTCAATTAACGGAGCGATATTACCGTTAACGGTAATTTTTCCGCTTGTGGGCTTTAAAATTCCCGAAATCATTTTAAGGGTAGTACTTTTTCCCGAACCGTTAGTTCCTACAATACCGAAAACCTCTCCCTTTTTTATTTTAAAAGAAATATCGTTTACGGCAACAAAATCTTTGAAGAAAAGCTGACGTTTAATAAGCTTGATAAAATATTCCTTTAAGCTTTCAAGACGTTCTGACGCCATATTAAAGTGCATTGAAATATTTTGAGCTATAATTGAATATTCCTGTTCCATTAGCCTTTCCTCCTTAAATATGAAGAATAAATTTATCCTGCTTTTTATTGAAGACAAAAATTCCAAGCAGCATAAATATAAGCGCATATCCAACGCAAAGAATAATCGACAGTATATCGGGTGTTTTATGGAAAAGAACAAGGTCACGGAATGCTGTAATATACTGACACATAGGATTGAAAACAAATACCTTTTCAATAAACATTCTCCAGAATGTTGCATTTGCCCCCTCTTTAATACCTATATTTTCCAAGGTGTAAAATACAGGAGTTAAATACATCCATGCAGTAAGGATAATACCGTATATGTGCAGAGTATCTCTGAAAAATACGGCAAGTACCGAGAGTATAAGCCCAAGTCCCAAACAGAAGAAATAAAATACCACCAGAAGAATAGGTAATAAAAGGATATGCCAACTTAAGCCTATTTGTTCAATAAGTCCTACTATAAGCACAGCCACCATAGAAACAGCAAAGTTAACAAAAGCAAAGCTTACCTTTTGTATAGGGAAAATATATTTTGGAATATAAACCTTTTTAATAAGAGAAGCACTTGCTAAAATCGACTGCATAGACGTATTTGTTGCTTCGCTTAAAAAGTTAAACATAGTCTGTCCGATTATAACATAAACAGGATAGGAATAATTTCCTAAATCGATGCGAAATACGACCTTAAATACGGTGGATACTATAAGCATCATAAATAAAGGATTCAGTACGCTCCATGCAATACCCAGTACACTTCTTCGGTATTTAATTTTAAAATCCTTTGTGATAAGATAAGAAAGCAAAAAACCGTGCTTTTTCATTTCTTTTATAAAGCCCATAATCTTCTCCTTATCAATACTTAATAAATCAATTATATCATAGCAAAAATCATAAATCAATAATAAAAAAAGACACAAGCTATTGCTTGTGTCCTTTGTGTTGGCACCTACCTATTTTCCCGGGCGGCTGCCCGCCAAGTATTTTCGGCGCAAGTGAGCTTAACTTCCGTGTTCGGGATGGGAACGGGTGGACCCTCACCGCAATCAGCACCAACTGTCTGTCGTCCTGCGACCTTGATATATTAACACATATAAAACCATTTGTCAAGCACTTTTTATAAAAAATTTTTAATTTTTTCTTTACCGTAAAGAAAAAGCAATATTACTTTTGAAAAACTCCCGAAAGGGCTAAATAGTCTGCATTTTCTTCATACCTTATAGTCGGACGGCTGGTTGCATCTATTTTATCTCCATCAAAAACAAGTGTTATCTCAATTGTATTGTTAAGGCTGTCGGTTCCCGTTGCGGTAAGAGTTTTTTCTATCATCTGCCCCGAAAACTCCATAGTAATTGACGAACAGTTAATATTTCCTTCAATAAAGCCCGACTCGTAAAAGGAGATAACAATACTATCTTCCCCGTTTAAATAAATACCCGTCTGTATTTCGGGATAAATTTCCTCGGGAACACTTACGGTATCAGAAGAAACAGAAGTTTGGTCGCTTTGTGTATTAAAACTACCGGTAGAAGAAGTTTGGGATGAAGCATTTTCACCGGCTCCGTCATATTCGGTATAGGAAGGGGTGTATGAAAAGTCATTTCCGTAAACATTTGCAAGAACTCCTGCACCCACAAGGGTACCTACGGCAATAAAAACGGTAATTATTGCCATAGCGTATATTTTTCCGTTCTTTTTCTTCACACAAGCCCTCCTAAAAAATTATATTTTTAGTTTAAAGCACAAATTTAAAAATGTCAATATAAAAGAATTTTTCTGCTAAAATTGAACGCAAAGTTATTCATACTTTCGAAATCCATAGCTTTAATATAAAAATTTTCCAGTTGGTCGTGGTTTTGTTTGGCTTTTTTTAGTAATTCTACAGCACTTAACGTAAGTTCAGCAGATAGTTTATCTATAAGTTTAACAGAGCTTCTGTGTTCTTTTATTATATCTCTGTCCATAAAACGAGTGCTATGGATTATCCTTTCTTCTCCCTCAAAATTTTTCCCGCTTAAAAAAGCAAGAGACAAAGAAGGAATAAGTATATGGTCAATTTGTTCATACGGAAGGATATTGTTTTTTACGGTTATTATTTCTATATTATTATCGATAGCATAATCTCTTATAACCGACATAATAATGCTTGAAACGGTACCAAAGTTATCCTCTATTAAAATTTTTCTTTCAAAAAGTGAATCTACTGTATCTTTACAAAAGATTTCGCCTTCATTGGTTATGGCGGAAAGATACCAAACTCTTTCCCCTCCCTTTTTATAGCCGTCTTTTATAAAGCGTTTAGCAAGTTTTATGGAAAAATCAAAGGTTTTATCAATATCGGTTGCCATTAAAGAAATTTTATTTTTTCGTCTTTTAAGCTGTCCCACAGCAGAAATCACCTTGGATGCTAACCTATGCAGTTCTTTATTTTTATCGGTAAGCTCCATAATTTTTTCGCGTTCTTTAAATAATTTATCGCTATCCCAAAACATACCTAAATCTATGGTTTCTTCACATACACCCGGATATTGCGGCTCAAGAATATGCGGAGCTGTAGCATCAAAAAAACACATTTTTTTACTGTTTGACACAACTGCGTCAATAGAATCAGGGTCACTGCTGCAAGGAATAAGATGAACCTCTTCCCCATTATCAAAAAGAACTTCTGCCATTTTTCTCATAAAGGTAGATTTGCCTGTACCTGGGCCGCCTTTTATAAGAAATACACGCCATCCGTCCTTTAAATCATAGGCAGATTTGAAACCGTTAATAAAACCGTCGGCAGAATTAGCCGTCAAAAAATAGGTGGGCAAACAATGCGATAACATAAACCTTCTCCTTTAAACATTTCTAATTCTATATATGCAAAAGAAAAAGACTTTGACACAATAAGTTTTTTATGTTAAAATACCCTTGCGAGTTTGCCGGACGGCTGCGCACCATAGGTGTGAGGAAAGTCCGAGCCCCACAGAGCAGGATAGCGGCTAACGGCCGCCGAGGGTGACCTTAGAGATAGTGCAACAGAGATATACCGCCAAGTTTTTGGTAAGGGTGGAAAGGCGAGGTAAGAGCTCACCGGCGATATGGAGACATATCGGCCCTGTAAACCTTATCCGGAGCAACGCTGACTACGGCTATACATTTGCTCGATGTGCCGTGAAAAGCGGCTTGAGGAGGTTGGCAACAACCTTTCGAGATAGATGGTCGTCAATAACAGAACTCGGCTTATAGGCAGACTCATTAAAAAAGGCTGTCTCACTTTTTAAGTGAGACAGCCTTTTGTTTTATTTTTTTGCATCCAATTTGTTTCTCCAGCAAACCCATAAAGGACAAGCAATAAAGAGAGAGGAAATACAGCCTGATACAAGACCAAATACCATAGGAATAGCAAAGGTACGAAGTGAAGTAAGACCGTAAATTTCGGATACTACAATAATTGTGATAACAGCAAGAACGGTAGTAAGGGTTGTTACAATATTTCTTGCAAATACGTCGTGAAGACTCTTATTAACCATTTGAGCAAGGGTAAGACTGTCTGTTGTTCTCTTGTTTTCACGAACCGAGTCGTAAACAACTATTGTATCGTTAAGAGAATAACCGAGAATAGTAAGAACAACAGCAATAAAGTTCATATCTATTTGCAAACGGAAAATTACACAGGTCACAAATGCAATTATAACGTCTAGTACAACCGCAACGAGCGCTGTGAGAGCAGCGGTAATGCCGCCGATTTTACGGAAACGAAGTCCAACGTAAACAACAACCAAAATTGCAACTACCAAAACAGCGGTAAGAGCTTTAATAAAGAATTTAACTGCAAGTGTAGGGCTAACGGAAGTAGCATTGTAAACCGCAATGTTATTATCCTTATATTTTTCCTGAAGTGCTTTTGAAAGAGCTTCCTGAGAATCTGTTGTTATAGCCTCATTCTTAACAAGAGAAACTGTGATGGTATAGGTACCACCCGCAATGGAAGCACCCTTTGTAACTGTAGCGTCAGCTTTTAAGTTTTCGCTTACTAATGCCTTAACGTCTTCAACGTTTATGTCCGAAACCTTGCCTTCTTCAAAGGTGTAGTTATATGTAATAACTGTACCGCCCTTGAAGTTAATATCAAGCTTTACGCCTAAAGTCACAGCTATGATAACACCAACCATAGCAAGAGCTGCATATGCAATAAGGAACCACTTTAGAGGTTTGTTGAAATCCAATTTATTAGCCATTTCTCTTACCTCCGTAAAGCCATGGTTTTCTTAAGAACTTAAGCTGTGATATACTCTTAAGCATCCACTTAGAACAAAGTACACTCATTATAAAGTTAAAGATAACACCAATTAAAAGGGTATAACCAAAGGAGTAAATAGAACCTGCAATAGAAGCACCAAAGAGCCAAGAGAATAACTTATAGAACACAATACCGCTTGTACCGAACGCACCCATCAAAACTATAGCTACAATAAGAATGGTAACGTTACCGTCAACAATAGCACTAAGAGAATTTTTAAGGCCGTTATCGATAGCACCGTCTATAGTTCTGCCATTTTTGAATTCCTGACGGATTCTTTCGGCGGCAATAACGTTACAGTCAACACCAACACCGATAGAAAGTATAATACCTGCAATACCTGGTATGGTAAGGGTGAAGCTGTCAACACCGGGGAAATATCCCGAAATAGCAGCTATAGAGCCTGCAAGTTGACCGAGAAGTGCAATAGAAGCGACTACACCGTTAAGTCTGTAGCGAACAATCATAAGCACACAGATAACACCAAATGCAATAGCACCTGCAATAATCATTACGTTAAGAGCATTAGCACCGAGAGTAGCAGAAACTATAGAAAGTTTACTATCATCAACACTAAGTGCAAAAGGAAGGGCACCTGCATTAATCTTGTTTGCAAGGTCAATAGCGTTATCAGCATTTTCCATACCTGTAATAATAGCGTTACCGTCGGTAATAGCAACATCAACAGAAGGAGCTGAGATAACTGCTCCGTCCATACAAATTGCTATCTGTCCTTTTGAGGGAGCCAGTTCAGTAGTAGCCGTAGCGAAAAGACCGGTTGCAGTACTGTCAAGGTCAAGGGTTACAACCCAACCTTTTTCTTCGGTAAATACAGCCTCAGCCTTTTCTACGTGCTCACCTGTAAAAATAATGTTGTTAGCATCATAAGTAGATGATTTACAGAAGGTAAGCTCTGCTGTTTCACCAAGGGAAGCTACTGCTGCTGCAGGGTCCATAGTGCTGTCATCTGCAGCCCACGGAAAACGAACAACTATCTGTTTATTTTCCTTATCGGCATAAATTTCATAATCTGTTATGTTCTGGTTAACCATTCGTGTATCTATAATGGCTTTAGCGGCATCCATTTCGGCGTCAGTTATCTGACTGTCGGGAATATTTGGAGTAAATACCGCTTCAACACCGCCTCGGATGTCAATGCCCCAGCGAATATCATTTGCACCCTTAATGTATACGTTACGGGTGTCGCCGTGATAGCTCTCAACTCCAAAGAAGGCAGTATAGGTCAGAACAAGAATCAAAATGAAAACCACAAAGAATGTAATTTTACTTGCTCTTTTGTTCTTCATTACAAGTCCTCCGTTTTATAAATTAATGTATTAATTATACATATTATTTTGGTAAAAGTCAATGTATAATTACTTCTCCTTTAAAAGCTTTTCTAGTACAGCATATCTTACAGATACGCAAAGTACACGGGATGCTTTTTTAATTTCTTCAACAGGTGGGAAGGATGGAGCAATACGGATATTGCTGTCATTTTCGTCATAGCCGTAAGGATAGGTGGCACCTACTTTAGTAAGTATCATTCCTGCACCTGCACAGAGTTCCTCTACCCTTTTAGCACAACCGTTCATTACATTAAGGCTGATAAAATATCCTCCCTTTGGAGAGTTCCAGTTTGCAATTTCCAGTCCGCCAAGTTCCCTTTCCAGTTCACTTAAAACACTTTCGAACTTAGGACGCAAAATCCTTGCGTGTTCCTTCATATGCTCCTTAACATCTGCAAGACTCTTAAAGGCTCTTGCATGACGAAGCTGATTAAGTTTATCGGGACCTATAGTCTGGAACATCATTCTGCCTTTAAGAATTTCCACGTTATTGGGACTTGCCGCCTGAGCCGCAACACCTGCACCGGGGAAGGTAATCTTAGAAGTAGAGGTAAACATAATAACAAGGTCGGGATTTCCTGCCGCAACGCACTCGTCATATATATTTAAAAGTTCATCACCCTCTTCGTAAAGGTCATGAATAGCATATGCATTATCCCAAAAAATGCGGAAATCCTTAACAGCGGGTTTCATATTTGCAAGACGCTTTACAACCTCGTCACTATAGGTAATTCCTTCAGGATTTGAATATTTTGGAACACACCACATACCCTTAACGGAAGGATCCTTTACAAGCTCCTCAATTTTATCCATATCGGGACCGTCTTTATTATTCTGAACAGGAATCATCTTAATTCCAAAATGCTCGGTAATGGCAAAATGACGGTCATATCCAGGAACGGGGCAAATAAATTTAATTTCACCCTGTTTCATCCAAGGTTCAGCACCCAAACCGTGAGTCATTGCCTGAGCAACTGTATCATACATCATATTAAGGGATGAATTACCGCCTACAATAATCTGAGAAGGAAGCAAACCGAAAATTCCCGCAAAAAGCTCTTTAAGTTCGCTGAGTCCGTCAAGACCGCCGTAGTTTCTGCAATCGATTCCGTCCTTATTTTTAAAGCCTAAATCGTTGCCCACAAGGTCAAATATATTTCTGCTTAAATCCATTTGGTCATCACCGGGCTTACCCCTTGACATATCAAGATGAAGACCTAAAGTGGTAAGAAAGGCATATTCTTTTTTTACTTTTGAAAATTCCGCCGAAAGTTCTTCCTTCGACATTGAAAGATAACTGGTCATAAAAAATACTTTCCTCCATTCTACAACTTTAAAATTATACTATATATATACCTGTTTTTCAAGTATAAAAAAACAAAAAACGGGTTTTCACCCGTTTTTTATTTTAATTTAACCAAATATATGTCTGTAGTAATCCACTGCAGGAGCGTTTGTGCTAAAATTAATTTTATTTCTTACAACCTTTTTCATATTCTCAACATAATCTTCTGGAATTTCCACTGTATCATTAACAGGAACAAATTTGCCCTTTGAAGAATAATATGTGCCAAGATCTGTTTTCCAGTCATAGTTAGTATTATATACTAACGGAGTTGCATCAGAGAAAACGTCTCTGCCCGGCATTAAACGAGAATCAAATTCAGTGCCGAAAAGATTGGAAAGAGTAGGAAGAATATCAAGACTGAACGTAGGAGTATCAACAACTATAGGCTCCATCTTTTCAAGACATCCGCTCCATATTATAAGGCGGTTATGGTCTCTCTGGAAATAATCTTTAACATTATATCCGTAAAGTTCGGAAAGATAGGGCATATTTCCAAGTGTACCTGCTTCATCAAGACCGTAAGGAAAATGGTCGGTGGAAATTACAATAACCGTATCATCGGCAATTCCCTTAGCCTCAAGCTCTCCTACCATATAGGTAAGTGCATTTTCCAGTTCAAGATTGGCAGCAAGATAGCCCTTAACCGCATCGGAATAATTCAGATCTTTAACCTTATCCCAGTTTTTATTGGTCATTGAGTTGCCGCTTCTGGTATATCCGCTGTGTCCACTTACCGACATATAATAAACATTGAAGGGCTGTTTATCTATATATGTAGGCAGAGTACCCTGAAACATTTCAAGGTCGCTTTGCGGCCAGGCGTTTTTAACGTATTGCTCCATACCGTTTCCCTGTCCCATAAAGCCATCGGAATATCCAAGCTTTGTATGGGTTTTATGGCGGTCATAATAAGTATAAGAGTTATTGTGGAAAGCTTTTCCGTAATAGCCGAGACGGTCAAGCTGACTTCCCATAGTGTAATAATTTAGCGTTTTTGCTGTGTTTTTAAAGGAACGTCCGCCAGCCATGGGAAGCATACCAAACACATTTTGATATTCACCGCCCGTTGTACCTGCACTTGAAGGCTGATAATAATCGGTAAACTGAATTCCTTTGTTAGCAAGTCTATAGAGAGTAGGAGTAAGATTAGGGTCAATTACCTCTGCCGTAAAGGCCTCAGCAGAAATAAGTACAAGATTTTTACCCTTAAACAGTCCTGTATATTCATTTTTGCTTGATGCTTTCAAAGAACTTACATATTCATTAAGATTTTTAATCTTTGTTGAAGCACCTTCATTAAGAGCGTTAAAATCAAGGTCAAGTTCGTTTTTACCATATTCTATAGGAAGGTCTTCGGGGGGGGTGTCGCTGTTAGGGTCAGTATTTTCAAAACCGCTTTCTCTTCCAAAAAGCAAATATTTTACATCGAGACGCAGACCGGTAGCAAGACCAAAATTGCCTACTGCCGCTTGGAAATTGTACTGAGTTTTGTAAATAGGGCCGTAAATACTGCTTGCGGTAACAAGCAAAGAAGCCAACACAAAGCTAATTACCGAAAGACTTAAAGAAACTATACGTACCGAACCCTTTGATTTATACGCCGGAACAAATCTGTCTGCAAATAAAATATACAAAACCGTAGGAGCAATAAACAGTAAAACTGCCCACAAATTCTTTAAAATCAGCTGAAAAATTTCAGTTGTGTAGGTTGTTGCCGCATCTCCTGCCGCACCTGTAACCGTATTTATATCGTAAAAAACCTTAAAAAATTTATAAACAAGGAATTCCACTATATAAATAATACCGGTAATACCTATAATAGAAGCAGTAATAATCTTATTAACCTTGCGATTTTTAAAGAGCGAAGAAACAATATAGCCGAAAACAGCATAAGCAAAGGAAAAAAGAAGCATATAAAGCGTGCTCCATTTAAAGAGTTCCCCCACCGTTCCTATTCTAAAAAACAATTCATAATAGGTCATTACTGCCGGAAAAAGCAACATAAAATACAAATGACCGAATTTTTTAACTTTTCTACCCATTTATTACATCCTATTCATACAATTATTTCACAAAACCAAGTATAATATTTTTTCTGTAAAAAATCAAGTATCCATCCATAAATTTACAATTTATTAAGTAATATTTACTGCTATGGCACATAAACGCTTTACAGAGAGACTTAAAGAGGAAATTTCAGCATATTCATACTTTGAATGTATCTTAGAGCCGTAAACCCCCAGTCCGTCAACCGTTGGGATACCGAAATAGGTCATATCCGAAGCATCACTTCCTCCGCCGCTAAAGGTTTTTCCAAGTCTTTTTAGTCCGTTTTGCTCAAAAATATCCTCAATTTTTTCATAAAGATTAAGATTTTTTTCGTTTTCTTCCATAAATACTCTTTCACTATTTATTTTATAGGAAGTTTGGGTACCCTTTACGGTTTTTCTTTCACAAGCATCCTTCACAGCTTGTTTTACCTTTTCATATTCTTCATTGCTTGAAAATCTGAAATCGAACTCCATAGTACAGCTTTCAGGTACGGTATTGGCAGCGGTTCCGCCTTTTATTATTCCGCAATTTGCAGTTATTGAGTAGGCATCCTTAAACCTTTCAAGTTGGAGTATAATATTTGCTGCCTCTAATATAGCACTTGCACCGTCAACACAAGAGGAGGCGTGAACCGATACTCCCTTTACATTTATTTCATAGCGGAGTATTCCCTTTCTTTTTAGTACCATACCGCCGTCTCTTAAACCTTCGCAGTTTATAAAGGCAATAGCATCCTTAGCTTTTTCTGCCATAAATTTAATGGTTTCTTTATTGCTGCCTTTACTGCTTGTTTCTTCGTCTGTCTGAATTATAAGCTTTACGGGACGTGCTTTAAACCCGTTAATCTTTAATATATGCATTGCAAAAAGACCTGCTACCGCTCCGCCCTTGCAGTCGGTAACACCGGGACCGTAAATAATTGAGTCTTTAATCTTTACAGGCGGATAACCAAACAAACCCAGAGGATGCACCGTATCAATATGTGCAGAAAAACAAACAGGCCTTTCATTAACCTCATTATTCATAGTAATGCATATGGCATCTCCCGATACCTTTTGTATGCACTTTTCTGTCAAAAAGCCTAGTTTTTCAGCCTTTTCTATTATAAGAGAGCCAACCTTATCTACACCCTCTTTATTATCGGTAGGGCTTTCGATATTGCATATATCTTCCCAAAATTTTATATACTCTGCCTCTAAAGAAGGTATGCTGTCAAAAAATTTTTTCACCTTTAATCACCTAAAAAATTATATACCATAGTCCATACTTTTTCAATAGTAAAAGCAGGGTTTCCCCTGCTTTTAGTGTTTTTATTCTACTGTAAGGAAATAATGAGCAAATCTCTTAAACGGTAAAGTTATTTTTCCGTTTTGGGCGGTAATTTCCTTTTGACAGCCTTCACAGAATATCTTTTTACCTTCAAAGCCGTTTATTACTACTTCCCCTTGGTCATATCCGTCTGCATTTGCTACAAAAAGAAGCCACTTATCCTTCTTTTTAAAGCCGCTGATTTTAATGTTTTCATTTTCGCTTAAGAAGTAAGGATTGTTGTGGTATGGAACAAACTGTGCATTTTCCATATCAAATTTATCAATAATTTTCCATACCCCTGACATAAATTCAAGAGGTCCGCCAATATCGTTAGGACGCGGCAGTATACCGTGAAGCATAGCAAATACCAGTGCATCTTCAAAGTTCCAAAGAGGTCTGTTTTCATAAACTATAAACTCGGTAGGAATGCCAAAGTTTCTTCCGGAATGAGAGGCACGTAAATAGCCGTCGGGCATTTCATTAATGCCTTCTTTAACCAAATTATACTGTATATACTCACCCATCCAAAGCAAATGAGAGAATCCCAGTACTCCGCAGTTTACACAGTCGGAAATGTGACAGTTAATGATTTTACCTCTTGAATTAAATACCTCATAAAGACGCTTAAACATTTCTCTTACGGGGAACATTCTGTAGGTAGGACGAAGAACGCCGTCTCTGTCAACATAACCGCATCCGTGGGTGGTGTTCTGACAAGCTCTTGTCATAGCCGTGCCGTCAAGATAAACACCGTCAAAATCATACTTATCAACAAGTGCTTCAAGTCCGTCAACAAAGCGGTCTGCAATACTGCTGCAATAACAAACAGGAATTTCTCTTTGTGCGGGGAAGCGGTACCACTGAACACTTCTAACCTCCTCACCCTGTCTCATCAGTGCAAATTCATCAGCGTTATCGGCAAAGATTTCAGACATTGTTGAAACCTCGTAACCAAAATACGGCACAACCTTAATACCACGCTTGTGACATTCCTCTATAATGGTTGTCAGCTGACGTTCGGTACGTTTGGTAAGTTTCCAATAGTTTTGAATATTATTCCACTTTTCGTGAAGTACAAGGGTTGTAACTCCCAGACGCTTAATTCTGTCATATCCGATTTCGGTATCCCCTTCTACTACGGGATTTGCAAGGAAATCAATATAATCAGGCTCAATCTTTTTAAAACAGTCAATATGTAATAGTTTTTCTTTATATGGATTGCTTGGGAACGCTTTTACGGGAGAAGCCTGAAAACCTATTCTAAAACAAATTGCAGGATATTTGTACTGACCGAACTTTGCATTTACATCCTGCCAAATATAAGGCTGACTATCCAAAAGTCTCATACGAACAATGGTATGGTCACCGCCGTCAGCAAACTGATAGGATTTTTCCTTTGCTACAGGCTGCCAGAGTTCAGGTGATTCGCAATAAGTGAAAAGTCCCTTATCGTCGTTACCAACATAAAGAATGGAAGCAAAATCAAGGTCGGTATTTTTATTTTTAAGATATGCACTGCTTGAATATTTTTCCATATCATCCATATTACCCTCATCATCAGGATGCACTTTGTTAGGTGAAACGTGGTAAAGTTTTGCAATATTATCCTTAATAGGAATTTCAATATGGAAATAATCGAGAAGAGTGGGGGTGCTTTCCTTTGATTCAAGACCAAAAAGCTGAGGAACGGTATAACCCTTTGGCATAAGCTTTACGTCTGCAGTAGCAAGACCGTCAAACTCAATTTTAGTTGAAATATTAACAATAAAGGCATCGCTTTGTGCTGTGGTATAAACGTACGCATACTGGTCGGTGGTTTCGCCAACAATGCAGTCAATATCACGCCACTGGATTTCGTGACCGTTTTCTCCTGCCTTAATTCTTATGGGAGAACTAAGTAGTTCTTCACCCTGAGAAACTATTGAAGAAAAAAGCAGATTGTTTTCTACCTTGTAGGTTCTTCCCCAAAGAGAAATTTCGCAACCCTTTTCGGTTTCTACGGTTTCAACGTTAGTCCAAGGAGCAGGAACTTTATTATTAAAAACGTCTTTCATTATATTTTCCTCCGTTTTATGCTATATATATTTATAGTATATTAAAAAGCAGATTTTGTAAAGTGAAATTGATTGTTTAAATCAGAAAAATTTTTTCACAGGAGTTTATCCTATTCCCTATTCCCTAAAAAATGGACTCTTTCGAGTCCATTTTTTAATAGGTTATAACTTCTTTTCCGCCCATATAAGGTCTTAATGCTTCGGGAATTTTAACCGAATATTTTTCACCGTCAAAACAAAGATTATTTTCAAGAAAAGCAATAAGCATTCTGGGAGGAGCAACAACGGTATTATTAAGGGTATGTGCAAGATATTTACTGCCGTCTTCACCCTTAACCTTTATGCCAAGTCTTCTTGCCTGTGCATCGCCCAGATTAGAACAAGAACAAACCTCGAAATACTTTTTCTGCTTAGGCGACCATGCCTCAACGTCATAAGACTTAACCTTAAGGTCGGCAAGGTCCCCTGAACAACATTCAAGAGTACGAACGGGAATATCTAAACTTGTAAAAAGTTCAACCGAGTAGCTCCACATTTTATTAAACCAATCCATACTTTCTTCAGGCTTACAGATAACTATCATTTCCTGTTTTTCAAACTGATGTATTCTATAAATACCGCGTTCTTCAATACCGTGAGCACCCTTTTCCTTTCTAAAGCAAGGAGAATAGCTTGTAAGGGTTAAAGGAAGCTTTGCCTCATCGGTTATGGTATCAATAAACTTACCAATCATAGAATGTTCGCTTGTACCGATAAGATAAAGGTCTTCACCCTCTATTTTATACATCATAGCGTCCATCTCTTCAAAGCTCATAACACCTGTTACAACGCCTGAACGAATCATAAAAGGAGGGATACAATAGGTAAAGCCTTTATCAATCATAAAATCTCTTGCATAGGCTGTAACTGCGCTGTGAAGACGAGCAATATCGCCCATCAGGTAATAAAAGCCTTCACCTGCAACCTTGCCCGCAGCCTCTTTATCAATACCGCTGAACAGTGCCATAATATCGGTATGATAAGGAATTTCAAAATCAACCTCTGTCTGTTTACCGTATTGCTTAACCTCAACATTTTCACTGTCATCTTTACCGATAGGTACGCTGTCGTCAATAATGTTGGGAATTTTCATCATATTTTCTTTTAAGGCTGCAGCAAGTTCGTTTTCCTTTGCCTCAAGTTCGGAAAGTTCCTTTGCCTGAGCAGTAACGATAGCCTTCTTTTCTTCGGCTTCCTCGCGCTTACCCTGTCCCATTAAAGCACCGATTTCTTTACTTACCTTGTTACGAAGTGCTCTGAGTTCGTTTGCACGGCTGTTTGCAGTGCGTTTTTCTTCGTCAAGTCTTAAAACCTCATCAACCAAAGGAAGTTTATGGTCCTTAAATTTCTTTTTTATGTTTTCCTTAACAAGTTCAGGATTTTCTCTTATAAATTTTATGTCAAGCATTTTTATCCTCCTCAAAAAACTGTAACAAGGTTAATATATCACATAGTTATAATATTATCAAGTAAAACCTTAATTTAATGCGGCCTTAACGCCCTTTTCATCACCAAAAACAAGAATATTACCCGAAAGGTCAACACTCTCTCCCTTTTCAAGTGATAACTTTGCCATCTTATACATAATGGTAAGGTCACTTTTATTTTGGAATTCAAGAACAGTAACAGAGGTAGAGTTGGCATCATTTACACCGTAAAAACCGTTTATAATGCTTCCGCTTCCTTTATAACTGTATTTAAGTTCGTTATTCATTTCATTTATTTGTTCATCTTCAAATTCTATTATATCGTAGCCTGCATTTTTAAGATTTGATTTTACTTTATCCACAGAATAAGCACATGAGCACATAACAAACCCCATAACGAATATAATAAGTATGGATAAAAATTTTTTCATATCGGCACTTCCTTTTAATTTTTACCATTATACTATTATAAAAAGTTTTTGTCAAATAAGAAAGTTTTATTGACAAACCGTAAAAAATGTTACATAATAAATTGTAATTTGTTATACGGAGGTGTTTTTATGGCGTACCGTTCAATTTCTCCCTCAGTAATTCGCCGCCTTCCACGTTACTATCGATTTTTACAGGACTTAAAAGCATCGGATATCACCCGAATTTCCTCATCTGAACTTTCAAAAAGAATGGGGCTTACCGCAAGTCAAATAAGACAGGATCTTAACTGTTTCGGTGGTTTTGGACAGCAGGGTTACGGTTATAACGTTGAACTGCTTATAAGCGAAATTGCAAAAATTTTAGGACTTGACAAACCGCAAAAGCTCATTATTATAGGTATGGGAAATCTGGGTAAGGCTATTGCCACCCATATACGTTTTGACAATAAGGGTTATGAACTTATCGGTCTTTTCGATAAGAAAGAATCTGTAATCGGACAGGTAGTACATAACCTACCTATTTACAGTATGGATTCTCTGGACGAATTTTGCAAAGAGCACCATCCCAAAGCCGCTGTTTTGTGCATTCCGAAAGAATCGGCAGAGGCTATTTCATACAAACTTGTAAAACTTGGTATTAAGGGCTTTTTAAACTTTAGCCATTATGATTTAGGACTTGCTTATCCCGGTATTTCGGTAGAAAACGTTCATTTCGGAGACAAGCTGATGGTTCTGTCATATAAAATGCATAATAACGGTAATTAAAGACAAACTAACTACGGTGATTGAATGATTATTACTATTGTTCGTACCGTAGTTGTTTATTTTTTTGTAACACTTGGGATACGACTTATGGGCAAACGGCAGATAGGAGATATGCAACCTAACGAACTTGCAGTAACGCTATTAATTTCAGAAATTGCCGCTATACCGTTACAGGATAATTCTCAACCTGTACTTAACGGAATTGTGGCAATTTTTATGTTGGTTATAATAGAGATTTTTCTTTCTGTCATAACTATGAAATCGGTAAAATTCAGAAAACTTATGAGCGGAAATTCTGCTATAGTTATAAAAAACGGAGTAATTGACCAAAAGGCAATGAGAAAGGTTCGTTTGACGGTACTTGACCTAATAGAACTTTTACGCGGTCAGGGTATTTTTCATATTGAAAACGTAGCCTATGCCGTACTTGAAGTAAACGGTTCCTTAAGCGTTCTTCAAAAAAGTCAATATATGCCGGTAGAAAGGCAGGACATTCCAAAACTGAAAATCATAGGCGAAACCCTGCCTCTGCCCGTAATAAGCGACGGAAAAATAATTTTGGATGCTCTTGTTTCTTTAGGCGGCAGTGAAAACGAAATTAAACGCAGAATAAGTCCTGCAAAAATAGAAGACGTTTTTCTTCTTACTCTCGATAAGGAAGGCAAAATGAATGTAATAATGAAGGAGAAAAAAAGATGAAAAGACTTATCGCCGCCATACTTCTTCTTGCAATAGTTATAGGCCTTGCCGTATGCGGTTCGGTTGTAGTCGGTAGATGCAATAATCTTTTATTCGGTGACCTAAACAGATATTACGAAAATAAAGAAAGCACCGAGCCTCTTTCTTCCCTCAAAAAAAATTGGGATAAAGCACAGCCGATGCTGATGTTTTTTACTAATCACGAAACAATTAATGATATTGATATAACCATAAACCGACTTTTAGAGTACAATAAAAACGGTCAGGAGGATGAAATAAATACAGAAATAGCCGAACTTAAAGCTCGGCTAAATCATTTAAAAAACAGCGAATCATTTAGTTTTGAAACAATTTTTTAAAGTAAATCTTCATCATATATTGCTCTGATACCGCCTATAAACTTAGGACGGCTTCTTGCAGCAAGAACAGTGGCGTTTCCGATTTTGTTATTACTAAGCCTAACGGGAACTGCCACCTTTTTTATGTGCATTCCTATCATAGTAAAACCAATATCCAATCCGGCATCGGCACTTATTTCCTCAAGTACTACGGGATTTTCAAAGGTATTATATGCACTTGTTGCAAAGCTACCCCCTGCTTTAGGCTGAGGAACGACGTTGACAATTTCCATATCCTTTGCCGCAGTCCTTTCGGTAATAATGGCACGGTTAAGATGTTCGCAGCACTGAGCGGCAACAAAAATGCCCTTTTCCTTTGCGGCAAGATAAATTCCCTCAAAGATTTTTTCGGCAGCTTCGGGGGAAGAATCGGTTCCTATTTTACTTCCCAGGGTTTCGCTGGTGGAACAGCCTACCACTAGGATGTTGCCTTCTTTAAGGTTTGCTTTTTCTATTATTTCTTTAGCAGCATTATAGCTTTGCTTTTTAAATTGGTCAAACACATTTACCGCCTCCGCTGAAAAGTATAACATAAAATTATTTTATTTGCAATTTTTTTAATAAAAAGGTTGATTTTTATTTTAATTTATGTTACTATTTTTAAGATATCAAACGCTATGATGAAGGAAAGTAAGTAAATTAGAACCTTTTTAGAGACTGCATTCACGGCTGAAAAATGCGGATAGTTCCTTTACCGAAGTTCCCTTTTGAGCGGTAACGCCGAAATAAAAGTAAGCGTTAACGGTAAGGAAACCGTTATATTTCCAAAGAGTGTTTGCTCTGGCAAAAATCTGGGTGGTACCGCGGAGAATTTTCATCTTCGTCCCTTTTTATAGGGACGGAGATTATTTTTTTTATACGGAGGAAAAGAAATGAAGGAAAAACTTGAAGCTTTAAAAGAACAGGCTCTTTCTGCTATAAATACGGCTGAAGACAGTGCTGCTCTTGAAGAAATCAGAATTAAATACTTAGGTAAAAAAGGCGAACTGACCGCAATTTTAAAAATGATGGGAAGTCTATCTGCTGACGAACGTCCTGTTGTGGGACAAATTGCCAATATGGTCAGAAGTGCTATTGACTCTGCTCTTACCGAAAAAAGTGCAGTTTTAGAAAAGGTTGCTCAGGACAAAAAACTCAATGAAGAAGCTGTTGACGTTACTATGCCGTCCAGAAAATCAAAAATCGGAGCACTTCATCCTTTAAACAAGGTTCTTGACGATATGCTGGATATTTTTCAGTCTATGGGCTTTGATGTTGTTGACGGTCCTGAGGTAGAAACCGACCATTATTGCTTTGAACAGCTTAATGTTCCTGCGGACCACCCCGCCCGTGATATGCAGGATACATTCTATCTTACAGACAGTTTACTTCTTCGCACCCAGACCTCTGCAGCTCAGGCTCGTACTATGGAAAAGACTCAGCCCCCTATCCGTATGGTTTGCCCCGGTCGAGTTTTCCGTGCCGACGAGGTTGACGCTACACACTCTCCCGTTTTCCATCAGATAGAAGGTCTTGTAGTAGATAAAGGTATTACTATGTGTGACCTTAAGGGTGTTCTTGAACAGTTTGCTCACGAAATTTACGGAAATGAGACTAAGGTTAAATTCCGTCCTTCCTTCTTCCCCTTTACCGAGCCCAGCGTTGAGGTTGACGTTACCTGCAGTGAGTGTGGCGGTAAGGGTTGCCGAGTATGTAAAGGTGCAGGATGGATAGAAATATTGGGTGCCGGTATGGTTCATCCCAACGTTCTTAAAAACTGCGGAATTGACCCTGAGGAATATACAGGCTTTGCTTTTGGTATCGGTCTTGACCGTCTTACCACAACAAGATATAAAATCAGCGACATTCGTCTGCTGTTTGAAAACGACAAACGTTTTCTTGACCAGTTTTAAGGAAAGGAGTAAATATAAATGAAAATTGCACTTAACACATTAAAATACTACGTTGATATAAATGTTGGCGTAGAAGAACTCTGTGATAAAATGGTAATGGCAGGTTTCGAGGTTGAATCTATCGAAAATCTCGCCGACAAAATGAGCAACGTTGTTGCAGCAAGAATCGTTTCTATTGCTCCTCACGAAAACAGTGACCATCTTCAGATTTGTCAGATGGATATAGGTGCAGAAGAAACGGTACAAATCGTTACAGGTGCACAAAACGTTTTTGAGGGTGCTTTGGTACCTGCCGCCTTACACGATTCATATCTTCCCGACGGCACACATATAACCAAAGGGAAACTTCGCGGTGTTGAATCTCGCGGTATGCTTTGTTCGGGTGCCGAATTAGAACTTACAGATGCCGACTACGAGGGAGCAAGTGTAAACGGAATTCTTATCTTAAAGGATGAATATAAAGTAGGCACCGATATGCGTGATATTTTAGGTTTTAACGACTACGTTATAGACTTTAAGATTACCGCTAACCGACCTGACTGCAACTCTATAATCGGTGTTGCAAAGGAGGTAAGCGTAGTACTGGGCGTACCCTTTAAAATGCCCGACTCCTCCTATAAAACAGTAGGCGAAGACATTAATGACTATATTAAAATCGACATTGAAAATTATGACCTTTGTCCTCGTTATATGGGCAGATACGTTAAAAACTTACGTGTAAAAGAATCGCCCCAGTGGTTAAAGCAGGTTCTTAAAACCTGTGGTATGCGTCCCATTAACAACATTGTTGACATTACCAACTTCGTTATGCTGGAAACGGGTCAGCCTATGCATGCATTTAATTATAACGACCTTGCTGATAAGCACATTATTGTGAGAAATGCAAAAAGCGGGGAGTTTATTCAGACTCTTGACGAAAAGGTTCACAGTCTTACCCCCGAAATGCTTGTTATTGCCGACGGCAAAAAACCATCTTGCCTTGCAGGTATTATGGGCGGTCTTGAAAGTGAAATCACCGACAGCACCACCGATTTATTCCTTGAATCCGCTAAGTTTAAACGTGACAATGTAAGAAAAACAGCCAGAGCTCTTGGTATCCGTACCGAATCCTCAGGCAGATTCGAAAAAGGTATTGATATAAATAATGTAGCTTTTGCTATGGACAGAGCCTTAAATCTTATCAACACCCTTGATGCCGGTGATATCGTTGACGGTGTTATTGATAAAAACATGTGTCTACCCGAAAACAGAACTCTCACCTGCACCACCGATTCTGTTAACGCACTTTTAGGTCTTACTATTGCTGATAGCGAAATGGTAAGAATTCTTAACGCTTTAGGACTTAATACTACCCTTCAAGGTAAAACTCTTACAGTAAGCGTTCCTTCTATTCGCGACGATATTGAAGGCAGAGCAGATTTAGCAGAAGAAATTATGCGAATTTACGGTTATGACCATATTGTCAGCACTCCTATGACAGGTGCTGTAAGACGTGGCAGAAAACTCCCTGAGCGCATTAAGAGCGACCTTATTAAATCTGCTATGATAAGTATGGGTGCAAACGAAATTACTACCTATTCCTTTATTTCTTCTAAAGCTCTGGACAATTTGAATCTTAGTGAAGATGATGAAAGAAGAAAGGCTGTTAAGCTCTTAAATCCCCTGGGCGATGAATATTCTACTATGCGTACTCAACTTATTACCAGTATGCTTACCGTTCTTTCTACTAACTTTAACAGAAAAATAGCTGACGTAAGATTTTTTGAAATCAGCAAGAGATTCATTCCCCTTGCTCTCCCGTTAGAAGACGCTCCTATGGAAATTCCCACAATGTCTATCGGTATGTACGGAAGCGATGAAGATTTCTTCACACTTAAAGGTATAGTAGAAGAAATTATTGCACTCTTTAAAAAGACCGCAAAATTCAGTAAGAGCAATGAAGTGTTTTTACACCCCGGACGTCAGGCAAATGCTTTTATTGACGGCGAACAAATTGCCGTTTTAGGTGAAGTTCATCCCGACGTTCTTAAAAACTATGATATAGGCACTCGTGCTTACGTTGCAGAAATTCAGGTTGATAAACTTTTTGCAATAGTGCCCGAAAAGACTATTTATAAACCGCTGCCCAAGTTCCCTGCCGTTACCCGTGACTTTGCTTTCCTTTGCGATATAGAACTTCCCGTAGGCACTTTGCAGGACATTATGAGGGATGCCGCAGGCAAGCTTTGCGAGGACGTTACACTATTTGACGTTTACGTAGGAAACCAGATTCCCGAGGGCAAAAAGAGTGTAGCATTCAGCGTAACCCTAAGGTCTCTTGAAGCAACCCTTACCGACGAGCAGATTGACGCAGCCGTTAAGCGTATTTTAAAGAAACTTGAGGCAAACGGTGCAACACTTAGAATGTAATTTGTATTAACAAAAAATTTACTTGTACTTTTTTAAAGAATGGTGTAATATATTATCAAAGAGGTGTTAAAAATGATTGATAAGACTATGGAATTTTCCCTTATAAATGAAGAGGAAATGGAAAACCGCAAAATAATACTGCAGGTTTATGAAGCACTTAAAGAAAAGGGTTATAATCCCATCAATCAGATAGTTGGGTACATTCTTTCGGAAGACCCGACCTACATCACCACGCACAACAATGCGAGAAACCTGATAAGACGTATTGATCGTGACACCCTGCTTCAAAATCTTGTAAAATATTATATTGCCGAGTAAATCTTAACTGCTGTCCACTGAGGCACCTTTCGTAAGGAAGGTGCCTCAGTTTTATTCGCCTTGGGGCGAGTGATATTGCTTTGCAGTGTTATTCGGCTGACGCCGAGTGGTATTGCCTTCGGCAGTTTAAGTGCGAATAAAATATCACTAAAACCGCAGGTTTTAATATCATTTTTGCCAACGGGTTAAAAGCTTTGTCATTGAAACATTTGAAAAATTTTCGATAGTTATGTTTAACGATAATTTAAATACTATGGCAGAAATCAAAGAATATCACTCCCCTTCTTACATTCCAAAAGGATATGAAATTTCACAAGTTGAAAAAGGGGAAATTGATAATTTTATTTTATATAAAAATAATAATGGCTCTGAAATTCATTTTACTCAAATGTGTCTTAACTACCAACAATCATATATAGATACACATAATTGCATTATAGAAGAAATTGATAAATATTTATTTATACGAAAAGAAAGCTCCAATCGAAATGCAATATATTTTTCTGATAAAGACTATTCTTATGAAATAGTTTCTTTTGGGGATTTAGATAAAGAAGAACTACTGAAAATTGCAGAATCAGTTAAGTAGAAAACTAAATAGTCACAGCCTATAAAAGCAGAGTTTTCCATAGAAAAATCTCTGTTTTTTATTCTTGAACTTAATGAATGGTTGTAGTATAATGTAATAAATAAAACTAAAGAGGAAACGACTATGAATTTTAATCCTGTTGGTGAGGGTAAAAATCTTGTGGAAGGTTTTTGCCTTATAAAAAGTATAGATAAAAAAACCTCAACTAAAGGTGATACATATCTTGATATGATGCTAAGCGACAGCGAGGGCGAAATTAACGCTAAGTTGTGGAATTATAATGAAAACGCACACGGTGTATATGATGCAAATTCTCTGGTTAAAATAAGAGGAAGCATATCCCCTTATAACGGTGTTGACCAGTTAAGAATTGAACGTATCCGTCCTGTTAACGATAACGACGGCATTAAAATCGAAGACTACGTGAAATCTGCCGAGTATGACTGCTCTGCTATGTACGACGAACTTTTCAGTATTGCAAACAATTTTGTTGATAAAGAGCTTTCCTTATTGGTTACTACCATTTTAAACGACAGAAGACTTGCTCTTTTATACTGGCCTGCCGCCTTTAAACTTCATCACGCAATACGTGGCGGACTTTTAATGCACACTCTTTCCATTGTTCGTTTATGCAAAAGCATTTGCACTATTTATCCCTTTGTTAACGAAGAACTGCTGATTTGCGGTGCAATACTTCATGATATAGCAAAAACCGAAGAATTTGAGGTTGCCGACAGCGGTATTGCTACAGGCTACAGCGTAAAAGGTAATCTTATAGGTCATTTAGCCGAAGGTGCCATAATTGTTAGAGAAACTGCCATAAAAACGGGAGTCAGCGAAGAAACCTCTTTGCTTTTAGAGCATATGCTTTTATCCCACCACGGCGACCCCGAATTTGGTGCAGCAGTAAGACCTATGTTTATAGAAGCTGAAATTTTAAGCCAACTCGATATGCTTGATGCACGTATTTACGAGATGAAGGAAGCTGCCAGTGGCGTAGAGGTTGGCGAATTTACAGGCAGGCTTTGGTCTATGGATAACAGAAAGCTTTATAATCACGGAAAAAGCGATTTAACAAAACCAACAATATTATTTAACAAATAAAGGAAGGTAATTAACTATGAAAATCACAAAAGATATGCTTATTGGCGACGTACTTGATATTGATACCGGTTGTGCTGAATATTTCTTTGAAATAGGTATGCACTGTCTTGGCTGCCCTGCTTCAAGAGGCGAATCTATCGAACAGGCTTGTGCTGTTCATAACACCGACTGTGATGCTTTAGTTGCAAAACTTAACGAGTATTTCAGGGATAAATAAATGCGCGGCCTTTCCAAGCGTTTACAGGTAATATTTGACCTTGTACCGATGTCATCAACAGTTGCTGACATCGGTACTGACCACGCATATCTGCCTATTGCACTGTCAATCAGCGGTAAAGTAAAAAAGGTCATTGCCTGTGACATCAACGAAAGCCCTTTAAAAAAGGCGAAAGAAAACATTCAGAAGGTAAAGGAAGCAAATATTGAATTAAGACTTGGGGACGGCATTTCTCCCCTAAACGTAAAGGAAGCCGACACCATAATTATAGCGGGAATGGGCGGAGACGTTATCTGTCACATTTTATCCTCTTGCCATTGGATAAAAAATCCTGACCTGCTATTTTTGCTTCAGCCTATGACCAGTGCCGAACTATTGCGTTCATTTTTAACAGACAATCTTTTCGAAATTGAAAAAGAGGTTCCCGTAAGCGATGCTTCAAAGATTTATTCGGTTATAGTTGCACGTTTCACGGGTGTAGAGAAAACGTATAAAAAGGGTTATGAATTTGTCGGCGAAGTCTCTCCTAAAAGCAAGGACGGCTTACTTTATATCGAAAAACAACACAAAAGAATAAGCGAATGTTTAAATAACATAAAAACTATTGAAACCAAAGCTGACGAAACTAAAAACCTTACCGAAATTTTAAGTTATATAGAAAGTATTATGGAGAAATAATATGTCTCTTGACGGAGCTTTTTTAAGCAAAATTAAAAACGAACTTGGGTTTTACATCGGTGCACATCTTGATAAAATTTACCAGCCATCCAAAGATGAGCTGGTGTTTTTGTTACGCTCTAAAGAGGGTACGGCACGTCTTTTGCTATCATGCCGTCAAGGCAGTGCAAGGGTTCATTTCACCTCATTTAAGCCTGATAATCCACCCTCTCCGCCAATGTTTTGTATGTTGCTTAGAAAATATCTTTCCTCTGCCCGACTGGTTTCGGTTGGGCAAACAGGACTTGAGAGGGTACTTACACTTACATTTTCTTCGCTTAATGAAATGGGCGACGTAATCTATCCCAAGGTCATTTGCGAACTTATAGGAAGTCAGCCCAATATAATACTTACCGATTCCGACTATGTAATTCTTGATGCAGTCAGACGAAGCGACATAGAAACAAGTTTAAGAATTATTCAGCCAGGTGCTCGTTACGTTGCACCCAATGCCCCCGAAAAACTTAATATTTTATCGGTTAAAACCGATATTATAACAAGAAATATTTTAAATAAGGAAAACCTTACCCTTTCGGATGCAGTTTTAGATACCATTGAAGGAATTTCTCCGTTGGTTGCAAGAGAAATCGCTTTAAAAGTAGCAAACGACTACGCAAAACCCGTCTCTGTTTTAACAGACGGTGAAAAAATGAATATTACCGGCGTACTTAACGGCATTTTGCAGGATATTAAAGAAAATAACAAGCCCTATCTTTTAACCGATAAAAACGGTATGCCAAAGGAGTTTTCCTTTACAGAAATTACTCAATACAGCCCTCAGTTTAAGAGCGAATTATTAGGTTCCTTCAGCGAAACTCTTGATGCTTTTTATCAAAGAAAGGAAAATGCGGAAAGAATTCGCCGAGCTGCAGGAGATATTTATAAACTGCTTACTGTTCTTATGCAAAGAACTCAGCGAAAAACTCAGCTTAGAAAAAAAGATTTAGCTAAATGTGCCGACAGAGAAAAATACAGGATTTACGGAGAACTTATTAAAGCAAATCTTTACTGCATAAATTCGGGAAGCAAAAGTGTTACTTTAAGTAACTACTACGACGAAAATCTTGCCGAAATAGTTATTCCTCTCGACCCTGCCATTTCCCCTGCCGCAAATGCAGATAAATATTTTAAAGAGTACAAAAAATCCTATACTGCAGAAAAAATGCTTTTGGGTCTTATTAAAGAAGACCAAAAAGACCTTATTTATTTTGAAAGCGTACTTGATGCACTAAGTCGTGCAGAAACCCTTTCAGAGCTCAGTGACATAAGAGAGGAACTTATTGAAGCAGGTGTTCTGCATATTTCCTCAAAACAGAAAAAAGTAAAAACAAACGATACCTTTAGGGAGTATCTTTCACCAAACGGCAATAAAATTCTTGTTGGAAAAAACAACAAGCAAAACGACATACTCACCCTTAAATTTTCCAGCAAAACAGATATATGGTTTCATACAAAAAATATTCCCGGAAGCCATACCGTTTTAATTTGCAATAATGGTGAGGTAACCAAAGAAGAACTGATTTTTGCCGCTTCCATTGCCGCATATCATTCAAAGGCACAAAATTCTTCATCGGTACCTGTTGATTACACATTAATAAAATATGTAAAAAAGCCAAACGGTGCAAAACCGGGTATGGTTATTTACAGTAAAGAAAAAACCTTGTTTGTCACTCCGAATTTGCCTAACGGTGAAACCATTTAATTAAACTTGACTAAACAGTTTTATTGTTGTATAATGAATTATATATGTAAAGTATTTTTAAGAACGGAGTAGAAATATGAACGAAATATCATTATCCTCGATTATTTCAATTATTTTGCACCGTATATGGTTGGTAATAATAGTTGCCGTACTCTGTGCCGCTTTAGCGTTCGGTTACTGCAAATATGTTGCTACACCCGTATATAGTGCAAGAGCCTCTATCCTTATTACTAACGGCGGTCTTATTACCGACAACCGTGACGATTCCATTCAAACCAACGATTTGTCAGCATCTATTTATCTTGTTGATACCTGTGTAGATATTCTTAAATCTCAAGGTATTTATCAAAATCTTTCTGCCGCTATCGGCGAGAAATACTCTTTCTCACAGTTAAAAGGTGCCTTCAGTATTTCAAAAAGAAATGATGAAAATCTTTTTATTGACATATCATTTAAAAGCACCAATCCCGAAGAAGCAATGCTTATAGTAAACACATTTACCCAGCTTTGTCCGGACTATATGGCAGACAAACTTCCTCCCGTAACGGTTGAAGTTATGGATAAGGCGTATGGTTCTTCTATGGTTTATCCCAGTACTATAAGCTCAACCTTTATCATAGGGTTCTTAGGTGCAGTTGCAACCTGTCTTCTTTTAGTTCTATTTGCTTCTCTTGATCAAACTATTAAGAGTGAAGAGGATTTCGTTGAAACCTTTGCCATTCCCGTGCTTGGTGCAGTTCCCGATTTTGACAACAGCCCCACCTATGCATATCGTGCCAAAACGGGCAGCATTTCTACAGGAGGTTAAAGAAAATGGATAATCAAAACATTCAAACTTCCGAAAATAAAATAACTTCAAAAAAGGTTCCATTTGCAGTTGTTGAAGCATACAAAACAATACGAACCAATCTGTCTTTTTCACTTCCCGCTACTGGAAATAAGTCTTTTGTTATTTCAAGTTCTGTTCCAAGCGAAGGAAAATCCACAACTGCCGTAAACGTAGCCGTTGCTTTTTCACAGCTTGGAAAAGACGTTCTGCTTATTGATGCCGACCTTCGCCGTCCTTCTATTCATAAGAAATTAAAGCTCGTTAACACAAAAGGTCTTTACTCCATTCTTTCGGCATCATGTGCCTTTGATGATTGTGTTCAGAAGGTAAGTAAAAACCTCGATGTGCTTACGTCCGGTCCTCTGCCATCTAACCCCATTGAACTTATTGAGTCCCCCGCTCTTGCAGATTTACTTGAGAAGTTAAAAGAGCACTATGAGTATATAATTTTTGACTCTACGCCTATTAATATAGTTTCGGACGTAATTTCTCTTGCTCCCAAAACCGACGGACTTGTTCTTGTGGTTAAGGAAGGCAGTACAAGAAAAGACGACGTACGCAGGGCACTCGCCGCTTGTAAGTTTGCTAATATTCGTGTCTTAGGCACTATTATTAACGATGTTAATTCGAAAAATTCCGGAAAGTACGCTTACAGAAAATACCGTTCTGCTTACCGTTACAAATACCAGTACAAGTATTAATTTTTCATCCGGCGTAGATTTTTTTACGTCGGATTTTTTTGGAGACATTATGGGTTATATTGATATTCATTCGCATATTCTACCGTCTGTTGATGATGGTGCAGCAAATATAGATGATTCCATTTTACTTTTAAAGCAGGAAAAAGAAAATGGTATTTCTTCGGTTATTTGTACCCCTCATTTTTACCCTGAGGCCGAACAACTGGAAGTTCATCTCTCTAAGTGCCGTACCGCCTTCGATAGTTTAAAGGAAACCATAAAATATGAGAACCTTCCTGAAATTTATTTAGGTCACGAGGTACAATATTTTACAGGAATTTCAAAATGTTCTGATCTTGATAAACTCTGCATTGAAGGAACAACTACGCTTTTACTTGAACTTCCTTTTCTGTCCCCTCTTTCAGAGTATATGCTAAATGAAATAAGACGCATTGACAGAGATTTAGGTATTACAATAATTCTTGCTCACATTGAACGTTATGCAAATGACAGGTTATTTAAAAAACTTTTAAAAATAATATCAGACGGTGAAGCCAAAGGACAAATAAATGCAGAATCCGCACTTAATCCCAGCACTTTGAAAATCGTTCAAAAGCTAATTAAACACAGATGCGTTTCATATATTGCTTCAGATGCACATTCCCCTGACCTTCGTCCTGTTTTAATAAAAGAAGCGTATTCTGCTTTAAAAAAGAAATACTATTCTCAATTGGTTGCCATAAAGAAACGCACCGATAAACTTGAAAGCCTAATGCAAAAAGGAGACTAGTATGCTCACCTCTAAAACTCTTAACCTAAATGATAAAGAGGGAATTTTATATATAACCTTTCCTCTTTTAGATAAATGCGGTGTTATTAATCACGCTTTTACTACCCGAATCGGCGGAGTAAGCGAAGGCATATATTCTTCAATGAATATGAGCTTTACTAACGGAGACTCTGATAGAAAGGTCTTTGAAAATTACCGCCGTATTTGCAAGGTAATAGGAACTGTCCCCGAAAAAGCCGTCCTTTCGCAACAGACTCATACAAATAACGTAAGAATAGTAACCGAAGACGACATAGGTAAAGGTATCGTCAAGGGAAGAGATTACACCGACGTTGACGGTCTTATTACAAATATCCCCGGTGTGACCTTGGTTACACAGTATGCCGACTGTACTCCCCTGCTATTTTGCGACCCTATTAGAAAGGTTATAGCGACCTCCCACGCAGGCTGGCGCGGTACGGCCAGTGAAATCGGAAGAATAACCGTAGAAAAAATGAGAGATAAATTCGGATGTAATCCAAAAGATATACTTTGTGCAATAGGACCGTCTATATGTCAAAATTGTTATGAGGTTGACGACGCCGTATATAGTCCTCTATCGAAAATTCCATATCTTGATAAAGATAAGATTTTTATTAAGAAGAATAACGGCAAATATATGCTGGACCTTTGGGAAACCAATAAAGAAATTTTAATTAATGCCGGAATCAAAGAAGAAAATATTGACGTTACCGACCTGTGCACCAACTGTCACCCCGATATTTTCCATTCCCACCGCTTTACTAATGGCAAACGAGGAAATCTTGCAGCACTAATTGCATTAAAATAAATAAAAAATCACACTAAAAAAGCTTTGAAATTAACCTTTTCAAAGCTTTTTTATATAAAATTTAATTTTTTTGCAAAAAAACACTTTACTTCTTCAGCGAAGTGAAGTATAATAGGATTATCAATTTCAGGGGCAACCCTAAAAAAGAAAGGTTGATTATTATGAAAAAATTATTAGCACTTTTACTCTCAGTTCTTATGATTGCATTCTGCTTTGCAGGTTGCGGCACAGAAAAAACCGTAATCGTAGGTTACACTCTTTACGAGCCAATGAACTATCTTGACGATAACGGCGAACTCATTGGTTTTGATACCGAACTTGCTGAAGCTGTATTTGCTAAACTGGGCTACAAGGTTATTTTTAAGGAAATCAAATGGGAAAATAAATATACCGATTTGAATTCCGGTACTATTGACTGCATTTGGAACGGCTTTACAAGTAACGGTTCTGATGACGGCGTTGCACGTGCAGAACTTGTTGACTTTACATACAACTATATGGAAAACCGTCAGGTTGTTGTAGCAAAAACAGATTCTAACATCACCAAAAAAGAAGACCTTATAGGAAAAATTGCTGATGCTGAAATCGGCTCTGCCGGTGAAACATACGCTAAGGATTTTGGAGACGTTATTTTTAAGGGTGCTACAAAACAGACCGACTGTCTTCTTTCCGTAAAAACAGGAACCGCTGATTTTGCAGTTGTTGACGCTCAGCTTGCTAAAAACTACTGCGGCAAAGGCGATTATGCTAATCTTACAATTATTGATGCTCTTTCAAGCGAGGTTGAGTTCTATGCTATAGGCTTTAAGAAAGGCAGTGAACTTACCGCTAAGGTTAACGCTCAGTTAGAAGCTTTGGCTGCTGACGGCACTTTAGCTCAGCTTGCCGAAAAATACGACGTAGCCACCACTACCATTACTGATTTTTCCGATCAGAAATAATTAAACTCTTGGAGAATTTTTAAATGTCATTCACAGATATAGTTTTATTTTTGTTTGACGGCTTTAAAATATCTTTACTCATCTTTGCGGTGACGCTGCTTTGCGGCGCACCGCTTGGTTTACCTATAGCCTTTTGTTCTATGAGTAAATTTAAAGTTGTCAGAAACATTTCAAAAGTGTTTGTATGGATAATAAGAGGCGTTCCTCTTATGCTTCAAATATTCATAATCTATTACGTGCCTCCCCTACTTTTCGGTGTTAATATTTGGAAAGATATTAACCTTTTCTTTACAAAGGGCAATACCCTTTCCTATGCAGGCAGTGTTATTGCGGTTTTAATAGCATTTGTTATTAACTATGCCTGTTATTTTTCCGAAATATACAGAGGCGGTATCGAAAGTATTTCCAAAGGACAGTACGAGGCAGGATATGTATTGGGCCTTACCAAATCTCAGGTTTTTCGCAAAATCGTACTAAAACAGGTTGTTCAGCGAATAGTTCCTCCTATGTCAAATGAAATAATTACTCTTATCAAGGATACCGCCCTTGCTAACTGTATTATGGTAGGAGAAATTATTTATAAAGCAAATATTCTTGCTGCTGAAAAAGCACTTATTTGGCCACTCTTCTTTACAGGTGTGTTCTATCTTATTTTCGTAGGACTGCTTACCATAGTTCTTGGAAAAATAGAAAAAAAACTCAGTTATTTCAGGAGTTAAATTATGGCAATATTAGAAGTTAAAAACATTAAGAAAAACTTTGGCAAGGTAGAGGTTTTAAAGGGAATTGATTTTTCTCTTAATAAGGGTGAGGTTTTGGCTATTATCGGTTCATCGGGAAGCGGTAAAACCACCCTGCTTCGCTGTCTTAATTTCCTTGAAACTGCTGACAGCGGAGTTATATCGGTAAACGGCAAAGAGCTTTACAACAGTGAGAATAAAGTTCTTCAAAACGACGAAACTATAAGACAGAACAGACTGCATTTTGGACTTGTGTTCCAAAACTTTAATCTGTTCCCGCAATATACCGTTTTTGAGAATATTATACTTGCTCCCTCCCTTTTAAAAACCACTTCTCGCCAGGAAATAGAGCAAAAAGCACTATACTTAATTGAAAAGGTGGGCCTTACAGATAAAAAAGATTCTTACCCCTGTCAGCTATCAGGCGGTCAGCAACAGCGTGTAGCAATAGCCAGAGCTCTTGCGATGAATCCTGAAATTCTTTGCTTTGACGAGCCTACAAGTGCACTTGACCCCGAACTTACGGGAGAGGTCTTAAAGGTTATCAAGGCTCTTAAATCGGGCGACAGCACAATGATAGTTGTAACGCACGAAATGGAATTTGCTAAAAATGTAGCCGATAAGGTTATTTTTATGGCAGACGGTATTATTGAAGAAATTGGTACTCCCGAAGAAGTATTTGATAACCCGAAAAGCGATAAAACAAAAGCTTTTCTTGCAAAATCCTTAGAAGAAATTTAGGAGATAGAAAATGGCTAAAATCAGTGATGAAATGATAAATGAACTGTATAAGGTCATTGTCAGTCTTGAATCAGTTGATGATTGTAAACTTCTTTTTGATGACCTTTGTACCCATAAAGAAGTAGAAAATATGGCACAGCGCATTTGCGCTGCGAAATTGCTAAAGCAGGGCGAAACCTATAATAAGGTTACCGAAAAAACAGGAATAGCCAGTGCCACTCTTGCCCGAGTATCAAGCTGTGTCAAATACGGCAAAGGCTATGATAAGTTTATAAAATAGTAAAACGGTAGGTTTTGATATGCACCTCAAAAGTTAGACACTTTTGGAGGTGCATATTTTTTATGGGTAAAACAGGAAGAAAAAACAAAGTTTATAGTGCAGAATTTAAAATAGGTGTTATAATGGATATGCGAGAACACAAATTAGGATACAACGAAACGATTCGTA
>JAZNVC010000017.1:0-48868 GCA_045592625.1 Acutalibacteraceae bacterium
TTGGCGATGGTGTAGAAAGCGTCCCAAATAACATAGCCGACGATGAATAAAACGGCTTTTACAACTGTGTTGGCATTGGGAAAGGGCAGGAAGACAGCTGCACCGCCGACCAACAGACCGATCGCGCCGATCAGAATGTAAGTCTTGAACTTGCCCATTTTGTACGTTCTGTGATCATTGTCGATCAACGAGCCGATCAACGGATCGTTGACCGCATCCCAAATTTGCACAAGGAGCAAAAGCAGTGATAACAAGCCGGTCTCCATCATCATGTAGACTAACCAAAAGGTTTGCACGGTGTTTTTTAGCGAAAAACTCATGTTACAGCCAAAATCACCGGCGGCATAGGCGAGTTTATCGCGCATACCGAATTTGCGGGGGGCTGTGGTTTCCGCTTGTGTGTTGACTTGCGTTGCCATTGAAATTCCCTCCAAAATTGTTTTTTTATAACCAATATCAAGTATATCAGTAAAAGGTATACAGTGTCAACTGCCGGCTGTCGAAAAAAGATGGTAATATTGACAAAAAAGAGGGTGGCAGGCGAAAACGGGCACGCGGGTGGTGAAAATTCAATTTTAGGTCTTGCAAAACGAACAAAAACAGTGTAGAATAAGGTACATATCCGCCCGTGGCGAAGCTGGATATCGCAGTGGATTCCGATTCCAAAGGCCGGGGGTTCGAATCCCTCCGGGCGGGCCAAAAAAGAGAACACCACCCCTTGCGGGTGGTGTTTCTCTTTTTCCCCGGAGGGATTCGAAAGGCCGTTAAGAAAACGCCACGGTGTGGCGTTTTTAGGCCGTCGCGTTTATGCGCCTTGCCGCACTGTACAGTCCCCTCCGGGCGGGCCAAAAAATCCAAGTCTTCGGACTTGGATTTTTTTATCCATTGCGAAAGCAATGGTATATCATCAGCCGTTAGGCTGTATATCATCAAGGGCGGCAATGCCGCCCTTGTATCTCATCACACCTTCAGGTGTGTATCAAAAGCTTTCGCAATGATGATATACAAAACTCCGTTTTGATGATATGCAATTCCTTGCGGAATTGATGATATACAACGCTTTGCGTTGATTAACAGGGTGGTTTTTCGTTTTGGTGGGAGAAGCATAGTATAGGAGAACTATTGGGTTCGTCGAAGCAGCCGCAAAGGTGCAATAACCTTTGCGGACTGCCCGAGTCGGCAGCACGAAGGTTTTGCCGCTACGACTCGAGCCGTCGGCATAAACCGAGAGTGCACCGTATCCATCAAAAAAATAAGCACCCTTTCCATAAACGGAATGGGTGCTATTCTTTTACAAATTCTATTATATCACTTACCTCACAATCAAGGGCATAGCAAAGAGCATCGAGGGTTTTTGTATTTATCGCTTCACCCTTTTTCATTCGGTGTAGGGTGTTGGCAGAAAACCCTTGCTTGAAAATAAGATTATATTCGGTTATTCCTTTTTTAAAAAGTGTTTCATAAAACGGCTTATATGAAATCATTTTTAATCACCTTTTTAATATTATCATACTTAACCTCTTGACTATACTTAAAATATTGAGTATAATTAGTGTGTCTTGAAAAATTTGTTTTAATTCAAGATATAAATAAGGAGGATTTTAAAATGAAAAAATTATTAACAATTATGCTCACAGTAATAATGATAACATCATTAACCGCTTGTGGTGCAAAAAACAACAATTTTGAAGGCACATGGAAAGTCGATAGCATTGAGTATGAGGGTTCAAAATTTTCCATTAACGAACTGAAGAATTCTGCTAACGAAGACCTGAGTGAGTTGTACGAAGAACTAAATGATTTTTATCTTATCCTAAAGGATGGTGGAGAAGCATATCTATTTGCTGATGGGGATAGTGATTCTTTTAGTTGGATTAAGTCAGACGATGGAAATAGTATTATTATCGGTGCTCAAAAGTGTGAAATTGTCGATAAAATGATTTGTCTTGATTTTGACGGTAACAAGGTATATTTAAAAAAATCATCAAACAGTCAAGAAATTCCCAATGAAGATAGCGAAGATGCATCAACTGACCTTTCTAACGAAAACCAAAATGGCATAGTTGAAATCAAACCATCGCCGGACAAATATACATGGTACATAAAAAATTACGTCGGAAAAAACTGCGCTTCTTTTGGTCATACATGGGGTAGTAGGTATGATAAATATGGCGAGGCAGAAGTAAACTTTGTTTTTGTAACAGAGGACGGTAGTTTTGTGGATCCATGGGACGATGAATCATTAAAACAATATGTAGTTACTGCACAAAGCATTAAACCGAACACCGAACTTAAACTTGTATTTAAAACGAATGATGACGGCACCGAAGGAGATACAGTGGCATCTCAAAATATCGAAGAAATTGAATTGTATGTTAAACGTATCGCACAAGAATAATAAGATATCAAATTAAAAAATGATATTAAAATTTCGGCATCTAAACAGTTCTTACCTTTCAAAACGAAACCACCCAACAGGGTGGTTTTTAGTTTTACGGTAATTAGTTTTTTACCATTTAAAAACAGATTTTGTCAGTTTCGCCTTGTTTTCAAACCGTTTTTATGGTAAAATATTGTCAGATTAAATTCGAGGAGATGTTTAATATGAATATTGCTGTTGCACAATCCGGTGGGCCTACCTGCGCTATTAACGCATCCCTTTTGGGTATTTTTAAAGGTGCTCTCAAGCACCAGAAAATCGACATTGTTTACGGTTCTCTTAACGGTATTGAAGGACTTATTTATGATAACCTTATTAATCTTGTTGATAAAATTACTTCAGACACCGATATTGAGATTATACGCCAGACACCCTCTTCTCTTTTAGGCTCTTGCCGTTATAAATTACCTGCCTTTGACAAAAACCCGGAAGTTTACACAGCAATTATTACTACCCTTAAAAAATACAACATTGGTGCTTTTTTCTATATAGGCGGTAACGACTCAATGGATACCGTTATGAAGCTTAATAAATATTTTAAGGAAAACGGTATTGATATTAAGGTTATAGGCGTACCTAAAACCATAGATAACGACCTTCCCGAAACCGACCATACCCCAGGCTTTGGTTCTGCGGCAAAATATCTTGCAACCACACTTTTAGAGATAATCCGCGACAGCAGTGTTTATGATTTAGACAGCGTTACAATAGTTGAGATTATGGGCAGAGATACAGGCTGGCTAACCGCTTCCTCGGCTATTTTACACGCAAACGGCGAGGTCGCTCCTCATCTTATATATCTTCCTGAAAAGCCTTTTTCGGTTAAGCAGTTTATTGAAGACGTAAAGGAAGTACAAAAAGCGCATCGCTCGGTTATTGTTGCAGTATCGGAAGGAATAAATTTAAGCGAAGAAGATATAGGCGAGTTCCAATCAGGTAAGGTTGATAACTTCGGTCATAAATATCTTGCAGGTGCAGGTAAAGCATTAGAAAAAATAGTCCAAAGAGATATTAAATGTAAGGTGCGTTCTATTGAACTAAATGTTATGCAGCGTTGTTCTTCTCACCTTGCCTCAAAATGCGATATTACCGAAGCCGAAAACATAGGTGCTGCCGCCGTAGATGCTGCCGTCAGCGGACAGTCAGGCAAAATGATGATCTTTAAACGCATAGAAAACAAGCCATATAATGTTGTTATAGAATCGGTTGACGTAGAAAAGGTAGCAAACCACGTTAAATACTTCCCTGGTGACTGGATAAACCAAGCAGCAAACGGTATTACAAAGGATGCCTTAGAGTATTTCTTACCGCTTATTAAGGGTGAGCAAACTTTCCATATGGAAAACGGACTGCCAAAGCACTTCGTTTTAAAATAAAAGTTAGCAAAAAATATTAAATAGGTTTATATCTGTATAATTTTTCGAGGTGACTATTATGGCAAATTTATCAAAGCAAAAAACTTTTTTAAATGAAATAATGAAAAAGCTTGAGTTTCCTTGCGATGCTCAAGAAAACATTTTAAATGCTTTTGATAAAATTGCTGCAGACAACGAGGCTTCTGCTTGTTTTTTAAGTTTATTGGAAAGTTACGCAAATAAAAAGGAATTAAACTCATCACGACATCTTGAACCAATTAAAGTTTTAGCCAAAGCCCTTGATATTCACGAATATACCGCCTCTATGATTTTACTGCTTTGTATGGGAAAACCGCTTCTTGAATATTACAAAGAAAAAGGCTTAAGTGAAGAATTATGGTTACATACTCTGCGCGACCTTAAATATAAACTTTCAGAGTGCCGTTTAATTCATAAGATTGACGGAACCTGTGTTGCTTGGTGGTATCCGGGATTTTATAACCTTGAACGTTTTGCTCTTGGCAGATTACAGTTTGAGATAACCTATACGGGTATGGATTACTATATAGGAAACCGCGTTATACCAAAAGGCAGTAAACAGATCAATATACATATACCTACCACAGGAACGCGTCTCGACCATGACGAAGTTTTAAATTCATATAAACTCGCCGCCGAGATGTTTAAAGATAAATTTGAGGGAAAACCTATTGTTTTCCATTGTCAATCCTGGCTTTTAAGTCCTTGGCACAAGGAAATTTTGCCCAAAAAATCTAATATAATAGAGTTTTTCGATGATTTTAAAATTATTGCTTATAATGATTACAAAGATTACAGCCATTTATTGTTATTGTTTGGTTGCGAAGTAAATGAAAACGCAGATAATCTTCCAAGCGACTCCACTTTACGCCGTTTTTATATCGAACGCATTAAAAATAAGCAACCTGTGTCATGGGGACAAGGTGCATTTATTTACGATAACGGAAAAATTATAAACGATTAATAGGCAGTAAAATTTATATTTTAAAAACCGAGATGATGCATTGGCATTATCTCGGTTTTTTTACGTTTGTGCGACATATAAAATAATCGGCTGAAACTCCATAAAAATCACAAAGTTTTATCAAATCTTCTATTTTTAATTCTGCTCTACCGGCTTCAATATGATTATATCCTTGTTGGGATTTATTGAGCACCTGCCCTAACTCAAACTGCGTTAAATCTCTGTCTTCTCTCAAATTTTTCATACGTTCTCTATAATCCATAATCAGCACCCTCTTTGTTTTAATAACAAAATTATGGTACCATACTCAATATTTGAGTATTGACATTTACTCATAAATTGAGTAAACTTAACATATATGTAACTTAAAGGGGCAAAAAAATGATAAACTACTATGAAGAATATATACCACAAAATTTATCCGTATATCAGTATTTCCAAAAAGAAGCGGTAAATTACCTTGACAATACCGCTATATCATTTTACGGCAAAAATTTTTCCTATAGCGAAACTCTAAACAATATCAACGAAATAGTACGAGCTCTAAGCGCCTATGGAATCAAAAAGGATGATGTGGTCGCATCTTCTCTGCCGGGAACACCAGAAGGCATATTCTTAATATATGCAATAAACAAAATAGGCGCTATATACTGTGCCTTTGACTGCCGTGCCAAAAAGGAAGAGATTAAGGAAACTATATCTACTTTTTCTCCAAAATTATGCTTTGTTCCCGACTTTCAGCTTAAAGAATTTAACGATATAACAAGTTGTAATATTGTGTATATAAATCCTGCTCATTCCATAGGAGCTTTTTCAAAACTATTTGCTCACATTGGGGATTTTTTTACAGGAAGAAGTTTATTGGTTTCAAAAAACAAAAATTTGATTTCCTACGATACATTTATCAACGCTGTTATAGATGGTGAAAATACCGCTACCCAAACATCCACAAATAACATTTTTGGATATTTTTACACCAGTGGAACTACCCACGGAAGAAAAAGCATAATTCTTACCAACGAAAATATTAATGCCGCCGTAATTCAGCAAAAAAATGCAAATAACACCTTAAAAGCAGGCGATTCTATTCTTAATATAATGCCTCTTTTTACCTGTTATAGTGTATCAATTGGAGTTCATTTACCCTTAATTACCGGAATAAGAGTAAATCTTATTCCTCTTATTAACACCAAAAAGCTAAAAAACATTTTATTAAAAGAAAAGCCTAACTATTTTATTTCAGTTCCGGCTCATTGGGAATATTTCATAAAATCAAATTTCAAAGGATACGACCTTTCATTTTTGAAAACCGCCATTGTAGGTGGCGACACCATGACCGTAAAAGAGCAAGATGTCATAAATGATATTTTCAAAAATTGTAATTGCAATAACCCAATCGTAATGGGTTATGGACTTTCGGAAAGCACCTCTACGGCCACTACAACAGTCATTCCTTCTCCAATAGGCAGCGTCGGTATGCCTCTTAAAAATACAATTATTAATATATTTGAACCAGACACCGACAAACCATTACCAATCGGTCATAAAGGTGAAATCTGTATATGCGGTCCCACGGTATGCAAAGGATACTATAACGAAAAAACTCTTAACAAAAAACTTTTGAAAATTCATTCCGACGGAAAAACGTGGTTGCATACCGGTGATATAGGATATGTAGATGAAAACGGTGCTCTGTTTTTTTGCGAGAGAATAAAAAGAATGTACGTGCGTTTTGACGGCACAAAAGTTTCACCTTATTCAATAGAACAAGCAATTATTAAATGTCCGCTTGTCAACAAATGCATGGTTGTGGGAATCAAAGATAATGAACATTCTCACGGAAAATGTGCAAGAGCATATATTGTGCTAAAAAGCAATGCTAATAAGAAAAATGCAAAGGAACAATTGCAAAAGTATTTCAACAAACACTTAGATGAACATATGATACCAAAAGAACTGGTTTTAACCGACCGGCTTTCTCGCACGGTTAACGGGAAATTGGATTATTTTATCGATTTAGATAAATAAATCTTGTATGCTATCGTTTTGTATGCTAAAATGTTAGCATACGGAGGCGATAGCGTGAAAAAATTATTATCTATTTTTACAATATGTATAATTATAGTCACCCTATGCGGTTGTGCAGTTAAAGATACTAAAAACAAGGTTTTTACTAAAAACGAATTTAATATCACCCTTAACGAAGCCTATGTTGAAAGTCAGCAGGACGGCTTTTACGCTTGCTATGATTCTGCTACCGTTGCGGTTTTTGTAGTTAAGGAAAGTTTTGATATAATGGAAGGCTTTAGTGATTATACCATTGAGCAATATGCAAACATTGTTATGTATAACTGCAGTGATAAAAATCCTTCCCTACATCAAAAGGACGGTATAAGCTACATTGAATATAGCTTTAAAAATACCCAGCTTAATAAAACCTACAACTATCTTATTGCTCTTTATAAATCAAGTGATGCTTTCTTTATGGTACAGTTCACCTGCGAAGACAAGGACTATAAAGAATATAAAGACTACTTTTTGGACCGTGCAAAAACTGTAAGGTTCGGTGAATAATATGAGATTTAAGAAAATTCTCGCATTTTTTCTTTTCCTCTTAATGTTATCCAGTGTTTGCGGTTGTAAAAGCAAAGAAATAAAGGTTTATGAAAGCCTGGCAATAGAAAATATCAGTCTTTATGTGAACAATTCTTATAAAAGTGATAAGCTGATGGTTTACTGTCTTTATACTTTAAAGGCTATAGAAAAGGACGTAACCTTTTTCTACTTTACTCAAAGCGGCAGTTCTATAGGAAGCGGTGCAACCCTTACTGTAAATTCTGTTAATGAATATGATGATTTATATACTGCCAATCCCGTTGCCAACAGTCCCTTTGAAATAACAAGCCTTTCTAATCCCGCTTTTGGAGAAACGGTAAAAAAAGGAGAAAAGGTTGATTTTATTTCGGCTTTTTTAGTTAACAAAAGCGACCTTACCATAAACGGCAAGGCGGTTTTAACCATTATTGCTAAAAACGGTTACTGCGAAAAACAGGAAATAGCACTAAGCGAAATCACCTATATTGAGTCCGGTGAAACCCTTGCAAGGCAAATTTCTCCCGACGGAAAAACCCAGGAAGAACTGCTGAAAGAACAGGAAGAAATGAAAATTGACGGCGAATTACTTACACAAACCTCAAAAGCCCTTGAGGGTACTTGGGAATATGAATATGACGGTGTTAAATACGAACTGACCTTTAGTAAAGGCAGTTTTAAAGAAGCCAAAACAAAAACGGACGAAAAAAAGCCTTATGAAACCATAAAAGGTACATATTCTATTCGCAAAAAGGTAATTTTAGTTACTTTAAGTAACGGCGAGGAAAAACGAATCCCCTATACATATCAAAACGAAAAGCTTAAAATGACCTTTACATATTAATAAATACCGCACCTTTTAGCTGAGGTGCGGTAATTTTTTTAAAAATATAATGAAATATTTATAATTATTGTCAATAGAAACAAAAAATTATTTATGATATAATTGCTCATTGTGAAAAGGAGGGAAGATTATGGCTGCAACTCAGGTTATAAAGCACGGCTTTTTTCTTAAAGATTTTAAAGTTTCTTTTACACCTATAAAAAATTTCATACTAAGCAATGCGGTTATGGTAATAGCCTTTATTGCCGCCCTTATAACAATGGCTTTTGTTCCCGTTGACTCAAAATATCTTTCCTACTTTGACCTGAAAACCCTTACCTGTCTTTTTTGTGTTTTAGCGGTAGTATGTGCCCTTAAAAACATACGCTTTTTCTATACTCTTGCTGCTTTCATTGTTAAAAGATTCAAAAATACCCGTTCAAGCATTTTAGCACTGGTTTATATAACATTTATAGGCTCTATGCTTATTGCTAACGATATGGCACTTCTGACATTTTTACCGCTGGGTTATTTTGTTTTAAAGGAAACAAGTAAAGAAAAACTGATGGCTTTTACCTTTATTATGCAAAATATTGCCGCTAATCTGGGCGGTATGCTAACCCCCTTCGGCAATCCGCAAAATTTATATCTTTATTCTAAATTTAAAATTCCAACAATGCAGTTTATGGGAATTATGGCTTTGCCCTTTACTCTTTCCGTTATTCTTATAACACTGTGCTGCATCATATTTGTAAAGAAGGAAGAAATCAGTATAAAAGAAGAAGCGAAACCCCTGCCCAAAGGCAAAACCGCCGTTTATCTTTTGCTTTTCATCCTTTCCATAGCTATAGTATTTAGAGGTATCCCCTATTACATAGGCCTTATAATAATCCCCTTGGTGCTTTTATTTATGGATAAATCAGCACTTAAAAAGGTGGACTACCCTTTACTTTTAACCTTTGTTTTCTTTTTTATCTTTTCGGGAAATATGGCAAGAATAGAAGAAGTGAGAGAATTTTTCTCATTTTTACTTAATAAAAATACCCTTATTTTCTCTGCCCTTTCCTGTCAGGTTATCAGCAACGTGCCCTCCGCCATACTGCTTTCTCAGTTTACCTCTAATTATCACCATTTACTTCTGGGCGTTAATATCGGCGGTGCGGGAACACTTATCGCTTCCCTTGCAAGTCTTATAACATATAGAGAATATACAAAGCATAATCCCAAAAAACAAGCCTACTATATAAAACTGTTTTCGGCATTTAACTTTTCGTTTCTTATTATTTTAACTGTTGTTTGTTCCATATAAAAAAGGTTCACTTCATTTGAAGTGAACCTTTTTATTTAGAAATTGTTTCTTTTGAATTCTTCCTGACGGCGCTTAGCACTTTTTAAAATATCTTTTTCGGTTTTTGCTCTTACAAAGTTTATGATTATAAAAATAAGTGCAATATTATTGAAAAAGTATGAAAGAATAATCATACCCACATTTCCTGCACGTTCCTCAACGGCGGCGGCATCATGATAAACAATATTCATATAATGCTCTGCTCTGTTTTTCATTTTTATGTTTACTATGGCAATCGGTAATAATAAAATAGGATAAAGCATATATGCAAAACCTAAGGCCAGCAATTCTTCCTCACCTGAAATCATAAAAACAAGACTCAAAAAGCCAAAAACACAGGAAATAACAAGTGTTACAATACCTGCTATCTTCCAAGATAATCTTTCGTATTTAAAGAAACGGGCAAAACCATCAAGACATTCCTTTTCTTCTGCCACGCTATATTCCTTAATAGGTTCATTTACGGGAGGTACATATGATTCTTGCTCATACGAAGTAGGAACAGGTGTACCGCATACCCCGCAAAATTTTGCATTTTCGGGAATTTGGGCTGAACATTTACTGCATAACATAAAATTTTCTCCTTTCAATTTTATATCTTAATTATACCAAAAAACTTATTTTATGTCAATTTTTGTTTTTATTTAGTTTTTCTCTTATTTCTTCACGGGCATTGTTTAAAAAGGCGGATTTTGCCTCACCAAAAACACATCTGTTAACAAAGTGCTCACAGTTGTTATGCAAAATATTGTATCCCCTTTGCCCCAAAGAATTTTGAGCCGTATAAACTATTTTATTTACCCTTTTACGCTTTAATTTTTCCCTTAATGAAAGTTTAGCGGTTTCAAAGGGCTGTGAGCCGCAAAAGGTTTTTATATCGGTGGATACAACCGATATGGTTTGGGGGTCGATTCCGCTATTATCCCTAAAACCAAACTGAATTATATTTTCTTCATCAATAAAAATTCCGTAATGGTGATAAAATTTAACCTTTGTTCTGATTATATCACCCTTTTTTGCCTTTTTTATTACCCACTCCATAGATTATATACGGCTTTCTATAATGGCTACTACATCGCCCACTGTACGCAAAACGGAAAAGTCTTCATTTTTAAAGGATATGGAAAATTCCTCCTCCACAGCCATTGCCATATACAAAAGGCCGATAGAATTCATACCTAAGTCCTCAATAAGACGGGAATTTTCATTTATATCTTTCAGGTCTATTTCATTTTCAAATACATTTCCAAAAAGTTCGGTTAATTTAGTTAATGTATTGTTCATAAGCCTTTTTACACTCCTCCATTTTTTTGTAAAGCTCATTTGCGGCAGTATTTAAATCGTTTACCGACGGAAACTTTTTTGCACAGTAATCACTGCAGTTAAAATTTTCCCCTATAACCACAAGTTTTCTTTTAAATATACTGTTTCTTTTCTCGGTATATACCGGAATTATTGGTACACCCGCTCTTAGAGCTATAAGCACGGCACCACCCTTGATTTTATCCCCTTCTGTTTCTCGATGGATACCGCCTTCGGGGAACATTCCGAGAAGGTTTCCACTTTTAAGGACGTCAACACTTTGCTTTATGGCTTCTATATCCGAAGCATTTCTGTCTATTTTTATACAGCCCATAGCCTTTAGTAAGGTTTCTATGGTTTTATTAAACATTACCTCTTTGGCGGCAAGGAAATAAAGACGTCTTTTACAGAACATACTTCCCATTATAAAGGGGTCGGAAAAGCCTTTGTGAAAGGACACTATTATGGCTGCACCCGTAGGATTTTTGTATTTATTTCCGTCGATACCAACCTTTTTAAAGCGGTAATATCCGTGCATAAGCCAGTATATAAATCTCCCTGTATCCATTGGAAGATAATGCAAAAAGCCTTTTTTCATACTATTTTATATACTCCCTTAAAGCATAGGTTTTTTCTCTGATAATAAGGGTTAGCCGTTCATATTCCTTTTCGGTCAACTCACCTTCAATATAATCGGTTATATTAAAGGGTTCACCTATAACCACCCTTGCACGTTTAAACAGTGAGTATTTTCCGTCGGTATAAACAGGAAGAATAGGTGCGTTGCTTTTTGTTGCAATATAGGCAACCCCCGGTTTAAAGGGGAAGGGTTTATTGCCAATGGGCAGTCTGCCCTCGGGAAATACTGCAACGTTTGAGTTTTTGTTAAGTTCGTTTACGCTTTCTTTTATAAAACTTAAATCACAGGCATCACGGTTTACGTAAATGCCGCCTATGGCGAAAAGAAAATCAGCAAAAAACTTTCCTTTATTAAAAAGCACTTCTGCCATTAAAAAGCGTATAGTTTTGCCGAAAAACACTATAAGATACAGCACGAAATCCATTAAAGATTTATGATTTGAAACAAGTATCATACCCTTCTTAAGTTTGGAATTCTTGCTGACCCTGTAAATTTTAGGTTTAAAAAACAGCAAGGCGGGAACAACACCCGTAATCTTTACAAACCAAAGAAAAAATTTATTTACCTTTTTTTGCTTCATATATTAAAGCTGCCTTTCTATGTACTCACACATTTCTCTTACGGTGTAGCAGTATTTATCTTCACTGTTTGCAATAAGGTCGAATTCTTCGGCAAGGGCAGAAAGTATTGAAAAATACTGGATACTGGAAATCTCAAGGTCAACAAGCAGGTTTGTATCAAGCCGGATTTTTGCCTTATCTTCGTCTGTTACCCTTGCAACTATTTCTATAACCTTTTCTAAAAGGGGGGTGTTTTCATATTTTGATTCTTCATCGATTTCACTTTTTTCAAAGGGTGAAATTTTAATATTTCCATTTTCTATTTCTCTTATCAGGTATTTTCTGCTAACCTTTATTGCCTGATTTGCCATTATACCGTCATTAGTAACATAAACACTCTTAATTCTTGAAACCAGTGGTAGTTTCGAATTGATTTCTTCGATATAAAGCCGCATTTTTTCTCGCTTTTTAAGAGGTAAATAGGGACTTATTTGCACAACCAAAGACAGATTATCCTTAATGCCGAGAACGCTTATATTTAAGGCGTCCTTTAGGTTAAACATTGCTTCAATTATATCGGGGTTAATATTTTCTCCGTTTTCGCCTATTACGGTGTCCCCCATTCTTCCCGTAATATAATATCTTCCTTTTTCATCCATTTCGGCAATATCTCCGGTATTAAAAAAGCCGTTATCATAAATTTCTTTACCGTCTTTAAGACGCTTAAAACATAAAGACTCTCCCTGAACCTCTAAAACCGAGTTGTTGTCAAGACTGTATTTAACAAAAGTAAAAGGCTTTCCTACAGAATTTTTATTTCTTGACTTTATATTGTTTGAAAGGTCAACCGAAGCAATACCGATTTCGCTCATACCGTATCCGTTATAAAGGGGGTAACCCAGTGCATTTATAAGTTTTAAGGCAGAAGGCTTTAGGAAACTTCCGCCACTGATACAAAACATAACACTTTCCCCGAAAAGTTTATCGGTAACACTCTTTAAGATTCTTTTTGCTAAAAAGGTGCCTGTTTTTATAGGCAAAATGCTCTGCAGTTTTTCGCTAAAATCTAAGGCTTTTTTGAGTTTTTCTGATTTTCCTTGTTGTTCAGCGGTTTTTAAAACCTTTTTTTCAACGGTATGCCACAGCATAGGCACGGCAAAAATATGCGTTACCTTATGCATTTTACAGGTAGAAAGAATGGTATCTGCCGACATATCGTTTAAAAAAACTACCGTTCTTTTAAAAAAAGTAAACCAAAAATACACGGCAAACAGCCCAAAAACGTGATAAAAGGGCAAAAAAGCAAGTTGCTTTAAACTGCCTTTATAATGAGCATAAATCCTATGGTTTTCCTTAACTATTTTTTCGGTATTAAAAATCTGTGCACAAATATTTTTTCCGTTATAAAAGCAAACCGTTTCACTAAGAGAGGTGCCTGAAGTTGCAAGGGCGATTTCATCCTCAAATTCATCGCTTTCCATAACGCCGCCGTTAAGGTCTTTAAACTCAATATAATTAACCGGAAGATTTCCCTTCTGGTCGCAAATTACGGTTTTAATTTCCAGATTATTTGTAATTTTTAAGGTAAGGCTGTCGGGATGGCGTAGATTTACAAGATAAGGCTTATTACCGCTTTTCAGAATAGCCCAAAAAGCAACCACCCAGTCAATACTGTTTTCCATAGCAAGACCAATAAAGCTATGGGTTGCACCGACTGTACTATAAATTGCAGCGGCAGTTTTTTCAATTTTTTCCTTAACAAAACCATAGGTATAGGTTGTAATTTTATATCCGTCATTTTCCTCTGCCATAACAAAAGACGGCTCACTAAATGTGATATCGTAAACAGTCCTTAAAGTCTGCTGACTTTCTTTTAATTGTTTTAAGGAACCGAATATAATATTTTTAAGCATTTTCTTCATAATTGCACCTTGTACCTATAAACTTTATTTGCTATAATAATTACAGTTACATTATAATCGTAATTATTATATATGCAAAAACAGTTAAAGTCAAGGAGGGGCAAAGCATTGCAGATATTTTTAATTAACATCAATGATTTTAGTGACGAAAACTACAACCTTTGCCTTTCGCTAATGGACCAAATGCGAAAACAATATATAAATTCCTTAAAGCATAAAAAAGGAAAGTTATTAAGCGTTGCAGCTGAATGGCTTGTAAAAACAAATGCCTCAACACTTTTAAATAAAAACATTGAAGAAATAGTACTTCTTCGCGATGAAAAAGGTAAACCCTATATAAAGGATAATCCCGTTTATATAAGCGTTAGTCATTCGGGCGACTTTGCCGCAGCAGCCTTTCATAATACTCCCGTAGGAATTGATATAGAGGTATTAAGACCTATTGATACTCGCCTTAAAAACAGAATATGTACCCATAGCGATTTGGAACATTTAAAGCAATGCACCGACAAAACTCAGGAATGTTTAAAAATCCTTGAAATTTGGACGGCAAAAGAAAGTTATTTCAAAATGACGGGTACAGGTATAACCGATTTTAAAAGTATATCTTATAAGGATATAAATGTTACACACAGTTTTGAAAATTCTCTTATTATAACCACAGCAATATAAAAATCCGAAGAAGATAAAACTTCTTCGGATTTTTTATACAAACATTTTTTCTCCGTTTTCAAGACGCTTTGCCATTTCACTGAAGGTAATAAATTCATAGTCAAGTTTTTTCAACATTTTTATAATGGCTTCAATTTTTCTGGGATAACTTTTAACTCCTGCCCTTAAATAATATTTATCATACCCCTTAAGATTGGGCGTTTGGGGCATTTTTACCTTTGAAAGTTCAAAGGGATGGAGATAAAACACATAGTAATTATTTTTTGATAGGTAATTATAGAGCATAGAGGCGAAAAAGCTCCAATCCCCTATTCTCACATAACCTCCGCCCGAAACGGGAATTCTAAGCCCCAAAAATTTATTAAGGGGCATACCAAACTCATAAAAGCCTGAACGACGGAAAATATTTTCTGATATCTTTTTAAAATCGGTTGTATCAATTTCGGCGGCATAGGTTCTTTTGGGAAAATCAAATTTACTTGAGTCATAGGTAAAGCCAAGTTCCCTAAGTACTTCTAGATGGGCGTTATCGAGGCTGAAATAGGGAGCACGATAACCCGTAATCTTAACTCCAAATGTTTCTTCAAGCTGTTTTTTGGCAAGGCCTATCTTTTCTTTAAATTCGTTTTTGTGGAGAGTAATGGGAGCGGCATGGTCAAAGCCGTGCAGAGCAAGGTCGTGACCGTTTTTAATATAGGTTTTAAGCCTGTCCTTTACCTTCAACGCCGCGTCATTGACCGCAAAAAGTGTTGCCTTTATACCGTATTTATCAAGTAACTTAATATATTCATCAAGACCGTCCAGCATATCCTCTTTAATTTGAAGATTGCTTTCCCTTATACAGCCTGTATCTGTAAGGTCTTCTAAATCCATTGTAAATACCGCAAATTTTCTGCCATTAACCATTCTTTAAAAATTCCTCTATAGTTTTATCATACTCTTGAGTATTATTTATACGCAAATGGGAATGTCCGCCCTTTGAAAACCATTTTAACTGCTTGTCCTTTGAAGCAGTAGCGGCAAAAAGTTCTTTGCTCTTTTCGGGAATAGAAAATATATCCTTTTGACCGTATAAAAACAGAACTCTTTGGTGTAATTTTTTCACCAGTTTAATGGGAGCAACCTTTTTATAATCTGCACCTGCATATTTCTTTATAAAATACATTACAAGACTGAGTACGGGAAAGGTAGGACGTCCCAGCTCCTTCATATGACGAAGAAAGGTTTCTTTAAAGGAAGTAAAGCAGCCCTCCGTCACAAGACCTTTAACCTCTTTAGGACAGTTATTATCTGTCAAGGCACCAAGGCAGGATGCCGTACCCACGCAAATTCCGTGATAATAAATTTCATTAACCGAGTACTTTTCTATAATAAATCTTGTCCAAGCAAGTAAATCTTCGCTTTCCTTTAGCCCTATTGTATTATAAATGCCGTCACTTAATCCGTGGGCACGGGAATCAATAACCAAAACGTTAAAACCCGAATTTTCATAGGGTAAAGCAAAATAGTAGGAGTATTTAAGACATTCACATCTGCCCGGAAGTATAATAACACATTTTCCGCTTTCGTTAAATCGGTAAAATTCTCCGTAAAGATTTAGAGAATCGTTTACTATGTGAACCTCTTCCATTTTATCTTTATTCTTTTTTGCCCATAAAAGACCGCTTTCCCACATAGCAACCTGTTCTTCATTTTCAGGACAGGAACACACCCTGCCCCATTTTTTAGCATCGGTTTTTACAAGCTGTTCTCTATAAACCCGTTTTGCAATGGGAACGGTTTTCATAAGCATAACCGATATGCCCGATAAAAGCATAAATAAAAGGGCAATTATAATCCAAATCCACCACATAATAGACTCTCCGTAAAACTAATATTAATTATTATACCAAACAACAAAGAAAATTGCACTATTTTTTTTGTAAAATGTTTCATTTTGTTGAAAAATGAAACGAAATGTGTTATATTAAAGTATATTGTTTTTTGAGGAGAAATGTTATGAGCGAGTTTGTTATTATTCCCGACACTTCTTGTGATTTAACAAAAGATTTACGAGAAAAATATAATATTCCTGACTATCTGCACGGTATTCTTTATTATCCCGACGGAAAGGAAGAACTTTCTTCTCTTGACTGGGAAAATATATCGGCAAAAGATTATTATGACTCTATGAAGGGCAGAAAGGCTCTTTATAAAACCGCAACCCCCTTGGTAGGCGAGGTTTACGAGGTTTTTGAAAAGTATTTAAAGCAAGGTAAAGATATTTTATCTATTTCTCTTTCTTCAGGTCTTTCTTCCATTTACGAAAATAACGTAAAGGTTGCAAGCGACTTAATGGAAAAATATCCCGACAGAAAAATTATTTGTATTGACTCTATGAGATATTCAACCGCTCTTGCTCTTTTAATAATGGAAGCAAGTAAAAAGCAGGCTGAAGGCTGTTCTATTGAAGAGGTTGCCGATTACATTAACGAAACAAAACATACAATTCACCAGATAGGTTCTATGGATGACCTTTTCTTCCTCGTAAAAACAGGAAGGGTCAGCAATTTTAAAGCCTTATTCGGTCAAATGGTAGGCCTTAATATTATTGCCGACTTTAACCAGCACGGAATGAGTGAGGTTATCGGCAAAATTAAGGGACAGCGAGATGCTATTGACGCTTTTTTGGAATATATGAAACAAACTGCTGTTGATATTGAAAATCAGACGGTTTTTGTGGCTCACACTAACCGAGAGGCTGCCGCCAAGCTGTTGCGTGATAAAATCAAAGAGCGATTTAATCCCAAAGAAATCATTTTAAACACCGTAGGTACTGCTTGCGGTGCAACTATAGGTCCCGGTCTTTGCGCCGCATTCTATAAAGGCAGACCCACCAGCAAAGATATGGTCTGCGAAAAAGACATTATGGAAAAAATTATTGAAAGCCAAAAGAACAAATAATGGGAGGAACCTAAAATGAATTTTGCAATTATTTCTGACTCTACCTGTGACCTTAATAATGAAGTCCGTGCTAAATATGACATAGATTACGTTTATATGAACTATGTTATAGATGATAAGGAATATCCTGCAATGCTGGACTGGCAGTATCATTCTCCAAAAGAATTTTATGACCTTATGAGAAATGGTACCCGTGTTACAACCACTCAGGTGCCCAGAGAGGTATTTGTTGATAAATTCTCTGCATATCTTAAAGAAGGCAAGGATGTTCTTTACATATCCTGTTCCTCTGCTCTTTCGGGTTCATATAATCTTGCTACCCTTATTGCTAAAGAGCTTATGGAAGAATATCCAAATAACAAAATTTACTGTGTTGACTCCCTTATCAGTTCCTTCGGTCAGGGCGGACTTGCCATTATGGCTTCACAGCTTAGGGCTGAAGGCAAAACTGCAGAGGAAGTAGCCTCTTTGCTTACCGAAAACAGACTTAAAATGAATCAGGCAGGTACCTGTGATACACTTGAATATCTGCGTAGAGCAGGCAGAGTTAAGGCTTCAAAGGCATTCTTTGGAAATCTTTTCGGAGTTAAGCCTATTATTATTTCCGATACCGCCGGTCAGAATTATGCTTTCAAAAAGGCAAAGGGTTCCCTTAATGCAAAACGTGCTATAGTTGAATATCTTGCCGAGGTTGTAGAAAAACCCGAAGACCAGATTCTTTATATATCCCATGCCGATGATGAAGAAAGTGCTGTTCAGCTTAAGGATTTAGCTATGGAGCAAATTCCCTTTGCAGGTTGTCACATTGGATATATTGCTCCCATAGTAGGTTCCTGTGTTGGCCCCGGAACCATAATTGCATTCTGCTTTGGCCAAGAAGTTACCATAAAAGGCGATGATTAATTTATGACGCTCAATTCTATTGACGTTTCTCTTTGGCAGAATATGTTGAAGGGCGGTTACCTTAACCTTAAACGTAATATGGCGGTAATCGACCAGTTAAACGTCTTTCCTGTTCCCGACGGCGATACGGGAAAGAATATGACAATGACCATAGAAGGCGGAGTGGCGGGAACAAAAGGCGATTTTTCTTCTATTGAAGAAATGATGGCTCTGTTTTCCCATAACTGTCTTCTTTCGGCACGCGGTAATTCAGGCGTAATTCTTTCTCAGTTTATAAGAGGCATTGCAAAAGGAAGCGAAAATATCACTTCTTTTGATTTTAACTCCTTTAAATCCGCCTTTGAGTGCGGAAAGGAATATGCCTATAATGCTGTTGCCGTTCCCACAGAAGGCACTATTCTCACCCTTATCCGTGAGGCAAGCGACTACTTAAACTTACAAAATTTTGACAATTTTGAAAGCCTTTTTACTTTACTTATTGAAGAACTACACCGTTCTTTAAAGCACACTCCTGAGCTTTTGCCCGTTTTAAAGGAAGCGGGGGTCGTAGACAGCGGCGGTGCGGGACTTGTTTTGATTTTTGAAGGTATGTTTTCTGCACTTAAGGGTGAAGAAATCGACGATACCGAGGTTTTTGAGGCTTCAAACGAATTTGTTCTCTCTTCTGCCTTTGACGAAAACAGCGTTCTTGAATATGGCTACTGTACCGAATTTATACTTCAGCTCTTAAAGGCAAAAACCGATATTGATGCCTTTTCTCTTTCTGCCCTTACTGAAAAACTGGGTCAACTCGGTGATTCTGTAGTAACGGTTCAGGATGGAAGTCTTGTAAAGGTACACGTTCACACCTTTTCTCCCGAAACGGTTATTGCTCACGTTCGTCAATTCGGTGAACTTGTTACCGTAAAAATAGAAAATATGTCGGTTCAGCACAGCGAAATAAAAAATGAAGAAAAAGAAAAAAAGAAATTCGCTATAGTTGCAACGGCAACGGGAGAAGGACTTAGCAGTTTCTTTACCGGAATCGGCGTTGACGTAATTATTGACGGTGGAAGAACAAACAATCCCAGTGCCGAAGACTTTATTGAAGCCTTTAAAAAGACAAATGCCGAGCATATTATTGTTCTTCCCAACGATTCAAACGTAGTTCTTACAGCCCTTCAGGCCGCCCAGCTTTACAATGACTGTGATATACGGGTTATTAAAACTAAATCTCTTGCCGAAGGCTTTTCTGCCCTTTCGATGATGGACCTTTCGGTTAACACGGTTGAACAGCTTATTGAGGATATGACCTGTTGTCTTGATAACGTAGAAACAGGCTATGTAACCACCTCTACAAGAGATGCACTTATAAGCGGTGTTGAAATTAAAAAGGGTGATTGGATGGGACTTGAAGGCGACACCGTTTACGCTTCGGTTGACGACCCGTTAACAGCCGCTATGGAACTTTTCAGAAAACTTCCCGACATAGATGAAAAACAGGTAGTTACCGCATTTTACGGTAAGGGTGCCGATGAGGAAGAGGTAAGCCGTCTTGAAGAAATGTTCAAAGAAGAATTTCCCCTTATTGAAATCGGCTTTATTGAAGGCAATCAAGACGTTTACCGCTATATTTTCGCTATAGAATAAGAGGAATTGCTTTGAATAAAATAATAATTGATATTTACGGTGCCGACAACGGCCCCGTCCCCATTATAAAAGGCACTTTAAAAGCGATGGATAAATACGACGGTTTTAATGTTTTGTTTGTAGGAAACAAAGAGGTTATTACTTCAGTTACCGGCGAAAACCCCCGTATTGAAATAATTGATACCGACGATTACATTAAAAACGATGAAGATCCTCGGGTTGTATTTAGCGGCAGAGAAAAAAGCTCTATGGTACTTTCTCTTACAAATCTAAAAAATAATGACGATTGCATCGGTATGCTCAGTGCCGGAAGCACAGGTGCTTTACTTATCGGCTCTATCCGTCATTTAGGTCTTATAAAGGGGCTTCGTACCCCTGCTCTTTCCTCTGACCTGCCACTTTATAACGGAAAACTTGTTTGTCTTGTTGATTGCGGTGCAAATATAGCCTGCACACCCCACGACCTTGTCCGTTTTGCTCTTATGGGCAACGCCTTTAAAGAATGTGTATCTCCCGATATAAAGCCCAGAGTTGCTCTTTTATCGGTAGGCAAGGAAGAAGGCAAAGGCAATGAACTGGTTAAAGAAGCCTATTCGCTTATAAAAGAATTGCCCATTAATTTTATAGGAAATATGGAAGGCAGCGACCTTGTAACAGGCTATGCCGACGTAGTTATAAGCGACGGTTTTTCGGGCAATATTATTCTTAAATGTGCCGAAAGTGCAGGTCTTGTTGCAAAGGGAATAGTTGACCAAATGGCTGAAAGAGAAAACCGCAGCGACGACCCACTTATTAAAGCAATTTCACACTATATAAATCATACCTTTAACTATAACGCCCGTGGCGGTGCAACATTTTTAGGCACCGAAAAAACCGTTATCAAAATGCACGGCTGTGCTGTAGAAGATACTGTTGTTTCCTGTATTGAACAGTTATTAAGACTTGAAAAAGCAGGTTTCAGAGAAAAAATAAAAAAGGTTATGGAAAAATAAAACCCCGACCGCTGAAGCGGTCGGTAAATTTATCCTTATCAGCCTATCCACATTATTCTGTGCATAATCTTATGTATCTGATATTCTACCAAAAGTGCAAGTAACATTCCTGAAAAAAGCAACATAAAAATAGGTATTGCCTGAGTAAATGCACCAATAAGTTTTATAATTCCCGTATATGCACTGGCTCGTATAGCTCCGAACAGCAAGGTTCTGAAATAGTCTTTATAAATAACTTTTCTGAACACAACAAAGCGTTGCAAAAAAATTGATATCAGGGTTGACACCACAACAACAAAGGGTACTGCCACGTAAGCCTGACTATAAGAAAAACACACCGAAATGAAAGCAAATGCCAAAAGCATAATTAAAACGCTTACAAGGGAGGGCCAAAGACTTGAAAACAGTCTTTTGTATATTCTGACCGTATCCTTAACGGGATTAAAGTGAGAACTTTTATTGCCGTCTATGTAAATCGCCTTTATAGGCATTGTGGCTATTTTTATGCCCTGCTTATCGGCAAAGCACAGCATATTCATTTCGTAGTCATATTTATCGCCCTTAACCTTTAACAGCCAATCAATATGCTTTTTGTGAAAGCCCCGAAGTCCCGACTGATTATCGTCAAAATAGTGTCCCGTAAGTATAGTATAAACTATTCGGGAGAGCACATTTCCGAATTTAGAACGGAATGGGATTTTCCCCTGAAGATATCTTACACTTAAAACGAAATCATTGCCGCTTTCCAGTTTTTCTCTGACACGGATAATATCTTCAACCCTATGCTGACCGTCAGCATCTGCTGTTATAATATATTCTTCTTCGGGAAACAATTCTTTTAGTAAAGAAAAACCTTTTTTTAGTGCCGCACCCTTACCTTCGTTTTCTTTTGAATGAACAACCTTTGCAAAGGGTGTTACCGCATTAAAAACTTCGTTACAGGAACAACTGCTGCCATCATCCACTATAAGTATGGAAAATTTCTGCTTAGAAAGCGCCTTGACAAGCCTAATAAGCTCATCATCGGGCTGATAAGCAGGTATTACCACAACACTCATTCAACTTCCCCCTGATTTTTAAAAAAACTATCGATATTTTCCAGTAATCTATCATTAGCAGTGCCGTCTGCTTCAAACAAAAGATTTGTATGTCCGTCACTTCCCTCTTGGTCCATAACCAAAAGAGTGACCTTTTCGTTTTCTTCTTCAATATGCGAAAACACGGAATATTTTTCTTTGGGATAGGTGTTATCATTTTCACCCTGTACCACCAAAACAGGAATATTGGAATTTATAATATTCTCTGCCCCTTTAGTATTAAGGGTTTCTTTATCAAAAAGAGTTATTTGATAAAGCCACAAAAAAGGATAATTAATATAGGATAGAAATCTGACCTTATCGGCAACGGGCTGAATTGTTGCCTCCATACTGCTGTTTACACCGCTAACGCTTACAGCCGCTTTTATATCATATCCATCGTCAAGGACACTTAAAACGGCGTAGGCACCGCGGCTATGTCCCAAAAGGTATATATTTTCATAGCCGAAACGGTTATTATCTTCCAAAAAATCAAGAGCACCTTTAAGGTCATAAACGGTTTGTGCAAAGCCTCTTGCATCCTTACCCTCGCTTTTTAAATATCCTGTTGTATCAAAGGTAAAAACACCATAGCCTTTATCGTTTAACTCCTTTATCTGCCATATATAATCGTCAGCCACGGCTTTATATCCAGTCACCAATACAACAAGTGAATTTAAATTACCCTCGTAAAAATATCCGCAAAGGTTATTATCTCCGCTTTTAAAAGACATTTCACGCCTTTTATCTATAAAATCCGAAAGACTTGCGGGTATAGGTGCCGATACATCATACCGACTAAATGTAAAATCATAAATGACTTTTGTTAAAGTTAGTGATATAATAATAAATGCAAAAAATGAAATAATAATGGTTTTCCATATCCTGTTCGAAGATTTCTTATTTAAAGATACCATTATTATTCCCTTCTTTAATAAAAAATATTTGGAGTGTGAATATGAAAACTAACTATCCCGAAATTTTAAACGAAGAACAGTATAATGAAAAAATGCCGATTTTTGAAAAAGAGCTGGAAGCCAAAAGAGAAATTGTTTATCTTGAAAGCTTTGATGATAAAAAACTTTACTGTGAATGTTACCTTCAAAAAAAGGCGACCAAAAACATTATAATACTTCACGGATTTACCGAATTTTCTCCCAAATACCGTGAAACCGTAGCTTATTTTTTAAGGCTGAATTTTAACGTATTTATTTACGACCAGAGAGGTCACGGATTATCCTATCGTGAAGCAGAGGATTTAACCCTTATTCACGTTAATTCCTTTAATAGTTATGTTAAAGACCTTGAATTTGTCATAGAAAAACTGGTAAAGGTTAAGGGGAAAGGCCTCCCCATACATTTGTTTTCACATTCTATGGGAGGTGCCGTTGCACTTCTTTATATGATGAAACATAGTGAAAATATACAAAAAGCCGTACTTTCCTCACCCATGATAAGCCCTAAAACCAAAGACGTTCCCAGATTGCCCGTTATGTGTATGGTAGGACTTCACGGTCTGTTTTTGGGGTGGAAAAAACCCTTCGTTTTTGCGGGAAAATTTGACCCCGACGTAAAGATAAGCGATACTCTTGACACCTCTTACTCCCGTTTTAGTGCTACTATGAAAATAAGAAAAAGCAGAAAGGAATATCAATCTGCCGCCGCTACTAACAAATGGATGTGGTATGCCCTTGCCGTTCAGACTAAAATTATGAGAAAAAAACAGTTAAATAAAATAAAATCAAAGGTTCTTATAATAAGTGCGGAAAACGAAACGGTGGTCAAAAACGAATTTCATTCAAAACTTTCTAAACTTATAAAAAATTCCACTCTTGTTACGGTGCCTTGTGCAAAGCATAATATTTTCTTTTCTTCAGGCGAAACCCTTAAAGATTACTATTCACTTGTTTTTGACTTTCTTTCTTAATATTCTACCATAAACAACCTATAAAAGCAATAAAAAAGAACTTCTCTAAGTATAAGAGAAGTTCTTTTATGTTAACCTAAGGAATCCTTTATATTTGTGACTACGGTATGCTGGTAGCAACTGAATTTTTCTTCTATATTTTCGGGAAGTGTCTTTTTTGTAAACAGGCTTACAACAGGAACAACAACCAATCCGCCCACCATTGCGAACACACCTGAATATAAGGAATTGGTGAACACAAAACTTAAAACGGGAATATTGGCTACATTTATAAGCCCAACACCGATTAAAAGCTGAACTATTTCCAAACCTACACCGAAAACGAAACTGGATACCACTGCTGCTTTGGTGGTTTTTTTACAATATAATCCATAAAGGAACGGAGCAAGAAATGCACCTGCCAAAGCACCCCAGGAAACGCCCATCATCTGCGGAATAAATACCGAATCACTCCATATTGAATCCTTCAGTATTGCAATAACAGCAGATATAACTATAAAGAAAACAATAAATATTCTCATTATAAGTATGCTTTTCTTTTCGCTTATTTCTTTTTTTGCAAATGGTTTAACAACGTCTAATGTAAGGGTTGAAGCCGATGTTAAAACAAGGGAAGAAAGGGTTGACATTGAAGCCGATAAAACAAGCACTATAACTAAAGACACTATAACAGCAGGTAAATCGCTCATCATTGTGGGGATAATGGAGTCAAAAAGCACTTTGCCGTTTTTGACAGTCGGCTCATATAGTCTTCCGAAACCGCCCAGGAAGTAGCAGCCGCCTGCAACTACTATAGCAAAAACGGTAGAAATTACAGTACCTTTTTTAATAGCATCTTCGTTTTTTATGGAATAGAATTTACCCACCATTTGAGGAAGTCCCCAGGTGCCCAGCGAAGTCAAAACTATAACAAAGAACAGGAAAACGGGGTTCGGTCCGAACATAGAAGTATATTCTGTTCCTGCTTTTATGCCGAGGTTCTCTGTTGCCGCATTAAAGCCGCCGTTTTTACTTAGCACCGAAGCAATTACGGCTATTATTCCCACAAGCATTATGATTCCCTGAATAAAATCGTTGATTGCCGTAGCCATATATCCGCCGAAAAGAACGTAAATTCCCGTTAGAACCGACATTGCTACAACTATTACCCAGTAATCAATATTAAATACGTTATTAAAAAGTGAAGAAAGTCCGTTATATAAAGAAGCGGTATATGGAATAAGAAATACAAATACTATAAAGGATGCAATTACCTTTAATTTTTTGCTGTCATAACGCTTTTCAAAAAAGTCGGGCATAGTTTTGCTGCCTAAATGCTGAGTCATTACCCTTGTTCTTCTTCCAAGAACCGACCAAGCAAGAAGAGAACCTATAAATGCATTTCCAAGGCCTATCCAAGTAGAAGCAAGACCGAAATTCCAGCCAAACTGCCCTGCATATCCAACAAATATTACGGCAGAAAAATATGACGTTCCGAAGGCAAAGGCAGTAAGCCACGGGCCTACATTTCTGCCGCCCAGTACAAAGCCCTCAACATTGGTGGCATTCTTTCTGCTGTAAAGTCCCACACCTATCATAAGGCCAAAGAAAAGTATCAGCATAGGTATGGTAATTAAAATAGTATTACTCATTATTCAGTCTCCCCTTTTTCGCTTTAAAGTTTTAAAGCGAAAAATTTATGTTATCACTTTAACACTTTAAAGCGGATTTGTCAAGTGAAAATGAAAAATTTTTTTAAAAAAGTGCCAATAATCCTTAATTTTTGATTTTTCCGCTATTTTCTTGTTGACAAACACGCTTTAAAGTGTTAAAGTCTTTATATATTAATAAAAAGAGGTTTATATAATGACTATCGTTCACCTACTGGAAAAAAACGCAAAAGAATTTGCCAATGACACGGCGCTTGTTGAGATAAATCCCGACCAGCCCGAAACACGAAAACTAACCTGGAATGAATATGAACTTGTTCAGCCCACCAATAAAAAACACTACAGAAGAGAAATCAGTTGGGAAGTATTTAACGAAAAAGCAAACCGTCTTGCCAATATGCTTACCGCCAATGGTATAGGCAATGGCAAAAAGGTTGCTATACTTTTAATGAACTGCATCGACTGGCTTCCCATTTATTTTGGAATTTTAAAGACAGGTGCTCTTGCCGTTCCCCTTAACTTCCGTTATTCCTCTGACGAAATCGATTACTGTTTAAACCTTGCTGAAGCAGATGTACTTATTTTCGGCAATGAATTTGTAGGACGTGTAGAAGCAGTTGCAGAAAAAATCAGCAAGAAATGTACCCTTATATATTTAGGTTCCGGCTGTCCCGATTTTGCCGACGACTATAACGACCTTATAAGCGAGTTTTCCTCAAGTTTTCCCGAATGTACTCTTACCGAGGAAGATGATGCCGCAATTTATTTTTCTTCGGGCACTACAGGCTTTCCCAAGGCTATTTTACATAAACATAGAAGTCTTATTCACTCCTGCAGAGTTGAACAGGCACACCACGGACAAACAAAAGATGATTGCTTTTTGTGCATTCCTCCCCTTTATCATACCGGTGCTAAAATGCATTGGTTTGGAAGTTTGCTGGTAGGAGGAAAAGCCGTTATTCTTAAAGGTACTGCGTCAAAGAGTATTTTAGAAGCGGTAAGCAGCGAAAAATGTTCTATCGTATGGCTGCTGGTTCCGTGGGCTCAGGATATTTTAAACGCTATTGAACGTGGTGAAATAAACCTTAAAGATTATGACCTTTCTAACTGGAGACTGATGCATATAGGTGCTCAGCCTGTTCCTCAAAGCCTTATTAAGCGTTGGCTTGAAATATTCCCCGACCATCAGTACGATACAAACTACGGACTTAGTGAGTCTATTGGTCCCGGTGCAGTTCACCTGGGTGTTGAAAACGTACATAAGGTAGGTGCTATCGGCATCCCCGGTTACGGTTGGGAAATCAAGATAGTTTCTCCCGAATGCGAAACCGTAAAACAGGGCGATGTAGGTGAACTTTGTCTTAAAGGGCCCGGTGTTATGACCTGTTACTACAGAGATGAAAAGGCTACCAACGATTCCTTAAAGGATGGTTGGCTATATACAGGAGATATGGCAATGCAGGATGAAGACGGCTTTATTTATCTTGTTGACCGAAAGAAAGACGTTATTATTACCGGCGGTGAAAACCTCTATCCCGTACAGATAGAAAACTTCCTTTCTGGTTATGAAAAAATCAAGGACGTTGCTGTAATCGGACTTCCCGACGTCAGACTGGGTGAAATTGCCGCCGCCATTATTGAAATCAAAAAGGATATGACCTGCACAGAAGATGAAATAAATGAATTCTGTATGGCTCTGCCCCGTTATAAGCGTCCGCGAAAAATAATTTTTGCCGACGTTCCCCGTAATCCCACAGGCAAAATCGAAAAACCCAAGCTCCGCAAAATCTACGGTGCAGAAGGTCTTGTTGATTCACAGAACAAATCTTAAAAAGAGGTACATATAATATGAAAAAACTTATGATAGGCAATATGGCAGTTGCCGCAGGTCTGCATGACGGCGGTTTGGGAGTGGTTTCAAGTTATCCCGGTACTCCTTCCACCGAAATTACCGAATTTTTAGCTAAATATGACGATTTAAAAAGCGAATGGGCACCTAACGAAAAGGTTGCCTGTGAGGTTGCCTTTGGTGCAAGTCTTGCAGGTGCAAGAAGTGCCTGTGCCATGAAGCACGTTGGCTTAAACGTTGCCGCAGACCCCCTTTTCACCCTTTCCTATACAGGTGTAAACGGGGGTATGGTAATATGCGTTGCCGACGACCCCGCTATGCATTCTTCACAGAATGAACAGGATTCACGCCACTATGCTATCGCTTCCAAGGTTCCTATGCTTGAACCCAGTGATTCTCAGGAAGCCTATGATTTTGCGAAATCCGCTTTCCTTCTTTCTGAAAAATTTGACACCCCCGTACTTCTTCGTATGTGCACACGTATTGCTCACAGCCAATCTGTTGTAGAGACAGGCGAAGCAGTCCCTGCCGTACTTAAGGATTATGAAAAGAATCCTCAAAAGTTTATAATGATGCCGGGCAATGCTATTAAGCGTCACCCCGTTGTTGAAGAAAGAACCGCTCTTTTGGCAGAGTATGCAAACGACTGCATCTACAACAAGGTTGAAATGAACAACACAGATATCGGTATTATCACTTCCGGTTGTTCTTATTTATATGTTAAAGAGGTTTTGGGAGAGGATGTCAGCATTCTTAAAATCGGTATGCCCAACCCACTTCCCGAAAAGCTTATTAAAGATTTTGCAAGTAAGGTTAAAAAACTTTACGTAATAGAAGAGCTTGACCCTGTTATCGAAAATCAGGTTAAAGCTATGGGTATTGACTGCGTTGGTAAAGAGCTTTTCTCTATTTTAGGAGAATTTTCTCAAAGCACTATCGCTAAGGCATTCGGCAAAGAGGATAAATACTCGGTTTCTGCCGACAGCGTTATTCCTGCCCGTCCTCCTATGATGTGTGCAGGTTGCCCCCACAGAGGTATGTTCTATACCCTTTCTAAAAACAAAATTACCGTTATGGGTGATATAGGTTGTTATACTTTAGGTGCTGTTGCTCCCCTTAATGCTCTGGACTCCACACTTTGTATGGGTGCTTCTGTTTCGGGACTTCACGGCTTTAATGCTGCAAGAGGAGAAGATGCCGAAAAGAAAAGCGTTGCTGTTATCGGCGACTCCACCTTTATGCATTCGGGTATGACAGGTCTTGTAAACGTTGCATATAATGCGACAAACTCCACCGTAATTATCCTCGATAACTCTATTACGGGTATGACAGGTCATCAGCAGAACCCCACTACAGGCTTTAATATTAAGGGCGACCCTGCCGCAAAGGTTGATTTAGAGGCTCTTTGCAAGGCACTCGGCATAAACAGAGTAAGGGTTGTTGACCCCTATGACCTAAAGGCTTGTGAAATTGCAGTTAAAGAAGAACTAAGTGCTAAGGAGCCTTCGGTTATTATTTCACGCAGACCCTGTGTGCTTCTTAAATCGGTTAAACACGAAGCTCCCTTAAAGGTGGATGCAGACAAATGTAAATCCTGCAAACGCTGTATGGGGCTGGGTTGCCCTGCTATTAGTCTTAAAGACGGCAAGGCAAAAATTGATACCACCCTTTGCGTTGGCTGTGGTGTATGTAAACAGCTTTGTGCATTCGATGCTATAGTTTAAGGAGGGCGTAAAAATGACTAAAAGTGTTATGATAGTTGGCGTAGGCGGTCAGGGAAGTCTTCTTGCCTCAAAAATTCTCGGCAGACTTCTTATGGACGAAGGCTTTGACGTAAAGGTTAGTGAGGTCCACGGTATGAGTCAGCGCGGAGGCAGCGTTGTAACCTATGTTCGCTTTGGCGAAAAGGTTTATTCCCCTATTATTGCCGAAGGTGAAGCCGACATTATTATTTCTTTTGAAAAGCTTGAAGCTGCACGTTATGCAAAATTCCTTAAAAAAGACGGCAAAATCGTCGTAAATACTCAGCAGATTGACCCTATGCCCGTAATTATCGGTGCCCAGAAGTACCCTGCTGACGTTCTTAGCGAACTTACCGGTAAAGGTGTTTCTGTTGAAGCCCTTGATGCTCTTTCTTTAGCCGAAAAAGCAGGTTCAAGCAAGGCTGTTAACATTGTTTTAATGGGAAAAGCCGCTAAACATTTCGATATTCCATATGATAATTGGATAAAGGCCATTGAAAACACAGTAGCCCCCAAATTTATTGAAATGAACAAAAAAGCATTTGAACTGGGATACGAAAACTAACAAAAAAATATTGACAATTTTAAATTGCCGTGTTAAAATAAATCAGCGTGTAAAAACACGTTTTAAATGCGATGAGCAGAAATAAGTAAACTTGGAAGAAATCTAAAGAGAGTTGTCGGTTGGTGCAAGACGATGAAGACCTCCATTTTGAATTCATTCTGTTAGCAGTGCACTGAACAAAGGATATCTTTAAGTAGGATGCAACGGGTGTTCCCGTAACAGAACTAAGGTATGTTAGTACCTGAAAAGGTCGTTATTGCGAGATAACGGCGAACTGAGGTGGTACCACGGGATTTCGATTTTCTCGTCCTCTGTATTCTTTATCGGGATACAGGGGACTTTTTGTTTTTTGTATTTCGAATTTGTACCTAATAAAAATAGCAGAAAGGATGATTGCAAATGGAACAAAACTATTATCAAAAAGAACTGGAAACAATGCCGATTGAAGAAATCAAAAAGCTTCAGTCAGAAAAACTAAGAAAACAGGTTAAGCACGTTTATGAAAACGTTGCATATTACCGCGACCTGATGGACAAAAAGGGTGTAAAACCTGAAGACGTTAACGGTATTGAGGATTTACACAAACTCCCCTTTTTAACCAAAGCCGATTTAAGAGATGCATATCCCTACGGTCTTTTGGGTGCTCCTTTAAAGGATTGTGTACGCATTCAGTCAACCTCCGGTACTACAGGTAAGCGTGTAGTTGCTTTCTACACCCAGCAGGACGTAGATTTATGGGAAGACTGCTGTGCCAGAGCTATAGTTGCCGTAGGTGGCACAAAAGAAGATGTTTGTCAGGTGGCTTATGGCTACGGTCTGTTTACAGGCGGACCGGGACTTAACGGCGGTTCTCATAAGGTTGGTTGTCTTACTTTGCCTATGTCTTCAGGCTTTACCGAAAGACAGATTCAGTTTATGACCGACCTTAATGCTACTATTCTTTGTTGCACTCCTTCCTATGCAGCATATATTGCTGAAACCCTTAAGGAAATGGGTTATACCCCCGACCAGATTCCTTTAAAGGCAGGTATTTTCGGTGCTGAGCCCTGGACCGAGGAAATGAGAAAGAATATTGAAAACGATTTAGGTATTAAAGCATACGATATTTACGGTCTTACCGAAACAAGCGGTCCAGGTGTTTCCTTTGAATGTTGTGAGCAAACCGGTATGCACGTAAATGAAGACCACTTTATAGCCGAAATTATTGACCCCGATACAGGCGAAGTTCTTCCCGAAGGTGAAAAGGGTGAGCTGGTATTTACCGCTCTTGATAAAGAGGCATTCCCTCTCCTTCGTTACAGAACCCGTGATATATGTGTACTAAGCCGCAAAAAGTGCTCTTGCGGAAGAACCTTTATCAAAATGGCTAAGCCTATGGGCAGAACCGACGATATGCTTATTATTCGCGGTGTAAATGTCTTCCCAAGCCAAATTGAAACGGTACTTTTGAACGAGGGCTATCAACCTAACTATCAGATTATCGTTGACAGAGTAGGCAACACCGACACATTCGATGTTAACGTTGAAATGAATCCCGACCAGTTTACCGATACTGTAAGCGGTATTACCGCTCTCGAAAAGAAGCTTTCTAATTCTATGAAGCTTATGCTTGGTATTAACCCTGCCGTTCATCTTGTTCCTCCCAAAAGTATTGTTCGAAGCGAAGGCAAGGCTGTACGCGTTATCGACAAGAGAAAATTACATTAAAGGAGAGAAAAGTTTATGTCATTAAAACAACTTACAGTTTTTGTTCAGAATGAGCAAGGTGCTCTCGTTTCCATAACCGAAACCCTTGCAGCTCATAATGTTAATATCCGTGCCCTTTCGATTGCCGATACCGAGGATTTCGGAATTCTCCGTCTTATTGTAAATGATACCGAAACCGCGCTTAACACTTTAAAGGGTGAAGGCTATCTTATTAAAACCACCGACGTTGTAGGTGTTAAAATAGGAGATGAACCCGGAAAACTATCGGTTGCCTTAAAGGTGCTTGACCAAAACCATATAAATATGGAATATCTTTACGCCTTTATGACCAGAACCGAAAAACACGCTTATTTAGTAATGCGTGTTGCCGATAACCAAAAGGCAGAAAACGCACTTGAGGCAAACGGTTTCCACATCATCACCGACAAGGACGTAGATAAGCTCTAATCAAAAGCCGAGAAGACAAAATCTTCTCGGTTTTTATTCTTGCTTTTTATGGCAATATATGTCATAATACTACTATATTATTAATTTGAAAGGTTTGAGAGATTATGAATGAGAATCGAAGCAGCTTTTCGGGAAAGTTAGGCTTTGTTCTTGCTACTGCCGGAAGTGCGGTAGGACTTGGAAATATATGGCGTTTTCCCTATCTTGCAGCTAAATACGGCGGCGGTATATTCCTGCTTGTTTATTTTATACTGGTTATTTCCTTCGGATTTGCACTTTCCTGTGCCGAAATTCTTATAGGCAGAAAAACGGGACAAAGTGCTATCAAAGCCTTTAGCACACTTAATAAAAAATGGTCATTTGTAGGTTGGCTTGCTGCCCTTGTGCCCGTTATAATTCTTCCCTATTACTCGGTAATAGGCGGTTGGATTATTAAATATTTTATTGCTTTTATTTCGGGCGGTGCAAAAGCAACGGCAGATGACGGATATTTTGTCAACTATATGGGCCAAATAGGTCAGCCTATCGGTTGGTTCCTGGTATTCCTTGCCATAACTGCAGTTATAGTTCTTTTAGGTGTTGAAAAGGGTATCGAAAAGGTAAGCAAAATACTTATGCCTGCCCTTGTGGTACTTATTTTATTTATTGCCATATACACAATTTGTATGCCCGGTGCTATGGAAGGACTTAAATACTATCTTGTCCCCGACTTTAAAAAATTCTCCTTTACTACTGTTCTTGCGGCTATGGGACAGCTTTTCTATTCCATGAGTCTTGCAATGGGAATTATGATTACCTACGGCTCTTATATGAAAAAGGAAGTTAATGTTTCCTCTGCTGTTCATCAGGTTGAAATTTTTGATACAGGCGTGGCTTTTCTTGCAGGTCTTATGGTTGTTCCTGCCGTATTTGCCTTCTCAGGTGCATCAGATATTAACAAGGGTGCAGGTCTTATGTTTATGACTCTCCCCAAGGTGTTTGATAATATGCCCGGCGGAACCATTATAGGCATCCTCTTCTTTGTTATGGTACTTTTTGCCGCACTTACCTCTTCCATTTCTCTTATGGAAACGGTAGTATCTTTTGTTTGTGACAGAACAAAGTTAAACCGTAAACTTGCCTGTCTTTTGGTGTTTTTTGTTTGTATAGTTCTTGGTATCCCCTCTGCTCTGGGCAATGGTGTAAAAGGTGTATGGGACAGCGTGAAACTTATAGGCTTCAGCTTCCTTGATTTCTTCGACTTTATAAGCAACAGCTTTCTTATGCCTATTGTTGCTCTTTTGACCTGTATATTTGTAGGCTACGTAATAAAACCCAAAGCACTTATTGAAGAAGCCGAAATTTCAGGCAACTTCAGCGGCAAAAAACTTTTCACCATTGTTATCCGCTATATTGCTCCAGTTTGCATAATTCTTATTTTAGGCTTCTCGGTCCTTGAGGCACTGGGATATATAAAGGTTTAATTAAATATAAAATAGTCCTTGATAAACCATCACGGACTATTTTTTTGCGAAAATTTCATTTAGTTTATAAAAAGCACTTAAAGAAACAGAGAAAACCGCAAAAACCACAAAATAATAAATGGGCAGTATTATTTTACCAAAAAGGTCAATGGCGGCAAAGCCAAAAATCAGTTCGTACATAAATACCCCTCTGAGATTTACAGCAACACTGCTCATATTAAGTGCGTGAAAGATGCAAATGCAAAGCCCTAAAGTCAAAATCCATCCCGAATATTTTGAAAATTTTTTAAATGAAATCTGACTGAGTCCAATAAAAAGAAGTATCCCGTGACAAATAAGTGCTACAACAATTTTATCACTCGTATAATTCTTATAAATTTTATCACCGAAAAGAGTAAAGGTAAAAAAATATCCGCTTCCTGCAAGAAGGGACGAATATACTGCCCATACCCTTAAAAAAGAAAGACGAAAAAGAATTATAATGGGCACTACAAAATAGGCAACCGCCGAAAATTCCACGGGAACGCTTATTCTTCCTAAACTCAGGCTTTGAGACAGATACTTGAGTATATTAAATAAAAGCAATGCAAGACATAAAATGTAGGTAATTCTTTCCTTTATTTTTTCTTTTAAATTTAAAAAGCGGCGAAGAAGTAAAGAAATTGAAATCACTTCTGTCGCCGCTATTATATTGACCATTTTCTTCACCCTAAAGTAGTATAAGCAATTATACTCTTTATATTAGGTGTTATTTCAGTTAAATTCTACCTTTGTGACTCCGCCCTCACTGTAATAAACCGTAATGCTGTCACCCTGCTTTAAGAAAGGTAGTGAGTCTGACAGGGTTACGGGGATAATAAACACTCTGTCACTTCCCTCAAGGGTTACAAAGTAACAGGTATTGCCGTCCACAACCGCACTTCCTATTAAAGCCACTTTACCGCTCACAAATTCATTTTTTTCTTCGCTTAAAGTTACGTCATTCTTTTTTAGTTTGTTAAGATAGTCAATACGGCTTTCCTCTACGGTATTGCCTGTTCCCACTATCTGATACTGCTGAACATCAACAAAAGCGTACATTTTAACAAGTCCTGCTGAGTCCTTAAGAGACATAAAATAGCTGGGACGCTCGGCTACGTTTAACAAAATGGGGAAGGTTGCTTTATATCCCAAATGCTGTACCTGACCTTGAGCAGAACTCATAGCCGAATATTCTTCTGCACCGGGTAGAGAATAATATCTCGTTTCCTTGGTGCGAAGGTTTGTTAGCACAAATCCAATATTGGATTCATCGCTTGTTACCGAGGTAATACCCGTATAAAGCCATACGTCATCATTTATTGCAAGATAATTATAACCGTCGGTTGTGCCTATAACACCCTTTTGTCCTATAATGGAGTTTAGCCATCCTGAGCGGTATTTTCCGTTATAATCAAGCTGATTTAGTATCATATTCGCACTAAATACCTGATCTACCCACGTGGGTATTTCGCCTAATGCATAATACTTGCTCTCTCCCGTTTGTGCATTCATAAGCACTGCACCGCCGATATCCCTGCCACTGAAAAGACCGATTCTGAACTCCACCGTAGATGCCACCCAGTAAGGTGTGCCTTCATCGTCTATTTCAAAAGAAATATCATCAAAAATCTTTGTGGGATAATCAAAACGCAGTTTTCTTTCAACGTTTCTCATAAAATATTCACTTTCGGAATATTTTATACCATTCTCCAGTCTGTTTAAGGTGGTTTCCTGAGAAGCCATATCAACGGTAATATAGGCCGGTATTCCCTCTTTTCTGTTATTCAGCCACTTAATAATATCGCCGTATCTAAGGGGTGTTACCCTTACAGGTCTTCCGTTATAATTTATTTGTGTATAAATCTCTTCTATTTCAAACTGTGAAACAAGGTCGGACATTTCGCCCAGCTTTCTTTGACCTAATCTGGAAGCAGTATCACGGTCAACCACGGGAATTTGGTCCATACTTATTTCGCTTACCTCTTTTACAAAATCCCCGTCGTTAAAGGTGATAAGGGTGTTATATTTTGAAGCATTAAAAACTTTAGCACCTATAACGTTTCCGAAAACAACTAAAACAGCCATTAAAAGACATATTAAAACCACTAATTTGGTGGAAAATTTAAGACCTTTAAACGCACTAAGACTAATGGATTTAACCTGGGTTACATGAACCTCTTTAACAGCCTTTACCGACGAGAAAACACCTCCCGCTCTGCCTATTATAAAAGCGGTAAGGGTTGCCACTATTACAAAGAAGTAAAAGGCGGTGCTTCTAAGATTTAAAGGCGGTAACATAAACCAATATTCTAAAAAAACTATGGCTGATATCAAAAGGGTTTTTACAGTGCCTTTTAAAAATTTATTCATCATCTGTCTCTCCTCTATATTCGGGTCTGCCTGCCTTTTCTCTTCTTTTACGGCTTTTTTCTTTTTTCATAAGTTCCTTTTCTTCATCGTATGGAATATATTTTACCCTTCTTTTGCGTTTTTTATCCTTTGTGTTGATATAAACCACGTAAGAAAAGAACAGTGCTACACACACAATTATCAGTATAAAAATAATTTTAAAAACAAGTGAAGTAAATATTTTTCTTATTATATCAAAGAATTTCAGCAGTCCGTTTGCTTTTACGTCCTCTCCGGCAACAAGGTTTACTGTTCCGATAACCTGTTGGGCATAAATAATTTCGGCTGTGCCCAAAACCTGCCCTTTTTTAACAGGTGCGTCAACGCTTTTACTTTTAAGGGTTGGATTTATTATAATGGTGGAATTATCGGCTTCCTTAGGTAAAATTGAAGTAAGCTGTTTTTCGGGATAGAGTGCCACGTAGTCCTTTTCCATAGAAAGACGAAGAGGCATTTCAATTACGGGTGAAGCCGTATCAAGTACAGCCTTATATTCAAATTCATTAAACGCCCAACGAAACATCTGACGTGCGGCGGTAAATTCCACCCTTGTACTGCCTGACGGACAGCCCATAAGAACCGCTAAATATTTATATCCGTTATAGGAAGCGGTAGCGGTCAGGCATCTTCCCGCCTCATCGGTATATCCTGTTTTTGTGCCTGTGCAGTATGTGTAATAGTAGTTTGTACTTGTATCTACAAGAAAGTTGGTTGTAACTATGGTGCGCTCAGCCCTCATATTAGTAGCTGACATTTTATAACGTGACTTTGCAGTTATTTCGCTGAACACGGGATAGTTTTCAATAGCATATTTTGTAAGTGTTATAATATCATTTACAGTAGTATAGTTATTTTTATCGTGCAATCCTATGGGATTTGTAAAGTGAGTGTTTTTAAGCCCCATAGCATTGGCTTTATCATTCATCATTTTAACAAATCCGTCTATACTGCCTCCAACCGCTTCGCAATAGGCATAAATAACATCACCTGCTGAAGAAATAAGCATAGCGGCAAGGGCGTCTTTACCGTTTAATTCCTCGCCTATCTTCAAATGAAGAATAGCAGAGCCTGTACCCAAAATACTGTTATATGCACTCTCGGTCATGGTTACTTTATAGTTTTCAAGGTCGGGCACATTTTCCAGTATTACAACCGCCGCCATTATCTGAACCATTGAAGCGGGATATACCCTTTTATCCATATTTTTCCCGTAAAGCACTTCATTTGTATCAAGGCTTACAAGAGCCGCCGCCTCACCCGGCACTTCAAAAGATGTGATTTCAAAGGCACTGACAGGTAAAATTGCCGAAAAAAGCAAAGAAATTATTAAAACTATTGAAAAAATTTGTTTTTTCATAGCAAAATCTCCCGAAATGTAGTATAATGTATTTACATATAGTTATTATACTACATTTTCTACCGAAATAAAAGTATTTTTAAGCAAAAAGAGGTGATTGATTTTGGTTTACGTAACGGGTGATATGCATGGCGACATCGACCGTCTTTTTGACAGACAATGGGCTAAGCTTAAGGCCGGTGACACAGTTATTGTCTGCGGTGACTTCGGTTTTTTATGGAACGGTGACAAAGAAGAAAAGGAAGTTATAAAATATCTTGGAAGCAGAAAATATACAGTTGCTTTTCTGGATGGCACCCACGACAATTTTGATACCATAAACCGTTGTCGTAAGACCGTTTGGAAAGGCGGACTTATCCACAGAATAGACCGAAATCTTATTCATCTTTGCCGCGGTCAGATATACACAGTTGAAGGTAAAAAGATTTTTACCTTTGGAGGCGGCGAAAGCGTAGATAAGGATATGCGAATTGAAAGCGGAAAATGGTGGCGTGAAGAACTTGCAACCCCCGAAGAAATGGCTCAGGGTGCACAGATTCTTGATGAAAATGACAGAAGCGTTGACTATATACTCACCCACGAACCTCCCTCCCCCGTAAAAAGTGCAATGCAGCTAAGACGGGGCGAAAACGAACTTATTACAAAAATAAACGGATACTTTGATAAAATCAGCCGACTGTGCAACTTTAAACATTGGTATTTCGGCTCTTTTCACGAAGACAGAATGATTACGCCAAAGCACACCTGTGTCTTCAAAACCCTAATCCCCCTTGAATAAATCTTCAAATTATGTTATAATTATGCAATAATCAAATTCAATTTTCAGAAAGGAACCATTTTATGCTGACTTTCGACAGACTTTGTATGGGATGCATGAACGATAACGGTGGCGAGGAAATATGTCCTATCTGCTCTCACAATGCATCTACACCAAATCCTTTTGGCACTCTGCCCATTAAAGCCCGTATCCAAGGGAAATACATAATAGGCAAGGCACTTGAAATCAACGGCGAAGGCATTACATATATCGGATGGGACAGTGAAAACAACTCGGTTATAAATATCCGTGAATTCTTCCCTGTTCCTCTTGCAAAAAGAGACGAACATTTAAAATGTGTTGTTTTAGAGGGTAATGAATTTAATTACAATGCCGCTTTGATGGACTTTGTTGATCTGGCAAAAAAACTAAAGGAATTAAAGGTTGCCGCTGTTCCCCAGATATGTGATATTATCGAATGTAACAATACTGCGTACGTAATATCTAAATCAACTCAAGGTATAACATTACGGGAATTTTTACTGAGAAACGGCGGTACTCTTTCTTGGGAACAGGCGAAATCTTTATTTATGCCCCTTGTTTCCGCCATATCCGCCATTCACAAAGCAGGAATAGTTCACGGCGGTATTTCTCCCGAAACCATTATTGTAGGCAGAGACGGCAAACTAAGACTAAACGGCTTTGCTATTCCCAAGCTGAGAAAATCTGACAGTCCTATAAACTCTCAGTTATTCCCCGGCTATGCCGCCGCCGAGCAGTACGGACTTTTTGATAATCAGCTTGATGAATCTACCGACGTTTACGGCTTTGCGGCAACGCTATTCCGTGTCCTTATCGGCTCTGCACTTACAGAAGCAACCGAAAGGGTTACAGACGACAAGATGAACGTTCCCGCTAAGGTGGCTGAAGCCTTACCCGATCCCGTTCTTACCACCCTTGCCAATGCTTTGCAGATAACTAAAGAAAACCGTACGGCAAATATGGATGAACTGAAAATTGATATTTCCCCTGCTATTGATATGACCACAAGCTTTGGGGCAATTACTCAAAAGACGGAAAAGGATGTAAAAACCGCTATTCCCGTTCAGGTTTCCTCTAAAAAGAAGGATAATTCATCTAAAAAAGCTGCTGTTCTTGCCGCAGTAATAACCGCCGTTTCAATACTGCTTATTGTTTTTATTGTTTGGTTCTTTATTGACTTTTTGCCGTCAAGAAGCAGCAGCACAGGCAGTAGTGACATAGACAGTATAATAATCAGTTCTTCCGAGGAAAGCAGTTCAACCCCCTCACAAAAGGACGAACTTCTTATAACCGTTCCCGATTTTTCTTCCGGCGAACTTACCTTCGAAGACCTTTTAGCCAACTATCCTGAATTTAAATTTGAAGTGCTTGGTAAAAAATATTCCAACAAAGAAGCAGGTATTGTTGTTGATCAGGACTACAAGGCAGGCAGTGAGGTAAAACGAGATACCACCATTTATGTTACCTTAAGCCTTGGACCCGAAGTACTTATAATGCCTAACCTTAAAGGTATGAGCTATGAGGAAGCCCTTATCACCCTTTTCAAAGCAGGTTTTAATTACAAAAACATAACCTTTTATGAAATAGAGGATAGTTCGGTAGGCTATCATTATGTGGTGAAATCCGACCCAAAATCAGGCGACAGTCTTAGCCCTGACGATAAAATCGTGATTTACTACAGCAGTGTTCGCTCAAATGAAACGGGCAATGAAACCGACAACAACACAAATACGACCCCCAACACCTCCACTTCTCATTAGGGTCAGTAATAAAAATCAAAGACGTCTAAACCAAAAGTTTAGACGTCTTTTTTATTTGTTATAAAACTTTAAATCTTATTATTTAATAAGGGATTCGCCATCCATCTCGGCAGGTTTTTCAAGACCTAAAACAGTAAGCATAGAAGGAATAATATCGGCAAGTTTACCGCCTTCCTTAAGCTGACAGTCATAGCCTACCACACAGAAAGGAACAAGGTTTGTGGTATGGGGAGTAAAGGGCTGTCCGTCCTCGCCAATCATACAGTCGGCATTACCGTGGTCGGCAGTAATAAAGGTTACACCGCCCATTTTATTTACCGCTTCAACAACCCTGCCTACGCAGGTGTCAACCGCTTCCACCGCCTTAACCGCGGCATCAAACACACCTGTGTGACCTACCATATCACAGTTAGCAAAATTAAGAATAACTGCATCATACTTACCAGATAAAATCTGTTCGCAAACAGCGTCACAAACGGGATAGGCACTCATTTCAGGCTGAAGGTCAAAGGTGGGAACGTCGGGAGACTGAATAAGAATTCTGTCTTCGCCTTCGAAGGTCTTTTCCTCGCCGCCGTTAAAGAAGAATGTAACGTGAGCATATTTTTGAGTTTCAGCAATACGAAGCTGAGTCATATTTTTACTTGCAAGATATTCACCGAAGGTCATTTTGAGTTCTTCGGGCGGAAATGCTACGCTAACGTTAGGCATAGTCTCATCATACTGAGTCATACATACATAAGTAAGCGGCATATAGCCTTTCTTTCTTTCAAAACCGTCAAAATCGGGGTCAACAAATGAACGGGTAAACTGTCTTGCTCTGTCGGGACGGAAGTTAAAGGAAACAACACTGTCACCGGCATTAATCATACCTTCTTCATCTATAACTGTAGGAAGCACGAATTCGTCGGTTACGCCGTTTTCGTAAGACTGCTCTACTGCCTTTGCAGCGTCACTTGCCTTAACGCCTTCGCCGTAAACCATAGCGGCATAAGCCTTTTCCACTCTATCCCACGCAAAATCACGGTCCATAGCGTAGTATCTGCCCATAACCGAAGCTATTTTACCAACACCGAGTTCCTTCATTTTGTTTTCCAAATCTCTAATGAAACCTGCACCCGAAGTGGTGGAAACGTCTCTGCCGTCTAAAAGACAGTGTACATAAACCTTAGTAAGTCCGTACTTTTTAGCCATTTCCAAAATACCGAAAAGATGCTCGATATGGCTGTGCACACCGCCGTCGGAAAGAAGTCCTATCATATGAAGTGCCGTGCCGTTTTTAACACAGTTTTCCATAGCATTCTTCATAACTTCAATATTAAAGAATTTTCCGTCTTTAATTGACTTTGAAATCTTAACAAGCATCTGATAAACAACTCTGCCTGCTCCGATATTGGTGTGACCTACCTCACTGTTACCCATCTGACCGTCGGGAAGACCAACGTCAAGTCCCGAAGCACCGATAGTAGTAAAGGGGTTTTCACTGAAAAATTTAGAAAGATTAGGGGTGGCAGCAGCTTCGATAGCGTTACCTTCTTTTTTCTCGCTGATGCCGAAGCCGTCCATTATACATAAAACAACAGGTTTTTTCATTTTAATACCTACTTACTTGCAGCTTTTACGATTACAGCAAAATCTTCTGCCTTAAGAGAAGCACCGCCGATAAGACCGCCGTCAACATTTACCTTTGCAACTAATTCGTCAGCATTCTTAGCGTTCATAGAACCGCCGTACTGTACGGTAACGGTTTCGGCAACCTCTTTTCCGTAAACCTCAGCAATAGCTTCTCTGACAAAGCCGTTGCCTTCATCAGCCTGTTCGGCAGTAGCGGTAACGCCTGTACCGATAGCCCATACGGGTTCGTAAGCGATAATAATATTTTTAAGTTCTTCTGCACTTACATTTGTAAGAGCCATCTTGGTCTGGAACTTAAGAAGGGTTTCGGTGTAGCCAAGCTCTCTTTGTTCGAGGGTTTCGCCTACACACACAATAGCGGTAAGACCTGCCTTAACAGCGGCAAGAGTACGAAGGTTAACTGTCTGGTCGGTTTCGCCAAAGTACTGTCTTCTTTCGCTGTGGCCGATTACAACGTATTTAACCCCTGCTTCAACCAGCATATTTGCGGCGATTTCGCCTGTATAAGCACCGCTCTCTTTAAAGTGAACGTTTTCAGCACCTATTTCAATGTTGCTTCCCTTTGCAGCTTCAACAGCGGCAGGAATGTCAATTGCGGGAACGCAAAGAACCACTTTGCAGTCAGCATCCTTAACCAAGGGCTTCATTTCGTTAATAAGAGCAGTAGTCTCAGCGGGTGTTTTGTTCATTTTCCAGTTACCGGCGATAACTGCAGTTCTTTTTGCTTTATTCATAGTTATTTCTCCTTTTAACTAAAGTATAGGGCGGATTTATCCGCCCTTTTACTTTTATTATTTATCGTTCATTGCGGCAATACCGGGAAGCTCTTTGCCCTCAAAGAATTCAAGAGAACCCCCGCCGCCGGTAGAGATGTGGGTCATCTTATCGCCAAAGCCTAAGTTATTAGCTGCTGCTGCAGAGTCGCCGCCGCCGATAACGGTAACAGCATCGGTATCAGCAAGAGCCTGAGCCACTGCAAATGTACCCTTTGCAAGAATTGGGTTTTCAAATACGCCCATAGGTCCGTTCCATACAACAGTCTTAGCGTTCTTAACTTCCTCTGCATAAAGCTCAGCAGTTTTAGGACCTATGTCAAGGCTCATCATATCTGCAGGAATCTTGTCAGCATCAACAATGGTTACGTCAACGGGAGCGTCGATAGGATCGGGGAAATCTTTAGTTACTGTGCAGTCAATAGGGAGAAGAATCTTAACGCCCTTTTCTTCTGCTTTAGCCATCATATCACGGCAGTAATCAATTTTAGTTTCATCAATAAGGGAGGTACCAACGCCATAGCCCTTAGCAGCAAGGAAGGTATAGGACATTCCACCGCCGATAATAAGGGTGTCAGCCTTGGTGAGAAGATTTTCAATAACGGGAAGTTTGCTGTCAACCTTTGCACCGCCGAGGATACAAACAAAGGGGCGAACAGGATTTTCAACGGCTGCACCTAAATACTTAAGTTCTTTACCGATAAGATAACCGGCTACAGCTTCCTTAACGTAATCAACAACGCCAACGGTGGAGCAGTGTGCACGGTGAGCAGTACCGAAAGCATCGTTTACGAAAATTTCAGCAAGACTGCCGAGTTCTTTAGAGAATGCTTCGCCATTTTTGGTTTCTTCTGCTCTGGAGCGGGTGTTCTGAAGAAGAACAACGTCGCCGTCCTTCATAGCTTCAACTGCAGCCTTTGCATTTTCACCAACAACACAGTCGTCAGCAGCAAAAACAACCTCTTTGCCAAGTTTTTTAGAAAGAGCTTCTGCTACGGGAGCAAGGCTGAGTTCGGGCTTAGGTTCACCCTTCGGCTTACCAAGGTGAGAGCAAAGAATAACCTTACCTCCGTCGTTAATTAACTTTTCAATGGTAGGGAGTGCGGCATTGATACGGTTTTCATCGGTGATAACGCCGTTTTTAAGCGGAACGTTAAAGTCGCAACGAACAAGTACCTTTTTGCCTTTTACATTAATGTCATCTACTGTTTTTTTGTTTAATGCGTTCATTTGATTACTTCCTTTCAGGATGATTTTTCATACAAAATTATTTTACCACTTTTTTATAAAATTTTCAACGATTCTTTTGACAAAAATATAACAAATTAAAAGCAGTTTATAAAAGTAAAATTGTGCAGTTAACCAATATATTCAAAACGGTTTATAAATTTGCCGTTTTTAAATATTTTTTCACGGAACATATACTCAGGTCTTACCCAAATATAGCCTTGGCCATAAAGTGCTTTATAAACCACTACCCTCTCACCTTTTTCACTATCGTAACCGGTATATAAAACCTCATATTCGTTACCTTTAAAGTGACGGTATTTGCCCTTTTTAACCGGACTGTCGGGATTTTCGGGGTTATATACAAAATGGAATTCCTCTCTTTCGGGCGGAACATAAGAATGAGTGCCCGCCTGAACAAAGGTAAATTTTTTATAGCAATTAAAAGAATTATAAAGTGTAAATGTAGTAGAAGGCGGACAACAATAATCGCCGAGACGCGCCTCAATATTTACAGGGCATTTTACCCTTGTTGCCTGAGCGATGGTATCAAAATAATGAAGACCCTCTTTAACTTCAGGATGCCAACCGCCCATATATCCGTATTTATCAGCACAGATGTTACAAAACCAAGGTATATAAATATCCAGATAGGTAACGTCTTTATCGTGGGCTGCAAGTGTAGTTGCCTGAAAAGCGCCCTGACTTCCGCCCGATGCGATAATATGCTTTTTATCCCACTGAGGCAAGGTTTTCATATACTTTGCAGCAATTAGGTTGCGTATCATCATCCCGCGCCAATATGTCGTCATATTGCTTTCGTTTTCGGTTTCATTAAAACCGTAACCTGCAAGGTCGGTGTATTTTATGGCACATTCTGTTTTTGTGATATCATTTTCTATTCCGTGGGCATTTACGTAAGCTGTAATGGTATCGTCATTATATGCAGCACTGCTTCCCGTTATAGAATATCCGCAGAATATAAACTTTATGGGGAATGTGCCCTCTTTATCGGGCATAGTTACTATTGCCGAAGCAGGTCTGCCGTTTGGAGTGCTTATTCTTACATCATACTTTTTAAAGCCTTTTTGGGCACTATATGATATATCCTCCCACATTAGCACTTTGCAGTCAAAATCTGCTACCAATTTTTCAATATCAGCCCAATATTCGTCAAAATCTTCGGGGATTGTATCACAGTAGGTAAGTTTTTCTATTTCGGCACCTGCCCCTGCTTCAAGAAGGTCGAAACCTCCGAGTGGAGAATTTTCGGTACTGTATGCAGTACAGGTTATTCTGACAAAACCGGGACGCGAAAGGCTTGATTTTAACACCAGAGGCTTGCCTTTATCACAAGAGCCGAAACCCGAATCATATTTTCCGTCATCTGTTCTTATTTCCCATTTTATAAAACTGCAAGGAATATCTGTGCAATTACTTCTTGCCTGAATATAAAACTCCATTTCCTCGTTGCAGTTATAGGTTAATGCAGGTTTGTTGCTTGAAAACTTAAAATATGGCATTATAATACATCCTCCCATTTATAGTTGTGAAGATTGCCCACGCCCTCTAAAGCGGGATATCCCCACTGGCGAAGTACCTCGTAAACGCCTATTGCTACGCTGTTTGAAAGATTAAGGCTTCTTATATCGGTAGCCATAGGTATCCTGACACATCTTTCGGGGTTTTTTATAAGCAGTTCTTCGGGCAGTCCTTTTGTTTCTTTCCCAAACATTAAATAACAGTTATTGGAATAACTTCTGTCGCTATGATTTTGTCTTGCTTTAGTAGTGAAATACACATACTCTCCATCAGGATTTTTTTCAAAAAAGTCGGCAAGATTATCATAATAATTAATGTCCAGAAAATGCCAATAGTCAAGTCCTGCTCTTTTAAGTTTTTTATCGTCTATTTTGAAACCCATAGGCCCTACAAGATGAAGTGATGCCCCCGTTGCCGCACAGGTTCTGGCAACGTTTCCCGTATTTTGAGGTATTTCGGGTTCCACCATTACAATATTCATTTTAGCCACGATAAATCACCCTGCATATTATACATTTTCATTTTCCTCTTGTCAATAGACAAGAAGGTGTGTTACAATATAAAACGGTGATGAAAATGAAATACATAAAAAATATAGTTGACCGTGTTGAGTCGGCAGAAAAACGTGCGGCAGTAATTTACGCAAAAACCGACGGAAAACTCTATAAATGGCTTAAGATTTTATATGTAGTATCGGCTTGTTTTACTGCTCTTATGGGATTTTTCTATTGCATTTCCCGTTACTTTAAGATAAGCGAATTAATGAACCTTGATATAAAAATCGAAAGTTTGACCGAAATAAACGCCGTAAAGCAAAGCATAATAACCGTTCTTATTTGCTCTGCATTCTGGCTTATTTGTGCCGTTATTATAAAATGGAAACAGGAAATTGTTTCGCTTTTACTGCTTCTTTCAAGCGGTACTGTCGCCTGTGCCACACTTATAAACGCTTCAAAAAACACTGCAGAATTTAACGCCGGTATAAATACGGCTTTCTGGTGGCGTCATTTTGTTCCCTTGCTTCTTTCCCTTTTCTTTATAGTGTGGATGCTGTGCATTAAATTCCGTCAGCAGTACAGACTGAAAATCGCTTATAACAATATGGTAAACCGCATTTACGAAACCTATCGACGTGACGATATAAGCGAAGAAGAATGGGAAGAATTTTTAATTAATTATGACCCAAGGGCTGAAGAAGAAAAACGCAGACGAGAAAAGAAAAAGGCAAAAGAAACCCCAAGCGTGTTATATTAAAAATAGCGAAATACACACATAAAACAGGCTTTTAAAAAGTTTTTTTGGTTTTTTTTGTAGTTTTTATATTTTAACGATAATTTTTTATTGTACTTTTTTAAATAAATATGTTATAATATGTTAGTAAATTTAGCACTCAGAAAATTAAAGGAGTAATGAAAAATGAAACAGCTTTATGAAGGCAAAACCAAAAACGTAATGTTAGACGAAGAAACCGGTATAGTTCATCTTTTCTTTAAGGACAGTGCAACCGGCGAAAACGGCGTATTTGACCCCGGCAGCAACACCGTAGGCGGAAGTGTTGAAGGCAAAGGCAAGGTTGGTCTTGCTGTAAGTGCCTATTTCTTTGAGCTTATGGAGAAAAACGGTATCCCCACCCATTATCTTGGCAGTGATATTGAAAAGGGTCTTATGAAGGTTAGAAACCTTACCGTACCAAGACTAGAATTTATCGTTCGTTACGAAACTGCAGGTAGTATGTGCCGTCGTTTCACCCTTCCCGAAGGAATAGTTTTCGATCCTCCTTATGCAGAGGTTACCTTAAAAGATGACGAACAGGGCGATCCCCTTATCAGCGAAAGAATTTGTCTTATGAAAGGAATTCTTCTCCCCGGTCAGTATGAAGAAGCTATTGAAATAGTTAAAAAGGTTGGCGAAGTATTAAAGGCTGAACTTGCTTCTATGAACTTAAAGCTTATCGACTTCAAAATTGAGGTTGGTTACGATGAAAGCGGCAAGATTTTTGTTGCTGACGAAATCACCCCTGACATTTGGAGAATAAGAGACGAACAGGGCAACATTCCTAATCAAATCGACTGTGCTAATATGATTCTTGCAAAAATTAACAAGTAATTAAACTTAAAACCGACAAAACTTAGTTTTGTCGGTTTATTTGTTGTGTTTTTATAAGAGGATAGGTTACAATACCTTCGCCGTCAAGATTTTCGTTTTGCAAATTTACCGCCGAAATCTGACGGTTTTCTTTTGTTACATAATAGTAAACCAGCCTGGAAGCATCAATACAGCAGACATACTGTGTTTCCTGTTCCTTACCGTTTTCTGTTATCACCGTGCCCGAAGGAATGCTAACGCTGTCAAGGGCGTGAAAAAACTGACCTACGTTATCATCTTTAAAGGATAAATGATTTTTTATAAACGCCATTCGTATAAAACGTGAATTTGATGAAAAATCACCGGGCAGTCCTAAGGCTCCCATACCTCTGCTAAAGCATTTGGCTTCAAAACCGCCGAACACTTTATTTTGTGGGTTATAGACAGAAAGATTAGTGTAATTATTAAGAGAAAACAGTTGTGTGTCAAAGGTGGGGTCATTAGTAAGCACTCCAACGGGATTTTCATAAATTCGTATCCCGTCCTTTGTGCTTTCAACCGTTATGCAGTCCTTTTTGTCTGCAATTATAAAGTGAAGGGGTGAGGGCGGAAACTTTTCGCTGAAAGCACTGTCGGTAATATTTGCATTAAGAAGTTTTGTATGAGCACCGCTTACCGAAACACAGGTAGAAAGTATATACGGTATAAATTCAAAACTTGCTATATTTTCTTTATTGTCCTGCGGTTTATCATATACGGCATTACAGGAAAAATTAAGTGCCGCTACACAAAGCCCACTTTCATTTGCTGCTTCAAACAGCAGAGGATAGCCATCTACAATAACACCGTTTCCAATAATGGCACTGTGGTTTTTAACGCTTAAAGAGTTAGTAAAATTTAAGGAATAGTTTCTGGGCAGCACAATTATCTGATTATCAAAAGGTAAATCATAGTCCAGAGTTCTGCCGAAATAAAAACTGTCGGCATTAAAGGTCATAGCGGTACACATAAAAAATCACCCAAAAATATTTTGGGCAATCTTTTTACTATTTATACACTTTTAAATTAAGCCATTTAAAAGAAAAGTAAAATCGACTTTTAAGAAAATAGTGAAAAGTGAAGAGGTAAAAAGTAAATCGACAAACCTCTGTCGAGATTTGTCGATTTTGGTGGAGCTAAGGGGATTCGAACCCCTGACCCCCACACTGCCAGTGTGGTGCGCTACCAACTGCGCTATAACCCCGAATTCCCGTATATGATATCACAAAACAATTAATATTTCAAGTATTTTTTAAAAAAACGGGCAAAATAACTCTTGACAAATCTTACCTTAAAGAATATAATAGTCGTTGTCAACAAAATATTGGGGAATTGTGTAACGGTAGCACGACAGACTCTGACTCTGTTTGTTGGGGTTCGAATCCCTATTCCCCAGCCAAAATCGACAAGTTTCGACAGAGACTTGTCGATTTTACTTTTTACCTCTTCACTCTTCACTTTTCACTCTTCTCTCTTTTTTTCAAAACTTGTCGATTAGGTAATAAGTAATAGTGAATAGTGAATAGTGAAGAAGTGAAAGTTGTATAGTAAAAGTGGACACATTGAAGAGTGAATGGTAGAATAAAAAAAGAGGTGTTCACAATGAAACGAACTTTCAGTAAAGAATTTAAGGTCAAGGCGTGTGAATTGGTCTTAAAAGACGGGATCAAGC
>JAZNVC010000018.1:0-54629 GCA_045592625.1 Acutalibacteraceae bacterium
CTTCCTGTTCGGCGGTAGTCTTTCCCGAAGCAATGCTTAAAAGTTTTATCATTCGGTTTACTTCCGTCTGATGCTCGTCCTCTTTGGTTTTTCCTGTGGCGGCATATTTAACTATACCGACTGCACTATCAACAACACTAAGTGACTTTACCATATCCACCGCCCACTGTGGTGCTGATGGAGTGGATGCTGTAGCTTCGGCATTTACAGGAGTAATTGCTTCCGCCTTTATCTGCTCCTGTGCGGCTTTTATTTCCTGCATAACGGTGGATGCAACGTTATTATGCTTCAAATAGCCTTGTTCGGAAGAAGACAGTTTTTCTCCGGCTACGTATTTGCTGACAATTTTTGAAACCTTGTTAACTACATCTGAGCCTACTTTTCTTCTTTTAAGTTCATTTGAAACAGCACTTTCAACGATATTCCGTTTTACGTCCATAGCATTTTCCGCTACCGTTGCGGCAACCTTGCCGAGGGTTCTCTTATATGCAATATTCGCTTTTCCGCTCTTTGCAGACTCCTTAAACTTATTCAGCGCCTGCACCTGTCCGGCTATTTCGGGGTTAAGTTTTCCGAGATACTCTGCAGCCTCAAGAACAGAATCAACGTTGTTGCTTTCAATAATGTTTTTTCCTATAACGTTAAACTTATGCATTTGTTTGCCGCCCACAAACACGCCACCGATACCACCGGATATCATACCGCTTAATGCCGCTTCCATAATATTAACAAGTATTTCATTAGAGGCTTTTTTGGTTGCCTCATCCTTGCTTAAACCTTCAGCCTGATATTGTCTTATCTTTTGATTATAGTCGCTCATCTGACCGCGAAGCAGTTCATCACTTAAATTATTAAGCACTTCGGAAGCAATTTCTTCACTACCTTCAACGCCTGCTTGTATAAGACCTTGAGTTACAAATTCTTTAAACTTAGTCGGCTTTATTTTTCCGTCAAAAAGTCGGTCAATAGAAACTTTTTCGGTTACAACTTCTATTAAGCCACTGGCTAGTGAACCTACAACTATTTCAAAATCACTAGCACCCTGACTAACCAGTTCTTTCATTCTGCTCGTTGCGGCACTTGCAGCAAGGATATACGGTGCAGCACCTCTAAATACTCCAGCCGCCAACAAGCTATCTGCTGTACTCATAACAGCGTTATATACTAGATTCCAAGCTGGGCTATCTATTTTCTCGCTAGTAATCGCACGAACGTCTGATGCAAAATTTGACAAAGCAAACGAATCAGAATATATATTTATGTCTTCGCCCTTTATAAGTGAAACTATAGCGCTTGGAAGAGCCTGAACGCCACCCAGTACAGATGCGGGGACTGATAACGTGTTATCTAAGACAGTGGAAAAAGCTCCTTTAAATCCTTCCTCGTTCATATCTGCCTTACGGCTCTTATGGAGTTCTTCGGACACTCTCATATCAAGAGTATTTTCCATATCAGACAGAAACTTTTCAGCACTGTTTGTACCTTTGGTTTTGTCTTGTTGAGCAAGATAACAATATGTAGAAAATTCATCCGGTTCTAATAAAGAATATTTGTACCAATTCTCTATTTCATTCGCTTCTGAATTATCGTATCCGGTATATTCCAGCCATCCTAAGTCCGATTTCCAAAATCTACGCGAATATTTATCTTTATTTTTGTACGCAAAAACAACTTTATCTTCTATGTTTTTGGTTTTAATAACGTCTTTAGTTGAAGTCGGTTTATTAACTTCACCGGTCACGCTATTTTCATATTCGGCAGCTTTTACATTAAAACCAATTGCTCCTTCATGCAAAGAATAACCTTTATCTTCATAAACATTTTCAAGGTTAAGCTGATTGCGAAGATATTTCAAATCTCCAATTCTGCCTTCAGCCCATTTGTATGTATCGCTTTTCTCCCATACTCCCGTCGAAGTACCGTCAGGGGTGGTTCCCATTTCATAATTTTTACGTTCAAGTTCGGCATCCATAACAGCTTCAAGCTGTGCTATTCTTTGATTGTAATAATTTTCATCCTTATAACCGTGTGTCAGGTCATACTGTATAATCCAATCATAAAAATCCTGTTCATAACCGTTAAGTTCTCTATTTGCCTTGCGTTTTTCCATGGTTTTAATGAAATAATCAACGTTTTCGGCGGTTAAATCTCCGTACTCTGCAGAAAAACGTCTGTCGGTATCCCACTTATTATATTGATTTTCATCTTCGAAGGAAGAATAGAAATCAATAATGTTTTGTACGTTTTTCTTTTGAGTATCAGACGAATAAACAATAGAATTAAGTTTTTTGCTAATTTCGTTATATTCATCTTCTGAAAAATGCGTTTTTAAGCCATCTAACTGAGTCAAAAGTCTGTTTGCTTCTTCTATAAATGAATCATAATCTCCAATATGTGATGAATAATCGCCATATTTACTATAATCAGTAAATATTCTATTGTTATATCTAGTTATTAAATCGTTATATGGAGTCAGTTTAATGGCTTTATGATATTGCTCAACCGTCATTCCTTTTTTATAGATGCCATTTCCTCCAAAATTATCGTTAAGATTATTTTGTTTAAAATATTCTTCAAGAGTCATTATGTTTCACCTCAGTTAACTTTATCAATTCAATGCTGCATACAAATCAGACCATCCGGACCTTTTACTTGGTTTTGTATTAAAAAGTCCCTCAACATTTCCTATATGATAATAAGTTCCTTTGTACTTATAATACATTAAGCCGTTATATTTCTTTATATCACCATAAGATTCGGCACTATTAAGAGCGGCTATAGTGTCAATATTGGTAACTGCACCCTCGTTTTCTACTTTATAAGTTGTATTGCCTATACTTACTTTGAAATTATCTCCTTCTCTAGTTTTAAAACCACTTACTGTTGGAGTTATTGTATTACTCTTTTTTGGACTGACAGGAGTACTATAGTATCCGTTATACTGCTCTTGAGTAATTCCAGCTATCCCCAAGAAATAGTTAAAATCATCCATGCCATACTGTGACATATATCGTGTCATTTCGTTTACCTTTTGAGCGGTAGTGTACTTTCCGTCCCTTAAAAATGAAACCAAATCACTATAAGCACTGTTTTTAGCATTAGCATTTGCGGTTATTCTTGCTGCAGCTGCGGCTTTTTCTGCAGCTACCTGCTGATTGTAGGTATCTACTGCCTGCTGGTCATAAGAGGCTTGAATATCAAAAGCACTTTGAGACTTTTTGGCTTCTATATCTGCTTTAACCCCTGCAAGCTGTTGACGTATAGAATTTGCGGCGGCAGTCTTTTGCATATCGGTTTCAAGAACAGCGTTGCCGTAAGAAAGCATTATCTGAGTCTGCTGAGTAAGGTTATATCCCGAATTTGAAAGCCCCATATTTGCCGCTATTTCTTTAGCGTAGCGTTCATTAACAATACGCTGCACGTTAGCTCTGTCATAGGTTCTGGCAAAAGAAGCATCACTTTGTTTTATCTGCTCATTATAAATTTTTTCCGTGGCGGCATATTGGTCGTCATATATTTTGTTCGACTCTTCGATTTTTACTTTAGCCTGCTCATCGGTCTTCTTTTTTATAGAATCATAGTTCGCCATTATTTAACACTTCCTAACATTTTATATTCAATACACACCTGACCGAGCGAAAAGGCACCTTTGCTCTCTAGCTTTACCGCAAATTTTCTTATTCCCGAAAGTGCAGGATTAACCCTTATCATTCGGAAGAAATCAGGAGAAGACGAATCAAGCAATTTGATATCTTTATCTTCGGTCTTTCCGCCTTCAAAAATTGTAACCGTCCGCTCAATAGTTTCGGCAAGAGGTGTAATAACACGTTTGCCCTCTGTAGAATATTCGTTATATTGACTTATAGGAGAAACAACAGAACCCGAATTTTCCACGATATCACTTTTTCTACTTCTATCGGAAACCACAGAAAGAGTAACGCTATTCCCGCCGGTCCCTCCAATTTCAGCAAGTATATGACATATGGTCTTTTTGATTTCAGGTCGAGAAAAATCAAAAATTTTACTTTGTACCATTGACGGAATATCTATTTCTTCAGTACCGTTTTCTGTCACTCGTTCATCTTTAACCGAATTTCTATCTGCTTTATGTAAAAACACTGTATTTTTATTGGCATTTACCGACAAACTTATTAAAGCGTTATCAATATTCATTACCGCCTTCGGCACAAACGGCAGACTTAGATAAAACCAAGGCAGTTTATGGGATGCCGCTTCCTCACTTGTATATGAATAAATTTTTAGATAGCCGTAACTTTCGTACTGCATAAGAAACATATGATTACCTGCAGACAGAACATAGTATCCTTCCCAATCTGTTGAAGAAGCGTTTTTTAGTTCTTCGTTAGAAATATTCGGCAACTCTCTTCTAATAGGGTCAGAAAGTTCATAAATATTTTTCTCGTTATACTGAGAAGAACTTACAAGCGTATATGCTTTACCGTTAGAGTGAACCCAACATAAACGGTTGCGACACAACTGTATAGTACCGGGGCAGTCACATCCAATATTATTGCTTATTTGTGTTAGCGGAAATACTGCCGTTGTAACTGTTAAGTCTGATATAAAATCATAAGCCGCATCTTCAATAGGTGCATCCTGAAGCACATAACTTGCCGCATATATTTCAAACGGTTTAAAAACAACAAGCATATCTCCTTGTTTGCCAAACCCTGTAATATTCTGTGATGGGTCACCAACTTTACTAAAACAGTTTTCGGGAAAATATAGTGGGTTTGAAAGGTCGGTCCATTGAAGAGTGTTTTTATATTCTCCATCCATTCCTCCTATAAACAAACGAGTACCTGAAGCAACACCTTGATTACCGCCATACCACGCACTGCAGGTGGCTGAAAAAATATAGTTCATGTTTATTAAAGCAGGATTATACTCTGTAGTAATGGTGATATTATTAAGTCCAGGAAGTACTAAGTATTTTAATTTTTCTTTATCTATCAAAATTTTTAGGTCATCTTCCGGAGTTTCTTTATCACACTTTTCTTTAACTTCATTTTCTATCCAAAGCGTATTGTTGGTAACAAAGGCAGGAACCGGTTGACCAGTAGGGGCTATTTCTTTATACAAAATTATTTTTTCACCACACTCTAGTGCTACGCCAAATTTCTTATTTCCTTTTTCTTCAATAATATACTCTTTAGCACTTCCGTCTTCTGTTAATGCATTCTCTAAGAAACGTTCTTCCACTAACAAAGAATGTGTTTCTATTTCTCCATTGCTTAGCATAACATCAACCGTAATAGTCGCCCCAAGAGGAACAGAGTGCGGCAATTTATATGTCGCATAATGCCAATTTTCTAGAAGCAACTCATTAAAAGCCGTAACCTCAATTTTATATTTATTGGTAAGCAGATTAATCCCCGTCAAGTAATCACCGCCAAGCGTATCATCTTCAAGCCCATTTTTTACACAATTGGTCATAATGGTGGGGATATATATATCTTTTACCTCCTCCCAGTTTTGAGCTTCATAATCTACCATAAGTTTTTTGTTGTTATAAATCTTATAACATCTCTTGTTTTCTTTATCGTCATATGTTACGTATGAATACAGTCCATCATTTGAATTTATAGTAAATTCGTTTATTATTTTTCCGCCTGTTTCAATAGCCCCTACTCTAGAAAGAAACATATTTTTATCTATATGAAAAAACTCAATATTTCCGTTATCGCACCACACCGAAACAATTTTTCCATATATTTTTCTAATTTCCGGAGGATACTCCTCGTCTCCTCCGCCATAAAATTCTTCTCGCTCAACAACAAAATCATACTGCTTTATTTTCTTTGCAGTTGACTGCAAATATCCTATTCCTCCACCATTTACTTCAGTAACAAATCCGGGACGGGTTCTGAGTATCCCGTCCATAGCCATCATATTTAGGCAGTTAGAAAGCTGATTATCTCCTACAACGTCAGAACTGCTATTTGTATTAATTCCGCCTATAAGAGCAGGTATAGGAACTCTGTATATAGGGTTACGTCCTATTTTATATCTCATTACCATTCACCTCTCGGTAATTTATCCTCTATCTGACATATGCTGCTCAAAGAAAGTTTTTTGCGGTTATAATAAGCGGCATAAATATTCTGTTTTTCGCCGTCATATTCAAGTTCCGCTATATGCGAAGCAACACCGTAAGGAAGAATATCATTTATAATACGCTCGTCAAAGGTTATTTCATCATCAAGATTTGTTACGGGTATAAAACCTTCTTTTTTCAAAGTGTAAAATATGTCTGACACAATGATATTTACGGCGGTTATAGCCTGTTTATTAAGTTCATTGGTTCGGGTATAACCGCATAAATCAAATGCTTTATCAATAAGTTCCTTAACCGAAATTGTTTTCTCCATTTACCATTCCTCCAGAATTGGTGTTTTTTATTTTGCCTGCACCGAAAGCTGAAGAAAGTATCTGTTGCTGTTGTTCGGGCGGCAAACTATAAAACTGTTGTTTTTCCTCCTCACTAAGACCAAGCTCAGTAAGTATAGTCTCTGTATCTGTGGCAGTATTTTCACTTGCAGACTGGGTCTCACGAATAAGACCTGAAATATCAGGAATTGTATTTTTAGGCAGACGTTTCAAGTACTGTATAGGTGTTATAAGACCGGCTGTAAGAAGATTTCCTAAGGTTGTTATAACCTGACCTTCACCATAAAGAGTAGAAGCACCTACATCCACCCTTACACTGAGCAGAAGGTCTTTGTATCTATCGCTATTAAAAGGCAGATACCACACGCCGCTTTCGTCTTCAATTTTCAGATTTCTTTTGCCGTAGTTTTTAAGCCACATTTCCGCCCATATACGCGCTGTATCTTCACAGAATTGATAGAATCTGTTCTGATGAAGTTGCATAGGCATAATTGCCGCTTCCCTTGCAACTACAAGAGCAGAAGTGTTCTTCGGGTCAACATTACCAAGTGCTGCATCATTAGCACCTGCACAGGAAAGGGTTGTTGCAATAAGGTCATTTGTCATACCTTGATACTGTGCCGCGAATGCAGGGGGACTTATATATCCTATTGCCTGACTTATTCCTGTACCACCGGCATGAACCTTAATTATTTCACCGGGCATATTTGAAACGTTGCCGGGCACTATATCTCCGTCCTGTACCATAATAGGCATACCGTTCATCATCTGTGCCCACACACCTGCAGTAAGTATTCTGTTTATTGCAATTTGATTCGGGATAATATAGGTTATTTCACTATCACCATAAATACAGTTATTTCTCTGCTCCCAAGCATAAACCGATACCGGATATAAAGATATTCCTAAATCCCATTCGCAACGAATAACAGCGTTTTCGGTAACCTTAATACCGTGTATTGTACTGCTGCCATCAGCGTTATATGCTCTAAATAGTTTTGTAATAGCCGTTGCACGTTTACTGTCCTGAGGTTCAGTTTCTCCTCTGTCTCCCGATTCATAAGATAGATTCTTATCCGGCTTAATATTGTTTATTTCATCTTCTGAAATACCGTTTGCCTTAGCTTCACGTTTAAGAGCACCTACACTTTTACGTTGTGCAATAAGAATAAACGGCTGAGACTGTATATCTTCATTGTTAGGCTCACCAAAAACAACGTTTTCAATATTTAAAACTTCACAGTCTATATCACCTTTTATAGCCTTTGTTTTGCCTTCGTCAGCATAAAGGCCTGTTCTTATTTCACTATTCCAATATGTATAAAGAACACCGGTACCCGAAATATATGCATTTCTTATTACCCTGTCCTTCTTATAATCAAATTTAATTCTTTCGGCGGTCACTCTGTGATAATCCGAAAGAGCACTCATAATAAGAGCTATTTCCCCCTCTTTTTTCATATCATCAAAGGCATTTTCGGGAAGTTCCTTTGCAAAATTCTTTCTGTTTTCTATTGTTTCGGTTATTGTATCGTTAGTATTTGGTACGCCTTCGGCACTGAAATTCACCGAAATAGGATTAGCACAAATAACCGCTCTTTTATATTCGCCTATACGGCGGATAATATTATGTCGCACAAGGGGTCTGTTTCCTACATTTGCACCGTGCCATTGGTCGCCTACATAAAAACGCTCGTTCATTTTAGTTTGGTCGAATATACCCCTTGTACCAAGAGTTGCCTTATAATCGGTACCCGTTTTATACATACTAAAAATGACCTGCGGTGCATTTTTCTTATTATCTTTATTCACGTTAATTCCTCCGTTTTTATGGTCCTTTACTATGTGCCAAAATCCGCTTCCCAAAAGGGAAACGGATTTTTATTATTTACTTAATTATTCTTCGGTGCCTTCGCCGTCGTCATTTACGTCAGCAACTTCACCCGAAGCACAGCCCCAAATGGCATCCATTGCACTCTTCTTAACAAAGATATCATAATAAATTCTGTAATCGAATTTATATGCATCAGCATCAAGGTTCTGTTCGGGTGTGAATATACGAAGTACTTCGGTCTTTTTAACAAGACTTACACCCTTTTTAGGTACAATAAGCATACGGATATCTACAGCCGAATTATCAGCAGAATATCCTCCTACAGTTGTAGTGGTGTCAGTCTTTACGAAATTATAAAGACTCTTCATTCTGGCACTGCTTACGGGAATGATAGGCACATCATCAACAGTTTTGATTTTTGTAGAAATTTCGCCCTTTTTGAAATCAGAAACAATAACCTGCTTATTGAAAGTGGTATCGTTCTGAAGAGCAGCATACATCTCGCCATCAACAAAACATACAAGAGGTTCATCATAACCCGCAACCTGTCTTGCATTATTTACAAGAGTGGTAAAGGTTTTAAAAGGAGTAGTAAGATTAGAAGTAGTGATATGACCTTTACCTGCAGCAATACCGGCAAGTTTGGATATGCAATAAGCATCACTTTCGGGAACAACCTGAGTGCGAACATATTCACCAAGCACTTCGCCGGCAAGTTCAGCTACGCCGCTTTCATCCATATCTTCGCGGTCAATAGAAATAGAACGGGCTCTGTCCATAGCAAGAGTAAAAGGCTCACTTGCAATAGTTACTTTAGCACGTGAAAAACCATTGTCACGGTCATAATCCACAAGACCTACGAAATCTAGGTTGCGAATTTTAACAGTTTTAGCACCCATAAACTGTGCTTTTAATTTGTCGTCAGTAAAAAGTGTTACTACACTTTTCTGTGCAAATGCTTTATCGAGTTCTTCGCTGTATTTTACAGCGGTATCAATTGAGTTGATTGACATAATTTTTTCTCCTTAAATATAAATTTTTATCCCCAAAGGCCTTTTAGAAAAGAACTCATACCACTATCGGTATTATACGGCTCATCCTTAAGGCTTCCTGGACTTTTTTCTTTTGCCGATTCTTCGGCTCTTTTTGCCGCTTCCACAGCTTTTCTTTCGGCATATTCATTTAAAAGATACGCTTCTCTTATGGATATACCGTCTTTTTGAGCAGTTTTAATAACACTTTCGGAAATCTGAGTAACGTCGGTTATATCGGGATTAATTTTATTTATTGATATAACCGCATCAGCTAAAGATTTCTCAAAACTCTCCTGCTCTTCTTTTTCTTTAGAAGCAATACTGTCGTTATATTCCTGCAGTTTTAAATCTCTGTCCTTAAGAGCTTTATCGAATAACAGCTGTTCATATTCTTCATTACCCCCGGCAGTTTCCTTGCACTGCTGTCTTATAACGTTTATTTCCGCTTCCTTTACCCCTGCTACAAATTCACTCAAACTCTTACCACTACGTCCTGCGTGGTCAATAAGTTCTTTTAAATCTGCAGAGTGTTTGTGCAGAAATGAATATTCATCGGATATTTGTTCGTACTTTTTGCCCATTTGAGCATATGTAGTTGCTTCCTCTCGGCTTAAGTTTAAAGTTTCTTTATTAAACTTGATAGGAAGCACAAAATCCTTGTTATCCCCTTCCTGCTCTGCAGGGTTTCCATCTGCACCTTCATTGGTAGCGTCGGCACCATCTGTTTTTTCCTGCTTGTTTTCTGCAGCTCCCGCCGCTTCGTTTTCCTCTTCAGGTATGGTGTCCTGATTAAGATTTAAATTTTCATCCATATATATATTCTCCTTTATCCGCTATGGTAGGCGGTTATTGGTATGTTATCGGCAATTAGTTTTGTTTATCGCCGTTATAACTGTATAAATTCTCTAAATATTTTTGTTCCGTTTTTTGCTTAGTCTGTTCTTCAACAGTTATTTTTTCCTCTCTCGGCTGTTTGAGTTTCTTCCTACAAACAACGTAAGTAATAAAAGAACTTACCGCTAAAGTAAAAAACCAAAGCATAATAATAAAAATACAAATAAGAGTTATCAGTGCTGTTTGCATTAACTCCATCCTCCATTAATATCTTTTGACATATTAAGACCCATGCTGAATTTTTCGGAATCGCTCAGCCGTTTACTTGTGGGCTTTTCAGGTTTAAAAAAACGGATATCATACGCTGCATAACGCATAGCATCCATAAGATGATTCATTTTATCTGTAGGCTTATTGGTAGGCTTATCATTTCGGTCTTTTTCAAAGCAATAACCGGAAATTTCCGCTATAAAGTTCTTACAAGTGGGAGAAATATAAATTTTATATTCCTGAAGCGTATTAATTCCGTTCATAATGCTGTCGGGACCTTTAACACTCGGTAAAATTCTTGAAATACCAAGCCTTTTTAAATCGTCATTGCTTTTAGGCTCTGCTGCATCGGCTCTTATACGTTCCTTTGCATATCCTTTACTGCGAATTTCACGGGCTATATCCGAATTGAGCATTTTTACCCGGTAAAATTCGTCATAGACAAATATCTCTTTATCAATGGGGTTTACCGCCATTGCCACAAATGCCGTCGGGTCATTTGTATAACCATAGTCAAGACCGAAAAAACTTCTAAACTTCCAAGAATTGTCTTCTGAGACCTTTCCGTTTTCGTCATGCTTCATTCCCAGTTCGTTAACAAAAAACGATTTAACCTCAAAATTTTCATAAACAAGTCCATCTGCAACGCCCCACTCACCTAAGCCCGCTACTGCATATTTGCGGTAATTTGTCTCCTTCATACGTTCAAATACTTCAATATCCTGACTGTCTATCCACTCGTTGTTGAGATAATTGGTGCTATATGTAGAAACGTTTTTTGCCGATTTATCGAAAAATCTTTTCTTTAGCCAATGCTCAGCACTCCAAGGGTTAAAGGTCAACGTTGTTTGTTTAAAAAGTCCTTCAGGTACTGCACCACGCGGAACCGAAAGGTCAAGTTTATCAAAATCCGCTTCACTGCTTATCTCATATGCTTCTTCTATCCATACGAAATTAAGATAGCCCACCTCTACTGTAGTGGATGCAAGTTTTAAAACGTCATCAAAGCCGCGAAATATAATCTTCTGACCTGTAGGTTTATAAGTCATTTGCATAGGACTGACACTATTTTTCCACAGATGAGCAACACCCAGCTTATTTTGAGCCCAAGAAAGTGCCGCAAAGGTAGAATCTCTGTGTGTTTGCATTACCGCTCTTACCACAAGGGCATTACTTCCGGGGTATTTCATAATGCGAAAAATAAGATTTAGGGCGGTCGTGGTGGATTTTTTACTTCCTTTACCGCCTTTAAGCACTCTATAACGGTTTTTATCGTTCCAAAAACGGTCATAACCGCCTCCTACAATTTGTTTTAAAGAAACGTTAGCCACTACCGTCCACCATCCTTATATCCTCAATAAAGGTTATAGCTTCGTGCAGCTTACTACCGTCTTCCTCACCAAGACCGAGAAGTGATTTTATAAGTTCCAATGCCCTAAGTGCACCTTTTGAATCGAAAGTATATTCGCCTGTAGGTTTCATTTTGTGTTCTGAGTAATCCCATTCCATAACCGGCACCGCACTCATACAACGGTTATATACATCAATTGCTTTAAGCACCGCCCAGTTATCGTCGATATGAAGTTCCTCGCGTGCGCGTTTTTGTATCGCGTGTATGTACGCAAGGCACTCATCATTTTTAAGCATTCTTGTAGCAGCATTTGCGGCGGATTTTTCTTTATACCCTGCAAATATCGCCGCCTTTGCCTTTTCGCCGGTACGCATATACTCTTCACAGAACTTTCTTTCTCTAGGTGTTAAATCAAAATTTTCTTCACTTGGCATATTCCTCACTTCCGTTCATACTCTTTTTCCCGCCACCCATCCGCCGACTATTATGTTCAGCACTAAACAAAAAAGAGACTTCCTCTCGGAAATCTCTTTCTTTACAGTTTACAGTATAGCATATAAAGGGGGTGGTCGGGGAGTGGTCAAGGGGTGGTCAAATTTAAGTTTCTATTGACAAAATTTCAATGCCTTTTTTATGAAGCCTCTTAACGTATCTCTCCGAATAATACATCACCTTCGCAATTTTCTTTATGCTCTGGCCGTGTATGTAATGCCGCCTTAGAATATTTCGTATTCTCTTATCGGCAATAAGGTCAGTAACTTCTAAAATTTTGATTTTAATCTTAAGTGCTTTATCCTCATGTTCCGCTATCTCCTGCTTTTTAAGAACTATATTAGCAGCATATAATCCTTCTGCAGGTTTATCTGTACTAAGTTCCTGCCAATCTTTTAAATCTTCTTTTAGGGCAGATACCGCTTCCATGGTCGTGAGGTAACTTTCTAAAAACTCCTTTTTCTTTTCCCAGTCCTTTATCACCGCTTCTGTCATAATTTAACCTCTTTTTATTTTTTATCAAATATCGATTCCTGACCGCTTATACCGTGGTTGTGCTTATTATCCAGTGCAACCTTGCAAAGTTCAGCAAGACGCTGAACCTCTGCGACAAATTCTACAGTTATTACTTCGAAAGGCATTACAATGCCGGAAAAGAGCATACCGTTCTTCAGAACAAAGTACGTACCACCGAGTTCGGACTCTCTTTCAAAAATTGAAAGCATATTATCGTTATCGCTGAGCGGAGAAAGATATTTTGAATCAATGAACTTAATACCGGTACCTGTAACTACAGGAATGAGACATTTACTGTGATACGCAAGATTTACAGGTAACATCTCACATAATACCTCTTCATCGGTATTATCTCGGTATTATCCGAAATATCTATATACTCAGGCAACCTTCCTTCTTCGCTGAAATGAATTTTCCCTTTTGGAATATCATAAGCCAGGCAGAAGGTGTCTTCATCAAACACCGGAAGCCCCGTAATAGGATAAAAACCGCTTCCATTGGAAATATACTGTCCCTCTTTGGTTTTATATATCTTGCATATAAGACTCTTTTTACATAGGCCAATTATTTTTTTGATTATCATATTGCTTCCTCCTGTTCCATTTTTTCTATATCTGTTAACCCTTCACAGTTACATCCCGGATAAAAGTTGGGGCAAGCACAACAATCGCCTATGACACATTTCTTTTCATTTGTTTCTTCTTCCGTTATCTCAAGATATTTATTTATATACCACTGTGCCTTTTTAATATCCTCGTCACCGTTTTTCCGCCTGTGACGGTATAAATATTTAAAAGCGTTACATTTACAAAAATCCTTAACCGCTTCGTCGCCTAAAGCCTCCCGCATAACTTCTATGCACTCAAATTTGCCTGTCTTGTAATGCGAAGGATGATTAACAACGTCATTATTTTCCACGTTTATCCCTCCTTTTCCTTAAATCTACCTTTGGCGGTTTCTTGTTACGTTTTACCGCTTCCTCGGCTTCCTTTTTCTTCTCGATAACCCGCATACAAGAATAACTACAAAAATACATTCTGCGGCCTTTATAAAAAAGCTTATATGCCCAATCTTTTGTAGGGCGGCAAAATTTGCCCTTTTTACATTCAGGATTATCGCACTTTATCATTGGGAAAGCTTGAACAATAAGCTGTTCTGTAGTTTGAGAATTATCTATCATTTTGGTTAATCTCTCTTTCAAGGTATTGTTTTATACACTTTATGCAGTTTGAGTAATCAACATTTTCACCGAACTTACAAGAGAATTTATTTCCCGTATCTTTGGTGCAATTTTCAAAGCATATTTTGTCAGTTGCTGAATATATAAGCTCCGCTAATTCCTCAACGCTCATATTCCTTATTCGGTCGTACTGATTTTTTATAGTTCCGTCTGCAAAGTGTTCGCATTCGTAAACGCTTTTGCTCTTATGTTTGCAGATTTCTTTGTGAATGCAGTTTTGGCATATCATCTGCATCATATCCTCCCCCTGCTGCTTAATACAGCCCATTTCTTATTAGCTTGTTTCTTGCGTGCTTTTCTGCAATCAGCACAATAAATATTTTCTTTACGTTCATAGAAAGTTGCACCGCATCTTTTGCAATACTGCTCTCTTATTCTTAAAAACTGAGCACAGGAATCGCAATCACTTTCACCCGCTTGGCAGCCTTTAAAATCATCCCAATTAGCACACATAAAACGTTGCCAATACGGGTCATAGCCTAACTCGTTTGCTCTATATTTTAAAAGTCCTGCAAAATATGATAAATCTTTTTTCACCTGCTGTCTGTAAGCAGATAAACTTTTGCCCTGATTAACAGTAGGAACAGGTGCACCGTCCCCCCAGTTACCGCTTCCTATCATAAGTCTGACTTTATCCATATTTTCAGTCAGATAAACATAATAAACTTTTCCGCGTATAGCTTTTTCACTTTTGCCTATAAGTTCGGCTATACTACCATAACTTTCTCCGTTTTTTATTCCGTCACAAAGTATTTCGTAATCCTTTTCTGTCCATATGCTATCAGCACCGTGAGTATCCGCCTTAACCGGCCGTAATTTCGTACCTAAATCACAACAACGTCTTTGAATTGCACCTGCAGAACGATTAAGCATTTTCGAAAGCTCTAAATATCCATACTTTTGCTGATTCAGTAAATAAATCAATTTTGAATCTTCGGCAGGCGACCATGGGTCTTTTCTCTGAAGACTTAATGCTTTATAATCTTTTTTTCGTTGTTCAACCACCCACTCAGGTTCTTTGCCTAAAGCTAATGGTTCCATTTTAGAAAAATCGATGAAAGAACGGTGCTTTTCTGCCCATTTCCAAAACTCATCTATGTAAACAACGTTGAACTGGCATTTATTTACCCTCTTTTTGTGCACGGGTAGTCCACGGTTTTCTACCCAGCTTTTCCTAAGATATGAACTCTCTTTATGTCCGCTTAAAGCAATTATAAGCTGATTAAGGGTTATATAATCTCCGCCCATAAGCATTGAACCAAGCCCTAACCGGCCCGCCTTTAATTTTATGGCATCTACAGTTCTGTTCAGCCTCTTTGCCATAGATGGAAGAGAAACATATCCCCAGTTACTATCCAAGTATTCAAGTTCCGCCGCCGTCCACGTTCTCGAACCGCATACAGGTGCTCTCCTTTCGCTCATTTTCCTTTTTCTCCTTTTTTGTAATATCGCCAAGGTTAGCAATATCCTTCCAATTATTTTTTATATCTTCTCGGTTCAGCCGTCGCAAATATTTATCTGCAATATCCGAAATCAGCAGCGTACCCGTATCTGTAACAACTGCGAACTTATCCGGTATCTTTATATCTGGCCAAGTACGTTTTACATATTTTCTTGCCTCAGCACTGCGAAGCACTTGCTTTTCTTTGGTTATGCAGAATAAAACCTCCTTTCTTCTTATTTGCCTATAAAACAAATACGGCCGACCGTTGAATTCATTTACACCCGCATCGATACTGTCGATATCTATAAAATATCCCGCCTTCGCCTGAGGTGGTTCTTTCCAAGAAATTTTATTTATTTCAGTATCTTTCATAAGCACGGGTTTTCTGATATTTCGTGAACAGGACCACGCTTTACTATTAAGTTTTTCTCCCGGTGTCAGTCCCGTTTTACACTGCTTAACGAGATATGCGGCAAGCCAGCTGTAATCTCCGCCTTCATACATAGCAAAATATTGTGGTTTTTTGCTGAACTCCCAAAGAGCGTTAATTTCGCTGACTTTAACCTTTTCGGCATTATTGATTATCAGATGATGATGTAAAGCTCCTTTTTCTCCGAAGGCGTGAACTTTAACAAATCTAAGTTCTTCTCCACGTTTCCTATACAACGTGGTAAGCCTTCTTGTAAACTGTCTGCAAAAAAGTTTTGCAGTTTCGCTATCGGGCCTCTTTCCGCGTTCATAGGTCAGCACAAGATGATAATCATCCTCACCGAAATTCTCGTTAATAATTCGGGTTAGTTCTCTGATGCGGAGTTTCTCGTTATATTTTTCCTGAGCGAGTGGTGTGCTTCCCGTATAGCCTTCACGTGTAAAACCACTTCCCAGTCTTCCGGGGAAGGTCTCAATTACCTCTAACGTATCCCCCGCTCTTATTTCCCTATGTCTATATCCTGATTTCATACTTCCTCTTTCTATTTTTGGTTCAATAGTTAATATCTTTTATCAAGTCCCAAGAGGGCTTTCGCCCTCTTTTAAAAAAATTGCATTTGACTGCAAAAACTATATTTAATCGGATTCTATGATTTTATTAATATCCTTCAAATCATATCCCGCATAATTTTTTTGGTTTGTTTGGCGACAACCGGGGACTTCTTTTTGTCTTAGCGTTTCTAAAGTGAATATTTTATCCTTTACCCAACGGTTAAGAATCGCTTCCATATAACTTATGCCTGCATTCTTCTTTGCCGTAATTTTTATAGCTTCTTTTATAAGTTCACAAGATAAGCCCTGCTCTATATAATCGTTAAGCTCCTCTACAACCGTTCTGTTAAGGTACATCATATTAGATTCAAAAAATCTATACAGACCGCCTATATCATTAGCCGGTACTATACTGCCCTGAACAACAGGGATGCCGTTTGCACGTGCAAAATTGATTTCCTGTGCCATTCCCGGAGTTATATCTTTTCCAAAAACTCTTAATTGGTCGCAATTTTTTAAGAGAGCTAGTCCCGCATTAAGAGCAGCTTCCCTTTGCTCTTTAATACTGTCGTTAAAAATACCGTGCCACATAACGTGAGGAATAATAGGGATATATCCTTCCTTTGCTATTGCCTGTCCGTACTCGTGGGCACGCTTACTGTTTTCTTCAAGCCCACCGTAAGGAGAGCATACATATATAAACGTTGACATTATGTAAACCTCTTGACTTTATTTTTCTATATGTTATAATAATTTTGCAGGGAGAAACTTCCTTTTTCTCTCTCCCTGCAGTCCTTTAACGGCACCTGTTTTCCCACGGGTGCTATTTTTTTATACTTTTCAAAATAAATTCCTCTTTTCTATCTCGCCTGCAAGTACGAACAGCACTTCACTGTTTGACCTGTAGGCTTCTTTATTTGTATGATTTTCCACAAGCCGCTTCCGAGTTATTTTATATCTCTCTTTCAAAGCATCGTCACTCATCTCTGATACCTTGAGAGAATTTAGAAGAAATTCAGCCATAGCGGGAGAGGCAAAATAATAGACGTTTATTTGCTTCCATTTTGCTTTTGCCGCAGCATAAGTACACATTTCTATTGTTAAACCGCCACTTTTATGAAATCTACACTCAGAGCAATCTTTATAGCAGACAATACCTTGTTCTTTAGGGCAGTTCATCCCGCCTGAAGCAACAGCATTACCGCAAATGCTACATTTACTTTCGCTCATTACGTTCCTCCAAAAGAGATTCTAAAAAAGATATTTTTGCCTTTAACCGTTTGCTCTCTTTTTCAAGTTGTTTTAAATGTTCTTTTTTGGCAGCCCTTCGTTCTGCTTCATAGTCTATAAGCATTCCCAAAACCATTCCGAAAAAGAATATAGCTATTGATAACACTACCCTCCAAAATTCACTGTTATACACTTTTAACACTCCTTTAAAAAGATTTCATACTCATCTGTGTTATTATTAAAATATTCGCTCATTCTTCGACTGAGCCTTTCACTCATTGATTTATTCACACGGGCAAGTTCCGCTTCCGATAAATCTTCTATTGGTTTAATGGTCCCATCATTAAGTAATACTTTTCCTATAACCTTAAGCGGTCTCACCGCCATATGTATCACCTCAGTTCCTTCTATGCAAAAGACGGCACGTCCTATACTAAAAACCAGCCATCTTTTCCAGAGTCTTTTTATCGACATCATATATTCCGAAATATCTATCATTGACTTCTACCGCCCATCGACTGTCACCTATCTTGTAAAACGCGGTAATTTCTTTGTTTTCAGTTATAATATCCAACGCCTTCGCTATTGACGCTTTTATTCTTTCTATAGACGGTGTTTTCACTACAATTTTTTTAGCAAGTATCATCACCGGGATCCTAAATTCTGTATCTTTCTCTTCTATAAGAACTGCGTTACCGCCCGCGTTTAAAATTGCTTTAAATAAAACGTAAGCTCCGTTATCCTGGTTGCCCGCTATATGAATAGGTATCTTTGCTTTTATCCATCTTCTTAATGTTGCGGCACTTTCAAAAAGCCCTAAAGACTTCAACAATTCATCCAAAAGGTCCTCGCCTAAAAAAATACGGGCTATAAGACCTCTATCTATTTCAATTTCTTTTGCCATAACCTTTTTCTCCTTTGTGACCTGTCGGTTAAGTACATACCGATGGGAAAATATAGGGGGGTAATTTTTATGTAATTGTGCTAATGGGGATATAATTTAAAAAAGGGGATGAAACCACCGATATGTCCTTAACCGACAGGTCACTATCATTAAATGTTTTGTTTTCGACACATTTTAAGTCAAAAAAAGTTTGTCTTGTGACACGCCTAATATTTCTGACAATTTCCTTCCTTGTTCCGAAGTGAAATCATAATAACCAGATATTTTTTCTTTATATGTTCTTTTACAAATTCCTAAAAGTTTTGCCATTTCACAATCACTTTTTTTACATAGAATTTGATATGCAGGGATAGCGTAGTACTCTTTATGCTTTTTAATTCTCATTTTATTTCCTCTTTTCTTTTGTTGTGTCGCTATCGACACATTAATATTATCACCTCTTCGTGTTTTTGTCAACACATTTTTTAAATCTTTTTCATTTTTGTGTTGCAACTTCGACACAAATATGTTATAATTCGCTTACGAGGTGATAATTTATGAGCATATTAGGTGATAGAATTAAAGCTTTACGAAAAGCTCGTGGACTTAATCAAACCGAATTAGCCGCTGCACTTAACCAGCAATTTAATTTAAAAATTGACCGTGTTATGATAAGCAAATGGGAAACCGATTTTCAAACACCAGTAATGCACTCCATTATTTGTTTGGCAAAATATTTCAATGTATCTATCGATTATCTTAATGGAAATAATCAATACTTCTATGAAAATGAATCACACTACCCCTCCTCTACTATAGTTGATAACTATGTAACCTTCCCTGTCATAGGCGAAATTGCCGCCGGATACGACAGTATCGCTCTTGAAGACTGGGAAGGCGACACAGTTGATATACCGCTCTCTTACCTGCAAGGATGTGATAGTTCGGAATTTTTCGTTCTTAAGGTAAAAGGCGACAGTATGTTTCCAACATATCAAGAAGGAGATAAAATACTTATCCTTAAATCTTCTACAATGGAATACAGCGGTCAAGTCGGTGCAGTTCTTTATGACAACGAATATGCTTCACTCAAAAAAATAGAATTCAATTATGGGGAAGATTGGATGAGACTCGTTGCTATTAATCCAAACGTTCCAATAAAGACAATTGAGAACGAAGACCTAAACCATTGCAGAATAATAGGCATTGCTAGAAAACTTATTCGCGATATATATTAGAAACATCTTTCGACAAAATAATACTTCTTAATACATTTTCTATTAAAAAAACGACAAAATAAAACATATTGCGACAATAAAGTTTTTAAATAAATGGTCCGCTTCCGTTTAGAGAAACGAACCGTGTTAGCACATTTGCTACTTTCCTACTTTCAACAAATCTTCGTTTTCTTGTTCCTGTATTTTTCTCAAATGGGAAACAAGCATATCAAGAAACTCTGTAGCAGTAGGTGGAGCGGTAAGTTCAAACCTTGCTATTTCACATAGTTTTGGTCTATTTGTATCCCAAGCCTTATAAACTATGGTGCGAATATTTCTTTCAACAGTTATCTTACCCACTCTACACTGTTCAGCCACAACTGGATATAATAATTTTGTTACCTTAAGTAATCTGGATTCATCTTGCATAATTAAATTACAAGCCTTTACCGTCATTAAATATCCACTGTATTTACCTGTAATTCCAAGTGAGTGTAATAAATCGTGTATTGTCGTCATAATAAATCCCCCTATTTCGACAAAATTATATATGTTTGTGTCTTTTAAACACATAAATCGACAAATAACAACTAATTTCAACGTTTATAAAAAGAGGTGATAGCGTGAAAACTGCTGCTGCTTATATCCGTGTGAGTACTGATATGCAAACTGAATATAGCCCTGATAGTCAGTTGAGCAATATACGCGGTTTCGCTGAGAAAAACGGAATAATTCTTCTTGAAGAGCATATATACTCTGAAGATGGCGGAAAATCCGGCAAGAGTATGGCAAAAAGAGATAGTTTCCAAAAAATGATATCTATTGCTAAACAAAAGCCAAAACCTTTTGATATGATTCTTGTTTGGAAGTTTTCCCGTTTTGCACGTAATCAGGAAGAAGCAATAGTTTTAAAATCAATGCTCAAGCGAAACGATATAGAAGTTGTTTCTATATCAGAGCCACTTCCCGAAGGAGCCTTCGGAGATTTAGTTGAAAGAATTATCGAGTGGACCGATTCTTATTACTTAATAAATTTATCGGGAGAAGTTAAACGAGGTATGCTTGAGAAATTCAAACGCGGCGAACCTGTATGTCCTGCTCCTATCGGTTATAAGATGGAAAATGGTCAATATCTCCCCTCTGAAAAAGCACCTTTTGTACGTCAAATATTTTATGATTATCTTGACGGAATGGGACTGAGAGCTTTAGCAGATAAATACGGGAAACTCGGCATTCGTACAGTTCGCGGAAATTTACCGGATAACAGATTTATTGAATATATGCTAAGAAATCCTGTTTACTGTGGAAAACTTCGTTGGAGTAGCGATGGCAGAGCCGCTTCCAAAAGAAATTACAATAACGAACATATTCTTATTGTTCAAGGAAAGCATGAGGCTATAATCTCTGAAGAAATTTTTAATAACGTACAAGCAAAACTCGAAGAAACTAAAAAAATGTACGGTAAATACCAGCGTAGAGAACAGCCTGTTGACTATATGCTTAAAGGTCTTATACGTTGTGATACCTGCGGTGCTACTTTGGTGCTTCAGGCAGCTCTAAAAACACAATCTCTCCAGTGTCACAATTACGCACGTGGTAGCTGTCATGTTTCACATAGTATCTCTGTAAAAAAAGCAGAAAAAGCACTTATCGAATATCTTGAAATGGCACACGTCAGCGGAGTATTTACGATAGCAGAACCCAAACGTTCCAATTATTCTGAGAAAGAAAAGGATTTAAATACTATTCTTCGGAACGAAAAACTTAAACTTGAACGTATCAAAAAGGCTTATCAAGACGGTATAGACACTCTTGAGGAATACAAAGCCAATAAAACTGCAACTTTGGATTCAATAAAGAAAATCGAAAAAAACCTTGAAAAACAAAAAAATGCCGGTACCAAAGGCACCGACCAAAGAAGTCAAAGAACTATAATTCAAAACAAAATTCACGACGTTCTTAAAGTAATAAAAAATGAGAACATTTCTGCTTCAGCCAAAAACGAAGCACTTCGTTCAATAATCCACTCTATCACTTATAATAAATCTGCTTGCGAACTGGAAGTCTTGTTCCACGAATAGCTATTATATCTTTTTTCTGTATGCACCTCCGTACTGACTGATTATTATCTGAGCATATTTGGGATTAGGGTTTTTGATATTTACGGGGTACTGTAATTTCTTTTCATATTGCCACATTACATTTCACACTCCTTTGCTTCCCAAGGCCATGGAGAATTTATCCATTCCCAGTTATCCATTCCCACGCTGTCATTAGTGGTAACAATATATTTTCCGTAAATTTTTTCGTAATTCATTACTGCTATTTCACGTTTGCGTCTCAACTCATTTAAAAGGCTTAATGCCTTACGGTTATCAGGATGCACGTCAAGATAAAGTTCCATTTCCTTTATAGAAAAATCAAGAGCGTGTATGGTTCTTAGCATTTTACATTTATCCATTTTTTATCTTCCTCCTACCCGCAAGGGTTTATCCAGCTGAGGAAACGCCGTTCCGCGAACAAACGCTGTTTCCGGTTCATAAACCTGTTCTATAGTCTGATTTTCAATAAATACAAGAGTAAGTGCCTGCATACAATCGTCGTCTTCTCTTGCTAAATTTCTTAGTTTTTCTAAATCAATCACTTTATTTTCTCCTTTCGGGTATAAACGTTATACCCGTTAACAGTATATGAAAAAAATCAGGATGGCGTACCATCCTGATTTTAGTTTAATTGGCATTTTTTCCGCAACAGCGTTTATATTTAAGTCCGCTTCCGCAAGGACAAGGAGCATTTAGTGCTACCGCACCTTTACCTCTTACGGTTTTAGTTCCATCGGTGGAGGTTTCTTCAGCCACCTTTTTACGTTTTATATCCTCTTCACGTTTTATAACAACCGAAAGAGTAAGTTTTGCGGTTCTGTCCTTAATTGCCTCGTTCATGGCATTGAACATATCGGCACTTTCGTTTCTATATGCAACAACGGGGTCGTGCTGACCGTAAGCTCTGAGTCCTATACCTTGGCGAAGCTGATCCATAGCATCAATATGATCCATCCAGTTAACGTCAACGCTGGAAAGAAGAACAACCCTTTCCATCTCACGCATTGTATCATATCCGAACTCTTTTTCTCTTGCATCATAACGTTGGCTTGCCATAGTTTTCAGAGAATCAATTATATCTTCACTTGTTAAAGAATTCTTTTGTTCGATGGTAAACTTGAAATCATTTTCCTTGCATATCCATCCAAGGAAATATTCTCTGAGTCCATCAAAGTTCCAATTATCAACATCTACATCACTAATAAAGGGAGCAGCATTTCTTTCAATACTGTCATTTATCATACGGCGAATAGAATCCTTAATATCCTCACCATCAAGCACTTTATTACGCTGAGTATAAATCATTTCACGTTGCTGATTCATAACATCGTCATAATCAAGCACACTCTTACGGGAAGCAAAGTTAATACCTTCCTTCTTTTTCTGTGCACTTTCAATGCTTTTTGACAGCATGCCAAACTGAAGCGGCATATCCTCGTCAACCTTTAAGGTATCCATCATAGCACCGATTCTTTCACCGCCGAAAAGTCGCATAAGGTCATCTTCAAGAGAAATATAGAAAATGGTTGTGCCCGGGTCTCCCTGACGTCCTGCACGGCCCCTGAGCTGATTATCGATACGTCTTGAGTCGTGGCGTTCGGTACCTATTATACAAAGTCCGCCTGCCTCTCTCACCTTTTGTGCTTCCGGAGCTATCTGCTCCTTAAAACTGTCATAAAGTTTTTTATATTCGTCTCTTGCTTTTTTTATTTCGGGGTCGCTTGTTTCGGCAAAACCTGTAGCCTCAGCAATAATTTCATCCGAAAGCCCCTTTGATTTAAGCTCTGCCTTTGCAAGATATTCAGCATTACCGCCAAGCATAATATCGGTACCGCGTCCTGCCATATTGGTAGCAATGGTAACTGCACCCAGTTTTCCTGCCTGAGCGATTATCTCTGCTTCTTTTTCGTGGTGCTTAGCATTAAGTACATTATGAGGAATTTTTTGCATTTTAAGCAGTTTACTTAAAAGTTCACTCTTCTCAATAGTTACCGTACCTACAAGCACAGGCTGACCTTTAGCGTGGCAGTTTATAATATTATTTATAACAGCCTTAAATTTTGCTAGTTCGGTTTTATAAATAATATCGTCCTGATCTTCTCTTATAACAGGCTTATTTGTAGGAATTTCAATTACGTCAAGTTTATATATCTGCTCAAATTCTGCTCTTTCGGTGGTAGCGGTACCTGTCATACCCGAAAGTTTTGAATAAAGACGGAAGAAATTCTGGAAGGTAATGGTAGCAAGAGTTTTTGACTCCTGAGCAACCTTTACGCCTTCTTTGGCTTCAATAGCCTGATGAAGTCCCTCGTTATAACGCCTACCGAACATAAGTCTGCCGGTAAACTCATCAACGATAATGACCTCGCCGTCCTTTACAACGTAGTCAACGTCACGCTTCATAACACCATGGGCACGAATAGCCTGTGTTACATGATGGGAAATGGCTATGTTTTCGGCATCATTAAGATTTTCAATGCCGAAATATTCTTCTGCCTTTGCTACACCCGAAGGAGTAAGGGTGGCGGTTCTTGCCTTTTCGTCAACAACATAGTCTCCGTCGTAATTATTTTCTTCATCGGTTACTTTATCATTGGTTTCTTTAACAACAAATTTTTTAAGGGTTCTTACAAAACGGTTGGTTTTTTCATAAAGGTCGGTGGATTTTTCACCCTGTCCCGAAATAATAAGAGGAGTTCTAGCTTCATCAATAAGTATAGAGTCAACCTCATCTACAATAGCAAAATTATGACCTCGCTGAACTCTATCAGAAGCATAAATCACCATATTATCTCTAAGATAATCAAAGCCCAGTTCATTATTGGTACAGTAGGTAATGTCCGCATTATATGCTTCACGTTTTTCATCCTTATTCATTCCGTGGACAATAAGACCAACGCTCAGCCCCATAAAACGATAGATTTTACCCATCCATTCAGAGTCACGCTTTGCAAGGTAATCGTTAACCGTTACAATGTGAACGCCCTTGCCTGAAATTGCATTAAGATATGCAGGCAAGGTAGCCACAAGGGTTTTACCTTCGCCTGTTTTCATTTCACTGATTCTACCCTGATGAAGTACGATACCGCCGATTATCTGCACGGGGAAATGACGCATGGAAAGAACTCTGTCACCTGCTTCTCTGCAGGCGGCAAAGGCTTCGGGCAAAAGGCTGTCAAGACTTTCTCCCTTATTATATCTTTCCTTAAATTCGTTTGTTTTAGCTTTAAGAGCATCGTCGCTTAAGGCTTTATACTCATCCTCAAGCTCTAAAACCTTTTTTTGAAGCGGAAGAATTTTTTTGATTTCTCTCTCGCTGTAATCACCGAACATTTTTGTAAAAAGTCCCATTTATATATCTCCTTAGAGTATTTACCATATATTATATAACATTTGTGCCTTTTAATAAAGAATTATTTGTAAACAATATATTCTTTTTCAAATTTTAATCCGTTTGAAAGCAAAATCCTTCCCTCTCTGTCCACAAATACAGCTTCATAGCCTTGGGTTTCATTGATTAAATTAAGTCCATCTACTTCTCCGAGAAGCAATAAAACGGTAGAAAGTGCATCACAATCGGCAGAGCTTTTTCCCATTACCGTAACACTTGCTAAAGAATTTTCCACACCATATCCCGTTTTAGTATCAATTATATGATGATAGATTTTACCGTCTTTTTCAATATATCTTTCATATATTCCCGATGTCACAAAGGAATTCTCTTTACTTTTCACCGTTGCAATTATGCTGTTTTCAAAAGGCTTTCTAATACCTATCTTAAATTCTTTTTCGCCAAAACAATAAAGGTTTCCGCCTATATTTACAGTTCCTTTTTCAGCTCCGTTTTCCTTTAAAAACCTGACCATTTCATCGGCCATATATCCCTTTGCAATTCCGCCTAAATCAAGTCCCGAATCCTTTAGCCTTACCTTTTTATTTTCAATTTCAATATTTTTATAATTTACTTTTTTTAGTGCTAAGTCAATTTCCTTTTTATCGGGCAAAACCGACGAAGAAAAATCATAAAGACTGCTTACGGGATAAACGGTTATATCAAACCTGCCGTCACTTTTTTCACAATATTCTATAGCACGGCTAATAAGCGTAAGGGTTTCATCACTTACGCTGACAAAATCATTGCTATTATTTATTAGCCAAATATCGCTTAACTCTATAGTGCGGCTTAACATATTTTCAAGTTCTGCACAAAGGTCAAAGGTTTGGTTAATTAATTTTTCATCACACTGTGCTGTAACGGTTACCACAGTATCACAAAGAATTCTTGTTTGGGTGTTTTCTTTTTTACTGCAACCTGTAAAAATAGCCGTTAAAAAGCAGAGCAAAACCACAATTATTTTTTTCATAAGATTATTATACAATTTATTTTCTTTTTTGTAAAGGTGTGGTATAATAAAGTGTATGAAATAACTTGAAGGAGTGAATAGTATGATAAAAAAAGCCGATATTGTTTTATTTACTACTTTGTTATTAATTTCTGTTTCGCTCCTACTTACCTTTGTTTTTTTACCTAAACAAAGCGGCAACACCCTTGTTATTACCCAAAACGGTAAGGAAATTGAACGAATATCCTTAAGTGAAGATAAAACTGTTTTTATAGGCGAAAATAAGGTTATAATAAAGGACTCAAAAGTCCATATGGAATATGCTGTTTGTCCCGACAAAGTATGTGTTAACGAGGGACAAATCTCCAAGGTAGGCGAAGTTATTGTATGTCTTCCCCAAAAAATAATTTTGGAGGTAAAATGATGGCTAAAAAGGTTTCTGTTTATGCACTTTTAACGGTAATTTGTCTTGGTGTTTCCTATATTGAGGGTATTTGTTTTTCCTTTATATCCATACCCGGACTAAAACTGGGTCTTGCAAACTCTATACCAATGCTTTTAATAAAAGAAAAAAAGTACGGTGCATCAATTCTCGTAAATTTAACAAGAATTTTACTGTCAAGCCTTCTCTTCGGTAATTTTTATTCCCTTGTTTTTTCTCTTATGGGAGCATTATTATCCACTTTAACGGTAATTTTATTATCAAAGTTCGAAATTTTCAGTTTTGCGGGAATAAGCAGTGCTGCAGGAACAATGCACAACTTAGGACAGATTATTGCCGCCTTGCTGACTATTGGCACAAAAGGCATACTGTATCTTTTGCCCCTGCTAATGCTGTGCGGCTGCATTATGGGACTTGTAGCCGGAATATTACTTAATATTTTTAAAACAAAATATAAAAAAACAGCAGAAATGATAATTAAAGCATAAAAAAATTTCCTTTGGAAAAGATAATACAAAAGGAGGTTTTTTAATGAGCAAATTTTGCACATTTTTAGAAGGAATGGCATTGGGCGTTGCTGTTGGTATGGGTATTGCCGTAGCAGGAAAACTTATGATGAACAGTAACAAAAAGTCCACTAAAGGCAAAGATCAAATTGAAAAAGCAGTCACTGAATTTGTTGACGGAATTGAAACTTTAATAAAATAAGAAAAAACGCAGAACAAAGAACGTTCTGCGTTAATTTTTTACTATTCGTCAAGTTTAAGAACTGCCATAAATGCATCGGGCGGTACTTCCACCTTACCCAATTGACGCATCTTCTTTTTACCTTCCTTTTGTTTTTCAAGAAGTTTCTTTTTACGGGTAATGTCACCGCCATAGCATTTGGCGAGAACGTCTTTACGCATGGCCTTAACGGTTTCTCTGGCAATAACCTTACCGCCTACAGCAACCTGAACAGGCACTTCAAAAAGCTGTCTCGGTATATATTCCTTAAGCTTTTCTGCAATTCTTCTTGCTCTTGCATTTGCGTTGTCAACGTGAACAATAAAGGAAAGTGCATCAACTACATCCCCCGCAAGCATAACGTCAAGCTTTATAAGTCGGCTCTTTTCATAGCCTTTTGTTTCATAGTCATAAGAGGCATATCCTTTAGTACGGGATTTAAGAGCATCAAAGAAGTCATAAACTATTTCCCCTACAGGCATAATGTAGTGTATATCAACCCTGTCGCCCATATACTTCATATCGGTATAAACACCGCGTCGCTCCTCACAAAGCTGCATAATGGCACCAACATAGTCATTAGGACTGTAAATATGGACATCCGCTACAGGTTCTAATGCCTCAACTATACTTGCCGGGTCGGGATAGTTGGTAGGATTATCAACATCAATAGTACTGCCGTCATTTAAAGTAAAGCGGTAAACAACACTTGGTGCTGTAGTAATAATATCTAGGTTATATTCCCTTTCAAGCCTTTCTTCAATAATTTCCATATGAAGAAGACCTAAAAAACCGCATCGAAAACCAAATCCTAAAGCCTTACTGGTTTCAGGCTCATAAAGGAGGGAGGCATCATTTAACTGAAGTTTTTCAAGTGCCTCTCTCAAATCGCCGTAACGTGCTCCGTCAGCAGGATAAATACCGCAGAAAACAACGGGATTTACCTTTCTGTAGCCTTCGAGAGCCTCATCTGCAGGATTTTCTGCCAGAGTGATGGTATCACCTACACAGGCATCCTTAACAGTTTTAATAGAAGCGGCAAGATAGCCAACCTCACCTGCCTCAAGACAGTCACAAGGCATAAGGCAGGTTGCCTGTTTTCTGCCCACTTCAACTACGTCAAATTCGGCACCCGTTGCCATCATTTTTATTTTTTCGCCTGCTTTGATTTTGCCCGATACAACTCTGAAATAAACAATAACACCCTTATACGCATCATAGTATGAATCAAAAATAAGAGCCTTTAAGGGAGCACTTCTGTCCCCTTTAGGAGACGGAATATCTGTTACTATACGTTCTAAAACTTCTTCAACATTAACACCTGTTTTTGCCGAAATTTTAGGAGCATCCTGTGCAGGAATTCCTATAACATCTTCAATTTCATTAATAATTCTTTCTGGTTCGGCAGAAGGTAAATCAATCTTATTTACAACAGGCATAATTTCAAGACCGTGGTCAACCGCAAGATAGGTATTTGCCAAGGTTTGAGCTTCAATGCCCTGAGAAGCATCAACAACAAGTATTGCACCTTCACAAGCGGCAAGTGAACGTGATACCTCATAATTAAAGTCAACGTGACCGGGAGTATCAATAAGATTAAGTTCATATTCTTTACCGTCGTTTGCTGTATAGTAAAGAGTAACTGCGTGGGCTTTTATGGTAATTCCACGTTCCCTTTCAAGTTCCATACTGTCAAGTATCTGTTCTTCCATTTCTCGCTGAGCAACCGAGCTTGTCAGCTCTAAAAGGCGGTCGGCAAGGGTGGATTTTCCGTGGTCAATATGTGCCACTATGCAAAAGTTTCTTATTTGTTCTAAAGGAAAGGACAAAGTAATTCTCCTAACATTATAATTTAAACCTATTTTATCATATTTTTTTCATCAAGGCAAGATAATATAAAAACAAAATTACATAAAAAAATCAGTCCGTGGAAAACCACGGACTGATTTAAGTTTTAAGATTTATTGCTCGGGGCCTAATTCACATAAATTTGCAAGTTTGAGCTTTAATAATGCCAAGTCAGTTGCATCGATAACACCGTTACCATCACAGTCAGCACCAAGACCTACTTCGCACAAATTAGCAAGTTTAAGTTTTAGTAATGCTAAGTCTGTTGCATCAACAACACCGTTTTCATCACAGTCACCGTATTGGAAAGGAGGAATGTCGCGGAATATTGCATAATATTCTGCTACCATAGATTTACCTGAATCAGCAGCAGGAATAGTAAGGGTTTTCACATAATCGTGACCGCCGGGTACAGTTGCCCATCCTGCAAAATATTTGCCTTCGGGTGCGGTAGGAGCAGTAGGTGTATATTCGCCGCCTGCTACCAGACCATCGGTAACCTTTGTTACTTCATCACCGTTATGAAGAATAACGGTAGGAGTGTTTTCGAATGACTCATATTTAACGTCGTCTATTAAAATGGTGAAGGTTGAGGAATTTTCAGCACTAGCACCATCTTCAAACTTAAGAACTAAAAGTGCCTTTTTATCCTGATTGGTCATAGTAGCATTATTAGTATCAATCAAAGTATAAAGGGAAACAGTCTGCCATTCATCTGAAGTGCTGGTAGGAAGTACTATAGCCTGGCTTGTGTATTTTACACTTCCCCAGTTACCGTTGCCACTATGTATGATAGCAGCATAAACCTTTACACCGTTTCCGGCATTCTTTCCGGTAAACTTGTATTTAAAGGTAATCTTAGCGTTATCGGTAAAAGGAGCGGCAGCTTCGTTATAGCGATATACAGGTATGTTAGCCTGTTCTATGCCGCCGGGACGTGATTCGAAAATATCACCGTACCGTTCAACTAATGCGTCGTAACCATCAGCAAGCTCTTCTGCAGGTATTGTAATATAAGAATCATTAATACCGTCATAGTAACAATATGTCCTTCCCGCACTCACTGTGGTGGTTGTTCTTGCATTATAGTTTCTGATTTTTACAGAACGATTGTCATCATAACCTTCGTTTGCAAAGTCAACGCCGAAATATTTAGAGGGATCATATGCCATTTCGAGAATAGGCATATCGTGCTGGAACTTCATTACGTCGCTTTCAACCCAGTAAACAGTTGTATTTTCGGTAAAGGTTGTAGGAGGCTGAGTATATGTACCCTCAGTTGCAGACCATACATAATGTTTGTTATAATTGGTTGCTCCGCCGGGATTGGTTGTGGGATAAGTAATTGTATCGCCTACTTCATATTCAATGAATTCGCTAGAACCGTCGGGAGAAACATAAGTAACACCAACAAGGTCTTCTACATTAACAACTTTGATATCGTCAATGTAAATTTCCTTTTTGTATTGTGAGCCGCCGTATACCCACTGAAGGTCGAGCACCTGGTCATATCCATGCCCATTAGTATCTGAGTTAGCAGCAGTTGCTTTAATGGTAAATGAGCCTTGCTGCCAGCCATCGGTTGCACCTGCAGGGAAGCTGAAGGAACCGCCTAAAATAGCGGGTGTACCCCATTGAAGGTGCTGCTCAAGGATTATACGTGCTCTAAGAGTAGAAGCCTCAAGATTGTTTGCAGTTGCCTTATATTTAAAGGTAACCATATATTCAGCGGTTATAGGCATATCTTCCTTTTCAAAACGCTTAACTATGGTCATACCGGACTCATAACCATCTCTGTATCTTTCATAAGCGTACTTATATGGTTCAAATGCGGGAGCGGTGCTGCCGGTAAGCTTTTCCCATTTCTGGGTTGCTTCGTTGTAACTATAGTGGTCCTTCCAAGCAGTGGTTGCCCAGTTGGCAGGCTCTGATGGACGAAGTCTAACATTATGGTCGCGTAACTTTATAGCGTTAGCTCCTGTGTAAGCGTCTTCATCGGTAACAGAAGTGTTGAACTCTGTCTCACAGATAATGGCACCATTATGTGCTACTGCTTCTTCACTGTGAGTAAATTCACTGGTGTACTCTGCTACAGGATAGTTTTCGAAAGATAAAACATTGCTTTTGAGTTCATAAACAGTAATATCTTCCGATGTTGTTTCGGGAGCAGGATCATACTTTTTCTCGTTTTTAGACCAAACGTGGTCATAGTTTATCTCAGCCGCAAGGGTTGGATACTCTATTTTTTCTTCGCTCGTAACAGCAACTGTTTCAGTTGTTCCGTCTAAATATTGGAACGTTACTGTTGCAGGTTCTTCTGCGTTAACCGCTACGGGAACGATAACGAGAGAAAAAAGCATACATACAGTTAGAATAATGCTTAATAATTTTTTCATAAACAATTCTCCTTTTTATAATCTGGTGTATAAATTGTATCACAACTTTTTCTATTAGTCAAGAAAATTTATGCAAAAATAACAAAAAATAAAAAGAACTTTATTTTTTTAAAAAAAGCACTGTGTTAAAATCGAGACAAAAACCTCTGCTAAGTCTCAACTTAGCTTATTTTGTCCCGTTTTAAACACAACTCCTCCCACTCGGAATATAGTGTGCTTATTTCTGTTTCTTTATCATCACATTCCTGTTGCAACCGGGAAAGTTTTATATAATCGGAGGCTATTTTTTCACTTAAAAGTTCGGATTTCATTCCCTCTAAAACCTCTTCTGCTACTGCTATGGCTTCTTCCGTTTTTTCGATTTTTTTATTTATTTTTGAAAGTTCCTTAAAGGCAGAATAATATTTGCCTTTTTTTGAAGACTCACTTTCTTGCTTTTTGGTTTCAAAGCATGACATTTCCTGCGTCTTTTCAAGCTGAACATACTCATCATAGCCAAAATTATAGTGACGTGTTTGATTTTCATAAAACACAAGAAGATTATCACATACCTCTTTTATAAAATATCGGTCATGGGAAACGCAAATAAGCGTACCCGGATAATTTTTAAGCATTTTTTCCAGTGCTTGTTTGCCCACAATATCCATATGGTTGGTAGGCTCGTCCAATATGAGAAAATTAGGCTTCTTTTTAAGCATTTTACACAGACACAGCCTCACCTTTTCTCCGCCCGAAAGCACATTGACCTGTTTAAATACATCTTCCCCTCTGAAAAGAAAGGCACCAAGGTCGCTTCTGGCTTGTGTTTCGGTTAAAGTGGGAAAGGTATCCCAATAATCATCAAGCACCGTCTTTTCACTTACGTACTGTGCCAGGTGCTGATCAAAGTATCCAATGCGAAGGTTTGTTCCCTGAACGATATTGCCCTTTATGGCGGGAACAATACCCATTATGGTCTTCAGCAAGGTGGATTTACCTTTACCGTTAGCCCCTATTACACCAAGTTTTTCTCCTCTTTTAATAAGAAAACTAACTTCGCTCAGTACTTCGTCATAGCCTATTTTTAAATTTTTAACCTCAAGAACATTACCGCCACTCATAAGTTCGGGGGTAAAATCAGTAAAAAAAGAACGGCTGTCACTGTTCTGAGGCTCAGCTATAAGTTCTGTTTTTTTAAGACTTTTTATGCGAGACTGCACCATTTGAGCCTTTGTGGCTTTATATCTGAAGCGTTCAATAAGTTTTTCGGTTTTTTCTATTTCCCTTTGCTGTTGCTCATATTCTTTTCGTTGTTTTTCTATATCAAGTTCTTTTTTCTTTATAAACTCGGTGTAGTTACCTGTATATTTTTTAATTCTGCCATATTCGATTTCATAAACTATATCGGCAATGCCGTCAATAAACATCTGGTCGTGGGAAACAAAAATCACCGCCGACGGATAGTTTTTAAGATAGCCCTCAAGCCATTCTACAGTTTCCAGGTCAAGATGGTTGGTGGGTTCGTCAAGCAACAGTAAATCAGGCTTTGAAAGAAGCAGTTTCATAAAGGCAATTTTTGTCAGCTGTCCTCCCGAAAAACTACTGAGCGGTCTTTTTCTATCTGCCCCAAAGCCAAACTTTTGTATTACCGTTTCCTTTTCTTTTTGATAATAATATCCCCCGAGGTTTTTATAAAGTTCTTCCAAAAGGCTGTATCTTTCAACCGCCTTATCGTCGCCTCTGTTAAGCAGCAGCGAAAGAGAATCCATTTCGGCTTTTATGGAAAGGATACGGGTGAAGGCTTTTTCCAGCTCATCTTCAAGGGTAACGCTCAGGTCATCAAAGGAAATCTGTTTTAAATAACCCATATTAATATCGCTGCTTACGTTTATTTTGGCTTCGCCTTCGGGTTCCAGTTCTGAGCAAATAAGCCTTAAAAGAGTGGTTTTGCCGCATCCGTTTCTGCCGACAATAGCCACTTTCTCTTTGTTTCTTATTTCAAAATCAATGTCATAAAGCAAGGTTTCACCTGCAAATCCTACAGATGCCCCTTTAAACGATAAATACATTTAAGTCCTCCGAAAAAATCATCTTTCTTATTTTATCATAACTTATCTTCCTCGGTCAATACTAAAGGCAGGAGGAATTTTATGAAACCGAAAAAAATTTTTTTGTTTTTTCTTATTATAATACTGTGTCTTGCTTTTTTTATGGGAACGGCTTTTGCTTTTTCAAGAAAGGTGCTTTTAGGGGTTGACGTTCCCAAAACCGACGTACCCTATGTTGACGGAAGTTTTTTACCAAACGATACTACCGTGCTTTTTACCTTAAATGGCCAAAGCTGTGTTGTGGTGGAGATCCTTTTTAGCAAGAGCTTTACCAACATATTAATACTTGATGATTCCGTTAATAAGGATTTTTCAAAATACGGCTATAATATTGACCACACCGTAGAATGTGATTATTCCTTTTTAATGAAGTTCATTGACACTATCGGCGGAATAGAGTGGGAAGAGGGCAACTATGTTTTAACGGGTGTTCAGGTTTGTAATTTACTTGCCACTAATCAAAACGCAGATACCATTATTAATATAATAGGTAGTGTTATGAACAAAATTTCAAAAAATGGGTTGAGCGAAGATACTCTTTACTGTATAATAGATAATACAGTCACAACCCTTTCTGCCCCTGCTTGTTATAACTGGAATATATGGGTAGGCAAGTGTTGTGTTTCCTATAATATTATTGACGGGAGGAAGGCTCCTTGACCCACACCCTAAAAAAAGCAGTGGCTTTATTTCTTTGTCTTTGCGTTTTTCTTTGTTGCTCGTGTAAGGAGCAACAAAGCCCCGATAAAGAAGCCTATATAAACAGCAGTAATGCAAAACCCAATTTACCTCAGGTGGTGACCGATGAGGTGACCGCTGAGGAGGGCAGCGAGGCTATCCTTAGCGAAGAGGAGTTACGCCTTGCATATTCCTATTCATTTTTAAGTGAAACCGAAAAAACGGTTTATAGAAAAATGCTTAATATGGTGCGAAACCTAACTGTCGGATGGATTGATATGGGTTATATTATAAACAATCCGTCCGCTGTAGTCGCAAAGGCTTACCGTGCTATGTGCAACGACTTTCCGCAATACTACTGGATGCCTGTTTCCTACTACATATCACACAAAAACGGTACTGTAGCCGTTGCCTTTAAACGCAATGATTTAGAAGACGGCTACGGATTTACAAAAGAAGAAATTGAACGAAACAAGGAAGAACTTGAAGACGCTATTGACATAATAGTATCAAAAGCCCTTACAGCAAAAGACGATTTTGAAAAAGAGATTATTATTCACGATATGCTGTGCAAAACCGTTACCTATGACAGCGAATTTGAAAGCAGTATAGGGGCAGTTTATTCTGTTTACGGTGCTCTTGTCAACGGACGTGCCGTATGCGAAGGCTATGCCCGTGCCTTTAAACTGCTTTGCCAGTCTGCAGGGCTTGATTGTATTTTAGTAACCGGCGACTCAAGGGGTGTAGACCATCTTTGGAATATGGTAAAACTTGAAGGAGAATGGTATCACGTAGATGTAACGTGGGATGATTTAAGTGAGGAGCCTCACCACACATATTTTAACCTTACAACCCTGGAAATCAGAGCTGACCACAATATTGATATAACCTATAATGATGCCGACCCATCTCTTGTTTCCCAGGGCAACTCCTTTAACTTCTTCGTTCCCGTTGCCCAAAGCACAGAGCATAATTATTTTATAAAAAAAGGCCTTATAATAGACAGTGACCCTATAAACATAGTTGCAGAAGAAATAGTTAAAAGATTTAAAGCGGGTGAAAACAGAGCAGAATTTTTATTTGCAAACCAAACGGTTGCCGAAGATTTTAAAACAAACTACAAAAAATACGTTGGTGAAATTCAAAATGAATGCGTCAAAAAGACTGTTCTTGTTAAATTCAAGCTTAAAACCCTTTCCTTCCCCGGCAACACCTGTGTAATTTATTTTGAAAAAACATAAAAGTAGAAAGGAGTAATTTGAGTTACTCCTTTTTATTTGACAAAATTTGATGATTATTATATAATAAACATAATTATATACATACGAGGAGTTATTTATGGAAAAGATAACAGATTATTTCGGCACACTGGTCTTTAATGATGCAGTAATGAAGCAGTATCTTCCAGAAGATGTTTACAAAGCACTTAAAAAAACCATAGAACAGGGCAAGACCATTGACCCTGGCATTGCGGGTGCCGTTGCTCAGGGAATGAAGGATTGGGCTACCGAAAAGGGTGCAACCCATTTTACCCATTGGTTTCAGCCAATGACCGGCATTACCGCCGAAAAGCACGACAGTTTCATAACTCCCACAGACGGCGGACGTGTTATTCTTGAATTTTCGGGAAAAGAGCTTATAAAAGGCGAAGCCTACGGTTCTTCCTTCCCCACAGGCGGACTTCGTGCCACCTTTGAAGCCAGAGGCTACACCGCTTGGGACCCCACCTCTTACGCCTTTGTTAAGGACGGTTCCCTTTGCATACCTACCGCCTTCTATTCTCACGGCGGACACGCTCTTGATAAGAAAACTCCTCTCGTTCGTTCAATGCAGGCACTTAATGACGCTTCCTTGCGTCTTATCAGACTTTTCGGAAACACCGATGTAAAAACCGTAAAGCCCACCGTTGGTGCAGAACAGGAATATTTCCTTGTGGATAAAAAGCTTTATGACAAGCGCGAGGACCTTCGTTTCTGTGGAAGAACCCTTTTCGGTGCTCCCGCCCCCAAGGGCCAGGAGCTTGGTGACCACTATTACGGCGTTATCCGTCCGAGAGTTTCGGCATTTATGAAGGAACTTGATAAGGAACTCTGGATGCTGGGCATTCCCTCTAAAACAAAACACAACGAAGCAGCCCCCGCACAGCACGAAATGGCACCTGTTTTCACAACCGTTAACATTTCCACCGACCACAATCAGCTTACTATGGAAATACTTAAAAAGGTTGCCGAAAAGCACGGACTTGTTTGCCTTCTTCACGAAAAGCCTTTCGGAAATCTTAACGGAAGCGGTAAGCACAACAACTGGTCCCTTTCCACCGATACAGGTGTAAATCTTTTAAACCCGGGTAAAACTCCCTGTGAAAATCTGCAGTTCTTACTTATTTTAACCGCTGTTATTTCCGCTGTAGATAAGCATCAGGATTTACTCCGTCTTTCTGTTGCTTCTGCCGGAAACGACCATCGTTTAGGCGGACACGAAGCTCCTCCTGCTATTGTTTCAATGTTTTTAGGGGACGAGCTTACCGATATACTTGATTCCATAGAAAACGGAACCGAATATACCGCAAAAGCAAGAGAAAAAATGGACTTCGGTATAAAGACAATGCCTTCCTTCAGAAAGGCTACCACAGACAGAAACCGTACCTCGCCCTTTGCATTTACAGGAAATAAATTCGAATTCCGTATGCTTGGTGCTCCTATGTCTATTGCAGGTGTTAACACCATTTTAAACACCATTATCAGCGAGACGTTTGATGAATTTTCCGATAGACTTGAAAAGGCAGAGGATTTTGACAGCGAGGTTCACGCTATTATCCGTGAATATTACGGTTTACATAAGCGCATTATATTTGACGGAGACGGTTACTCTAAGGAATGGGAAGAAGAAGCAGAGAAGCGAGGTCTTTTAAATCTTCCCGATGCAGTAAGTGCCCTTCCCTGTTATACAAGTCAGAAAAGCATTGACCTTTTCGGCAAATATAACGTTTATTCCGAAATCGAGCTTAAGTCAAGAGAGTCCATTAACATTGAACGTTATAATAAGTGTCTTCATATTGAAGGTCTTACAGCACTTCGTATGGCCAAAGAACAAATTTTGCCTGTGCTCAGCAAGGTAGGTGCAGATTTATCCCTTAACCTTACCGCGAAAGAAGGTGCAGGATTTACTGCAAAATACGAGCGTAGCATTGCAGAAAAGCTTAGTGAACTTACCGACGGAATTTTTGAAGATTGCACAACCCTCAGCCAAGCCATTGAAAAGGCAGAACAAAGCGAGGACATTCTCGAAAAAGCAAAGGCATACAGAGATTTGGTTATCCCTGCAATGAACTCTATGAGAGCCAAGGTTGACACCGCCGAAACTATGGTAGATGAAAACGAATGGCCCTACCCCAACTACTGCGATTTGTTATTCAGCGTATAAAATTTAAAGAGAGATTTTCATTTAAGAAAATCTCTCTTTTTTCAGTCTTTCCAAATAAAATTATAATTTACGGACTCTCCGCCGTCCACCACTATACTCTGTCCTGTGCAAAATTTATTTGTAACGGTCAAAAAATATGCCCACTCTGCAATTTCTTCAGGGGTCGCCCATCTTTTAAGGGGAGTTTCATTCATTATTTCTTCCCACAGTTTTTCATCATTAATAACACAATCATTAATTGGTGTGATAACTCCGCCGGGGTCTAAGCTATTACAGGTGGCATTAAATTTTGCAACCCGCATTGCAACGTTTTTGGTATATGCTAAAACTCCGCCTTTACTGGCACAATATTCAGGAAACTCTGCCCCTGTATGAGCACTTGCAGAGCCTATATTTAAAATCGAACTTATTTTTTCCTGCACTCCGTACCTTTCGGTAATATGAATAAGTGATTTAAGATTAATGTTTATGTCATCTTCATTTTGAGTGCCGGCATTATTAATAAGTATATTAACATCCGTTAAGTTTGGAAGGTTACCGTAATCTCTTACGTCGCATACAAAGTGAGTATAGTTATCATCATTTATGGTTGAGTCATTTCTATCTATACCTATTACAGTAAAATTATCCTTTAAAAACCGCTCTGCTATCGCTTTACCTATTCCTCTTGCCGAGCCTGTTACTAAAACCTTCATATCCTTTTCTCCTCAATAAATGAAAAATAATTTTCTCCAACCTTATCTTTTTTCCATTTTTTAATAATTTTATAGCCTATGGGCGAAAAAAGCATTTCCATTATAAGTTCTGCTGTGGCACCGGTAAGAGCACAGGTTGCACATTGAAGCATACTCCAATGAAAGCCGTTCCAATATATAGGTGCAAACCAGGTGAAAACAATAACCGAGAATATAAAATTATCTACGAACTGTCCTATAAAGGTAGAAATATAAGACCGGGTCGCAAAGGCAAGTTTTCCGTCGGGGTTTTTACTAAAGCATTTTCCTATCAACCAATTTAACAGGTTGTTTATAACGGCAGAAAGAAGGAAGGCTATAGTACTGCCCAGCAGTACAAACCAAGTTCCGCCAAGAAGTCCGTTAAGTGCAGTATAATCGTTGGCATTTGACTCAATTTCACTTGCAACAAAAAATACAAGACAGGTTAATAAATTAATAAGAGAAGCCAGAAGCACCACCTTATTAGATGCTTTAGGGCCGAAATATTTTGTAATAATATCCATACACATAAAGGAAAGCCACGAAATAAGTATGCCACCGTCCAGTGCAATCCAGTTGGTTTGAACAAGCGTCTTGTTGGCAAGTAAATTCATACAAATAACACTTACCACAAACAAAGAAACTATAATTGACGGGATACTTCTGAATAAAAGCAATATTTCGGTATATTTGTGTTTTGCTTTGCTTTGTAATATATTTTGTTTCATTTTATCACCTAAAAAAGAGGTCTTATAAACACAAGACCTCTTTAATCATATATGGTATGATTTACAGTCCTGGTTTTGTTTAACGACAGGATGGTACAAACGAACTGTCGGTTTTGTTATTGTACTATACTTTTTGCAAAAATTCAAGAGTTTAAATAAAAATATAGTTGATATCCCAGGCGGGTAGGGCTTTGTGTTTTCGCATATATATTTTATATTTGGGACAAAGCTCTTTTATTTTAAGGGGAAGTGTGAAAATATCTTCACTTTTGTGATAAGCCGCAATATGAAGCTTAGGTTTATGCTTTAAAACCTCTTCTCCGCCGGATATGGCAGAAAGCTCTGCACCCTCTACGTCCATTTTTATAAAAGTAGGAGAAAAAAAGGAAATTTCATTAAGGGTGGTAGTGGCTATTTGAACGGTTTTTCCGCCAAGCGAATTGCCTCTGCCTTTATTTTTTGAAATATTAATAACACCCGTTTTATTTGAAACGGCTTTATTAATAAGTGTTACATTTTTAGCTTCTTTAGTATTTGCAGAAAGTTTTTTAAAATTTCTTAAATCAGGCTCAACAGCCATTATGCTTTTATAATTGGGACAGTATTTTATAAATTCCTCGACTGTATCCCCATTAAATGCACCCAGGTCTAAAAAGTTTTCACCATTTAGCGAAAGAAGGCTGAAAACCTCATCCCTGTCACTTTCTATTTCCCTTAAATAACGGCTTTTGCCGGTCAGTTTAAAGTAAACGGTGTTTTCAAAAACCATTTTTGATTTATGGTCGCCAAGCATATTATAAACCGTTAAAAGCTCATCTTTATGCTTTTTTGCGAAGGATAAATCAAAAACCTCGCCGTCGCACACAGGAACATCGGGAAGATATAATTCATTATCTTTTTCAAGCCTTAATATATTCTCGATAACATTGTCAAGATGACTTCCAAAGCAAACAAGAATTATCATTTCATTAAACTTTTCTTTAAGTTCGCTATAGGAAGTAACTGTAAAGCCATAGGCTGTCTTACCCTTTTTAAAGCCGTCGGAGGCAAAAACACCGCTTATCTTTATATCGTCCTTTAAAAGTCTGTTGTAAATTTTATCGGCACCGTCTCCGGTTCCGTATAAAACAATAGGTTTTTGTACTGATTTTAAATATGTCCAAAGGTCAGTCATATCAGTATTTCTCTATCTCCAATATAACGTAATTGTTTTTTTAAAGCCTTTTGTTAGTTATTAGAAAATTCCGACAAAATAAGTCCTTCATTTTTTTGAAGAGCCCAGTTTATATTCCACTCGCTCGTGAAGATAAGAAGATATCTGTCCTTAAAGTCCTGCACAAGCTTTGTATCGGAAGTAAGGTTAAGCTTTTTAACATCAATGTTGTCGCCTTCTATCCACCTGATTAGTTCATATGGCATAGCGGTCTTTCTTACATCAACATTATACTCATTTTTAAGTCTATATTCCAGCACCTCAAACTGCAACACACCTACAACGCCCACAATTACCCTTTCCATACCGCTTTCGGGCTCGTGGAAAATCTGTATAGCACCTTCTTGGGCAATTTGAGTCATACCCTTAACAAACTGCTTTCTCTTTAGAGTATCTACCTGCTCATAAACAGCAAAATGCTCAGGTGCAAAGGTAGGGATACCCTCAAAGGTAACCTTGTTTTTAGCAGAACATACGGTATCGCCAATAGAAAAAATACCGGGGTCGAAAACGCCTATAATATCACCTGCATAGGCTTGGTCAACAATTTCTCTTTCCTGAGCCATCAACTGCTGAGGCTGAGGGAGTTTCATTAGTTTACCGCTTTGAACGTGGAAATATTCCTTGTTTCTTTCGAACTTACCCGAACAAATTCTCATAAAGGTAAGTCTGTCACGGTGTGCCTTGTTCATATTAGCCTGAATTTTAAATACAAATGCCGAAAAATTGTCGTCCTCAGGATTTACCTGACCTTCAACCGTGTTTCTGGGCAGAGGGATGGTGGTATATTTAAGGAAACTTTCAAGAAAAGGCTCTACACCAAAGTTGGTAAGTGCCGAGCCAAAAAATACGGGGCTTAGCTTTCCTGTTCTAACCTTTTCCAAATCAAATTCAAAACTTGCACCGTCAAGAAGCTCTATCTGGTCAACAAGGTCGGCACGAAGATACGGACCTATAATACTGTCAAGTTTTTCGGTGTCGGTAATGTCGCACTCTATAGCCTCCAACTTACTTTGTCCCTTTTTAAACTGTTCAAAGGCAAGGATTCTGCGGTTTTCTCTGTCAAAAACCCCTTTAAAATCACTTCCCGAACCAATAGGCCAGTTGCAAGGATAGGTTCCTATACCAAATTCCTTTTCAAGTTGGTCGATAAGGTCAAATGGGTCACGGGAATCGCGGTCCATTTTATTAATAAAGGTAAAAATAGGAATATTTCTACGGGCAACTACCTTAAAAAGTTTTCTTGTTTGAGGCTCAATACCCTTTGCACCGTCAATAACCATAACAACACTATCTGCTGCCATAAGGGTACGGTAGGTATCTTCAGAGAAGTCCTGATGTCCCGGTGTGTCAAGAATGTTTATGCAATATCCGTCATATTCAAACTGTAAAACAGAAGAAGTAACCGAAATACCCCTTTGTTTTTCAAGCTCCATCCAGTCGGAAACAGCATGACGGGCAGTGGCCTTGCCCTTAACACTACCTGCAAGCTGAATTGCGCCTCCGTAAAGAAGCAGTTTTTCGGTAAGTGTGGTTTTACCTGCATCGGGGTGGGAAATAATCGCAAAGGTTCTTCTGCGGTTGATTTCATGCTTCATATCAGCCATATAAGTTCTCCTAAATAAAAGCGGTCAGTTTAATATAAACCAACCGCCTTTTAATATTGAAATTTTGACGATTAGTCGTTACGACGCTTAAATCCGTGACGATGTCTGTCGTTGTTTCTGGGTTTTTTGGGCTGGTCGTCCTCCGCACCCTCTTCAACAACGGCACCCTCGATTTCAACAAGAGCATCTCTTCTGGAAAGATTCAGTCTGCCCTGATCGTCGATTTCGGTAACCTTAACGATAACCTCGTCGCCTACAGAAACAACGTCCTCTACCTTTTCAACTCTCTTTACGTCAAGTTTGCTTATGTGAACAAGACCTTCCTTACCGGGAGCTATTTCAACAAATGCTCCAAAGCTCATAAGACGGGTAACCTTACCTTTATAAATAGCACCGATTTCAGGGTCATTTGCAATGGTTTCAACAATAGAGAGAGCCTGTTTACACTTATCAATATCGATACCTGCAATATAAACATGACCGTCGTCTTCAATGTTAATGGTAACTTCGCACTGTTCCTGAATAGACTGAATAACTTTGCCCTGCTTACCGATAACGTCACCAATCTTAGAGGGGTCAATAACGGTAGAAAGCATCTTAGGAGCATATTTAGAAAGTTCTGCTCTGGGCTGGGCAATACACTTGCAGATAACTTCATCAAGAATGTAGTTTCTTGCCTTGTGAGTCTTTTCTAATGCTTCTTTAATAATTGCAGGAGTAAGACCGTGTACCTTAAGGTCCATCTGAATGGAAGTGATACCCTCTTTAGTACCTGCTACCTTAAAGTCCATATCGCCGTAGAAGTCTTCAAGGCCCTGAATGTCAACCATGGTCATAAAGTCGCCGTAAACGCCCTCATCACCTGTAATAAGACCGCAGGAGATACCTGCAACGGGAGCCTTAATGGGAACACCTGCTGCCATAAGAGCAAGAGTAGAACCACAAACGGAAGCCTGAGAAGTAGAGCCGTTAGAAGAAAGCACTTCACTTACCACTCTTATTGCATAGGGGAATTCTTCAACGCTGGGAAGAACAGGAATAAGAGAACGTTCGGCAAGTGCACCGTGACCTATTTCACGTCTGCCGGGGCCTCTGCTGGGTTTGGTTTCGCCAACGCTGAATGATGGGAAATTGTAGTGGTGGATGTAACGCTTTTCTACCTCTTCATCAAGTCCGTCAAGCTTTTGAGCCTCACTTACGGAAGCAAGGGTAGCACAGGAAAGAACCTGTGTCTGTCCACGGGTGAACATACCTGTGCCGTGAACTCTGGGAAGAAGGTCAATCTGAGCGTCAAGAGGACGGATTTCATCAATTCCTCTGCCGTCAACACGCTTCTTTTCATCCTTAAGCCAAGCACGAACAACGTGTTTCTGAACAAGATACATAATCTCGTCAAGTTTTTCTTCCTGACCTTCAAAACGTTCGTCGAACTTTTCGTGAACAGCGTTATAAATAGGAAGAAGAGCAGCATCTCTAACCAACTTATCATCGGTATCAAGTGCTTTTTTAACGTCTTCAATACAGAATGCTTCAATCTCTTCCATAATAGCAGGATCGGGATCGTTAGACTGGAATTCAAATTTAGCTTTACCGATTTCGGCTACAATGCCGTTAATAAATTCAACAACCTTTACGTTAGCCTCGTGACCAGCCATAATAGCGTCGAACATTACGTCGTCAGGGATTTCATTAGCACCTGCTTCAATCATAGCAACAAGGTCAGCAGTAGAAGAAACGGTAAGGTCAAGGGTAGTGGTCTTTCTTTGTTCAAGGGTGGGGTTGATAACGATTTGGCCGTCAACAATACCAACGTTTACAGAGGAAATAGGACCTGCCCAGGGGATATCGGAAATAGCAATAGCGGCAGAAACACCGATAGCTGCGGCTATTTGAGGGTCACAGTCGGGGTCAACACACATAACTGTAGCAACTACAGAACAGTCATTTCTCATATCCTTGGGGAAAAGAGGACGGATAGGACGGTCAATACAACGTGAAGCAAGAATAGCCTTATCGGTAGCCTTACCTTCTCTTCTTGTAAAGGAACCGGGGAAACGTCCAACAGAATACATTTTTTCTTCATAGTCAACCGAAAGGGGAAAGAAATCAACGCCCTCTCTGGGTTTTGCAGATGCGGTTACGGTACAAAGAACTCTTGTGTCACCGTAGGATGCCATAACAGCGGCATTAGCAAGCTGAGCCATTTTGCCTGTTTCAATCTTTAAAGGTCTGCCTGCAAGTGTGGTTTCATAAACCTTGTAATTTTCGAACATAATTTTTACCTCCTTAATTTTCATTTCAGGGGTCTATTTTAGCAATAAATCCAACACCGAAGCCTTCGGCACTCGATTTACCGCTAAGCATAAACCGCCTGAAAACTACAAGAAGGCAGACCGAAAAAACTTCGGTCTGCCGATTTTGCCATTACTTACGAATGTCAAGACGTTTGATGATAGAACGGTATCTGTTGATATCAACCTTGGTGAGATATGCAAGAAGATTACGACGATGACCAACCATCTTTAAAAGACCGCGGCGGGAATGATGATCCTTAGCGTGAACCTTAAGATGAGCGGTAAGTTCGTTGATACGCTCGGTAAGAAGAGCGATTTGTACTTCGGGAGAACCGGTATCACCTTCGTGAGTAGCGTACTCTGCAATAAGAGCCTGCTTTCTTTCTGCTGTCATTTCTTTCACTCCTTTTTTAATATAAATGGTCCGCCGTTAACCAAGCAATCGGTCTAAGTGAATCCCAATGGGCAGTCACCGAAAGCATAGTAAACGGTAGCCAATGAATTATAACACAATCCTTTTAAAAAAGCAAGTATTTTTTAAAATACACCCTTTATAAAGATTTGCACACCTATTATTATAAGAATTATTCCGCCAAATATACCTGCTTTGCCTGCAAGAGAGGTGCCGAATTTTTTGCCTATAAATACACCTGCAAAACATATTATAAATGTAACTAAAGCAATTATAAGAGCACAAATTATGGCTTTAAATGCATTATATTCGCTAATTGTAAAGCCGGTGGATAAAGCATCAATGGATGTAGCAATCCCCTGAATTAAAACACCCTTAAAGGTAGCCGCCTCTATTTCTTGGTCACTGTTATTTTTTATACCTTCTATAAGCATTTTGCCGCCGATAAAGACAAGAAGAATAAGGGCTATATAAGGAATAAGTTTTTCAAAGGCTTTAAATTGCTGAACTACGGTGTGTACGCAAATCCAACCGATAAGCGGCATAGCAGCCTGAAAAAAAGCAAATATAAAGGAAATGCTAAACGCTTTTTTAATTTTAATTTTAGGTTCGCTGAGTCCGTTGGCTAAGGATACCGAAAAGGAATCCATAGCAAGACTTACGCCCAGTGCTCCGCTTTTAAGAAAAAAACCGAAATTCATAATAATCACCTTATGCCCGATAAAATCGCTCTCCGCATAAACCGAAGAGCGATTTGTTTTTTATTAATAACCTGCAAGTTTTCGGGAGAGAAGTACAAGGTCGATTGCATTAACCTTGCCGTCATCGTTCATATCAGCACCGTCTGCAATTTTCACATTAATTTTCGCAAGATAGAGCTTCATATCAGCAACATCGACTGCATTGCAAATACCGTCACCGTTGCAGTCGCCGATAGCCTTTTCCCCTGCTACTTTCATTTTAGCCTTTAAAATCACAGAAGAATTTGGGAAGGTTTCACCTTCAAACTTTTGGTCTCCGTTATACCAACCGTCAAACCACTTGCCTTCAACAATGGGAGCAGAAGCCAAGGTAAGATTAGAACCTGCTGTTCCATATACACAGGAAATTTCTCCGCCAAATTCTGTACTGTCGAAAATAACGTAAAAGACGTCGCTACCAAGATTTTTAATATAAACATCTTTAATCTCAACAGCAGATTTGCCCGAAAGTGACAGGGTAATATCACCTGTAGCTGTTAGAGTAACAGGAACATAACCCTTGTACCATTTATCTTCCTTTGAAGGAGTAAGCACCAAGGAATCATTTACAGTTACGTCAAGGTTACCATTGTTTTTATAAAGAAATTCAACCATATAACTGCCTGCTGACGTATTTACAAGTTTTGCTGTACCAATTCCTGTTGCACCGCTATAGGAAAGTCTGTCGTTATAGTTTGCCTCATTAAAGTCGCCTGTATGCTTATAAGATTTTCCTAATGAAGTAATACCGTTTGCAGTAAGGTCAACCCTGTCAGAGAATTTAGGATAAGCATTAGTTGTATCTGTTGTATAAACATTGGCAACAATTTTTTGAGTTAATGCGGAATCCTTATACCAGCCTTCAACTGCATAACCGTTATTATAAGCAAAACCGTTATCAATAACATCACCGTTTACAAGACCTACGCTTTTGCTTGATATGGTAAGGGAACCCGTTTTTGATGTCACATCATCAATAATCGGAACCTCTACAATTTCAAAATCATCAAAATAAGTTGGAGTTTTTGTATTTGAGGCAGCATAAGCGTAAATCGCAAGATTAGGGTAGGTGGAAAGATTTGAATTTGTTACGGTAAATATCATAGATATAGTCTGCCATCTGCCCGTATCGCTTGAATAAAGGATAACCTGAGAACCTAAGGTCGTTATATCAGTACTGTTACTTGTATTCTTAACAAGGGCAGGTTGAACATACATATTAACGCTACCTATATAATATCTAAAGGTAAGTTTATAGGTTGTTGATGTTTCGCCGTTGTTTTCAAGTTTTATAATGGGGAAATAGTTGTTTTTTCTTGTTCTGTAATAGTCGTATGATGCATTATAATAATATTTCATTGAGCAAGAACCGGTATAGGCTTGGTCGGTAGAAGTTGAGAAATAAGTGCCTTTTCCGGTACCGCTGTAATTATTTTCAAAACTTTCAATACCCATTTTCCAACCTGCATAAATGGTTTTTCCCACATTGTCATTGCTGAGCTGAATATCGGTGAAGGGATCGGTACAAGCGCTGTCTTTATACCAGCCTGTGAACTCATAACCCATTCTTGAAGGAGTAGGCAACCTAAGGGTATCGCCTATTACACCGCTATAAGAAGAATTAGATACCGTTCCGCCATTAGCATTAAGGGTAATACTAACATGCTTAGTTATACGAATGTTATCTATCATAAAGCGGTCGCCGGTAAATAGCATTGCATAGAACATAAGGAAGGGTGCGTTTGAGTCGGTAGTATATTCCTCTGTAACAGAAGTAAAAGTGCCTGTGGTAAAGGTATGACTTTGATGGTACCAGCTACCTACATCTTTTGTAACACCATTTACTTCTTCATAAAATTTACCGTCTGCGTCTCTTGAAGGCTTATAAGAAGCAATTGTTGCTACCTCTTGTACCGGTGCACCAACAGGTGCATAGCCTTGTTCATCGGTAATTTTGTATCCGTAACCAAAAGAAATTTTTGACGTTTCGTTTGCGAGACTAGTGGAATGAGTTTGATATACAAGATAATCAAATTCCACGGTATAGGTGGTCTTTTCTTCAAGAACCAACGCCTCAACACCCTTATCGGTTTTGCGGTTAATTACTATACCGCCGGAAGTTCCATAGTTGTTAACGGCTGTTTTTATAGCCTGCATAGCCTTGGCAGAACTATTATTAACACTGCCGCTAACACCGTCATTTTCTTTAACGAGGTTACTTGATATAGAAGAAAATCCCCAACCTGAAGTATAATATTCTATCGTATTTGTAGGGCTATACTGCCATGTGGATTTCTCGGAATCAGCCATATAGGTGGTTACATACATATGCTCTTTATCTTCATAATCAAAAAAAGCAGAATTGGTTTCGGTTTTGCCAACACTGAAATTATCAAGATAAATTTCAGTGCCTGTGAACATATTAACATAAAGAATAAGGAAAGGTGCGTTACTGGTAGAATAAATGCTTTCCATACTGCCGGTTTTAAAGGTGTAGGAGAAATGATACCAGTTACCAACCTCTTTTACGCCGTCATAAGCAGTAAATGTACCGTCTTTGTCTCTTGTAGGCGTATAACTTGCTACTGTAGCAATAGAAGTATTAAAGCCCGCCACAGCACTTAAATTGGCATCCGTATTCTCTTTATATCCGTAACCAATGGAAAGTTTTTCAATCTCATCAGGAGAAATGGTTATAGTAGTACCGTCAGGTTTAGTTACATCTCCGTACAGGTGAGTAGATTTGATTAAATAGTCGAACTCTACCGTATATGTAGTGTTATTTTCAAGGATATATGGCTTTGTGCCAAGAGCATTTTGAGTATTGATAACAAAGCCACCGCCGGTACCATAAGTATTATAAGCACCATCATAACCAGTCTTTATTGCACCAAGCACCTTATTGGAGTTATTTACAATACTGTTTTCTGCACTTGTTGCGGTTTTAATGGGATTGTCAGCTATATGAGTAAAGCCCCAACCGCTATAGTAGTAGCTGAGGGTATTTTCTGCATCAACCCTATAGGTTACCTTATCATCCCTTAGGGACTGAGAACCAACCTTAATTACGCCCTCCTCTTCAAAATCAAAGGTAGTAACGTCATAGTTTAAAGCTGCTTCACTTTGCAATTCTTCTATAGTGATAGCACTGACACACAGCGGCACTGACATTACCGACGCCATTATAATCACTAAAGATAAAATTATGCTGACAATTCTTTTCATAACATTTCCTCCGAGAGATATCTATACAAGATAATAGTACATTTTTTTGAAAAGAAAGTCAACATAATTTTACTGATTTTATATTATTTATCCCTTGACAGCTCCCGAAGCAACACCTTTTATTATATATTTTTGGCAAAAAAGATAAAAAAGCACTACAGGAACAATAGAAAGCATCAACATAGCCATCATAGCCCCCATATCAACACTTCCGTAGCCGCCCTTTAAATACTGTACTGCAATCGGAATGGTTTTATAGTCGTGACCTACCGTTAAGTAGGGCAAAAGATAGTCGTTCCATATCCACATTGTATCAAGTATTGCAATAGTTATTGCCGTAGGTTTTAAAAGAGGCAGTACCACAAGAAAAAAGGTTTGCAGGGGACTGCATCCGTCAATGGTTGCCGCCTCCTCTATACTAAGAGGTACAGATTTAATAAAGCCCACAAACATAAAGGTAGAGAGTCCTGCACCAAAGCCAAGATATATAACAATAAGCCCCAAAGGATTATCCAACCTTAAAAGGTTAGCCATCTTTGACATTGTAAACATTACCATCTGAAAGGGCACTATCATAGAAAAAAGCAAACAAAAGTAAAAAATTTTATTAAAGGTGCCCTTTACCCTTACAATATACCATGCGGTCATAGAGGTAAAAAGAAGTATTGCTCCAACGCTTAGTACCGTTACAAACAGCGACCAGAAGAAAGCCGAGGGAAACCCCGTTGATTTAATTCCAGTAATATAATTCTCGATTCCTGCAAAGGTCTCTTTTAACGGTAGACTAAAGGGAGAGGTGCTTATATTAAATTTTGTTTTAAAGGAATTTATAAGCACTATTATTACTGGGAAAAGAAATACTGCAGCAAAAATACAAAGCAGTACCAAAAATACGGTGTCAAGGATTTTATTTTGTTTTTCCATTATGCTTCCTGCTCCTTTTTGCTTGTTATATAAAGTTGGAGAAGTGAAATAATAGCAACCAAAAGGAAGAAAACCACCGCTTTTGCCTGACCTATTCCCTCATAACCTACCCTGCCGTAAAAGGTTTCGTAAATATCTAAAGCCAACATACGCGTTTTCCCTGCAGGAGCACCTGCAGTCAGTGCTAAGTTCTGGTCAAAAAGTTTAAAGGAGTTTGTTACGGTTAAAAACAGGCAAATTGTAATGGACGGCATAACCGACGGAATAATAATTTTGCGAAGCAATGTGGGATAGGAAGCTCCGTCAACCTTTGCAGCCTCTAAAAGCTGAGTAGGAATATTCTGTATCCCCGCTATATAGATTATCATCATATAACCTATCATCTGCCAGTTCATAAGAGCAACAAGCCCTAAAAAGCCGAAGGATGCATCGCTGGTTATTGAGTATCCGTATTTTAAAAGGATACCGTTTATAATTAACTGCCAGATATAACCCAGCACTATACCGCCTATCAGATTAGGCATAAAGAAGACAGTTCTAAAAAAATTGGTTCCTCTGATTTTTCCGGTTAGCAAAAGTGCCAAGCCAAAGGCTATAAGATTAACCGTTATTACCGACACCACTGCAAAAAGAAAGGTGAAAAGAAAGGAATATCCGAATTCCCTATCGGTCAGTATAGCTTTATAATTATCAAGTCCCACAAAGGTTGCATCCGAAACGGTTGTAAAGGAAGTAAACGACAGATAAATTCCCGCTATAAAGGGTATCAAAAACACTATGGTAAATGCTACCAAAGTAGGCAACGCAAATATCGGAAAATATTTACGTAGATTTTTTCCTTGCACTCGTTATCGCTCACTTTTCCATTTATTTTTTATTATTTCTTTTATTTCATCAAAGCTTTTGCCCGACTGAACGTATAAAAGCAGTTCGTCTGAAAAGGATGTTTTGAATTTTTCACTTGGGAAGCCTACAAATACCCAGGGAACAGAGGTAATATTCTGGTCGTTCATATAACGTGCCATTTCTTTTGCAAGAGGGTCTTCGGGCTGTGAATCTTTAAGGGTGGTAAAGGGGGTAGCAAATTTAAGTTCGTCTTTAACAAACTTTTTACCCTTTTCACTGCTAAATAGCCAGGAAAGAAAATCTAAAGACATTTTCTGCTGTTCTTCTGTCGCCTTGCTGTTAATAGCAATATAGTTTTCGGTACCAATGGAAAGTCCGTGATGCTCTTCCCCGTCGATTCCCATATAAATAGGAAGCATTCCTATATTTTCTTCCTTAACCTTGTTGCCCGAAACCTCGCTTATCTGGGACCACGCCCAAGTGCCGTTCTGCACCATAGCACATTTACCAAGTGCAAATTCCGCCATAGAATCGTTTACCGATTTTGAGCCCAGGAGGGTTTTCTCGCTTACCGAGTTATTAACGTATAGGTCAAAAATATTTTTAAAATTATCTGCATACTTAAATTCAATATCGGTAGCGTTAGTTGCCGCAACTATGGGGTCGGTATCGGCGTGTTTTTCTCTTAGTTCATAATAAAGAGGGATACTTGCAAGATGGCTGTGCCAACGCCATTCCTCACCGCCCAGAAGCGAGGTGGAAGCGAACACACCTTCAATACCAAGTTCATTTTTTCTTGCGGTCATATCCTCTACAACTGTTTTAAGGTCGTTAAATGATTTTATTTCATCTGCACTTTTTAGGGTGGATTTTCTATTGCTTAAAGCAAAGTATTTTTCCATTATTTCATTATTATATATAATGCCGTAGCCCTCAACCACATAAGGAATAGCGTAAACCCTGTCATTTTCCTTTATTGCCAGGGTTTTGTCTGCAAGATACTCATAAAGTGCGCTGTCGGTAAGGTCGGCACAATAATTCTTCCAGGTTTCATAACCTATAGGACCGTTAATCTGAAAAATAGTAGGCGGATTATTTTTTGCAATTTCACTCTTTAAGGTCTGCTCATAGGTATTTGCAGCGGCGGTTACCACCTTTACCTTAATACCTGTTTCTTTTTCATATTCTTTTGCGATTTCTTCATAAACCATACTAACTTCAGGCTTAAAGTTCAAAAAATAGATGTTGTCTGCTGCCGTTGTACTTTTGCACCCTGCAAGTGAAAAACAGAGCGTAAAAATCAAAACTGAACATAAAATTAATGATAAAATTCTTTTCATATAACATTTTCCTTTCATAAAAAGTTTCATACATATCATTGACTGTTTTTCAAAAATAATACATTTTATCATTTTTTAAAAAAATGCTTGACATAAGATACCTCTTGTGGTATATTATTTTAGCGTTCTAAATTTGCTGGTGTAGCTCAGTTGGTAGAGCAGCTGATTTGTAATCAGCAGGTCGGGGGTTCAAGTCCGTCCACCAGCTCCATTTTTCGAGCAAACTGAAAGTGGACTTGAAGCCTAAGAGGGTGAGACACGTTAAGAAAACAATTAATAATTGTTTTTAGTGTCGAAGTGCGTAGGGCGGTACTGCACGGAACGTGCGGTGACCAAGCACGGAAGATTTTCCGTCAGGAAAAGCTTTGTCCGTCCACCAGTTACAAAACTAAATATGGGAGAATTCCCGAGCGGCCAAAGGGGGCAGACTGTAAATCTGTTGTCTTCGACTTCGATGGTTCGAATCCATCTTCTCCCACCAAAAATCCTCGTACGATAGTACGGGGATTTTTACTTTTTCACTATTACCTCTTCACTCTTCACTTTTCTCTTAAATACAAGGATTTTTGGGAAGTAAGAAGTAATAGTGAATAGTGAAGAAGTCCACTCTGACGAAGTCGGAATATCACTAAAATCTCCGTCAAGGTGGATTCGAACCACCGAATATATTATTTTAAAAAAACAAATTTCTTGTGTATATTAAAAAATGTGAAAAATTGCAGATTACTTGATAGTTTGTAAATGTTTCAGTAAAAAGTACTTTATTTTATTTTAAAAACATGATACAATTAAAATACAGAACTTTAATATAAATTTATGAAAAGAGGAGACAGATTATGGGAACAAGAACGACTTCTACGACTACTGTCGATGTGCCAGTCTATGCTGCTTGGGAATGTTCATCGTGTGGAGAAAAAAATTTTAGTGATGGCGTATTTTCCTTCTCTGCAAGTTCTACTACAAGAGCTTTTCCAACAAAAAACGAATTAGAACGCATTCAAAATGAAAGTGAAGCATATGCTGATGAGTTGTGGAAAAAGAAAGCGTTAAATGTTATAAAAGATCCAATAAAAAATTATAGTAGATTTAGACAATCGTTACATATATACGACAGTGCTTGCCATAAATGCGGAAATAAAGAAAAGTGGAATAAAGGCATGGGATATATGACAATTTTTGCTCTTGATTTTATACCAACAATTATTTCTTTAATATGTGTGATCTCTGCTCCTACTAGTTTTTCGGCATGGTTGTTCTTTTTGATATTTGGAGCTATTATGGCTTTTTGTGTTTATTCTGAATATCACTTTAAAGCAATTTTAAAAAATGTTCCTAAAAACAGTATGCCTAGAATAGGTTCTTTGAATCCGGAGTTGTGTAAATTTGCAGAGGAAAATAATTATAAGATTTTAACTCCGCAACAAGTATTAGAATGCTTTGACAATTCAACAGTTGCTATTGACGAAATTGACATTGTAAAACAAGAAGAAAAAGACACTACACCAATTAAACACGAAGAATCTAATAACGAATGTTCTTTCTGCAGGAAGTGCGGAACACAACTATTTGGGGATAGTGAATTTTGTCACAAATGCGGATGTAAAATTATAGATTGAGTTTGATAGATACAAAGGCTTATTTTCAATTGGCATCTAAATGGTTCGGAACAGTCAAAAAATCCAAGTCTTCGGACTTGGATTTTTTTATTAAATATCATTTTAAAATTTTAAATAATTGGAGTATTATGAAAAAACTTATATCATTAATTTTAAGCTTTATTTTATCCTTCACAATGGTGGGCTGTAGCGCATCTACAAACGATACCGAAAATAACACCGCAACCGCGCCGCAAACGACTTTTTCGGAAAAGAATCAAGTTACTTCTTCGCACGATACAGTTTCTTCTTCGTCCGAGCAGAGTAGTATTTTAGAAAAAATTTCGAGTCAAGATGTTGTATTGGAAGAAGCTATAACTAAAGATGAATACGATTTACAGTTAGAAAAAATGACCTTAGAAGAAAAAATCGGTCAAATGTTGGTTATAGCATATAGAAAAGAAAAATTTGATGATGATCTGCTAAAAACCTTAAAAACCGTAAAACCAGGCGGATTTATTTTGTTTAGTGAAAATATTACTACTTATAAGGCGACAAATAATTTTGTAAAAAAGGTAAAAAGCACTGCTAAAATTCCAATGATTATGGCTATTGACCAAGAAGGTGGCAAGGTTCAGCGGTTGAATGATATTACAAAGCCGAAAGCTACCGATATACCCGATATGTTCACCTTAGGCTCTACCAATGATACAAAATTAGCAAAAAACGTCGGCAAGGTAATGGCGCAAGAGCTATTGACAATCGGCGTTAACGTTACCTTTGCGCCCGTTTTAGATATTAAAGGTAAAAACAGCTTTATTGGTGAGCGTTGCTTTGGGGATAATCCTGAAACGGTATCTAAAATGGCGGTTAGCTTTGCAAAGGGGATGGAAGCTAATAACGTAGTTGCAACCTATAAGCATTTCCCAGGTCACGGCGATACCGAAACCGATTCTCACAAGGATTTACCCATAATAAATAAAAGTATAACGGAATTAAAAAAACACGAATTTGTACCTTTTAAAAAGGCAATTAAGCATGATGCAAAAATAATTATGGTAGGGCATATTGCATTGCCTAAGGTTACAGGCAACAAAACTCCTGCATCACTTTCTAAAAAAATTGTTACTAACGTTTTGGTTAAACAATTAAATTACGAAGGTTTAATTATTACCGATGCGCTTAATATGGCTGCCATTACCGAAAA
>JAZNVC010000019.1:0-70141 GCA_045592625.1 Acutalibacteraceae bacterium
TAACTCAAAAGATTTAAAAAATCAATATATATTATGTGCTCAAAATAACAAAAATATTATGATAAATCGCTAAAAAAGCGTGTTATTTTTAATAAAATGCAGATAAATTAAGTAAATATGCACAAAAACAAGGCTATTGAGTGATACAACAGCCTTGTTTTTTACATAAGAGGAGCAAACAAATGCAAAAACCATTGTTTAAAGCGTGTTATTATACCGCGCTTTTTCCAAAGATTTTTATCTATTTTTTTTGAGTCCTTTAAAATTTCTTCAAAATGAGTTTTCATTTCCTTAATTGTATCTTCGTTGGTAAACCATACTCCGCATTCAAAATGAAAGTAAAAACTTCTGTAATCCATATTTACCGTGCTTATGGTGGCACTTGCGTTATCGCATATGAATATTTTGGAGTGTATAAATCCGGGCGTATATTCATAGATTTCTACACCTGCATCCATTAATTCCGAGTAGTAATACTGTGTAACGGGATGAACGTATTTTTTGTCGGGGATAAAAGGAGTAACTATTCTTACTTTAACACCCGCTTTTGCCGCAAGTTTAATTGCAGAGGTCATTGTGTCATCAAGGATAAGATAAGGAGTAGCAATATCAACGCTTTTATGGGCTGTATTAAGTATTTGTTGATAAATGCCTTCGGCGGTGCTTTTTGTGTCCATCGGACTGTCAGCATAGGGTAGTACGTAACCTTCACTGTATATGGGTTTTGAAATAAGATGGCCTGACATAAGAATTTGTTTTCCCGTAATATATTCCCACATTGTGCAGAACATTATAACGAAACTGTCAACGGCACAGCCTTTTACCATGGCGGCACAGTCCATCCAATAGCCAAATCGTTCAAACTCGTTTATATATTCGTCTGCAAGATTTATACCGCCCGTAAAGGCAACGTTGCCGTCAATTATTATTATCTTTCTGTGATTTCGGTTATTCATAACCATATTAAGAGAAGGCTTTAATGGACAAAATACCGATACCTCTATTCCTGCTTTTTTTAGTCTTACAAGAAAATCGGCATATTGACGCTTTATAGAACCAAAATCGTCAAAAATCACCTTTACTTCAACACCTAATGAAGCCTTTACTTTTAACACTTCATATACGGCGTTCCACATTTTTCCGTCGGCAATAATAAAATACTCAATGAAAATATATTTTTTTGCTTTTTTTAACTCTTCTATAAGAGTAGGTAAAAATACTTCACCCGGAGAAAGATAGGTTACAGAGGAGTCTTTATATACAGGGTAACCTGATTCACCGCTTAGGTAGGAGGCTTGACGGGTTTGGGAATTATCTTCATAGCAAAGCAGACGTTTTACGGCTGGGTCTTGCTCGAGATATTTCATATATCTCTGTTCGCATTTTAAGAATCTCTTTTTCAAATGAGGGAATGTACGTTGACCGCCCCACATCATATAAATAAATAAGCCGAAAACAGGGAGTACCAAAATAAAAACTATCCATGCAATTTTGTAGCTGGGATTTTCACGCTTATTTACTATGTAGAGCGATATGATTATCCCTAAAATTTCAAAAGCGGAAAAAATTTTGAAAAAATTATGCTGTAAAGAAACGGCCGCCCACAACATTCCCGCTATTGCTATAAGAAGTCCGATAGCGGTTAAAATAACGCGAAGTTTTATACGGATACCTCTTTTCTTTTGCATAATTTTCACCTCTTTATAGATTATATTCTACTGTTAAATATTAGCATATTTTTATTAAAGATACAAGTTTTTGGCACAAATGCCGGAAAAAATTTTATTGTTAAGTAAAACTAATTTTGGAACTATGTGATCGTATATTTAGGAGTTTTGGTATTTGAAATATTCTATAACTCCGCTGACTATAGCTTGGGCACAGGCTTTTTGATGGTCTGAGTCCCTCATATTTATGCGGTCCTCCTCATCATCAAGAAAACCGTTTTCGGTGAGTACCGAAGGACAAATACCAAGTCTGTTAAGGAAAAAGTAGTGCCACGACGAACCGCTGCATTTTCGGTATAACTGAGTTTTTGCTGTACTCTCATAAACAAATTTTGAAGCGGGGGCGGAAAAGGAATTATAATAGTATGAACCAAAACCATTACCGCCTCCACCGTTTCGATGAACTGAAATAAGAAAATCGGGTTCATACTCTAAAACCTTTCTGTAGCGGTCGTATGTATCCATAAAGGTATCGTCTTTTCTTGTTAAATAAACGGTTGCACCTGCCGCTTCAAGTTCTTCTTTTAGAATGAAGGCGAAGGAAAGATTGGAATATGATTCATATAACCCTTCAATAGCACTGCCGGAATCTTTTCCACCATGTCCTGCATCTACTACTATTACCTTGTCATAAAGACCGTAGTCGTACTTGTTTGACTCATTGTATAGACGCGTAGGCTCTAAAAAACGAAGAACCAGACAATCGGATTCATCATATTCTGCACGCCATCCGTAAAATCTACCTTCTTTTTTTAGATTGAGTTTTAATACGGCACAGTTTTCCTCATAGGAAATCTGCGAATCCTTGAACAGAGGATTATCTTTTTTAAAGGTTATATCTCCTATAATTTCTGTGCAGTACATTAAGCGTATTTCAACATAGGAAAATGTAGGATTTTCTGTAACAAAAACACCTTTATCGGTATCTTTATATTCCTGATCTTTAAGTTCTACCGTAAAAGGTGCTTTAAAGTCGGTATAAAAAGAAAGAACGGTATATTTGCCTTCGCTGTCAACTCTGTCCACACTCATACGGTTTTCGCTGGGTAGAGTTCCTTCGTATATCTTTAGATTTTGGTTATCATACACTCTTTTTCCAAATCCTAAAAGTCGGTAGCTCTTTTTATTATCTTCATTTATTATGGAAGCGGTGCTACAGTAATCAACCGTTCCTACGGGAAGATAACTGTTATAAGGACGTGAAGTATCGTCAACCGTGTCACCGTTAAAGGTTTCGGCAGGAACGTCAACGACTTCTGCTATATATTTTATGCTTTCATCACCATTTCCTTTTAAAACCGTTATAATTCCGCTATAGTATGTTTCGGTAGTTTTATCTTTTGTGCAGGTGATTTTTATTTGACCTAATACTGTATCTTTGTTAACGTTTTTTAAAGTGAAGCTGCCTAAATAATTGTTTAATGGTTCTTCCTCGTTATTTGATAAATAAAGCGGTATCGTTTCGTTATCAAACTCAGCAGTCACAGAAATATTATTAAAATTACTTTTCACCGAAACTACGATTACCGAACCGCCCATAAATGAAGCAGAGGCACAAGGGGAAAAGCTTTCGATAAGAACATATTCTCCTGTTGATGAATATATTTGTATGGAGCTGCTTTGCTGCCTATTTGTACAACCGCAAAAAATAATGCATATGCAAATTATTAGTGAAAGCAAAACAGTGATTTGTTTTTTTAAGTGGAGATCCATAAATTTTCCTCCGAAAAATAGTTATATTAAAATAATAATACAAAATTGTTACTAAATCAATAATAGGGTTGCATTTTATTGGTGTTTTTGGTACAATATCAGCATAAAAAGTATTATAGTGCGGAGAAAAGACGATGGAAAAATACGTTTTTTTATATATTTGTTTTGTTTTTTCTGTTTCTGCTATAATTACTGTTAGTGATAAAATCAGAGCCAAAAATGGCAAAAGACGAATAAGGGAAAGAACACTTCTTTTATGGGGATTTTTAGGCGGTGCATCTGTTATGTATATAACAATGCTTTTTGTACGTCATAAAACCCGTCATTTTAAATTTATGTTTTGGCTGCCAGTTTTTACTGCTATACACATTATGTTATTATATTTCTTTTTAAAATAATGCTTTTTGAGGTTTTACTATGTCTTTATCAAAAAAAATAAAGGTTAAGCAAATGACGGTTATGTCAATACTTTGTGCCGTTGCTTTTTTGTGTGTGCTTCTTTTCAGATTTGAAGTAGGAGGGTTTCTTACATTTGACATAAAGGATGCAATTCTTGCTATTGCTTCCTTTGTTTACGGTCCGTTGGCAGGAGTTATTTGTTCGGGGTTGGTTGCTTTTTTAGAGTTTATTCTTATAAGCGATACAGGTCCGTACGGGCTTATTATGAATTTTCTTTCCAGTGCGACCTTTAGTATGATTATCGGTCTTGTATATAAATATAAGCGTACTATGTGGGGTGCAGTTACAGGCGTTTTTGCTGCAGTATTAAGTATGACCGCAGTTATGCTTCTTGCAAATATGTTTATAACTCCGTTGTTCTTAGGACTTGAAAGACAGGCAGTTATAGAGATGATAGTACCAACCTTACTTCCGTTTAATGTTATAAAGGCGGTATTTAACGGTGCTCTTGTACTTATTATTTATAAACCGATTACTCAGGCTCTGAAAAAAGCAAAACTTTTAAACGTAGGCAGTGCGGCTAATTATAAATTCGGATTTAAAAGCGTGTTGCTTATTATAATATCTTTAATAGTTCTTGTTTGTGCAATACTTTATTTGGTTCTCAAAATGGGCGGCGGTGTTGATTTCTTTTAGTTTTTTCTTGACAAGAATAAATTATATGATATAATAATTTTGCTAAATTTAATATTTCCTTATCAAGAGTGGCGGAGGGACAGGCCCGTTGAAGCCCGGCAACCTGAATTTCAAGGTGCTAAGTCCTGCGGTTTTACCGAAAGATGAGGTCAGTTTATGCCGCTTCTTTCGAGGCGGTTTTTTTGATGAAAAAAGGAGAAAAATGTATGTCGAAAATACTTTTTACAAGTGAGTCTGTTACTGAAGGTCATCCTGATAAAGTTTGTGACCAAATAAGCGATGCAGTTTTGGATGCTATTATTGCTCAGGATAAAAATGCACGTGTTGCCTGTGAAAGTTTTGCTACTACAGGTGTGGTTACTGTAATGGGTGAAATTACAACTACTGCTAATGTTGATATTCCTGCTATAGTAAGGGGTGTTGTAAACGATATCGGCTACAATACTAATGATGCCGGTTTTAACGGCGATACTATTGCCGTTATGACTTCTATTGATAAGCAGTCTCCCGATATTGCTATGGGTGTTGATAGATCCTTGGAACTTAAAAACGGTCAAGAGGATAAATACAATCTTCACGGTGCAGGGGATCAGGGAATGATGTTCGGTTATGCTACAAACGAAACCGAATCCTTTATGCCCCTTACCATTGATTTGGCTCATAAAATGGCTATTCGTCTTACAAAGGTAAGAAAAGACGGCACTCTTTCTTATCTTCGTCCCGACGGAAAAACTCAGGTGACAGTTGAATATGAAAATGGACAGCCGACAAGAATAGAAGCGGTTGTAGTGTCAAGTCAGCATAGTGCCGAAATAGAACTTAACACCCTTAGAGAAGATATACTTAAAGAAGTAATACTTCCTACGGTTCCTGAAAATCTTATGGACCAAAACACAAAAATATTCATTAATCCCACAGGCAGATTCGTTACAGGCGGCCCACAGGGAGATACAGGACTTACCGGCAGAAAGATTATTGTTGATACATACGGCGGGGTGGCTCGTCATGGCGGCGGTGCTTTTTCGGGTAAGGATCCTACAAAGGTTGACAGAAGTGCTGCTTATGCGGCAAGATGGGTGGCTAAAAATGTTGTTGCCGCAGGTCTTGCTGATAAATGTGAAATTCAACTTGCCTATGCTATCGGTGTGGCAAAGCCTGTTTCGGTAATGGTTGATACCTTTGGCACAGGAAAGTTTACCGATGACGAAATTGCAAAGGCAATTGATAAAGTATTTGACCTTCGTCCCGCTGCTATTATTGATGCCCTTGACCTTCGCCGTCCTATTTACCGAGCAACTGCTGCATATGGACATTTTGGAAGAGATGATATTTCTCTTCCTTGGGAAAACCTGAATAAAACCGAGCAACTTAAAAAGTGCTTCTAATCAAAATAAAACCGAGAAATCGGTTTTATTTTTTTGCTATTTTAATATATTTTAATGTAGTACTTTTTGGAGGGGAAATTTTGATATCCTATAAAAACAGATTTACTTCGATTGTTTTCTTTGAGCTTTTAATGGTGCTGACGGTTATTACACTGCTTATCGGAATTGAGGCTTTTGCTGAGGAAAAAACGGCGGAACAAAGCCTTGACCAAGCGGTTGTTATTCAAAAAGAAACAATAGTTTATGAGGAAACCTTTGTGAAAAGTAATTTTTCGGGTAACTGCTTTTTGCATCCGTTAAAAATTGGAACAATATCATCTCATTTTGGTATCAGAAACGATCCGTTTGATAATCATTTAGCAAAGCACGAGGGAACAGATTTTGCAGCACCTAAGGGAAGCGAAATTGTGGCTGCTGCTGGAGGAACTGTATCTTATATAGGCTATGATGATGACGGATACGGCAAATATTTTAAGATAATTCACAGTGAAAATATTTTGACTTTATACGCTCACTGCAGTGAAATCCTTGTGGAAAAAGGACAACAGGTAAATGCGGGAGATGTTGTTGCTTTGGTAGGAAGTACAGGTCAGTCAACCGGCAATCATCTTCATTTTGAAATTCGCATACTAGGAAAAGCGGTAAATGCAATGTGGTATTTAGGTGAACAATGAAATTAAGAATTTTAGGTATAGATATAACGGTTTCCTTTCTTTTTTGTGCAATACTGTGCGTTCTTATGCTTTCAGACAGAACGGGCATGATAGCTCCTATGTTAATAGCTGTTTTTATACATGAATTGGGACATCTTGCAGTTATGAAATATTTTGGATGTGCTCCAAGCGAAATAAGACTTATTCCCGGCAGTATCAGGATAGTTAGTCCTGTGTGTGCTGAAAAGAGTTCTGTAATTATATCGCTTTCCGGTCCGATACTGAATATTTTAGTTTTTTTGGCTGTTTACTTTTCATCATCAATATTTAGTGTCGATTATTATTTGGATTTTGCCTTTATTAATCTTGTTTACGCTCTATTTAATCTTTTGCCCTTTTATTCTCTTGACGGTGGCAGTGCTTTGGAAGAAATAATAGCTAAAAAATCAGGTGGGATTAAGGCAAGAAAAATTATAAAATTTATCACAATTATAGGTGCATTGTTGCTTTTGCTGGTTTTTACCTTTTTTGCATTTAAAGGTAACATAAATTATTCAGTATTGGTTATTTCTTTTTATTTTATTTTGTCTGTTTTTATTAAATTATAGTTGAAAGAATTGTCAGGATATTGTATCATTAAAAATATAATATTTTCAGCGAGGAATAAAAATGGAAAACAAGAAATTGGAAGAACTGTTTTTACGTGCTCAAAAGCCCGGAAGATATTGCGGCGGTGAACAGGGAAGTGTAATTAAGGACAAAAACAAGGTTGACGTAAGGTTTGCCTTTTGTTTCCCCGATACCTATGAAGTAGGAATGTCTCATCTTGGTATGAAGATACTCTATTCCTGCTTTAACCAACGGGAAGATATATGGTGTGAAAGGGTTTTTGCACCCTGGATTGATTTTTCTAAGGTTATGAAGGAAAATAACCTTCCGCTTTTTGCTCTTGAAAGTCGTGATGAATTAAAGGAATTTGATTTTATCGGTTTCACTTTACAATACGAAATGAGTTACACCAACGTACTTAATATGCTTTCTCTTGCGGGAATTCCCCTTAGAAGCAAGGACAGAAAAGAACTTAAAAATATTGTTGTAGGCGGAGGACCTTGTGTTTGTAATGCAGAGCCTATGGCGGAATTTTTTGATATATTCTTTTTAGGAGAGGGCGAAGAGGTTGATTTAGAGGTTATCGACCTTTATAAAGAGTGCAGAAAAAACGGCGACAGTAAAGAGGAATTCCTTAAAAAAGCGGCTCTTATTGAAGGCGTGTACGTACCATCCCTTTATGATATTTCTTATAATGAAGATGGCACTATTTCTGCAATTACTGCAAAGGATAATGCACCCAAAACCATTAAAAAGCGTATTATTACCGATTTGGACAAGTCGTTTTATCCAAGGGAATTTGTTACGCCTTATATTGAGATTGTTCATGATAGGGCAGTTCAGGAAATTTATAGAGGCTGTATAAGAGGTTGTCGCTTCTGTCAAGCGGGATTCTTATATAGACCTGTCAGAGAAAAATCTCCCGAAGTTATAAACAATCAAGCAAGGGATTTATGTGCAACTACAGGATATGATGAAATTTCGCTGTCTTCGCTTTCTACAAGCGATTATACACGTCTTGAAGAACTGCTTAATGATATGCTTGACTGGACCGACAGGGAGAATGTAAGCCTTTCTTTGCCGTCCCTTAGAATTGATAATTTTTCACCAGAACTACTTGCTAAAATCAATCATATCAGAAAGAGCGGACTTACATTTGCTCCTGAAGCAGGTACTCAGCGACTGAGAGATGTTATAAATAAAAACATAACAGAAGAAGAAATTCTTGAAACCTGCCGTATTGCCTTTGAGGGCGGTCATACTTCGGTTAAACTTTATTTTATGCTTGGTCTTCCTACCGAAACCGACGATGATTTAAAAGGCATTGCGGAACTTGCACAAAAAATTGTTGATATATACTATTCTTTACCAAACAGACCTAAGGGCAGAAGTGTTGATGTGGGTGTAAGTGTCTCTACCTTTGTTCCAAAGCCATTTACACCTTTCCAGTTTGAACCGCAGATAAATAGGGAAGAAATTATAAGACGTCAGAACTTCCTCCGCAGTCAGATAACAACCAAGAAAATTTCTCTTTCTTGGCATGACTACGCAACAAGTTTCCTTGAGAGCGTTTTTGCAAGAGGTGACAGAAGACTTGCCGACGTTATAGAGACAGCCTTTAAAGATGGTTGCGTATTTGATAGTTGGACAGAGTGTTTCAACCTTGAAAAGTGGCTTAAAGCCTTTGAAAAATGTGGTATTGATCCCGAATTTCACAGTTGCCGTCAGCGTTCGTTTGATGAAACTTTGCCTTGGGAACATCTTGATTATGCCGTAAGTAAGGATTTCTTTATTAAACAAAATAAATTGGCACACAAGCAAATAACCACGCCGAATTGTCGCATTTCATGTGCGGCTTGCGGAGCAAATTGCTATGGGGAGGGTGTATGCTTTGAAAAACGTTAGACTTTTTTATAAGAAAAAGGGCAGAATGAAATTTGTTTCCCATCTTGATATGAACAGATTTTTTACCAGAGTGTTAAGAAAAAGCAATCTTCCTGTATGGTACACCGAAGGATATAATCCGCATCCTTATATTACATTTGCCGCTCCACTGTCTTTGGGTTTTGAAAGTGACTATGAAATAATGGATTTTCGTCTTACACAGGATGATTTTTCTCTTACAAAAGCACAGGAAATTCTTGAAACTGTGGTGCCCGAATATATTGAAATTATAAAACTTTCCGAACCTGTTTTAAAAGCAGGGCAAATAGGTTTTGCAGGATTTGTGCTTACTTTTGAAAGCGGAGAAATAGCCGAAAGGTTTTATGAGTTTATTTCGTCAGCTAACGTAATTGTTAGCAAAAAAACTAAAAAAGGCGAAATTAAGGTTATGGACGTAGCCGATAAGATTCGGGACGTTTCAATAAACGGAGAAAAGGTTTCGATTACGCTTCCCGCCGGAAACGACAATATAAATCCGTCGGTTATAGTTGCGGCATTTAGCCAGAAATACGGAAAAGAGATTTATGTTGAGTATTTGAGAAACGCCCTATACGCACAAGATAATAAACTGTTTTCTTAGATATTTGTTTCCAAAAACTACGGAGGAATTTTTATGAGTAAACTTCCTATTGGAATTCAGCTTTTTTCTGTAAGAGATTTTATGGAAAAAGATTTCGCATTAACTTTAAAAAAACTTAAAGAAATGGGTTATGAAGCAGTTGAGTTTGCAGGTCTTTTTAACCATACTGTTAAAGAAGTAAAGGCTATGTGTGAGGAAATCGGTCTTATTCCGATTTCTGCACACGTTGACAGAGGAATAATTATGGCTGATGTGAAAAAAGTTATCGGTGATTATTCCGAAATCGGCTGTAAGTATATTGCAATTCCTTGGGCGGCTCTCAATAGAAATCCTCCAGGTTCAAAGGGCTATGAAGAATTGCTTGAAGACATTAAAATTATTGCCGCCGAATGTGACAAATATGGTATGAAACTCCTTTACCATAATCATGATTTTGAATTCGGTAAGATAAACGGAAAGAACATTCTTGATATTCTTTATGAGGATACTGCTCCGGATGTTCTTCAAACTCAGGTTGATACTTGTTGGGCAAAGGTTGGCGGAGAAGACCCCGCTAAGTATATACTTAAATATACGGGAAGAGCACCTCTTATTCACATTAAAGACTTCGTTGAAGCTCCATTTGAACTTCGTCCGGTGGGGTATGGTGTTCAGGACGTACTATCTATTTTAAAGGCATCCGAAAAGGCGGGTGCTGAAATGGTTATCGTTGAACAAGACTGTACTGCACTTGATAGAGATTCTCTTGAATTAGCTAAGCTCAGCATTGAGTATATCAGGAATATTTATTAAGCAAAGATAATATAAATAGGCACACTTTTTAAGTGTGCCTCAGTTATATTTGACTTATGGTGGGTTAAATGTCTTTTTAGTGATTTTTTATGCAATTCTTCTTGACTTTAAAGTGCTAAAGTGTTATGATGATAAAATAATAAATAAAGTTGAGGTCTGGTTTTATGTTAAATGAAAAAATGCTGGAACTTGGAACTGCAAGTTCCGCTATAAGACAACTTTTTGAATATGGAAAGGCGAGAAAAGCGGAAATAGGTGAAGATAAAGTATATGATTTCAGCATAGGAAATCCAAGCGTTCCTGCTCCTAAAAGTGTGGATGATACCATAAAAAATCTTATTGAAAACGAGGATAGCGTAATTCTTCACGGTTATACTTCCGCACCGGGCGATATGTCTGTAAGAACTAAAATTGCTGATTATTTACAGGAAAAATCGGGAGTTGAGGCTAAAGCATCAAATATTTATATGACATGCGGTGCCGCTGCATCTCTTACTATTACTCTGAATGCTCTCGCTAATGAAAATGATGAAGTTATTTTACTTGCTCCCTTTTTTCCGGAGTACCGTGTATTTGCCGAAAAAGCGGGATTTAAGTGTGTAGTTGTAAACTGTAGCGAACCTGACTTTCAAATAGATATAGAAGCTTTAGGTAAGGCTATAAATAAAAATACTAAGGCAGTTATAATAAATTCTCCAAACAATCCTACAGGTGTTGTTTTTAAAGAGGAAACTATTATATCCCTTGCAAAATTACTTAAAGAAAAACAGCAGGAATATTCAAAAGAAATATTCCTTATTTCTGATGAACCGTATAGAGAACTTGTTTACGGTGAAGTAACTGTTCCGTATACCCAAAAATATTATAACAATACCATAGTATGCTATTCGTTCAGTAAGTCGCTTTCTCTTCCCGGAGAAAGAATCGGATATATTTATGTATCTCCAAGATGTAAAGATACAAATCTTGTTTTTGCGGCTGTTTGCGGTGCTGGTCGTGCTCTCGGCTTTGTTTGTGCCCCTTCAATGCTTCAGCGTGTGGTTGCAGAAAACCTTGGAAATACAGCAGATGTAAGTATCTACAATAAAAACAGAGAAATTCTTTATAATGCACTTAACGATTATGGATACCAGGCAGTCAAGCCTGATGGTGCCTTTTATTTATTTGTCAAGTCGCCTGAAAATGATGCTGTAGCATTTGCCCAAAGAGCAAAAAAATATGAGCTTTTGCTCGTGCCCAGTGATTCCTTTGGAATGGGCGGATATGTAAGAATTTCTTACTGTGTTTCTACAAAACAAATAGAAAATTCCTTGCCTTCCTTTAAGGCTTTAATTGAGGAGTATAAATAATGGATGCATTAAAAAATGCCAGAGAAAAAATTAATAAAATTGATAAAGAAATGGCAGAACTTTTCTGTCAGCGAATGGATGCTGTAAGAAATGTTGCCGAGTATAAAAAGGAACGAGGTCTTCCAATACTGGACAGTACAAGGGAAGAAGAGGTAATACTCAAAAACTCCGCTTACGTTGAAGACCAAGATTTGCGTTCTTATTATATAAACTTTTTAAGAAACAATATGGAAATTTCCCGAAATTATCAAAATATGCTGAATAGTGGTATAAGGGTTGCTTTTTCGGGAGTTGAGGGTGCATTTGCCCAAGTTGCAGCACACAAGATATTTGAAAAGTGTGTTTCCGTACCGTACGATAGTTTTAAGTCGGCTTATGAGTCTGTTGTTAAGGGTGAATGCGACTGTGTATTGCTTCCTCTTGAAAACAGCTATAACGGTGATGTTGGACAGGTAATGGATATTGCCTTTTTTGGTTCCCTTTACATAAACGGAGTTTATGATATAGCTGTAACTCAACATCTGCTCGCCAAACCAGGTGTTAAATGTCAGGATATTAAAGAAGTGGTTAGCCATCCTCAAGCCTTGGGACAATGTGCTGATTTTATAAAGCGTATGGGATATGAAGTCAGCGAAAGTTCAAATACAGCCGTTGCTGCCAAGTTTGTTGCTGAAAGCGACAGAAAGGATATAGCAGCTATAGGCAGTGAAAAGTCCGCCGAAATTTACGGTCTTGATATAGTTGAAAATTCTATTAATGACAGCAACAGTAATACAACACGTTTTGCGGTATTTTCACGAACCGCAAAAAACAGTAATAACAGTGATAAGCAGTTTATAATGCTTTTTACCGTTAAAAACGAAAGTGGTTGTTTGGGAAAGGCTTTGTCGGTTATAGGTGATAATGGCTTTAACTTAAGGGCACTTAAAAGCCGTCCTACCAAGGAACTTATCTGGGATTATTACTTCTATGCAGAGGGTGAAGGTAACATAAACACTTATGAGGGCGAAAGAATGCTTAAAGAGTTGCTTACTGTATGCAGTCACGTTAAAGTAGTAGGAAGTTTTGAAAAAGAAATTTCATTGTGAGGTGAAAATATGATAATCCCCGTAAATATGTCAAGCGATAGTTATGATATAGTTCTCAAAAAGGGAGTTCTCTTGAAAGCGGGAGAGTATCTGAATCTTAACAGAAAGGTGCTTATTGTCACCGATGACGGTGTACCGTCCATATATTCTGAAACTGTTGCTAAACAGTGCAAAGAAGCTTTTGTGGTTACCTTGCCTCAGGGTGAAAAAACTAAATGCTTTGATTCTTATAAAGAGTTACTATGTAAAATGGTAAAAAACGGGTTCACCAGAAGCGATTGTGTTGTTGCGGTAGGCGGCGGTGTAATAGGCGATTTGAGTGGCTTTGTTGCTTCCAGCTATATGCGAGGTGTGGATTTTTATAATATCCCAACAACCCTGCTTTCTCAGGTTGATTCATCTATCGGCGGAAAGGTTGCTATAGATTTTTGCGGATACAAAAACATTGTAGGTGCATTTTATCAGCCCAAAAAGATTTTAATAGATAGTAATGTTTTATCTACTCTAAGCCAACGACAGTTTAGCAATGGACTCGCTGAAGCTCTTAAGATGGCACTAACCAGCGACGAAAAGCTGTTTGAACTATTAAAAACAGAAGATATAAATGATAATATCGAAAAAATTATAGAGGCTTCACTGCTGATTAAAAAGAGAGTAGTCGAAGAGGATGAAAAGGAATCAGGTCTTAGAAAAATTCTTAATTTCGGCCATACTGTTGCACACGGAATAGAAAGTGACGCTGAATTAAGCCAGTGGTATCACGGAGAATGTGTGGCTGTAGGTATGCTTCCAATGTGCAGTAAGGAAGTAAGAGATAGAGTTTTACCTGTTCTTGAAAAATTACAGTTGCCCACCAAAATTACATTTAATGTTGACAATGTAATAAAAGCTATGAGTCACGATAAAAAAATGGAGGGTAACAGTATTACGGTTGTTATGGTGAATAAAATAGGCCAATACCAAATGGTAAATATGCCTTTTGAGGAATTGGCATTAAAAATGAAAGAAGTTTTATAAATGAAAAACGTGTATGGTCATAATTTAACCTTAACTCTTTTTGGAGAAAGTCACGGTAAGGCAATAGGCGCAGTTATTGACGGAATTGCTTCGGGAATTAAAATTGATGAAGATTTTATTAAAAGCCAACTTTCTTTAAGACGTCCCTTAGGTGACATATCTACAGCAAGACGTGAAGAGGATAAATTTGAAATATTAAGCGGTGTTTTTAACGGCTATACTACGGGCACAGCTATTTGTATAGTTATTGAAAATCAAAATACTGCCTCTAAGGATTATTCTGATGTTGAAGGAAAGGCAAGACCGGGACACGCTGATTATTCGGCTTTTATGAAATACGGCGGATATGAAGATTTTAGAGGCGGCGGACACTTTAGCGGAAGAGTGACGGCTGCTATTGTTGCAGCCGGAGCAATTATTATAAATGCACTTAAGGATAAAGGCATTTTAATAGGCACTCACATAAAGGAGTGTGCAGGTGTTGCTGACGTAAATTTTGAAAATATAATAGAAGATATCTCTTTGCTTAACACAAAGCAATTTGCTGTTTTAAATGATGAAAAAGGCACTAAAATGCAGGAAAATATATTAAAGGCAAAGAGTGATTGCGACAGTGTGGGCGGTATTTTAGAAACTATGGTTGTCGGTATGCCCGCAGGTGTTGGAGAACCTTGGTTTGATACCGTTGAAGGTATGCTTTCAAAAGGCATTTTCAGCATTCCGGCTGTTAAGGGAATAGAATTTGGCAGTGGATTTGCTTTTGCAGATATGAAGGGAAGCGAGGCAAATGATTGCTTAAACCTTAAAAATAACAAAATCGAAACCATTACCAATAATAATGGAGGCATTAACGGAGGTATAACCAATGGTATGCCCATAAATTTCAGTACCGTAATTAAACCTACACCGTCTATTTCAAAACCACAACAGACGGTTGATTTTAAAAACAGGGAAAATGTAGTTCTTTCAATCAAAGGGCGGCACGACCCTTGTATTGTTCACAGGGCAAGAGTGGTTGTTGACAGTATAACAGCCTTAACACTTGCTGATTTTCTGGTAGGAAAATACGGAACGGATTGGCTTAAAGGTTAAGTTATGGAATATGGATTAATAGCAGAAAAACTGTCCCACAGTTTTTCAAAGGAAATTCACAATAAATTGGCAGATTATGCCTATGAACTTAAGGAACTCCAAAGAGACAAACTTGAGGAATTTATATTAAAAAAAGAATTTAAAGCCATAAACGTAACCATTCCGTATAAAGAAGCGGTTATGCCTTATCTAGATGAAATTGACGATAAAGCCGCCCTTATAGGCTGTGTAAATACCGTTGTTAACAAAAACGGAAAACTATACGGATATAATACCGATTTCTTTGGTATGAAACGTATGCTACTTAAAAATGATATTTCTTTTAAAGATAAAAAGGTGCTTATTTTAGGCAGCGGCGGTACTGCTAAAACGGCATATGCTGTTTCGAAAGATATGGGTAGTTCTGAGATTTATTTAGTATCACGAAATAAATCTGAAAATACAATTACTTACGACCAAGCAAAAGAACTGCATTTTGATGCCCATATTTTAATAAATACTACTCCTGTCGGTATGTATCCCAATATAAATGTATCGCCAATAGATTTAAGCGTATTTAAAAACCTTAAAGCAGTTGTTGACGTAGTATATAATCCTCTAAAAACAAAGCTTTTGGTAGATGCAGAGCATCGCGGAATAAAGGCGGTGGGAGGACTTTATATGCTTGTTGCTCAGGCGAAAGCTGCTTCGGAGTTTTTTCTTGATAAAAGAATCGATGACGCTGACTTGGATAGAGTGTATAAAGACATACTTGCATCAAAGCAAAACGTTGTCTTTGTAGGTATGCCATCAAGCGGGAAAACAACCGTGGGAAAGCTGGTAGCAGATAAATTATCTAGAAAGTTTTTTGATACCGACCTTTTAATTAAGGAAAAAACGGGAATGAGTCCTGCTGAAATTATAAATGGGCAGGGCGAAAAGACTTTTAGGATTATAGAAAGTGAAGTAATAAGCGAGGTTTCAAAATTTTCGGGCATTGTGATTGCTACTGGCGGCGGAGCAATTTTAAATGATGAAAATATTTATAACTTAAAGAAGAATGGTATTATATGGTTTATTGACCGTCCGCTTTCTAAGCTTCAAACAGGATTAGACAGACCACTTTCAAGCAGTAAAGAAGAACTTGAAAAACGATATAACGAACGGTATCCCAAATATAACGCCTGTGCGGATTTTATTTTAAAGGATATGGGAAATCCCGAAAAAACAGCGGAGCAAACAGTAAAGGATTTGTATTTATGAAATTACTTATAATAAACGGACCAAACATAAATATGCTCGGTATCCGCGAACCCGATATTTATGGAAGCGAAACCTATAATACTCTGATAAAAACAGTAAATGAACACGCTGAAAAAATCGGTGTTAACATAGAGTGTTATCAGTCCAATCATGAAGGGGATATTGTTGATAAAATTCAGCAAGCCTATAATAATACCGATGGAATAGTTATAAACCCTGCGGCGTATACTCATACCAGCGTTGCTATTCTTGATGCATTAAAGGCTGTTAATATTCCTACTGTAGAGGTGCATATTTCCGACCTGTCCGAAAGAGAGAATTTCAGGCAGATTAGTTTTATAAGAGATTATTGCGTGAAAACCATAACCGGTCAGGGAATAAACGGATATTGTATGGCTATGGATGTGCTGACGGAGTATTTAAAAAAATGAAGATTACTATAGAAAAAAGTGTGGCACAAGGCGAGATGACAGCACCTCCTTCTAAAAGTATGGCACATAGAAATCTTTTGTGTGCTTCGCTGGGGCAAAACAGTACAGTTTACAATGTAGAATATTCTGAAGATATACTGGCCACTCTTGATTGCATAAAAGCTATGGGTGCAAAGGTGGATATAAGCGGTTCGACAGTATGTGTTGGCGGATTATGTCCCCAAAATGCACAGTCGGCTATTCTTGATTGCAGAGAAAGCGGAAGTACTTTAAGATTTATCCTCCCTCTTTGCCTTATAAGCGGTAATGAATTTACCTTAAAGGGAAGCGGTAGGCTTATGCAACGCCCTATGACTGTATATAACAATTTATGTCGTGAACACGGAATAGATTTTATACAAACCGAAGACTTCATAAAAGTTAAAGGGAAACTTAAAGGCGGTACCTTTAATGTTGACGGTAGTATTAGCAGCCAGTTTATTTCGGGGCTATTGTTCGCACTTCCTCTTTTGAGCCAAGACAGTGTTATAAATATAATAGGTGAAATTCAAAGTCTTTCCTATTTGTTGCTAACCTTTAAGAGTCTTACTGATTTTGGTATAGAAATAGATTACAGCGATATAAGACATATTAAAATTAAAGGCAATCAGCGATATGCAAATAAAGAGGTTGCTGTGGAAGGAGATTATTCTAACGCTGCTTTTTTTGATGCGTTTAACTATCTAGATGGTGATGTTAATATAAAAGGCTTGGATAAAGATAGTCTTCAAGGGGACAGGGTATACAAAGAATTTTTTGAAAAACTCAAAAAAGAAAATGCCAGTATATCGATTGCCGATTGTCCCGATTTAGCACCAATTCTTTTTGTTTTATCGGCAGTAGGGAAGGGCGGTTATTTTACCGATACCGCACGTCTTAAAATTAAAGAAAGTGACAGAGCCAACGCAATGAAAGAAGAGCTTTCTAAATTTGGCGTAAAAATGGACATAAAAGAAAATTCGGTTAGAGTATATGGGTCAGAAATCAAAACTCCCACTGAAGAAGTTTTTGGACATAACGACCACAGAATAGTTATGGCTATGTCTGTTCTGGCAACAAAAACAGGTGCTACTATAAACGGTGCAGAGGCTGTCAGAAAGAGTCTGCCTGACTTTTTTGAGCGTCTTTCTCGTTTGGGAATAAAAATATTTTAAAAAAAGGTAATGAAAAATGTCAATGAATTTTAAAAGAAAACTTCCTATTCCGATGGAAATTAAAGAACAATTTCCTTTAAGTGATAAGGAGAAAAAAATAAAAGAACAAAGAGATGCCGAGATTAAGGACATATTTACGGGCAATAGTGACAAGTTTTTACTTGTTATAGGACCTTGTTCTGCCGATTATCCTGATAGTGTTTTAGAATATATTGAGCGTCTTAGAAAAATTCAGGATGAGGTTAAAGACAAAGTATTTATTATACCTAGAATTTATACCAACAAGCCAAGAACGACAGGAGCAGGATATAAGGGAATGCTTCATCAGCCCGATCCTGACAAAAATCCCGATATGCTAAACGGTATTATAGCAATAAGAGATTTGCATTTAAGAGCACTTAAGGAGTATGGTTTTAGCTGTGCTGATGAAATGCTTTATCCTGCAAATTATCGCTATCTTTCCGATCTTATTTCTTATGTGGCTGTTGGTGCACGTTCGGTTGAAAATCAGGAGCATAGACTTGTTTCCAGCGGTATAGAAGTTCCTGTTGGTATGAAAAATCCGACGGGCGGTGATTTAACCGTAATGATGAATGCTATTTCTGCCGCTCAGCAAAAGCATGTCTTCCTTTACAGAGGCTGGGAGGTAGAAAGCGAAGGAAATCCTCTTGCCCATGCTATTTTAAGAGGTTATACAGGACAAAACGGAAGCAGCGTTTCAAATTATCATTATGAAACCCTTTCAGAACTTTGCGAATTATATCAAAAATCCGGACTACTTAATCCGTCGGTTATTATTGATACAAACCATGCTAATTCGGGTAAAAAGTATGCAGAACAGCCCCGAATCGCAAAGGATGTGCTATATAGCTGTACCCATAACAATGATATTCATAAACTTGTTAAGGGTCTTATGGTGGAAAGTTATCTTGAGGACGGAAGCCAGAAAATCGGTGATCATATTTACGGAAAGTCCATTACCGATCCTTGTATCGGCTGGAAGAAAACCGAAAAGCTTATTTATAACATTGCTGATACCATATAATAAAAATAGGCTGTCTCACTTATTTGAGACAGCCTTTTATTTATTTATTTATTTATTTATGCTTCTATTTCTTCTTTGATTCTGTTTTCTGTATTAACCGATATTTCGTGTGTCATAAGGTCGTCAGCTTTTGTAACCTTAATTATTATTCCCTCGATTTCGAAGGTATCGCCTTCTTCGGGGATGCCTTCCTTAAGCTGAGTGAGCCAACCGTTAACGGTTGCAGATTCGATATCTTCAGGAATATCAATATCAAAATATTCAAAGAATGAATCAAGAGAAGTTATACTGAGTACGTTGTAATTATGCTCGTCTATTTGAGTGATTTCGTCGATAGCTTCGTCGCCTTCGTCCCAAATTTCACCAACGATTTCCTCTAAGATATCCTCCATAGTAACTATACCGGAAGCCTCTCCATATTCGTTAACAACGATTACGATGTGGTTATGGTCGGTCTGCATATCTTTAAACAGAGTGTCAAGATGTATGCTTTCCGGAACAAAAACAGGGGGATGGATAGCATCAGTCAGGCTAAAGCCTTTGTCTTTTCTGTGTAATAGATATTCTTTGGTATATAAAATACCTTCAATGGTATCAAGCTCAGAACTAAAAACAGGTATACGGGAGTATCCGTCGTTTTCTATAATCTCTAATATTTCTTTATCGGTAGAGTCTATAGTAACAAAAGAAACTGATTTTTTAGGGGTCATTACATCCTCAGCGGTCATTCTATCAAGTTTGAAAACGTTCTTGATATATTCGATGTCATCCTGTTTTAATGAACCCTCGTCGGCACCTGCATCAAGCATAAGTACAATATCTTCTTCAGATACGGTTTCATCTTTTTCGTGGGGGTCAATACCGAAAATGCGAATGGTTCCGTTTGTTGTAATTGTTAACAGCCAAACGATAGGACGCAAAACGGCGGCCAAGAAAGAGATAATACCGCAGAATCCCTGTGAAATCTTTTCTTTATGATGCATAGCAATTCTTTTGGGAACAAGTTCGCCGAGCACCAATGTGAAAAATGAAAGAATAATTGTGATAACTACAACCGCTATATTCTCAACAAGTTCTTGGTGGGAAGCCAGAGTCTCGAATTTTTTTATAATATAGGCTGTAAGCTTATCGGAAAAGTTGTCGGCAGCAAAAGCGGAACCTAAGAAACCTGCGAGAGTGATGCCTATTTGTATGGTAGAAAGAAAACGTGTGGGATTTTCTATCATTTTAAGCATTTTCGCGGCTTTTTTATCACCGTCTTCTGCTTGTGCCTTGATTTTTTTCTCGTTAAGAGAAATTACCGCAATTTCGGTGGCGGCAAAAAAAGCGTTAATTAAAATAAGAACCAACTGTAACAGTAGTTGTTTAAAAATAGTCATTGACTAAGAGTCCTCCATTGTTTTGAATGTAGTCTTTTTTTGTTTAGCAAAATCTAATTGCGGTTATAGGCAACAAAGGAAACCTTATAGCCTAAATGGTTACATTCTGTTTGAAGTTCAATTAACTCAAAGCCAAAGCAACTACTTCGGGGTAGCGGATCCACAAAACCAACTCCATTTCAATACTAGTGGGAGTATTATACTATATTTTTAAAAAATAGTCAAGAAAATGTAATATTAAAGGCATATTTGAATGAAAAATTGCTTATTTATGTTTACAATGTCAATAATATAATGTATCATAATAAAGGTGATCTAATCATAAATGGGAGAGGTATATATGGCTGTTAAACTTAATCCTGATAAAGAAGTTGTTAAAAAAATTAAAGAAGGACTAAAAACAAAGGGTGGATACTGTCCGTGCAAAATACCGAAAACAGAAGAATATAAGTGTATATGTAAAGAATTCAGGGAACAAATAGCAGACCCTGATTTTGAAGGTTTTTGTCATTGTATGCTCTATTATAAATCAAAGGATTGAATATGCTCAAAAAAACCACCCAACAGGGTGGTTTTAATTAATGACTGTTACTCTACAGGTGTGATACCTAAAGCCGTAACAATATAAAAAATAACTACCGTTACCAAACAATATATTATCATTGGAATGATGTTTGTTTTTATAAGTTTTGCCTCTTTCCCTGAAGTTCCTATGGTAGCACTTGCGGCTACGGCATTGTTGATACATACCATATTACCTACAGCACTTCCCACACATTGCATAGCTATAACGAAAACTGTTGGAAGTTTAAGGGCGGTAGCAGCGTTATATTGAAGATTTGAGAATAAAGTCATAGAAACGGTTGCAGACCCTGAAACAAACGATCCCAGTACACCTATAAACGGTGCGATTAATATATATAATTTTTCCCCGACCTTAGAAAGTGCGGTTGCCATAGTATCAAGCATACTTATTTCCCATATATTTTTGAATTTCAAAATTTCAACTAAGGCTAATCCAAAAAGTAAAGCCATTGCTGCACCTGAGACCTGTTTAATGGTGTTAAACCAAGATTCTTTGATTTGTTTAAGATTCATTTTATGAATAATATTAGTAATAATAGCAACCAATATAAAGAAGGTCCCGGGAAGATATGCCCATTTAAAAGACCAGTTAAGATTATTAAATCCTAAAATATTATTTACATTAATAACAAAGGGACCGCTTGTTAAAAATGATTTAACGTGAAGCTGAGGGATTCTTGTAACTACAAGAATTACAGCAACCAAAATATAAGGAATCCAAGCTTTAATAAGGGGCATTCGGGAAGATTTTGTTGGTGCTACTTTGGTAGTAGCCAACCAACTGCTGTCCCACTGGGCAGGGTTGCCGAAATCCCATACTTTTTTGGGGGTTAGGAAGTTATTTTTAGCAGCGATTACTGTAACCAATATTGAAAATAAAGATGCAAGTAGGGATGCAAATTCGTAACCGATAAACATTGAAACCAGTAAAAGAGGTACGGCAAAACTCAGTCCTGTGAATAAAGCAAATGGTGCTGCCTCAATAGCAGGTTTAAAGGATTTTTCCTTGCTGTAAAATTTGGTGGTCATAAGCAAAACAATTAACGGAAGGAAAATTGCCATTATAGCGTGGGGAAGGGCGGTCCAAAAAGCAAAATCGGCGGTAAATGCGGCATCCCCTGATTTGCCGAGCAGGGCCAACCCTGTTGTTACAGGTGTGCCTACAGCACCAAAAGAGACTGCCGTGGAATCAAAAATTAAAGCAATCATAGCAGCAGCCATTGGTGGAAATCCTAAACTTACCATAAGAGGTCCCGCAAGAGCGGCAGGTGTACCGAATCCTGCGGCAGATTCAATAAAAGAGCAGAAGGAAAAACCAATTATACAGGCCTGAACTCGTTTGTCCGGGCTTATATTTAAAAAGCCTTGATTTATAGCAGATGTAGAGCCTGATGCCTTAAGCGTGTTCATGAGAAGAATAGCACCCAATATGATAACAAGCACATCTAATGAGCTAATCATACCGAAAATTGAACTTGCGAGTAATGCTTTAATTTTAATATCCCAAAAGAAAAAAGCAAAAATCCCTGCCATTATCCAAGAGACCAGTAAACTGTATTTTGCGGGCCAGTTAAAACCCATCATAAGTACAAGTGTTGTAAGTATGGGCAAAAACGCCAATATTGCCATATTTTTTGTTCCTCCGTAAAAAACGTTAGTAAAATCGTTAATTTTTCTTATTAATATATTATAACCGTATTTAAAAACCAATAACAGAAAAAGTAAAAATCAGTGACTATAAAAAAAATTGAGTATGATGTGTTAAATAACAGCTTATTGCAATATTCAACCTGCTTTTTAAAAGTATGACATAAAAGATTTGTAAAAATACATAAAAGGACTTGACAGTGGGACTGGTTTTATAGTATAATGCTGTCTGTAAATATATTACCCCTGCTATCAGGCGGAGGGAGGGAATTATATGAGTCAGGTTCGTATCAAAGAAAATGAATCACTTGATAATGCTTTAAGACGTTTTAAGCGCCAGACTGCTAAGGATGGCGTTATACAGGAAGTACGTAAGAGAGAACATTATGAAAAACCTTCTGTAAAACGTAAGAAAAAGTCGGAAGCTGCACGTAAGCGTAAGTTCCGCTAATAAGTGATACTTAAAAATGAAAGCAGCCCACTACGGCTGCTTTTGATTTTTTTGAGGTGAAAAAATGTTTAAACCTAATATCAAGCTTCATCGCGTTACCGATATTTCGGTAGAGCTTTGCAAAAATAATAATATTAAGGCGATTGTTCTTGATGTAGATAATACGTTATCTACCCATCACGGAATGACCTTGGTTGACGGTCTTACCGAGTGGATAAAAACTATGCAGGAAAACGGCATAAAGCTTATAGTTCTTTCTAATTCAAAAGAAAGAAGAGTAAAACCTTTTGCACAAAAAATCGGGCTTAGTTATGTTTCGCTGGGCTGTAAACCATTACCCTTTTCTTATTTTAAGGTTAAAAAATTCCTTTCGCTTAAAAGAAAAGAAATTGTGGCAGTAGGCGACCAAATTTTTACAGATGTACTGGGTGCTAAACTTTTCGGTATAAAAGTCATTCTTACCGATTTAATACTTGCAGAAGATAAACCCAGCTTTATTGTAAGAAGAAAACTCGAAAGATTTTTACTTAAAAAAATGAAGGTGGAAAATGGATATGGCTGCTAAATTCGGTCCCGCAGGCACTTGCAATTTATTTAAGGAAATGGGTTACAAGCAATCTTTGGATATTCCCGCTTTTTTAACCAAAGTTAACCTTGACCATTTTGAATATCAATGCGGCAGAGGGGTTAATATAGGTAAGGAAAAAGCTGTTCAGTTGGGTGCAAAATTCAAAGAATCCAGTAAAACCGTATCTCTTCACGCACCTTACTATATTTCAATGTCGTCTGTGGAAGAAGAAAAACGCAGAAACTCTGTAAACTATATTTTAAGCAGTGCCGAGGCGGTTGATTTTCTTGGCGGTGACAGAATAGTTGTTCATACGGGTTCCTGTTCGAAAATGAGCAGAGAAGAGGCGTTGGAAAAGGCTATCCAAACACTTGTTTGGTCATTAGATGCATTAAAAGAACGTGGACTTTCTCATGTTCATATCTGCCCTGAAACTATGGGAAAGATTAATCAGCTTGGCACACTGGACGAAGTTATTGCTCTTTGTAAAGTGGATGAAAGCGTAATACCCTGTATTGATTTCGGCCATCTTAATGCAAGAACTCAGGGTGAGGTAAATTCTTTAAATGCTTTTGAAAATATTTTAAATAGGATAGAAAATGAACTGGGCACCGATAGACTTAAAAACTTCCATTCTCATTTTTCAAAAATAGAATATACCGAAGGCGGAGAAAAACGCCACCTTACCTTTGAGGATGTTGTTTACGGCCCCAGCTTTGAGCCTTTGATGGAACTGGTATATAAAAAAGGTCTTTCACCTATATTTGTTTGTGAATCGGCCGGAACTCAAAGTTTAGATGCTTTGAGTATGAAGAAATACTATGAGGCCTTGGAGTAAATGATGATTAATCTGGATAAATATATTTCTTCCCGTTCAGCAGTGCTGATTTGTACCGATGTTAACCGTTTTTATTTGAGCGGTGTAAAATCTTCGGCGGGGTATCTTCTTAAAACCAATATTGGAGATTTTTTGTTTGTTGACGGAAGATATTTTGAAATGGCTAAGAAAACCGCAAAAAGCTCAGTAAAGGTTGTTCTTTTGAACAGATTTTCCAAACAACTTAATGAAATTATAGAAAGATTTAAAATAGATACAATTTATACCGAAACAGATATTACCGTTTCATTTCTTAATTCTCTTTGTGATATCCTTAACTGTAAGGTTATGGCAATGGAAAGCCTTAGTGAAGAAATTCTTGCAGCCAGAAGTGTAAAAACAAAGGAAGAAGTAGAAAACATAATATGTGCACAACGTATTGCTGAAGGTGCATTTAATGAACTTTTGAATTTTATAAAGGTTGGCGTTACCGAAAAAGAAATCGCTCTTTTCCTTGATTACGAAATGGGCAAAAGGGGAAGTGAGGGCGTATCCTTTGAAACCATTGCTGTTTCGGGCGAAAATTCCTCTATGCCTCACGGTGTACCTAAAGAGAAACCATTAAAAGAAGGGGATTTTTTAACCCTTGATTTTGGAGCTGTGTATAAAGGATATCACAGCGATATGACAAGAACTCTTGCCATAGGATATGCAACCGATAAAATGCAGGAAATATATAATCTTGTTTTAAAGGCACAAAATAGTGCGATTGAAAAAATCGCATCGGGTATTGCCTGTAAAAACGTAGATGCCGTAGCAAGAGATATAATAACTAAGGCGGGTTATGGAGGCAATTTCGGTCATAGTACCGGTCACGGAGTAGGTCTTTGCATTCACGAATATCCGAATTTATCTAACAGAAATGACAAAAAACTTGTTTGCGGCCAGATAGTTACCGTTGAACCCGGTATTTATATTGAATCACAGTTTGGGGTAAGAATAGAAGATATGATTCTTGTTAAGGAAAATACAAGAGAAAACTTGACAAATTGTCCCAAAACGCTTATAATTTTATAGTAAATATTTAATTTCTATTTTTGGAGGACAAATTATGTTAAGTGCAGGAGATTTTAGAAACGGCCTTACCTTTGAAGAGGATGGCAACGTACTTCAGGTTGTTGAATTTCAGCATGTTAAACCCGGTAAAGGTGCTGCGTTCGTAAGAACCAAAACCAGAAATGTTATTACCGGTGCTATTATTGAAAAGAGCTATAACCCAAGTGCAAAGTTCCCCGTTGCTTATGTTGAGCGCAAGGATATGGAATATTCCTATAATGACGGCGATCTTTATTACTTTATGGATCCTGAAACATATGAGCTTATTCCCGTTAACAAGTCCGAACTTGGTGAAGGCTTCAAATTTGTAAAGGAAACTATGGTATGCAAAATCCTTTCTTATAAAGGAAAGGTATTTGGTATGGAGCCTCCTACATTCGTAGAACTTCAGATTACCGAAACAGAACCCGGTTTCAAGGGTGATACTGCTACAAACGCTACCAAACCTGCTACACTTGAAACAGGTGCTGAAATCAGAGTTCCTCTCTTTATTAACGAAGGAGATATGATTCGTATTGACACCCGTACAGGTGAATATATGGAAAGAGCATAATTAAGGAGATATTAAAGTGATGACTATTACTGAAAAAGCTGCTTATATAAAGGGTCTTGCCGAGGGTCTTGAGCTTGACGCTTCTACTAAAGAAGGTAAAATCCTTAATGCTATTATAGATTTACTTTCCGATATCGCTGTTGATATTGAGGATACCGAAGATGCTTGTGCAGAACTTGCAGAGCAGATTACTGCTGTAGACGAAGACCTTGCAGAGCTTGAGGACTTTGTTTACGAAGAGTATGAAGAAGATGAAGATGAGTGCGACTTTGATTGCGAAGGCTGTTCTGGTTGCGATTATGACGACGATGATGACGATGAACTTTATGAGGTTGAGTGTCCTAATTGTCACGACGTAATTTACGTTGATGATAAAATGCTTGAGGAAAAGGGAATAACCTGTCCAAACTGCGGAACAAACCTTGAGTTCGATTTAGAAGAGGATAACGACGAAGAATAATTAACAGCAAAAGCATCCTTGGGATGCTTTTGTTTTTAGGAGTAGTTTATGGCAGTAACAGAGTTTAAAATTGAATATAGCGTAGCAAAGGCACCGCACAAAAGTGCTGTTCCTGTAATAATAGTTGCTGCAGGTTCGTCTTCACGAATGGGTGGTGTAAATAAAATGTTTGCACTGCTTTCGGGAATTCCCGTTATTGCAAGAACTATGCTTAGTTTTGAGAGAAGCCCTTATGTCAGCGAATTGGTAGTTGTAACCAAAAAAGAAAGCATAGCTGATGTTTTGCGTCTTAAAGAAGAATATATGATTTCTAAGTTAAGGGTTGTTACGCAAGGCGGTCAAGACCGATTGAACTCGGTGCTCAACGGACTTTCTGTATTAAGTGATACTACAAAGGGTGTAATGATACATGACGGTGCCAGACCGCTGGTAAGCCAGATGCTTATTGAAAAAATGGCTAAGGCAAGTCTTGTTTTCGACTGTGCGGTATGCGGTGTTCCTGTTAAGGATACCTTAAAAGAAAAATGCGATTTTGTAAGGACCCTTGACAGAGGTAAAATCTTTTCTGTTCAGACACCACAATCGGTAAATTTTATTAAATATAAAGAACTTCTCACTTCTATAACCGATAAAAGCAGTTTTACCGATGATGCATCGGTAATGGAAAGTGCAGGTTTTAATACCGAAATTATTGAGGGTGAAGAAAGTAATATAAAAATTACTACACCTTTCGATATTAAATTGGCTCAAATTCTTTTAAAGGAGGAGTTTTAATGCGGATAGGACATGGTTACGATGTGCATCGCTTTTCGGAGAACAGACCGCTTTTTTTAGGCGGTATAGAAATTCCGTATGAAATGGGACTTCTTGGGCATTCCGATGCAGATGTGTTGCTTCATGCTATTTGCGACGCTCTCCTCGGAGCAGCAACTTTTGGTGATATAGGCAAACATTTTCCCGATACCGACGAACAATATAAAGGTATTGACAGTAAATTGCTGTTAAAAAATGTTTATAATAAAATAACCGAGAAAGGCTTCAAAATAGTAAATATTGATGCTACTGTTATTGCACAAAAACCGAAAATTTCTCCATATATTGAAAAAATAAGAGAAACTATAGCTGAAATTTTAAATACAGATATTAATAACATTAATATTAAGGCAACCACTGAGGAGGGACTTGGTTTTACAGGTGAGCTTAAGGGAATTGCCTGTCATTGTATTTGCCTTATTGAATAATATTTAGGTTTTACTCATAAAATAGTATGGGTGATTAAATGAAGGTGTACTTTTCATTGTCATACGGCTATGCATTGGTATTGTGTTTTTTTACACTTATTTCTTTTTCGGTTATGGCTATAGCCGGTAACGGAAAAACAAATACCATTATTGAAAACGAACTGTCTAGAGAATATTATTTAAAAAGCAAAGGCTATATCGTCAGCGAACCGTTTACTGTTAAGAATATTGTGATTAACGGTGAAAATTTTACGGAATATACATACATAACAAAGGATAAAACAATAATCCGTCTAAATTTTGACGGAGATAAATTGGTTGGAGAACAATATGACCGATACAAGACTGGATAAGTTTATTTCTAATCAAACGTTGCTCAGCAGAAATGATGCAAGAAAGGCAATTTTTACGGGCAGAGTAAAGGTTAATGATGAAACTATTTTGAAAATTGACTTTAAAATCGATACGGCTGTTGATAAAGTTACTTTAGATGGAGAGAATATTGCTTTTGAAAAATATGTATATCTTATAATGAATAAGCCAAAGGGGATTTTATCGGCAACAACAGATAAAAAAGCCAAAACAGCGGTAGACTTACTTCCTGATATTTATAAAAAACGTAATATTTTTCCCGCCGGAAGACTTGATAAGGATTCTACAGGCATGGTGCTGCTCACCGATGACGGAGAATTTGCACATAAAATTACGGGTCCGAAGCATCATATTGAAAAAGCCTATGTAGTAGAAGTGGACGGTGAAATTACCGATGAAGTTATAGAGGGTTTTAAAAATGGTATTACCCTTTATAACGGCGAAAAATGTATATCGGCTGTTTGTGAAAAAATAAACAAAACCACAGCCAGAGTTATTCTTACAGAGGGTAAATATCATCAGATTAAGCGAATGTTCGGTGTTTACAATCTCGGAGTTAATTCGCTTCACAGGGAACGAATAGGCTCTCTTGCTTTACCAAAAGAACTTAAAGAAGGGCAGTTTTATAAAATTGAACCTCATTTATTAACAAAAAATTAAGAAAATTGGACATTATTATGCAAATTAACTAAAATAATCAATGTAAGATTTTCTATTTTAACTATAGTAATTTTAGTTGGTCTTTGATATAATATCTTAGTACTAAAATGTCATTCACTACTAGGAGGTCTAAAAAAATGGCAAGTTTATCACTTCGCAACGTTTATAAAAAGTACCCCGGTGGTGTAGTAGCAGTATCCGACTTTAACCTCGAGATTAAGGATAAGGAATTTATCATTCTCGTTGGTCCTTCCGGTTGCGGTAAATCTACAACACTCCGTATGGTAGCAGGTCTTGAAGAAATTTCTGACGGTGAAGTTTATATTGGTGACCGTCTTGTTAACGACGTTGCTCCTAAGGATAGAGATATAGCAATGGTTTTCCAGAACTACGCTCTTTATCCTCATATGTCTGTTTTTGATAATATGGCATTCGGACTTAAACTCCGTAAAACATCTAAAGATGAAATCCGTCGTCGTGTTGAAGAGGCTGCTCGTATCCTCGACATTGAACATCTTCTTGAAAGAAAGCCGAAGGCTCTTTCCGGTGGTCAGCGTCAGCGTGTTGCTTTAGGTCGTGCAATCGTTCGTGAACCTAAGGTATTCCTTCTTGACGAACCTCTTTCCAACCTTGATGCTAAGCTTCGTGCACAGATGAGAACTGAGATTTCTAAACTCCACCAGAGACTTGGTACAACCTTTATTTACGTAACTCATGACCAGACAGAAGCTATGACAATGGGTACCAGAATCGTAGTTATGAAGAGTGGTCTTATCCAGCAGGTTGATACTCCTCAGAATCTTTATCTCTATCCTTGCAACCTCTTCGTTGCGGGCTTTATCGGTTCTCCCCAGATGAACTTTATCGAGTCTAAACTCCTTAAAGAAGCTGATGGTTACTATGTAGAATTCGGTTCTGAAGATACTAAGACCCGTGCAGGCGTTAAATTTAAGATTAAGTTACCTGAGTCCAAAAACAAGGATAACTGTCTTGAAGCATATGCGGGTAAGGAAGTTATTATGGGTATCCGTCCTGAGAATGTTCACAACGAAGAAGATCTTCTTGCAACATACTCCGACGGTGTTGTTGAAGCTAAGGTTGAAGTTACTGAGCTTATGGGTGCTGAAACTTATCTTTATATGGATTGCGAAACAAATGCAATCAATGCACGTGTTGCTCCTACCAATACTGCACGTCCCGGTGATACCATTAAAATTGCTCTCGAACCTCAGAAGATTCACCTCTTTGACAAGGATACAGAGAAGACAATCACCAACTAATAAGTATATTAAAATGCGGCTTAAAAGCCGCATTTTTTTATTTGTAATAAATTTGTAACTTTTTTAGAAATTATACTTGAATTTTTGGTTATTTTTTAGTACAATGTATATGTGGTTATATATTTATTTTTATGGGGGGATGTGCAATATGTCAAATCGTTTGTTTCAGGGAGTAATTCATCAAATGAAGGACTCTATTGACAAGACCTTTGGTGTTATTGATGAAAACCGCACTATTATTGCTTGTAGTGAACTTGGAAGAATAGGTGAGGCAATAAATATACCTGCTGATCTTACATTTTCTGAAACCTCTGTGCAGTCAATGGGGTATACATTTAAGGCAGTGAATCCTGCACAAAACAGCGATTACGTTGTTTTTGTTGAAGGGAGCGATCTTATTGCTGAAAAATACTGTTCGGTTATAGCTGTTGCTTTTATGAACATCAAGTTTTATTATGATGAAAAATACGACAGAGGCAATTTCATTAAGAACATAATTCTTGACAATATTCTCCCGGGCGATATTTATCTTAAGGCAAGAGAGCTTTATTTTAATTCCGACGTTATGCGTACTGTTATTCTTATTCGTGTTAATGAACCCGGTGACGTGTCGGTTTATGACATTATTCAGAATCTTTTCCCCGACAAATCAAAGGATTTTGTTATTAACATTAACGAAACCGATATTGCTCTTGTAAAAGAAACAAAGCTCGGTATTGATTCAAAAGATATCGAGCAGTTGGCTTCTACTATTGCCGATACACTTACCGGTGAGTTTTATGCTCATGCAACAATTGGTGTAGGTACTACCGTTGATAATCTTAAAGACCTTGCTAAGTCCTTTAAAGATGCTCAGGTTGCTCTCGAAGTTGGAAAAGTATTTGATACCGATAAAACGATTGTTTGCTATAACAGCCTTGGTATTGCCCGTCTTATTTACCAACTCCCAACTACTCTTTGCGAATCCTTTTTAAGAGAAGTATTTAAGCGCGGTTCTATTGAGAGTCTTGACCAGGAAACACTTTTTACAATTCAGAAGTTCTTTGAAAATAATCTTAACGTTTCGGAAACATCTCGTAAACTTTTTGTGCATCGTAACACCCTTGTTTATCGTCTTGAAAAAATCAAGAAGATTACAGGTCTTGACCTTAGAGAATTTGACCATGCTATTATCTTTAAGATTGCCCTTATGGTAAATAAATATCTCAAATCCAATCCTATTAAATATTAATTATTTTTGAAAGAGTGAATTTTAATGCAAGAAACACAGGAAATTGTAGCTTCTCATGCTAAACCTGTTATTGAGTTCAAGGGTGTTTCAAAGGTATATAATAGCGGCACCCATGCTTTAAATGACGTAAATATTACCATAAATGAAGGCGAATTCGTTTTTATTGTTGGTGCTTCGGGGGCGGGTAAAAGTACCTTTATGAAGCTTATAATGCGTGAAGAAAAGCCAAATACAGGAAGTATTGTAGTTAATGGCTATAATCTTCCGAAAATGAAACATAAAAAAGTTCCCTTTTTTAGAAGAACGATGGGTATTGTTTTTCAGGATTTCCGTCTAATTCCTAATATGACAGTTTATGATAACGTTGCGTTCGCTATGCACGTAATCGGTTCCCAGCCCAAGAATATTCGTCTTCAGGTTACGAAGGCACTTGCTCTTGTAGGGCTTGGCGAAAAGGCACGTTCTATGCCCAATCAGCTTTCGGGTGGTGAACAGCAACGTGTAGGTCTTGCACGTGCACTTGTAAATAATCCAAGGCTTATTATTGCGGACGAGCCTACCGGTAACGTTGACCCTGCTATGTCTTATGAAATAGTTTCTCTTTTGACCGAAATAAACAAAATGGGAACAACGGTGCTTATGGTAACACATGACCATGACCTTGTTCGTGATTTTAAACATAGGGTTATAATGTTGGATAAGGGTAGTATTGTTGCTGATAATGCAGGAGGTAAGATAAATGAAAATTAGTAGTGTCAAATATCTTACCAAAGAGGGACTTAAAAGTGTGTGGACAAACCGTCTTATGTCACTTTCGTCTATAGGTGTACTTGTTGCCTGTATGGTGCTTATTGGTCTTGCACTTCTTTTATCACTTAACGTTAACAAAATGATTGGTGACCTTGAAAATCAAAACGTGGTGCTTGTGTTCTTTGATGATTATAACGCTGCACTATATTCCGAAGACAGAACGGCTCCTTACGGTGCCGATGTTGATGAAAACGGAATTTGTGACGAAATGTACGTTGTTCATAACAAAGAAGAAGCAGAAAATGTTTGCAAACTTATTGAAGAAATAGATAACGTAGAAAGCGTTGAATTTGTTTCTAAAGAGCAAGCTCTTGAAATGACAAAGAATGTGCTTCCCGAAAAGGATGTTGACTATTTTTCTCTTCTTGAAGAAGATGGGGAAAATCCAATGTCCGACGGTGCAAAGGTTACAATGGTTGACCTCGAAAAATTTGATGAAACCATTAAAGCTATTACGGCTATAAACGGTGTGGATTCAATTCAGTCTCAAAACGGTCTGGCTGAAAAGATTACCACAATTAAAAACGGACTTTTTATTGCTGGTATTGCAATAATTTCAATTCTTCTTATTATTGCTCTTGTTATCGTTTCAAATACTATCCGTGTAACAATGTATAACAGAAAACTTGAAATTGGTATTATGAAGGCAGTAGGTGCTACTGATAGTTTTGTAAGGATACCCTTTGTTGTTGAGGGTGTGACTATTGGTTTAATTTCTGCAGTGTTGTCATTAGGCATTCTGTATAGCTGCTACAGGGTAGCTATCGAGGCTATTCTATCAGCCGTTGGCGAAGTTAAACTAATTCCTTTCTCGTCACAAGCCCTTATGCTTTTTGGAGTGTTTGCTGCTATAGGTTTTGTAGCAGGTACTTTCGGAAGTATAATAATGATAGGCAAGTACTTAAAACGTGAAGGCAGCGAGTTTGCCGCTATATAAAAATTTTAAGGTGAATATATGACTAAAAAAAATATTATTAAAATAATTTCTATTCTTTGCTGTTTTTTGCTTATATTTTCTGTAGTTTCGGCATCTACCCCCGTAGCAGCTGCAAAATCATTGCAGGATTATAAAAATGATCAGGCCGCAGCAAAAAAAGAACTTGATAAATTAAAGGCTGAAAAAGCCGATAAGCAGAAAATTAAAAATGCTCTTGATAAGCAGATTGCGGCTACTCAAACGCTTATAGATGAGTGTATGGATAAACTTAATGCTTATAATGCTGAAATACAAAAAAAACAGAATGAAATTGATAAACTTAACGAAGATATGGCTGATGATAAAGCACTCTTTAAAAAGAGGGTAAGAGCTATTTATATGAGTGGTTCTAACAGTAATCTGCAGATTCTTCTGGGTGCAGAGGATTTTTCGGAATATCTTGTGCTTTCCCAAATGACTAAGTCAGTTTCGGCAAAAGACAGCAGACTTATCGGGAAAATTGTTGATGTAATTAATGAAATTGAAGCAGAAAAGGCTGAAATTCAAAAAATTGCAGATGAACAGGATGAAATTAAAGCTGAACTTGACGCACAAAAGAAAGAGCTTAAATCACAGGAAGCAGAAGTTAACGCTCTGTTAAGGGAAATTAATTCCGACATAAATCAGGCTCAAAAAGATTATGATAAAGCGGGGGCAGAGATTGATAAAATGACTGCACCTCAGGCTTCAGGCAACAGTAATCTTACTGCTAATCCCACTATGTTTTTGTGGCCGGTACCCGGTTATTACAGAATTTCTGCAGGTTGGCAGAGTAATGACAGCGTACATAAAGGTACACATAAAGGTATTGATATATCTACAGGCGGTCGTTCTGTTGATATCGTTGCCTGTGATGACGGTTATGTTTATATTGTTAAGAATTCTTGTGATCATAACTATGGTAAGAGTTATTCTTGCGGTTGCGGCGGCGGTTACGGAAATTATGTTGCTATCGATCACGGTAAAGCAAGTGACGGTAAATCCTATAAAACCCTTTATGCACATATGAAGACTGCTCTGGTTAAAAACGGACAGTACGTAAAGCGTGGTCAGGTTATTGGTAAGGTTGGTACTACAGGTTGGTCAACCGGTTATCATTTGCATCTTGAAACTATAGTTAATGGTACAAAGGTTAATCCTAAGAACTTCCAGTACCAAAGACAGTAATGTATAAAAATTTAAAACACTCGGGACTTAAAATATTGTTCCGAGTGTTATTCGCTGTACTGACCTTAGTGCTTATGGCTTGTATTTTTTTACTGTCTGCCGAAACAGCAGAGGTATCAAGCAAGACAAGTGCAGGTTTAATAGAAACGGTTGTGGAAACCTTTGTGCCATCTTATAACGATATGACGGAAGTGGGTAAAAAGGAATATATTTCTTCTTTACAGGATATAGTCAGAACATTGGCACATTTTGGTATTTTTGGTGCTCTTGGTGTAAGTAGCGCAGGCTTTGCAGCTACTTTTCAGGGAAATTTTTACCTTAAACTTCTTATAACACAAATTTTTTGTAGTTTATATGCCGTTAGTGATGAATTTCATCAAAGATTTTCTGAGGGACGAAGCTTTCAGTACATTGATATAGGCGTTGATAGCTTGGGTGCTTTTTGCGGTATTACAGTTACTTTGCTGATATATTTTATTATTTATAAAAAAATAAATCGAAATTTAAAAATTTGAAAATAAAGGTTTACTTTTCAGACATCTGGCAATAATTCTATTAAGAATTATTGGAGGTGTCTGATATTTTTTGCGGGAAAGTTAATATTTGCGGTGTTGATACATCAAAATTAACAGTTTTAAAGGAAAAAGAAAAAGAGGAACTTTTAAAAAAATACAGAGCAGGTGATATGTCAGCAAGAGACGCTCTTGTGAATGGAAATTTAAGGCTTGTGCTCAGCGTTGTGCAGCGATTTTCGGGCAGAGGCGAAAATATGGATGATTTGTTTCAGGTTGGATGCATTGGGCTTATAAAATCAATCGATAATTTTGATATTAGTCAGCAGGTAAAATTTTCCACATATGCCGTTCCTATGATTATAGGAGAAATCAGAAGACATCTTCGTGATAACAGTCCCATAAGAGTAAGCCGTTCTATTAAAGATACGGCATATAAAGCTATGAAGGCAAAAGAGGAATATATAAATAAATATCAAAAGGAGCCAAAACTAAGTGAAATAGCAAAAATGCTTAATATAGAAGAAAGCGAAGTAGTAATTGCACTTGAAAGCATAGTTGAACCTATTTCAATTTATGAGCCTGTTTTTTCGGAAGGCTCTGATATGGTTTACGTTCTTGACCAGCTTGGTGATAACAGTTCGGCGGAACAGTGGCTTGACGAAATTGCACTCAAAGAAGCCATAACCAGATTAGACGAAAGAGAAAAAAATATTTTAACACTTCGCTTTATGAGAGGACTTACTCAAACCGAGGTTTCAAAAGAAATCGGTATTTCTCAGGCTCAGGTGTCGCGTCTTGAAAAAAATGCAATCGAAAAAATAAAGGGTAATGATTAAATAATATAAAGCATATATTTTATTGGTGATTATATGCTTTATACAATAACTGACTTTAAAAACAAACAAGCGGTAAGCGTAGATAACGGAATGGTGCTCGGGTTTATAGGAGATTTGGAAATTGATTGTGAAAACGGAACTGTGGCAAATCTTGTTATATACGGGCGAACACGGCTTATGGGAGCATTGGGCAGGGAAGAAGATTTAAAAATTCCTTGGTCCAATATCGAAGTAATTGGCGATGAAACGGTGCTTGTTAAAGGTGCGTATGCCTTTAAAAGTAATAAAAGGAAAAGTTTTTAATGAATTAGGTATATTTTAAAGGCAACACTAGTTAGGGTGATTTAAGTGAAGGCTTTAAAATATACTTTTTTCGGTTTTTATATTGTTTTATGTTTAATTGTTACAGCACTGTTTTTTGTTCTCTATTACTACTCTAACAGTATTGACAATAACTATAAAATAACTAGGGGTAGTGAGTTTAATATTGAAACTCGTATTCCAGTTACTGCTGAATATCAAGGGGTAAAAGTAGGAGAAGTAGATAAAATAAATTTAGTTGGCTCTACAATAAAGGTAGACGTAAAACTACTGGGTGTTATCCCTATTAAAAGCACTACCATAGAGGTTGTTGAAGAATCATACGTTGCTGTTCTTGGAAGTCCTTTTGGTATAAAGATTTTTACAGACGGAGTTTTAATAATTGATATGGAGTCGGTTAAAACCTCTGTAGGCAACAAAAATCCGGCAGTAGATGCAGGAATCAAATCCGGAGATTATATTATAAGTATAGATGGGAATAGCGTATTTACCAATGAGGATGTGGCTGATTACATTGAAAAGAGCAACGGAGATGCTTTAAGTATTGTAATTAAGCGTGACGGCGTTTTAAAAACAGTAAAACTTATTCCCGCATTATCAAGTGAAGACGGTACTTATAAAGCAGGGCTTTGGGTGAAAGACAGTACAGCAGGGCTGGGAACTCTTACTTTCTATTCTCCCTATAACGATATGCTTTGCGGTCTTGGACATGCTATGTACGAAAGCAATACGGGTGAGATAATAAGTTTCAGAAGAGGCGAATTGGTAGGTGCTCAGATAAAATCGGTTGTAAAAGGTACAAGCGGTGTACCGGGTGAGCTTAAGGGCAGTCTTACCTATAATTCGCTAGGCAAATTATATGAGAACTGTCTTAACGGGGTTTACGGCTTTGCAACCTGTATAGTTGATACAGAAAATCTTACTCAAATAGCACATAAACAGGACGTTACCGATGGACCGGCAACAATAATTTGTACTGTGGATGGTGAAGGACCAAAGGCTTATAGTTGCGAAATAAGTTTGGGCAACGTAGCAGTAAACGATACAGTACAGAATATGACGGTAACGGTTACAGATCCGTCGCTGTTGGAAATTACAGGCGGAATAGTTCAGGGAATGAGCGGCTCGCCCATTATCCAAAACGGAAAACTGGTAGGTGCCCTTACCCACGTGCTTATAGATAACCCCAAAAAAGGCTACGGCATATTCGCCGAAACAATGCTTGAAACCGTGCAAAGCGTGGCACAAGAAAACTTAAAAGAAGCATCATAACAAAATAGCAAGTCAAATAATGACTTGCTTTTTTGTTATTCCAATCCTAATAACCAATTAACCGTTACTCTTAAAATTTTTGATAATTCGCGAAGCTCATAATCTGCTACAAATCTTGTGCCGATTTCAATTCTTGAAATACTATCACGCTCAATGATGATTCCATTAATTTGCAACTGCGCCGCTAAATCGCTTTGGGTGAGTCTAAGCTTGCACCTCGCTTCGTGAATTCTTTCTCCACTTATGTTTTTCTTGCCGTTATAATCATAAATCTTCATACAATTATCCTTCCTAAAAATATGTTAAAGATACGAATTTATCTTGACTTTAGCATATTTTGTCGCTATAATTGTGTTAAAGATAAGAATTTAAACAATTTTCATCGGAGTTTGCGTTTTTTGCGCTGCTTCGGTGGCCGCACTTTTTTAAAATTTAGGAGGCAAAATTATGAAAAAAGAAGTTTTAAAAAAATCATTGTCAGTTGTAGTCGCAATAGTGCTGGTAATTGGTATTGCTTTTAGTGCAGCGACAATTATACATAGAGTGGGTGTACCTGCATCTACAACAGTAGAGAACGGTTTGTCTGCTTATGAACTTGCAGTAAAGTATGGATACGAAGGTACAGTGCAGGAATGGTTAGGCTCACTTGAAGGTAAGTCTGCCTATGATATAGCAGTAGAAAACGGATACTCAGGCAGTCAGAGTGACTGGTCTGCTTCACTTCGGGCAACAGCGGGTGAAGATGGTGTCGGTATAAAGACTGCTGCATTTTCCGCTGATGATGAATTACTTATAACCTTAACAGACGGTTCAGTAATAAATCTGGGCGTTGCCGCAGGCAAAGACGGTGCTAATGGTAAAGACGGTGTAGGTATTACTTCGGCAAACATTAATGCCGAAGGTCAACTCGTTCTTTCTTTTTCTGACGGCAGTAGCGTTAATTTAGATAAAGTTGTAGGAATGAACGGTAAAGATGGTATAAGCGTTATCGGTTCTGAAATCAACTCTTTAGGTGAATTAGTACTTACATATTCTAATGGTCAGCGTGCCAATCTTGGCGTTGTTGTAGGAATGAGCGGTAAAGACGGTATAGACGGCAAGGACGGCACACAGGGCATTCAAGGTATCCAAGGTGAAAAAGGTGATAAGGGCGTCAAGGGTGATAAAGGTGACCAAGGCGAACAGGGAATCCAAGGTGAAAAGGGCGAAACTGGTGCAACTGGTAAAGACGGTGTAAGCATCACCAAGACCGAAATTAACAACAAGGGTGAACTTATCATTACCCTTTCCGATAATACCGTATCTAACCTCGGTGTCGTTGTAGGTGCCAAGGGAGATAAGGGTGACACTGGTGCAACGGGTGCTACTGGTGCGACAGGTGCCCAAGGTGAGCAGGGTCTCCAGGGTGAAAAGGGAGACAAAGGCGATAAGGGCGATAAGGGTGACCAAGGTGAGCAAGGCATTAGTGTAACTGGTGCTGAAATCAACTCTAACGGTGAACTCGTTCTCATTTTCTCTAACAATCAAAGAACCAATGTCGGTAATGTAATTGGTGCCAAGGGCGACAAGGGTGAAAAAGGCGAAAATGGAGATAAAGGTGATAAGGGTGATAAAGGTGATAAGGGTGACACCGGTAATGACGGTGTAAGTGTAATCAAAACTGAAATCAATCAGAGAGGCGAACTCGTTATCACTCTTTCCGATAATACAGTATCTAATCTTGGTGTTGTTGTAGGTGCCAAGGGCGAAAAGGGCGATAAAGGCGACAAAGGAGATAAAGGTGATAAGGGTGACACCGGTGCTCAAGGAGAGCAGGGCATCCAAGGTGAAAAGGGTGAAAAAGGAGATAAGGGCGATACAGGCGCACAAGGTGTTCAGGGTGAGCAAGGAATCCAGGGAGAAAAAGGTGATAAAGGAGATACCGGTGCTCAGGGCGAGCAGGGTATCCAAGGTGAAAAAGGTGATAAAGGCGATAAAGGAGATACCGGTGAAAAGGGTGTCGCAGGTCAAGATGGTGTTGATGGTGTCGGCATTAAAAATATCGTTATTGATAATGGTAACTTAAAAATAACCCTCACAAATGGCACAACGCTTGACCTTGGAAATATTAAGGGTGCGGATGGCAAGGACGGAAAAGACGGTGACGACGGTAAGGATGGAAAAGACGGCGTAGATGGTGTCAATGGTACAAACGGTATTAATGGTAAGGACGGCGTTGGGGTTCAGTCAACCACTATTAATGAATACGGCGAGCTTGTTATAACATATACTAATGGTAATTCTGTAAACCTTGGTACAGTTGTAGGAAAAGACGGTAAAGATGGCGCTAAGGGCGAAAAAGGTGATACTGGAGCTATCGGTGCAACTGGAGCAACAGGTGCCGCAGGTCGTGACGGTGTTGATGGAATCGGCGTGTCTAAAACCGAAATTAATGAAGACGGTCAATTAGTAATTACTTATTCAAACGGTAATACCCAAAATCTTGGAATAGTTATTGGAAAGAACGGAGCAAACGGTATAGACGGCACAAACGGCGTTGACGGAGTCAGTGTATCTTCTGCTGAAATCAATGGTAACGGCGAGCTTGTTATTAACTACTCAAATGGTAAATCTAATAACCTGGGCGTAGTTGTCGGTAAAGATGGACAAGACGGTGCTAAAGGTGAAAAAGGCGATACCGGTGCAACTGGAGCAACAGGTGCCGCAGGTCGTGACGGTGCTGATGGTGTAGGTGTATCCAAAACCGAAATTAATGAAGATGGCGAACTTGTAATTTACTATACAAACAATACCTCTATAAACCTTGGTGTAGTCGTGGGTGCTGTCGGCAGAGATGGCGCACAAGGCGAAAAAGGTGACAAGGGTGATAAGGGTGACACCGGTGCTCAAGGTGAGCAGGGTATCCAAGGCGAAAAGGGTGAAAAAGGCGATAAAGGTGACACCGGTGCTCAAGGTGAGCAGGGTATCCAAGGCGAAAAGGGTGAAAAAGGCGATAAAGGTGACACCGGTGCTCAAGGTGAGCAGGGCATTCAAGGTGAAAAAGGTGATAAAGGTGACAAGGGTGATATCGGTGCACAAGGTGAGCAGGGTATCCAAGGCGAGAAGGGTGACAAAGGCGAAAAGGGCGACACCGGTGCTGACGGTAAGGACGGTGTCGGTGTTGCCAGCGTTGAACTTATAGATAACGAGCTTGTCATAACCCTTTCGGACGATTCCATAATAAACCTTGGTAACATCAAGGGTGCGGACGGTACTAACGGCTCTAATGGTAAGGATGGTGCTGATGGTAAGGATGGCAAAGACGGTGAAGACGGAGTTGGTATTTCCAATGTCACACTCACCGAAGATGGGAATTTGAAAGTTACTTTTACAACAGGCGCTACAGTTGACCTTGGCAATGTAAAGGGTGCAGATGGACAAGACGGTGTTGGTATAGCCGAAATGTATATTGAAAACGGCAACCTTTATGTAAGAAAAACCAATGAAACTGTTGCAGTAAATCTTGGCACTGTTAAGGGTGAAAAAGGTGACAAGGGTGATACGGGTGAGCAAGGCCTTAAGGGTGATAAAGGAGATAAGGGTGACCCCGGACGCGGAATACTTAAAACCGAAATTTCGGGTACTAATTGGATAATATATTATACTGACGGCACTACCGAAACACATGATTTAAGCGGTATTATTAACAGTGGAGGCAGCAATAACGGAGGTAGTAATAATGGCGGTAATAATTCTACCGATAATGGAATATTAACCTACAGCCTGCTGTCAGATAATACATACGGCGTTGCGGCAGGAAAAAATGCTTCCACTGCGGTAAATATTGAAATACCCGCTGAATATAACGGTGTAGCGGTTACACAAATTTTAAACGACGGCTTTAAGGACTTGGAATCATTACAAAGCGTAACTATCCCCGAAGGCATAACCACTATTGGCGATAATGCTTTTCGCGGCTGTACGAGATTGCAGGAAATAACATTGCCAAGCACTGTAATAACTGTATCTCAATATGCTTTTTACGGTTGCAGCGGTATAGAATCGGTGGTTATTCCTGCTAATATTACCACTATAGGAGCGTATGCATTTTATAATACGTCGCTTACCTCCGCTACCTTTGTAAATGCTACGGGGTGGAATTTAACCTATACTTACAAGGCACAGGACTATAGCGGTAGTTGGAGTACTTCAACTAAGTATTATTCGTTGGTTAGTGCTACCAATGCGGCAAAAGCGTTAACATCATCTGTTAGTGTTACAACAAAATGTGAACTTGATGCATTAGACGGTACATATAATTATACTAGCAGTAAAATTAATTTCTACGAACAAGATTGGATAAGAAAATAGAATCTATACGCAAACTTATAAATAAGTGCTTTAATAAGAAAACAGGTATTTGTTGGAATCAAAGGAGGTTTAATAATGAAAAATGAACATGATATAGCTTTAGAATTAATGGATATTCTTAATAAACAATTTTGTTCGGATTTTCACCATTCGGGAACAATTTTTGATGCAGACATAATTGAAACAAGATCATTTTATGATGTCATAATACTGGTTCTATATCTAAAATCTAAAAAAGATAGTATTGACTTTCAAAACAGTATTATTGAGTGCAAAAACAAAAATATGCGTGAAATAAAGAATTACTTGATTATTTTTGAAGAATTTAAAAGTTATATTCAGTAAAAAACCGAATAGACTAATAAGCCCCAGTATTGATTAGTTTCAGTTCTGGGGCTAAAATTTTTAGATTAAAAAATTTTTAAAAGTTAATTTTTCTTTGTAATCAATTTTTATATTACAAAGGAGAAATTTTTATGAAACACACTATTAATCGTGGAGATGTCTTTTATATAAAATATGTTGGTCCTATATTGACACGTGCGTGAGCGGCTCGCCCATTATCCAAAACGGAAAACTGGTAGGTGCCTTAACCCACGTGCTTATAGATAACCCCAAAAAAGGCTACGGCATATTTGCTGAAACAATGCTTGAAACCGCACAATCGGTATCGCAACAAAACTTAAAAGAAGCTTCATAGCCTTACCTTCCTCTGACGTGGAAGGTGGCACGGCATAGCCGTGACGGAAGGAGAAAAAAAACAATCTCTCCCTCAGTATTTTTTATTTAAACTGTTTTGTAATAGTTATTTTAAAATTAGAATATAGTGAGAAAGTATAGACAAAATAATATTGTTATGATATACTTATGTTATAAATTCTAAGGAGGTTTTTATATGCCCTTTTTGATTAGCTTTTTCGTATTGGTTGTTTTGATTTTTGTGTTCTGTGTCAAAATTGTACCTCAGGCTCATGAATTTGTAATTGAACTTTTAGGTAAATACAGAACTACTTGGTCAGCAGGCATTCACTTTAAAATTCCTTTTATTGAACGAATAGCTAAGCGTGTCACACTAAAGGAACAGGTGCTTGATTCTCCTCCTCAGCCGGTTATTACTAAAGATAATGTAACAATGCAGATTGATACAGTTATTTATTATGCTATTTATGATGCTAAACTTTATGCATATGGTGCTGTTAATCCTATTTCTGCCCTTGCTAATCTTGCTGCTACTACACTTCGTAACCTGGTTGGTGAATTGGAGCTTGACGGTACTCTTACTTCACGTGATACCATAAATGCAAAAATGACCGAGATTCTTGACGAAGCTACCGATAAATGGGGAATAAAGGTTCACCGTGTTGAACTTAAAAATATTATTCCTCCGACAGAAATTCAGAATGCAATGGAAAAGCAGATGAAGGCAGAGCGTGACAGACGTGAAACCTTGCTTCAGGCAGAGGGTCATAAGGCTGCTGCCGTTACCAGAGCAGAGGGTGAAAAACAGGCTATGATTCTGGCTGCAGAAGGTGAAAGAGACGCCCGTATTGCCAGAGCAGAAGGTGAAGCAAAGGCGATTTATCTTGCTAAAAAGGCAGAGGCTGACGGTCTTGCTGCTTTAATGGAAGCGGGAATAGACAGTGCTGTGCTGGAACTCAAAAAGTATGAAGCGTTAGTTTCTATGAGCAACGGCAGAGCTTCTAAAATTATAGTTCCTACCGATGCTGTCAATATGACAAAATCGAACGTTATATTCTCTGAAACAACAGGACTGGGCGATACTACTCCTGAAGCAGTTGACCCTCCAAAACCCAAAAAGAATGACCCTTGCTGTGATTAAAAATAAGACCGATCGGGAGAAACTTTGCAAAGAAGTTTCTCCCAATTTTTTTAACCTATAATGAATATTAATTTCGCATCGTTAATATATATTACTGTGCTCAAGTATTAAAAAAGAGAGGTATTAATTATGGATTTAAAGATTATAAGACAACCCATAACTATTAATGATGCTGTGTATAGCAACAGCGGAGAGATTCCCATTGACGAGGATTTTCAGTTGCCCGACTATTTTGCTGAAATAAATAAAATGTTAAAATGCAAATGTGAGGGTCGTATAACATCAAAGTCAGTAAACGGTATGAGTATCGTAGTTGACGGTCACGTATGCATAAATTTAATGTATTGCGACAAGGAAGGTAATTTATATAGTTATGAGCATATTTTCCCCTTTAGCAAGACCTTTGACGTATCAGAAGATTTAACAGGAGCTATAATTGAAGCATCCCTTAAAAATGAATATATTAATTGTAGAGTGGTAACCGAAAGAAAGGTTTCGGTACACGGTGCATTAACTGCTTACGTTAAAGCTATACTTATGAAAAATTACGAAGTGGTTGCTGATATTGAGGAAGATAAAATACAAATAGACAGAAAAGAAATACCGGCTCTTAATTCCATAGGTAATGCTGAAAAGAATATGCTTTTGGAAGAAGAACTTACTCTGTCTTCCGGTCAGCCGTCTATAGTTAACGTTTTAAGATATAGCGCCTTTCCCACGGTTACCGAAGCAAAAACCTTAAAAAACAAAGTTTCTGTTAAAGGTAATCTTGCGGTAACGGTGCTGTATCGCGGCGAAAAGCAATGTGCTGTATATAAAAGTGTAGTTCCTTTTAGTCAAATACTGGAAATTAATGGAGTGTTTGACGAATGTGTTTGCTCTGCAAAGGTTAATCTCTGCTATCTTGAGGTTAAACCTATAGTAAGTAATAACGAACAACGTACCATGCAACTAAGTGCAAAACTGAACGTGTGCGTTAAAAGTTTTTGTGATGAAAAAATACCTGTTATAAGTGACCTATATTCTACCGATTATGAAGTAGATATAAAAAAACGAGATATTAATATTGAAAGAGTTTTAGGACATATTGGTGACAACTATATGTTTAAGTCAACTCTTGATTTCGGTGACGCACAGATTAACAATATAATCGATTCATGGTGTGACACAGAAATTATTAACTGTGCCATTAATGACGGTTCGCTAGTAGTCAAGGCAACTGTAAATATTTGCATTTTGGCAATGGACAGCGATGGTTTGGTATCTTTTTTTGAGAAAAAACAAGAATTTACATATAAAAGGCCGCTTGACTATGAAATTAGCGGTAAACTAAATTGCGATGCTGTTTTTGAACCTATCAGTATCTCTTATACGTTACTAAATGATAACAACATTGAATATAGAATTGAATATAGAATTAATGTATCACTATGCGAAGAAAAAACATATCCAATGTTATATGAAATCGGTTATAATGAAAAAAATAAAATTGCAAAGCGACAGGATTGTTCTATGATAATTTATTTTGCCAATGAGGGAGAGAGAGTTTGGGATATAGCAAAAATGTATAATTCTGATATTAATCAGGTAAGGCAAATAAATACAATAAACGGCGAAACGATAGATGAGGATAGACAAATTTTAATCCCGATTATTTAACGTAAAGTACGGCATACTAAAAAGTATGCCGTACTTTTATGCCTTGACACTAAAGATAATTGATGTATAATTATTTTGTAAATTAAAAAAGGAGGGAAGAACGTTGGAGTTTAAATCGGTAACAGAAAAGGACATACCTTTAATAAGAAGCTTTTTGGACGAATTCAATGAGTATTCCTGTGAATTTTCCGCTATTAACTTACTTGTTTGGCAGGAATATTTTGGTTTTGGTTTTTGCGTTGAAGACGGTATGCTTTTCAGCAAAAACTGCGTGGGTGGCAGAACCTCCTTCGGTATCCCATTTTCAAAAGATATGCCAAAAGCTATTGCTAAGTTAAGGGAGTATTGCAAGGAAAATGACCTTAAATTATTACTTTTCGGTGGAAAGGGAGAGAGATTCGACCTACTTAACGGTCAGATGAACGGTTCATTTACCTATACACCTATACGCGATTCCTTTGAATATATTTATAATGTATCCGATTTAATGCATCTTTCAGGTAAAAAGTATCACTCCAAGAGAAATCACATTTCTGCATTTAAAAAGAAGTATAATTGGTGCTATGAAAAATTAGGTAAAAATAATAGCGAAGACGTATTAAAAATGCTTTATCATTGGTATAACTGTTATACCGAGAAGAGTGCTGATTCTATGGAAACCGAAAAAATCGGCATTACAAGGCTTATTAAAGAGTATAGCATTGAAGGTATAAAGGGCGGTGTTTTAAGGGTTGACGGAAACATAATTGCCTTTACTCTCGGCTGTGAAATTTCCGACGCCGTATTTGACGTTAATTTCGAAAAAGCACTTGTTGAGTTTGACGGTGCCTATGCTATGATAAACAATCAGTTTGTTCTTAATGAATTATCCGATTACACTTATATTAACCGCGAGGAAGATATGGGAATAGAAGGACTCAGAAAAGCAAAACTTTCCTATAAACCTGCCATTTTGCTTGAAAAGTATATTATGGAGGAAGTTTAATGATAACCATACGCGAACAATGCGAAAAACTATACATTGAAGCCTTTAAAGATGATTTAGAATTTACAGAGCTTCTTTTTGATACTCTTTTTGATGGTTCTTGCAGATACCTACTGAATAATGACAGAGTTGTATCTATGCTTTTTGCTGTTGACGTAAAACTGAATGAAAATAAGGGTAAATATGTATATGCAGTTGCTACTGATGAAAATATGCGTGGCAAAGGTTATATGAGGATTTTGTTCGATAAAATCACAGATGAATTCAGCAAAGATTATGATTTTTTATGTCTTAAGCCTATGAGCGATAGTTTATTTTTGTTTTACGAAAAGCTTGGTTTTGAGAGATGTTTTAAAAAAAGCAAAATTTTAAAAAAGGTGCCAAAAAACAACCCACAACTTGTTTTAGTAGATAACTTAGAAGATATTAAAACAATAAGAAAAAAGCTTCTGAATGAAAATTATGTTGAATATAGCGACGATTTTTATAAACTTATTCTATCCTATTGCAATGCGTACTGTAATGACATAAAAAACCCATCAGTATTTGTGGTAAGGGAGAAAATTTCTCTAAAGATTAAAGAAGTACTCGGTAACCCGGAATGTTTACCAAAAGATTATAATGATAAAGAACTTTTGACAATGGGTAATGGTTTTGATTTTGCTATGATAAAGAGTCTTGGCAATAAAAAATTAAGTGGATATTTAGGGTTTGCTCTAGATTAAAAGACCTTGAACCAATGGGTTCAAGGTCTTAATTTTATATATCAAGTTTTGTTTCACGGGCATAATAAAAAATATACTGTTGGGCTATACCGGCATAGCCTGTTGCACATTCGGGAAAGTTACCGTCAAATAAAACCGTTAAAGCACGTTTTATCCAAACATCTTTAGGGCAGACATCAATATGTCCCATGCCGAAAAGAAGTGTGCAGTCGGCAACCTTTTCGCCTACGCCGTATATTTTAGTAAGCTCCTGACGTGCATCGTCGCTGTCAAGTTTCTTTATTTTTTCAAGATTTATTTCGCCTGAACTTACTTTTTTGGCGGCGTCCAAAATATATTTTGCTCGAAATCCGCTTCTTAGCGGTGCCAAATCTTCCAGTGTTAGATTTGCAATTACATCGGCAGAAGGGAAGGAGTAACTATTAATAAGCTTTTTGCCGAAGGATGAGCAAAGTCGGTCAATTATTCCTTTTATTCTGGGAATATTGTTATTCTGAGATATTATAAAAGAACAAAGGGCTTCCCAGGGTTCTTGGGTTAAAATACGAATGCCTTTGCCATAGTTTAAGGCTGTTTTAAGTGTTTTATTAGTTGAGAATGCGGTATTGATTTCTTGATAATTTCTGCCTAAATCAAAGTAATTGTACCAAAAGTTTTCAAATTCGTCATGACTTACATTTTCCAAAACGATTTCATCATGGTCTTGCCATAAAATAATTTCTTTATCTTTTACAACACCGTACCACTTGCCGTCTTCGCTTTTGTTGAACCTAAAACATTGGCCGCAATTAAATGTTTTTTCCAAATCAAAAAGCTCGTTTTCACTTATGTAAACATTGTTGTTTTTAAAGGTGTAATTCATTATAGTTTTCCTTTCGATTACTCTAAATCATTTTAACATAGATTTATCGAAAAATAAAGAAAAACGTAAAATTAAGTTTACATAATGTCATAAAATAATAATTTTTTGTTTACAAACCCCTTGATTTAATGGGATTTATTATAGTTATGAACCGAGTTATTGACATTTTTATGTAAACCTGAATAATATTTTTTTAAACTGTAAAAAATAAAATTATTAAAGAATGGAGGCAGAAAATGGTTAAGGGTGTTAATAAAACTATAATTGAAATTACTAATACGGGAAACAAATTATTTAACAGGGTTATCTTGTTTGTATCGCCCGAATATGTAGATAAATCTGATAAAAAACTTACTGATGAGGCACAAGCATTAATAAAACGACTGGAAGCAATGGGCAGCGAATCATTACGCCAGGCGGTAAAAAGAGAGAAAAAGAGAAAAAGAAAAATTGTTTTGTTCTCATTAACGGGGGCATTGTTGTTAGTAACGGCGGTTTTATTCTTTATTTTGTAAACAAACTTTTAAAAAAGCAAGTAAAAGCGGTATTTACTTGCTTTTTTTAGTCATTTAATGTATAATTATACAGTACAAACAGAAAGTTGGTGTCGAATTGACAAAATTAGGGATGAAAGTATTTTCAAGGTTTGCTTTAGGTACCGTAATGTGCTTAATTGTCTTTTTTTCTTTTAACTTTGCTATTACGGCAGGTTTTAGTGATGTGGTAGGTCAAAAGGTTTATTTTTATAATGAAGAAATCGGTAAAGAGGTTCAGGTTTGCTATCATAATGCTGACGGTACGCCTAATGAAGACTGTAAATGTGATGAATATGATGCGGCAAGACTAAATTCTATTGCAGATAAAAAACTGTCAGAAAGAATGCAGAATATTTCGCTTATATTGGCTCAAATCTTTTCATTCGTTATGATTACGGGCATTCTTTGCGGTACGATTTGGGAAATGGGTAATAAAGATATTTCTGCAGTAAAACAGGGAAGAGTAAGTGAAAATAAGCTTCGGGGACTGTTTATAGGTTTAATTGCTGCTATTCCTTCGCTGATAGTCTTTGTGCTTCTTTTGCTTTCAAATGCAGAGATTTTAAACCCTGCCTTTCTTGATACATATAGATTGCTTAATTCACAGTTCCATTATGTTATCACTCTTATATATGCAGGTGCATCAAATGCAGCACAGTTATCTTTTGGTAAAATAGCATTTCTTGGTGCTTTACATTTGTATTTACCGCTGATTTCGTTAATATCTTATTATTTTGGATATAAAGACATTAATTTGATTGAAATAATTACGTTTAAAAAGAAGGTGTAATAATTATGGGATTATTTTATAATTATAATAAAGAGGGTCCCGGCATTAGCAAAAACGGACCGAAAAAGCGTACTTTTATTGTATTTTTTGAAACCTTTTTCAGAAATGTATGGAAGCTTATTCCCGTAAGTTTTATGTATTGCCTTTTATTTATAATACCTGGATTTTCTGCAGTTGGAATTACCTATGTTACCCGCAGTCTTTCCCGTGACCGTCACACCTTCGGAGTATCCGATTTCTTTCTTGCTATAAAGAAAAATTGGAAGCAGGCGCTATGTGTAGGATTTTTAAATCATATTATTACGGCGTTTATATTGTTTGATATAAGCTTATTCCGTTATCTTTCGTTACAGGGGAAATTTTCTGGGCTTATAGGACTGGGAATTTCGGTATTTATTTTGTTAGTATTTATTACTATGAAATTTTATATTTATTTTATAGTAATAACCTTTGATATGAAGATAAAACAAATATATTTAAATAGCTTCAAATTTTTTGTTTTAAATATGGCAAATAATATTGTAATGTTTATAGCTATCGGTCTTTACTGGGCACTTTGGTTCTTCCTTTTGACTTTTTTTGCCAGCAATGCTTTGGTAGCAGGAATTCTTGCCGTTGTTACAATATTCGTATATCCGACTTATCATTATCTTGTTGTTCAGTACGGAATATTCCAAAGTATAAAAAAATATATGATAGACCCTTATTATGAAGAGCACCCTGATGCAGATATTGATAAACGCCGTAATTTAGGTCTGGACGTGGATGAAGAGGATATAGCAGATTTCGAAGATGTAATATAATTAAAAAACACCCGATTTTTTCGGGTGTTTTTATATTAAAGGAGCTAAAAGTCGGTAATTCTATGGATAATGAAACATTACCGCCGACAAACAGGATATCCAAAAATGTGCTCCTGTTAATAATATATGCAAGATTATTGCACAGTGACAAATAAAAGATTCATTATCATTTTATAATTTCGCCGACACCATTCAAAATATATTTAGGTCTATACGGATATAGGTCTATATCCTCTTTTGCGGTAACGCCAGAAAGCACAAGTACTGTATCAACATTAGATTCGATACCTGCAATAATATCGGTATCCATACGGTCACCGATAAAAGCTATATCCTGACTGTGACAATCAAGCTTTCTAAGACCGTGACGAAGCATTAATGGGTTGGGCTTGCCTACAAAATATGCTTTTTTGCCTGTAGCTATTTCTATAGGTGATATAAGTGCTCCCGTAGCAGGCATAATACCTTTTTCGGAAGGGCCGGTGATATCGGGGTTTGTACCTATAAGTTTTGCACCATTTAACACTAATTGGATCGCTTTTTCTATTTTTTCAAAACTGTAGGTGCGAGTTTCACCTACTACAACATAATCGGGATTGACATCATTCATATAAATGCCTTGGTCATAAAGTGCCTTTGTAAGTGCTGCTTCACCAATAACATATGCTGTACTGTTTGGTGCTTGGCTCCTCAAAAATATTGCAGTTGCCATTGCACTGGTGTAAAAATGGTCGGCACTAACTTGCAAACCCATTCTTGAAAGCTTCATGCTTAATTCATGAGGTGTCTTTTCGGCACTATTTGTTAAAAAAACGAATTTTTTATTATTTTCAATAAGCCAATTAACAAATTCACTTACACCGTCTAAAATATTATTGCCGTGATATATAACACCGTCCATATCACATATAAAGCCTTTTTTACTTTTTAACTCATTCATTTTTTTTACCTTTTAAATCATATGGTGTGTAGTATATGAAAATTACTCAATCTTAGACTTTCTAATAAAAAGAACCCCTAAAGTATCTTTGCCGCAGTGAGCAGAAACGGTTGAACCAGCTCTTGTAAAAAAGATTTCCTTAAAAGGTGCAAGAGATTTTACAAGTTCAACACATTCCTTGCAAATTTCTTCATCACATCCTGCGTGGGTAACAAATACCTTGTCAAGTTCAATATCACTTCCGTCACCAATCATATCATTGATATATTCTTTAAGAACAGAACTGAATTTGCCGCGGTATTTTTTAATAGCACTCATTTTACCGTTTCTAACAGCAATACATGGTTTGAGTTTTAAAAGGTTTGCACCGAATGCTTCAAGAGAACTGCAACGTCCTCCTTTGTGTAAAAATTCAAGATTATCAATTACAAATGAAGCATCAACACGTGTAGAAAGTTCTTCGCATTTTTCGGCAATTTCCTTAGCTTCAAGTCCTTCTTTTACCATTTCACCTGCAGAAACTACCAAAAGTCCGCCACCGGTAGAAAGGTTACGGGTATCAACTACATATACGTCTTCAAATTCCATAGCTGCAAGACGACAGTTGTTGAAGGTTGATGACATTTCGGAACTTATAGAAAAATGAACGATTGCATATCCCTCATCAACAAATGTTTTAAAGAAGTCTGCACATTCCTCAAAGTTAACGGCAGAAGTTTTAGGAAGTTCACCTGTCTTAGAATAATGCTCGTAAATTTTATCTGGGTTAATGTCAATACCGTCACGATAAAGATTACCACCAAGTGTAATGCCAAGGGGAAGTATTTGTACATTGTAACGCTCGATAAGTTCAGCACTTAAGTCGGTGGTGCTGTCGCTTGTTAAAATAACTTTTTTTGCCATAATAGACCTCCAAAGCTTTGAAATTAAATGCAATATTAAAAAGTATAACACAAAATCCTAAAAAAAACAATAAAAAATATTAAGAGCTCTTTAAGGTCTTGAAAATTTCTTTAAATAATAGTATAATAATTTTATATAAACTTCCGATAATATTATTGTCGGAGGATTGATATAATGGCAGAAAATGATAGTAAAAAGGAAATTAACACTTACGAACAACTTAAAAATATTGGCTCGGTAGTTTTAGATAACAATAAGAGTAAAATTTTTTGTCTTACTATTATAGGCGAAATAGAAGGACATATGGTCTTATCTGAACAAACCAAAACAACAAAATACGAGCACGTTATACCTCAGCTTGTGGCTATTGAGGAAGATACGGAGATTAAAGGACTTCTTATAATTCTCAATACTGTAGGCGGCGATGTTGAAGCAGGACTTGCTATTGCGGAGCTGATTTCAGGAATGAAAAAGCCAACCGTTTCATTAGTGCTCGGAGGCGGACATTCGATAGGTGTTCCATTAGCTGTTTCCGCAGATTATTCTTTTATTGCACAGTCTGCCACGATGACTGTTCATCCTGTCAGAATGAATGGACTTGTTATAGGTGTTCCGCAAATGCTTAATCATTTTCAGCGGATGCAGGAGCGTATAACTGATTTTGTTGTAAATAATTCTTCTGTCACTAAAGAAAAATTTAGTGAGCTTCTTATGCATACAGGTGATATGGTTATGGATATAGGTACTGTACTAAACGGAAAAGATGCTGTGTCAAGCGGTATTATAAATTCTATTGGAACGCTTTCAACGGCATTAGATAAACTTTATGAAATGATTGATTCAGAGGTGTAATATGGCAACTAAAAAAAGAAAAAATACTAAACCTGCCAAAAAAGAAAATAAAACCAAACAATCAGGCGTTAATCAATTTATGGCGGTTGTATGGTTTTCGGTGGGAATTTTTATGTTTGCTCTTTCGGTTTACAAAGGACAAAAACTGTGGGCAACGTTACATAATTTTCTTTTCTCACTGTTTGGTATTGTGGCGTTTATAATCCCTATTTACATAATTATTCTTACGGTTTGTTATTCACTTGATAAACTAAAGGGTGCTGTCAAGGTGAAATCCTATGAATGCGGTTTTCTTATTTACTTTATAAGTGCTGCAGCCGATGTGTTTACCACAGAAGAGGTTATAAAATACGGCGAACATATTTCATATGTATTTAATGCTGCTACCTGGAAAAACGGTGGAGTAATGGGTGCAATTTTCGGTAATGCACTCTGTCAGGCATTTGACAAAACGGGTGCCGTCATAATTATGGTTATTTTGCTTGTAGCTGCTCTTATGATTATGACAGGTACAAGTGTGGCAAGGTTGTATAAAACGGCTAAAAAGCCTGTAAATGCAGCACGTATAAAGGCAAAAGAGGTTATTAACGAAGTAGTTGAAGAAAAGAAAAAGAAAACTTTTGTTGATTTACCGGTTGATGATGCTATAAAGGAAGAAACTATTCCTCTTAACGAAAAGCAAAAACGTCTTGTTAATGCTTGTATGGATGGGCAGTCTGATGAAATAACTGCAAAAAAAATTATAGAAAAGCCCGATTTTATAGATATTCCTTATGAAGTGCCTCAAAAAGAATCCGAACTTGAAAAAATTAAAATGACCCCGGAAGAAACTGCAGCTGAAATACAAAATGTAGCAGATGAAATTGAAGATACTATGGCTGTTACCGAAGAGGAAGGTTATCAGTATCCTCCTATAACTCTGCTTAAAGAGCCCACTGCAGAAAGCGGAGTTTCTGTTAAAGCTGAGCTTGAAAACACAGCCACAAAATTAGTTGAAGTTCTGAGAAGCTTTGGTGTTGAAACTAAAATAGTTGACATTAGCCGCGGTCCTACAGTAACACGTTATGAACTTCAGCCTTGTGCAGGTGTGAAAATTAGCAAAATAACAAATCTTGCCGATGATATTGCCCTCAATCTTGCCGCTGCAGGTGTGCGAATTGAAGCTCCTATTCCAAATAAAGCGGCTGTGGGTATCGAGGTTCCGAATAGGGTTTGCAATACTGTAAGTGTGCGGGAAATTATTGAATCTGCAGCATTTACCAATTCTAAAAGCAAATTGACCGTTGCTATGGGTAAAGATATAGCCGGTAATCCTATTGTTACTGATATTACCAAAATGCCTCACGGTCTTATAGCAGGTCAAACAGGTTCCGGTAAGTCTGTGTGTATTAACTCCATTATTATGAGCATTCTTTATAAAGCTGCTCCTGATGAAGTGAAAATGCTTATGATTGACCCGAAGGTTGTTGAACTGGGTATTTATAACGGAATTCCTCATTTGCTTGTTCCTGTAGTCACCGACCCCAGAAAAGCATCAGGTGCTTTAGGTTGGGCTGTTACTGAAATGGAACGTCGTTATCATTTATTTGCCGATAACAACGTACGTGATATTGTTGGTTTTAATCGCTTATGTGAGCTTGATTGCGATTTACAAAAACTTCCTCAGATAGTTATTATTATTGATGAGCTTGCTGACCTTATGATGACCGCACCGGGAGAGGTTGAAGATTCCATTAACCGAATAGCCGCAAAAGCCCGTGCTGCCGGCATGCACTTGCTAATTGCTACACAACGCCCATCAGTTGATGTTGTAACAGGTGTTATTAAGGCTAACGTACCTACCCGTATTGCTTTTGCCGTTGCTTCCCAGATAGATAGCCGAACAATTCTAGATATAGGCGGTGCTGAAAAGCTTCTTGGTAGGGGAGATATGCTCTTTAATCCGGTAGGTGCTTCTAAGCCTGCAAGACTCCAGGGATGCTTTGTTAGTGATGAAGAGGTTGAAGCGGTTGTTGAATATGTCAAGGGTAATCGTTCTATTGAGTATAGTCAGGAAATCCAAGGTGAAATTGACCGTCTGGCTGTTGCTCAAAAGAAGGGTAAAGGTAATGCAACCGATGACGCTGATGGTGCAGGTGATGAAGATCCTATGCTCAATGAGGCTATAAAGGTTGTTGTTGAAATAGGACAGGCTTCTACATCCCTTCTTCAGCGTAAACTTAAACTGGGTTATGGAAGAGCATCTCGTATTATCGACCAAATGGAAGCACGTGGGATTATAGGTCCGTATGAAGGTTCTAAACCTCGTCAGGTGCTTATATCATCTGCAGAATGGATGGAAAGACAAGCCCGTGAAGAATAATAAAATTTTGAGTACAATTTTAAATTTAGGTTTAACAATAATTATTATTCCGACTTTTCTTTCGCTATTTGTTGAGAGTCCGTATATTCCTACAGTTAAAGAAATGATTGCTCATCGGTACGATGCCGATGAGCAAATTGATGTAGTAAGTTTTTTAAACGTAGGACAAGGAGATGCGATTCTTATCAGAAGTAACGGAAGATATGTGCTTATTGATACAGGAGACGGCGTCAGCTCTAATATTGTGCGTTCGTTAAAGCTTAACGGAGTTGACGGACTGGATGCACTTATTTTAACTCATTGGCATAACGACCATATTGGCGGAGCAATAGAAGTCCTGGAAAACTTTCCTGTTTTAAACGTTATTATGCCTACCTTTCCTGATTATGACCATGATAATTATAATGATGCGGTTAGAATAAATGAAACTGCTCAAAATTCAAAGGTAATGTTCACTCACAGTAAACCGGGACTTGCCGTTAACGTGGGCGATTTCAGACTGTCATTTTTATACTATGATAAAACAATGGATGATGAAAATAATCGTTCGAGTGTTATTATGGCAAAGTGCAGAGATTTTAAATTTCTGCTTATGTCCGATTCTGAAAAGGACATTGAAGAAGCCTTGCTTGACAGCGGTATTGATTTTAAGTGCGATGTTCTTAAAATTGGTCATCACGGCAGTAAAACTTCAACCTCTGATGAATTTTTAAAAGCTGCAAAACCTAAATACGCCGTTATAAGTGTAGGAATTAAAAATTCATACGGATTTCCCGATACAGAAATACTTAATAAGCTTGAAAAGGAACAAATCAAACTATATCGTACAGATTTGTATGGTGAAATTGACATTGAAGTTTTAGAAAATTCTTTATCCGTTACCCAGTCTCATAATTAGCTTAAGTATATTATTTTTTATAAAATAAAAGGCAACTAACGGAATTTTCCGTGGGTTGCCTTTTCTACTTAGTGCTCTGTTGATGCTCGGTCGATATCGCGGTCGGTAAAACTGCGGACAAGCAGAGAAATGCACCATACACCTGCAAGTGCGATTACTATATATACAATTCTGCTTAACAGCGTACCGGTGCCACCGAATAACCAAGCAACAAGGTCGAACTGAAAAAGTCCTACAAGACCCCAGTTTAAAGAACCGATAATTACCAGAGCAAGACATATTTTATCTAACATATTTACACCTCCGTGCAAATGATTTTTTCGAAAAAAGTGCCCCATCAAACTTTGAGTTTAGACAAGGCACCTTTATCTTAAAGTTTTAATCAGTTAATTACTTCATGCTGTTTTCGTAAGATTCGATCATTTTCTTAAAAGTGTGTCCCGTACGACCTACAAGATGACACCCTAACTTTTCAAAGATTTTTCCAAAGGTATCGCCGGTGAAAAGCTTCACCGAAATTTCAACAATGCCATCTTCAACAGGTGTTACATATATCTTATCAATATATTTGTTTACGAAAGCGGAGTCTATCATTTCCTTTGAAGCATCGTCTTCTGCTTTTTGCAGTATTGATTTGATTTCTTCGATTCTTTCCTTAAAGCCCGCTCTCGAATTTATCTCATTTTCCATTTCTTCAATGTTAGAGTAAACCTCAATGGATTCCTCGGAAATTTGTTTGTTCATCTCAACAAAATCTCGGTCACTGATTTGTCCTGCAATATTGTATTCAAGCAACTTGGACTTTTTCTTGGATAGCAAATCAAGTCGGTCTTTAAGTTTTTGCAGATCACCTGATGAGGTATCTTTGGTAATCATTTCGGCATATAGGTTTGTGTATTCTTCAATGATCAACTTAGCATCCTCGGCGGTATCCTTAAATACCTCATAAAGAATCTCTTTGATTTCTTCTTCATAAATAGTGAACGAGGGACAGGAAGCAGTGCCGTTATTGATTTTGCCACTACATATCCAACGCGATAACACATTGCCCTTACGATCTTTACTGTCCTTACGGTAATATAACTTTCCGCAATGGGTGCAGTACATTTTACCAGTTAACAAATTCGGGTGGTTGCATTGATTTTGTCTACTCTTTACATCACGGCTGCGTCTTTTGAGAACTGCGTTGGCTTGTTCCCAAAGCTCCTCACTAACAATGGCAGGAACAATTTCGCCTGTTTCATCTTTAAACATAACCCATTCCTCAGGCGGTAAAAACTTCTGCTTTTTGGTAAACATATCAATGATTTTTACTTTGTTACCAACATAATATCCCTTGTATTTAGGATTGGAAATGGTGTTAGACATAGTGCTGTGACAGATACGTTTTCCGTTGTTGTTGCGATAACCTTTATTCCAGAAAATGTCCTCAATCTGCTTCATACTGTATTTGTCGGTGGCATAAAGGGTAAATAATTCACGCACCATTTCTGCTTCTTTTTCGTCAATTACTAACCTTTTGTTGTCCTTGCGATAGCCAAAGATTCGGCTATTACCAAGGACAACATTTTTCTTTATGGCCTCTTGATGACCAAATTTAATACGGCTTGACAGTTTACGCAATTCATCCTGAGCAATACCCGACATAATAGTTAATCGAAGTTCGCTATCTTCATCAAGGGTATTGATGTTATCGTTCTGAAAAAACACGCCTACACCGTAGGAGAGTAGGTCACGAGTGTATTGAATACTGTCGAGCGTGTTACGGGCAACACGGGTAATTTCCTTTGTGATAACAAGATCAAAAAGCCCTGCCTTTGCGTCACTAATCATATTGTGGAAGTTCTCACGCTTTTTGGTACTCATACCCGAAAGACCTTCGTCAAAATACCCCTCAACAAACTCCCAGTTAGCGTTCTTTTTAATAAAGTTACGGTAATAGGATATCTGGTTGTCAAGTGAGTTTAACTGCTCGTCCTTTTCAGAAGATACACGAGCATAAAAGGTAACACGCATAGGTATTTCATATATACTTTTAGTCCTCATCATCTGACGGACAGAATGTACATCCATGATTAAAAATCTCCTTATGTTGTTCGTTGTCAAATTACAATATAATGTTACCACACATTCAGAGTAAAATCAAGAATATTTTATGTAATATGACTGTTTAGTATCATCAGTTGTTTTGCCTTAAACGGCAACTTAAAGTGAGCAACTAAGCGAACGATTGAATGAAATTCAACCTCGGAAATTATGAACAAATTGCAAATAATTTTCGAGGCTGATCGGGGTTATAGGGGTTTCACCTAAAGCGCCTGCCGGTACATTTAGTACCAGCAGGCAGTGCTTGCTAACTCACTTTTAGGGGCAAATTTTTATTAGTTATAAGTTTTAGTTTTTAGGGAACGCTATATTAACAAATTATGATTTTTGAAAGTTATTGTGGCTTTTGGTGCACTTTTTTATTATTTGGAGGTATAATATAGACGAAAGTTATTTTTTGAAATTACATACACTAGTAAATTTATAAAAGCATTAATCGATTTTAGAGAAAGGAAAGCATAATGAAAAATAATAAACGACGTCTTGAGCTTACGGCTAAAGAAATACGATTGCTTTATTATAATAATTATCTTTTTGAACGTGGTGTGATTTCAAAGCGTGAGCATGAAAGGATGAATCTTGCTATAATTTCTGCTTGTGGTAAAAACAGAAAAAGTGAACTCGGTGAAAATTTATTAGAAGAACAATTCTTTCAAGCGAGGAATAATATAATTATAAATAATGAAATGAGCGGTTAATTAATGAAAAATATGTGTGAATATCAAGTGAAATGCTATATGTCGGAAGACGAACGAGAATCGGTTAAAAAATATGCGAAGTGTTGTGACAAAATTGAATCAGCATATGTACGTGAATCGGCATCGGATTTTTGTGTTTTGATATATGACCACAAAGTTGTAATGGAGCATACAAATGAATTAACATATATGCGCAATGCAATTAATAATCTATATTTGTTTATACGGAAAACGGGGAAATATGTCCCAAACGATTTTGAGTATATGTTTAATAAAATTGACGAAATATATAAAACCGAAAAAGATTTTAATAACCTTGTGTTATACGACTATACAAAAAAAAAACGTATTATAAAAAGAGAAACAAGAAGAGTTGTACGAGATTTTCTCTATAAGAAGAAGGGGGATTAAAATGATAAATAAGAATCAGACTATTCAAGTGAAAGTTTATGTAACAGAAAGTGAGAATAAAAGAATCATAGATAATGCGAATGCTTGTTATAGTAAATTATCGGCTTACATTCGTGATTCTGCTTTGAAGTTTAATGTTATTAATGTGAGTTACGATGAAATAAGGGAAAATACAAAGGAAATTCATGATACTAGAGAGGTGATCAATAGACTTGCATATACTATTTTAAAAACAGGTGAGTACGTTCCGGCTGATTTAGAGTACATAGTTGAAAAATTAAATATGTTGGCCAATAATCAAAAAGAGTTTCTTAAACTTATGCCGTCTGTTTTGCACGATAAAACGCTTTTTGTTTCGCGACAAGTTAGAAAAATAGCGAGAAATCGTATCATAAAAAGCAAAGAGTGATCTTAAATTTGTTAGTGCGGCATAAAACAACTATTGACAAAACCGAGTGCGGTATAGTATACTGTGTATGCGCTAAATCGCCGGAAACGTACAGGGTCCGAGTAGACCATTTAGTTGCCATATATCTACATCCAGGGTTGAGTTCTGAGACAGACAGAGTAATGGATGACTAAGAGAGATAAATAAGGGGCTATACCGTTCTTATCGTTGCGGTTTTAAGAGTTATTCCTTTGGTGCCGGATGCGGCAGTTATAGGGTTTTAACTAATTACGATTCAAGTACAGTAGCAGGAACTTTAGTTACCGTCCTTGCACGAAGCGTTATGATACACACTTCACTTACTTCCTAATGGAATGTAGGTGGAGTGTTTTTTGTTTTAGGAGAGTGAGAATATGGAGTATTTTACAAGCGATTTGCATTTGGGGCATCGCATGGCTATTCGTATGTGTGAACGTCCTTTCGAAGACATTGAGGAAATGAACCCCACGTTGATTGCTAACATCAATGCTCGGGTGAATAAAAACGATACGTTATATATTTTGGGCGATATTGCACATCGAACCCCGGTAGAAGAGGTAAACAAGCTTATTGCTCAAATGAACGGCAAGAAAATCTTAATTAAAGGCAATCACGATAAACAGTATGACGAGAGTTTATTTGAAGGTATTTATGACTTTTTAGAAATAAACCTTAACGGTCATCCGATTTCTTTGATGCACTATCCAATGGCGGAATGGCCAAAGAGTAGACACAGCAGCATCCATTTGCACGGGCATCAACACAATAAGCCCAAATATAACGCTTTACAGCGTGAACAAGGCGTTTTGCGGTATGACGTGGGCGTAGATGCTAATTTCTTCTGTCCGGTCTCTATAAACGAAATACTGGCTTTTATGAAGGGTAAAATCCAATGAAATTAAAGTATTACAAGGTATGCCGTGTAAAGTCTAAACATTGCGGCGACGTGCTTGAGCACGTCAACCAAACAAAATAGGACAACGCCAAGCAAATGATATATTGCTCTTCCGGAAAAGTTGCCCTTGACCCTTCTGCTTCCCTTTATCGCATTGTAGGAAATTCGGAAGGCTTTGAAGACCTTTCGGAAGAATGGAAGGGGTAAGGGTAAGGGTATGAGTATGACGAAAGAGCAATACATTTGGAAAGCGAAGCATCAGCGAGGCTTATCCGATGAGCAAATTAATTACTTCCTGGAACGGGATAGTCGGTATGACTTGTTGCCGTATTATTCGCTTTGCTGCAAACGGCTGGGATGCGAACGAGCTCTTGCAGAAGTGATCAAGCAATATGGTTTTGATACAAAGGAGTAAGGGCATGAGAAAAATACAAATCTATGGTTTTAAGAGGTTAGAATTCCTCAAAGAAAATCGCGAAGAGAAGTACACCGCGATGATGATAGAGGGGACTCTTCAGAAGCATCTGGAGGAGACACAACGCATAGTTCAGGAAAGAGTGCAGCTGTTAGTGGCTCAGATGTCGGAGAAAGAGGGAGTGAACGAAACCCTCAAAGCGCAGGATCAGATGAAATGGGTTCAACTTATGAATAATATTCAAAACAGAGCCGAAGAAATAGTGTTAAATGAAATAATTTATAATTGAAAATTCAAAAATAAATAATGGCGCCACGGTGAATGGTTTAAATTCTGCCGGCAAATAAACAATAGAAATCCCGCATGGTGAAAGCGTTCCAATAGGATATTCGGCGCTATAATTCTTGCCGGAGCTTCGAGCTTCCTACATCAGATGCCAATGTCTCTGAGTTGGCAAGGTAACGTTCGTCCCACGCGTGCCAAAGCGGACGGTAAAAGGCACGGCTGCATCACACCGTCTATGGCAGCACAAACGATTGTAGGAGCCCCACTTCCTGTTATTCATTTATAGATTAAGAGTTTATCAACTCAAAATGTGGATTTTAATAAAACAACGTTGCTTTTTTCCAACTCAACTACAAATAATTTATTTGATTTTGTTAAAGGTACCCGTTTATGAAATACAAATACATCCTTATCCCGTTTTGGCTTGATAGACTTCGATATATTGCATCTATCATTTTTTTGCCGTTTATAATTTTAATAGAAACGTGTCTATATTTATTTACATTTTTGAAATTTAGATTTCATATGATATTGTTTTTTGCATAGTTGCAGTAGGGTGCTATTGGCATTTTACCGGTATGAATTTTGCGTTTCTTAACGCATTGATATTGTTAGTTGTTCTTACGCTTCTTATTGCATTATTTAAGCTTTTATTCAAGTTTTTTAATAAACTTGATATACGTGCAGCTAGAATTATAAGAATGTATCCACTAACTGCCGACTATCTTCGCGTTCCCCAATTTTTAGTTAAAAAAAAGAAAGAAGGATTATCTCGTGTTGAAGAAGAAATCTATTAGAAACTGTTTTTAATCACGCTATGCTTAATTATTTGCCTCGTTTTTACCTCTTGCCAACACACTCCTGTTGAACCACCGACCTCAACCAATACAGAAAACAGTAACGAGGTCGTAAGTGATAATAATTCTGCAGATAACACTGTTACCGATAAAGAGGATGGTTCTGAGTCTGCTTCTTCGAAAGAAGAAAGTAAGTTCTCGCCAAAGCCTTCGGGCTCGAAACCTTCCAACACTTCTTCAAAGCCTTCGAATGAAGAAAACTCTAAGAATGAATCAAGTTCTTCTAATTCGCCTAGTTAAAATCCTCCTAAAGATAATAACTCTTCCGATAACACCTCTTCAAAACCTAAGCCTGTACAACCTGCAGATCCCGAAACCGGTATTTCCTGGGATGGCAAATCTCCCATCATCTATACCTATGCTGATGGTTCTACCGGCACTGAGCGACGCGATGGTGCAAAATATGAATACCTTCCCGGAAAATGGAGAACCGTGAATTTTCGTAAAGATAGTGCAGGAAGACTTGTGGGCTCGACTTGTCCCAATTGTGGCAAAACGGTCGCGGAGTTGACCGGTAAATTAAGCACATGTACACAATTTTCTTCTTCTCGATATTGCACAGGATGTGGTGTTTATGTGAAATACAGCACATGTCATTCTTGCACAGGAACCACGGCCTATTGTTCTCACTGCGGCAAAATATCGGGTAATGGGCTAAACGGTACTTGTTTGAGATATTGGGCAGGAGGAGATCACGATTGTCCTAACTGCAGTGTGACTATACCTGTTAAGACCTGTCACACTTGCAAATAAATATGTTAGTTCTCATTTGAACTCACCTATTGAGGTGAGTTCTTTTTTTGCACTCAATACAGCCCTGAAAGGAGGTTTAAGGCTGTTTTCTTGCACAAATATTGCTGTGCAAAATATATTTGAAAGGAAAATTAATATGAAAATTATAAGCAAAATTAAAGCATTATTTAATTTTAAAGGACAGCAAAATGAAATGGAATTATCTGCAACGGAGGTGAGGAAAGATAAAATATTTTTACATCCAACAAATGATCCAAAGCATACCTTCTGTATGAAATTCAAAGAAGTTGGAATTATAATCGACCCGGACGAAGAAATCAAAGAAGAGGATATATTGGTTATAGATACAGAAAAGGTAAAAGTCGAAAACCAACCTTCTGAAAAGAATAAAAAAGACTGTGAAGACGAAAAAGATATTATAATCAGACCTGTTGCATTAAATAAATTTATGCCAAAGAAAAAGCGTTTCACAGTAATGGTCTATCCGGAAGAATACGATATGTTAATGGATAACATTGTTTCTAACGGTTATAAAAAAGCGGAATTCCTTTTAGCTTGTGTAACCTCTGCCAAAAAGCAAAGCTGGGAATCTGAATATAAGCATTATACTTCTTTCCACAAGAGCCGCAGACGCACTGATATAGAAGAGGCACGCCGCGCCCAGGAAGAAGATTTCTTAAACCGTAAAAAACAAGCAGAAGAAAAATTTAAAATGTCAACCACTTAATCATAAGCACCCGTTAAACGGTGGTTATGATTTTTTTATTTTAACCCTGACAGTAGTTGTCAGGGTTAGGTTATAAACTGTATGTAAGAAAGGAGGGAAACGAATGGGAACTGCCGAACGAAGGAATGAAATAATGCGTATTCTATGCAGGCGTAGACACGAGACGATTTCAAATTTAGCAGATGAGTTCGGGGTTTCCACAAGAACGATTTTGCGAGATATTGAGGTGCTAAGTATAAAAGAACCGATTTATACACAGTGCGGTAGATACGGCGGTGGCGTTTATGTGACAGATGATTATTCGATGAGCAGAATGTATATGACTGACAATGAATTGGCAGTATTACATAAATTATCCGAATTCGCTGACAAGAAATCTGTGTGTGAATTAAGCGAAGAAGAAAACAAATTATTGAAGTCAATTATCTCGCAGTATACAAAACAAAAAATATAGAAAGGAAAATTATATATGAAAAGAGAAGAAAATCTATTATTCAAAGAACTTTGTAAGTTCAAAAAAGAAACATTTGATGAAGACTTGCTCCGCTTCGCAACGCCCCATGTGTTGGGATTTCTGTTTTTTAATCGTATGCAGGGCATTGCATATGATCGTATGAGAAGGCAAGGGCTTCTCGGAAAGGTGAATCGTGAGTTTAGGAATTCATTGAAATCAGCATTTGACCAAAATGTAATTAAAAATCACAGTTTTGCCAAATGTGTGAAGATGGTGGCAGCTATTTTAAATAAGCTTGATTGCAAGGCAGCAATGCTTAAAGGTGCGTTCCTTTGTAATCACTATCCTGAAGGATATCGAACCTCAAATGATATTGATTTGCTTGTAAGACCAGAGGATGTAACCGTAGTTGGTAATGCACTTCTTGAGGCGGGATTCAAGCAAGGTGATATTCGTAACGGTGAATTTGTTCCGGCGAGCAGAAAGGAAATTATTGAATCAAAGGTGATGCGAGGTGAAACCGTTCCGTATATCAAAGTAGTTGACCTGCCAAACATGAAATATCTTGAGGTGGATATCAATTTTTCACTTGATTATAAGAACGGAGAAACCGATGTTCTTGAAAATATTTTAGAAAAGTCGGATGTGGTTAATGAAAACGGTATTTTATTGCCCACTTTATCAAAAGAAGATTTCTTCATTCATCTTTGTGCGCATCTTTATAAGGAAGCTACTACATTGCCATGGGTTGAAATGCACAGGGATATGACACTTTATAAGTATTGCGATATTTATATGCTTCTTTCTGAAATGAAGGAAAAAGATGTTGAGGCTGTATTCGCAAGGGCAAAAAAATTAAATATGGAGAAGGTTTGTGCTTACACAATCATAGAAGCATCGGATCTTTTTGATATTGATAGCAGTAACGCTAAACTGATTTCCGAATCGGTGCTCGCGGACGACAGGGATTTTATTCTTACGGTTGTATCTCCGCGAGACAAAAAGTTGTTAAAGTATCAAACTGCTAATGCCACAGAACGATTTTTTATGGAAGAACGTGCGGCGGATTTGAAGGAGGTGTAAGGAATGAAAAGTTTAAATATGAGACCAAATGACACAAAAGGTGTCCTTATTACTGTTTGCGGTTTGGATGGTTGCGGTAAAACCACAATGATGAATAGAATGATTGAAGAAGTGTTTGATAAATCAAAGGTATTTGTAACTAAGCAACCGACTAATTATGTGCGCGAATCAGCAATTTTCAGAACATATATGGATCAACCGAACCACGATGCTTTTGATTATCGTAGTCTGTCCCTCCTTGCGGCTAGTGATAGGTTGCAGCATGTTAATAAGGTTATTGTTCCGGAAATAAAAAAAGGAAAAATTGTTGTTAGTGATAGATATTTTTATTCTTGTCTTGCAAATCTTAGAGCAAGAGGTTTTACAGACGATCAGTGGATTTATGAGATTGCTGAGTCTGTAGTAGAACCGGATATTGCCTTTTTCTTTGATGTTCCTGTTGAAACAGCGGTAGCTCGTGTTCGCCAAAGACAGGAAGAAAAAGAAAGGTATATTGATATGGATTTACAGTACAAACTTCGTGAAGAATATATCAATATTTGCAAAGCTAACAATGGTGTTTTGATTTCTACAGAATTACCGAAAGAAGAATGCTTTGAAATTGTTAAAGAAACGATAGAAAGGAAGATTTTTAATGGAAAAGGTTTATGATATTCTAAAGGAACTCAGTGGGATGGATGAAATTAATCCCGAGAGTGATTTGCAGAATGAATTGGCTCTTGACAGCCTTTTGATGGTCACTTTGCTTGTTGAATTGGAAGATGCTTTTGATATTCAGCTCGACGAGTCAGATATGAATCCTTTTGACCTTAAGGATGTGCAGGCGGTCGTAAATTTGGTGGAAAAATACTGCGGTGACAAAGATGAATAAATTTGTGGAGCTTCCGTTGATTGAACCATTGTATAGCACATATCATTTTCAAGGAGTTGGGACTGCAACAATTGTTAATAATCCCAGTATCCGAAATTGGTATTTGAACCAGGTAATGAACTTAAAATGCAACCGTAAGTTTCTAAAAGGATTTGCTACGCCGGAAATTAGCATTTTAGATTCATCGTGGAGTCAAAATCCGTATTTATATAGAAAATGGTTTTCAACCGAATTCCTTCAGGGCTATTGTAACTCTATTATTCGCAAACTGCTTGATGACGGATATTATATTTATTTTGACGGCATTGACGATTATTATGTGAAGGGCAAGAGTTGGTATAAGGAAAGGCACTTCAATCATGATGGTTGCATTTGCGGATATAACCAGAAAGATAAAACTTATTGTATTTATGCATATGACAACAATTGGATTTATCAGAAATTTTGGACTACTCAGGCAGATTTTGATGCGGCAAGGAAGGCAATGCGAAAAAAAGGAGTTTACTCCTCTCTTTGCGCTATCAAGCCTAAATCAGATGAAATTGTGATTAATCCCGGAGTTTCTATTCAAAAAATGCGTGAGTACCTAGATTCAAATATGAGGAAATATCCCAAATCTCAAGAGGGCGATGTTTATGGAATTGCAGTGCATGATTATATTGCCATGTATGTAGACAAGCTTTATGACGGTTCGATACCTTACGAGCGTATGGATAGAAGAGTTTTCCGTCTTATTTGGGAACATAAAAAAGCAATGCTGGAACGTCTTGAGAAGATAGAGGAAGCTCTTGGCATAGATGATAAGATCAGCAATGCTTACAGACCAATTGTGGAGGAGTCAAACAAAATTCGTATGCTGTATGCTTTGTATAATATGAACAAACGGGATTCGGTACTGCCGATTATTCACAATAAACTTATCGACATTAAGAATAACGAGAGAAAATTGCTTAAAAGATTCATAGAAATTGCAAATAAGAGATTTAATGAAACAAAGGAGAATGAAAACAATGAGGAAAATTAAAGAGTTACCTTTAGTTGAGCCAATTTATAGTACCTATCACCATGCTCCCGGTTCAGCGGTTATCAAAGATAACCCTTCAATCAGAAACTTTTATCTTAATCAAGTAATGAATCTTCGTTGTACAAGGCGTTTTCTCTCTGGATTCACAACACCCCTAATTAATATTATTCAGGTGAATGTAGATGACAATCCGTATTTGGAGAAAAAAAGGATGTCAATGCAGGATCTTGAAGGTGCATTACATCCAGTTATTCGTAATATGATCGATGCAGGATATTATGTGTGCTTTACGGGCGTAGATGATTATTATGTGAAGGGTAAGAGTTGGTATAGGGAAAGACACTTTAATCATGATGGGTGTATTTGCGGATACAATCAGGAAGATAAGACATACTGCATTTACGCATATGACAGTAATTGGATTTATCAGAAGTTTTGGACGCCGCAGGCGGCTTTTGAAACCGGAAGAAGAGCTATGTCTAAACGACGAGTTGTTGGTACCATCTGCGGTGTAAAACCTAAAATGGATATTGTGGAATTTCGACCGCAACTAGTTTTGGATAAAATGAAGGAATATTTGGATTCTTCCATAAAAAAATATCCTAAATCAGGCGAGGGTGAAGTTCACGGTGCTGCAGTTCATGATTATATCGCAATGTATGTAGACAAGCTTTATGATGGTTCAATTCCATACGAACGTATGGACAGACGAGTTTTTCGGCTTATTTGGGAACATAAAAAAGCTATGTTGGAGCGTATTGAAAAAATGGAAGTTACGTTGGGTCTTAATAGTAGAACAAGTACGGCATATAAGAAAATTGTTGCAGAAGCAGATAAAATGCGGATGCTTTATGCTTCGCATCATATGCGCCGTAGGGATTCTGTACTGCCGATTATTCACGATAAACTTATCGCTGTAAAAAAGCGAGAACGTGAACTGTTAAGAAACTTTATCAGGAAGGCAGAAAGGATGATGATTGAATGAGATTGTGGAATTTTTTAAGGAATAAGATGCTGGAAAATCCGAACCAAATCGTTTGTGAAAGCGAAGCACAAATGACCTACAAAGAAATCCTTGTTTTTGCGGAAATCTTTTCTAAGAAATTGCGAGGGGTTAAGTGTTGTGCTATTTTATGTCAATCGGAAATGGCAGCAAGTATGGCCCTGCTGAGTTGTTTTGCTGCCGAGGTGACAGCTTTGCCGTTATCGCAAAGATATGGTGAGTTGCATTGTAATAAGATTTTAGACACTATCGGTCCGGATGCAACCATAACAGACTTTGATGGTGAATTGCAGGTGACTCTAATAAAGGAATCTTTGTATAAAGAGCCTTGCGTTCATCCAGCGCTCATTATGTGCACTTCGGGAACCACCGGAAAATCTAAAGGCGCAATGCTTAGTGAAAAGAATATTATCACTAATGTTTCAGATATTGCTGAATATTTTGATATTTGCTCTTCTGACTCGATCCTTATTTCTAGGCCGCTATATCACTGCGCGGTGTTGACAGGTGAGTTCCTTACCGCTTTGATTAAAGGTACTAAAATTCGTTTTTATTCGGGAACGTTTAATCCGGCGGTTGTACTTAAAATGCTAAAGGACTATGATATCACTGCCTTTTGCGGAACTCCGACCTTACTTTCTATGATGGCGCGATTCAAAAGAAAATCTTACGCAGATGTTTTGAAGCATATTTGTATAAGCGGAGAGTGTATGAGCATTGAAACAGGATTATATATTGCTAAAGCATTCCCTGATGCTGAAATTTATCACATCTATGGACTCACGGAGGCATGTCCGCGAGTTGCATATTTGCCACCAAGCAAATTCAAGGAAAACGCTGACTGCGTTGGCGTTCCGTTGCGCTCCGTGTCGTTGAAGATTGTTTCCGCTGACGGAGGTCTTGTTGGGAAAAATGAGATTGGTGTACTGTGGGTTAAGGGAGATAACGTAATGGCCGGATACTATAAGAATCCTCAAAAAACCAATGAGGTGTTGAAAGACGGATGGTTGTGCACGGGCGATTTAGCACTGTTTACAGATGAGGGATTACTTAAAATCAAAGGTCGTAATGATGACTTGATTATAAAGGCGGGAATGAACATATATCCGCAGGAGATTGAAAGTGCTTTAAAGCTTGATTATCGTGTTAAGGATGTTTTTGTTCGCGGTTATGCCGATGATAAACTTGGAGAGCAGATTGAACTTAATATCACAGGTGATTTTTCCAATGTTTCAGATGTCAAAGATTTGTGTCGTACCAATCTTTCTGCATATCAGTTCCCAGCTCGCATCAATTTACTTGATGAGATTCCTAAAAACGGTTCCGGAAAAATCATCAGGAGGTGAATTTATGCTTGAATATGAAAAGAAAATTATGTTAAGTGAAGATGAGTATCTTTCGATTCTAATGCTGATGTGTAAGTATGCACCAATTCAGACACAGACGAATTACTACTTTGATAATGATGTTTTATCAATGAATGAAAAAGGTATTACCTGTCGTATTCGTGCAAAGGATGGAAAATATAAGGCAACGGTTAAGAATCATAATGCAGACCATCCTGATTGCAGCATTGAGTTGGATTTGATTGAGAAGATTGAATTTGATCCACAAATTTTTAATGTACTTGGGCTACATCACCAGGGAGAGCTTGTAACCGATCGTGTTGTAATGCATAAGGATTCGATGTGTGAAATGGTGCTTGACCGCAATGTGTATCTTGGATATACGGATTTTGAACTTGAAGTCGAATACAATAAAGAAAGCGAACGCAGAGCACAAACACTCATTGAAAATATTGGTGAATGTTTAGTTGCTACCGAGCAGTTAACGGGAATCGATGAGTTTTTAGCTCGTATCGGTCAGGGTAAATCTAAATCTCAGCGTTTCTTTGAACGTTTGAAAAATAAAAATAATATATTTCAACCCTGACAAAAACTGTCAGGGTTGATTTTTATAATGTGCTTGTAACGTTACAAAAGAGTTTGAACTCGAAACAAAAATATTTTATGAAATGAGGTAAAAATTATGGCATGTAAAGATGCTAAGAAAAAACAGGCGGAAGCCGAAAATTTAGTGACTGAGAATACTCAGCCCGAAACAAATGAAGTAACAGAGGAAAAGGCAGTAGATAGGCTTTTTTTTGGAGTCGATTCACAGATACAGTCTGATGATGTTCTTCAAAATAATATCACCGAATTTGAATGGGCGGTAAGAAATAAGGTATATCCGAACTTCTGGGGTAGAAATCTTGTGGGCGAAAATGCACTTACAAAAGAGGAAATAGATTTTCTTCATAGCAAAGGATGTAAAATTGCTGCAATCTATACAGATTCAGGTGAAAAACAGACCGAGGAACAGGGACAAATTCTTGCAAAGAAGATTGATGTACTTGCCTTAGAACTTGGTATTCCT
>JAZNVC010000020.1:0-9159 GCA_045592625.1 Acutalibacteraceae bacterium
TAGATAATAATAGTAGGTATCAACGCCGTTATCGTTTATAAGCATACCGTAGGCAGTGCCGTTTTCACTAACTTTATTTTATCATATTTGTTTTTGGTTTTCAATGCCTTCTATTCACTTTCTTCTATATATTATAACGAAACAAAGGGGCAAAAAGGGGACAAAAATTTTCAAAAAATAATAAAATCAGCAGTTTCAATAAAGAAAAACTGCTGATTTTGTGCATATTTACATTATTCCCTAATCCAAGTTCATTTCGTCCTGTTTATCGCCACCTAAGGGTTTATTGCCTGCGGCGGGGAGAGTACGGGTTCTGAGTCTATGCTCGTTTTCTATCATACCCTTTTCGTAGATTTTTACGTCTTCAATTTTTTGTCCTCTCTTTTGGGTCATAACTGCAATACCACCGTTATCCTTAACACCCTTAACAGGCACAGAAGCGCTGTTTACAATAAGTACTCTGCCATTGGTGGATTTAAGCACCAAATCCTTTTCCTCTTTCATATAAAGAGCAGCAAAAAGCGGGAATTTATCACAGTAAGCCTTTATCAGCTTTTTGCGGTTGGTTTTTGTTTCATAGGATGAAAGAGCAACCTTTGAAATTCTGCCGTTTTCATACACAAAGAGCATATTACCAACATAACTATCCACTACCGTCATATAAACGGGATATTCGCCCTCTTCAAAGTCGAGTTTTGCAGGGATATAATCACCCAGCACACTGGCTTTTGTTTCACTGAATTCACTGGCATAGGTTTTATAAACCTGCTGTTTATTGGTAAAGAACATAAGCTCAGCCGCATTTGTAGAAGGCACTGTTTGGGTAATAAAGTCGCCTTCCTTGCACTTTTGCTCACCGCTCATTCTAAGAGAAAGAGGAGTAATCTTTTTAAAGTAACCGTCTTTAGTAAAGAAGAAGGTTACGGGAGAGTTATCCACTTCCCTTTCATCTTCATTGCTGTCAGCAACTTCACTTGCACTTACTATCTTTGTGCGTCTGTCTACACCGTACTTTTTAATAACATCGTTAAGTTCACTTACGATAATCTTTTTAACCTTAGATTTGGAGTTTAAAATATCCTCCATTTCTTCAATTTCCTTTTCGAGCTTTTCAATATCGTCAAGTCTTTTAAGAATATATTCTCTGTTTAAATGACGAAGTTTTATTTCGGCAACATATTCAGCCTGAACTTCATCAATACCAAAGCCTATCATAAGATTAGGTACTACCTCTTTTTCTTCGGCAGTTTCCCTAACGATTTTTATAGCCTTATCAATATCAAGGAGGATTTTGCTAAGTCCCTTTAACAAATGAAGTCTGTCCTTAGCTTTTGAAAGATTATAAAACACCTTTCTGCGAACACATTCGGTTCTAAAAGCTATCCACTCCAAAAGAATTTCTTTAACACCCATAACCTTTGGAGAAGCGGCAATAAGAATATTAAAGTTACAGGAAAATGTATCCTGCAAAGGAGTCAGCTTATACATTTTTTTCATAAACTTATCGGCATCGATACCACGTTTTAAGTCTATGGTGATTTTAAGACCGTTAAGGTCGGTTTCGTCACGGATGTCGTTGATTTCGGTAATCTTTTTAAGTTTAACAAGTTCAATTACCTTTTCGATTATTGCCTCACTTGTGGTTGAGGGAGGAATTTCGGTAATATCAATACAGTTATTCTTTTTATCGAAGGTATATATACCTCTAACCTTAAAGCCACCCTTACCCGTTTCGTAAATCTTTTCGATTTCTTCTCTGTTATAAATCAGTTCACCGCCAATGGGAAAATCGGGAGCCAGAAGAATATCGGCGATATTTATATCTTCATCCTTTATAAGTGCTATGGTGGTTTCGCACACTTCCTTTAGGTTAAAGGAACAAATAGAACTTGCCATACCTGCCGCAATACCCATATTAGAGTTAACCAGCACAGTCGGGAAGGTTACGGGGAATAATACCGGTTCTTTCATAGTAGCATCATAGTTATCTACAAAATCAACGGTATCTTTATCGATATCCGAGAAAAGTTCAGCGGATATAGGAGCAAGTTTTGCCTCGGTATAACGGGAAGCGGCATAAGCCATATCACGAGAATATGCCTTACCGAAAGAACCCTTTGATGCAACAAATGGATGAAGCAATGCTTCATAGCCTTCGGAGAGACGAACCATTGTTTCGTAAATAGCCGCATCGCCGTGAGGATTAAGCTGCATTGTTCTACCAACTATGTTTGCTGATTTGATGGTGGAGCCGTTTAATAGTCCCATATTATACATAGTGTAAAGAAGTTTTCGGTGAGAAGGCTTGAAACCGTCAATCTCGGGAATAGCACGAGAAACAATTATACTCATTGCATAAGGCATAAAGTTGGATTTCAGAGTTTCGGTAACCTGCTGTTCAATAACCGTCCCTGCACCTGCTATATAGGCATTTGCACCCTTTTTCTTTGAGGGAGTTTCCTGTTCTTTTTTCTTTTTTGGAGCCATATTATAATTTTCTCCTTTAGCTTACGTCAACATCATCCATATAGAGATAGCCGTTTTCACTAATATAATCTTTTCTGCCGTTTAAATCATCGCCCAGCAGCATATCAAACATTTGGGCGGTAAGCTCGGCATCGGTAGGGCTAATCTTTATAAGACGTCTTGTTTCGGGGTTCATAGTAGTAAGGTTCATCATATCGGGCTGGTTTTCGCCAAGCCCCTTTGAACGCTGAAGATTATACTTTTCATTTTCTATTTTGCTTAAAATTTCACGTTTTTCGTTTTCATCATAGGCAAAATAGGTCATATTTTTAGTATTGATTTCATAAAGAGGAGTTTCTGCAATAAATACTCTGCCTTCGTGAATTAAGGTAGGCATAAGCCTATAAATCATTGTTAAAATAAGGGTTCTGATATGGAAGCCGTCAACGTCGGCATCGGTACATATTATTATCTTATTCCAACGAAGATTTCTTATATCGAAATTGGAAAGATTTTTATTTGCCTTTGATTTTACTTCAACACCGCAGCCAAGTACTTTAAGCAGGTCGGTAATAATTTCGCTTTTAAAAATCTTATCATATTCAGCCTTTAAGCAGTTTAAAATTTTACCTCTGACAGGCATAATAGCCTGAAAAGCAGCATCACGGGCAAGCTTACAAGAACCAAGAGCCGAATCACCCTCAACTATATAAAGCTCCCTTTCGCTAACGTCTCTGCTTCTGCAGTCAACAAATTTTTGAACTCTGTCAGAAAGAGCATTACCTGTGGAAAGGGTTTTCTTTATATTTATTCTTTCCTTTTCGCTCTTTTCTCTGCTTCTCTTATTTATAAGCACCTGGTCGATTATTTTATCGGCTTCCGCCTTATTTTCAATAAAATAAATTTCAAGCTGATGTTTTAAAAAATCAGCCATCGCTTCGTAAATAAACTTATTTGTTATAGCCTTTTTGGTCTGATTTTCATAAGATGTTTGGGTTGAGAAAGAAGAAATACAAATATTAAGACATTCTTCTATGTCGGAAAAAGAAATCTTGCTTTCGTTTTTCTGATACTTATTCTGCTGTTTAATATAGGCGTCAAGCTGTGTTACAAAGGCGTATCTTACAGCCTTTTCGGGAGAACCGCCGTGCTCAAGCCAACTTGAGTTATGGTAATATTCGGTCATTTTATTATGGTTTGAAAATGCAACGGCAACGTTTATTTTAACCTTATATTCGGGTTTATCCTCTCTGTCTTTACCTTTTCTTTCGCACTTCCAAAACTGTACGGGGGTAAGAGCCTTTTCATCCACCACTTCGTGTAAATAATCTTCAATACCGTTTTTATAGCAAAATTCTTTGGTTTCGAATCTATTTCCAACCTGATTTCTAAAGATAAAAACAAGTCCGTCATTTACTATCGCCTGACGTCTTATGGTATCTTCAAAATAAACGGCAGGGATTTTTATGTCGTTAAATACCTCGATATCTGGCTTCCATCTGGTTTTTGTACCGGTATCCTTTCCAGAATATTCTTCCTTTTTAAGTCCGCCTACATTAAAGCCCTTTTCAAAGTGCAGATTATAAATATATCCGTCACGTTTGATTTCAACGTCCATATATTCACTTGAAAACTGGGTAGCGCAAAGGCCAAGACCGTTAAGACCAATGGAATATTCATAGCTGCCGCCGTCATTGGTATCATACTTACTTCCGGCATAAAGGGTGCAATAGAGGAGTTCCCAGTTAAACTTATCTTCGTTTTTGTTATAGTCAACGGGAGCACCGCGTCCAAAGTCCTGCACTTCAATAGAGCCGTCTTCAAAACGGGTCACAATGATTTTATTGCCGTGACCCTCTCTTGCTTCGTCTATAGAGTTAGAAATAATTTCAAAAGCCGAATGTTCACAGCCGTCAAGTCCGTCAGAACCGAAAATAACGGCAGGGCGTTTACGCACCTGATCGGGACCTTTTAACTGCTTTATACTTTCGTTATTATACTCTGCTTTTTTTACTGCCATTAAAGGTTAACTCCTTTATATATCCAATATGGAAATATTATACACCATATGTTGTATGTTGTCAATCAGGCAAAACTCTATTTCCTAATCCCTGTCCACTGTTTCCTGCTTTTCTGTAACTTATACTTCAAAGCGAGTTATATTGCTTGGCAGTTATAGGATGCTTCGCATCGTTATATTGTTCTTCGGACAGTTTTAAGGGAGGATATAATCTGCCTGCAAAGTATGTAACCCACTATGACACTTTCATAATCTTTGTGGAAAGTGTCATTTTTTATAAAAGATAAAAAAACGAGAGAGACAACTTCTTTACTAAGTGTCTCTCTCGTTTTTTAGTCTATCTTCATATCTTTATAATTAGGATGAATCGTGTACTGTCCGTCTACCATCCAACCAACACATTTATTAGTATCAGTAAGAATCACCTTTACGTCCTTTTCTGTGCCGTTTAACAGCATACTCCAAAGGTCACGAATTCCGTTAACGGAATAATCACTCTTCATTTCGGCAAAAGCGAAGTTTAAAAGACAATCTATTTCGTTTCTCCACTCCCAAGTTGCCTTTACAGTACGAAGTGATTTTGCAGGAGTGTAATAATTTTCGCAAAGCTCATTAAAGGTTTTGGGGCTATCTGCTAACGGGCGATAAAGCGGTCCTTTGGTCATTCCGGTTATAGCCGTTGTAAAGCCGAATTTAAGGTACATATCGGTAACCCACTGCTGCCCCGAAGTGCAAAAAAGTCCTACGGGAGAGTTTTCTAATTTTTCAATTTCATCCATGCAAAAAGCCAGAGTTTTATTGCAAATACCTCTTCCTCTGCATTCTTCAAGGGTATATACCGCACCCCAGTTACAAATTGCATTTTCGTGACGGGGATAACACATCCAAATTCTGCAAAGTGCCTTACCGTCTTCGTGTGCGACAAAATAGATATCTACGCAGTCTTTAAGACAGGCACCGTCCAAACGGTAGTGCATATATTTATCTTCAAGCGGAATAGTGTTTTTAAGAGCCCAATAGGCTTCACCTTTTTCACTACCAACAACATATGTTTCAAATTTTACCATAATAATCGCTCCTTATTTTTTATTCAAAGGCAAGAAAAAATGTCGCTTGTCCCCTATTCAAGACAGGAAACCAAGTCTTATTTAAGACAATTATACATATTAAAATGCGTAAAGTCAATACTTTATAAGCGATATTATTTATTAAAAGTAAGGGGCATAAACGATAATAAGTTTATGCCCACTCACTTTAGTGCGTAATCATATTTTAATATTTACAAGATGGCATATTCCCGGAATGCTTTCACCCTGCATTACCGTTGTGGGAGAAAGCAGAGCTCCCGTAGCACAGTACAGAATATTTTTCAGGTTGCCTCTTTTCATTTGATCCATAATATAGGAAGCCATCATAACCGAACTGCATCCGCAACCGGACCCTCCAGCATGAACGTCTTGCTCTTCTATATCAAATATCATTTCACCAAAGTCGAAAAGATTTTTGCTTAAATCATAGCCTTCTCTTTTTGCAAGACTTATTAAAAGATTTTTTCCTACAAGACCCAAATCTCCCGTAAATATGGCATCGTAGTCATCGGATTTTGTTTGCGTATCCTTAAAAAATCTTAATATGGTAGAGCAAGCAGCAGGGGAAAATGTCAAGAGAACACCATAAAATTCCTTGAAAAAATTTTTTCGACCTCTTTTAAGAACAAATTTAGGGTGGTTATATCGACCAGTTGGTGTGAAAAGTATAGCACAACATATAAGACGCATAAAAATACACGACTAAGGTATATATCTTAGTCGTGTATAAGCACGAAAAATCGAATGATACGCATATGCAAACACATAATTTACAAAGAATCAATTAAAGATTTCAGCGAATCAAATCCTAATGACTTTAATTTTTCTTTCATTCCAGAAGAAAAACAATCCTCATATCCCTTTTTTTCAACCGAAAGAATAAACGATTGCATACCTTTAATGTGATTAATTGTTTTCTCATCTTTCTCTTGTAAGCTATTAATCGCATCCCAGAACATTTTGTTTTTAACACTTCGACCTACCGTTAATCTGCGCTTATTTTCATCACATCTTATGATATTAACACCAGTTATTCTAACATGATTGGAAACTGCCAAATTGTAAAATCGAGTTTTTTGGTTATTTAGATGCAAACCATATTTTGATAATAAACTAGAAGCCAGACAAATTATATTTTCTTTTATTTCATCAGGATTAATTTGCTCCGAATCTTTAAACGATATAGTGAGGTCATCTGCATATCTTGTGTATATTACATTATTAAGGTTCATCTTTTTTAATTTACCGAAAAAGATGCAGTCAAACTCTTTTAAATATATGTTCGATAGTATCGGCGACGTTACAAAACCTAAGGGTATCCCTCTAGTACTTATACTACATAAATCAACGATTCTTTTGCATTCTTGTAACGATATTGCCTTACCATCAACCAAATTAATTTCGTGATAAAGTTTCTTATATAATTGAGTTAGGCAAATTTGTTGGAAAAAGTTTTTGATGTCCAGGGTTATGAAAAAATCATTATACATATGTGCATATGCATTATCAAAAATAGACTGGTTTCTAACATATCCCTTGGTAAAAATAGAAGGACAAAAATATCTTTCAAGAAAATCGTTTATTTTTTTATGAGTGTTTTTTAAATCGCAGGTTTCTGAACGGTAAGATACTATTTTCCTAAGTTTATTTTTTGTCTTTATATGTTTAATGACAATATCCGGATGTGTAAGTTTCATATTCCCAACCTCCCAAATATTGTTTGTTCTTGCTGAATTATTAATTCACCTATTGTATTTTTCAGATTGTCTAATTCAATAGATATTACTACTTTTCTTTTGTCTTCTGCAGAAGACATATCTCGTTCTAAATTAATAAAACCTAATGCCTGTAACAAAAAAACAAAATATCCTATTGATTGTTTTAAAGTACAGATATCTAAATTTTTTAGTTTAATATTTGATCCCACATATTCATTATTGGTAAATCCACCTAATTTTGAAACAGTATTAATCAATAATTGACGATAAACATCATATAAATAATTGATATGCTCTTTGACAGTCTTAACGTTTCGTAATTCTCTACGATATTCTTCCTTTAAAAACATAGCTAGCATATGAATTTTTAAGATATTTATTGGAACATTAATTTCTAAAATGTCCTTTTCATTTATAGCATAATCGATACATGTATCATCACCAGATGTTTTTCCAAATGCTTTTTTCTTATATTTACAATCAATCTTATTAAATCGATCACGTGATATAAAGTCAATTATTTCTCTTCCTAGGTTTTCGCCAATCTCATCATTATGGAATTGTGTATAGTATTCACTGATTTCTGTTGATTTTTTATTTACTTTAATATCAGGATAAAACTTAATAACTTTACTTACCATTGTTTCATAAAAATCGTTGTTAATAAATGAATTGTCAATAAAAAACGTAATTTTATTCTCATCAATTGACATATCATCCGGACTAATTATGCAAATCTTCTTTGATAACATAGGATTAATTGCAAACATACCTAATTCGGTTGCAGTAGATATCGTTTCATGGATAATAATAATTCCATCCGCATATGCTGCGGCAAGTTCTTCAATTTGAGACAAACTATTCAAAAAAGCACTATCATATGCAAGGTAATTTTTAGTATCATTCCTAAATGTAAAATTCTGTTCTAAAATCAGTGCTCTACAGTTTTCTATATTTTTTTCAATAAAATGTTTAAGTATTACCCGCTTATCCGAAGGGTTTTTACTTTTATATTTATGTCCACATAAAAAAACAGAAATAAAAGGGTTCTCAACAGAAAACTCATCCTTGAACAAAAACATAGATAGCTCTCCCGAAAAAAGTGTATAAAAAATGAACTCCACTTTAATTTGGTACAATTTATTGTAATAATTCAAAACAGCTTTAGCGTTCTCGTTGCATGAGCTGAGCCAGCGAATGCCGGGGTTGGTAAAGATGTTTTGGATTAATTTTAAACTTGGCTGAAAGCCAACCAAATTAAATAAATTGTAGTTGCTCTAACCTTAAATGCTAAGGCGGCAATAAAGCCTTACTGGAGTTCAATTATATTATATCATATATGATCTTAAATTTCAAATGTTTTTATTTTTTCAAATTCTTTTTTTACCGTTTTAGGGTTTAGGTCTTTGATACTATTATGCTCCACATCAATTGCTTCTAAAACTTTTGGATCCCTTTTGGAATTAAAAGCATAAAAATCAACTAAAACAATATATTTATATAAAGTGATTTTATAATATTTATTGTCTTTTGTAAAATTACTCCAAACAATATCTTTAGACAAAACCAAATTTATCAAATAAATAAAGTCATTGATATGTATTTCACTATCGGAAAAAATATTAAGTTTTATGTTATCTTCTAAAAGATTAATACCATAACCTTCAAATATCTCTTCATCAATTTTAAACATAATTTTCTTTTCTTGGTTTTTAAACAGAGAAACAAATTCACTTAAAAACCACTTGATAATTTTTTTATCTAAAGCAAGAATGCATCTTATGATATCTAAATCAGACAAATATACACGTTGGTTTCCAACAGCCAACATAAATTTCGATAATTGTGATTTTTTTATTAAAAAATT
>JAZNVC010000021.1:0-31287 GCA_045592625.1 Acutalibacteraceae bacterium
CTTTTTAACATTGATAGCTGCACGGATAACAGCAGCAGTCTGCATCTTAGCAATTTCAGGATAGGTAACTGCCAAGCGGCATCCACGGTGACCCATCATGGGGTTGAATTCGTGGAGAGAAGAAATGATATTCTTGATATCTTCAACAGTTTTGCCTTGTGCATCAGCTAAAGCCTTGATGTCAGCTTCTTCGGTAGGAACGAATTCGTGAAGCGGAGGATCTAAGAAACGGATGCAAACAGGATAGCCTTCGAGAGCTTCGTAAAGCTTTTCAAAGTCGCCCTGCTGATAAGGAAGAATCTTAGCAAGAGCAGCTTCTCTCTCTTCTACGGTGTCAGCACAGATCATTTCACGGAAAGCAGCAATTCTTTCAGCTTCGAAGAACATATGCTCGGTACGGCAGAGACCGATACCTTCAGCACCGAGTTCTCTTGCCTTTTTAGCATCAGCAGGAGTATCAGCATTTGTACGAACCTTAAGAGTTCTGTACTTATCAGCCCAAGCCATAATTCTGCCGAATTCGCCTGCGATTTCAGCATCAACAGTGGGGATAATACCGTCATAAATGTTACCGGTAGAACCGTCAATAGAAATATAGTCGCCTTCATTGTAGGTCTTGCCTGCAAGAGTAAACTTCTTATTTTCTTCATCCATAATGATGTCGCCGCAACCGGATACACAGCAAGTACCCATACCACGAGCAACAACGGCAGCGTGAGAAGTCATACCGCCACGAACGGTAAGAATACCCTGAGAAGCTTTCATACCGGTGATATCTTCAGGAGATGTTTCGAGACGAACAAGAACAACCTTTTCGCCACGAGCATTCCAAACCTCTGCATCTTCAGCAGTAAATACAACCTTACCGCAAGCAGCACCGGGAGATGCACCGAGACCCTTACCTGCAGGAGTAGCAGCCTTAAGAGCCTTTACATCGAACTGAGGATGGAGAAGAGTATCAAGGTTTCTGGGATCGATCATAGCAACAGCCTGTTTCTCATCGATCATACCTTCATCAACGAGGTCACAAGCAATCTTAAGAGCAGCCTTAGCAGTTCTCTTACCATTTCTGGTCTGAAGCATAAAGAGTTTGCCGTCTTCTACGGTAAATTCCATATCCTGCATATCTCTGTAGTGGTCTTCAAGGATTGCGCATACCTTGTTGAATTCTTCAAATGCTTCAGGGAACTTCTGAGCCATTTCAGCAATGGGCATAGGAGTACGAACGCCTGCAACAACGTCTTCACCCTGAGCATTGGTAAGGAACTCACCCATAAGTCCCTTGTCACCGGTAGCAGGGTCACGGGTAAAGGCAACACCAGTACCGCAGTTATCACCCATATTACCGAATGCCATCATCTGTACGTTAACAGCGGTACCCCAGCTATAAGGAATATCGTTGTCACGACGGTAAACGTTTGCACGGGGGTTGTCCCAAGAACGGAAAACTGCTTCAACAGCACCCATTAACTGTTCCTTAGGATCAGAGGGGAAATCTTTACCGATTTTAGCTTTGTACTCAGCCTTGAACTGACAAGCGAGTTCCTTTAAGTCCTCAGCAGTAAGCTCAACGTCCTGAGTAACGCCTTTTTCTTCTTTCATTTTGTCGATAAGTTCTTCAAAGTACTTCTTACCAACTTCCATAACTACGTCAGAATACATCTGAATAAATCTTCTGTAGCAGTCATAAGCCCAACGGGGATTGCCGGATTTAGCAGCCATAGTCTCAACAACGTCTTCATTAAGACCGAGATTAAGAATAGTGTCCATCATACCGGGCATAGAAGCACGTGCACCGGAACGTACAGAAACGAGAAGAGGATTTTCTTTATCTCCGAACTTTTTGCCGGTAATACCTTCCATCTTATCGATGTACTCCATAATCTGTGCCTGAATATCATCATTAATTTTTCTGCCGTCCTCATAATACTGAGTGCAGGCTTCGGTAGTAACAGTGAAACCCTGAGGAACAGGAAGACCGATTTTGGTCATTTCTGCAAGGTTAGCACCTTTACCGCCGAGAAGCTCACGCATGGAAGCGTCGCCTTCGCTGAACAGGTAAACAAACTTGTGACTCATTACGAATCAACCTCCTATATTTTTCTGGATTTCTCCAATTTTTAGCAAACTCAATAAGAGTATCCAATTTATTATAACAAATACAACTTAAAAAATAAAGTATTTTTTTTAGTTTTTCGTAAATTTGCCCTTTTTATTAAATATTTCGTTGATAAAGTGGTGATTTTTTTCGTTTTGCATAAAAACGGGTTGCAATTTTGCACCCCGTTAGGATTAGTTTTTCTTTAGTGCACCTATAATTCTGAAAATAACGGGTGATAAAATCACATTGGCACCAAGTTCTACAAGGAAATTTCCCCCTGCAAGTCCAAAAAACATATACTCCACTGCGTTGGTAAAGCCGTTTGCTACGCCCCAAGCAGTGATTGCCTCCATAAAGAAAACCTTACAACCCAAAAGGAATATACCTGTGTTTACAACAGGGCAAACCACAGCAGCTCCAATAACGGCTACGTATCTGTTCCATTCAGCCAAAAGTTTATAAACAAGTCCTGCAGCAAGTCCGCATAAAGTACCCTTTAAAAGTACGGTTACAACAGTACCCACGGGATGAATAACCCAAAATGCAGTCGCATCTCCGCTAAGCATTACAGCAACACCAAAAACAAAACCTAACCATCCGCCGATTTTATAGTTGCATATTGCCGCACCTATAACTATGGGAATAAGCACCAAAGAGATAGCAAACGGACCGAAGCGGATAAATGTTCCCAGAAGTTGCAAAACAACCACCAATGCTGTAAGTATTGCACCTACAGCCAGATTTTTAGTTCTTTTTTTCATATCTGACATATTTTTTACCTCCGATACTGTCCCTAAAGGGTACAGTTCATTATTTATATAAAACCCGTAAACCGAGATTATATATTCTTTTTATAAATGGTAAGCAGTCCGTCAAGAAGCAGATTTTCATCGTAAATAATATCATATTTACAGTGGCGAATAATCTCTTTTGAAAGACCGCCGGTAGCAACTACGGTTGCCATTTTACCCTGCTCTTTTTCTATACGTTCAACAAGTCCGTCAATCATTGAAGCGGCTCCAAATACCAGTCCTGATTTCATACAGTCAACAGTATTTGTACCGATAACGCTACTTGGTGCTTCTATATTTACAGACGGAAGCTGAGCGGTATTTTCAAAAAGTGCTTTAAGGGTAAGTCTTACTCCTGCAGCAATTGCACCGCCAAGCATTTCTCCGTTTTTACCTAAAACACTTACGGTTGTTGCTGTGCCCATATCAATAACAATACAAGGCATTTTATATTTTGAAAGAGCACCTACAGCACCTGCCGCAAGGTCCGCACCAAGTTGAGCGGGGTTATCAATTTTAATATTAAGCCCTGTTTTTACTCCCGGTCCCAGAACCAACGGAGTTATTCCGCACAAAGCAGTAATGCCTCTTGAAACAGCCTCGCTTACAGCGGGAACAACAGAAGACACAATACAACCCTCTATTGCTTTATAATCTTCGCCGTGAAGTGCCAAAACATCTTTTATGTCAATAGCATATTGGTCACTTGTTCTTCCTACTTCGGTAGCAAGACGGGCGGTAAGGATAAATTTATCCTCCTTATACACGCCCAGTGTTACGTTTGTATTTCCTATATCAATAGCTAAAATCATTTTACCGTTCCCTTTCGTGAAGTTTAACGCAGTTATTTCTTAATATTTCTGAATAAAAATGATCATTTTTCCGGGTGGGAATTACTAAAACCTTATCATCTCTTACTTAAAATTATATCACATCAAAAATTATTATTCAACCATAATATACCTATATTTACTTTTAAAGCATTTTTGATTTTTTATAACAATCTATATATAATCAAACTGTAATTTTAAATTTATAAAAGGTGCAGAAAAGGTTTTGACCATTTCCCAATGTGGTGTGATATTGAACTTTAATAATAAAAAATGCTCAGAAATAAATTCTGAGCGATATTTTTATATATTCATTTCATAAAATATTTTTACTTTATTTATAAATTTCATTGTAAGTCTGCCGTCGTTTAGGACGCAGCGATAAATTTCTTTTCCGTTTTGTATTTCAAAATACTTTCCCGGTGAAAACGGAAGTGACGGTATACCTTTAATGGATACTTCTATTTTCTCTTCCCCGCCGTTTATATTTCCATTTATTAAAAAGCCCGTATCATTAAGAGTTACCGTACCTGTTCCCACATCTTTAAACTTATGCTTTTTGTAGTCTATCATTTTAATGACAGTCTCGGCTGTAATGCTATTTTCACCGTTAAGGACTTTTTTCTTTTCGTTTTCATAAACCATTCTGCTCCAACTGGAAACATAACGGATTTCGTCCCCCTCACCCGATTTTTTATGTAAAAATCCAAGTTCATCGCTTTCATGCTCGAAACCGCATTTTTTACAGTAAAGGGTATTTTTATTTTTTACCTTTATGCTAAACTCATCTTTACAGCATGGGCAAATATAAAGAACGTTTTCAAGACCTTCAATATTACTGTTTTTAGCATATTTTACTTTTAATTCTTCCTGTTCTATGTAGGCGTCAAACAGCAGTGCTTCCTCTACCCTATCCTTGATTGTTTCAACCTCTAAACAGTCGAGTTCTTCCTTTTTAAAAAGCTTATAAATATCAAGATAGGTTATGCCCCGTCTCATACCCTTTGTCCATTTAGGCATAGCGAAATAGGTGCCCTTTGTTCTTGCAACATAAACGTCACAATCAAGCCATTTTAAAAACTTATAGGTTGCACTCGGAACAGGTGTTGAAAGTCCGTCCTCACACATAAGACCTGCAGGATAAATAACCAGCGGATGTCCCTCATCAATAACCGCCTTAATATTTCGCATATCGGATACCGTTGTTTGAAATTGCTGTTTTGGTATAACACCTAATTTATCAAGAAATTTCTTAATAGGCAGAGTATTATAAAAAGAATTGCTTATAACAAAGGTCATCGGTGTTTTAGTTGCACCCACCAGATTAACAAAATCAAGAGCGGCCTGATGATTGGCAATAACAACAAAGGGACCTTTTTTGTCCCTTATTTCATTTCTTATGAATTTGCGTTTAAATATAAGTTTTGCTACCAAGAAGGACACTGCCTGAGCAATCCTGTAGCAAAAAACGTTAGGCTTTCTGTACCGCATATTCTCTCCTACCCAAACCTTTATGTTGTTATTCTAACACAGAAGGAGGAATTTTTAAAGAAAAAAATTCCCGAAAGAAATTCTTTCGGGAATTTGATGTTATTTAACACTTATCTTTGCACTCTTCCTGAGCCGTCGCCACCTGCAAGTTTTTCAACTTCATTTACGCTTACTCTGTTATAGTCGCCTTCTACAGAATGTTTAAGTGCAGATGCCGCAACTGCAAATTCAATGATTTCCTGACTGCTCTTACCGGCAAGAATTGCATAAATAAGACCGCCGCCAAAGGAATCACCGCCGCCAACTCTATCTACTATATGTAAGTGATAGCTTTTTGAGAAATAGTAATCATTTCCGTCATAGAGCATACCTGCCCAGTCATTATCACTGGCAGATATGGAAGAACGCAGTGTTATTGCAACCTTTTCAAAGCCGAATTTATCAGCAAGCTGTTTTGCTACCGATTTATAACCTTCGTGGTTTAACTTACCGCCATAAATATCGGTATCTTCTGCTTCAATACCAAATACATCCTTTGCGTCTTCTTCATTGGAGATACAAACGTCAACGTATTTACAAAGTTCGCTCATAGCTGCTCTTGCCTGTTCTCTTGTCCAAAGCTTTCCTCTGTAGTTTAAGTCGCAAGAGATTTTAACGCCTCTTTCCTTAGCGGCTTTACAAGCATCTTTACAGATTTCAACAACATTTTGGCCTAAAGCGGGAGTAATTCCTGTAAAATGGAACCAGTCAGCACCCTCAAAAATATCATCCCAGTTAAAATCTTCTCTTTTGGCTTCCTGAATAGAAGAATGGGCTCTATCATAAATACAAACCGAACCACGCTGAGAAGCACCTTTTTCAAGGAAATAGATGCCTACTCTGTCACCGCCACGGGTGATTTTACTTGTATCAACACCGAAATAACGAAGAGAATTAACAGCAGCCTCACCTATAGCATGTTTTGGAAGTTTTGTAACGTAAAGGCTTTCCATACCGTAGTTAGCAAGAGAAACTGCTACATTTGCTTCACCGCCTCCAAAGGTAGCTTGCATTTGATCGTTTTGGAAAAAACGGTAATATCCGTTTGGTGCAAGACGAAGCATAAGTTCACCGAAAGTTACTATTTTAGCCATATTATTTTTCCTCCATTTTTTCAAGTGCTTCTTTTACAAAGAAACTGCCGCCTATAGCCTCGATTTTATCAAAGGCCAAAAATTCATCAATATTGTTTCTGTCCACACCGCCGGTGGGGATAAACTTAATCTGCGGGAATGGTGCTGAAAGTGCCTTTAATGCACTGAGTCCGCCATAAACGTTTGCAGGGAAGAATTTAACAGTGGTAATACCAAGTTCAATAGCCTGCATAATTTCGGTTGGTGTTACACAACCGGGATAATAAGGGATGTTATTCTTCTTACAAATTTTAGCAACCGCCACGCTAAGACCGGGAGACACAATAAACTGTGCCCCTGCTTTTAATGCGGCTTTACACTGTGCAGCATTGATTACTGTTCCTGCACCAATGCTCATATCGGGATAATTTTTAACTGCATATTCAATAGCCTCTTTAGCACAAGCAGTACGGAAGGTTATTTCAGCACAGTTGATACCGTTATTTTTAAGAGCCTTTAAAATCTTATCGGTTTCGCCAAGCTCCTTAATAACTACGACAGGTACAAATTTTTCCATTTTTATCACCTTTTCAAATTATTTTACACACCAAAATAAGCGAGAATTTCGGTAAGAGGAGTATATGTACTCCTCTGCCAAGCATTTTAGTTGCAAAGCACTGCTTATAAGTATATCACATAGTCCTAAATCTTCAAGTACTTTTTTGCAACTTTACTGCAAAGTGCACCTTATACACCCATAACAACCTAAACCTTACCGCTTAAATAGGTATTTATTACATCAGCCTTCGTTTCTTCTTTTCTCCATACCATTTTATTAACTATTCCGGTATAGGACTGAATTATTTTCACTACCTTAGTAGATACATTTTCTTCCACATAATCGGGAACAGGGATACCAAAATCCGAGTTCTTATTCATTTCTACTGCAGTGTCAACAGCATTTAATAGATTCTTTTCATCAATTCCCGCAATAAAGAAACATGCCTTATCAAGTGCCTCAGGTCGCTCGGTTGAAGTACGGATACAAATTGCAGGGAACGGTTTTCCAATACTTAAGAAGAATGAACTTTCTTCAGGAAGTGTTCCACTGTCGGATACTACCGCAAAAGCATTCATCTGCAAGCAGTTATAGTCATGGAAGCCCAAAGGTTCGTGCTGAATAACACGGCTGTCAAGTTTAAATCCACTCTGTTCCAAACGCTTTTTGCTTCTTGGATGACAGGAATAAAGAATAGGCATATCATATTTTTCGGCAAGTTTATTAATAGCACCAAAAAGAGAAAGAAAGTTCTTTTCTGTATCAATATTTTCTTCTCTGTGAGCAGAAAGAAGAATGTATTTTCCCTTAGTAAGATCTAATCGAGCATGAATATCGCTTTTCTCTATATTGCTGAGATTATTATGAAGCACCTCTGCCATAGGAGAGCCTGTAACGTAGGTACGTTCTTTAGGAAGTCCGCAGTCGGCAAGATAACGGCGAGCGTGTTCGCTGTATGCAAGATTAACGTCTGAAATAATATCAACGATTCTTCTGTTTGTTTCTTCGGGCAAACATTCATCTTTACATCTGTTACCTGCTTCCATATGGAAAATAGGAATATGAAGACGCTTTGCACCAATTACCGAAAGGCAAGAGTTGGTATCTCCGAGTACGAGTACGGCATCAGGCTTAACCTCTGACATTAACTGATAAGACTTAGCAATAATATTGCCCATAGTCTCTCCAAGGTCACTTCCTACCGCTTCCAAATAAATATCAGGGTCTGCAAGACCTAAATCCTTAAAGAAAACTCCGTTTAAATTATAATCGTAATTCTGACCCGTATGAGCAAGTAAAGTATCAAAATACTTTCTGCACTTATTGATAACCGCCGCAAGACGTATAATCTCGGGACGTGTGCCCACGATTATAAGAAGTTTTAACTTTCCGTTGTTTTCAAAACCTTTATTCATAATCCTTCACCTCGAAAATATGTAAGTGGTTATATAGTTTCTTCCTTTTTTCAGCAAGGGGTATTGCACTTATAAGAGATGTTCTTTTGCCCATACATCTTAAAAAACCGTATCGCATGACACGATAAAAAGCAACAAAAGGAAGCAAAACTTTACATTTTTTTGTTATAGGGAACAGCGTATAGGTGGAATCAACAAGGGTTTTATTAAGATAATAAAGTTTACCTTTTCCTGTTCCGTCTTTTCCGCGGTTAGAAACCATCATACCGCTTTTTCCTCTTTTTTTATCCTTTTTGCCGAAATTACCGCCCGAAAAAATGTCCTCCAAAAGTTCTTCCAAAAGTTCTTCTTCAGTTTCTCTTATCCATTCGGGTGAGTTGATACCAAAATACTTTATGCAAAGAGCGGTAAAAACACGGGCGAACTGTAAAAGACCAATTTCCTTAAGTATGGGAACAACCTTTTCTTCCCAAAAGGGCATATTATAGGTTTTATGAACAAAACAAGCCCAATCCATTAGGTGCCTCAGTCCTATTCCCTCACCCAGAATATGATGCTGCATATGAAGAAGCAAAATTATTGCGTGATGGTGATGGGGGGGAGCGTAAAACAGCTCTCCCGAATGTTTTTTTATCTGGGCATTTTCCAAAGCTTTCTCCATATATTTCCGTACTTTCTCGCCCTTCTCTCCGTTTGGTATGCCTGAAATTTCAAAATGCATTTCCAAATGGGATTTTAGCTTAGTAAATACTATATGGCAAATATGATTTTCAAGGGATGCTTTGTATCCGTTTTGCTTTAATATTTCTTTAATTTCATTCTTCTTATCCGCCTCAATAAGAAAATCTACGTCGCCAAGAGCTCTAAGCTCAGGTTTTTCATAGTAAGACGCACTTGACATTCCCTTTAAAATAATATAGGGAAATTTGTGCTTTGATAAAATTTTTGTCAGTTCCTTCTGACTGTTTTCAACATATGAATTTATCATAAGTGAACCGTATGTATGATTAAACCATGAGGTATAAATATCCTTTGGAATTTTATCCTTTAAATCGGCGGCAGAGTCAAAAGCAACTATAGAAACCGTTTGTGCTATTGATTCTTTTATAAGCACCGTCCAGTCTATATCTTTTGCATTAGTCACCTTAGCACCTGTAATACTATGTGCTAAAAGTTTTATAAGTAACTGTTGTTCTTTTGTCACTTTGCCACCTCCTTTAAAACCTTGTATGTACTTATTCAACTATTTCAAAAAAAGTATCGGGATGATTTTTATCAAACTGTTCATTTGCCCACATTAAAGTTACCAAATCATTTGTATCACTAAGATTTATAATGTTATGAGTGTAACCCGGCAGCATATGAACAGCCTCAATTTTTTCGCCGCTAACTTCAAAATTCAGCACTTCATCTGTGCCGATTTTTCTTTGCTGGATAAGGGCTTTTCCCGAAACCACAATAAAGAATTCCCACTTGGTATTGTGCCAATGCTGACCCTTAGTGATACCGGGTTTCGAGATATTTACAGAAAACTGGCCAAAACTTTCGGTCTTTAAAAGTTCTGTAAAACTTCCTCTGTCGTCAATGTTCATTTTAAGAGGGAAAGATACCTTTTCCCTTGGTAAATACGAAAGATATGTAGAATAGAGTTTTTTTGCAAAACTGCCATTTTTTATTTCAGGCATTATAAGTGTTTCACTTTGTGCTTTAAAACTGTCAAGCAACTCTACTATTTCACCCAAAGTCACCTTGTGAACAACAGGGCAAACACAAAACTCTTTTTCTTTATGTTCTTTGCCCTCGAGACACAAAAGCATTTCGTCAACAAGGTCATCTATATATAATAATGTAAGAAGAACATTTGGGTCGTTAACGGTTATGGGCAAATCGTTTGCCTTGTTATTGCAAAATGTTGCAACAGCACTGTTGTAATTAGGTTTGCACCATTTACCGAAAAGATTAGGAAAACGGTAAACCAGCACCTTTGCAGCTGTTTCTTTACCATAGGTAAAAAACAGGTCTTCCCCTGCTCTTTTGCTTTGCCCGTAAGGACCGTTATATCGTCCCTCCAGATTTGCCTGAATAGATGAAGAAAGCATTACGGGGCAAGTATTATTATATTTTTTAAGTGTGTTAAGCAAGGTGGTAGCAAACCCGAAATTGCCCTTCATAAAGTCTTCCTCTTTTTCGGGGCGGTTTACTCCTGCCAGATTAAAAACAAAATCTACCTTTTGACATGCTTCCTCTAAAAGAGAATCAGAAGAATCAATATCGTAAAGATAAAGTTCCTCTATATTTATGTTGGGATGGGTTTTATCCTTGCCGTCTCTAATATTTTTAAGGGACTGGGTAAGGTTTCTTCCTACAAAGCCCTTTGCACCCGTAATAAGTATATTCATTATTTTTTACCCCAATTTTCAAGTTCTTCACGAATGTATGCAAGTGATAAAAGTTTTTCTTTAACCTGTTCTACATCTAAAAGTGCAGTATTGTTAGAATTGAATTCGGTAAGAGTGTTACGTTCTACATCACCGTCTTTGAAGTACTTATCGTAATTAAGACCTCTGTTATCGCTGGGCACACGGTAGAAGTCGCCCATATCAATAGCATTTGCACACTCTTCATTTGTAAGAAGTGTTTCGTACATTTTTTCACCGTGTCTTATACCAATTACTTTAATTTCTGTTTTAGGATTAAACAGCTCGGTTACAGCCTTAGCGAGAGTTTCAATAGTACAAGCGGGAGCCTTTTGAACAAGAATATCACCGTTTACGCCGTTTTCAAAAGCAAATAATACAAGGTCAACAGCCTCGTCAAGACTCATAATAAAACGAGTCATAGATGGTTCCGTAATGGTAATGGGATTGCCCTGCTTAATCTGGTCAATCCAAAGAGGGATAACACTGCCGCGACTGCACATAACGTTACCGTAACGGGTACAGCAAATTTTTGCTTCTTTAGTAGTACGTGACTTGGCAACAATAACCTTTTCCATCATCGCCTTGCTTGTTCCCATTGCATTAACAGGGTAAGCAGCCTTATCGGTAGAAAGACATACGATGTTCTTAACCCCTGCTTCAATAGCGGCAGTAAGTACGTTTTCGGTGCCTATTACGTTGGTTTTAACGGCTTCAATGGGGAAGAATTCGCAAGAAGGCACCTGTTTAAGTGCTGCAGCGTGGAAAATGTAATCTACCCCGTGCATAGCGTTTTTAACAGAAGCTAAATCCCTAACGTCGCCGATATAAAAGGATATTTTATCAGCCACCTCAGGCATTTTAGCCTGAAATTCGTGACGCATATCGTCCTGCTTTTTCTCATCTCTTGAAAAAATACGAATTTCACCAATATCGGTCTTTAAAAACCTGTTCAGTACCGCATTACCAAAACTTCCGGTACCACCGGTAATCATCAAAGTTTTTCCTTTAAACATAGTTGCTACTCCTTTTTTATACTATCTTTTTACAAGTTTTTTTATTTTGCCGAAAAAGAGATTTTTTTCATAGTCATTTAGGCAAAACAGTAAAAGTACTATAAAGCCTAAAACAAAAACTAACCCATTAACAACAAATCTTAATGCTGAATGTGGCATGGGGTTGAATTTTTCGAGCACAAGTCCAAACACCAACGCAACAAGTAAATACGGGGTTATTTTAAGATAACATTTTTTAAGCATTTGCATCATATTAAGATGAAGAACTTTAACGTGGGCTACTATTAACAAAGCACTTCTGATTAAATATGCTATACAGATAGAAACAGATGCTCCCAAAGGTCCCCATATATTAGATAAAACAAGCGAGCAGCAAACGTTAAACACACCTGTTATTATATAGATGATAGACTGGATTTTAACCTTGTTTTCAACAACCAACGTCGTATTCGCTATTTGAAGCGGCATATAAAAATAACTGGGAATAATCAGGAATACAGCACACATATAACTTTCGGTAAAATCGGGCTTATTCCAGATATCAACAATAAACGACCTGCCAAAAGAAATAAACCCTACTACAAGAACTCCGATTATAATACATTGTATTCTTCCGATTTTCACCATTAAATCAACAAGCTCGGTATCCTTTTTACCGTCATGGACAATCTTTGAAATTCGTGGCATAAACATACCGTTTATAGCTGAAGCAAAAGTAGAAATATAGCCTTCTACCGTACTCGCCAAACCAAAAACAGCAGCTCCTATTGCGCCTGTCGCTGACACAGCAACTATAATTGACGGAGAAACATTAAAAATCATTCTTCTTGCAAAGCTTGTAATAGTAGTCCAAATCGAAAAGCCGAAAATGTCCTTTAATATTTTTTTATCATTACATTTAAAGTTAACTTTTACGTCTGTATTTTTATTAATCAGAAACAATTTTATAATAATTGTTAATATTCCCGAAATAGCATTAACCGTTACTAATGCAAAAACGCCATAATCCAACAACAATGCTATAACCATTGCTACGATTATAAACACCTTGTGAAACAAATCAGCTAATTTTAATCCCACAAAATTCTCATAAGCATTTAATATACCGTTAAGGTTTGTAAATGGAAATGATATAACACTAAAAATACCAACAATTACATACAGTACTTTAAAAGTTTCTAATTCCTCTGCCGACAGATTGGCATAAATTGAATTTAAAAACAAACCAACACCCAAAAGAACTGCAAGGATAACTCCGTCTAAAGCAATATAAAGTTTGTAAGCTATTCCCAAAAAGTTATTAATAGCTTCTTGGTTTCCCTCTGCTCTATATTTTGAGACAAAACGGGATACGGCGGCACTCATGCCAAAATCCATAACAAAAATTGTTATAAGCGAATGAGCAAGAGTGTAAAGACCGTAATTGCTTTGACCTATTTGCGATATCATCCACGGGGTATATATTAAACCCGCAACCATATTAAATGCAATTGCAAAATATGATAAAAGAGCACCAAATTTAATTTGTTTAGAACTGTTCAAAACTATCACCTAATTAATTTTATCACTAATAATTCGAATGTTTTGATTATGAGACGGCTTTCTTTTTTCTTCACTTGGTAATTCATTAGCATAGTTTTCACCAAAACGTGACTTTAAGAAATTATCATAATCCGCCACAGCCAAAAACTTCTTATCTCTAAAAGGAAGTTCGACTAAGTTTTTATACATTTCCGCTTTAAGTGGCTTAAATTTTTGGTTTGAATTGCAAATCTCATATATATAGTCGGTATCCTTATAGTTATACTTTTTGCAGGCCTTATCTACCGCCTTAATAAGAACGCTCATAGGCAAAAGAGCGAGCACTCCATAAACAAGCTTTCTTATTCCTTTTGGCTTAATCGCCTTTAGTTTGTTTTTTCTTGCGCCTGTAAATATACCTACTGCCGAACAATGTTTTTTCAGTTTTTCAGGAATAACATTATCTACAGGAAATATATCAATAAAAATACCGTGATTCATATTTTTGAGATGAGAATAATCATAATCGTAAATCTCGGTACCATTTAAACACAACTTTGCATAATTAAGCGGAAACTCTGAAACGTTATTATATGATTGAAGAAAGAACTTTGAGTCTAACTCCTCAGGAGCGATTTCAAGGAACTTTTCATATTCACTTCTTATCATAACAACGTCAATATCATCATCCCAAGGCACAAAATTCCGATATTTTACTGCGCCTAATAAGGTGCCGCCTTCCATAGAATATTTTATATTGTGTTTCCTGCAAATTCTATCAAACTCCACAAATATGGAATATACCATATCTTGCAAAAGATTAATTTCTATCATTTATACCCTCCGTAAAATCTACTCAAAACCATCTGGATTTTATAATGGGAGCTTCGCTGCATATTCCGTTATTAAAAGACTTACCTTCAGAGCAAAGCTCAATAAATCTTTTTGCCGCAATCTGCGGAGAAGCGTTATTTATCATATATTCATAAGCATTTTTTTGAATTTGCTTTCTATACTTTTCATCTGTACATAGTTTTTCAATCACCGGAAAAACCTTACTGATATCGTTTCTGTATGTAAAGCCATTAACTGAGTTTTCTATTAAATAGTTTGTAGCACCGGCAGCCTCATCAGATATTACTGCACATCCACAGCTAAGGCTTTCATTGATTACTACACCCCAACCCTCATTATAATCACTTGTCATTAAAAATATATCCGCACTTTCCATTACCTCTCGCACTTCAGGTGCGGTTTTTTTGCCTAAGAATAAAACGTTTCCATCAAGACCGCGTTTTATAATCTCTTTTTTCAAAAAATCTTCAAGTTCACCGTAACCGATAATATTCAAACGAAAATTGATATGTCGCTCCTTTAAAAACGTTGCAACCTGCAAAGCTTTTTCAGGATGTTTAAGTTTTAAAAATCTGGCAGCCCATAATATATCTATTGTTTGTTCTCCGATTGCTTTTTTAGACATCAGGTCAGCAATATCATACTCTTTGAGTTCGGGGAAATATCCCCACTTGTAAGCTTTTCCGTGCCATCCGCAAAGGGCTAAATCATACGGTAAATACGCACTTGCACAAAGCACTCTAAAGTTATCTTGATAATAGCCCGCCGCCCTTGCCTTCACCTTTTTTCTTGTAGCGGGAATAAAAGCGCGCCATGCGCCTTTTTTAAAGAAACGTTCTGAAAAAAGATAGGTTTTAACTCCATTTTCCACACAAGTCCTGATTATACTATTATCTACTGCTCCAACAATAGCCACATCACTTGTTTTAAGTAAATCATCAGCTATCTTTTTACCTTCAGACGTATATGCTTTAACAACATACGAATAAACATCAGCAAGATTTTTGAAACCTGCTTGTTTTCTAAAATCAGGCAAATCACTAAAAGCGACAAAGTGAAAATCGTCGCCTAAAAGTTTATAAAATGCATTGCATAAACCTTCTTGATGATATCCTAAAACGCTGCTAAAAAATGTAAGTTTCATTGTTTACAGACTCTCCCTAAATTACGGATTGGAAATAATTGTTTTATAAACATCTATCATATCATCAATGTTTTTAACTCGGTCGTGCATTATTTCTGCATCTTTTATAGCATTTTCAGAAAATCTAACCGCCATATCATCATTTTCAAAAAGTTCTATTATTCTTCCTGCAAGATATTCAGGCTCATTGAAGTCGAAAAAGAAGCCGCTAATTCCGTCTTTAATAAGATGAGTCATTCCACCGCGATATGATGCAATAGAAGGTACGCCTACGTGTAAGGCCTCTCTTAAAGTTGCGGAAGCGTTTTCCATTGAAGATGGAATTACACATAAATGCGACGATGTCATTACATCTATAACGCCTTGTGCGCTAAGTCTTGGAAGAAATTCCAAATTGTCTTTCAAATCTAATTTTTCAATCAATTGACGGCAATATTTAGCATAGCCGCTTCTGACCTTTATATTTCCGTCAGTATCCTTTACTGACAACACGCGCAGTTTTACATCGGGATATTTTTCTTTTACTATTGCCAATGCCTTAATGGCAATATGACCACCTTTAAATGGGGTTTGCGGAGAATTCGAAGCATAAATTGTGTGTCTTTGAATTTTCGACAATTCCCACTTTTGACTACTGTAAAATTCTTCGCGCAAATTATAATTACAACGGTAGTACTTAAGTTTTGGATTTACTGATTTCATCCAGAATTTATCCCAATCTGTTCTGCCTGTTGCATATTGACAATGAGAAACTATTTCTTTTTCATATCGACTGTTCTTCTTCATTAACAATTTGCTTTCAATCATTCCGTTGAGATGAAGATTTTCTTTCAAAGTACGATGTGTCAACTTTTCCCAAAAAGAAAGTTCACCATCATTCTTTTCAGCAATCTTACTGATTATCCCTTGAATAGTCAAAAGATATTTCTTGTCAGGGTATCTTCGAATATACGAAACCGCATGACTGTATTCTGTGCCATGAATATGAACAATGTCGGGATTAAAATCTTCTTCTATCTTTTTCCAATATTTAATAAATCCCTTATTGTAAAACAAGAGTTTTTTTCCGTTGCCGGGGATTAAATAATAAATTTTGTCGTTGAGTTCAATCTTTTTAAACTCATTGCCGTAAACACAGGTTATTGCAAGAGTTATTTCATCCTTTTCGGCAATTTTGTTTGATAAATCAATCATCCATGTGCCGCTCGGACTAGTCTTAACCCCTAAATGCTCTGCTACTTCCGGCAACAACATATTAGCAATCCATAATACATTCATAAAAATCCCCTTTCGTTCACTTCAAAAAACAGATATTTTATTATAATCAAATTAAATACAAAACCGAAACTTACATTTGGTTGTTATACAAATCAATGATACTGAAAATAAAAACGGAAATTACTAAAGGCACCGCTTTTAATTCGATATGCAAAAATAGCTATTGCAATAAGACCTACAACTATTTTTGTAATTGTTCGCTCGCGTTCATTAAGTTTATTTATTGCATTCGGAAGCAAAATAATTACAAACAAGAAGAAAAAGTAACTTACTCTTTCCATCATCTGATTAGTAACAAATCGTGCAATATAAATTTCTGCTCCCGCAAGGGTTGCATATAAGCTGTTTTTATCCGATTGTTCTTTAAACTTTGAAAAAACAAATATCGCAAAAGCAATTGAAAGAAAATAAATCAGAATTGTTGTTATACCGCCAGAATCAAAGGTTTCTTTCCCTGAATAATTTTCTCCGGTAATTTCGTCATAAAGAGAAATAAATCTTGAAATAAAGGCAAAAAATACTGTAGATGCCACAAAATATAAAATCAAACTTTTTTTATTTTTAAGAAAATTGAAAAAATATGCTACTAAAAAAACAAATGCTGTTTTATGGAAAAGCATAGCTATTAAAACGACTATTAAAAACGGTATAAGTTTTTTCTTTTTAACATATTCATACGCCAACAGACATATACACATTGCCATAGACTGACGCATTCCGTTCATCATAAAGGTAAAAGAGCCAAGAGTCAGGAAAGCAAGAATTGAAAACGCAACGTCCTGCGAATTTTTGTATATAAAATAGCAAACACAAAAAATCATAAATGAGGATACTAAAAGGAGGAATATCTGAGGATTAGTAGTAATTCTTGATATAATCCACATAGTAAAATAAAATCCGCCCTCAGAAAAAAGCCAACCGTTATCCAAAAGGTTTCTATTGGCATAATCTCTAAAACTATCTACGTATTGCATATTTTCAAAAGCGCGAACGTACATTTCAGTATCTCGACTACCTACACCAATTGGTGCGCGCAAACCCATTACGACAGCAATGGCAATACCTACAATAATAAGATATAATATTTTTTCTTTAGAATAGTCCTGCTTCTTTATTAGGGACCCTAAAAAAACAGTAAAAACTGTTAATGAAAGCAAAATGAACATTAATTTACCACCAAGCTAAGTTATTTTAATTTCTCTATTTAAATCTTTTCCTACTTTCCAAAAACCTCATCTAATATTTTCTTAGTATCTTCACCAAATAGAGGACCGTTGTGTATTTGATGAGAATCAAGTTGACCGTCATAGAGGTTTGCCTCAATTAACACAGGTGTTCCGTCTTCCAAAACCGAAACATCCCATGCAACCATACGGAAATGAGGCACCATACAGCTTGCTTTTAAAACAAGTTCCTTAACTTTATCAAAAGAAGGCAGTTCGTACCCCTCAAACACTATCTTTGAAGTAGGATGCTGTTCTAACATTTTACGTTTCTCAGAACAAGCAAATTTTTTAAGTTTTCCGTCCATGGAAACACCGACGGTCATTCCTCCGCTACTACTGTTATCAACTTTAGTGTCACCAACACCCATTCTTAATATAACAGACAATACCTTCGCGCTTTCCTTTTCAAGTAAAGTTATTAAGCGGATTGTATTAACCGAAGCAGGATTGATTTTTGCTAATACTTCGTGCTGAGTAATCCCTCTTTGAATAGCAATATCTCCGATAAAACCTTTGATTTCATCTTCGAGTTGCTCTAGATTAAGACCTTGACAGTTAAGGTATTTAACACCGTGCCCTCCTCCGCTATCGGTAGCTCGTTTGATAAATACTTCTTTTTCCTTTTGCAAGACTGAGTAAACGTCTTTCAAGCCTTCGTACACAATTTTGTCGTCTATGTGCCAAAATCCATTCATTCGGTATGCAACAAGTTTAGGTTGAGCAACACCCGAAAACATCTTTTGATAATAGCATTTATTATCAAGTGCCTTAGCGAGCCTGTAATTATTAAAATAAGGTTGAACATAATTGTAATAAATTTCGTCGGGAATATATTCTTTATAAAATTCACCGTTTTTCTCGGTATAGAAATTGTGATATAAATTAGGCACTGACTTATATTGGTTCCAAAAAGACTTTATCTCTTTCTCCATAGCTTTTGTCAAAACATATTTGTCGCTTTGTGCTTTTTTAAGTTTTTCTACAAGGCGTTTCATATGCAAACGCCTTATTGTGCCGAATATTTCCTCGTAAGAATTTCTAAAATTCAAAATTGCTCTTTTGCCCATATTTATTCCTCTTTCCTATTTAGGAAGTTTTTCATTTCATCAAGTTCTATCGTATCTTGTGATATATCTTTTTAAGAACTTTTTTTGTTTGTTGCTTTATATACATTTTTAAAGCACGGGATGCGGGAACTGCTATTCCGTTTTCCTTGAGATAAGCCTTGATTTTAGGAGTTATTTCCTTTCTTGTGGAAAAAGCAAATACATAAAGCTCCTGCATAAAATATGGTTCTTTATCTCGGAGCATTTCAAAAAGCTCCTCAACCGTTTTGATAGCTTCGATTCTATGAAGTTCTTTTTGTTTTACGGTAACCTGTCCACTGTGAACACGATTTTTAACAAGTTCAGCAGAATCAATATGCACACAAAAGCCCTCTGCCGCAACCTTTAGCCAAAGATTCCAATCAAGCACAAACCGCATATCTTCTCTGAAATACAGTCCTTTTTCAAAAACTGCTTTTGGAATTAAAAGTCCGCATCCGTTAAGACACTTTTTAAAAAGAAGATACGAGAAAAATTCTTTTGCACTAAGGTCAGCCTCGATTTTGAGTGAAGGATGAGCCATAGTCCTGCCGTCCTTGTCAATAAGCCCTCCGCTATTGCTTATGATGGTGTTTTTATCAAGTGCAAATTTCTCAATTAGGTCTATCTGGTAGGACAACTTATTTGAAAGATAAAGATCATCATGTGAAAGCCAGGAAATATATTCTCCCTTTGCCGCCCTTATTCCAAAATTGAGAGCAGATGAACAACCGCCATTTTCCTTTTCAAGATAAATAATGCTATCAGAATATTTAAGGCAGATTTCTCTACCAGCTCCATTATCTGTAGAGCCATCGTTTACAACAATTATCTCTTTATTAGGATAGTCCTGAGCTATGGCACATTTTAATGCTTCTTCAACATAGTTTGCACCATTATAAAGCGGTATTATTATTGAAACCAGTGGCTTATCGGACATTTTTTCATCCCCTTTTTTGAATAAATCGTATTGCACAGGTCATTGCAAATACAAAAGGTGTCATTCTATGTTTTACAAAAAAGTAGTACATCTTCCATTTAACCGGAAAATATTTAAGTGTTAATTTTTTGTATGAGTTTCTATGAAGAGTATTATTTAAAACCGTTTTAACTTCTTTGTATTTACCCTTAAAATTCAAGTCCGATTTTAAAGTATTTAAACACATTTCCATTGTACTTAAAGCAATACGGTTATTAAAAGCCTCATAAACATCTTCACGATTAAGTACATTTACCATAGTCTTAAGCTTTGAAAACATTATTAGTTGACGTTTTAAAAAGTCTTGCCGATAGTTTGATGTTGCAGAAGAAGCGTTATATTTTCTGTAATGGTAAAAACACTTATCGATAAATCTGAAACGTTCAGCATACATCAAAAAGTTTATATTAAAAAGTCCGTCCGAAAAGGTTGCTATTTCTCGTATATTTACAAAACGGATATTATTTTCTACAATAATGCTCTTTTTATATGCCGCAAAGCAAACCGAAGCCAAAAAATTCATATTTTCGGGAGTAGCCAGTTCTTCTTTTATTAATCCTATAGCCTGACGGCACACCTTTTTACAGTCGTCTTCTGCCATTAACCCTTCACTTAAAAGAGTGTTTGGTTTTTTTGATGAATGGTCAAGAAATTCCCTCACATAGTTAAAACGGACTACATCTAAATCTTCATCTACTATAGCACTAACAAGTTGCTCAACCGTGTCGATATCGAACCAATCGTCAGGATCAATAAACATCAAAAAATCTCCTTGAGACTGTTCAATGCCAAGATTTCTGGCAGTATGTGTTCCTCCGTTTTCTTTATGGAACACCCGAATCCTTGCATCCTTTTCGGCGAATTCATCACACAAAGACGAAGAAGAATCGGTTGAGCCGTCATTCACAAGAAGTATTTCAATGTTTTTATAAGATTGATTTATAAGTGATTCAACGCTGTCTCTAAGATATTCCTCTGCGTTATATACCGGCATAATTATACTTACAAGCATTCTAATCTCCTAAAGTTTCCTTATATATCTTCATAATTGCAGCAACTGACTCTTCGAGCGAAAACTGCTTAGCGATTTCTGCACAGTTTTTTGAAAGGTTACTCCATAGTTCATCATCAGAAAATATGTGTTCAATATGCTGTGCCATTGTTGCATAATCGGTGGGATTACATTTAAATCCGGTTACTTCATCGATAGAATAATCGTTTATACCGTGACGATTTGAAGATACAAGCGGAAGACCGCAAGACATCGCCTCAATAGCAGCCATTCCAAGTCCCTCACGGTACGACGGAAGAAGAAATAGTTTTGACTGACGGAAAATTGCAGGTAAATCTCTTCTATATCCCAGAAAATGCACACGGTTCTCAACACCGCATTCTTTTGAAAAATCAATAAGTTCGTTTAAAAGGGGACCATTACCCGCAATGCAATAATGTATTTCTTTATTTTTCAAAACAGAGAGAGCTTTTATGCCAGTCTTATGATTTTTGTTTGCGTTAAGTTCACCTACCGAAAGTATTACCGGAGCATCTTTAGGTATAGAAAAGTCAGACCTAAAATCTGTAGCACCTTCAGTTTTAAACTGGGAAAGGTTAACTCCAACTCCGGGTATGCGATAGGTCGCCTTGGCTTTAAACTTGGATTTTGCAAGTTTAAAATCCATTTTATTAATTAAAACCAACACGTCGGTAAAGCGAGAAAGAAACTTTTCTATTGGGTACCACAAAAGCCAGTTAAGGCGAGAGCCTCCCTCAAAAAAATGAAATCCGTGAGCTTCATAAATAACCTTTAGCCCGTTTTTGCGAAGTTTTCTACAAGCCCATCTTGTTAGAACTCCGCCAACCGGAGTGTTACAATGCACAATATCGTATTTTTCTTTTATTATTAAATTTTTAAGTTCACGATATGCCTTTATATTTTTTGGGCTGAACGGACTTCTTTGAAAAGAAACTTCAAAAATATGATCCGGCTCAGATAAAGTAAGATTTTTTTTAAGATGCAAATTATTATGAGCCGCCACGTCAACCATAATTCCTTGTTCTTTTAATGCAAGGATAGTGGGTTTGTGGAATTGTGCTATATGGCTTTGTACGGTTGCAACCAACAAAACTTTTTTCATTAGTCATTTTCCCCTAATCTTGATAAAGTTTTATATATGCATTGAGTAATTCTTTCCTTATTACCCTCTCCCACAAAGCTGTTGTGAGGGGTAATAATAACATTTTTCATATCCCAAAGAGGACTGTTTTCCTCAAGCGGTTCTTCTTCAAAAACGTCAAGCACTGCACCGCCCAAATTATTTTGCAAAGCATTTTTAAGAGCAACAGTATCAACTATTGCACCACGTGCAATATTAACAAGCACTGCACCTTTTTTCATTTTTGCAAACATATCACTATTAAACAAACCTTTTGTTTGCTCTGTTAAAGGCAACGTCAATACCACAATATCCGATTTGCTTATAAACGTTTCAATTTCCTCAATAGGAATAATAGATTCAAAAAAGTCGTTTTTGTACTGTTTTACATCCACTCCGATAACACTGCAACCAAAACCGCAAAAACGTTTGGCACATTCTTGTCCTACGCTCCCACAACCTACAATGCAGACGGTTTTTCCGTAAAGTTCAAGTAATTCAAGATGTTTTTTCCACTTATGTTCTTTTTGATTTTGGCAAAAAAATCTGCTTTGCTTATAAAGATGTAATACTCCACTAAGTGCAAATTCAGCCATTGGGATGCTATATACACCACGTGCATTAAAAATTTTTATTTTGTGTTTTTCAACATAATCCATCGGGACTCTGTCATAACCCGCACTGGTCAGTTGAATAAACATGAGGTTTTTAAACTGTTCTATGGGATGATGAAGAAACAATCCGTTGCAAACAACACCTTCAACCCACTCTGCTTCGCAGGGCAAAGAAGAATTTTCGTATTGCATAAAAGCAACGTCATGCCCAAGCGTCCTTAATTCGTTAAGTTGTTTTTCCGACCAAGCATATGCTCCCGTCACAAGTAAATTCATTTTAATTCCTCATTCAACAATCTTTTTTATAGCCTTATCTAAAGACAATTTATTATCAGTCAGAGAATATTTATTATTTTCACATTCAATTTCGAAATCACGAATTTCTCGCATTCCGTTTGCGAATATTGCTTGCACGGTATTTATGTCATCAATAATATCGGAATTGCAAAAACTTCGGGATAAAATCGCACAAGTTGAACCTAATCTATAATGTTCTTTAATAATCATTTCAGCAGGGATAGCACCCTTGCCAATAGATGCAATTCCGCCGAATCCAAATGTACGTCGGTTTTTTCTGAACTTTTCACAAAGTTTATCAACAGTTCCATCTAATAAAAGTTGGAACATAAATTTCATTCCGTAACCAAGGCTCAAATCATTTAGTCCTATATGAATATAATCCACTCCGTCAACCATCAGTATATCGTCAATAATTTCTACCGATTCGGGAGTTTCGAGCAAAATCATTGTTTTGACTCTGCCGTCAACAGCCTTTATAAAACGCTTAACTTCTGCTGTGGTTTTAAAATACGGAAGCATAATTATATCAGCACCGTTTTTTATAGCGGTATTTATTTCTTCTTCAGAAGAACAGTATTGCTCTGATGAATCGTGAATGGGATTAACACGGACAAGAAGTTCTGCTTCGGTAATAACCTCTGAAATTTTTTTAACGTCGTCAAGCGAGTGTTTAGACTGCACCGTATCCATTCCGCCTTGACGGTCACTTTTGCCGATATACTCAAGGTCAACAAATATTCTGTCAACTCCTGATTTTTCGGCAATTAGTGCAACTTCAGGACGGTTAGTTATATACATAAGTTTTAAAGCCATTATTTATTTACCGTCTCTTTCTCTACTGCATTTTCTGCCTTCGCAACCGTTACACCTTTATTTTCGTTATCGGCATTTGAAACCACTTTCCAAACTGTCAGCCATATTATTTTTAAGTCCAGCCAAAAGGATACATTCTCCGCATACCAAACATTAAGTTCTATACGTTTGTTCCATTCAACAGTTTTTCTTCCGTTAATCTGTGCCCAACCTGTTATACCAGGACGAACATCAAACATTTTCATCTGTTCTTTTGTATATTCAGAAACAGGCCACGGATGATATGTAAGTGGAGGACGCGGACCTATAAAACTCATTTCGCCTTTAAAAATATTTATGAGTTGCGGCAATTCGTCAATACTGGTTGCACGAAGTATTTTTCCAACAGCAGTTACTCTGTCATCGCCTTTTTCCGAATAAACACCGCTGCCCATTTTTTCTGCACCTATGCACATAGAACGAAACTTTAAGATTTTGTAAACCTTTCCGTTCAGCCCCAAGCGTTCTTGCTTAAAAATAACCGGTCCCGGATCATCAATCTTTATGGCAATAGCCACAATCAACATAGGCAAACAGAGAAGAATAAGAGCCACGCCGGATAGTAAAATATCAATCAGTCTTTTTATAACATTTTTATACACTTTAAATCCCACCTTGCCAATATCCATTATGAATCTATTATATTATAATATATATCTGTCATAAAATCAAGTTTTATATGCTAATAGAATCTTAAAAGAATATTTGCCCTGTAATTGCCTGTTGTTTTTTTAAAAGGGTAGTTATGAAACCAATAAAAAGCAAAAATCACTCTGTAAACACAGAGTGATTTTTTATTTGAATATTTCGGGACAAAGTCCGTTATTTATAAAATCATCATTACGCACCAATCCGCAGCCAAAACCTGCAGAACGCATATATTTATATTCTATATCCACATCCACACTAATACTGCCTACCTCTTTGCCGAGATTAGCAAGTATCTCGCCATTTGGCGACACTATCATACTGTTTCCGCCTTTATTTTCGTCATCCATAGAAAAAGAAGAACGGGCAATATAAGCATTAGTGCGAAAAGCCGCCAATTTATTTTGAGCTAAAATAATATCGGTCCTTTCCCCTCTCTGATAGCCGGGAATAATTATAACATCGGGTTTACGGGACGCAATATATTCTATCTGTTCGTTATAGTAAACATCGTAACAGGTCATAAAAGCAAAACGTATGCCGTCAAGCTCAACTATACATTCGCCATTTCCCCTCTCAATACCCAAAGAAACCTCGGAGGGCGGCAAATGAACCTTGTCATAAACAAAAACTTTTTCACCGTTTTTACCGTAAAGATAGGTGCTGTTTTTAATTTTGCCCTTTCTTTCTTCCAACACGTTAATACAAACGTAAGCCTTTTTTTCCTTTGCAATTTTACTGCAAAAATCAAGCATTTCTTTTGCTCTATCCAGTGCAGCAAGTTGCTTTTCCTTTTCGCTCAGGCCCCCTGCATTTGAATATTCAGGAAGAACTATAAGAGAATCTTCTTCTACCTCATTTAACTTTTCCAATAAAAAGTCAGCTATTACCTTGTCGGGATTTTCCCCTGCATAATATTTTGGCTGCACTACTGTAATCTTCATTCTGTACCTCAAATCATTAATTTATCTAATTTCCAACAGTTTTGAAATACAATTTTAACTCATTTTAGCATAACTTTTAAGTTATTGCAACAGCATATACGGAATTTTATTAATATAAAAAAATTAACCCTTGACTGCTCAAAACCTTCAGTCAAGGGTTAAATGTGTTCTATCTTAATATCCAGCATCTTTTTCTTTTACCTCTCTTTCTTAAATTCAGAAGTTGTTTTTTCATCCCTTAAAGCAGTTGCCATTGGTCTATATATAAATCCCGTAAAGTGAGAAGCACTTTTTTGCTTTAACCGATAATCAAACAATTTCTGTGGCTTAATTTTACCGACCGTTTAAACCTTTGGTCAACTCCTGTACATCGGTACCACCCTTCCTTTGACTATATGTTACCACATATTTCCTTTCATTTCAATTCGCATAATTTATAAAGATTTTTTTATCATTTTATGCAAAACGCAGAAATCGTTTTACTGCTATTGACTGCAGTTTCGTTTTATGGTAAAATGAGTATGTTAAGTTGTTAAAACGGCTATCCAACGCGGATAGCCGTTTTTCTTTTATTTTGTGCCGAATAATCTGTCTCCTGCATCGCCAAGTCCGGGTAAAATATAACCATTTTCATTTAAGCATCTATCCAAAGTAGAAACGTAAATCTGAACATCGGGATGTGTCTCGGCAACTTTGCTTACTCCCTCGGGAGCACCTATAACTGCCATAAACTTAATATCCTTGCAACCACGTTTTTTAAGAGAATCAATAGCATCGCAAGCACTTCCGCCCGTTGCTAACATTGGGTCAACCAAAAGCACAAGTTTATCCTCAATGCCATCAGGCAGTTTGCAATAATATTCACAGGGCTGAAGGGTTTCTTCATTTCTGTACATACCTATATGTCCTACTCTGGCCGATGGGAAAAGTACGTGTACGCCGTTTACCATACCGAGTCCTGCTCTTAGTATGGGAACAATAACAATAGCGTTGTCCTTTACTACTCTCTGAGTACATACCTCAAGGGGTGTTTTAACCTGTTTTTCGGTGGTAGGTACACCCTCCTTAAGACATTCAAAGGTCATAAGTGTCGTGATTTCTTCAATAAGTTCACGAAACTCCTTCATACTTGTTTTTTCATCCCTTAAAATTGCAATTTTATGATTAATTAAAGGATGGTCAAAAATGGTTACATTATCATAGTTTTTCATTAAAATTACTCCTTATCTTCTGCACCCTTTTTAACGTTAAGAACTATGTTTGCAATAATGCCGAGAATAAGAGCACAAGCGATGGTAGTAATAGTTACCTTGCCAAAGGAAACGCTTAATCCACCGATACCGGGGATAAGAATAGCGGAAACAACAAAGAGGTTTTTGCTTTCTTCTAAATCCACCTTCTGAATCATCTTAAGACCCGAAACAGCGATAAAGCCGTAAAGTGCTACGCAAACGCCACCCATTACACAGTTAGGAATGGAAGCAAGGAAGGTAACGAACGGGCCAAAGAAGGAGATAACAATACACATAATAGCGGCTGTAGAAATGGTGATTACAGAAGCGTTTCTGGTAATAGCTACACAACCAACCGATTCGCCGTAAGTGGTGTTGGGACAACCGCCGAAGAATGCACCTGCCATGGAACCTACACCATCACCAAGAAGAGTTCTGTGGAGACCGGGATCGGTAAGAAGATCTTTATCAATAATAGAAGAAAGATTTTTGTGGTCAGCAATATGTTCAGCAAATACAACGAATGCAACGGGAACATAAGCTACAGCAATGGTAGCAATAAAGGTAGTATCGATATCCTTAACACCTTTAAATGCTTCAACGAATGAGAATTCAGGAATTGCGAAAATGGTCATATCCTTGAAAGCTTCAAAGTTAATAACCTGAAGTGCTGCGTTTTCGGTAACAATACCAATTACAGTAAATATAGAAGCAACTACATAGCCTACTAAAATACCTAAAATGAAAGGAATAAGTTTTGCCATCTTCTTACCGTAAACAGAGAAAACAAAGATTGCAAATAAAGTAATGATACCGCAGATAAGTGCAACGTAAGGGCTGCAACCAGCAACCTTACCGGTAGTAAGATCGTTTACTGCATTAACAGCAAGAGAAAGACCTATAAGAGCAACGGTAGGTCCGATTACTACTACGGGCATAAGCTTGTTTATCCAGGCAACACCTGCGATTTTAACAACAATAGCTATAACCACGTAAACAAGACCTGCGAAGAAAGCACCGATAATAAGACCTGCATAACCTGCGGAAGCTGAAGCAGCACCGCCGAAAGCAGCTAACATCGAGCCGATAAAAGCAAAGGATGAACCTAAGAATACCGGGCTTTTAAACTTAGTGAATAATTGATACACGATTGTACCTACACCGGCACCGAAAAGTGCGGCAGACTGGCTCATTCCGTTTCCTACGATTACAGGAACAAGAATAGTAGCAGCAAGAATGGCGAGCACCTGCTGGAATGCAAAAATCAGCATTTGCCCGAATTTTGGCTTATCGCCAATGTCATAAACAAGTTTGTTTTCCATTTTTTACCCCTCCGACAAAAAATATTGTAGTTGGACGCATTTACATCCACAAGATGTATTGTATCATACTCATATCTCATTTGCAAACATTAAATAACATTTTTCGACATTTTTTTAATTTTTTGTTAATTTTACCCAAAACATTATTCTTATTTTTTACGATGGTATTTTTTAAAAAAACTATAAAAAATTGTTTAATTTAATGTTAATAATTGAGTTTTCGAGCACATCTGCTGAATATATAAGAGGAGTAAATATAAAACACTATCGGTTATCAAAAAGATAACGGAAGATTCTTTCAGGATTATCTAAAAATCCTTTTGTAATTTTATAATGCTGGGTTTCTTTATATGAAACCTGTTTTATTCCGTTCTCGGAAAATTCAAAAATTTTGGCATCAGGAAAAGCCAAAAGCAAAGGCGAATGGGTGGCAATTATAAACTGTGAATCCTTTTTAATAAGCCGATTTATTTCACTCATTAAAGTAAGAAGTCTGTTTGGTGAAAGTGCCGCTTCGGGTTCATCAAGAATATAAATTCCGTTGCCGAAAAATCTGTTTTGAACAATGGATAAAAAGCTCTCGCCATGGGACTGTTTATGAAGCGAAACCCCACCGTAGCTTTCAATTACATATGGATCAAAGGACGGCTCCTTATCCATTTGATCAATATTGGTAGCTACATTATACAGACTTTCTGCCCTTAGGAAAAATCCGTCTTTTGCAAATTTGCGTTTTGCAATCTGAATATTTTCATAAAGAGAGGAATGGGTATCATTAGTAGAAAAGGTAAAGTTTATGCTTCCTCCCTCTGCATTAAAGCCGTAAGCCACGGCAATCGCCTCTAAAAGTGTTGATTTGCCTGTTCCGTTTTCGCCTACAAAAAAGGTAATATTGGAATTAAAAGAAATTTCCTTTTCTCTCTTTAAATATTTTATTATAGGCAGATTATGCAGATATGAATCTTTACTCAGATTATCATCAAACAAAATTTTTGAAATATAATCAGCACACGGCATTTACTTTTCATCCTTTATTTCAATAATCATATTACATTTTTCTTTTATATTAAAGCTTTCAAAATACCTGTTCTCCATAGGTATCCATTCATTAAAAAACCGTTTCGACACGGCGGGAGTATTTCTTTTTAATATTCTTTCTTTTTGAAGTTCTTTATCAATTTGCAAAAATACCGAATAATCATAATAGGGTAAAAAAAGCGGATGCATAGAATAAACGCCCTCAATAACCGTAAGTTTTTTAGTGGTTACTTCTATATTGTTTGAAAGGGACATCACAGAGCAGTCAAAAGGTCGGTATGTTATTTTTTCACCCTTTGAAAGCGGTTTTAAAACCTCGCTTAAAAAGCGTTCTCGGTCAATGTTTCCGCCTATTTCCTCGTATCTTTTCTTTGTTCTTTGAAAGGGTTGCAAAAAGAAATCATCCATATGAAATACAGTACATTCATACCTTTTTTCAAGAAGCTTTGCTAAGGTGGTTTTTCCCCCTGCACTCTGACCTTCTATAGCCAAGACCATTTTCCCTTTTTCAAGTCGGTCATCTATAACTTCAAAAAGAGGCAAAAAACTTTCAAATTCTTTTTTCATAGTTTTCTCCTGTTTGCGTTTATACTGTCAAAAAGCATTACTAACGGCGGAACCAAAATTATTTGAGCAATAATTCCCGGCAGAGCATTTAAAAAAGCTCCCGACAAAAAGGCACCACGGGTGAAAAATGAGCCGTTTATTCCAAGTAAGATATACATAACGGTTCCCCACATAATTCTCCCTGCTACCATGGCAATAAGTAAGGAAAGATAAATGTATGGTTTTTTATTTGGAAGTGTTTTTTTCATAATACCGCTGACTATTCCGTAAACTGCAAGTTCAAATGCCATAGCAATGGCATTCGGGAAAAGAAGCGGCATACCGACAGTAAATGAACGAAGCAACGGTACAATAAAGCCTACGCTCATTCCCCACTGCCAACCGCATATAAATCCGCAAAGAAGAACGGGAATATGCATAGGGCAAAGTTTGTTACCTATTTCCTGTATCTGTCCCGTCAAAAACGGCATTATATATGCAAATGCCAAAAACAGTGCAGATAATATCATTTTAAATGACTTTTCACGGTTTTTCATAATTCCTTGCTTTTCCTTTTCATTGCTATCGACTCTCTGTTAATTATAATTTGTGTAAAATAAAAATGCAAGACAAAGTCTTGCAAAATACTTTTTCACGAAACTTGTCAAGAATTTCGGACAGATAAAAGAGTGAAAAGGTAAAAAAATATCCTCGGAACAAGTCCGAGGAATTTTTTTGGCAAGTTGCACCGAAAAAGATATCGTGCACATTTTATACAATTATGGGTTTCCAAGCGAATGGAATTAAATCTTTTATATCAACCTTGATCATTTCGTTGTCATCATTATTCAAAATCACTTTAATGTCATGGCAATACTCTACAAGCATCTGACGGCAGTTGCCACAAGGAGCGACCAGGCAGTTTGGTGCTTTATCGTGAACGGCGACTATTGTATCAAATTTTCGTTCACCTGCCGAAATCGCCATACCTATTGTAATATATTCAGCACAAGAACCGTGAATTCCGTCACAATTAACGCCGCTATACACCTTACCGTTTTTGCAACGGATTGCCGCGCCAACAGTATGATTATAAATACCGTCATCAAAATTGTTTGCTAATGTTTTCAGAGCAGTTTTGATGAGTTCTTTATCCTGTTCGGTAATTTCGTAAAAGTTCATTTCATGTTCTCCTTGGCGGTATTAACAGAAGAAATCAAAATTCGTTTAACCTCGGTACAATTATCAAGCAAAGTTTTATCGTTATAATATCCGCTTTCCAAAAGCAACTCGATCCAATATTCAGTTTCAGAGCACTCTTTTAATGCAATTTGCAATTTGGCAATAAAATCAGCCTTTCCGTGAGCGTAAAATGCTTCTCGTATGTTTGCGCCTATCGAAGTTCCCGAGCGCAAAAATTGGTTTATCAATGCGCTTTCGCACTTTGCGTTTCTTAAATCTTTACATACTTTTATCACATCAAGCGCAAACGCTTTTGATTTTATCATCAAAGGACTTTCCTTCATCACCATCACCTCTTAAACCTATTATATCTTGTATAAACTGAAAAAGCAAGGCGAAGCCTTTCAGAATACTTCTTCACTATTCACTATTACTTATTACCTCCAAAAACCTTCTTGGACGGATTTAGTGAAAAGTGAAGAGTGAAAAGTGAAAAAGTGAAAGTTGTATAGTAAAAGTGGACACATTGAAGAGTGAATGGTAGAATAAAAAAAGAGGTGTTCACAATGAAACGAACTTTCAGTAAAGAATTTAAGGTCAAGGCGTGTGAATTGGTCTTAAAAGACGGGATCAAGC
>JAZNVC010000022.1:0-16717 GCA_045592625.1 Acutalibacteraceae bacterium
ATTAATGCGGATGGCTATGTATCTACAGGGCAAGGAATAACCGGTCACAATATGTTTGCATATTGTAATAATAATCCGGTTAATATGGTTGACCAAAATGGCGAAGCATCTACTATTGCACAATGGTGGACATCAACTATGGGGTGGCTTTGTGCTGTAGATACAGCGCTCCCAATAGGTGATATAATTTATGTAGGGGTTGCAGCAGTCCTTTGGGGTGCTGCTATATGTGGTGTTTCTATTGCAGCTGATAAATATGTTGATTCTGCTTCAACTGAAAAAGAAGAAGAAAAAGATATTGCTCCAGCCATCCCTAAAGATCCACCCAAAAAAGAGACTGTTATTTATCGTTACGGTGGGACTAATCCAGGTAATTTTGTACCGAGTCCCCGAGATGTTGCAACCAATTCCGGACTGTCTTTTTTAACGAGTCCTCCACCGCCAGGAACAAAAGCTTCTGTAACAACTATTGAAGCACTTAATGCAACTGGTGTAGTTAGAGCTTATCAAGACAAACCGGGACATGTAAGGGTTGATCCTGTTATTGGTACTCTTGCCGACTGGCATGCTGGCGGTTCGGAGCACACATGTACGATTGCCGTTAGATCTGTTGTAGTAAAGTGGGATGGAGGAAATTAAATGTACGATATAAATGAAATATATAAAATGTTAAATTGGCAGAGTAGGTTTGGTGATCAACTACAGGGAATTAAACTTGCAAGAAATTTAGAAGACTTATCTCTGTTAATCCTTCCTTGTGCAAATGGAGAAAGCAAAGGCATTTGGGAAAATTGTGCAAGAGCATTATATGAAATATCAGATGACCGGTTAGAAAAACATTTACCATCTTTGTTAGAATGGTTGCAAGACTTAAATTGGCCCGGTGCATTGATAATACTAGATAGATTGAAGATTTTTTCGGGGAGAAAATTGAAAAAACCTTTTATGGAACGTTTTACCTATGCTAACAACCTAAATAATGAAGAAGGGCTAATGTGGTTAGATTATTTATCGGAATTACTTGATAATGAAGAGTTGAAAGCAGTATTGCCAAAACCAATTATAGAAAAGCTACAAAAGCACTATAAAAATTGGGGCTTTTGGTATGATGACTGATTTATAACAACTTCCACTCTACGCTAACCGTCCCCTGTGTTTCTGTGTTTACTTTCAATAAAAACAAAAAATCGCCCGAAATTTTTTTCGGGCGATTGTCAAAAGTGATGCAAACGCTAATACTTCTGACAAGAATATATTACCCCTTATTTTTATTTTTATTCATTAAATGTTTGACAAACTTTAAATAAAGGTATATTATAAATAAGATTGATTATTTACGATACGGAGGAAACTCTTGTGGCAAAAGAATTAGCAAAACAATATAATCCCAAGGAAGTTGAAGACAGAATATATTCTTCTTGGCTTGACGGAAAATATTTTCACGCAAAAAGAGAGGAAGGAAAAAAGACCTATACTATAGTTATTCCTCCTCCAAATATTACAGGTCAGCTTCATATGGGACATGCACTTGATAACACCTTGCAGGACTCTCTTATTCGTTTTAAGAGAATGCAGGGCTTTGATACTTTGTGGCTTCCCGGTACCGACCACGCTTCCATTGCAACCGAAGCAAAAATTGTTGAAAAAATGAAACAAGAGGGCGTTACCAAAGAAGACCTTGGCAGAGAAGGCTTTTTGAAACGTGCTTGGGAGTGGAAGGAACAGTATGGCGGAAGAATAGTTCAACAGCTTAAAAAACTGGGTTCTTCTTGCGACTGGGACAGACTCCGTTTTACTATGGATGAAGGCTGTAATAAGGCTGTTAAAGAGGTTTTTGTAAATCTTTACGAAAAAGACCTTATTTATAGAGGCGAACGTATTATAAACTGGTGTCCGCACTGTTTAACCTCTATTTCCGATGCCGAGGTTGAGTATGAGGATCAGGCAGGTCATTTCTGGCATCTTCGTTATGCTTTAGCTGACGGCAGCGGTTATTTGGAACTTGCTACTACTCGTCCCGAAACACTTCTTGGCGATACTGCAGTTGCTGTTAATCCAAATGATGAACGCTATAAAGATTTAATAGGCAAAAACGTGATTTTGCCTCTTGTTAACAGAGAAATCCCCGTTGTTGCCGATGATTACGTTGAAATGGACTTTGGTACAGGCGTAGTTAAAATCACCCCTGCACACGACCCCAACGACTTTGAAGTAGGTCTTCGTCATAACCTCCCCATTATAAACGTAATGACCGATGACGCTAAAATCACCGAAGATTATCCCGCATATGCAGGTATGGACCGCTATGAAGCAAGAAAGGCAATAGTTAAGGACCTTGAGGCTTCGGGAAATCTTGTAAAAATTGAGGATTACAGTCATAACGTTGGTACCTGCTACCGTTGTTCAACCACCGTTGAACCCAGAGTATCAAAACAATGGTTCGTTAAGATGAAGCCTCTTGCTACTCCTGCTATTGATGCAGTTAAAAAGGGTGAAACCAAGTTCGTTCCACAGCGTTTTGAAAAGGTTTATTTCCATTGGCTTGAAAATATAAGAGACTGGTGTATTTCCCGTCAGCTTTGGTGGGGACACCGTATCCCTGCTTGGTACTGTGCCGATTGCGGTGAAATAACAGTATCTAAAACCGATGCGGTTTGCTGTGCTAAGTGCGGCAGCAAAAACATTGAACAAGACCCAGATACGCTTGATACCTGGTTTTCTTCTGCTTTGTGGCCTTTTTCTACTCTCGGTTGGCCCGATAATAGTGAAGACTTAAAGCATTATTATCCTACAAATACCCTTGTAACAGGATATGATATTATTCCTTTCTGGGTAATGCGTATGATGTTCTCGGGAATTGAACATACAGGACAGGTGCCCTTTGATACCGTTCTTATTCACGGTCTTGTAAGGGATGAGCAGGGAAGAAAGATGTCAAAATCCTTAGGCAACGGTGTTGACCCCCTTGAAATTATAGATAACTACGGTGCCGATGCTCTCAGATTCTCTCTTGTTACCGGTAACAGTCCCGGAAACGATATGCGTTATATTCCTTCCCGTGTTGAGTCCTGCAGAAACTTTGCCAATAAGATTTGGAATGCCGCACGTTTCCTTCTTATGAATCTTGAAAGTGATAAGGAAATGGCTCTGCCCGAAAATCTTGCACTTGAGGATAAGTGGATTCTTTCTAAATACAATAAATTAATAAAAGACGTAACCGAAAATATTGAAAAATACGAACTCGGTCTTGCGGCTCAAAAACTTTACGACTTTATTTGGGACGTATATTGCGACTGGTACATTGAAATTTGCAAGGCTCGTCTTAACGGCGAAGATAAAGCTGCCGCCGATAATGCAAGAAGTGTGCTTGTTTACGTTCTTGTGGGTACATTAAAACTTTTACATCCCTTTATGCCATTTATTACCGAAGAAATTTGGTTATCACTTCCGCATAGCGGTGAGTCCATTATGGTAAGCGCTTGGCCTACCTATAACGAAGCTCTTGACTATATTAAAGAGGAAGAAGACTTCGAAAAGGTAATGGACGCAATTAAGGCTATAAGAAACAGAAGAAGCGAAATGAACGTGCCTCCCTCCAAAAAAGCTAAGGTGTGTATTTCAACAAGCGAAAAGGAAGTATTTACAGCAGGTATTTCTTTCTTTATTCGACTTGCAAGTGCAAGTGAGGTTGAAATAGCCGATAACTTTGATTTACAGGGTGCTGTTCGTGTTGTTACCGACGTTGCAAATATCTTTATTCCTATGAATGAACTTGTTGACGTGAGTGCTGAACTTGCCCGTCTTGAAAAAGACCTTAAAAAAGCAAATGAGGATAAAGTTTTCTTTGAAAAGAAACTTAGTAATCCCGGCTTTGTGGCAAAGGCTCCTCCCGCTGTTTTAAATGAACAAAAGGAAAAACTTAAAAAGGCTCTCGACAAAATCGCTCTTATTAATAAAAGCATTGAAGACCTTAAGAATATGTAACATGTAATAAAAACGCCATTGATTTTTTCAGTGGCGTTTTTAGTTTTTTATAGTTGTTCTTTTTCTTTTTTTATGTTATAATAAAATAGATTATAAACTTTTTTCAGGCACAAATATTAAACCTTGGAAGTGAAAGTTATGAAATTTAAAAAGATTTTGTCCTTTTTATTAGCCTTTGCAATTATTTTTACCGCTTTGCCAGTTATATCCCTTACTACAAGAGCAGAAACAAGCGGATATTATACCTACAATACTTCGGTAGATGGAAGAGCATATATTATTGATGTTGATACCTCCATTTCGGGTACAGTAACAATTCCGTCAAGTTTTGGCAGTTATAGGGTTGTAGGAATAAGTGATCATGCTTTTTCATTATGCACAAGAATAACTCAATTAATTATTCCTGAAGGAATTTCTTATGTTGGAGACAGCGCATTTCGTAAATGTTCCGGACTTACAGATATCACAATTCCCTCAACTTTAAGAAGCTTTGGTGTTTTAGCGTTTACTGGATGTTCTAAATTAGAAAATGTTTACATTTCAGATATAGCTTCTTGGTGCAAAGCTTCTTTCAGCAGATATGACGAATATCCCACAACTCATCCTATGAATTATGCTGAAAATCTTTATATAAACGGTTCTTTGGTTACTTCGCTCACAATTCCAAACGGCGTTAAAACTGTGGGTGTAGGCTTTGCTAGGAGTGAATCTATAACCGAAATAAAAATTCCTGATAGTGTTGAAAGCATTGCAGCCGGAGCATTTGGCGGTTGTACTTCGCTTGAAAGTATGACTTTGCCGTTTGTAGGCGCATCGCGTACAGCTAGCGGTAAGAGTGCGGTTTTGGGTTATCTTTTTGGTTCTATCGGCATTTATAATAAAACATATTCGTGCGAGTCTTATGAAATACCGTATAGTCTTAAAAATATAGTTTTAAATTGCGAAAAAGTTCCTGATTTAGCTTTCTCAGGAGTTCATTTGGAATCAGTAACAATATCAAATAAGACTACCTGTATTGGCTCAGGTGCATTTTATAAGTGCAGTTATTTAAAAAATGTGTATATAAACGATATGGCTTCGTGGTTTAATATTGAATTTGTGTCAAATGATTCAAACCCACTTTATTATGCCAAAAACTTGTATGTTAACGGTACTATTGTAACAGATATCGAGATACCTGAAGGTGTTACCGCTATTAAAAGTTATTGCTTTTCAGGTTTTCAGTGGTTAAACAGTTTAAATATACCTGAAGATGTAACAAGTATTGGTGTGGGTGCGTTTTATAACTGTAATAATTTGACTTCCGTGAATATACCTGAAGATGTAACAAGTATTGGTGTGGGTGCGTTTTATAATTGTAATAATTTGACTTCCGTGAATATACCGGAAGGTGTTAAAAGTATAGAAGATTACACATTTTATAATTGTTATAAGTTACCTTCTGTTGATATGCCGAAAAGTGTTGAGAGTATAGGGAATATGGCATTTTATAACTGTAAAGCCCTTACAAATATAACCATACCAAATAATGTAACAAGAATAGGATATAGTGCATTTAATAACTGTATAGCCCTTACAAGTATAACCATACCAAATAGTGTAACAAGTATAGGGGGAGAAGCATTTTTCGTTTGCTCATCCCTAAACAGAGTAAATATAACCGATATAAAAGCATGGTGTAATATTTCTTTTAGTGATTATTCTGCAAACCCGCTTTATAAAGGAGCAAAACTTTATTTTAAGGATGAACTTGTAACTGATTTGGTTGTTCCCGACGATACGGCACATATTAATAAGTATGCATTTTATGGCTGTGATTCAATAGCCTCTGTTACCATCCCCGATAGTGTTAATCAAATCAGAGAAAATGCATTTTTTGAGTGCTCATCACTAAATAAAGTGAATATTGATGATGTATCTGCTTGGTGTAATATTTATTTTGAAAATTATGCTTCCAACCCACTTTATTATGCTAAAAATTTATATTTAGATGATAAATTAATTTCTCATTTGGTTATTCCCGACGGTACGGAAAATATTAATAATTACGCATTTTATGGCTGTGATTCAATAACCTCAGTTACCGTTCCCGATAGTGTGACAAATATAGGGGGATATGCATTTTCTAGTTGCAAAAATTTAAGTAGTGTACATATTGGTGCAAAATTAGAAAGATTATATAGTTTTGCATTTAGCGTATGTGAAAATCTTGTTGATATTTCCGTTTCAAAGGACAATCCTAATTTTTCTTCACTTAATGGAGTTTTGTATAATAAAGATTATACAACTCTTATACTATATCCTATAGGCATTGCTGATAGTTGTGAGCTTCCTGATGGAGTGGAAATTATAAACGACTATTCTTTTTATGAATGTAATAATCTGACTAAAATTTCAATTCCAAAGAGCGTGACAAAAATCAACAGCTATTCTTTTTATAATTGCGGTAAACTTACGGACGTTATGTATGAGGGCTCTGTTACCGACAAAGAGAATATGTCAATTATTACAACGGGAAATAGTAATTTGCTTACTGCTACTTGGCATTACAATGCTTGTGTAAATCATAGTTATTCAGGTGAATGTGATGACAGCTGCAATAACTGTGACGAGATAAGAGATGTTACTAAGGAACATATATTTGAATGGGTTATTGATAAAGCCGAAAGTTGCGTAGAAGACGGATATAAACACGAAGAGTGTACGGGTTGTCATCTAAAGCAGAATGAAAATACAGTTATAAAAGCAACAGGAAGCCATTTATATATTAATTCTTGGGACACCATTTGTAGTATTTGCGGTGCTGAACGTGAGGCATCCGGCACAACGGGGGATGTAAACTGGCAACTTAGCGGCACTACTCTTACCATAAGCGGTATGGGTAATATGGCTGACTATACCTTTGCCCAGGTAACGCCTTGGGGAAATAATATCACCAAAATTATTATTAATAAAGGCGTTACTTCTATAGGAAACAGAGCCTTTTTGAGCATAGATTCATTAAAGGAAGTGGAAATAGCCGATAGTGTTACAAATATTGGTGAAGCCGCTTTTGCATATTGTACTTCGATTGAAAAAATAAACATACCAAACAGTGTAACAACTATTGGCGACTGGGCATTCGAGGGTTGCAGCTCACTGGAATTTATAGAGCTTCCAAAGGGTTTAACCAAATTGAATTACGCTTTGTTCGACGGATGCAGTAATTTAAAAACGGTAATTATTCCCGATAGCGTTACCACCGTTGACCATTGGGTATTTAACAACTGCACATCCTTAACCAATGTGGCTATTCCAAAAAACGTTACTACTGTGGGAAGCGGTATGTTTAGCGGTTGTGAATCCTTAAAAACAATTACCATTCCAGCTTCTCTTACAAGTATTTCTTCTGAAATGTTTGTGGCTTGTTTCTCTCTTACTGAAGTTATTATAGAAAACAAATTAACCACAGTCGGTGAATATGCATTTCATAGCTGTAAAGCTCTTAAAGATGTATGGTATGTAGGTAGCGAGACCGACAAAAACAAAATTTCAGTATATAATAATAACGATGCATTTCTTTCGGCTACCTGGCATTATAATATATGCTCGGTACATACATACACAAATGACTCCGACACAACCTGCAACGTTTGCGGTGTAACACGTAACCTTTCGGGCGTATCGGGTAAGTGTACTTGGGATTTAATCGGCACTACCCTTATAATCAGAGGTAACGGTGATATGCTCAGCTATAACTCAAGCTCTATTCCTTGGGGCAGAGATATTACCGAGGTCATTATTTTAGACGGTGTTACCTCTATTGGCAATTATGCATTTTACGGTTGTTCTAATCTGAGCAAAATAACCATACCCGATAGTGTGACTAAAATAGGTATGGTTGCGTTCGGGCAGTGTATTTCTCTTGAGGAAGTAAAAATACCTGAGGGAGTAACAAGTATCAGCAACGCTACGTTTGAAGGCTGTACTTCCTTGAAAAATGTTACTATACCAAGTGGTATTACACAAATCGGTAACAATGCTTTTTATAATTGCAGTGAATTATCCGAAATTACTATACCCGAGGGCGTTACTTCTATAGGTGGCTTTGCGTTTTATAAATGCCGTTCATTAACAAAAGTAAACGTGCTGGGACGTCTTGATTCTATAGGCGATTCGGCATTCTACAGTTGTGATTCATTAACAGAATTTAACATGCCCAAAGGTGCGGCATATATTTCAAGATATGCTTTTTACTATTGCACCGATTTAAAGGAAATTAATTTAACTGATAATGCAACCTATATCGGAGACTGTGCATTTCGTGCCTGTGGCTCGTTGGAGAAAATTAATATCCCCGATAGCGTTGCTTATATCGGAACCGAGGCATTTTACGGTTGTACTTCCTTAATGGAGGTAAATATACCGAATAAAATTACCGCCATTAGCGATTCAGCCTTCAGAAGCTGTAGTTCACTAACAAAGGTCACCATACCAAATAGCGTTACAGCCATTGGAAAATCTGCATTTAACTCCTGTAGTGCTTTAACCGAAATAAATCTTTCTGATAGTATTGAAGCAATAGGGGATTTTGCATTTTACGGTTGCAGTTCGGCATCAAAAATAGAATTGCCAAGCACCGTTACCTCTATCGGTAATTCTGCATTTTATGGTTGCAGTTCCTTAACACAGTTTACTGTTCCAAGTTCTGTTACCTCAATTGGAGAATATACCTTCTTTAACTGTCAGGCTTTAAAAGAAATTACTATACCCAACGGTTTGCAAACTATTGGAAATTTTGCATTTTATCAGTGCGTTTCCCTAAAAGAAATAAGCTTACCCAAGGCTGTTACTTTTATTGGAGAGCGTGCGTTTGATAGATGTTCCGCTTTAAATGACGTGTGGTATGACGGCACTTTAGAGGATAAGGGCAAAATAGATATAGGAGCTTATAATTCTGCCTTAGACCAAGCAAACTGGCATTACGTTTACAAAGATGATGTATTTACCTTTACAGTTTCAAACGGTGAGGCTATTATTACAGCATGTAAAACTGATGCAAGCGGCGAAATAACAGTACCACATACTATAGCAGACTGTACCGTTGTTGCAATAAACGACAAGGTATTTAACGGTTGTTCCGCTATTACTCAAATAAATATTCCAAGCTCAGTGGAATATATTGGAAATAATGTGTTTGACGGTTGTTCTGCCCTTGAACGTTTTGAGGTTGATAAGAACAACAAAAATTACTGTTCGTCCAGCGGTGTTTTATATAGTAAGGATGAAAAAGAAATTATATGCACTCCTGAAAATCAAATGCTTATTTTAAAGGTTAATTATCTTTATTCTACGGGAGAAACAGCATTTGACACCTTTGAAAGCAAACTTAAAGCAGGGGATAGCTATAATGCAGTTGTTCCTCAGATAGAGTGGCATTCTGTCAGCAGAGAAACAGTTTCGGGCAGTATGCCGGACGTTGATTTAACCATTGACGTTATTTATTATGAAAATGCCAAGATTAATAACGGAAAATGTAACGACAATATCACTTGGACACTATATGAAGACGGCTCTCTTATTTTCCGTGGTACAGGTGATATGCCCGATTACACAAGCGGTAGCGCTCCTTGGAGCAAAAACGCACACAGTATAAATACGGTTTATATAGACCCACGTATAAAGAGTATTGGCGCATATGCCTTAGAAAACGCAATTAATCTTACATATATTGATTACGGATACAGCATATCTTCTATAGGAAAGTATGCTTTTTCGGGTTGCTCTTCATTAAAATCCTTTAAGCTTCCTGAAACTGTAACCAAAATCGAAGAAGGTGCATTTTACGGTTGCACAGGGCTTAAGACTGTAATGATTTCAGAGGAAATTACTTCTATAGGTGCAAATGCTTTTAATGGATGCAGTGAACTTATTCAGGTAACCATAGGAGCAAATGTAACAATAGTAGGTGACAGTGCGTTTGATAACTGCAAAAAGCTTACTCAAATTTATTTCCGCGGCAAACCGGCAGAGTTAGGCGATGCTTCTTTCGGTAGTAAAACAGGCAAATATATTTACTATTACAGCACCGTTGACGGTTGGGATGAGGTTATTGAAAACGGTCTTTGGTACGGTTATACTGCTATACCCTATAATCTTATTGCTAAAGAAAATTTTGACGGCACAAACGTTTATATTATAAAGGTGGTAGATAAATATAATATGCCTTTGCAAAATGCCGTTGTAAGTTTAGGCGAAAACGTACAATCCACCAACAGCGACGGTATGGCTTACTTTATTAAGCCCCAGCAGGCTCAGAGTCTGAGCGTTTCTTGCTCTGACCATATTACCTTTACCGACTCTGCTTTTAACGCAAGTAAAACACAGATTATAGATATAATAGAACTTTCCGACAGACCCAGCGTTGTTCAGGGTGTCAGGGTGAATGATGATTCTATAGCAACGTCTGTAAAAATCGTTAACAGTAATAGTGGTGAAACCTTAAATATTGCCGTAAGCGGCTACTCTAAATACAAAATCATAAAATATGAGCTGTATCAGGCTAACAGACTGATTGCTACTAAAAAAACAAAGGATACAAGCTGTGTTTTCTCGGTAAAGGCAAGTGCTTTTGAGGAAGGGGAAACCATCTTTGTTAAAATGCATACCTCCGACGGATATGCTACTTCATCTGCTCTTAACATTGACATAATAAAATTGGCTGAAATTTCTGATGTCCAGCTAATTGAAGAATTTAAAAATCTTAATTTTGCTTTTTCCTTTGGAAGTTTAGGAGATTATAAGATTCCTATGTCCTTTACCCCGACGGGCGAAGAGAAGTTTTACACCTATGTAAACGGAAGAACTATTCGTGTAGGTATAAATCTTGATATAGGCGATTACTTTAAAAAGAATGGTGACGATGCTCCCAAGTCGGCCTTGGTAAAAATGGTTGATCAGGCTATGAAAACCTATAAAAAGCCTAAGAATTCCATTGAGTACAATGTTTGCGGATATATTGAAATAGAATATCTCGGAAACGGCGAATATTACGTAAAGACTAATTATGTAAAACTTTCGGTGGCTGCTAAGCTGTCCTTTAATGCACAGGCAAGTTTTTATGGTATCGTAGGAGTATATTTCAAGGCCGAAGTTTCGGGAGAGGCTGCTCTTGATATTAAGATAAGCCGATTTGAGCCTCAAGAGGGATTCGGTGTTGAAGACCTTAACTTTGCTATGGAAGATACCATTAAGCTTGAGGGCGGAGCATATTTGCTGTGGGGTATCGGTTCTGCAGGGCTGTACGGAAAGGGCACTATGGGATTTGTTCTCGGACTTATTCCCGAAGTTGAATTTGAAAGCGTTTATATAAGCGGAGAATTCGGTGCTAAATGGTCGCTTCTCTGGGGACTCTGGTCGGGCAAAAAGGTTATTGCAAGCGGTGATATATACCGATGGCCCCAAGCACAGAATTATATGATGCGGATGATGGCAACCTCTCTTTATGAAGCGCAGCAAGACCCTGATTCTTATGAGATAACCGGCAGAGAGTATCTTAATAAACGAAGCGATTGGCTAAACGGTGACTATCTGCAAAAGAATATTTATGATAACGTTGCTCCTAAGATAGTAAACCTCGGTGAAGAAAAGATTATGCTGTGGCTTGACGATAACAGTCAGCGTAGCACATCCGACTTCCAGACGCTGTATTACTCTGTTTATAAAAACGGTGTTTGGTCCCAGCCTGTTCCTGTGTATGATAACGGCACCTTTGATTGTGAATTTGATCTATATACAGACGGGGAAAAGGTGTATGTAATATATACCGAAAAGACAAATAAAAATGTGGGCATTGAAACTCTCGATATAGGGGATGAAGAAAGTATTTCTTCTTTTATTAAGGATGTTGAAGTATCTGTAATAGTATATGAAAACGGAAAATTCGGTAAGCCTACACAGATTACCGATAATAACCAGTGCGAGATTTTGCCTCAGATTTCTATGGTTGACGGTGAAGTGACTGTGGTGTGGGTGCAGACCTCCGAAATGGGAACAGACGGTTATACTAGAGATAATACCATATCTTATGCTGTACTTAGTGATGACGGTTGGACCGATCCTACTAATTCTATTGTCAGCAAAAACAGTGTATCTGACATTACAAATGTTTCACTAAACGGAAAAGCTTATACCGTTTATATAACCGACAGCAACGGTGAAAATGAAACGAGAGATGACCTGATTTTAGTACTTAGCGACAAAAACGGTAATTCGGTTCAGTTGGATAAAGGCGTAATTGAAAATGTGGAGACTGCCGAGATAAACGGAAAGACAGTACTTACTTGGTATAATAACGGCAGATTGTATATGATAACACAGCCCAATGAAAGTCCTATATCACTTCTTCCTGACGAGGTTCTGGCAGGTACTAATTATCAGTTTGTTTCTGTGGGCGAAAACTCAACGATGCTTACCTTTATTATGGGTAATTACGATAAGCAGGGCAACACTTCAAACTGCAATGATATTTATGGCGTTTATGTTAATGAAAACGGATATCTTTCTGCCCCTGTACGTCTTACCAATACCGAAGGTTACGTTGTAAATTATTCTGTTTGCTTCTATGACGGCAAACTGATTACGGTATTTACTGAAACATTTGCCGAAGTTATAGGAGATGATGTCCAGACGGTTACCCATCTCAGAAACAAGGAAATTGAATTTTACACCGACCTTACCCTTGACGGTGTAGATTATGAATTGAGCGAAATTAAGGCTGATACTCAGTTTAAGGTAACTTTAAAGGTTTCTAATAACGGTACCAGCGAAATTGATGGTATAACAGTTAACATTTACGATGCAAACGGAGAACTGGTTTATACCGAAGAATGCAGGGCTGTAATCAAATCGGGATATAGTCATAATTTTGATATTCTTGCTCTTATTCCCGGTGCAGTTTCGGTGGCTGACTACAGTATTGAGGTGCTTCCTAAAACCTTAAATCAGGCTACTATCGATGCTAATATTTCGGACAATAAATATGATGTTAATTTTGCTTATTCTGATTTCCTAATAAATGCTGAACAGAAAATTATTGGAGAAAGTAATTATCTCATTGTGTCTGTTGAAAATAAGGGCAATGTGCCGTCCAATGCGGTTATTGAACTTTATGCACCTAATGTTAAGGGGAAAAAACTTTCCGAAATTGAAACAGGCATTATAGAAACCGGTGTAACACAGCAGTATATCGTTGAACTGTCTTCGCTTATAAAGGAGCAAGAAAGCGTGGCGGTAACGGTTGTATCAACTGTTTACGATCCTTTTGCTATTAATAACACCGAAACTGTTACGCTGTTGAAAATTGATAACGATGTATTTACGAAAGATCCCGAACAGATAATATATAATCCGGAAATTTCGGTAAATTCAGCAATTTTTGATAAGTATGCTCCAAATGATATTTCTTTTGAAATAACTAAGGAGGCTGAAAGCTTTGCCGGTATTGAAGGCCTTGTGTTAAATCAGGATTATACCGTTAGTGATAATATTATTGTTATCAGCAAAGATTATCTTTCGGGCCTTAAAGTTGGCAGCCATACCTTGAATATATCATTCGATTTCGGTTATGAAATGCCAATAACACGAACATTTTCCATAATAGTCAAGGATTCTACTCCAAGTGTTCTTACAGGTGATGTTGAAATTTCAGGGGATGCAATTGTGGGAAATACAGTATATGCAGACCTAAGTAATCTTAATTGTAGTACTTCTTATTTGACATATAGCTGGAAGGTTGACGGAGATGAAGTGAGCAAACAAAACAGTTATGAAATATCTTTGGGCGATTACGGCAAAACCTTAAGGCTTACGGTTATGGGTATAAACGGATTTGAGGGTGAATTATTTAAAGAGGTAACAGTATCCTTAAAAACTCCTCTTGTTCCCTCGACACCCATAATCAGCAAAATTGAAAATGATTCTTTTGCCGTTATAAAAACCGAAGGTGTGGAATATAGTATCGACCTTATTTCATGGCAGGACAGTAACGTCTTTATAGGTCTGTTGCCCAACAAAACCTATACTGTGTATGCAAGAGTAAAAGCAACCGAAATAAGCTTTGCAAGTGAAATAAGCAAAGGCACTATCGTTACTACTTTGAAAAACTTTGTTGAAACACCTTGTGCTCCTACGGTAGAAACAAAAACCGACACTTCTGTTACTTTAGTGGCTAATTACGGATATGAGTACAGTATGGACGGTATAAATTGGCAGAAAGAAAGGGTATTTAACGGACTTTCTCCAAATAAGGAATATACCTTCTATCAGCGAATTGCCGAGACCGAAATGTCCTATGTCAGTGCGACCAGTAGTGTATTGACGGCAACAACACTCAAAACTACCGTTTTATCTCCAAAAGCACCTGAAATTAAAGAGTTGTCATATGACTATGTGATTTTAGTGGCTAATGACGGATATGAGTACAGTATGGACGGTATAAATTGGCAGAAGGAAGCAGTTTTTGAAGGCCTTATACCCGATATGGAATATACCTTCTACCAGAGAACTGTTGAAACCGATACTGCCTATGCAAGTGACATAAGTGAAGCGCTAATTGTTAAAACCAAAAAAATACCTGAATTCATTTTAGGTGACCTTGATGGTGATAACTTAGTTAATGCTGTTGACCTTGCTATAATGAAGCTATATCTTGCGGGACTTAGCGAAGTTGATGAAGCGGGTATGTTTGCAGGAGATTTAAACAATGATAAACTGATTAATGCTACTGACCTTGCAATACTTAAACTTATGTTAGCCGGACTTGCATAAAAACAAAATATTAACTTTTAAAAATCGGTGGTTTGATTAACTGCCGATTTTTATTTTAAAATATACAAAACGCCTCTTATTTCGGAGACGTTTTACTTATATATAGGTAATATGATTAAAAAAGACAAAAAACTGCCGACTGGCTTCGACAGTTTTTTTATTTTGTCTATGTTAAAATTATATACAGTTTAAAACTTAAGGAGGTATAAAAATGTCAGTTAAACTCAGCGTAAAGGGTGAGGTTGTCACCGCATATCTGGGCGGTGAACTGGACCATCATAGTGCCAGGGAAATGCGTGAAGCAATCGATAATGCCATAGAAATGAATATCCCGTCGCTTTTAGTGCTTGATTTTTCGGGAGTGACTTTTATGGATAGTTCGGGAATAGGTCTTGTGATGGGACGGTATAGGAACTTGAGCAGAACAGGAGCCGAGCTTCATATAACAGGGGCATCCCCGCAGATAGCAAAAGTGATGAAACTTGCAGGAATAAGCAGACTTGCAAAATTTGATATAGGAGGATTTAAAGTTGAAACCGATAAATAAATTTACACTTACTATGGAGTCTTGCTCCAACAATGAATATTTTGCCCGTGCCGCCGTATCTGCGTTTGTGACACAGCTTGACCCCACTTTAGAGGAACTCAATGATATAAAAACTGCTGTTTCTGAAGCGGTCACTAACTGTATAGTTCACGCATATAAAAACAGTATCGGCAAAATTTACATAACGGTAGAAATTTATCCGTTTTCCGTTGTCAAAATAAAGATAAAGGACAAGGGTTGCGGAATAAATGATGTAAAGGAGGCGATGGAGCCGCTGTTTACTACAGTGGGCGGTGAAAGAGCAGGACTTGGTTTTGCGGTTATGCAGAGCTTTACCGATGATATAAAGGTACGCTCTAAAGTAGGCGGTGGTACTACTGTAACTTTAGTAAAAAAACTCGAACTGCGGGTAAAGAATAATGCCTGATATCAATAAACTGATAAATGATAACTTCGGTCTGGTACGTGCTTGTGCCGGAAAGTTTACGGGCAGAGGTATAGAGTATGATGATTTATATCAAATAGGCTGTATAGGGCTTATTAAAGCTGCTAACGGCTACGATGAAACAAGAGGCCTTATGTTTTCAACCTATGCTGTACCTACTATAATAGGAGAAATCAAAAGGGTGTTTCGTGACACGGGAGCCATAAAGGTTTCACGGTCGTTAAAAGAACTGTCCTTTAAGGTGGCTAAGGCAAGAGAAAATCTTGAAAAGCAGAACGGCAGAGAACCGTCGGTCAGCGAAATAGCAGAACTCTTGGGAGTAGAAAGAGAAGAGGTTAACGATGCCATTTGTGTATTAATGCCTATAGAATCTTTGACATACGAGGATGAAGGCGGAAGCGGTCAGCACGATTTGCCCGTTGAAAGTGATGAAGAACGTATAAACGATAAAATTTATGTTCATACTTTACTAAAAGGACTGACCGACGAAGAACAAATGCTAATTAAACTGCGTTATTATATGTATAGAACGCAAAGCGAAACGGCAAAGATTCTTAATATGTCTCAGGTTCAGGTTTCCCGAAACGAAAAGCGGATTTTGGCTAAACTCAGAGCAATGGAGGGAGGAAATGAAAAAACTTTAAAAATTTTCAAAAAAACAGTTGACAACGGTAGATAAATGTAGTATAACAATATGGCTGTCGCAAAAAAGAGACAGCGAAAAAACACCACGAAAAAACTTAAAAAAAGATAAAAAAAGTTCTTGACAATAGGTTTTTGATGTGGTAATATAAATAAGCTGTCCACCGACGAGGTGAGCAGAACGGACCTTGAAAATTAAACAACGACAAACAAAAAAGGACCCGACGATTCTTATTGAAATTAAGTAATCAAGGACAAAAAACAATACGCCAGTATTGTTATGAATGAGCGAC
>JAZNVC010000023.1:0-115267 GCA_045592625.1 Acutalibacteraceae bacterium
TGGAGCTGCTAACCAGATTTGAACTGGTGACCTCATCCTTACCAAGGATGTGCTCTACCACCTGAGCCATAGCAGCATCGACAACGCTATTTATTATAACGGCTAACATACAAAAAGTCAAGTATTATTTTTGATTTTTACAAAAAGAAAAAACTCCGTTCAATAGAACGGAGTTTTAGGTTTAAATTATTCGTTGATAGCGGTTACAACGCCGGAACCAACGGTACGGCCACCTTCACGGATAGCGAAACGGAGACCTTCTTCGATAGCGATAGGAGTGATAAGTTCAACATCCATTTCTACGTTATCGCCAGGCATACACATTTCGGTACCTGCAGGAAGAGATACAACGCCGGTAACGTCAGTAGTTCTAAGATAGAACTGAGGACGATAGTTGTTGAAGAAAGGAGTATGACGTCCGCCTTCTTCTTTGGTAAGGATATAAACCTGACCATGGAACTTGGTGTGGGGGTTAATAGAACCAGTCTTACAAAGAACCTGACCACGCTCAACGCCTTCACGATCTACGCCACGAAGAAGAGCACCGATGTTATCACCAGCCTCACAGTAGTCAAGAGTCTTACGGAACATTTCCATAGAAGTAACAACGGTCTTCTTTCTTTCTTCTGTAAGACCGATGATTTCAACTTCATCACCTGCATTGAGCTGACCACGCTCAACACGGCCGGTAACAACGGTACCACGACCGGAAATGGTCATAACGTCCTCGATAGGCATAAGGAAAGGAAGGTCAGCCTTACGATCAGGAGTAGGAATGTAGGAATCAACTGCATCCATAAGTTCAGCGATAGGAGCATAGATAGGATCAGCAGGATCGGTAGCAGCAGAATCGAGAGCTTTGAAAGCAGAACCCTTGATGATAGGAGTATCATCGCCGGGGAATTCATATTTATCAAGAGTGTCACGGATTTCCATTTCAACGAGTTCGAGAAGTTCTTCGTCGTCAACAAGGTCAGTTTTGTTCATAAATACAACGATGTAAGGAACGCCAACCTGACGAGCAAGAAGGAGATGTTCCTTGGTCTGAGCCATAGGACCATCAGTAGAAGCGATAACAAGGATAGCACCGTCCATCTGAGCAGCACCGGTGATCATGTTCTTAACATAGTCAGCGTGTCCGGGGCAGTCAACGTGTGCATAGTGACGAGCATCAGTCTCGTACTCAACGTGTGCGGTATTAATAGTAATACCACGCTCTCTCTCTTCAGGAGCTTTATCGATGTTTGCGTAATCTTCGAAAGAAGCCTGGCCCTTTAAAGAAAGATACTTAGTAATAGCAGCGGTAAGAGTAGTCTTACCATGGTCAACGTGACCGATAGTTCCAATGTTTACATGGGGTTTGGTACGTTCAAAATGTGCTTTTGCCATTTTTGAATTCCTCCTAAAATTTAATTGATAGCTACGCTATTCATAGTTTAACAAATTTATTATAAAATTTCAAGACTTTTCTTTAGAATTTAGTCTTTCTTTGTACGAGAAGAAATAATCTTCTCAGCAACGCTCTTAGGAACAGGCTTATAACCGTCGGGTTCCATTACGTACTGACCACGGCCCTGAGTCTTAGAACGTAGGTCGGTAGCATAGCCGAACATATCAGCAAGCGGAACATGAGCGTTAATCTGCTTAACATTGCCGCGATCCTCAAAGCCGAGAATTTCACCACGACGAGCAATAAGGTCACCCTGTACACTACCGAAGTACTCTTCGGGAACGTTAACAGCAACCTTCATAATGGGTTCAAGAAGCACAGGATCGGCTTTTCTGGCGGCCTCTTTGAATGCCATAGAACCGGCAATCTTAAATGCCATTTCAGAAGAGTCAACTTCATGGTAAGAACCATCATAAAGAGTAACCTTAACGTCAACAACAGGATAACTTGCAAGTACACCTGCGTTAAGAGCACCCTTGATACCGGTATCAACTGCAGGGATATATTCCTTAGGAATAGCACCACCTGTTACAGAGTTAATGAATTCATAACCTTTACCGGATTCATTGGGTTCAAGAATAATCTTAACGTGACCGTACTGACCGGAACCACCGGACTGACGTTTGTACTTGGTTTCGTGGTCAACCTTCTGACGAATGGTTTCTTTATAAGCAACCTGAGGTGCACCAACGTTAGCTTCAACCTTAAATTCACGAAGCAAACGGTCAACAATAATTTCGAGGTGGAGTTCACCCATACCTGCGATAATAGTCTGACCTGTTTCTTCATCAGTGTAAGCCTTGAAAGTAGGATCTTCTTCTGCAAGTTTTGCAAGAGCTATACCCATTTTCTCCTGACCTGCTTTAGTCTTGGGTTCAACCGCAACACGAATAACAGGCTCGGGGAAGTTCATAGATTCAAGAATAACAGGATGCTTTTCATCACAAAGAGTATCACCTGTTGTGGTGTTTTTAAGACCAACTGCCGCGGCGATATCACCGGAATAGCAGGTTTCAAGGTCTTCTCTGTGGTTAGCATGCATCTGAAGAATGCGTCCCATTCTTTCCTTATTGTCTTTCACTGAGTTATATACGGTAGCACCCGAATCAACTGAACCTGAATAAACACGGAAATAACAAATCTTACCAACGAAGGGGTCAGTAGCAACCTTGAATGCAAGAGCTGCGAAAGGTTCGCTGTCAGAAGAATGACGAACTTCATCTTCATCAGTATCGGGATTAACGCCCTTGATAGCTTCAATGTCGGTAGGAGCCGGCATATAGTCAACAATAGCGTCAAGTAAGGGCTGAACACCCTTGTTACGATAAGAAGTACCGCAGCAAACAGGTACCATATTGTTTTCAATGGTAGCCTTACGGATAATCTTCTTCATCTGCTCAATGGTAGGCTCTTCGCCTTCGAAGTATTTTTCCATAAGCTCATCGTCCTGTTCTACAACAGATTCGATAAGAGCATTACGATACTTAGCAGCGAGCTCCTTCATGTCATCAGGAATTTCTTCCTCACGAACATCTTTACCCATATCGTCGTAATAAATTTCAGCAACATTGTTAACAAGGTCAACAATACCGCGGAAGGTGTCTTCAGAACCGATAGGTAACTGAATCGGAACCGCATTGCACTGTAAACGGTCCTTTACCATGTCAAGAACATGGTAGAAGTCAGCACCCATAATATCCATTTTATTAACGTATATCATTCTGGGTACTTTATATTCATCAGCCTGTCTCCAAACGGTTTCAGACTGAGGTTCAACACCACCCTTTGCACACATAACGGTTACAGAACCGTCAAGTACACGCAAAGAACGCTGAACTTCAACAGTAAAGTCAACGTGACCGGGAGTGTCGATAATATTGATACGATGGTCTTTCCAGAAGCATGTGGTTGCAGCAGAAGTGATGGTAATACCTCTCTCCTGCTCCTGAGCCATCCAGTCCATGGTGGCGCCGCCATCATGGGTTTCACCCATTTTGTGATTCTTACCTGTATAGAAAAGAATACGTTCGGTGGTGGTGGTTTTACCAGCATCGATGTGAGCCATAATACCAATATTTCTGGTCATTTCAAGAGATACCTTTCTTGGCATAACTTAAACCTCCATAATAATATCAGTAGTATAAGACTACCATCTGTAATGTGCAAATGCTCTGTTAGCTTCTGCCATCTTGTGAGTGTCTTCACGTTTCTTAGCAGCACCGCCGATGCCATTTACAGCATCAAGAATTTCGGCTGCAAGACGCTCTTTCATTGTTCTTTCAGAACGAGCACGGCTGTAAGTTGTCAGCCAACGCAGACCAAGAGTCTGCTTTCTTTCGGGACGAACCTCGAACGGAACCTGATAGGTTGCACCGCCCTTACGAACGGCTTTAACTTCGAGCTGTGGCATAATGTTTTCCATAGCAGCATCGAAAACTTCGAGAGCTTCCTTCCCGGTTTTTTCTGTAATAATGTCGAAAGCACCATATACAATTTTCTGAGCTACACCCTTCTTACCGTCTAACATAATGTTATTGATAAGACGAGTAACTACCTTAGAATTGTAAACCGGATCCGGCAATACATCGCGTTTAGCAATAATACCTCTTCTTGGCACTTTACTTCCCTCCTTCATAATGATGATATCATAGGTACTCGAGTGACAAATTCCCGTACGCACCAAGCAAGGCGTATAATATATATACACCGCTGCTTGTACTATGCAGCAGAGATTCGTCTTTTACTTACCTGCCTTAGGACGCTTAGCACCGTACTTTGAACGGCTCTGCATTCTCTTGGCAACACCCTGTGCATCGAGTGTACCACGGATAATGTGGTAACGTACACCAGGGAGGTCCTTAACACGTCCGCCACGGATCAAAACAACGCTATGTTCCTGAAGCTTGTGACCAATACCGGGAATATAAGCAGAAACTTCGATACCGTTACTAAGTCTAACTCTGGCAATTTTACGAAGTGCGGAGTTCGGCTTTTTCGGAGTTGCAGTCTTAACGGCTGTGCAGACGCGTCTCTTCTGCGGAGAATCATTATCTGTAAGCTTGCGCTTCATAGAGTTGTAACCCTTTAAAAGTGCAGGAGCCTTAGCTTTCTTCTCTACATTTTCACGTCCGCTGCGAACCAACTGGTTAAAAGTAGGCATAACACACCTCCTCATTCAAAAATGTATATGACGCAGACAGGGTGTTCCCTGCCTGCGTTATATCTATTTACGTTGCAAAACACAGTTTCGCATACTATTGAATTTTAACACCTAAAACACTGCTTGTCAATAGTCTTTACATATTTTTTTGAAAAAATGTAAAATTATTCTGCTACAACTACAGATTCAGCTTCATTTTCTACAATTTCTTCGGTTAATTGGGACTGTGCATCTTTAAACTTCATACCTGTACCTGCAGGAATAAGTTTACCGATAATAACGTTTTCCTTAAGACCGAAGAGAGGATCAACCTTGCCCTTAATTGCAGCTTCGGTAAGAACACGGGTGGTTTCCTGGAAGGAAGCAGCAGAAAGGAAAGATTCAGTAGCAAGAGAAGCCTTGGTGATACCAAGAAGCAAGGGTTTATAAGAAGCGGGTACAAGACCAACTTCACCTGCTTCAAGACGTGCATTAATAGCCTTATTAGCTGCACGAACTTCTTCTACGTCATAACGTACATTCTGGAGAAGGTCGGTAGAACCAGGTTCTGTAATAAGATACTTTTTCATCATCTGGCGAATGATAACCTCGATGTGTTTATCGTTGATATCAACACCCTGTGTACGATATGCGTTCTGAATTTCAGCAATAATATAATGTTGAACAGCTACGGTACCCTGTGCCTCAAGAATATCCTGAGGATATTTGGAACCGGATATAAGAAGCTGACCGGGAAGCACGAAATCGCCATTCTGAACAAGAGGATTAACACCATAAGGAATAGCAACTTTTTCTTCGGTTTCATTATTACGTATGGTAATAATCTTGCTCTTCTTTTCATCAGCAACAGTAACCTGACCGCCGATTTTAGCAATAAGACCACAGTGCTTGGGACGACGTGCTTCAAACAGTTCTTCAACTCTTGGAAGACCCTGAGTAATATCTTCAGTACTTGCAATACCACCCGTATGGAAGGTTCTCATGGTAAGCTGTGTACCGGGTTCACCAATAGACTGAGCAGCAACGATACCAACAGCCTCACCTGCTGTAACAGGTTTACCTGTAGCAAGGTTAGCACCATCACACTTCTTACATACACCATGGTCAGAAAGACAACTGAGTATAGAACGTATTTCAATTTCGGTAACACCGGTATCACAGATTTTCTTAGCATCGTCAGCAGTAATAAGAGTATTACTGTCAACTATTACTTCACCTGTCTTAGCGTCAACAAAATTGTGAAGCAGATAACGACCGATAAGACGTTCCTCAAGAGGTTCGATAACGTGATTGCCGTCCTTGATTTCGGAAACCATAAGACCTTCGGTAGTCATACAGTCATCTTCACGGATAATAACATCCTGAGATACGTCAACAAGACGACGGGTAAGATAACCGGAGTCAGCGGTACGAAGCGCGGTATCGGCAAGACCTTTACGCGCACCACGTGAAGAAATGAAGTACTCAAGTACGTTAAGACCTTCACGATAGTTAGCACGAATCGGAACTTCAATAACCTTACCTGCGGTGTTAGCAATAAGACCACGCATACCTGCAAGCTGACGAATCTGGCTCATGGAACCACGGGCACCCGAATCAGCCATCATAAAGATGGGGTTGAACTCATCAAGGTTATCCTTAAGTGCATCTGCAACATCCTCGGTTGCCTTATTCCAAATTTCAATAACGTGACGGCTACGCTCTTCGTTGCTCATAAAACCACGACGGTATTTCTTAGTCACCTTATCAATTTCGCTTTCAGCGTTCTTCATGATACCAGTTTTGCTTTCGGGAATTACGGCATCAAATACAGATACTGTAATTGCGCCCTTTGTAGAATAATTAAATCCTGTTGCCTTTATTTTGTCAAGAACAATTGAAGAATCACTGGTACCCTTAAGAGCAATACATCTGTCAATAATTTTACTAAGCTGTTTTTTACCTACTTTATTCTGAATAATATCATCGTTACTCTGAACAAATGTAGCCTTATCATCCTTAAGAGAGAAGGTCCATTCAAGGTCTAATTCATGACCCTCTACATTACGTTTAACAAATCCTAAATCCTGAGGAATGGATTCGTTGAACATAATGAAACCAACGGTACACCATACAAGGCGTGTCAGACCATCTTCACGTGTATAACGTACTCGTATAGGAGCATGAAGTCCCACATCACCATTCTGATATGCCATAACGGCTTCATCTTTATTACGGAACACCTTATTAGAACCATGTTCCTCTGCCTTAACAATGGTAAGATAGTAAGAACCAAGCACCATATCCTGAGTAGGAACTACTACAGGCTTACCATCCGAAGGTTTAAGAAGGTTATTAGCAGCAAGCATAAGGAAACGTGCTTCTGCCTGAGCCTCTGCAGAAAGAGGTACGTGAACTGCCATCTGGTCACCGTCAAAGTCGGCGTTATATGCAGTACATACAAGAGGATGGAGTTTAAGTGCTTTGCCTTCAACAAGAACAGGTTCGAAAGCCTGGATACCAAGTCTATGAAGTGTAGGAGCACGGTTAAGAAGAACAGGATGTTCTTTAATAACGGTTTCAAGTGCATCCCAAATTTCACCGCTTGCACGTTCTACAGCCTTTCTTGCAGCCTTGATGTTAGGAACCTTCTTTTCCTCTACAAGACGTTTCATAACAAAGGGCTTGAAGAGTTCAAGAGCCATTTCCTTAGGAAGACCGCACTGATACATCTTAAGTTCAGGACCTACAACGATAACGCTACGACCCGAATAGTCAACACGCTTACCAAGAAGATTCTGACGGAAGCGTCCCTGTTTACCCTTAAGCATATCGGAAAGAGACTTGAGAGCACGGTTATTAGCACCGGTAACTGCCTTTCCGCGACGGCCGTTATCAATAAGTGCATCAACTGCTTCCTGTAGCATGCGCTTTTCGTTACGAACGATAATGTCGGGAGCGTGGAGTTCAAGAAGACGTTTGAGACGGTTATTACGATTAATTACACGACGATAAAGGTCGTTAAGGTCACTTGTAGCAAAACGACCGCCATCAAGCTGAACCATAGGACGAATATCAGGAGGAATTACAGGAAGAACGTCGAGAATCATCCATTCAGGACGGTTGCCTGAAATGCGGAATGCTTCAAGAACTTCAAGACGCTTTAAAATACGTACTCTCTTCTGACCGTTTGCTGTTTCAAGTTCTGTACGCAATTCTGCACAAGACTGTTCAAGGTCAATTTCACAAAGAAGCTTTTTAATAGCTTCCGCACCCATCTCAGCAACAAAATCATCCTCATATTTTTCTCTCATATCACGGTATTGCTTTTCGTTGAGAAGTTGTTTTTTCTCAAGAGGAGTATTACCGGGATCGGTTACGATATATTGGGAAAAATAAAGTACCTGTTCAAGTGCTTTTGGAGAAATGTCCAAAGCAAGTCCCATACGGGAAGGTATAGTTTTAAAATACCAAATATGAGATACAGGAGCTGCAAGCTCAATTGTACCCATACGTTCTCTACGAACCTTAGCACGTGTTACTTCAACACCGCAACGTTCGCAGATTTTACCCTTATAACGAATGCGCTTATACTTACCGCAATGACACTCCCAATCCTTAGTGGGTCCGAAAATGCGTTCGCAGTAAAGTCCCTGCTGTTCAGGTTTAAGGGTTCTGTAGTTAATGGTCTCAGGCTTTGTAACTTCACCATAAGACCAGCTTCTGATCTGTTCAGGAGACGCAAGGCCTATTTTTATAGACTCGTACTCAATATTGTTATCCATTCGCGTTTCCTCCCTTAGTTATTTTCATCATCAAACTGTGAGAAATCTTCCTCGGTAACTTCCTCGGTGATTTCTTCGCCGTTTTCATCCTGAAGAGTATATCCGTCAGGAGTGCCTTCAAGAACAGTTTGTTCTTCAAATGTTTCATCGCTTACGGGAACAAAAGGCAATCCGATGTCCTCATCCTCTTCAAAGGTCTGCTTCAAATCGATTTCATTGTTATCTGCGTCAAGTACCTTAACATCAAGAGCAAGAGACTGAAGTTCCTTAATAAGAACCTTGAAGGACTCAGGAACACCTGCTTTAGGCACGTTCTGTCCCTTAACGATAGCTTCGTATGTCTTAACACGTCCAACAACGTCGTCGGATTTAACGGTAAGGATTTCCTGAAGGGTGTATGCTGCACCATAAGCTTCAAGAGCCCAAACTTCCATTTCACCGAAACGCTGACCACCAAACTGAGCTTTACCGCCAAGAGGCTGTTGAGTAACAAGTGAGTAAGGACCGGTAGAACGAGCATGAATCTTATCATCAACAAGGTGATGGAGCTTAAGATAATACATATAACCTACTGTTACAGGGTTATCAAAACGCTCACCGGAACGACCATCATAAAGGAAGGTCTTACCGTCAACAACCTTAAGTGTTCCGTCAACAGCAAGTTGAGTCAAGGCATCAATATCATTTCTTAATTCATCATCAATACGTCTGATATCCTTTTTACCGTCTTCTAAGGTAACTTCTTCTACAAGAATTTTACCGGCAAGAGGTTCAAGGAATGCCTTGTTATCGGGATTGAACATTATATCACGGCATACGTTTGCATCTATAAAGGACTGAATAATGTCAGATTCGTGTGCACCGTCAAATACAGGTGTGCAAATCTTCCAGCCAAGTTTACTTGCAGCATAACCTAAATTAACTTCAAGAACCTGACCGATATTCATACGTGAAGGTACACCCAAAGGATTAAGAACGATATCAAGAGGAGTACCATCGGGCAAGTAAGGCATATCCTCACTAGGTAAGATACGGGATACAACACCCTTATTACCATGACGACCTGCCATTTTATCGCCCACAGAAATCTTTCTCTTCTGTGCAATATAGCAACGTACTACAAGGTTAACACCGGGGCTGAGTTCAGAAGAATTATCTCTGTCAAACACCTTAACATCAACAATAGTTCCATATTCACCGTGAGGAACTCTTAATGAAGTATCTCTTACTTCCCTTGCCTTCTCACCGAAAATTGCACGAAGAAGTCTTTCTTCTGCTGTAAGCTCGGTTTCACCCTTAGGAGTTACTTTACCAACAAGAATGTCACCTGCGGTAACCTCAGCACCTACACGGATAATACCACGCTCGTCAAGGTCGCGAAGTGCATCTTCACCAACGTTGGGGATATCACGTGTAATATCTTCAGGTCCGAGTTTGGTATCTCTGGCCTCGATTTCATATTCTTCAATATGAATAGAGGTGTACATATCTTCTCTAACTAATTTTTCATTAATCAGAACAGCGTCCTCGTAGTTATAACCTTCCCAAGTCATAAAGCCGATAAGAGCGTTTCTACCAAGGCTGATTTCACCATTGCTGGTAGCAGGACCGTCGGCAATAACCTCTTTAGCCTCAACCTTTTGGCCAACATTTACAATTGGCTTTTGATTGATACAGGTTCCGTGGTTTGAACGAAGGAATTTAATAAGATTATATTCATCTACTTCGCCGTTTTCAGCCTTGATGCGAATGGTATCAGCAGATACAGATTCAACAACACCTGCACGTTCCGAAAGAACAACTACACCTGAATCTACTGCTGCCTTATATTCCATACCTGTTGCAACAATGGGGCTTTCGGTCTTAAGAAGCGGAACAGCCTGCTTCTGCATGTTTGAACCCATGAGTGCACGGTTGGTATCATCATTTTCGAGGAAGGGAATCATAGCGGTAGCTACAGATACAACCATCTTAGGAGATACGTCCATATAGTCGGCATCGGACGACTCAATTTCGATAAAGGCATCTCTGAAACGGGTAGTAACCTTAGAATTAATGAAATATCCGTTTTCATCAAGCGGTTCATTAGCCTGAGCTACATAATAATCATCTTCTTCATCAGCGGTCATATAAACAACCTCTTCAAGCACTCTGCCTGTTGCTTTGTCAACCTTTCTGAAAGGAGTCTCAACAAAGCCATATTCATTAATACGAGCAAAGGTGGCGAGATAAGAAATAAGACCGATGTTAGGACCTTCAGGAGTTTCGATAGGACACATACGTCCGTAATGTGTATAGTGAACGTCTCGAACTTCGAAGGAAGCACGGTCACGGGAAAGACCGCCCGGACCAAGAGCAGACAAACGACGCTTGTGAGTAAGTTCAGAAAGCGGGTTAGTCTGATCCATAAACTGTGAAAGCGGAGAAGAACCGAAGAATTCTTTTATAGCCGCTACAACAGGACGAATATTTATAAGTGACTGAGGAGTAGCATTGTCAACATCCTGAGCCTGTAAGGTCATTTTTTCACGAACAACACGTTCCATACGGGAGAAACCGATACGGAACTGATTCTGAAGAAGTTCGCCTACGCTACGAATGCGACGGTTACCGAGATGGTCGATATCATCGGTTGTACCTACACCGTAGTTAAGACCTACAAAATAGTTGATGGAAGCAAAAATATCATCAACGGTAATGTGTTTAGGAATAAGATTGTCCGAATTTAAAGCAATAGCTTCACGGATTGCCTCTTGTCCTTCGTTATTTTCAAGAATGTCCTTAAGACAAGCAAAGGAAACATTTTCATTTATGCCAAGGTCGGTAACATCAAAATCGATATAATCCTTAATGTCAACCATACCGTTAGAAATAACCTTAACCTCTCGGCTGTTTCCTTCAAAGTCAACGGCATAAATATATGCCTCGTTAACACCCTTACGCTGAATGGTGTTAGCAAGTTCTTTAGTAATAACGGTATCGGGATCTGCAAGAATTTCGCCTGTTAAAGGATCGATAATAGGACGGGAAACAGTATGACCTGCAATACGTGCACCGATAGCAAGTTTCTTGTTGTACTTATAACGGCCTACGCGTGAAATGTCATAACGACGGGCATCAAAGAACAACTGTGCAAGATAGTTTTCTGCACCTTCAACCGTAACAGGTTCGCTTGGACGCAATTTTTTATAAAGTTCAATAAGAGCGTCGGCTTTAGTGGAAATACCATCTGCTTCCATTGTGGCAAGAAGACACTCGTTACTGCCGAAAAGTTCTGTAATCTGTTCGTTAGTTTCAACGCCTAAAGAACGGATAAGAACGGTAACGGGGATCTTGCGGTTTTTATCAATACGAACATAAATAACATCATTCATAGATGATTCATATTCAAGCCAAGCACCGCGGTTAGGAATAATGGTAGATGTATAAAGACGCTTACCGGTTTTAACATCGGCAGTTACATCATAATATACACCGGGAGAACGAACGAGCTGAGAAACTACAGTACGCTCTGCACCGTTAATAACAAAAGTACCGGACTCGGTCATTAACGGGAAATCTCCCATAAATACTTCGCTTTCCTTAATCTCGCCTGTTTCGTTATTTAAAAGACGAGCGTTAACACGAAGCGGAGCGGCATAGGTAGTATCTCTTGCCTTGCACTCCGTTACATCATACTTGGGTTTTTCGTCGAGACGATAGTCAATAAAATCAAGCACAAGATTACCGGTATAATCGGTAATAGAGGACATATCGCGGAACACTTCCTTTAATCCCTCTTCGACAAACCATTTGTATGAATTCTTCTGAATCTCAATGAGGTTAGGCATATCTATAACTTCATTGATCTTGGAGAATGTCATACGAGTGTTTTTTCCCAGTTGTACAGGTTTTACCTTAACTGTTGACTCCATAGGTTTTAAATCACTCCTCCAAAAAATTACGGACAAATCCGTTTTAACCTTAGTGGCATAAAACGACTATAGTTACATAATATACTATGATTTTTGCATACTATGAGCCATAATATCCCATCATTAGCGAATATTAATTATATTATACTTTAATCGGTAAGTCAAGCCTTTTTTTGAAAGTTTTGGAAAAAATATAACCGCACATCAAATTGATGTACGGTTATATAAAAATTTATTTAGTTTCGCTGTTAGCCAGAACCTTTTCTAACAGTTTTTCGACAGCCTGCTCTTCTACATATATACACTCTATATAATTTTTAGTGTACTCCTCTATTATTTCTTCCTTAGTAACATTGTACATTTTAGCAAGTTCTTCAGCCTTAGTATCAACTATATTTTCAGGAATCTTAAGGCCGAGTTCATCGAAACAAGCATAAAGAATTATTTCGGTGCCAAGAACTTGCTTTTTGAAAGCATTTTCATCAAGAGTATTAGCTGAAAGAAAATCGTCAAAGGACATATTGTAATACTGTGCCATTTCGGTATAATAATTCTTATAGTAGTTATAAGTGTTGCCTTCTTTATCATCAGGCAGCTCGTAGGTGGAATTGTGCACAACGTAATTAACTATATACTGTTCGTCGCTACGTTTTTCAAGGTCTTTCATATATTCGTCCACCGTCTTAAAGCCTGCGGCAACGGCAAATTCATCACTGATTTCATCGTAGGGACGTTCAACATAATTAACTGTTACTGTAAAGACAGCCTTAGCACCCGAAAGTTTAATTGTCTTAGAGCCTGTTGCAAGGTCGGTAGAATCACCGTAGTTTTCAGGGAAAGTAACCTTTATATCAACTGTAGAACCGATTTTAACACCGATAAGTTGTTCTTCAAAGCCCTCAATGAACTGACCTGAACCTATTTCCAAAGTTTGTGCCTCAGCCGTACCGCCTGTAAATGCAACTCCGTCAACCTTACCTGCATAGTCAATATTGGTAATATCACCGTCTGCCACTTTACCATCCATAATCTTTTTTGTATATTCTCCAAGATCGCTTTGCATTAAATTTTTATTTACTTGAATATAATCTGAAGAATTACGATCAATTTTTATAGCATCAAGATCGCAAAGTTCTACATAATCGTCAAGACCTTTAATGTAGTTAAGACGGTTAAAACTGCCGCAACCAGTGAGTGATACTGCTAAAACAAGCGTGATAAGTAAAACTGCTAATAATCTTTTCATTTTAATTCCTTCCTTCTTATCCATTATTTTCAAGTTTGCCGGTTGATGATGCTTTTAAATATGCATTTATAAAGCCATCTATATCTCCGTCCATAACAGCGTTGATATTGGAATATTCAAAACCTGTACGGTGGTCTTTTGCAAGAGTATAGGGCATAAATACATAAGAACGTATCTGCGAACCCCAGGCAATTTCCTTTTGAACACCCTTAATATCTTCAATTTTATCAAGGTGCTCCCTTTCCTTTATTTCAACCAGTTTTGATTTTAACATTCTAAGACAGGTGTCTTTATTCTGAAACTGGCTTCTTTCGGTCTGACAGGCAACAACTATTCCTGTTGGAATATGTGTAATTCTGACGGCAGAAGATGTTTTATTGATATGCTGACCGCCTGCACCGCTGCTTCGATAGGTATCGATTTTCAAATCCTCTTCCCTTATATCTATTTCGACGTCATCGGTAATTTCGGGCATAACTTCAAGAGAAGCAAAGGAAGTATGTCTTCTGCCCGAAGAGTCGAATGGCGAAACTCGCACAAGCCTGTGAACACCATGTTCACTCTTTAAATATCCGTAAGCGTTAAGACCTTCTATAGTAAGAGTAGCACTTTTAAGACCGGCTTCATCACCGTCAAGGAAGTCAACCATCGAGGTTTTAAAACCGTGTCGCTCAGCCCAACGGGTAAAGAGTCGTACAAGCATCTGATTCCAATCCTGTGCTTCAGTACCCCCCGCACCCGCATGAAAGGTAAGAATAGCATTATTCTTATCATATTCGCCTATGAGCAAGGTTTCAAGACGCTGTGATTCAAGACTTCGCTCATAAGCATCCAGCTCACTGTTTATATCTTCGAGCATTGATTCGTCTTCCTCTTCGTTTGCCATATCAATAAGAACGAGAATATCGTCATATGAGGAAACCAGCTTATCATATGCTTCTACTTTATTTTTAAGTGCACCAAGTTTTTGCAATACAACCTGACTTTTTTCCGGGTCATCCCAAAAGGTTGCTTCAGCAGTTTTATATTCAAGCTTATCGATTTCCATTTTAGTAGAATCATAAGCTAAAGCATCTTTTAAATCCACCATATCGGTATAATGTGAAGTAAGACGCTGTTTAAGTTCTTCAAATACTAACATAAATACCTCTATTTCTTAATCGCAAATGCGTGCCATTCTTCACGCACAAGTTCTTGTTCAATTTTAAATCCGTTATCAATAATACATTTCCTTACTTCATCAGCTCTGGGAGATATAATACCCGAAGCAATAAGCACACCGTGAGGCTTCATATAATTATTCACCGTAGCAAGTAACTTAATTATTACATCTGCAACAATATTAGCACAAACTATATCAAACTCACCTTGAACCTGCTCAGCAAGGTCACCGTGTATATATTCTGTTTTATTAGAAACACCGTTCATAACAGCATTTTCTTTTGCCACCTTAACAGCACCTTGGTCTATATCAACACCGATAGCACTTTTTGCACCAAGTATTACACCGGCAATACTTAAAATACCGCTTCCGCAACCTATATCCAGCACCGTATCATTTTGATTTGTATATTGCTCTAAAAATTCAAGACATAAAGATGTGGTAGCGTGTGTGCCTGTACCGAATGCAGCACCGGGATCTATTTTGAGGATTTTTCTTTCCTCTTTATTCTCATATTCTTCCCACGCGGGAACAACCGCAAGACGTTTTCCTATAAGAGAGGTATGGAAGAATTTTTTCCAATATTCATTCCAATCTATTTCAGCAACTCTACCAAGTTCTACCTCAAACTCAATTTTTTCGGCGGAAAAACGTTCCTTTAAATAAGCAAGAGATTCCTCAACGTTATCGGATTTATCCATATATATGTGAATGAATGCAGTGTTTTTGTCCTTACTGAGCAAATCCTCATCAATCAAATCAATATGAGCGATTTCCCAAGATACAGTTTCCATATCGGAATAATCTTCAATATAAATACCGTAAGGCACAGTCATATTGGCAATTGCAGAAGCAGTTTCACATTGTGCGACAGGTACTTTAATAACAATTTCAAACCAATCCATAGCATACTCCTAAAAATATATGTATGTATTGTAACACAAATCTCTGATTTTGCAAAGTATTTTTAATATTGTTGATTTATTTCTTTATATGTAGTATAATTAATCAATATGGATGGAGGGTTACTATGATTTACCACAGTACAGAAACTCAAGAAATTTGTTCGCATTTCGAGGTTGACGAGTCAAAGGGTTTACCTACAGGAGTGGTTGACCAACGTTATGACGAGAATAATGAAAATATATTAAAAAAGACACAAAAAGCTCCGCTTTCTAAATGTATTGCCGAGCAAATCAAAAATCCTGTTAATATCCTTCTTATAATAAGTGCATTCATTTCCTTTATAGTAAATTTGGCTTATAAATACGGCATATGGTTTGCTCCCCTTCTTATTGTACTTATGTTAGCAATAAATATTGCTGTTACCGTCTTCTTTTTGAAAGAAAGCGAAAATTCTGCAGACAGACTCGCTTCTATGAATATTCCAAAGGTAAAGGTACTGCGTGACGGAATAGTTAAAAGCATTGATTCAAGATTTGTTGTGGGTGGTGACATACTTATTCTTGAAACGGGCGACTATATTTCAGCAGACGCTCGACTTATAGAAGCAGTTGATTTTCGCTGTGACGAAAAATATATAACAGGCGAAGAAACCACATACATAAAAGATGCCAACCTTATTCTATCCGAAATAACCCCCATAAAGCAGAGAGCTAATATGGTATTTTCGGGAAGTAACGTTTTAACGGGCCACGCCAAAGCAATCGTTACCGAAATAGGTATGGATACCGAAATTGGAAAAGCCGTAACCCTTTTAGAGTCTTATAACAGCGTAAATACAAAACTTAAAGATAAGCTAAACTCTATCGGAAGAGTATCCGCAATTATTCTTACTATTTTATGCATAGTTGCATTTTTTACTAATGTTATTATCAATTTCCGTTCACAGCAAGAATTTGCCATAACTTTGGCTGATTCTTTAATTAATTCCGTTGCACTTCTTGTTTCGGTGCTTCCTGAAGGCCTACCATTAATTGCCGCATCGGCTTTAGGTATTTCCGTAAACGTTCTTTATAAAAACGGAATGATTACCAAAAACTATTCGGTTTTTGATGTACTTCCAGACGTTTCAGTAGTATGCTCTGATAAAACAGGAACCTTAACAAAGGATACTATGAAAGCCGAAAAAATTTTTAATGGGCAGGAAACCATTAATGTTACCGATGCCTTTAAAGACAGTAACTGTGTTTCTATTCTCCGCCTAGCATCTCTTTGCACTTCGCAATCAAAGGAAGATGTGGACAACGTTATGTATAACGATCCCACCGAACTTGCTATTATAGATGCCTATAAACAAAGCGTGACTTTAGAAGAAAGAGATATCCACAATAACTACCCCCTGCTCTGCAAATTACCCTTTGACAGCGAAAGAAAAATTACAGTTACAGTAAATATGATTAACGGAACTCCCGTTGCTATAATAAAGGGTGCCCCCGATTATCTTATTTCGGTTTGCAATGTAGGTGAAAACAAAACAATACTTTCTGCAGTTGAAGATTTCGCTCTTGATGGAATGCGTGTTATAGCAGTGGCGTACAAACCATTACACGAAATCCCCTCTAACCCCGAATTAAAGGATTTGGAAGACGGTATGATATTTGCCGGACTTATTGCATTAAGCGACCCTCCCCAAGACGAGAGCATTTCACTGGTTAGGGACTGTAAAAAGGGCGGCATAAAAACCGTTATGATTACGGGCGACCATATCGTTACAGCAAGAGCTATTGCTAAAAAAATGAGAATTCTAAGTGATGACAGTCAGGCAATAAGCGGTGAAGAAATTGCTGAAATGACCGATGAAGAACTGGCTGAAAACATAAATAAATATACAGTGTTTGCCAGACTGTTACCAAACCAAAAATACCGTATTGTTTCTGCTTATAAAGCAAACGGTCACATAGTTGCAATTACAGGAGACAGTGTAAACGATGCACAGGCTTTAAACATTGCTGATGTAGGTATTGCTATGGGCAATCGTGGTACCGACGTAGCAAGAGGTGCTGCTGATATAATTATGAACGAAAACCGTTTTTCTGCAATTACTACTGCCATAAGCATTTCAAGAAGTCTTATAAGTACCATAAGAAAAGCACTTGTATATTTAATAAGTTCTAATATTGGAGAACTTCTTTCGGTGCTGATTTGTCTCTTCGCCTTTAAAACCTTCCCTATTGCAGCTTCGGCGTTTTTACTTCTTAATTTTATTACAGACGCCTTTCCTGCATTAAGCATACTCTCAGACGGTATCCACGAGCGCAAACCCTTTGGAAAGCTAAAGGAAAGCGACAAACATCTATTCAAGGCAGAAGCAGTTATCAAAATAGTGGTTCAGGCAATTGTAACTGCCCTTACCGCCGTTCTTACATATGGAATATTCTTAAAATCAGGCCAACAAATTGCTGCTACAATGATGTTTACTGTACTTGTTTCATCCCAGTATCTTAATATGGTTTCAGTAAAATTTGAAAACTTTTTCTTTAAAAACAAGCATTTTAAAAACATACTTCTTTCAGTAGTATTGTTTATACTAGCCTGGATAACAATTATAGTAGTAACCACACCCTTTGGCAGTTCATTTGGAATGACCGTATTAACCTTTAACCAATTATTAAAAGCAATACTTCTTTCGTTAATAGTTTTTGCTTCGGGTGAACTAACAAAGCTTGGCTTTTGGCTATACAATAAACTAAAATAAAAACCGCAGAAGCGGTTTTTATTTTTTAAAGTATGAATAAATATTTTCTGCTGTTTTTTTGTCAACACCCTTTACAGAGCTTAGTTCTTCTACAGTAGCATCTTTAATTTTCTTTAAAGATTTAAAGTGTTTAAAGAGTGCCTCTACCCTTTTTTTGCCTACTCCTTCAATATTAAGCAGTTCACTTTTAACCATACTGTCACTACGTTTTTTCTTATGAAAGGATATGGCAAACCGATGGGTTTCATCCTGAATTGCATTAATAAGAGTAAAGGTTTTTCGTGTTGGCTTAATTTCTATATCACCGTCTTCACTCGCTATGGCTCTTGTTCTATGTTTAGAATCTTTAACCATACCGAAAAGTGCGATATTAAGCCCATATTTATTTAGTACAGGTCTTACGGCTGAAATCTGTCCTTTACCGCCGTCAAGGAGTATTAGGTCTGGCAATATAGAAAAGGCTTCATCTTCGCCTTTTTTATATTCACTAAACCTTCTATCAATTACCTCTGCCATAGAGCGATAATCATCTTGTCCAACAAAGCCTTTAATTTTAAACCTTCTGTAATTAGCTTTAAAGGGCCTTGCATCACGAAAGACAACCATTGCCGCCACGTTTTCGCTTCCCAAAGTATTAGATATATCGTAAGATTCAATATAACGCGGTGTTTTCTCCATCCCCAAAAGTTCGCCCAGTTCACTTATTGCCTGAGTTTCTTTGCCGGTACGTTCAAGACGTTTAGAAAGAACTTCGGTTGCATTTCTTAGGCACATACTAATAAGCTTTCTCTGCTCACCCTTTTGAGGAACAGTAATTTTAATGTTAGTATCCGACTGTGTATTAATCCACTTTTCTATCATTTCGATTTCTTCAGGCAGTTGGTCCATTATTATACTCTGCGGAAAATTAGATTTTTTATTATAAAACCTATAAAGGAATTCAGCGTATATTTCTTTTTTAGTTGAAACGTCTTCAAAGATAAAATGATCTTGGTCACAAAGATGTCCGTCTCTAAACTTAAAAAACTGAACACAGGCTATTTCGCCAACCAAAGCACAAGCGAAAACATCTTGATTTTTATGAACCGAGGAGATTACCTTTTGTTTTTGTGCAATTTTAGTAACTGCATCAATTCTGTCTCTCAGCTTAGCAGCATATTCGAAATCAAGGTTTTCTGCTGCGGTTTCCATCTCTTTATAAAGCTCTTTAATTTGGCTTTCACTATATCCGCCGTTTTTTATAAAGGCTACGGCACTGTCGATAGTTTCAAGATATTCCTCCAGAGAGGTCTTGGCTCTGCAAGGTGCAAAGCATCTGCTTATATGAAAATTAAGACAGGGTTTTGTTGGCTTATCAAAAGAACGGTTGCAGTCCGGAAGTTTAAATATTTTTCTTGCTTCCTCAATTGCATTTTTAACTATCATACCGCTGTGATACGGACCTATATATTTACCGTCCTTGCTCTTTTGTTTAACCCACTCAATCTTCTTCCACTTATCATCGGTAATTTTTACGTAGTGGTAGCCTTTATCGTCCTTGAGCAGAATATTATATCTGGGTTGATTTTGTTTTATAAGTGAGTTTTCGAGCACCAGAGCCTCAAATTCGCTATCACATAGAATATACTCAAAATCCTCAACATTACCAACCATTTTTCTTACTTTTATACTATGGTTTGTATCGGAACCGAAATACTGTGTTACACGGTTTTTTAGTGCTCTTGCCTTGCCTACGTAAATAACTTTCCCCTGCTTATCCTTCATAATATATACACCGGGAGTTTTCGGCAAAGAATTAGCCTTCCTTTTGAGAATATTTCTTCTGTCCATAGGCAAAACCTGCACCTACCTTTCCAGTATATTGTAATATTTTCTTTTTTCTTTTTCAAGAGTTGATTTTTTTGTTAAAAAGGATTAAAATCATAATGGTGATTATTTTGAAGAAAACATACGTTATATTTTTAATAATTATCCTTTCTCTTTTAACAGGATGTACCGAAAAGTCTGAGTTTTCTCCTCCCAACTACACTATTATCGAAGAACCTACAGATTATATGGAGCGCACAGCAGACGGTTACAGAGATTATAACTACAAAAAAGAAGAAAAGGAAATAATTTATTACGGCAACAAGAAAAGCAAAACTTTTCATTACAGCGACTGTAAATATGCCATGAAAATTAATGAAACTTCGATTATATTCGACCGTGACAGAGAGTTACTTATAAATAACGGCTATACTCCCTGCGGTTATTGTAATCCTTAAGAAAGGTGCTTTATATGTCTCTTATTAACTGTGAAAACCTATCAATTGGATACAAAGACAGAGTTGTTCTATCGAACCTTAATTTTTCTATAGGTGAAAATGATTACCTTTACATTATCGGCGAAAACGGCAGTGGTAAAAGTACGCTTATCAAAAGCATACTTAAACTTTTGAAACCTATTTCAGGGAAAATAGAATATTGCCCTGAACTTAAATCAAGTGAAATTGGTTATCTTCCGCAACAAAGTTCGATACAACGTGATTTCCCCGCCAGTGTAGAGGAAATTGTTTTATCAGGTTCCATAAATCGTTTGGGTCTAAAGCCTTTTTATACCGCTAAAAACAGAAAAAAAGCCCGTCATAATATGGAACTAATGAAAATAGATGACTTAAAAAACGAAAGTTACCAAAATCTATCGGGCGGTCAACAGCAACGTGTGCTACTGGCCCGTGCTCTTACAAGCGGAAGCAAAGCGTTACTGCTTGACGAGCCGGTTACGGGACTTGACCCCATAGCCGCTTCCGATATGTATTCACTTATTGAAACCATAAATAAAGAGTATCGTATAGCTGTTATTATGGTATCACACGATATGAATGCCGCTTTTAACTATGCCACTCATATTCTACATTTAGCAAACGATGAAGTATTTTTCGGAACGGCTGAAGAATATAGAAACAGCGAAATTCACAAAAGATTTTACGGAGGCGGAATTTATGAATGAGTTATTAAATATTCTTTCTTACGCCTTTATTCAGCGAGCTTTAATAGTAGGTGTACTTATTTCGCTTTGTTCCGCCCTTCTTGGAGTTAACCTTGTGCTTAAGCGTTACTCAATGATTGGTGACGGTCTTTCCCACGTGGGCTTTGGTGCATTAGCCATTGCCGCAGCAACGGGACTTGCCCCACTTCCCATTGCCATAGCAGTAGTTATTATAACTGCAATTTTATTGCTGAAAATATCAAGTAACGGAAAACTTAAAGGTGACAGTGCAATAGCAGTAATATCTGTTTCAGCATTGGCTATCGGCGTTATAATAGTTTCTGTAACAGGCACTAATACTGATCTTTCAAATTATATGTTTGGCAGTATTTTAGCAATAAGTAACTATGATGCTGTTTTAACCATAATACTTTCTGTATTTGTTATTGCCATATATATTCTGTTTTATAATAGAATCTTTGCAATAACCTTTGATGAAGATTTTGCAAAAGCAACAGGAGTAAAGGTTTCGGTTTTCAATACTATTCTTGCTTTACTTACCGCCATAACAGTTGTTATAGGAATGAGAATGATGGGTGCTTTACTTGTATCCTCTCTTATTATCTTCCCGCCTCTTACTGCAATATGTCTTTGTAACTCTTTTAAAAAAGTAACAGTTACCTCGGTAGCAGTGTCTGTAGTTTCATTTATTATAGGGCTATACTTCTCATATAGTCTTTCCTTTCCGACAGGTGCAACAATAGTGGTAACAAACCTCTTAATTCTTTTGTTATCCTTTGCATTTAAAACCACTAAAAATAAAATCAAAACAAGAAAAAATATCTAAATAAAAAAGCCCCAATCGGAGCTTTTTTTACTTATATCTATATAGTTTCTGCTATTACAGCCTTTATGGTATGCATACGATTTTCGGCTTCCTTAAATACTATAGAACGTTCGCTTTCGAAAACCTCATCGGTAACTTCCATAGCATCAATACCGAATTTATCGCCTATTTCCTTTCCTATGCCTGTTTTAAGGTCGTGGAAAGCAGGAAGACAGTGCATAAACACTACGTTTTCAGCAGCATTATCCATAAGTGCTTTATTAACCTGATAGGGATAAAGTTCTTTAATTCTTTCCTCCCAAACCTCCTGCGGTTCACCCATAGACACCCAAACGTCTGTATAAATAACGTTAGCATCTTTTGTTGCTTTAATAGGGTCCGTCTCAAACTTAAGCACGGCACCGCTTTTTTGAGCAAGTTCTTTACATATGTCTACAAGATCTTTTTCCGGCATATATTTTTCAGGTGCACAAGCGGTAAAATTAAGTCCCATTAAAGCACAGCCAACCATTAAAGAATTGCCCATATTATACCTTGCATCACCCATATAAACAAAATTAATGCCTTTAAGATAGCCGAACTGTTCCTTTATAGTCAAAAAGTCTGCAAGTATCTGTGTTGGATGAAACTCGTTAGTAAGTCCGTTCCAAACAGGTACCGATGAATATTTAGCAAGTTCTTCAACAATTTCCTGACCAAATCCACGATATTCAATACCGTCGTAAATACCAGACAAAACTCTTGCTGTATCGGCAATGCTTTCTTTTTTGCCTATTTGAGAACCGCTTGGGTCAAGATAGGTTGTGCCAATTCCAAGGTCGTTTGCTGCCACTTCAAAACTACAACGAGTTCTTGTACTGGTTTTTTCAAAAATTAAAGCAATATTTTTTTCGCGGAATTCATCATGAAGAATCCCCGCTTTTTTCTTTGCTTTATATTCAGCCGCTTTGTCAATCAAATAGCCTATTTCCTCGCTGCTGAAATCAAGAAGTTTTAAAAAATCTCTGCCTCTTAAATTCATAACAATTTCCTTTCTACTCTGCACACACATCTTTAATTACGTTAATCGCATTTTTCAGAACATCAACAGGAATGTTAAGTGCCGGTAGCAATCGCACCTTTGTTTTTGCAGTTAAAACGAGAACGCCCTTTTCCATACATTCTTTAACAACCTGTGCGGCAGGTTTCTCGGTTTCAATACCAAGCATAAGTCCCATACCGCTGATGCCTTTAATACCCTTTGCCGAGCTTAAAGCTTTAGTTATAAGTTCATTTCTTTCCTTTACTCCCTCTAAAAGTGCATAATCAATTCTGCTTAAAATATTTACCGCCCCTGCACAAGAAACAGGATTTCCTCCAAAGGTAGAACCATGGCTTGACGGAGTTAAAATATCTTTAACCTTATCGAAAAGCATAGTCGCACCAATAGGAAGTCCGCCTGCAAGTCCCTTTGCGGTGGATACGATATCGGGAGTAAACCCATAATTCATATATCCGTAAAGCTTACCTGTTCTGCCATTACCTGTCTGTACTTCATCGACAATAAGAAGAATATCTTTTTCCTTTGAAATCTTAACAATTTCTTCTACAAAAGCCTTATCCAGAGGCACTACACCGCCTTCTCCCTGTACCGTTTCAAACATAATTGCACTTGGAGAATATTTTTCAACACTTTCTAAAAGTGCGTTTATATCATTGGCGGGTGTATATGCAAAGCCATCGGTCAAGGGATGAAAATCCTTATGGAAAACATCCTGACCCGTAGCAGCCAGAGTAGTTATAGTTCTTCCGTGAAAACTATTTACAAGGGTTAAAATTGTGGGTTCTTTAATACCCTTAACTTCAGCTGCATATTTTCTTGCGGTTTTTATGGCACATTCGTTTGCTTCGGCTCCTGAATTTGAAAAGAAAACCTTTAAACAACCGGTGCGTTCACAAAGCATTTTTGCAAGGGTTATACAAGGACTGCTATAGTAAAGATTAGAGGTATGTTGAAAATTATTAAGTTGCTCAGTTACGGCATTTACCCAGCTTTCATCGCAAAAGCCAAAGGTGTTTACGGCAATACCTGTACCAAGGTCAATATATTCTTTGCCTGAAGAATCTTTACAAAAGCTTCCCCTTCCGCTTACTATTTCCACAGGAAAACGGTTATATGTACCTGCTATATATTTTTTATCGTCCTCAAAATAAGACATCCTATTCACCTTTTTTTCTATAGAACATTGTACCGATGCCTTCATCGGTCAAGGTTTCAATAAGAATGGAATGCTCCACTCTGCCATCAATAATGAACACCTTTCTTACGCCCCAATTAATTGCGTTTACACAGCATTCAACCTTAGGAATCATACCACCCGAAATAACCCCTTCATCCATAAGGGATTTTGCTTCATCGACCTCAATATGAGAAATTAGCGAATCGGGGTCGTTTACGTCCCGTAAAATACCGCTTATATCGGTAAGAGAAATAAGACTTTCTGCTGCAAGAGCACCGGCAATTTTTGCGGCGGCTGTATCGGCATTTACATTATATACGTTTCCTTCTTTATCGCAACCAAGTGTGGAAACAACGGGGATATAACCCTTATCAATAACGTCAAGAATGGGTTGTACGTTAACCTTTGTAATGTTACCGACATATCCAAGATTAGCATCCTTAATTTCGGCTCTAAGCATATGACCGTCGATACCCGAAAGACCTATTGCTTTACCGCCTTTTCTTTCGATATGGTTAACAAGACTTTTATTAACCTTTCCTGCAAGTACCATCTGAACAATATCAATGGTATCCTTATCGGTTACTCTTAGTCCATTAACAAATTTACTTTCAATTCCTACTTTTCCAAGCATTTCGGTAATTTCAGGACCGCCGCCGTGAACAAGAACAACCTTTACACCAACAAGAGTGAGTAGAATAATATCACTCATAACCGAGTTTTTAAGGTCTTCGTTAATCATAGCGTTGCCGCCGTATTTAATTACAACTATTTTTCCGGTATATTTTTTAATATACGGAAGTGCCTGAACAAGTATTTCGGCTCTGTCTGCATTAGAAACGTTCATAATTTTGTTCTCCTTATTAAATAGCCAAAATCTCCACCTTTTAAAATGGAGATTTATTTTTATGTACGGTAATCACCGTTAATTTTTACGTAATCGTAGGTTAGATCGCAACCCCAAGCGGTAGCACTGCTTTCTCCGTCGCCCAGATTAACAATAATTTCGATTTCATCCATAAGCAAAATTTCTTTTGCTTTTTCTTCAGAAAATTCAATACCGCTTCCCATTCTGCAAACGTCGATTATACCTTTTTCTGATTTAAAGGCAACGTCAACCTTGCTAACTTCAACATCGCATTTTGCATAACCAATAGCACATAGAACTCTTCCCCAGTTGGCATCGGCACCGAACATAGCCGCCTTTGTCAGAGAAGAACAAATAATGCTCTTAGCTACCTTTTTAGCAGTAGCGTCGTCCTTTGCACCGCTGACTTTACATTCAAGAAGCTTTGTAGCACCTTCGCCGTCTGCAGCAATCATTCTGCAAAGATAAACCGTTACGGTATTAAGTGCCTTCATAAAGGTATCATATGCTTCTCCTTCGCTATCAATCTGCTTATTCCCTGCCATACCGTTAGCAAGAACTGCGACCATATCGTTAGTAGATGTATCACCGTCAACACTAACCATATTGAAGGTGTTTTTTATATCGTTAGAAAGAGCCTTTTGAAGCAACTCGGAAGAAATAGCACAGTCGGTAGTAATAAAAACAAGCATTGTTGCCATATCGGGATGAATCATACCGCTTCCCTTTGCAATGCCACCTATTTTACACTCTACTCCGTCAATTTCAAAGGATATAGCAATTTCTTTAACCTTTGTATCGGTAGTCATAATACCGTATGCCGCTTCTAAACTGTTGTTACCAAGTGCCTTAACCAAAGCAGGAACACCATTTTTAATAGGAGTAATATCAAGAGGCTGTCCAATTACGCCGGTCGAAGCAACAATAACGTCATCATTGTTGATTTTAAGCTCATTGGCAATAATTTCACCCATTTTTTCAGCCACTTCAATGCCGTCAGCATTGCAGGTGTTAGCATTTCCGCTGTTGCAAATAACAGCCTGTGCTTTACCGTTGGACAAATTCTTTTTTGTAACGGTAAGAGGGGCGCCTTTAACAAGATTTGTGGTATATACAGCAGCCGCATTGGCAATATTTTCGCTGTATATAAGAGCAATATCGTTTTTAGTTTTATTTTTGCGGATACCGCAATGAATACCCGAAGCCAAATAACCCTTTGCGGCACATACACCGCCGTTTATAATTTTCATATTTAAAACCTTTCTTAAATGCTAAGACCTGTAGTCTCATCAGCACCCATACAGATATTCATACATTGAACAGCGGCACCCGAAGCACCTTTGCCGAGATTATCATATCTGGCGGCAAGTAAAATTCTGTCCTCATTACCAAAAACAGCAATTTCCATACTGTCAAGACCGCTAAGTGCTCCGGCAGATAAAAACCCGCCTTCGTCGGCATCTTCTTTAAAAGAAACTATGGGGCCTACATATTTTTGTTTATATATTTTCTTTATATCCTCTACAGTAGCCCCATTTTTAAGTTGACTTTTAAAAACGGGAATAGTAACACACATACCGCTATAAAAGGATGAAACAATAGGTGAAAAAGCAGGTGCGTTCTTAAGATTTGCCACTGCTTTAATTTCCTTTAAATGCTTATGCTGTTGAGCAAGAGCATACTGTCTGGGTGCTATCAAAAGAGTATTGAATTCATCGGACTCATATTCGGCAATCATTTTTTTGCCACCGCCGCTGTAACCGGTGACAGAAGTTACGCACAAAAGAGCATCATTATCCATTATACCTGCTTCAATAAGAGGATAAACAAGAGCAATAGCACCGCTTGCATGACAACCGGGAACTGCAATTTTTTTAGCATTCGGGAGTTTTTTAGCAATTTCTTTTTTTATTTCAGGAAAACCGTATGTCCAGTTTTCATCAGTTCTGTGAGCAGTTGAAGTATCCAGAATAATAGTTTTATCATTTTCCAGAAGCGAAACAGACTCTCTGGCCGCATCATCAGGCAAACACAGAAAAACTATATCAGCACTGTTTATTGCTTCTTTTCTCGCATTTACATCTTTACGCTTTTCTTCAGGCAAGGTAATTAAAGTTATATCCTCTCTTTTTCCGAGACGTTCATAAATTCTAAGTCCCGTTGTACCTGCACTGCCGTCAATAAAAACCTTTTTCATTTATTTAAAAACTCCGTAATATATTTTATCTGTTCTTTAACCGATTCATATCCTGTAGAACCTGCAGAAATACGTTTTGCCACACAGGTTTCAAGAGAAATCTCATTATATAAATCGTTATCAAAAAGTTCTGAATATTCTTTATACTTTTCAATGGGTAAATCTTCCAAAACGGTACCGTTTTCTATGCAATATCCAACAAGAGTACCTACATGTTTATAAGCGGTTCTAAAGGGCATTCCGCGTTTAACAAGATAATCGGCAAGGTCAGTAGCATTTATAAATCCCTTTTGAGCAGCCAAATACATATTTGTCTTCAGGACCTTCATAGTAGCAACCATGGGAGCAAAAATGCTAAGACATTTCTTTATGGTATCAACACTGTCAAATATTGCTTCCTTGTCCTCTTGCATATCCTTGTTGTAGGCAAGGGGTAATCCCTTAAGTGTAGTAAGAAGTGCAAAAAGATTACCGTAAACCCTACCTGTTTTACCTCTGACAAGCTCGGCCATATCGGAATTTTTCTTTTGGGGCATAATACTCGAACCTGTTGTATAACTGTCATCAAGTTCAACAAATTTGAATTCCCAACTTGACCACAAAATTATTTCTTCGGAAAAACGTGATAAATGCATCATAGCGGTAGCAAAACAGGACATTAATTCAATGCAAAAATCCCTGTCAGACACACCGTCAATGCTGTTCATCATTATTGTGTCAAAACCTAGTCTAACTGCTTCGAAAACTCTGTCAGTATTATAAGTAGTACCTGCCAGAGCACAGGAACCTATAGGCGAACAGTTCATTCTTTTCACAGCATCATTAAGTCTTTCAAAATCACGCTTAAACATCATAGCATAGGCCAGTAAATGATGAGCAAATGTTATAGGTTGAGCACGCTGTAAATGTGTATATCCGGGCATTATAGCGTCCTGATTTTCTTCCGCTTTATCTTTAATAACCTCAATAAGTTTTAAAAGCAGGCCGGAAATCTCGTCACATTCGTCCCTTAAATACATTCTTATATCAAGTGCAACCTGATCGTTACGGCTGCGGGCGGTATGAAGCTTTTTGCCGTTATCACCTATTCTTTTAGTAAGCTCAGATTCAATAAACATATGGATATCCTCGGCATCCATGTCTAACTGAAGTTTGCCGTTCTCAATATCCTCAAGAATTCCACTGAGCCCGTTAATAATATCGGCGCTTTCGTCTGTGGTAATAATACCCTGACGGGAAAGCATCATAGCGTGAACAATAGAACCGGTAATATCCTGTTTATACATTCTTGAATCGAAATGAATGGAAGAATTAAAATCATCCGCCTCTTTATTTAGGGCTTTGTTAAACCTTCCCGCCCACATTTTATCCATTGTAACTACCTCTAAAAATTAGTCTAAATTATTCTTTTTCTTCATCTTTGCATAGACCTTTGTGGGCAGACCATAAAGATTAATAAAGCCTGCTGATTCCTTCTGGTCATATACATCATCCTCATCAAATGTAGCGATTTCGCTATCATAGAGAGAATAGGGAGAAGTAACACCTGCGTTAATAATGTTACCCTTATAAAGTTTAACCTTAACGTCACCTGTTACGGTTTTCTGTGTAGTCTTAACGAAAGCGAGAATTGCTTCGGTAAGAGGAGTAAACCAAAGTGCGTTATATACGTTTTCGGCAAGTTTTTGAGCAACAAGAGATTTGTAATGGGCAGTATCCTTATCAAGACAAATAGTCTCCAAAATCTGATGTGCTTTATAAAGAATCGCACCACCGGGAGTTTCATAAACACCTCTGCACTTCATACCAACAAGACGGTTTTCAACAATATCAAGAAGACCGATGCCGTTTGCACCGCCAAGTTCATTAAGCTTAGAAACAAGTGCAACGCTATCCATTTCCACACCGTCGATAGCGGTAGGAATGCCCTTATCAAAATGAATTGTCACGTAGGTTGGCTTATCCGGAGCCATTTCGGGAGAAACACCCATTTCAAGAAAGCCTTCCTTATTGTACAAAGGCTCGTTTGCAGGGTCCTCAAGGTCAAGTCCCTCGTGGCTTAAATGCCAAATATTTTTATCTTTGGAATAGTTGGTTTCTCTGTTTATTTTAAGAGGAACATTGTGTGCTTCTGCGTAATCTATTTCTTCTTCTCTGGACTTAATATCCCACTCTCTCCAAGGAGCGATAATAGGCATATCTGGTGCAAAAGCCTTAATAGCCATTTCAAATCTAACCTGATCGTTACCCTTACCGGTACATCCGTGACAAATAGCATCAGCGCCTTCCTTAATAGCAATTTCAGCAATACGCTTAGCAATAGGAGGACGAGCGAAAGCGGTACCTAACATATAATCCTCATAAAGAGCACCAGCCTGAACACAGGGAAATACATAATCATCAAGAAATTCTTTAGTAAGGTCTTCGATATAAATTTTAGAAGCACCTGTTTTAATAGCCTTTTCCTCAAGACCTTCAAGTTCACTTGCCTGTCCTACGTTACCGGAAACAGCAATAATTTCGGGATTATTATAATTTTCCTTTAACCAAGGAATGATTATAGAAGTATCAAGACCTCCCGAATAAGCCAATACTACCTTTTTAATTTTACTTTTATCCATTTTAAAATTCCTCCAAAATCACATAAAATTCATTATCGGTATTATACCATCCTTTGTATAAATATGCAAGTTTTTCAGCATAAAATTTATGTATTTTTCCAAAATACTCCTTTTATTACAAAATATATACCACTTTTTGTATTACGTTTGTTGATTTTGATGGAATATTTATGAGCATTATGCAAAAATTATGCATATTTATTCAAAAATACCATAAAGACGGGCAAATGCCCGTCTTTAATTATTGTTTATTAATCTCTAATCGGTCGGCAAAAGAGCAAAAAATTTTATCTCCCGCCTTAATTTCTCCCGAAAGAAGCATTTCACTTAAAGCATCTTCTACTTTACTCTGAATAGCTCGGCGTAATGGACGTGCACCGTAAATATCATCAAAGCCCGCTTCTGCCATTTTTTCTTCCACTGTTTTATCAAAAGTAGCTTCAATATCCAGTTTTTTAAGACGCTTAGCCAAGGATTCCAACATTTTTCCTGCAATTTTGCCTATTTCTTCTTTTGTTAACTTAGTGAAAACAATAGTATCATCCACACGGTTTAAAAATTCGGGTCTGAATGCTTTTTTTAGTTCCCCTATTACACTATCCTTAATATCCTTATGCTCGGCTTCGGCTGTATTTTCAGAAAAACCAAAAGCTTTTTTCTTATCGGTAATAAGACGTGCACCGATATTAGAAGTCATAATTATAACCGTATTTTTAAAATCTATTTTTCTTCCTTGAGAATCGGTCAAAATACCGTCATCAAGTATCTGCAGCAATATATTAAAAACGTCGGGATGAGCCTTTTCGATTTCATCAAAAAGCACAACTGAATAAGGATTTCTTCTAACCTTTTCGGTAAGTTGACCACCTTCATCAAAGCCTACATAACCGGGAGGAGAACCTATCATACGAGAAACTGTATGCTTTTCCATATATTCCGACATATCAAGCCTTATCATAGCATTTTCGCTGCCAAACATGGCTTCGGCAAGTGCTTTGCAAAGCTCGGTCTTACCCACACCTGTAGGACCAAGAAAAATAAATGAACCTATAGGACGGCTTTCATCTTTAAGCCCCACTCTGCCTCGGCGGATTGCCTTGCTTATGGCTGTCACAGCTTCATTCTGACCGATAACTCTGTTATGAAGAACCTCTTCAAGACGTAAAAGTCGATGACTCTCTTCTTCGGTAAGGCTATTAACAGGAACACCTGTCCAATCACTTACGATTTGCGCAATAATTTCTTTGTCAACTACCGCTTTAGAAGCATTATCATTAAAAGACAGTTTTTCTTTTTCATCGTCAAGCTGTTTTTTAAGCTCTTCTGTTTCATCTCTGAGTTTCGCCGCTTTTTCAAAATCCTGTGTTTTAATTGAGTCCTCTTTAGCCTCTTCGCTTTGCCTGATTTTATCTTCAAGTTCTTTTATAACATCAGGCTTTTTAAATGCGGTAAGTCTTACCTTTGAACCGGCTTCATCAATAAGGTCAATAGCCTTGTCGGGTAAAAATCTGTCGGTAATATAGCGTGAAGAAAGATAAGCGGCAGCCTTTAATGCTTCATCTGTAATTTTAACTCCATGGTGTTCTTCGTATTTACAGCGAAGTCCCGTCAAGATTTCAACAGTATCATCGACAGAAGGCTCTCCAATCTGAACAGGCTGAAATCTTCTTTCCAGCGCTGCATCCTTTTCAATATTTTTTCTATATTCAGAAAGGGTTGTCGCCCCCACGATTTGAAGTTCGCCTCTGGCAAGATTAGGCTTTAAAATATTTGCTGCGTCTGTACTGCCTTCTGCGCTTCCTGCACCGATTAAAGTATGAACCTCATCAATAAACAGAATAATATCTCCTGCTTTTTTAACCTCTTCAATCAAAGATTTAATTCTGTCCTCAAAATCGCCTCTATATTTTGTTCCTGCAATCATACCTGTAAGGTCAAGCGTAACAACACGCTTATTATTTATTACTTCAGGTGCTTCACCCTTAGCAATTTTAAGTGCAAGGCCTTCGGCAATCGCCGTTTTACCTACACCCGGTTCACCTATTAAACAAGGATTGTTCTTGGTTCTTCTGCACAGAATTTGAATAACTCTTTCAATTTCCTGTTCTCTGCCGATTACAGGATCAATTTTACCCTCTTTAGCATCTTTGGTAAGGTCGTGACCGTATTTTAGAATATTTCCTTTATGAGCATTCTTATTTTCCGGTGTTTTTTCATCAACATCCTCTATATTCAGGTCTATATCGGCGGCTTCAAGGGCACTGGTAACCGCCTCTGTCACATTAACACCCATATCACCTAAAAGTCTTATGGCGTAGTTATCATTTTCGCTAAGCAAGGCGATAAGCAGATGCTCGGTACCAACCTCGCTTTTTCCAAGACTTCTGCATCCCGAAACAGCAGATTCAAGAATGCGCTTTGCTCTTTTAGTAAAATATTCGGGCGAAAGATTAGTGTGAACCCCTGCCCCTATTTTAAGGGTAATAAGTTCGTTTATTTTTTCGGCTGTTACACCGTATTTTGAAAGTATTTCGAAGGCTATTCCCCCTCCAACCTTGGCAAGACCCAACAGTATGTGTTCACTGCCTATATAGGTATGGCCTAAAAGCGAAGCCGAATTAATAGCATGATTTAAAGCCTCGTTTGCTTTAGCGGTAAAACCGCTGAAATTATATTTCATTATACCACCTCTACGAAATCATTTTTCTGACCTGCTTTGCCCGCAGAAAATCTCTTTCTGCAGGAGTTTTTTCTCCCGTAAATCTACATAGCATATTAGGAGAAGTTTCAATTAAAATTTTCATTGGTAAGGTTGCCTCAAACGGAAGAATGTTTTCAGCAATACCCACCTTAATGTGAGAAACAAGTTTATACATTTCATCACTGGATAAAAGTCTCTGATTTTTAAGTATGCCGTAAGCACGCCACACCAAATCCTCAAGTACAATTTTATCGGTTCTCTTTCTCTCGTTAATTTCTCTTTCAATAAGTTGTTTAGTAATAACGTTAAGGTTATCAATTGCATTCTTTTCAGTAATTCCTAAGGTTATCTGATTAGAAATTTGATATAGAGAAGCCTTTGATTTACTGCCTTCACCGTACATACCTCTGACAGTAAAACCTATTTTACCTATTGTATCGGAAATTTCGTTTACCGCACCTGCACTTTCCATAAAAGGAAGATGGAGCATAACAGATGCTCTAAGCCCTGTACCTAAATTAGTTGGACATTCAGTCAGATACCCAAGTTGAGCATCAAAAGCAAAACCGCATTTTAAAGCCAATAAATCATCAATTTTTTCGGCTGTTTCATATGCTTTTTCTAAATTCAATCCCGGCAAAATTACCTGAATGCGAATGTGGTCTTCTTCTCCAATCATTACGCAAACCGATTCGTCTTCACTGATAATAATTGCCCTGCCTGTCTTTTTTTCTGCAAATTCAGGACTAATAATATGGCGTTCCACCATGGCATAAATTTCGTTACTTGGAATATCCTTCATTGATATATATTTTAAAGATTTTGCAAAAGGTGTATCACTATTTAAAATAGCAGTCTTAATCTTTTCGGCAACCTTTTCCATTTGCTCATCACTAAGAAGCGAAGGAAAGGGTGTATCGGCAAGATTACGAGCCAAACGTACTCTTGTCGAAACAGCAATATGGTTATCGTGATTAATGCTATACCAATTACTCATTATTTCCTTCCTCCTCATATAGTTTAATTTTATCTCTCATAACAGCGGCTTCCTCATAATTTTCATTTTTGACAAGTTCGCTGAGTTTTTTACGCATTTCACTTAATTTATCGGTACGTGATACAATAAGGGCATCCTTTTCGGGCTTTTTTCCTATATGTGTCACGCTTCCGTGCACACGTTTTAAATAGGGTAAAAGTTCATTTTTGAATTTTTCATAGCATTTTGGACAACCCGCTTTTCCTGTTTTCGCTATTTCTCTAAAAGAACTGTTACAGCACGGACAACATTCAGCTTTGCTGTTTATAGGCATAGCCACATCACCAAAAACAGAAGAAAGCATTGAAGCGAGACTTCCGGAAGGAGAGGTTGAATAGCCCTCCTTTGCAGCACATACGGAACATAAATTTATATCTTTAACTATACCACCAATTACCGAATGTATATGTGTAGTTGCGTTATTCTTACCACATTTTTGACATATCATAACAATTCTCCTTTACTTAATCTGAGTTAAAAGTATCTGCTTTAATATTGCAGCTCTTACTGAGTCACGGTAATCAATAGGTACTTCCTGCATAACGCCGTTTGAAATAGCTGCTAATATAGCTGTAGCCGCTTCGTGAGAAATAAGAGAAGCCCTTAAAGTATTATCAATAACAATTCTTGCAGCCATAGGGTCAATAGTTCGTCCTATGGAATTGACAATATGCATAATTGCCGCCGACTGATTTATCTTTACACGTTTAATTCGTATATAACCGCCGCCGCCACGATAACTTTCAATTGTATATCCCTGCTCAGGTGTAAAACGTGAGGATAAAACATAATTAATCTGACTGGGTACACATCCCATCATTTCGGCAAATTCATTACGCTGAATAAGTGTTGTATTTTCTTCGGACTCTTCAAGCAATTCTATGATTGCTTTTGTAATAATATCACTCATTTTCATACTATTTCCCTCGCTTTAACCTTTACTGACCTTAGTATAAACCGAAAGTCAGAGAAAGTCAAACTCCACTTTTCCCCAATTTGATTTATTTTAAAGGTCAAAAAAGGTCAAAGCTTTATTTTTCTCTTGTTTTCTCAATTTTTCTTTTATATGCTCGTTTTTTATATTTTGTAACAAACTTAAACATAAAACATAGTATGTAATATAAAAGAAAGGAGGTAAAGATTTATGTGTAATAACTTTTTCGGCGGAAACTGCGCTTGGATTATCGTAATCCTTCTTCTTCTCTTCTGCTGCGGTAACAACGGTATAAGCACTAACAACGGTTGTGGTTGCGGTTGTAACGATACTTGCTGCTAAAAGAAAAAACGGCTGTCTTACAAAAGTAAGACAGCCGTAATATTATAAATAATTATTTATTGTTGAAGATATCAATAAGTTCGATATAATCTTCTTCAGAATCAGTTTCGGTTGCAAGATTGCCGAGTTTAGCAGCAAGGTCTTCATCCTTCTTATCCTTACTGTCTTCGCCTAAACCGGTAGCAACAACTGTTACGCGGATAGCATCCTCAAGGGTATCGTCAAACTTAGCACCCCAGATAATAGTTGCATCGGGATGAGCCATATCGGAGATGATAGAGGAAGCAAGTTCAACTTCTTCAAGACCGATATCTTCAGAACCGGTAATGCTGATAATAACGCCCTTAGCATTTTCCATAGAGGTTTCGATAAGAGGACTGCTGATAGCAGCACGTGCAGCTTCTTCAGCCTTATCTCTGCCTGTAGCATAACCAACACCCATATGAGCATAACCTGCATTAGCCATAATAGCGGTAACGTCAGCAAAGTCGAGGTTAACGAGAGCAGTTTCGTTAATAAGTTCTGTAATGCTCTGAACACCCTGACGAAGTACATCATCAGCTACATCGAATGCATTTTTAAATGTAATCTTCTGTTCGGAAACAAATTTAAGTCTTTCATTAGGAATAACGATAAGGCTATCAACCTGTTCTTTAAGAGCAGCAATACCTGCTTCAGCCTGCTGCATACGTTTCTTACCTTCAAAAGCAAAAGGTTTAGTTACGATACCAACGGTAAGTACGCCTAATTCCTTAGCAATTTTAGCTACTATGGGAGCAGCGCCTGTACCGGTACCACCGCCCATACCTGCGGTAATAAAAATCATATCGGCAGAACCGATAACAGCAGTAATTTCATCGGCAGCTTCTTCAGCAGCAGCTCTGCCCTTTTCGGGATTAGCACCTGCACCCTTACCGCCTGTAGTTTTGTCACCAATCTGAAGCTTACTGTTAGCTTTAGAAAGAAACAATGCAGCTTTATCAGTATTGATAGCTACAAATTCAACACCCTTTACACCGGCATCTACCATACGGTTAACAGCGTTTCCGCCGCCTCCGCCGACACCTACTACTTTAATCTGAACAACATCTTCAGCTTCGTTTGCAATTCCGAAAGGCATTATGAATTCCTCCAATTTTTAATTTCTTATAATGAACCATTTAAACACAAATTAATAATAACACAGTTGGTTTTAAATTTCAATACATTTATTTATATTTTTATAAAATATTTTATCTTTTTACTCAATATTTTCATCTTTGACAAAAAAAGCCGAAGGATTTTCGGGTGTGTATTGACTTAAATTAACTGTTCCCGAAACATTATTAAAATTTTCGTTTTCACACATCTTAAAAAAATGGGCTAGTTTTTCTTTAAAATACAAAACATCTCCAAAGTTTACCTTGAGACGATTGTCAAAAAGCATTCTGATTTCATATGCATCTGTAACGTCAAGTTCATTGGCCTTCAATATAAAGCCTTCTGTTTGAGCTGAAACAGTATTAATTGCCTCAAGCTTCTTTTCATCCTCTATAATTACATAGGTATTATCTTTATTCAACCTTGATTCGCAAATAATATGTAACATATTTTCGGGCAAGCTATCATAATTTTTAAGCACCCTGCCAGTTTTATCGGTAGAATAATATTTATCTCCACAGTTATAAACAAATACCTCTTTAGCATCCTTAACCTTAATCTCAACATTTCCGTCAAGATTTTTTTCAATAGTTATGTCAGCTACAAACGGTAAAACTTTTTGAATATTGTAAAGAACGTTATTTTTATTTATTCTAAGAAGGTTTTCGCCAATTTCAATTCCGCTGCACTTTACCAATTCGCCGCTTTCATAATATTTACTTCCTGTTGCCTTTATAGTTTTAACAGGAAAAAATACAGTAAAGGAAAGTCCGACAAATATGGCAATAGCAAAAAGCATAAATATAATAAGTGCCAATTTCTTTTTTCTTCTTCGTTTGTTAGTTCTTCTCTTTTTCATTTTTTTAACGTTCTTCAACTTTAAAACTCCTCTATATCAGCACCCAAAAGTTTTAAATTCGGGGCAAATGACTGATAACCTCGTTCAATATGATGGATATCGTTTATAATACTTTCACCCTCAGCGTTAAGAGCCGCAACCACAAGAGCTGCCCCTCCCCTTAAATCTGTGCAGCTAACCGTTTCTCCGTAAAGTTTTTTTCGTCCCCTCGAAGTAACCTTTTTACCATTTTGGTGAATATCTGCACCAAGTTTATTAAGCTCAGGAACATATCTAAATCTGTTTTCAAAAATTGTTTCATAAAGGCTGTTCTCGTCGGGTAGTTTAGAAAACATAGCCACAACAAGCGGACCTGCATCGGTTGGGAAAGCCGGATATACGTCGGTTACCGTAACACCCGATGCTTTAAGACAACCAGAACATTTCATATAAACGCTGTTATTTTTTACCTTTAAATCGCATCCGATTTTATCAAAAAACTTTAAAATCGTATGCATATTATAAGCGGGACAATCTGTTATTTCTATATTTCCGCCAGTACTTGCCGCCGCCGAAAGAAAGGTTGCCGCTACGATTCTATCACTCATAACCGTGTGTTCCACACTGTGAAGACTAGGCACACCTTGTATTATAACAGTATCAGAGCCCGCACCTTTTATATGTGCTCCCGCTCCGTTTAAAAAATCTGCCAAATCACTGATTTCGGGTTCACTTGCCGCACCGTGAATAACGGTTGTTCCTCTGGCAAGGCAGGAAGCAATCATAATATTTTCAGTCGCTCCTACACTGGGGAAACGAAGATATATTTCACTGCCAACTAAACCGTTATGACACTTACAATTCAAAACCCCGTTTTCTTCTTTTATGTTTACGCCAAGCTGTCTAAGAGCTGTTAGGTGCATATCTATAGGTCTGGGACCAAGTTCACAGCCACCCGGACTGCTTATTACCGCCTTACCCATTCTGGCTATTATTGCTCCTAAAAAGACAATAGAGGAACGCATTTCACCCGAAAGGTCTTTGCCAACCTCAAAATTAGCCGCATCGGCAGAATCTACTATAACAGTATTTTCATCTCTAACACATACACAGCCTAACTTAACAAGAATTTTCAATGCAGCGTCCACATCGCTCAAATTGGGACAATTATGTATAACACTTTTATTTTTAATAAGCAATGTTGCAGCAAGTATAGGTAATGCACTGTTTTTTGCACCTTGCAGTTTAATACTGCCTTCTATTTTATTCCCACCGATAACTCTATAGGAATTCATATTTGCACCCCGCATATCTAATAAACAATTATACTTCATAATATGCGGTTTGCATTTTTTCGTTATTAAGAATTTACCAGTTCCATAATCACCTTGTATATGCGCTCATTAGCATCATCAATGGCGACCTTTTCTGCATTTTTGCTCATTTCTTTTAATTTATTATCATCATATAGTAAAGTTTCAACAGTAGATATAAGTTTTTCACCATTTAATTCATTTTCTTCTATAACTTCAGCCGCACCGGCATTTTTAAGGGTCATGGCATTATGAAACTGATGATTTTCTGCCACGTAAGGAGAAGGTATAAGGATTGATGGTTTTCTACATACTGTAAGTTCGCTGAGTGTTATAGCTCCTGCTCTGCAAATTACTATATCTGCGGCCGCCATACACACATCCATATCCTTAATATATTCTCTTAAATCTATATTTTGACTTAGTTTTGTATCACTCAGTTTGGACTTCATATCCTCATAATTTGCCTTACCTGCTGCATGAATGTGATAATATTTACCACTTTGATTATGATATTTTATAAGTTCAACTACAGAATTATTTATCTTTTCAGCCCCAAGACTTCCGCCAAAGGAAAGAATAACAGGTTTATTATCAACTCCGAGTTTAGCTCTTGCTTGGTCTCTGCTTATTTTTGTAAGCTCAGGTCTTACAGGATTGCCCACTATATCGGGCTTTTTGTTAAGTTTAAACCTTTTTTCTGCTTCAGGAATTGCCAACATAACTCTGTCAACGTCAGCACAAAGCATTTTGTTAGTCATACCGGGATAGGCATTCTGCTCGTGAATAGCTGTTTTAAAGCCAAGTTTTGCAGCCTGACTGAGCACAGGACCGCTTACATATCCTCCCGTACCTATTACAATGTCGGGATTAAGTTTTTTAAGAAGTTTTCTGGCTTTCATCGAAGCCGTAACAGCACATACAGCTGCTTTAACGTTTTTAGCAATATTGACGGGAGTTAAACTTCTCTGAAATCCCGAAACCTCAATACTGTAAAAATCATAACCCTTTTCGGGAACCAGCTTAGCCTCAAGTTTTTTAGAGGTTCCTATATAGCTGATTTTGGTATTGGGATGCTTTTCTTTAATATATCCCGCAACTGCCAGTGCAGGATTTATGTGTCCTGCGGTGCCACCGCCTGCAAAAAGAATATGCATAATTTTACCTACACTTTCTCTAAATTAGCACTTCGTGAAATTGATAGAACAATCCCCATTTCAGCCAATAGAATAATTAGAGCCGTACCTCCGTAACTGAAGAACGGAAGGCTTATTCCAGTATTTGGTATGGTATTTGTAACAACCATTATATTAAGTGCTGCCTGAAGAGCCACCTGAAAGGAAAGTCCTACGGCCATAAGAGATGAAAATTTATCCGGAGAATGCATTGCTATTACAAAGCCACGCCATATAAGCAAACAGAAAAGAACTACTATTATCATAGCACCGATAAGACCGAGTTCTTCACTGACGATTGCAAAAATAAAGTCGTTATGAGGTTCGGGAAGCCAAGAATATTTCTGTCTTGATTGTCCGATTCCTCTGCCTAAAAGACCGCCTGAGCCTATAGCTAACAAGGACTGTATAGTCTGATAACCTTTACCTGCCGCATCTGACCAAGGGTCAAGCCAATAGGTAAAACGGCTGGATGCGTAATCAACAAGACCCGTAACCACAAACAAAACAACTGCAGTTACTGCCACTCCTGCCCCCATTACGATATACCTTACCGCAAGACCGCCAACTATCATTAGTACAACACCGATAAAAAGTATAAGAACGGTAGCGGATAGATGGGTTTCCACAACAACCAGACCGCACACAACAGCAAGAACGAATAGCAAAGTGATAACAAACTTAAAATTAGACATAAGTTTATGATACTTGGCTATAAGATGTGAAAAAAGTGCAATTATTGCAAATTTTGCAATTTCCGACGGCTGAAAGGTTATAGGCCCTAATACAAGCCAACGTTTATGCTCCATTCCTTCCACCATTGGAGGTAACGCAAGTACCAATACAAGCAAAACAATACCAACAACATAAATAGGAACAGCAAGTTTTCTATATACTTTAACGTCTATACGGGATAGAGCAAACATTATTACTATACCAACAACAGCAAATATTGCCTGTCTTATAATAAAGTGATAGCTGTTGTCAAAACGTGCGTAGCTATAAGCGTAGCTGGCAGAAAAAAGCATAACAAGGCCGATTGAAAGTAATATAAGAACCAAAGAAAGAAAGCCAAAATCCAACTTTCCTTCCCTGTATATACCCATTTTTTTAAGCAACTTAGCATACAGGCCTTCGTGCATTATATCCACTCCGTAAAAATCAGTTTAAAAAATAAAGGGAAGAACTGCCAAAACAGCTCCGATAAATCCTACTGCAGAAAAAATGAAAACAACCTTTTCTTCACTCCAACCAACCATTTCAAAATGATGGTGAATAGGACTCATTTTAAAAATACGTTTTTTGGTAAGTTTATAGCAAGTTACCTGTAAAACTACAGAGAAAGCTTCAAGAAGATATACAATACCTATAGCTATAAGAAGTATAGGTCTTTCGGTAGCAAAAGCAAGAGCAACTACTGCACCGCCAATGAACATAGAACCTGTATCGCCCATAAACACCTTTGCGGGATGCATATTCCATACCAAAAATCCGCCGCAAGTACCCGCTAATGCCGACGCATAAACATTTACTCCCATAAGAGAAGAAATTCCCGCAATAATCATAAACGCACAGCCTGCCACAAGAGTAACAGAAGAAGCAAGTCCGTCAAGACCGTCGGTAAGATTAACCGCATTAACAAAGCCGTAAACAAAGAAAAATGCTATAGGCCAAAATATAAGTCCGAAGCCGCTTGTAATATCAACACTGCCAAAGGGTGTCCAGGTTGTTTTCATACCCGAAAGAGCAAGAGATAAAAGATAAAGTGCGGTAACAAGCCCCTGTATGAAGGTCTTTTGCTTTGCCGTAAGACCAAGATTACGTTTTTTTACAACCTTAATATAATCGTCTAAAAAACCGATAAAGCCCATTGCAAAAGCAAGAACCACACCCGAAACAAACATAGGAAGTTTTTTGTTATCCGAAAGTTCTGCAATAAACTCTCCTTTTATTATAGCCGAAAAAGCAATGCTTATAATAATAGAAGCCAAAACGGCAATCATCATCATAATACCGCCCATAGTGGGTGTACCCTGCTTATTTTTATGCCAAGAAGGGCCAATATCAAGTATAGTTTGACCGAATTTAAGCTTATGAAGGAACGGAATGACCTTAAAACCTAAAAGAGCCGTAATACCAAAAGATAAAAGGGCTGTAATTATAGGGGTGATATCTTTCATTATTTTACACTTCCTGTCTTTCTATTAAAGCTTCATTGACCACTTCACGCTCATCAAGATGAATGGTTTTATCTTTTAAAATCTGATAGGTTTCGTGACCTTTGCCTGCAAGAATTATTATATCATCTTTTTTGGCATTTTTAACAGCAAATTTTATTGCTTCAATTCGGTTTTCAATAATCTTATATTCAGTGTTATGCTTTTTGACACCTTCAACTATATCTTCAATTATTTTCAAAGGCTCTTCACTTCTGGGATTATCACTTGTTACTATTACATAATCGGATTTTATAGCAGCAATTTCACCCATTATAGGACGTTTAGTTTTATCCCTGTCTCCGCCGCAACCGAAAAGAACAATAAGTCTTCCCTTTTTAAGTTCATTAAAGGTGTTTAAGATATTTTCAAGTCCGTCAGGTGTATGTGCGTAATCTATTATTACGGTAAAGTCAAATGGATTTTTAACAACCTCCGCTCTTCCCTTTATACCGTCCCCAGCATTTAGTGCCGATTGTATAATTTCGGGAGAAATGCCCAATTCAAGAGCACTAACAGCAGCAGACATCGTGTTATAAACAGTAAATTTACCACCTGTGCTCATAGAAAATTCCATACCTACTTTGCCATCAAGCAAGAAGTTTACCCCATCGGCACGGTAATCAATATTTTTAGCGGTAAAATCAGCATTTCTTTCTGCAGATACCTTAATAACGTTACACTCAAGACCGTTTATAAGCTTTTCGCACCATATATCATCGGAATTAACAACTGCAGTTTTACACATTGAAAACAGTTTCTTCTTGGCTTCAAGATAGTTTTCCATAGTAATATGATAATCGAGATGGTCTTGAGTAAGATTTGTAAACACACACACTTCAAAATCAATACCATAAACTCTTTTTTGGTCAAGGGCGTGAGATGAAACCTCCATAACAGCGGCGGTACAACCTTCATCTACCATATGTCTAAACAAAGAGTTAAGTTCATAACAGTTAGGAGTGGTACGCTCGGTAGGAACGATTTGGTCGCCTATCATATTTTGAATAGTACCAATAAGACCAACCTTTTGGCTATTTGCCTCAAAAATGTTTTTAAGCATATAGGTTACCGAGGTTTTGCCATTAGTTCCTGTAACACCTATTAGTTTTAATTCTTTAGCCGGGTTATTAAACCAGTTAGCCGACATCACGGCATAAGCGGCATGGGTATCCTCTACTATAAGGTCAATGCCGCTTCCTGTATTTTTTTCTGCAATTATTACCGCAGCACCCTTATCTTTTGCACAAAGAGCAAAATTATGTCCGTCATTAACGGCACCTACTATGCAAATATAGGCAAAGCCTTCTTGCACCTGTCTTGAATCGGCAGTAATTCCTTTTATTTCTATGTCTGCAAATTCGCCGTTTACAATAAGTAAATCCTTTAGTAACATTTTATTACCTCTTTTACTCGGGTATAAAATCTGTAACGTTATCGTCACGGAAATAAACCGTAATACTTGTTCCTCTTTTTACTTTTTCTCCCGCTTTAATACTCTGACTATATGCATATGTGTTTGCATTTTCAAGGGTATTTCCTGCAAACTTAACGTTAACTCCGCTATTAGCAGCAGCAATATTAACTTGATTTACCGTCATTGTATCAAAGTTAGGTACTGTCACCATTTCTTCAGCCATTGCCTCTTCATCGGTATATAAAATCACAAGACCGCCGGAATAAAGAGTATCTGTAGAAGCGGGAAGTTGAGAGATAACCTTTTCACCGTTACCCACAACCTTATAAATAAGGTCAGCATTGGTTATTTTGTTTTTTGCTTCACTTATACTTAGTCCCGTAACTGCCGGAACAGGAATAGCACGTTTGGAAAGTTCCTCTTGGCTATAGTGGGGTTCGTAGCCTAAATAAGGAAGAATTTCACTTAATATTGCACTTGCAACAGGTGCCGAAATCGTACCGCCGTATATACTGCCTGCAGTTGGTTCGTCAAGTAAAACCAGTATAGCTATTTCGGGATTTTCAATAGGTGCAACACCTACGTAAGAAGCTATGTAAAGACCTCTTTGATTAGTTTCGTTCATTCGGTCAATTTTTTCACTGGTACCAGTTTTACCGCCTGTTCTATATCCTGCAACATAAGCATTTTTAGCACCGCCGTTAACAACGACCTCCATTGCTTCTCTAAGCTTTGCAGAGGTTTCGGCAGATACTACCTGACGCTTATAATCGCTGGATGCGGACTCAACAACATTTCCCTCTCCGTCAACAACCTTTTCAACAACGTGAGGCTTTACCAGATAACCGCCGTTTACAGCTGCAGAGGTTGCTGCAAGCATCTGCATCGGTGTTATTTTAAAGGTCTGACCGAAGGATGCCGAAGCAAGTTCAACGGGACCCATTTTTGACTCGGAATAATAAATAGAACCGGTTTCTCCGGGTATATCTACGCCTGTTTTTGTAGTAAACCCAAATGCTTCAAAATATTTTGAAAATGTTTTTGAACCTAAAGCCTGACCTATGGTAATAAACGCAGGGTTACAGGAGTTACTCATTGCAGTATAAAGGTTCTGCACTCCGTGGCCTGTTTTTTTGTGACAGTCATAGGGCTGACCTGCTACCTGAGTGTGACCCACACAGGAAAAGGAAGAATTTGGGGTAACCACATTTTCCTCCAAAGCGGCAGCAGCAGTAAATATTTTAAAAACAGAACCGGGCTCATAGGCATCGGACACAGACTTATTACGCCATTGACGGTTTCTTAGTTCGCTAAGCTTTGTGGTTCTTTCCTCTCCTGTTAAAGAATCAACCGTCAGCATATCACTTTTTGAAAGTGTAAAGGGCTTATTGGGGTCAAAATCTCCCGTAACCGCCATAGCCAATATAGCTCCAGTATTAACGTTCATAACCACCGCTACGCCACGTTCGTTACATTTGTTGTCTTCAACAGCCTGTTTAAGCTGTTTTTCTGCAACATACTGAATATAGTTATCAATAGTAAGTACAAGAGAATTGCCTTGTTTTGCTTCCTCTACCATTTCGTAGGTAAAAGGCATATCAACTCCGTATGCTGTTTTTGCGGCAACTACCCTTCCCGGCTCACCGGTAAGTGCAGTATCGTAATAACTTTCAATTCCAGCAAGGCCCTGTTCATCATCTCCCACAAAACCAAGAACAACAGAAGCAAGGCTATTGTTAGGATAATAACGCATAGTTGTTTCGTCAAGACCTATGTATTTGGTAAGTTCAAAATCCTTATTGGCGGTTATAAATTCTCTTACTTTATCAGCAGTAGCTTTATCAACCTTTTTCTGAACAGTTACATAATAGGATTTTTTGCCGGTATCTTCATAAATCTCGTTTCTGTCTGCCGAAAGAATTGAAGAAAGACCATCGGCAATAAGATTTCTAACCTGTTCTTTACGGTTAGCATCACTTAGTTTGTTAATTCCGTTAGGAGTTATATATACCGTCCAAGCAGTAGTACTTGTAGCAAGTACATTCATATTTTTATCGTATATATTTCCTCTTGGAGCAGTTATAAGACTATCATAAAGCTGTTGTTCAGAAGCAAGACCTTGGTACTTTTCACCTTTTATAAGCATAATATACGAAAGTCTATAGCCTGATACACCAACAGTAATTATTATTACGCAAAGGAGGACTGTAAACATTCTTTGAAGCATTCTTTTGTTAGGTTTACTAGCCATACTTTCCCTCTTTTCATATACATCAAAAACGCTTGAAACGAGAGTTGAATTTTTCAACTCCCGTATCTTTATTTATATTATACAGCATATACTTCTATGCGGCAACATTTATTTATTTGATGTTAAAATTTTTCCTTCTTTATTTCTAGCCATATTTTTATCGTTCACGCGAATATAAACAACTTGATTTTGGTCAAGCTTTCTCATTCCAAGTTCGGTGGCTTCTGATTCAAGATTAATATAGGAAATCCTGTTTTCATACTCCATCTGCAAGGCAACACATTCGCTTTGCTTTTCATTAAGTAATGTTTTTGCTTCATTTATATTACTATTAAGCTCGTTAACCCTGATTCTCATACATAAATTAGCACAAAGAGCTCCTACCAGCACAACAGTAGCAAAAATAGCAAACGCACTACTTGAAACTCTAAGCTTTGCAGCACTTTTTTTGCTGCTTTTTTTTGTATTTTGAGAAGGCATTTTTATAACGTTATCTTTTGATACAGGCTCAGGTTTTGCTTTGGGCATAAACATCTGAAAATCGTATGCAAGAGCATCGTTATAATACTTAAGATTGTTCATTTTGCCTCATCCTTGTAATTTTATTATAGTTCTTAGTTTTGCACTTCTGCTTCGCTGATTTTCTTTCAATTCCTCTGCGGAAGGTTCAATTCCTTTTTTATGAATAACCTTTCCTCGCGGTGTTTTACCGCATACGCAAACAGGTATGTCGGGGGGACAGGTACAACCCGTAGTAAATTCTTTAAATTTACGTTTTACTATTCCGTCTTCAAGAGAATGGAAGGTAATTATCGCAAGTACTCCGTCTTTATTAAGCAGCTCAAAAGCATCGTCTAAAACGCCTTTTAAAACGTCAAGCTCTCCGTTTACCGCAATTCTTAATGCCTGAAAGCATTTTCTTGCAGGATGTCCGTCACGTCTTGCTGCAGCAGGTACGCTGTTTGCAATTATTTCTGCCAATCTAACGGTGCGGTCAATGGGAGATTTTTCCCGCTCTTTTACTATTTCTCTTGCTATTTTTATAGCAAATTTTTCTTCGCCGTAAAGTCTGAATATATCAGCAAGTTCATATACCGAAAGATTATTTACAAGGTCGGCTGCCGTTTTTCCCTCTTTACTCATACGCATATCAAGAAATGCATCTTTATGATAAGAAAAACCTCTTTCACCTACATCAAGCTGATAGGAGGAAACGCCAAGGTCTAAAAGAATTCCGTCAACCTTGCTGACACCTTCTGCATTAAGTACATTTTTTATATTGGAAAAATTACTTTTTATTACTTTTGCAGGTAAATCTCTAAGTCGTTTAGTAGCTACAGCCACTGCATCGGGGTCTTGGTCAAGGGCGTATAGCATACCTCCCCTTAATCGTTTTGCAATTTGACTTGAATGTCCTGCCCCACCTGCAGTTCCGTCAACATATATTCCGTCAGGCTTTATATTTAGTTCCTCAATAGTTTCGTTAAGAAGTACCGAGTAATGCTTAAATTCCATATACCTTCACCTTAAAAGTTAAGTTCTTCCATAATAGAAGCAACCGATTCAGGAGTATATGTTTCATTTTCTTGTTGCCAAAGAGAAGTGTTCCATATTTCAAGATTGGTATCCATACCGATTATGTGAGCCTCGGCATCAAGCTCGGCATATTCGCGAAGCACAGGCGGAATAAGTATTCTTCCCTGTGCATCACATTCAACGTTAAAAGCACCGTCGTAAAGAAAACGCTTTACAACGCTGGATTTAGTTACCGGAAGAGTTCCTATATTCTCAACCAGCTTTTCCCATTGTATAAGAGAATAAACACAAAGACATCTCTTGCCGTAAATACCTTTGCAGATAATAAACTCTGCACCAAGTTCATCTCGCATTTTAGAAGGAATGAACACTCTGCCCTTCTTATCAATATTATGCTGATATCCACCGTATAACACAGAGCCTCACTCCTTTCATTTTTCACCACTTTGCTACACTTTAATGGATTTTTACTCCACTTTGAACCACTTTTATTGTTATTATAGAGCATTTTTATATAAATTGCAATAGTTTTTTTTAAAATTACAAAAAAATTTATGATTTTTTTAAAAAAATAAGCGATACGAATAAAATTCTTCGTATCGCTTATTTGCTTTTTAAGTTTTTTATATACCAAACAACCTTTTGGCATTAAGTCCAAGCATTTTCTCCTTTTCGCTGTCGGTAAAATCAAGAGACAAGAATATTTCCATTTCCTTTTTAGGCGACCACATAGGATAGTCTGTACCAAAAAGTACTCTGTCGGCACCGTATTTTTTTATAAGCATTTCTGTCTCTTTTACATCCCCAAAGCCAAAACAAGAGGAACAGTCAACGTAAAGATTCGGGAATTCGCTGAGTTGCTCGTAAGCTTCCTTCCAAATTGACCAACCCGCAAGATGAGCACCTATAAACCTAAGTTCTTTAAAGCGTTCAAGAATTGGTTTGACCCTATTCGGATTGGAGTAATCATACCTATAATCACCGGTATGCATAAGGAGTATAAGGCTGTTTTCCTCACAAAGTTCATAGATTTTCATACAGTTATCGTTATCACATTTAAACTGCTGAATATCAGGATGAAGCTTAACGCCCTTTAACCCCAGTTCAATAAGATGCTTTACATCACCTTTAATATCCTCGCTATCGGGATGTAAAGTGCCAAGTCCTGTAAGCTTATCCTTAGTTTCACTTACGGTTTGGGCTATAAACTCATTTATACTTTTTACCTGTTTCGGAGTAGTAGCCACCGACTGCACTACAAAATGGTCAATTCCCGCTTTTTCACCTAATTCAAACAGATTTTTAACTGTACCATCACCAACGGCTACGGTATCATAAAATTTATCTGTTCCGGCAACTGCCTTTTGAGCTATTTTTTCGGGATAAATATGACAATGAGAATCTACTGCCAAAAATTTGTTTTCTACCATTATTCAAGACCTAATTTCTTTGCGGCTTCTTCTCTCATTTTATACTTTAATATTTTACCTGCCGCATTCATGGGGAATTTATCAACAAAATCGATATAACGGGGAACCTTATGACGTGCCATATTAGCGGCTATATAACCTTTTATTTCATCTTCGGTCATTGTTTCGCCTTCTTTAAGGATAATACAAGCCATAATTTCTTCACCATACTGTTTATCGGGAACGCCGATTACCTGAACGTCACTTACTTTTGGACAGGTGAAAATAAATTCCTCAATTTCTTTAGGATAGATATTTTCGCCGCCTCGGATAATCATATCCTTAAGGCGTCCTGTAATAAGATAGTTTCCGTCAGGTCTTCTGCAAGCCAAATCACCGGTATGAAGCCAACCGTCTTTATCAATAGCAGATGCAGTAGCCTTTGGCATTTTGTAGTAGCCCTTCATTATGTTGTAACCGCGTGCTACAAATTCACCGTTAACTCCATCAGGACAGTCTTCACCTGTTTCGGGGTCAATAATTTTACATTCCACATTGGCAAACGCACTGCCTACAGTTTCGGTTCTAACCTCTAAGGAATCATACCAACTGCTCATAGTACAGCCCGGACTTGCCTCGGTCTGTCCGTAAACAGATACTATTTCCTTCATATTCATAACTTCCGTTGCCTTTTTCATAAGGTCAGCTGGACAGTTAGCACCGGCCATAATTCCGACTCTCATATAAGAAAAATCTGTTTTATCGAAATCGGGATGCTGCATCATAGCAATAAACATAGTAGGAACGCCGTTAAAAGCGGTAATATGTTCATTGTGAACACAGGAAAGTGACGGTTTTGGTGAAAAGTACGGCATAGGATACATAGTTGTTCCGTGGGTCATAGAGGCCGTCATAGAAAGCACCATACCAAAGCAATGGAACATAGGTACCTGAATCATCATTCTGTCAGCCGTAGATAAATCCATATGGTCGCCTATATATTTGCCGTTATTTACAACATTATAATGGGTAAGCATAACGCCCTTGGGGAAGCCTGTAGTTCCCGAAGTGTACTGCATATTGCAAACGTCATCCTTATCAACCAAAGAAGCCATTCTGTAAACTTCACTCAACGGTACATCGTTAGAACGTGCAACAGCCTCGTTCCAAGTCATACAGCCTTTCTGTTTAAAGCCCACAGTAATTACGTTACGCAAAAACGGAAGTTTTTTACTGTGGAGAGGCTGACCCGATTTCATATTATTAAGTTCAGGACACAGTTTTGCAATAATTTCACCGTAATTGGTGTCCTTGCTGCCCTCGGTCATAACAAGGGTATGTGTGTCGGACTGCTTAAGAAGATATTCTGCTTCGTGAATTTTATAAGCAGTATTAACCGTTACAAGAATTGCACCTATTTTAGTGGCTGCCCAAAAGGCAATATACCACTGAGGAACATTGGAAGCCCACACAGCAACCTTTGAACCTGCCTTAACACCCATAGCAATAAGAGCACGTGCAAATGTATCAACGTCATCTCTGAACTCGCTGTAGGTTCTTGTATAATCAAGTGTAGTATATTTAAAGGCATACTGGTCGGGAAATTCCTCAACCATTTTATCAAGTACCTGCGGGAAGGTTAAATCAATAAGCAAATCTTTTTTCCACACAAATTTTCCTGTGTGTGACTTATTATAGTAAAGGGTTGACTCATTACGTGAAATATCTCCATACTGCTTCATAAAATTAACGAATTGAGAGAAAATAATCTCCATATCGTTAAGTTCTTCGCACCAAGCCGGGTCCCAAATAAGAGAAAAATATCCGTCATAATTAACGCTTCTCAGTGCCAACATCATATCATCTATAGGCAGTTGCCCCTCACCGATAAGACAGTGTTCATAGCCTTCCTCGGTTTTAACTGCATCTCTGATATGCACGTGTTTAACGTATGCACCAAGATTTTTAATAATTTGCTCAGCATCTTCTTTACCTTCAAAGAAAGCAGAGTACATATCAAGAAGTGCAGAAAGACTGTCACTTGCAAAACGTTCAAGAACATCTCGCAACAGCTCGGTATTAGAAAAAATACCGGAGGTTTCAAGAAGAAGTGCTATCCCCTTTTCTTCTGCTAAGGAAAGAGTTTCTTCAATAATTGCAACAACATTATTAACAGCGGTTTGCGTATCATTTGAATGAGATGCGTGAAGACGAATAAAAGGTATATGCAAATTACTTGCTATGTTAAGACATTTTTTAATTTCATCAACACTTTTTTCCTTTTCGCTTACCTCTCCAATATTACTAATGGTATCAATACAAGGAATAGAAATCTTCTTTTCATAAAGTTTTCTTAAAGTTAGCGGTGCATTATGCTCACTGAATGAACCGTTCTTATCGGCAAAAAGTTCGTTATATATATTATGCAGTTCTATGCCGTTGAACTTCAGTTCATTAGCAATATCACAAAATTCATCAAAGGAAATTCCATGCCAACCTTTAGTTGAGAAAGAAAAATTCATATTTAAACCTCCTCATAAACAATTTTGTTTACAGCACTTAAAAATGCTCTGATAGCGGCACCTATAATATCGGTAGAAATACCGTTTCCACTATAAAGTTTTCCGTTTACTCTGAGTTTTACAAGGGCACTGCCCATTGCTTCCTTGCCCTCGGTAACAGACTGAATTTGAAAATCATCAAGTTCAAAATGTGTGCCTATAATTTGTTCTATTGCTCTAAAGGAAGCATCCACGGGACCGTCACCTATAGCAATACCCTGTATTTCCTCTCTGTCTTTTTCTAAGGCAATCTGAGCAGAACAGGAAATAATATTTCCGTTATTAACAATATAGCTTATAAGCTTATAGGTAGCAGGTACCTGCAAAGCAACACTTGCCACAATTGCTTCAAGTTCCTTTGCACCAACACGTTTTTTATCGGCAACTCTTAAGAATTCTTCATAAACCTTTGCGCTATCCTCTTCCGACAGGTCGTATCCCATTTTTAATACAACATTCATCACGCTTTCTTTATCAAAGGAAGAATCCATATCTACATTATTTTCGGTATTTTCAACGGTTAAAACATTATTTTTGCCGTTTTTAGTGTTTTCGGTAACCCAATAGATTTGCTTAACTATACGGTTGAGCTGAGTATATTTAAGTGAAGAAGAAAAACCGAAGGATTCACCGCAATTCTTTATCATTTCAGCGAAAAGCTCAAGAGGAACTGCATTTGTGCCAACGGCTGTTTTAACAGCTACAACGCCCTTTTTAACAGCCATAGAAGCACAGGCAATAGCCATACCGTTTTTATTGTTACAATAAACACCAACTTGAACTTTGGATTTTTCACATATATTAAAAGCAAAATCTGCAAATTCATCGGGAAGCATAGTTTCAGCAGCACTGTCATAAAGAGAAATCTTTGTTGCACCGCTGTTAGTGGCGGTTTCTATTGCTTTTTCAAGAAAGTCGCCTTCTGCTCTTGTGGCATCAATTGCACAAAACTCCACGTTTTCTACCTTTTCCTTGGCAAGACCGATAAGTTGTTCGATATATAAAAGCATTTTATCAGGCTTTTTATGACAAACATACTCCATACCTACAGGAGATACGGGAAGTTCTATTCTGATACTTGCCTTGTTAGCGGTAGAAAGAGAAACTGCTGCATTTTCAATACTTTCTTTAGTCATACCGCCACATACCGAAATTACGCTGTTTTTAACAAAAGAAGATATAGTTTTAACAAGAAGAATATCGGTTCTTGTATTTTCAATTGCAGGCAGCTCTATAACGTCAACGTTAAGATTTTCAAGCTGTCTGGCTATTTCAATTTTCTCCTTAAAACTGTAACTTACCTCTTCGTTTAAGAGTGTAGTGTCGGCGATATAAATTTTTCTCACAATAAGTACTTCCTTTCATAAATAAAAAGTCCCTGAAACTGTATAAGTTTCAGGGACGAAAAATATTCGCGGTACCACCCTAATTACCGTTTAAAACGGTCACTCAGTAAGACTCAAACAAGTCTTTTGCCTTGATAACGGGACACGCCGTAGCCACATACTAAATTTCCGTGACTCTGCTCCGGAATGAGACTTACTTTATTCTGCCGTACCGACTCGCACCATCCGTCGGTTCTCTGAAACAAACCTGAACAAAGAATAATTCCTTCATAGCATTTAAAAATTTTTAATAATTATAGCACTACCGATAAATTTTGTCAACTGTTTTTTTAAAATATTAATCAATAGGAAGTGTCCACTTGAAAGTATCTTCGATTTTGCCCCACTGGATACCAGTAAGAGTATCGTAAAGATGCTGTGTAACCTCACCGATATTGCCTCCGCTTACCTGATGCTTAATTCCCTTATAGCAAAGTTCGCCGATGGGAGAAACAACAGCAGCGGTTCCACAGCCCCAAGCCTCTTCAAGAGTGCCATTTTCCATAGCCTCTTCAAGTTCGTCAATGCTAAGCAGTCTTTCACTAACTTTATAGCCTTCTTTTTTAAGAACTTCAAGGCAAGATTTTCTTGTAATACCGGGAAGAATAGAGCCAGAAAGCATAGGAGTGACAATTTCTCCGTTGATTTTGAACATAACGTTCATAGCTCCAACTTCTTCGATATACTTTCTCTCAACACCGTCTAGCCACAGCACCTGAGAATAACCTTGCTGTTCTGCTCTCTCACCTGCACGGTTACTTGCAGCATAATTACCGCCGCACTTAGCGTAACCTGTACCGCCACGTACAGCACGTACATCTTGGTCTTCTATCATAATCTTAACAGGGTTAATACCTTCCTTATAATAGCTTCCTACAGGAGAAGCGATAATTACGAAGGTGGCATTATGAACGGCGTGAACACCCAGAGTTTCATCGTTACCAAACATAAAGGGACGAAGATAAAGCGAAGTTCCGGGTGCAGAAGGAGTCCAATCCTGTTCCATTTCAACAAAAGCCTTTAAAACTTCCATTGCTAAATCTTCATCAATTTGAGGAAGACAAAGTCTGTCGGCAGAATTATTCATTCTGCGGATATTTTCAATAGGACGGAAAAGCTGAACCTTACCGTCTGCTCTGCGATAAGCCTTAAGGCCCTCGAAAATTTCACTTCCGTAATGAAGTACGGTAGAAGCAGGATGAAGAGAAAGATTTGCAAAAGGAATAATTCTTGCATCATGCCAACCTTCCTCACTGGAATAATCCATCATAAACATATGGTCGGTAAAATATTTACCGAAGCCTAAAATATTGCTGTCCGGTTTTTCTTTAGGACAGGTGGTTTTTGTAATAGAAATATTCATAATTTTTCACCTTTATTAGTTTTCAGCGCCTATCTGCATTGCTTTTCTGTTAATATCAGCCATATCGGCACGTTTTGCAGAAATAACCTTAGAAAGAGCAATGTTAACGCTTTCAGGAGAGAAATCTCCAAGTTCTTTTAATACCTTACCGACAATAATCATATTAGCAAGTGTAGGCATACCGTTTTCACTTGCAAGACGAGTAGCAGGAATATAGAAAACCTTAACATCGTCACGCTTTACCTTTCTTTCAATAAGAGAGGAATCAAGGAAAATCATTCCGCCTTTTTCTACTGTTGACTCATACTTATCAAGAGAAGGAAGATTCATAGCAATTAAAATGTCAGGCTTAGAAACAATAGGAGAACCAACAGGTTCGTCACTTACAATAACGCTACAGCTTGCTGTACCGCCACGCATTTCACGGCCATAAGAAGGAAGCCAACTTACCTGTTTGCCGTGCATAAGACCTTTATAAGCAATAAACTTACCAGAGAAAAGAATGCCCTGACCGCCAAAGCCTGAAAATAAAAACTGTTTAGTAGCCATTATGCTTCCTCCTTCTCTGCACTTCTGTCTTTATATACGCCAAGAGGATAGTAAGGAATCATTTTTTCGTCTATCCACTGGAGAGCCTGTTTTGGAGTCATACCCCAGTTGGTAGGACAAGAGGAAACAACCTCAACAAGAGAGAAGCCTTTTCCGTCAATCTGATTTTGGAAAGCCTTTTTAATAGCCTTCTTAGCGTTTTTAATGTTTTTAACGTTATTTACGGTTACTCTTTCAAGATATTCAGGACCGTCAAGCTTAGAAAGCATTTCGCAAACCTTAACGGGATAACCGCACTGGGTAACGTCTCTGCCATACGGAGAGGTCTGTGTAACCTGACCCGGAAGAGATGTGGGTGCCATCTGACGGCCTGTCATGCCGTAAATAGCATTGTTGATAAAGATAACGGTAATATTTTCGTTTCTTGCAGCAGAATGAACTGTTTCAGCCATACCGATAGAAGCAAGGTCGCCGTCACCCTGATAGGTAAATACAATATGGTTTTCAGGGTCTGCTCTTTTAACACCTGTTGCAACAGCGGGAGCACGTCCGTGAGCAGCCTCAATCATATCACAGTTAAAATAATTATATGCCATAACCGAGCAACCAACGGGAGCAATACCAATGGTTTTACCCTCGATCCCCAGTTCATCAATAACCTCGGCAACAAGACGGTGAACTATACCGTGAGTACAACCGGGGCAATAATGCATTGGAGCATCGGTAAGTGCATGAGGTTTATCAAAAACTACCATTATTTAGCGCCTCCTTTTGCTGCTTCTTTAATAGCTTCAAGTACCTGCTCAGGCGAAGGAATCATACCGCCTGCACGATTGCAAAGGGTTACGGGAACCTTGCACTCACTGGCAAGTCTTACGTCATCTATCATCTGACCCATAGAAAGCTCAACAGAAATAATCTGACTAACCTTATCAGCCGCCTTCTTAAAGGGCTCTGCAGGGAAAGGCCAAAGAGTGATAGGACGGATAAGTCCTACCTTAATTCCCTGCTTTCTTGCTTCATTAATAGCATTTTTAGTAACACGGGCGGCAATACCGAATGCAGCAATGCAAATTTCTGCATCGTCCATAAGATACTCTTCCCACATACATTCATTTTCTTCTATGTACTTATAACGTTCAAAACGTTCGAAGTTAGATTTTTCAAGTTCTTCGGGTACGAGGAAAAGAGAGTTAACAATATTATGTTCACGTTCCATCTTTGTTCCTGTTGTAGCCCAAGGTTTTGCAATAGCTTCATTAACCTGAAGGTCAAGAGAAACCGGTTCCATCATCTGTCCCATAGTACCGTCTGCCAAAATCATAGAGGTCATACGGTATTTATCGGCAAGTTCAAAGCCTTTTACAGTAAGGTCAGCCATTTCCTGAACCGAAGCAGGAGCAAGAACTATCATTCTGAAATCTCCGTGACCGCCTGCCTTTGTAGCCTGATAATAGTCAGACTGAGAGGGCTGAATGCCACCCAGACCGGGTCCGCCTCTCTGTACGTTTACAATAAGAGAAGGAAGATCTGCACCTGCAAGATAGGAAAGACCTTCGCCCTTAAGGGAAATTCCTGGGCTGGAAGAAGATGTCATTACACGCTTACCGGTAGAAGCAACACCGTAAACCATATTTATAGCAGCAATTTCACTTTCAGCCTGAAGGAATGTACCGCCGATTTTAGGCATACGCTTTGCCATATAAGCAGCAATTTCTGTCTGAGGAGTAATAGGATAACCGAAATAGTGACGGCATCCTGCAACTATAGCAGCTTCGGCTATAGCTTCATTACCTTTCATTAAAACTTTATCTGCCACTTTTTTCACTACCTTTCTACCTTGATAATACAGTCGGGACACATAGTAGCACAGAATGTGCATCCGATACAAGCCTCAATATTAGCGGCTTCTACAGGGTGATGTCCTTTTTTATTAATTTTGTCCTGAGCGAGAATAAGTACCTGTTTAGGACAGGCATCTACACACAGTCCGCAACCTTTACAGTTGTCGGTTTTAAAGGTTAACTTTGCCAAATTAAACACTCCTTAGCAAATTAATATTACGATAAGCACAATAAATGTGTAATCTACAAAATTTTATCCTGAAGCTTTAAGGGAAAAAGATTTTCTATCTTTACACTTAAAGGCTCAAAAAGTTCTTCTTTTACGGTTGTTGCAACAATAGGAAGTCCCGTCAATTCAGATATTTCCCTTGCATAAGAAAGAGAATTCAGTATGTCTTCCACAGTTGTTTCTTCGCCTAAATTAGAATTATTTATAAGTCCTGTAAACTTTATTTTAGCAGCCGTTTCTATTTCACTTAATACCTCTAAGGTTGACTGGGCATCTCTTGTTAAGGGACGATAACTGTTTATTACCATAAGCATATCATAATCGTTTTCACTGACAATTTTTTCGCTTATTCTGCCCAGTACATAAGCACCTCTGTCATCACCGCCGATATCAACAACACTTTTTAAGGTTTTGTCGTCGGTAATAGCATATATATCTGCAGGTAAAGCAGGAATATCAACGTTCGAATTGGCATACTCAGAGCAAATAAGTCTTATTCCCTTTTTGCCCAGTTCATAACTGCTATCCTTGGTTCTGAAATAAGGGTTAACGATATCAAGGTCGGCAAGAGCAATGTTTTTATAGGTTTCACTGAGTTTTAATGCTGCATTTACGGCTATATTTGTTTTTCCGCTTCCGTAATGTCCGCAAAAAAGAGTAATTCTTTTATCAAACATTGCTTTCCCTCCTTTTTATAGCCATTATAACTTATTTCTCTGAATTTTTCCACTTGTAGTTTTTGGGAGGCTGTCTCTGAAAACTACTATACGAGGATATTTATAAGGAGCAGTTCTATCCTTAACGTACTTTTGGATTTCCTTTTTGAGTTCTTCGGTAGGCTCGGTACCCTTAACCAAAACGATACTAGCCTTAACAACCTGACCTCTTACCTCATCGGGAGCGGCAGATACACCGCATTCAAGAACATATGGAAGCTCCATAATAACGCTTTCTATTTCAAAAGGTCCGATACGGTAGCCCGAAGACTTAATAACATCGTCAACACGGCCAACATACCAATAGAATCCGTCTTCATCACGCCAAGCAGTATCGCCTGTGTGATAATAGCCATCGTGCCATACTTCCTTGGTTTTTTCTTCGTTAAGATAGTACCCGGTAAAGAGTCCGCAAGGAGCACCGCCCTTAACGTTAATAACAATTTCGCCAACCTCACCGTCTGCAACAGAATTTCCGTCGGCATCAACTATATCAACATCATAAATAGGAGCAGGTTTACCCATAGAACCGATTTTATGGCTTGAACCTACCATATTGCCGATTATCATAGTACTTTCGGTCTGTCCAAAGCCCTCAAGTATCTGAAGTCCGGTAGCCTTTTCAAACTGACGGTAAACCTCAGGGTTAAGTGCTTCGCCCGCCGTAGTCATATGAGAAACAGAAGAAAAATCATACTGAGATATATCCTGTTTTATCATCATTCTAAGCATTGTAGGAGGTGCACAGAAGGTGGTAATTTTATATTTTGCAAACATAGGAAGAATATCTGCAGCATCAAATCGGTCAAAGTCGTAAACGAATATAGCCGCTTCGCATAGCCATTGTCCGTAAAGTTTGCCCCACATTGATTTAGCCCAACCTGTATCAGATATGGTAAAGTGAAGTCCGTCGGGGTCAACAGTATGCCAATACTTAGCAGTATGGAAATGACCGAGAGCATATTTATAGTTATGAGCAGCAATTTTTGGATAACCCGTAGTGCCCGAAGTAAAGAACATAAGCATAAGGTCGTCTCCGCCCGGAGCATCCTCAGTTCTGTTATAATGGGTACTGTAAAGGTTATATTCCTCGTCAAAGTTTCTCCAACCGTCACGTTCTCCTCCAACTATAAGCTTATTTATAAGTGTAGGAGATTTAGCAGCAGCAACATCTACCTGATTTGCAGTATCACCGTCTGCTGTACAAATAATGGTGTTTACCCCTGCCGCATTAAAGCGATATTCAAAATCATGTTCTAAAAGCTGGTTGGTAGCAGGAATGCCGATAGCACCTAATTTATTAAGACCAATCATAGCAAACCAGAACTGATAATGGCGCTTTAAAACAAGCATTACTCTGTCACCTTTTTTAATTCCCAAAGACTTAAAGTAATTTGCACACTGGTTAGATGCTTTCTTTATATCCTTAAAGGTAAGTCTGCGTTCGGTTTTATCCTTAGAGATATGAAGCATTGCAAGTTTTTCGGGTTCTCTGTAAGCAAGAGCATCAATAAGGTCAAAACCAAAGTTGAACTTCTCGGTATTTTTAAATTTAATAGAGGTAGGAGTTCCGTTAGCGTCTTCTTCTACGTCAATAAATTTGTGATAAATTCTTTCCTTGGTATCCTTTTTAACAGTCTTAGGCTCAAGAACTGTTTTAGCGGGGAGAAGTTCAGGAATAGGTTCGCCGGTAGGATTAAGAACGATAGCATAGAAAAGACAGTCCTTACCGCCGATAGCAATCATACCGTGAGCAACGTCACTGTCATAATAAATACTGTCTCCCGGGCCTAAAACTTCCTTATGTTCACCTACCTGCACCATAAGTTGACCTTCAATAATAATATCAAGTTCCTGACCTGCGTGGGTAGTAAGCTCAATATCCTTATGCTGTGCATCTTCATTGTAAATACTGCGAACGTAAAGAGGTTCTGCAATTTTATTTTTAAAAGCATAAGCAAGGTTATAATAGGTCATGCCGTGCGCTTGAGCAATTTTTTGACCTGCACCCGAACGTGTTACAGTATATGATTTAAGTCGAGGGCTGTAACCCTCGATAATATCGGTTACGTTAACGTTAAGAGCAAGTGCACAACGGTAAATAAAAGCAAAGTTTAAATCGCTGTTACCTGCTTCGCATTCAATATATTCTTCTGTAGATACTGCTGTTTTAACCGCCATTTCTTCGGGGGTAAGTCCTTCAATTTCTCTGAGTTCCTTAATACGCCCCGCCATTTCCTTGATTTTATAATCAAGTCCTGTAATCTGTTTCATATTTTATTCTCTCCGTTTTTTCTAGGACGAAAAAACACCCGTCCCAAAGTAATGCCTTTGAGACGAGTGCTAAATGATTATTCACACCCGCGGTACCACTCAAATTGCGGAAATCCGCCACTCTTGGAATCTAACAATTCCTATGCCTTCACGCAGCAATCACGGAGGGGTTCTACTAATATAAAAACTTTCTTCCCCTCGGCTCAGAAGCTACAAACACGAACCAATAGCCTAACGGTTTGCACCAACCACCGTTTCTCTGCAAGGTATTTAGAGCGTGTACTCTTCGTCAAAGCCTTTCTATTGACTGTACTATTGTAGCACAACTTATGCTATTTGTCAATATTCTATTTATTTTTACATTATAGCTTATTTCTCTGAATTTTTCCGCTTATGGTTTTGGGAAGTTCATCCTTAAAGACAACTATTCTCGGATATTTATAAGGAGCTGTATGTTCTTTTACATACTGTTGAATTTCTTTTTTAAGTTCTTCGGTAGGCTCGGTACCCTTAACCAAAACGATACTGGCCTTAACCACCTGTCCTCTTACCTCGTCAGGTGCAGCAGATACACCGCATTCAAGAACATAGGGGAGTTCCATAATAACACTTTCTATTTCAAAAGGTCCGATACGGTAGCCCGAAGACTTAATAACATCGTCAATACGGCTGACATACCAGAAATACCCGTCTTCATCACGCCAAGCAGTGTCACCTGTATGATACATTCCGTCATACCAAGCTTCATTTGTTTTTTCTTCATCGCAGTAATACTCTTTGAAAAGACCGCAAGGCACACCGTCTTTGGTACGAACAACTATTTCTCCCACTTCACCGTCAGCAACCGAATTACCATCAGGGTCAACAATGTCTATATCGTATTGGGGAGAAGCCTTACCCATAGCACCAACCTTTGGCACAGTACCGCAAAGATTAGCTATAGTAAGGGTGGTTTCGGTCTGTCCAAAGCCTTCCATAATCTGAAGTCCTGTTGCTTTTTCAAACTGAACAAACACTTCAGGATTAAGAGCCTCACCTGCTGTGGTCATATGATTAATTGAAGATAAGTCGTATTTAGAAAGGTCACTCTTTACGAGAAGTCGAAGCATTGTAGGAGGTGCACAGAAGGTAGTAATCTGATATTTAGCAAACATTGGTAGAATTTCATCTGCATCAAATTTATCAAAATCGTAAACAAATACAGCACCTTCGCAAAGCCACTGACCGTAGAGTTTACCCCAAAGAGATTTACCCCAGCCGGTATCCGAAATGGTAAGATGCAATCCGTCCCTTTCGCAACAATGCCAATACTTTGCAGTAACGAAATGACCTAAAGCATAAGTGTGCTTATGGGCTGCCATTTTGGGATTACCGGTTGTTCCCGAAGTAAAGAACATAAGGGCAGTATCTTCACCGCAGGAGGAATCTTCGTTTCTGTAATAATGAGTACTGAAGAGAGGATATTCCTCGTCGAAATTACGCCAACCCTCAAGGCTTCCGCCTACCATAATAAGATTTTTAACAGTAGGACAGTTAACAGCTGCTCTCTGTGCGATTTCAGCCGTATCTCCGTCAGCGGTACATACAAGAGCACTTACCCCTGCAGCATTAAATCGATATTCAAAGTCATGTTCTTTAAGCTGATTAGTAGCAGGAATTGCCACAGCACCTATTTTGTGAAGAGCAACCATACAGAACCAGAACTGATAATGACGTTTTAAAACAAGCATTACCTTGTCGCCTTTTTTAATGCCCAAGGAAGTAAAATAGTTAGCACATTGATTGGAGGCTCTTCTAATATCCTTAAAGGTAAAGCGACGTTCCACCATATTTTTATCAACGTGAAGCATAGCAAGTTTATCGGGATATTTTTCTGCAATACCGTCAACTATATCAAATCCGAAGTTAAAACTATCGGTATTGTTAAACTTAATATCAAGCAGTTCTCCGTTTTCGTTTTCTTTTGTTTCAACGAATTTTTCGCAAACAAGAGTTTCGGAGGTTTTAGCGGAGGCAATACTTTTTCTTACATTTTCTTCCTTTACATTTTCGCCCGGAAGAACAACTGCACAGAACACACAATCTTTACCGCCAATAGCTATCATTCCGTGAGGAGTAGAACTGTTATAATAAATGCTGTCGCCCTCATTAAGAATTTCAACCTTATTGCCTATCTGAACCTTAAGAGAACCGCTCATTACCAGGTCAAACTCCTGTCCTGAGTGGGTAGTAAGATGAATCTGTTTATTTTCCTGAGAAGCATCATATTCATATCTAACCCAATATGGCTCGGCAATTTTATCTTTGAATTTCGGAGCAAGGTTTTTAATATCAATACCGTCTTCCTTAGCAGTTGACTGTCCCATTCCCTTTCTTGTTACGGTATAACCAGAAAGACGAGCAGAGCGACCCTCTAAAAGTTCGGTCATTTCCACATCAAAAGCAAGAGCACATTTGTGTATAAAAGAAAAAGGAATATCTGCACTTGCCGTTTCATATGCGTTATAATCTTCTACGGATACTTCGGTTTTTTCAGCCATTTCTTCAATAGACCAGCCCATAATATCCCGCATCTCTTTAATTCGAGAAGCTATCTCCATCAACTGTTCTTTTGCTGTGTTTGTAGTCATTTTAAATACTCCCTTTCCAAAAAAATAAACACCCATCTCAAAGTTTTGCTTTGGGACGGGTGTGCAATAACACTCGCGGTACCACTCAAATTGCGAAAAAATTCCGCCACTCTTGGAATCCAACAATTCCTATGCCTTTACGCAGCAATCACGGGAAGCATCTACTAAGTTACCTTTTCGGACTTCCGGCTCAGAAGGGATGGGTTATATAAGAATTTGTACTACCGATTTTCAGCTACCCTCGGCTCTCTGCAAGTAAAAAATTCTAAACCGTCTTCGTCATCGCTTTAGTATGGTAAAGAGTATACCACTCTTATTTTAAGTTGTCAAGTACTTTTTTAAAAATTTTATTCTGTAATTTTTCTGGCAACAAATACACCGCTGGCTGAAGCGTGAGAAAGCGAATGTGTAATTCCGCTGCCATCACCTATAATATAAAGTCCCTTATGTGTGGTTTCAAGGTTAGTGTCAACCTTAACCTCCATATTATAGAACTTAACCTCAACACCGTAAAGAAGAGTATCTTCGTTTGCTGTGCCCGGGGCAATTTTATCAAGTGCATAAATCATTTCAATAATACCGTCCAAAATACGTTTTGGCAGTACCAGGCTTAAATCACCGGCAGTTGCGTTAAGCGTAGGGGTGATAAATGCCTCATCAATTCTGCTTTGTGTTGAACGCTGACCTTTTATAAGGTCGCCGAAACGCTGAACAATCACACCGCCGCCAAGCATATTACTGAGTCTTGCAATGCTTTCGCCATAGCCGTTAGAATCCTTAAAGGGTTCAGAAAAATGCTTTGCAACAAGTAAGGCAAAGTTGGTATTTTCGGTCTGCTTTGCAGGGTCCTCATAGCTATGTCCGTTAACAGTAATAATGCCGTTGGTATTTTCGTTAACTACAGCACCCTTAGGATTCATACAGAAGGTACGAACTCGGTCTCCGTATTTTTCGGTACGGTAAACAATTTTACTTTCGTAAAGTTCGTCGGTAAGATGTGCAAAAACTTCAGCAGGAAGTTCAACTCTAACGCCGATATCCACACGGTTGGAACTGGTGGGGATGTTCAGTTCTTTGCAAACCGTTTCCATCCATTTACTACCGCTTCTGCCAACAGAAATTATACAATGCTTTGCAGTGTAAGAATTATCTTTTGTAATAATCTCGTATCCACCGTCTATAATTTTTACTTTATTTACAGGCGTTTCAAAAAAGAACTGAACCTTATCCTTTAAATAATTATAGAGGTTTTCAAGTACTATATAGTTAATATCTGTACCAAGATGACGAACAGAGGCATTAAGCAAATGAAGGTCATTTTGAACACAAACAGTTTTAAAACGTGAACCTGCAGTAGTATAAAGTTTTGTTCCCACACCGCCATATGCTAAGTTTATTTCATCAACATACTTCATAAGCTCAAGTGCTTTGGTTTTGCCGATATACTCATAAAGAGTGCCGCCAAAGTCATTTGTGATATTGTATTTGCCGTCGGAAAAAGCACCTGCACCGCCAAAACCGCTCATTATAGAACAGCTTTTGCATCCTATACAACTTTTTATTTTTTTGCCGTCAATAGGGCAATGTCTATCCTTTAAAGCGTGTCCTGATTCAAAAACCGCAACCTTAAGGGAAGAATTTTTCTGCATAAGTTCAAAAGCAGCAAAAACACCTCCGGGACCTGCACCGATAATTATAACGTCATAATTCATATCGACAACTCCAAATAAAAATATTACTTTTAAAGTATACCACAATATGCATCGTGGTGCAAGTAGAAAAAAGTGTTAGGATTTTAATGGTGTCTCGCTATATCATTAAGCCGATAATAATACACGCCGATGCGTGATGATATACAGTCCTGACGGACTGATGAGATACACAGCCAAGGGCTGTGATGATATGCCATTGCTTTCGCAATGGATAAAAAAACCTCGTTCTTTTGAACGAGGTTTTTTTGGTGATCCATCGGAGAATCGAACTCCGGACACCATGATTAAAAGTCATGTGCTCTGCCAGCTGAGCTAATGGATCATTTATTCTTTATTTAAGCGACTTTGATATTATAACAAAGGAAATATATTTTGTCAAGCACTTTTTTATATTTTTCGTGGGGTGTTTCCACCCCACGAAAAATAGGATTATTTTACAACAATATTAACGAGTTTCTTGGGTACATAAAGTTCCTTAACTATAGTTTTGCCCTCTAACTGTCCTTTTACTCCGTCAAGCTCTTTAGCAAGATTAATTGCATCTTCACTACTGATATCAGCAGGAATATTCATTCTGCCTCTAAGTTTTCCGTTAATCTGAACAACTATTTCAACGGTAGCCTCAACGCATTTAGCCTCGTCATATTCGGGCCATTTAGCCTGATTAAGCCTACCTTCATAGCCCATTTCTTCCCAGATTTCCTCGGTAATATGAGGAGCAAAGGGATTAAGAAGAATAAGTAAAGTCTTAAATTCAGCCTTTCCGATAGTATTGCCTACGGTATTAATAAATGCCATCATTGAAGCTATTGCTGTGTTCATCTTAAGGTTTTCAATATCGTCGGTAACCTTGCGAATCATCTTGTGAACTTCTCTTTCAACCTGGCTTCTGTAAGAATCGGCATCTATTACGTTATCTTTAAGAGCCCAGACTTTATCAAGGAAACGTTTGCAACCCTTGATGGAAGATGTGCTCCAAGGAGCAGCCTTTTCAAAGTCACCAATAAACATTTCATAAAGACGCATAGTATCGGCACCATACTCATTGATAATATCATCGGGATTGATAACATTACCTCTGGACTTAGACATCTTTTCTCCATTTTCACCCAAAATCATACCGTGGCTGGTACGCTTTGCATAAGGTTCGGGATTTGGTACAACGCCAATGTCATAAAGGAATTTGTGCCAGAAACGGCTATAAAGAAGATGAAGTGTTGTATGCTCCATACCGCCGTTATACCAGTCAACAGGACCCCAATATTCAAGAGCTTCTTTAGAAGCTAGTTCTTTGTCGTTATGAGGGTCACAATAACGAAGGAAATACCAAGAAGAACCTGCCCACTGTGGCATTGTATCGGTTTCTCTTGTAGCCTTGCCGCCGCACTTGGGACAAGTAGTGTTTATCCAATCGTAAATATTTGCAAGAGGAGATTCGCCGTTATCGGTTGGTTCATAAGAATCAACCTCAGGTAAAAGTAACGGAAGTTCACTCTCAGGCAGCGGTACCCAACCGCAGCAATCACAGTAAACCATAGGAATGGGTTCACCCCAATAACGCTGACGTGAAAATACCCAGTCACGAAGCTTATAGTTGGTTTTCTTTTCACCTATACCCTTTTCGGTTAAAAATTCCTGAATTTTAACCTTAGCATCTTCTACGCTAAGACCGTCAAGGAAACCTGAATTTACCATAACGCCTGTAGCACAGTCGGTAAAGGCTTCTTCCTCTACCTTTCCGCCCCTTACTACCTCGATAATAGGAAGACCGAATTTTTTAGCAAATTCCCAGTCACGAGTATCGTGTGCCGGAACAGCCATAATAGCACCTGTGCCGTAGGAAATAAGTACATAATCTGAAATAAAAATAGGGATTTCGGTATTGTTTACAGGATTAATAGCTTTTACTCCTTTAAGGCAAACACCTGTTTTATCCTTAGCAAGTTCGGTACGCTCGAAGTCGGATTTTTTAGAAGCTTCTTCTCTGTATGCGTTAACCTCATCCATATTTTCGATTTTTTCCGCCCATTTATCAATAAGAGGATGCTCAGGAGAAAGAACCATATAAGTAGCACCGAAAAGCGTATCGGCACGTGTAGTATAAATAAGAAGTTCATCACCCGTGGTAGTGGTAAACTTAACCTGAGTACCAAATGAACGTCCTATCCAGTTTTCCTGCTGAATTTTAACCCTGTCAATAAAATCAACTGTAGAAAGGTCATCAACCAACTTACCTGCATATTCGGTAATTTTAAGCATCCATTGGCTCTTTTCTTTATGAATAACCTGACTGCCGCAACGCTCACAAACACCGTTTACAACCTCTTCATTAGCAAGAACACATTTGCAGGAGGTACACCAGTTAACAGCCATTTGCTTTTTATAAGCAAGACCGTTTTCAAAAAGCTTCAAGAAAATCCACTGTGTCCACTTATAGTAGGAGGGGTCGGTAGTATTTATTTCTCGGTTCCAGTCAAACGAAAAACCTAAGGATTTAAGCTGACGCTTAAAGTTAGCAACATTATTTTTGGTTACGATTTCGGGATGAATGTGATTTTTAATAGCAAAGTTTTCGGTAGGAAGACCAAAAGCATCCCAACCCATAGGATAAAGCACGTTATAGCCCTGAAGACGCTTTTTACGTGCAACAATATCTATGGCGGTATAGGAACGGGGATGTCCTACGTGAAGACCCTGACCCGAAGGATAAGGGAACTCAACAAGACCGTAGAACTTAGGCAAAGTATAGTCATTCTTTGCGGCAAAGGGTTGCTCTTTGTCCCATATATCCTGCCACTTCTTTTCAATTTCGGTAAAATTGTATCTTTCCTGTTTCAAAGTAACTCTCTCCTCTTATGAAAGAAATTTTTCTATATCAATACTTTCACCGTCTGCCCAAGTTACATCAAGAGAATAAAACTCTCTTGCTTCTCTGTGGAAAACGTGAACGATAACACTGCCGTAATCAAGTAAAATCCAGTTGGAACCCCTGCCCTCAATATGATGAACGGGAGTATCCTTTAAATCTAGCTGATACTCAACCTCTTCCGCTAGGGCACGTACCTGAGTGCTTGAATTAGCGGTTGCAATAACAAAATATTCAGCAATAACAGTTAAATCTTCAACCTTTATTGCCTTTATTTCGTGACCTTTTTTAGAGTCAAGTGCCTTGACGGCAGTTTCTACAATTTCAAATGCTTTCATTTTCTACTTCCTATCAAATCATTATATGCATTTAATGTATCGGGATGAATGGGCTGTTCTTTATTTGAAAGTGAAGTAATGGTAAACTTCAGTGCATAAATAAGCCCTTCATCAAGATTGGTTTCTACTATTTTTCTGAGAATATCTACGTCAGGATAGCTTCTGTCAATGGAGGTTAAATCCGCAATATAGATTATTTTTTCAAGCAGACTCATTCCCGCTCTGCCTGTTGTATGATACCTGACGGCATTAATTATATCCTCATCATTAATTTTTAATTTTTCCTTTAAATACTGTGCACCGCTTATAGCGTGCCATACTTTAGGGGAAAGTTTTTCGGTATCGGTTAGCATTATAGCAGAGCAAGAGAAAAATTGCAACTGTTCTTCCCTCTTTAAATTTTTGCATATATCGTGAAGAAGTCCTGCTACGTATGCTTTTTCACTATTTTCGCCGAAACGCATGGCAAGTTTTACCGACTGATTCGCTACGGCTATGCTATGCTCAAAGCGAAAATCGTCAAGTCTTTCCCGCAACAGTGATATATATTCACTATATTTTTCGCTAAACTCCATAAAGACCTTTTTCCTTTATATATTGCAAAACCTTTTGAGGCACAAAAGAAGTATTTAAACCATTGTTTCTAATCATAGTAGAAGAAACATCTTTTGTAGGACAAATGGTATATTCCACTTTAGCACCGTTTTCTTTAAGGTTTTTAATATGATTTCTGAGTTTATCGGTATCTGTACCGGGGCGGTCAACCACAAGAAATGTGCACAACTCTTTAAGCTGGTCAAATTTGTACCACGAATCAAGAGTAATAGCCATATCTCCCCCGCAGACCACAAATATTTCATCATTTTTATACTCTTCTTTAAGGGCACTTACGGTATAAAAGGTATAGCTTTTGCCACTTCTTTTTATTTCTAAATCGCTGACCCTTACCTTAGGTATATTTTCGGTAGCAACCCTGCACATATTAAGCCTATCTATATCATCGGCCAAATAATCAAAAGTTTTATGGGGCGGAACGTGGGTGGGCATAACGAGTACCTTATCTAAAAACGAAAGACCGCTTAAATGTTTAATAAGCCTTAGGTGTTCGTTATGTATAGGATTAAAAGTCCCGCCAAACAATGCAATATTTTGCATATTATTTAACCAACTTTATTGGAGTAATATCTTTATTATTGCTGTGCTTATAAAGAATAATTTTAGAACCGATAATATGCACGATTTCGGATGCAGTCTGCTCTGCAACAGAGTTTGCAATGGTACGTATATCATCAGGTGCGGTAGAATGTACCTTTATTTTAATAAGCTCCCTAACATAAAGTGCTTCGCTTACTGTTTTTATAAGAGCAGGAGAAATACCGCCTTTGCCTATTTGTATTATGGTTTCGTAATCGTTTGCCATTCCGCGAAGGAATGCACGCTGTCTGCTGTTTAACATATTTTCACCCTTTTAAATACTCATTAGTAAGTTTTTCTTTAAGTTTAAGTAAAGCTCTGCCTCTGTGACTAATGCTGTCTTTTTCTTCATCGCTTATTTCACCGAAGCATCCAAGTTCACTTATAAACAACGGATCATAGCCAAAACCCTTATCACCTTTAAGCTCAAAGGCTATTTTTCCTTCACATTCTCCCCTTACGGTAAATTCTCTGCCGTCAGGAAAAACACAGGCAACCGCACTTACAAATCTTGCAGTTCTCTTTTTCATTGGAACGTCCTTTAAAACCCTTAAAAGCTTCTCATTGTTTTTAGCATTATCAGTAGGTTCGCCTGCATAACGGGCTGTGTATATACCTGGAGCTCCGTCAATAGCATCAACGCAAAGTCCTGAATCATCGGCAACAGACGGTAGATTGGTTTCCTTTGCAGCAAAACGAGCTTTTATAAGAGCGTTTTCCTCAAAGGTTTTTCCATCCTCAACAACCTCACCAAGAGGTTTATCCAAATCTTTTTCGCTTATTACGTTAATACCCAGAGGAGATAAAATCCGAAGAAATTCCCTTTTCTTGCCTTGGTTTTTTGTAGCTACAAAAAAGACCATTATTATTCCTCCGTATCAATAATACCGCTTGCAAATTCTTTTGCATCAAAGGGCTGAAGGTCATCAATGCCTTCGCCAACACCCACAAATTTCACCGGAATATTAAGCTCATTTTTTATGGAAAGAACAACACCGCCACGTGCTGTTCCGTCAAGCTTTGTGAGTACAATACCTGAAATAGGAGCCACATTTTTAAACTCTCTTGCCTGATTAACGGCGTTTTGTCCCGTTGTAGCATCAAGAACCAACAAGGTTTCTTTATCAGCATCAGGAAGCTCTCTATTTATAATTCTATAGATTTTTGCAAGTTCATCCATAAGGTTCTTCTTATTGTGAAGTCTGCCTGCAGTATCACAAATTATAACGTCTGTTCCCTTTGCTTTAGCCGAAGCAATAGTATCAAAAACAACAGATGCCGGATCGGTGCCTTCAACACCCTTTACCATAGGAACACCCGCTCTGTCAGCCCATACTGCCAACTGGTCAATAGCGGCGGCACGGAAGGTATCGGCAGCTGCTATCATAACCGATTTTCCCTCGCTTTTTAGACGAGCAGCAATTTTTCCTATAGAGGTAGTTTTACCAACGCCGTTTACTCCTATTACTAAGATAACCGAAGGCTTTGTGGTAATTTTAAGAGAACAGTCTGAGTCAATCATTTCACTTATAACTAAGTTAAGAAGTTTTTTGATTTCATCGGGTTCCTTAACTCCATCTTTTTTTACCTTTTCGCGAAGAATAGTGCAGATTTCCTCAGCTGTTGCACATCCAATATCGGAAAGAACAAGAATTTCTTCAAGTTCCTCAAACAGTTCTTCATCAATTTTTGTAAAGCCTTTAATAACAGAATTTATGTTTTCTGCAAGAGCGTTTCTTGTTTTTGCAAGTCCGCTTTTAATTTTACTAAAAAAAGCCATTATTTACCATCCGTTTCAAGCATCAATTTCTTTTCAAGTTCGCTAACGTTTAGTTCAAGAAGCTTTGTGATACCCTTTTCCTGCATTGTTACGCCGTAAAGCATATCAGCCGCTTCCATAGTGCCGCGTCTGTGAGTTACACAAATAAACTGTGTAGAGAAGTCGGGACGCTTCATATAATCGGCAACACGCTCAACGTTAATATCGTCAAGAGCAGTATCAACTTCATCAAGGAAGCAGAACGGAGGAGCGTTAACCCTCATAATAGCAAAGTAAATTGCCAAAGCGATAAGAGCCTTTTCACCGCCGGAAAGACCGTCAAGACTGGGAACATTTTTGCCCGGCAGCTTAACGTTTATATCAATTCCGCTTTCAAGTATGTTATCGGGATCACTCAGTGATAAAGATGCAAGACCGCCACCAAAAAGTTCGGTAAAAGTAACTGCAAAGTTTTGATTTATCTTCTCAAAACCTAAAATAAAGAGTTCCTTCATTTGTGCAGTTAATTGTCCGATAAGCTTATTAAGTTCGGTTCTTGACCTTTCAACGTCATCTATTTGAGCTGACATAAAGGTGTATCTTTCAAATACTTCTTTATATTCCTCAATAGCAGAAACGTTAACATTACCAAGTCCTCTTATATGAGATTTAACCTCATTAAGTTTCTTTTTGGCTTCGCTCGGATTATCCACAGTTATGCCCATATTTTCGGCATCGGTTCTGGTTAACTGATATTCATCATAAAGCTGACGAATAACGTCGTCATATTCCTTAAGCATAACCTCTTTATGTTCAGTAAGTCTGGCCAGTTCCCTGCCAACCTTTTCTCTCTCTAAGGTACGCTCTTTCTCGCTTTGACGAAGTTCAATTCCTTGTTTTTCTATTCTTTCACGTTCTTTGGTCAAACGTTCGATTTCGCCTTCACTGTCAACTATTTTCTTCTTAAGGGAATTAACCTTTTCCTTTATTTCTCCAAGCTTTAGGTCAAGTTCGGTTTTTTCTCTGTCTATACCGCTTATTTCACCGGTAATCTCTTCCATACGTTTATGTCGGTTGCCTATAGTATCTCTAAGGGTTTTTGCCGACTGTACCAGCGTTTCGATATCCTTGCGTTTTTCAAGGATTTCCATACGAACAGCGGTAACGCTGTTGCCAATTTCTTCACGTTTGCCCGAAATGGTATCTCTGCCGCCTGTAGCCTTATCAATTTCGGCTTGAAGCTTATCCTTTTCTATATCCAGCAAAGCTATCTGTGAAGCAGCGTCCATTGAGGTCTTCTTTAATACTTGAATTTTTTCCGCCGAGGAAGTCTTTTCGTTTTTGAGTTCTTCTATAGTACGGCTTACTGCACTGCGCATATCGTCAATACGCTTCAGTTCGCCAAGAACACGAATTTTATCTTCATTTGCGGTAGCAAGTGTTGCTTTAGCGGCAGTAATATCCGCCTCAGCCTTTGCTACTTCACTATTTAAAGTTAAATAGTTCTCTTCATTAAGTTTAAGTTTAACCGCCAATTTCTCGGTTTCGCATTCAAGACGTCTTATGTCACTGGCTCTGCTTAAAATACCTGCATTTTTAATAAGAGAACCACCTGTAAGAGAACCGCCCGAATTAACAACCTGACCGTCAAGAGATACGGTTTTAAGGCGATAACCGAATTTTTTGGAAATATTTACGGCGCTATCAAGGTCTTCGCATACAACAGTGTTGCCGAGAAGATATTTAATAATTTCTTTATACTGTTCTTCGCATTTAATAAGGTCGGGGGCAAGTCCCACATATCCGTACATATCTTCAAAACCGGTTTCTTTAAACTCTCTTGAACGAATAGAAGAAATAGGCAAAAAGGTTGCACGTCCTCCGCCTGTTGATTTAAGCATATCAATGGCACGTTTTGCATCGTTTTCACTGTCGCAGACAATTTGCTGTATTGTAGAACCAAGAGCAGTTTCAATGGCAACAGAATATTGTTTGTCAACCGTTATAATTTTGGAAACAGGTCCGTGAATGCCCCTAATTGTGCCTATATCGGCAGCATTCATAACAGTCTTTACTGAATTTTGGAAGCCTTCAAGATTTTTTTCAAGTTCGCTTAAAATCTGGATACGGCGAAGTTTAGCTTCTCTATCAAGACGGATTTTTTCACATTCCTCTTTGGCAATTTCTGCCTTTTCCTTGCGGGAATTATACTTCATTTCATATCCTACAAGTGAATTTGCACATTCGGTTACGGTTTCTTCTGTCTTTTTAAGGAATTCATCATTTTCTTTAAATTCTTTATCTAATGCAGAAAGTTCTGTTTCCTTTTCCTTTATGGTTTCATCAAGGTTACCTGTACGGCTCAAAAGTTCATTAACAGTACTGTCGGCAGTCATCATTGCTACTCTTAAATCAGAATTTTTAAGAGAAACTGCATTAAGGCTTTTAATAAGTTCTTCTATATTTTTTGAAATTGCTTCGCTTTCGCTGAGCATTTGGTTAAGGGTATTTTGGAACTCGCCTATCTTTTCTTCAAGTTCTTTTATTTCTGCTTCTTTTAAAGCGGCAGACTTTTCCTTTTCCTCAATTTCGGTTTCGGCGGCAAAATCATTTTTCTTAAGATACTCACGCTCTGCAACAAGACGTTCAATAGCAAGATTATTATGTTCCTTGTCTCTGTCAATTACTGACATTTCACCGCCCAGTACGGCGATTTCTTCATTATATGTGGCAATATTATTGCGAATTTCTTCAAGGGCAGTGGTAAGAAGTGCAAAATCACGAGAATTTTTATCGTTTTCACTGTCGAAATTCTGTAATTTTTCGTCTATTTCTTTATATTGCATTGTAGCAATGGCAATTTTGTTTTCCTGCTCTCTTAAAGCCTGTTTTGAATTGGAAAGAGCATATAGCCAAAGACCGATTTCAAGGGTTTTCTTTTCCTCGGCAAGAGCCAAAAACTTTTCAGCCTTTTTGCTCTGCTGTTCAAGAGGGCCTACTCTGCTTTCAAGTTCACTCATAATATCTTTAAGACGCAAAAGGTTCTCTTCGGCTGCGGCAAGTTTTCTTTCTGCCTCGGTTTTGCGGTAACGGTATTTTGATATTCCCGATGCTTCCTCGAAAATATCACGTCTTTCTCCAGATTTGGAGCTGATAATATTGTCAATTCTACCTTGACCTATCATAGAATAACCGTCACGTCCAAGACCCGTATCCATAAAAAGTTCATTAACGTCTCTGAGTCGTACAGAAACGTTGTTTATAAGATATTCACTTTCGTGGGAACGGTAAAAACGTCTTGTAATAGAAACACTGTCGTTATCGAAATTAAGGGTGCGGTCACTATTATCTATATTAAGGGTAACTTCGCAAAAGCCATGAGGACGGCGTGTAGCGGTACCTGAGAAAATAACGTCCTCCATAGACTGTCCTCGAAGGCTTTTTGTGGATTGTTCACCGAGAACCCATCTTACTGCATCGGAAATATTACTTTTTCCGCTTCCGTTAGGTCCTACTACTGCCGTTATACCTTTACCGAATTTCAGAACTGTTTTATCTGCAAAAGATTTAAAACCCTGAACTTCTATAGAACGTAACAGCATACTTATTTCACATCTCTTTCTATCCTAAAACTTTTATTAATAAGACTTTTATCGCCTTTTATACGGCAGTTAAAACCTTTTTCTTTTAATTTTTCTATATTAATTCTTTTCTGACCGACTGCGGCAGAAATATATTTTTCGCTAACGTATATAATAAAATTTCCTTTTTCTGATTTTTCAAGTTCTTTTATAAGAGAATCAAAAAACATTTTAGACATACATAGCTCACTAAAGGCGGGATGCCAAGGACCCGCAACGTAAGAAGCTTCTTCAATATGATGAAGTCCTACTCTTATTACGTTTATATTTTTTTCTTCAAAAAGGGTTATATATTCACAGCAATTTTTAACCGCTGTCTCAGTGTCCTGGGGAATATACTTTCCGCTTTTAACATACTCACAAAGTTTAGTTCCTTTAAGCACAACCGTAGGATAAATACGTACCGTATCGGGTGAAATTTTTATAAATTCCTCTACTGTATTTCTATCGCTTTCATATGTTGCTCCGTAAAGTCCCGTCATCATTTGAAGCCCTAACGAAAAGCCGAATTTCTTTATAAGAAAAGATGCCTTTATTACATCTTCTTTGCTATGTCCTCTTTCGTTAAGAAGAAGAACAGAGTCATCCATACTTTGTGCACCAAGTTCAATAGCCGTAACTCCGTATTTTTTAAGAATTGTTAAAACCTCTTCATCAATTGCATCAGGACGGGTAGAAATGCGTATCCCTTTTACAATTTTTTTCTTAACAAAAGGATATGCACCTTCCAAAAGAGAAATCATATATTCTCTGTCAATAGCAGTAAAACTACCGCCAAAAAATGCGATTTCGGTGTTACTTTCAGAATATTTTTTGCTTTTTACGGCAATTTCTACCGCTTTCTTTATATCTTCGCCTTTTGTAAGGGTTGTTTGTCCCGTTATACTGCATTGATTACAGAAACTGCATCGATGACTGCAGCCAAGATGGGGAATAAAAAAAGAAATATTAGCGTGAACACCCATTATTCGTCAATTCCCATAAGCCTTAAAGCATCTCGTGCCGCCATCTGCTCAGCACGTTTTTTTGTTTTTCCCGTACCCGTACCTATAACAGAAGAATTAAGTAAAACGTCAACCGTAAAAGACTTATTATGGTCGGGACCGCTTTCTGCAGACAAAACGTAAGAAAGTCGTTCTTCGGGATTGCGCTGAATCACCTCTTGCAACGTGGTCTTATAATCGTGAAAAACCTCATCTTCGGTATGATTAAGCTCGTCCCTTACAAAACGCAGCACATGTTGTCTTGCTACCTCCATACCCGCATCAAGATACATAGCCGCCAACACTGCCTCAAAGGCATCGGCAAGAATTGAATTTCTCTCTCTTCCGCCGCATTGCTCTTCACCTTTACCAAGTAGTAAATAATCACCGATTTCAAGTTCTTTTGCAAAACGGCAAAGAGACTTTTCGCAAACGAGAGAGGCCCTCAGTTTAGTCAGTTCACCTTCAGGCTTATCACTAAATTCTTTATAAAGAAAATCTGCAACAATAAGCGACAAAACAGCATCACCTAAAAACTCTAATCTTTCATTAGAGCCTAAAGGAGAATGTTTTTCGTTAGCGTATGAAGAATGGCTTAAAGCATTTTTTAGCAATTCTTTGTTTTTAAAGCTGTAATTCAGATTTTCTTCCAAACGTTTCATATTATGCCTCTTGTTCAGCAGTATTTATAGCCTCAAGTCCTTCGCTTATTGACTCGATAACCATGCCTTCGTAAAAATATTTCGACTGTCGTATTGCATTTTTGATAGCATTTGCATCGGAATTCCCGTGAGCTTTAATTACCGGTTTTTTTACACCGAGAAGTATTGCACCGCCCACTTCAGAGCTGTCCATTTTTCCCTTTATGGAATAAAGACCTTTCTTTAGTATTCCCGCCGCAAGTTTATTAACTATATTTTTATAGAAAACCCCTTTAAGCATTTTAAAGAGGGTTGATACAGTGCCCTCAATAAGTTTAAGAGATATATTGCCCGTAAACCCGTCGGTAACAACTGCATCGCACACGCCCTTTGGCATTTCTCTTGATTCAATATTACCTATAAAGTTTATGGGTGCTTCAGAAAGAAGCTTGTACGCTTCTTTCTGAAGTTCACCGCCCTTGCTGTCTTCGGTACCGATATTAAGCAAAGCAACCGTTGGATTTTCTCTGCCTTCAACCTTTTTCATATAAACACTTGCCATAACACCGAATTGCTGAAGCATTTCAGGACGGCATTCTGCATTTGCACCTATATCCATAAGCATATAGGAGGAATCGGGAGAAGGAATAAGAGAAGCAAGTGCAGGACGTTTAACACCTTTAATTCTTTTAACTATAAGTGTACCGCCCACAACTACGGCACCCGTACTACCTGCTGATACAAAAGCATCTGCTTTACCTTCGGAGAGGGCATTGAAAGCCAATGCCATAGAAGAATTTTTATGTGTTTTTAAAAGCGAAGTGGGTTCGTCATGCATTGAAATCACATCTGAAGTATGTATGATTTCAAGGTCACTAAAGGACAAACTGTTTTTACTAATATAATCACGGATTATATTTTCGTCACCCGTAAGAATAATTCCTACGTTGAGTTCCTTTTGTGCAAGTGCGGCACCTTCAATAATTGCACCGGGTGCATTATCTCCGCCAAAAGCGTCAACAACGATTTTCATAATTTATCCCCCTATATTTTTATACCAGTTAAGCGAGCGCTGCGATAAAGCACCGTATCTTTCCCTTTTATCCCTTATTTGTTGGTCAAGCGACGGCAAAATTCCGAAATTCGCCCCCATAGGCTGAAATTTTTCTACCGTTTCATCGGTTATATATGAAAGCAGAGCACCTATCATAGTAAATTCGGGCAGTATTAATGGCTTTACTCCCTCAAGGAATTTAACAACATTTATACCTGCAACTATACCCGATGCCGCAGATTCCATATAGCCCTCAACACCCGTAAGCTGTCCCGCAAAAAAGATTTTTTTATTCTTTTTGTGTGAAAGATTTTTATCCAACTGTTTGGGTGAATTTATAAAGGTGTTTCTGTGCATAACACCAAAACGAACTATATCACAATTTTCAAGACCGGGGATAAGAGAAAACACTCTTTTTTGCTCAGGGAACTTGAGATTAGTTTGAAAACCCACAATGTTAAAAAGGGTTCCCTTGGCATTTTCTCTTCTTAGCTGAACAACAGCCCACGGTCTGCGGTCGGTTCTGGGGTCTTTAAGTCCAACAGGCTTTAACGGACCGAAACGGATGGAGTCCTCACCTCTTTTAGCCAGTACCTCAATAGGCATACAGCCTTCATAAACCGTTAATGGCTTATCAAATTCTTTAAGAGGAGCAGACTGAGCATTTATAAGTTCTTTATGAAATATTTCATATTCCTCTTTGTTAAAAGGACAGTTAATATAATCATCCTCGCCTTTACCGTAACGGGAAGCAAAAAACGCTTTTGAAAAATCAACACTTTCCCTTGTCACAATAGGGGCGGCAGCATCATAAAAACTTAGCCCTTCTTCCCCGCAAAGCTCTGTGATTTTTTTTGCTAACAATTCATCGGTCAAAGGACCTGTTGCCACTACGGTTACACCGTCAAAATCAAGGGTTTCTACACACTCATTAACAAGCGTAATTCTTTTATGAGATTTGATTTTTTCGGTAATATAGGATGAAAAAACATCTCTTTCAACCGCAAGTGCTCCACCTGCCGCAACAGAGCTGGTAGCGGCAGCTTCAAGGCACAAAGAACCCAAACACCGCATTTCTTCCTTTAGCAAACCTGCAGCAGAATCAACACGGGAAGCTTTAAGAGAATTAGAACAAACAAGCTCTGCGAATAAATCACTTTTATGGGCGGGAGTTCTTTTTTGAGGTTTCATTTCGTAAAGAAGCACGTCATATCCAGCATTAGCTATCTGCCACGCCGCCTCACACCCCGCAAGACCCGCACCAATAACCTTAATTTTTTGGTTCATATTATTTCTTCTTAGTTTTATTACTTCTTGTAGAACAGTTTGCATTCATACAGAATTTTCTGCCCTTTGCTCCTAACAGAATAAAGGAGCCACACTCTTTACAGATTTCACCGCTTGGAAGTCCGGGAGCTGCAAAATCACACTTAGGATAATTAGTACAGCCATAGAATTTCTTACCCGTCTTTTTAGATGCACGGCGAATTAGCTCAGCACCGCATTTAGGGCAAGGTTCTTTAATCTTTTCTTCAGGCATAGGCTTGGTATTTTTACACTGGGGATAACCCGGACAGGCAAGGAATTTGCCGAAGCGTCCTGTTTTTACCACCATTTTTCTTCCACAGTTTTCGCACACCACGTCGGTTTCTACGTCAGGCACTTTTACCTTTACACCGTTAGTAGAGTCTTCTGCTTTTTTGAGGCTTACTGCAAAATCCTTATAAAAACGATCAACGGTTTCAACCCAGCTTACTTCTCCGCCATCGATTTTATCAAGACTCTGCTCCATACCTGCAGTAAACTTAACGTCAACGATTTTTCTGAAATATTCAGCAATAAGATCGGTTACAACCATACCAAGCTGTGTTGGTTTAAAGGATTTTTTCTCTTTTTCAATATAGTCACGCTGAACTATGTTTGAAATAATAGGAGCATAGGTAGAAGGACGTCCAATGCCGTTTTCTTCAAGAGCCTTTGTAAGAGTTGATTCATTATATCTTGGTGGCGGCTGAGTAAAATGCTGAGCAGGTGTAACGCTTTTGCATTTTAACAGGTCACCCTTTGAAAGTTCAGGCAAAGATATTTCGCCTTCTTCATTATCAATAATTTCATCATAAAGCACGGTAAAACCGTCAAATTTAACCGTATAACCGCTAGCCTTAAAGAGATAATTTCCTGCAATAAAATCAACAGATACAGTATCCTGTAAACAGTTTTCCATTTGAGAAGCAATAAAGCGTTCCCAAATAAGTTTATAAAGCTTATACTGTTCAGCAGTAAGAGAAGCCTTGATTTTATCGGGAGTCATATCAATAAGTGCGGGTCTGATTGCTTCGTGTGCATCCTGAACCGCGTTTTTGCTTTTGTACACACGTGGTTTCTTAGGAAGATATTTTTCACCGTAAGCACTGCGTATATAGTTACTTGCCGCATTTTGAGCCTCGCTTGACACACGCAAAGAGTCGGTACGCATATAGGTTATAAGACCGGTTACACCTATACCGCTTACCTCAACACCTTCATAAAGTTGCTGAGCTATTCTCATTGTACGAAGACCTGTAAAGTTAAGTCTTCTTGCAGCCTCCTGCTGAAGAGTGGAGGTAATAAACGGAGGCAATGGTTGTTTCTTTCTTACTCCGTTTTTAATGGAGGAAACAACATATTCTTTTCCTTGAAGCTCGTTAACTATAGCCTCGGTCTGTTCACAGTTAACTAATGCAAGTTTTTCACCGTCACTTGTTCCGTAGAACTTAGCGATTATATTCTTTTGTTTATTAAGCTTCGCTTCAATAGTCCAATATTCTTCGGGAACAAATTTTTCAATTTCACGTTCTCTGTCAACCACAAGTTTTAAGGCAACAGACTGTACTCTGCCTGCAGAAAGACCTCTTTTAACCTTTTTCCAAAGAAAAGGACTTAATTTATATCCAACAATTCTGTCCAGCACACGTCTTGCCTGCTGAGCATCAACAAGTCCCATATCAATTTTTCTTGGTTTTTGCATACCTGCTTCAATACCGGTTTTGGTAATTTCGTTAAAGCAGACACGAAGAGGTGACTCCATATCTAAAGACAGAAGCTGTGCAAGATGCCACGAAATAGCCTCACCTTCACGGTCAGGGTCGGTTGCAAGATAAATGGCATCGCTTTTTGCTGCACTTTCCTTTAACTGCTTGATAAGTTCCTTCTTATCACTCATTTCGATATACTGGGGTGCATAACCGTTATCTATATCAATACCCATTTTGGATTTAGGCAGATCTCTTACGTGACCTACCGAAGCCATAACCTTATAGTCATCCCCAAGATACTTCTGAATGCTTTTAAGTTTACCGGGTGACTCAATAATAACCAGCTTGGACATTTTTAAACTCCTTACAACAATTTGTATCGACCGCCGGGGATTGCCTCTATTAAACCATAGAGTTCAAGCTCACCCACTGCAGCCAGTGCCATACTTGGATTAACTTCACTACTCAGCAAATCATCACAGGAAAAAATTTGCTTATTTAATTGATTATATATCATTTTTGTGTTTTTGGAAAGGGTTTCTGGCAATATTTTTTTATTTATTTTTATTTTTGCGGTATTTTTGACCGTAAACTGCCCCTGTTCTTTTAATTTATAAGGCGGTTTAGATGTGCTTTTCTTTTTCACTGTAACCGATTTTTCATTACCGAAATCATAAGATTTATATGACGGCAAAGGCTTTGCCATAGCCATTTCAATACTTATTTTATCATTAAACCTGTAAACATATTCTGAAAATACATCTGTAATAAGAGAAACCACCTTTGCACCGTCCCTATAAAGAGAGTAGCACCCTTCATAATTTGCATCAGCAGGATTACCAAGAATAACAAAAACATCTTTGTTTTGCTCGGTGGCGTGACTCGCTGTTATAAGAGCTCCGCTTTTTATTGGTGCTTCGGTAATTATAACACCGCTTGAAAGACCCGAAAGCAAACGGTTTCTGATTTGAAAATGTGATTTTCTTACATCGGTATCGGGAGAAAATTCGCTGATAAGACATCCACCCGTCAGTAAAATATCACTGCGTAATTTCTTATTGGTTGCAAGATAGTGAGAATTAAAACCGCAAGGTAAAACTGCAACTGTTTTGCCGCCGGTAAGAAGAGCACCGAGATGGGCGGCGGTGTCACTACCCATTGCTCCACCGCTTACAATTAAAAAACCGCCCTGACTAAGCCTTCCCGAAAGAGAATAAGCACATTTATAGCCATAGTCCGTAACCTTTCTGGTGCCTACAATACAAAGAGTGGGAATATTATCAAAATCAGGAAGAATTCCTTTGTAAAACAATACGTAAGGCGGTTTGCTTATATTCCTTAAGCATTGGGGATATTTGCTGTCACTCAGAGTAATTATTCCAATGTTTTCTGTCTCGCATTGTTTTAAAAGCTTATTCGCATCATCGAGAGTGGTGTTTTTAAGACACATTAGCTGCTTTTCGGTAAAAATATTCGAAGTTCGTCTGCCCACATCCCCTGCTTCATACAATGCCTTAGCCGATGAAAAATGCGATAGAATCTCACAGGATTTATTTCCACCAGCAGAAAGAGCACAATGTAACCATAACCAATAAATCACTTTACCATCTCCCACATTACTATAGCTGCTGCTGCAGCGGCGTTAAGGGATTCTGCTCTGCCCTTCATTGGAATGGTAACACGATTTTTACTTACAGCTATGGTTTCAGGAGTTAATCCGTTGGCTTCATTTCCAATTACACAAACGGCACCTGACGAAAAATCCATATCACTTAATTTTTCGGCATCTCTATCTACCACGCAAGCAAAGGTGGGCATATCAAGACCCTTGATAAACTCGGTCATATCAGGAGTAAATATAAGAGGAACTCTAAGCAGAGTACCCATTGATGCCCTTAAGGATTTAGGACTAAAGGGGTCACAGGAGTTTCCCGAAATTATAATGGAATCAATTCCCAAAGCTTCGGCAGTTCTTGCTACAGCACCAAGATTTGATGGATCCTGTAAATTTTCAAGGGCAATATATTTTTTATTTTTATCTATTTGCACTTTATTCTGGGGAATTTTAGCAATAGCAAAAATCCCCTGAGTTGAAACAGTATCGGATATATTTTTTGCTACTGTATCGCTTACTATAGCAGAAAAAGATGAGTTTTGAGCGAACTTTTTAATATAGGAAGGGTGTTTTTCTAAAGCTTCATTTGTAAAATACAGTTCCTCCAGCACAATACCGTTATCATTAGCATCGTCAACAGTTCTGAGTCCTTCAAGTACAAAAACGCCTTCTTCACGCCTGTTTTGAGCAGATTTTTGTAATTTAGCAATCCTTTTGATTCGTGCATTATCTTTGGCGGTTATGGTTAAAAACTGCATATAAAACTCCCCTCTCAATATTAAAAAATTCGCCCAAGAACACTTACTTGGGCGATATAATTATTTTGCTAAAGCTTTCTTAGCCTGTTCAGCAATAGCGGTAAAACCTTCAGGGTCATTTACTGCTACATCTGCAAGCATTTTACGGTTAATCTGCACACCGGCAATCTTAAGACCGTTCATAAGAGTAGAATAATTCATACCGTTCATTTTAGCAGCGGCAGAAATTCTGGTAATCCAAAGACGACGGAAATCGCGCTTTTTAAGACGACGGCCGATATATGCATAGTTGCCGGATTTCATAACAGCTTCTTTAGCTGTTTTAAAGAGCTTGGATTTAGCTCCAAAATAACCTTTAGAAAGTTTTAAAACCTTTTTTCTTCTTTTGCGTGTTGCTAACGCACCTTTAATACGTGCCATGTTCAGAAACCTCCAATCAATTTACCCTTATTTATAAGGAATCATTTTCTTAACTGCTGCAACATTTGTTACATCAGCCACAACTGTCTTGCGAAGATTTCTCTTACGCTTAGAAGTTTTCTTGTTTAGGATGTGTGATTTGAATGCGTGTGCACGTTTAACCTTACCGGTCTTGGTGAGCTTAAAACGTTTTTTAGCACCGCTGTGTGTTTTGATCTTAGGCATAAATAAATCCTCCCTTTAATATCTTGCTTATTTATTTGTCTTAGGTGCAAGGAACATAAGCATATTTCTGCCTTCCATTTTAGCAGGTTTTTCTACACTTGCTGCTTCCTGGCAGTAATCAGCAAATCTCTTCATAGTTTCAAGACCTATTTCAGGATGACCGAGTTCACGGCCACGGAAACGGATAGAAACCTTTACTTTATCACCGCTCTTTAAGAAACGAATTGCCTGATTACCCTTGGTTTCAAAGTCGTGGGTGTCAATGGTAAGACCAAGACGTACTTCCTTGATATCAAAGGTTTTCTGGTTTTTCTTTGCTTCTTTTTCGCGTTTAGCCTGTTCGAAACGGTATTTACCGAAATCCATTATTTTACATACTGGCGGATTTGCATTGGGAGAAATATTGACAAGGTCAAGCTCTCTCTCATAAGCCGCCGCAATAGCTTCCTTAATAGGAAGAATTCCAAGCTGACTTCCGTCGGTATCAATTACACGAACTTCATTAGACCGTATTGCCTCATTTATGGCTACTTCTTTACTGCTGATACTACGCACCTCCAAAAAACAAAAGCGTGAACGAAACTCGTTCACGCACCAAAAAATATCGAAATGATATTATCAATTCGAAAAGAAATTTGATGACCCTTTCAGACATTACTTTAGGGTGAGAACGAGTAGTTCTTCTTTTTGTACTACGGTATTATATCACAACGCTTTAACGCTGTCAAGTGTTTTTTATCAGTGAATTTCCAGTTCCTTAATAGAACGTGCCTGATAATTAATATTCTTAAGAAGACCGGGTATAGATAAAGCCTTTGCAGCACCCTTTACCAATGTAAGCTCAGGGTCAGCAACCGTTTTAACCTCAATCCCCGTATAATCGGCGATAAGTTCCGCCATACCAAATATCTTAGAGCCGCCTCCTACAAGAAAAAGTCCTTTTTCCTTAATATCAGCAACAAGGTCAGGTTCTGTCGCCTCAAGCACCTTACGTATTGCGTTACAAATTTCAATCGCACTTTCGTGTAGCTTCTTATAGATTTCGCTGGAGGTTACTTCAAAGGCTTCGGGAAGACCCGAAAACAGATTTCTTCCCTTTGCAATGGCGGTTATTTCAATAGAGCGGGGACTGACTGAGCCTATCTGCATTTTTATGCTTTCGGCAGTAAGATTTCCTATAGCAATGTTACGCTTTCTTCTTATGTGATTTTTAATAATCTTATCGAAATCATAGGAAGCCGTTTTAAAGGAATCGCAGGAAACCACACCGCCCAGAGATAGCACAGCTATATCGGTAGTACCTGCTCCTATATCTACAATCAAACTACCCTGAGGTACCGTAAAATCAACACCCAATTCAATAGCTAATGCTATAGGGGTTTCAACAACCGTTATGCTTCTTCCTCCCGCCGCTTCCACAACGTTGGAAAGAGAATGATGCTGAAGTTCGGTAAGCCCTGTCGGAAGGGTTGCTACAACCTTTGGTCTGATTACGTTTTTACCAAAAACCTTTTCCATATAGTTTTTAAGCATCGCTTCGGCTATATCATAGTCCGCAATAAGACCGTGCTGAATAGGATGAATACATTCTAATGTGTCGGGAGTTCTTCCAAGGGTCTGTTTGGCTTTTTCACCGAAATATACAGGTGCATAGCTTTCGGCATCTACCGTTACAATGCTTGGTAAATTCAGCAATGTTTTAGATTCGGAATATATAACTGTTTTTGATGAACCCAAGTCAATTCCAATTTCGTTAGCCATAGTATTCACTCCTTTTACACGTTTAAAATTATTATATTAAAAATCACTTAATATTTCAACTAGTTTTTATTGCCCACAAGAGCAGTAAGACAATACACCTCATCAGCACCCGCCTTTAACAGCTCCCTTGCACACGCTTCAAGAGAAGCTCCCGTAGTTTTAATATCGTCTATTAAAAGCACTCTTCCCTTTACGTTTTTTATATATTTATAGCTTCTGTAAGCATTTTCAAATCTTTCATCAACAGAACATCTTTTATGCTGAGTAAAACTAAAAATACTTCTTTTTAGTGTTGCTTCTACAGGTAATGACAACATTGCAGCCACTTTTTCTGCAAGAAGAAACGCCTGATTATAGCCTCTTTTGAAATATCCGGGGAAACTCATAGGAACGTAGGTCACAAGACTAAAATCCCTTTCCTCAGTCCTTTCTGCAAAGCTTTTAACCATATGTTCTGCGTAAAAATCAGTCAGAATCTTATTGCCAAAAAATTTTAATGAATAAATCCCTTTCTTTGCTATTTCTTCATTAACAAACGGAGCCGATAAAAAGCTAAAATGAAAAACCGAAAATTTGCATTGGCACTCTTTTTCACTAAGTCCGCATTTGAAACAAGCGTTTTTATTTGTAAACCCTATTTCTTCGTAGCACTCATCACATATCACTTTACCTTTATCAACAGGATTTTTACAGTTAAAGCAATATGAAGGAAAGAAATAATCCAGCAAGGTATTTTTAATTTTATTTACACTCATAAGGCACCTTTAAAAACTCTTTAAGCAAGGTATATCTAAGGCTTTTTTTATTATTTTTAGCCATTTGGAAGAAAATGTTATCATTGCCTATTACAATAAGCAGTTTTTTAGCTCTTGTCACAGCAGTATATAAAAGATTTCTGTATTTTAGTTTTGTAGGTACGTCAAGTAACGGAAGTATAACACAGTCATATTCGCTGCCCTGACTTTTATGTACCGTAACCGCATAAGCCAGTTCTATTTGAGAAAGTTCTTCGGCAAAATAGATGACCGTTTTATCATCAAATCTTACGGTAACGCTATTTTGGCGGTTATCAATTTTTTCAACAAAACCCACGTCTCCGTTAAATACGCCTGTCCCTTCTTGGCCATTATCTTTTTTATAACAAAGCTCATAATTATTCTTTATCTGCATAACCTTGTCCTTTTCTCTAAGGAAAAAGCCTTTAAAGAAAATTTCAGGGGTATTTTTTTTCTTAGGGTTAAGGAGGTCCTGAAGCACATTATTAAGATTTATTGTGCCCAGAGGCATTTTTCTTGAAGGGCAGAGCACCTGAATATCCTTAAATGGCTCAAAGCCATAGGCATTAGGCAGACGTTCAATACATAAGTCACAGAGTGTTTTAAGGGTTTCGTCCCCGTTTGCTCTGTGCATAAAAAAGAAATCCGAATCTTTAACGGTTATATCAGGATTGTCACCTTCAATTATTGCGTGAGCAGTACGTATAATAGCACTTTCCTGAGCCTGACGGAAAACCTTATCAAGTCTTACGACGTTAAATTTATCACTATCAATAATATCCCCCAAAACGTTACCTGCAGAAACGCTCGGAAGCTGGTCGCTGTCCCCTACCAAAATAAGTCTGCTGTTTAACGGCAACGCCCTTAAGAGACTTTCAAAAAGCAAGGTATCAACCATAGAAACTTCGTCTAAAATCAGCACTTCGCATTCTAGTGGATTTCTTTCATTTCTTGAAAATCTGGGTTTTTCTTCATCGGTCCACTCAACCTCTAAAAGCCTATGTAAAGTTTTTGCTTCATAGCCTGTAAGTTCACTCATACGCTTTGCAGCTCTGCCTGTAGGTGCGGCAAGTTCGATTTCCATATCTCTGTGGCGGAACATTTCTATCATTGCTTTAAGGGTTGTTGTTTTTCCTGTACCCGGACCACCGGTAAGAAGCGTTATGCTGTTTTCAAGAGAGGTTTTTACAGCTAATTTTTGTTTCTCATCAAATATTATATCCATTGTGTTTTCGAGAAAGGATATTTCTCGGTCGTCAACAAAGGCATTTGTTCTTCTTGATGCCATAACCGTAAGCTTTGTGGCTATGTACTCTTCCCCGTTATAAAAGGCAGGAAGGGCAATCAACTCAGTGGTTCCCACCCACTTAGAGCGTAATCTGAGCCCTTCGACAAGCCTATCAACGGCTATATCTACAATATCCCGTGATACACTAAGCAGTTCAGCAGAAACACCGACAAGTTTTTCCCTTGGAAGACAGGTATGTCCATTGTGTGAATTTTTACGCAGTACATATTCCACACCTGCACTAACCCTTAAAATATCATCATCGGGAATATTATAATACTCCGCAATATCCTCTGCTTTTTCGAAAGAAAAATCTATCTTTTCTCCACATAAAATATATGGGTTGTTTTTAATTTTATTTACAGCATCTGCACCCAGAACCTTATAGGCTTTAATACTGTCCTCGGTAGAAATTTTAAATCTGGCGAGTAAAAGCATTACTTCCCTTACCCCGAACTGCTTTGCAAACTCCTCTCCTATAGCCTTTGCCTTAGCAAGAGAAATTCCGTTTATATCAGCCAACCTTTCGGGATTGTTTTCAAGAACAGCTATAGTTTCATCTCTAAATGCTTCAACTATTTTTCTGGCAGTAGATGGACCTACTCCCTTTATTGCACCGGTAGAAAGATAACGAAGCAAGGCGGCTTCGTCGGTAGGCATATTCTTTTCCATTGTATAAACCTTAAACTGCGGTCCGTAAACAGAATGAACAATATAATGTCCGTAAACAGTAACGTCATCTCCGTGACTTACAAAAGGCATATTTCCTACAACGGTTATTTCTTCGCCGCCAAAATTAAGCTGAGCGACGGTATAGCCGTTTTGTTCATTATGAAAGGTAACCCTTTGTATAATTCCCTGAAGTTTTTCGGTTTGATTGCTAACTTCGCTCATACTTTTCCTCCCTTAGTTTTTTTATTAGCGTCCCTAACCTTTCTTCATTTACACAATATACGTTTTTATACTGCGATATGTAAAAGGCTGCTCTTTTGCTCAACTCAGAATTAGTTACAAAAATAATATAATCTGCGTAATCCTTTCCGTACCAACGGTATTTTTCTAAGGCATAAACCAAATTATCGTCATTTTCTTCACCATCAATATGTACCACGGAAATACTGCATCGTCTATGTTGCGGACGTACAAGAAAAAGCCACAGTTTTGCACAAATTGTACTAACGCCGCAAACAGCAAAAAAAAGAAAAATAACCAAAACTATAATTTCACTCATATCAGCACCTCAATACATACTATGCCGATTAAAGCGAAATGATAAAAGGGCTTTTATACTTAAAAAGCCCTTTTAGTATTTAAGTTTTAATTTAGGGTTACAGTAATATTACCTATTTCTTTTTTGAGATAAATTCCATCAGGAACGATAAGTTTAGCCTGAAAACTTAGTTTTCCTGCTTTATATTCTCTATAATCTATGGGGGTAAGTTTAATGTTATCAAGGTCATCTACAATATCGGGAAGACCGTACACAGCAACCTTTGTAAGAGATATACTTTTTATTTTTTCATTTGCCGTCCCTTTTGCATCCTCATTGTTAAAAGTAGGCACTACTGAAACAGTTCTTTCTTTGTAAACGGGAACAGTAACCTTCACTGTTTCAAAAGGCAAGGTATATTTTGAGTTATCAAGAACCCTGCCGTTCTCATCATAAAGAACAATATCCGCTTCATAGGTTTTGCTTTCTTTTATGGTATCAATAGCAGTTACAACCGCTTCAGCCCTGCTTAGCAGTTTCATATCTGCTCTGGGCCCTCTTACCACGATTTTGGTAAATTCGTCAGAGTTTATAACAGGCTCACCTTTAAAGAAACTAATATCAAGTTTAGAATTTAGTGTAACCTCTTTTGCAACGGGAACAACATCGAATTCTTTGGTATCCACGAAGTCAAAGGTTACGTTTACCGACTTGGGCGAAACATCAAAAGTTACTCCGCTTTTTTTAGAGGAGGTGTTAACACTCAACGGAATGGTGTAACTTCCGGCTCCTGTAACTTCACTTAAATCGGCAGTAATGATAATATCCGAAACTTCGATAGCACTAACGGTAGAATTTGGCCCGTAAGCAGTAACTGTTGCATTTTTTTCGTTATCTATCTTGATAACCTCAAGACCCATATCCCCTGCAAAACTGCCCTGGGTAGTTATATTTATAGAAATGTTTGCAAAGGATTTATTGATTACTTCGGTCTGATCAATCGTAATGGCAAGCCAAAATATAAAAGCTACAACCACAGCAAAAATTACGCTGAATCTATTATTTGAAAAGAGTTTTCTAAAGGAAAAGTTTTTATTTTTCATTTTTCTTTTCCTCCTCTTTTTTATTAGGCTTTATTCTGTCAATAAAAGACTTAATTTTAAAGAAGAGACCTTCTTCGCTGTGTTCCTGTTCATCTGAAAGTAAAGAACGGTAAAGTTCCTCACGCAAACGAATTTGGTCATATCCACGCTCTATTGTACCATTCTGAACCAAGGAAATTTTGCCTGTTTCCTCTGAAACAACAATAACAACCGCGTCTGAAACCTCACTCATACCTATAGCGGCACGGTGTCTTGTTCCAAGACGAGAATTAAGATTTGAATTGGAAGTAAGAGGAAGTATACAACCTGCAGCATAAAGCTTTCCGTTTCGTATAATCAGTGCTCCGTCATGAAGAGGAGACTTGGGATAAAATATATTACCCACCATCTGAGAAGAACTTTCAGCATTTATAATGGTTCCGGTATTTATTATATCACCGAGAGAGGTGGTTCTTTCAAACACAATTAAGGCACCGATTTTTTGGTCGTGCATACTCTGAACAGCCATACAAATGCTGTCAACTGAAGCCCTTAGTTGTTCATCGTCGGTTTTTCCGGCAATTCCTAACTGACCAAGCTTACTGCGGCCGATTCGCTCAAGTGCACGTCTGATTTCAGGTTGGAAAATAACCGCAAGAGCAATAACTCCCCACTCCATAACTCTACGGAGTAACCAATGCACCGTAACTAAGCCAAACCAACTTGAAACAAGATATGCTGCAAAAAGGATAATAAGACCCTTAACAAGCTGACCTCCACGACTTTCCGTAAGAAACTGTATGGCCTTAAAAACGATGTAGGCAATTATGATAATATCGATTATGTCAAATACTGATATATGAGAAATCGCATATATAAGCTGACTCCAAAGAGTTCTTAATGCATCAAAAAAAGTGCTCACATCATCATTCCTTTCCTTTATATCATCACATTTTATATTCTAACATACAAAAACTCACTAATCAACCACTTTCTAATATTTTTTATATATTTTATATATTTTTACTTAGCAATGGAAAATAACACTTTTTTAAGATATTCCATATCCGAAACACAGGTTAAAATACCGGGGGAAATTCGCACTGCACCTCCATCAATACTGCCAAGTGTCCTATGGGCAAGCGGTGCACAATGGTAGCCGCCCCTAACCGCTATACCCTTCGAACTCAACAGTTCGGATACCTCTTCGCTTGTTTTTCCCTTTACGCTCAGTGCGATAACAGGAACAAAATCTTCACTGTTCTCGCTTCTTAAAATTACAGAAATGTTATTATTATACGAAATGTCCTTTAAAAACTTTTTGCATAAAGCATTTTCGTGACGGTAAATATTATCTATTCCTTTGCTGTTTATAAAATCTATTCCTGCCCCGATACCTAAAATTCCGGGCAAATTAACCGTTCCGCTTTCCAGCATTTCGGGCAGTTCTCTTGGCTGAAAAAGACTTAATGAACCGGTACCTGTTCCGCCTTCTATAACGGTTTTTTCAATAGGCTTTCCCGTTATTAATATGCCTGTTCCCATTGGTGCTAAAAGCCCTTTATGTGAAGCTACACAAAGAAAATCGATTCCCATTTTTTCCATATCTATCGGTATTACTCCCGCGGTTTGAGCCGCATCTACACCAAAAAGAATATTATGCTTTTTGCAAAATTTTCCTATTTTTTCAATATCTATTATTTTTCCGCAAACGTTTGAAGCATGGGTGCAAAAAATCAGTTTTGTATTAGGTTTAATAAGTCCTTCAATACTCCTTTCGGTTTCTTCACCCACAGCATTAAAAACATCAAGTGTAATGCTTCCTTCGTTAGCCATTTTAAAGGCCGGTCTTGCCACACAGTTGTGCTCAAGATTTGATATAATAAGACCGTCACCCTTTTTTAAAACACCCTTAAGCACAAAGTTTACCGCCTGGGTGCAATTAAGAGTAAATATCACTCCCAAAGGGTCTTTAAAGCCAAAGAAATCTGCCGCCTTTTCTCTAACCGAATAAAGTTTTTCGGCGGCTGAAACCGAAAGACTGTGACCGCTTCTTCCCGGGTTTGCAGAATAATTTTTAAGAGCCGTTTCCACAGCCTTTATTACCCTTTCGGGCTTAAAATTGGTTGTTGCCGCATTATCAAGATAAATCATTTTTTCACCACCTAATTCAAAAATCAAATAAGGCAACGGAAATAACCCCCGTTGCCTTTCTGTTCCGCCGTCAGTCAAGCGGTATGATTTTAATTATTTTAACGTTTTCTCTTTTTAATAATCTTTCTATTTCCTCAATATTGCCTCCGGTAACAATTCCGTACCCGCAGCCATAATTTTCCGTTCCGTGTTTCATTCGCTCGGTTTCGGCTTCTATTCCTCTTTTTTTAAGAATTTCACGTCCTCTTATAGCGTGGGTTACTGTACCGGTAGCAACCACATACCTTTTCATTTTTCCTCACGGTCCGTATATTTTTTATAGCTTTTAAAAGCTACACTACATACTATGCGTCCTATCCTTCTCTGTTACCTTTTCTTCGGTATATTTATATATTACGGTAACTATAAGCGGTAAAACAAATATCCCCATAACCCCAAAAAACTTAACACCTAAAACCAATGATAAAAGCGTCAACAGAGGATGAAGCCCCACCTGTTTTCCTACTATTTTAGGCTCTAAAACGTTTCTCGTAATAAGAACCGCCACATAAAGTATTAAAAGGCTGGTAAAAAGTCCGCTTTGCCCTTTTAAAAGAGCAATAACTGCCCACGGAATTAGTACAGCACCGCTCCCGAAAACAGGAAGAAGGTCAATAAATGCCGTTAAAAGAGCGATTTTTACAGCCGATTTTACACCGATTATTAAAAAGCCTACCACTAAAACTCCAAAGGCTATTAACGATAAAATAACATATCCCTTTAATAGTTTAAAAACGTTCTCATAAAGAATAGTTTTGATTTTTTTAACAAATTCAATTCTCTTTTCATTGAGTGCAAAATACAGTATTTTTTTAAATACGCAAAAATCTTTTGCCACAAAACATCCGCTTATTACAGTTACTAATAGCCCAAGGATAAATGATGGTGCTTTTTTCAAAAAAGCCGAAATAAAATCCGAAACCAAATCTATGGCTTTGTTTGCAAAACTATTTAGCGATTGTCCTACAACGCTTCCTATTGCAGAAGAATTTTTAAAGCCCAGTCTTTTAAATAAATTTTCGATTTTTTCCACCGAAGTATCCATAATCGAAGAAAAACTTTCGGTATATTCGGGTAACTTTTCGTAAATTTTTATAACGCCGTCATAAATTCTGCTTCCAAAAAACACAAATAGAAAAAGCAATAAAAAATAAATACCGATTACCATAAAAAGAGCAACCGTTCCCTGTTTTAATTTAACCCTTTGGCTTACGTATAAAGCCGGTTTTTGAACAATTACAGCCAACAGAGTTCCTATAATAAAGGGCAACAGCACACCAAGGCAAAGCTTTAAAGCAACAATAAGCAAAAGTCCAATAACAAACAGATATGCCACCAACAGCAAAAATTTTTTCTTTTTATCGTTTTCCGTAAAAATCCCGCTTTCTGTTGATTTTTATGTAAAGATAGTATATAATGAATAAAAATGTATTTAGGTGGCGTACAAAATGAAGGAATATGATATGCTTCTCGTTAAAGCTTCGGCATTGCCCGAAGTATTTTCAAAGGTTTTATATGCAAAAGAATTACTTGAAGAAGGCGTTGTTTCAAGCATTAGTGCCGCAGTACAAAAAGTGGGTATTTCCCGAAGTGCCTTTTATAAATACAAGGACCAAGTGTTTATCTACCATAGACAAGACACCAAAAATACCATAACCATAAGTGCTCATTTAAGTGACCGTGCAGGTGTATTTTCTGCACTTACAGCCCGTTTATTCGAAAAAGGTGCAAATATTCTTACCATTAACCAAAACCATCCTGTTGACTCGGTTGCAGCCGTCACTATTTCTCTTCGTACCGATAATATTATAATACCCTTAGAAGAACTGGTTAACCATTTAAGAAAAATTGACGGAGTTATTTCGGTAAAAATCATTTAATGTGTTCCAAAATTAAAAATATCCTCTGTGATTTCCGAGCCTTTTTCAACAACATTTGTGTAGGCTTCGGGAGTGATTCCTACTATAACGGTTTGGGCTGCAATAACGCTTGTGTTAACAGAAAAGGCTGACCTGTACCACGGAACAACTGTCTGTCCGTTCATTTTCACATTTATATGTATCTGATGAAGCACTTGATTTATTCCCGCACTGTAAAATCTGCTTTCAAAATCTGTTATAACCGTTGTGGTTATCTGCATTTTAAATTTAATATTAGGTCCTCTTCCAAGGGTATATTCGTTGCCGATTATTGTACCAAAGGGAATTTTCAGAGTATATTTTTCTTTTTTGGCAATTTCCTCGGCAACACGTACCGAAATGTTTGACTTTACGTAATTAACTTTTGCTGCATTTACTTCCAGTGAGGTTACCTGACCGTTTTCATCCCTCGATAACATCACCAAATCGTCATATGATATGTTTTCTTCTGTAAATATATCAGAAACAGTTTTATCTACCAAACTTATCATCACCGTTTCACCTACAGACGAACTGTAGTCGGTTATAAGCGGTCTCAATCTTTTGTCTATACCTATAAAAAATATAAGAACAATAAGCATTATCGATAAAACAATAGATATAATTTTTAAATCTTTCCATTTGTTTTTACGCATAAAAAAGCACCTGCCCTTCCGTACATTATACGAAAAAGGCAGGTTTTTTGTTTATAAAGCAGTGTTTTTAAAACTATTAACCGTGAATTTTTTCCTGAACGCAATACTTAATTATGTGTGCAACATTTTCAAAGCCTATTTTACTGTCGATGCACAAATCGTAAGAACGGGCATCGCCCCATTTGTTATCAGAAAAATAATTATGATAACTTGCACGTTTTTTATCGGATTTCTTAACCATATCAACAGCCTTGTCAAAGGAAATGTTTTCAAATTCCATAACACGCTTTGCTCTCTGTTTAATATCAGCATGAATGAAAACAGAAAGAAGGTTGTCGTTATCCTGTAAAATACTGTCGGCACATCTGCCAACAATAATACAAGACTCTCTGTCGGCAATCTCTCTTATAATTTCAGCCTGAACAGCAAAAACCTTATCAACCAAAGGAATATTAGGAACACCGCTCAATACACTTTCATAAGAATATGCCCCTAAAGACAAGGAATAGAGAAAACTGTTGGTGGGTTTTTCATCGTAATCCTTTAAAATATCGGCACTTAGTCCGCTATTCTTGGCGGCAAGGTCAAGAAGTTCTTTATCATAAACCTTTACCCCAAGGTCAGCACCAAGCATTTTAGCAATAGCGTGACCGCCGCTACCAAATTCTCTGCCGATAGTAATCACAAAATTATTATTTGCCATACAAAAACCCCTTACATAATTTTCCTTGCATTTATATTATATCAAAATATTTATAAAAAATCAACGAGTATTTCTTGACATAACCGCAAAAATGTTATAGAATATTATGGCACACAAAAGTATATGTATTAAATATACACAATATGATTTTGAGGGTGACGCACGTGGTGCGTCTGCCGGATAATTTATCACTCAAATTTCACCTATCTTTTCTATAAAATTAAATATAAATATGCGGGTGTGGCGGAATTGGCAGACGCACTAGCCTTAGGAGCTAGCGGATCACCGTGCAGGTTCAAGTCCTGTCACCCGCACCAAGAATTCCAAGGACGTTAAGTTCTTGGAATTTTTACTTATTACCTATTAAGGTATCAAAACATATTTTAAGGTTAGTTGGTGTCCCCGCGACCAAAAAATCCAAGTCCGAAGACTTGGTTTTTTATAATAGATTTGCATTTTTTTATTATATGTAGTATAATATTACGGTTATATTAGAAAATGAGGTAATATGTATGACTAAAATTGATATTTTTTCGGGTTTTTTAGGTGCAGGTAAAACCACACTTATTAAAAAACTTTTAAAGGAAGCTTTCAGCGGTGAACAAATTGTTATTATCGAAAATGAGTTTGGTGAAATTGGTATTGACTCTGGCTTTTTAAAGGAGGCCGGCGTTCAGATTACCGAAATGAATCAAGGTTGCATCTGTTGTTCCTTGGTAGGCGATTTTGCTGCTTCGCTAAAGGAAGTTATCGAAAAATTTTCTCCTGACAGAATTCTTATTGAGCCTTCAGGTGTTGGAAAACTAAGTGACGTTATTAAGGCTGTCAAAGGTCTTGATATAACTGATATAGAACTCAATAGTTTTATAACCGTTGCAGATGCAAGTAAGGTTAAAATCTATATGAAGAACTTTGGTGAATTTTACAATAACCAAATCGAAAATGCCGGTGCAATAATTTTAAGCCGTACTAAAGATATTAACGAAGAAAAACTTAAAAAGGCTGTTGAACTAATTAAGAGTCTTAACCATAACGCTGTAATTGTTACTACAGATTGGAACGATATCGACGGCAAGGTTATTCTTTCTGCCCTTGAGCAAAAAAATAGTTTATCCCACGATTTAGAAGAACTCCATAAAGAGCATCACCACCACGAAGGTGAAGAGTGCGACGACGAGAACTGTGATTGTCACCATCACCATCAAGATGAAGAGGAACATCATCACGAACATCATCACGAACACGGTGAAGAATGCAGTTGTGGCTGTCACGACCATGACCATCACCATCATCACGCAGACGAAGTGTTTAAGAGTTTCGGTTGTGAAACTGTAAATAAATACACCAAAGAGGATATTGAAAACATTTTAGAAACAGTTGAAAACGATTCTTCATACGGAATCGTTCTTCGTGCAAAGGGCATTATTGAAGGTGCAAACGGTTGGTTGCATTTTGACTACGTTCCGGGAGAAACAAACGTTAGAGAAGGAAGTGCCGGAGTTATAGGTAGGCTTTGTGTAATCGGCAAAGACTTAAATATTGATAAACTCAAGGAAATTTTTAGACTGTAGAGGTTAAAAAATGGATATTCCCGTATATCTTTTTACCGGCTTTTTAGATGCCGGAAAAACAAAATTTATAGATGAAACCTTAAAGGACAAGCGTTTTGAAAGCAAGGAGCCGACTTTACTTATACTTTGCGAAGAAGGCGAAGAAGAGTATGACGTATCTGCCTACTCAGGCGGAAAGGTTATAATAAAAACCATTGAAGAAGAAAGCGAACTTTCAGCAGAGCTTTTTGAATCCTTTATAAAGGAAACTAACGCCACACGAGTTATAATAGAGTATAATGGCATGTGGCAACTTTCTTCATTATATTCTGCTATGGCTAAAGATTTTATAATCTATCAGGAATTTATGATGATGGATGCAAATACCGCCGTTACCTATAATGCAAATATGAGAAGCCTGGTAGTGGATAAACTAAACGGTGCAGAGCTTGTAATATTTAACCGCTATAGCGACAATATTGACCGAATGGCACTTCACAAAATTGTAAGAGGTATAAGCAGAAGTGCTGATATTGCATATGAATATAAAGACGGCAGTGTAGCATATGACGATATTGAAGACCCCCTGCCCTTTGATATTAACGCCCCTGTTATTGAAATCAAGGACAGAGACTACGCTATATGGTACAGAGATATGACCGAAGAACTTCCAAAGTATGACGGAAAAACCGTAAAATTCAAAGGTATCGTTGCAAAAAACACCGATATGCCTAAAGGAAGTTTCGTTGTAGGCAGACATGTTATGACCTGCTGTGCCGATGATATAACCTATTCAGGAATTGTGTGCGATTGGTCGGGGAGCGAAACGCTGACTCAACGTGACTGGATAATAGTTACGGCAAAAATCGAACTTAAAAAGCACAAAATGTATGGTAAAAAAGGCCCTGTGCTTACCGTTAAAGAGGTTATAAGAACCTCTGCTCCCGCCGAAGAACTTGCAACATTTTATTAAGAAAGATAGAAATCGGGGCACCTTCCGTAATGAAGATGCCCCGATTATATTAATCTTATATATTACTATTTTAATAATACGACTTAAAGTCCTTCCTGAAGAATCTTGACAATTTCTTTCATAGAGGTCTTATATTCTTCTTCTGAGGAGTTTTTGAAAATAAGGAACTGATCTACAATAGATGGGTCCATAAGATTTTCGGGTATGGAAAAATCTCTGGTTTTGATATATTCATCCCAATTTTCAATTTTCCAGGTATCTCTTTCGGAATTTCTGTCAATCATTCTCTGCTTACAAACCTCAAGGTCTGTTTGCACCCAAACAACTGTAAGTGCTGCACCATATTCTCTAAGCTTCTTTCTTAAAGAAATCATATACTCGGTATCTCTTATCTCTCTGGTAAAAGGTGCATTAATAAGAACTATATCTTCATACTGTAGTGCCTCAAATGCTAAATCTAAAACAACTTCATATTCAACGTTTCTGATGTTGTCCTCAAAAAACTGTGAAGAACGGTTAATTTCCTCACCTGCTATTTTATATGCAACGTTAGAAAGTGGAATAAGGGTATCCTTATCAAGATATACAACGTGGTCAAGATTAGTTGCCAACATTTTAGAAATAAAGGTTTTACCGCAAGCGGGCGGAGAAGTTACAAGTAAAAGTTGTTTTTTCATAAATAAAACTCCTTAAAGCACTAACGTGAAAATTTTAACCAATTGCAAAAATTATAGCATATTTATTCCAAAAAAACAAGCAATTTTTGGAGAATTTTAAATTTTTTGGTAACATTTTCACTATTTATGTTTTTTTAACTTAACTGTCAGTTATAGATAAAGTTCACAAATATTTGATAATACAATAATAAACTTATAATATTTGGAAAATAAAATATTTCCATAAAAAAGGAGGCACAGCCGCAATGTATATTTTTAAAAACGCTTTTAAATGTATAGGCTGAAGCAAATTAAGAAATATTCTCATAGGAATAATCGTTTTTATAATTTCTCTTTCCGCCTGTATCGGTCTTTCCATTCGTCAGGCAGCAGAAAATGCAAAAAAAGAGACTATGAACACCCTTTCGGTTACGGCAACTATTTCTTTTGACAGAGAAGGAAATATGCAAAATATGAAGCCAAATCAGAATGCCGAAGGCAGTTTTGATAGAGAAAATTTTAGAGAAATGATGTCAAATTCTTCTGCACTAACATTAGAAGAATATAAAAAATACAGCACCGCTTCTACCGTTAAAAATTTCTACTACAGTGCAGATATTTCGGTAAACGGCGACGATAATCTCTCCCCTGTTTCTAATGAAGAAAATACCGAAACCAAATCACAAAGCAATAACTTTCCAAGTTTTGGCGGTGGTTTTGGCGGAGTCAGAGAAAACTTCGGGAACCGCGTTTTAGGTGCTTCCAGTGATTTTACTTTAACCGGTTTCAGCGGCGAAATTGCAATGACTCAGTTTATAAATGGTACAGCCTCAATTACCGAGGGTGTTAATTTCGATGAAAACAGCGGCAGAGAGTATGAAACAAAGTTTACCGAAACCCTTTTGGCAACATATACCTTTGCAAATGTAGCTGATTATGAAATTTTTGAAAACGAAGTTAAGGATTTAGGATTAGACGATAACTACAAAGTAAGTTCTAATGACAAGGACTCGTATGAAAAAGTTTAGAACCTCTTAATGCGTTAAGTCAGACTTCTGGTTATTTCCTTCTTGTAATACTTATAATAGGCGCTGCTATCCTTATTATTCTTAATATTTTTAATATTAGAGAAAGAAAATACGAAATCGGCGTTCTAACCGCTATGGGTATGAAAAAAAGCAAGGTTGCTTTACAGTTCATTATCGAAATATTCATCGTTACCATTATAGCTGTAATAATAGGTGCCTCAGTAGGTACCATTTCCAGTGTTCCCGTAGCAAATAAATTGCTTGAAAATCAAATTTCTTCTCAAAATGAAACACAGATGAATATTGAGCAAAACTTCGGCAGACCCGGAAATCCAGATGATATGGATATACAGATGCCACCTGACAAACAATTGGGTTTTTTTGATAACCTTCCAAAGAAAGAGGATTTTAACTACATAAGTGAAATAGACAGTGCAACCAATATTACGGTAGTACTTTATATGTTACTTATTGCTATAGGTCTTACTCTTGTTGCTGGTGCTGCTTCTCTACTATTTATAATGCGTTATATTCACCCCTCAAAATACTGTCAAACAGAGATTAGGAGGATATTTATGGCTATTTTAAAATTAAACGACGTAAGCTTTTCATATGGTAGTACTCCGGTTTTAAAGAACATTTCTTTAGAATTTGAAGTGGTTTACCAACTTTAAAAAAATAAATAAGCACAAAAAAACGAGGTTTTCACCTCGTTTTTTTATTTATGCCTGAGCATCGCAGTAAATACATCTGTAAATACGTCTTGCTTTGTCTGCAAGTACAAATTCGTGAGAAAGTTCTTGTTCGCAAGAAGTAATGCATCTTGGGTTTTTGCAGAAAATTATATCGGTAAGTTTTTCAGGAAGAAGTATTTTCTTCTTTTCCACAATAACCGAGTCCTTAATAACGTTAACTGTAACGTCAGGGTCAACGTATCCTAAAATGTGCATATCAAGGTCGATAGCACCGTCGATTTTTATAACGTCCTTCTTGCCCATTTTTCCGCTTTGAGCATTCATAATCATAGCGACGGAACAGGAAAGTTTTTCAAGCTTTAAAAGGCGATATATATCCATACCCTTTCCTGCTTTTATATGATCAATAACAAAACCGTTTTTAATGGAATCAATATTCATAAATCCACTCTCCTATTCTATACAAAGCAGTTTAAGAATAGGCGCCATTCTCATATATTTTCCGTAAAGAGCCTGTTTAAAGTAACAAGCACGTTTATCGTTATCAACGGCAACGCTTATTTCGTTAACACGTGGCAGCGGATGCATTATAACTAAGTCTTCCTTAGCCGAAGATAACTTATCGGTAGTTAAAATATAACTATCTTTAAGTCTTAAATATTCCTCCTCGTTAAAGAAGCGTTCACGCTGTACCCTGGTCATATAAAGAATATCAAGTTCATTAACACTTTCATCAAGGCTTTTAACCTCTTTGAAGCTATGCCCTGCATCAACAATTATATTTTTAACATATTCGGGAACCCTTAATTCTTCAGGAGAAATAAGCACAAATTTTATGTTCTTATACCTTGACATAGCGTGAATGAGGGAATGAACGGTTCTGCCGAACTTCAGGTCACCGCAAAGACCGATAGTAAGATTGTCAAATCTGCCCTTTTCTCTGTGAATAGTAAGAAGGTCAGCAAGAGTTTGAGTCGGATGGTGATGTCCGCCGTCACCCGCATTAATCACAGGAATGGTAGCGTTTTTAGAAGCTACCAAGGGAGCACCCTCTTTGGGATGACGCATAGCAATAATATCGGCATAACAAGAAATCATTTTAGCGGTATCTGCTACGCTTTCACCCTTTGAAGCAGAGCTTGAAGAAGCATCTGCCATGGTAAGCACATTACCGCCCAGTTCATACATAGCGGCTTCAAAGCTGAGTCTTGTTCTTGTTGACGGTTCAAAGAAAAGGGTTGCAAGTTTTTTGCCTCTGCACTTATCTTTATACTTATTCGGATTATCAATTATATCCGAAGCAGTAGCTATAAGGCTGTCAAGTTCGCTAAGAGAAAGTTCCAAAATATCAATAAGATGTCTCATTATGCTTTTGCTCCGTTAATCTCTAAATATGCTTTTATACGGTCAACATTTTCCTTGTTTTTTGGGTCTTCTTCAAGATACTCAATAATATCATATACATCAACAACAGAATATACGGGGAAACCAAATTCCTCGCCTACCTCAGCCATAGCACTCTTATCGGTTTGTCCCTTCTCTTTTCTGTCAACCATTACGAATGTTGCGGCAACCTTTGTGCCGTTTAAAGAAGAAAGGATATTCATACTCTCTCTAATAGCGGTACCTGCGGTAATTACGTCCTCTACGATAACAATTTCTTCATTTTCCTGAGGTTTATAACCAACAAAAACTCCGCCTTCACCGTGGTCTTTTTCTTCCTTTCTGTTAAAGAAGAAGGGCACGTCAAGACCTTCACGGGAAAGTGCACAGGCAACAGAAACTGCAATGGGAATACCCTTATAAGCAGGTCCGTAAAGAACAGTAGGTTTATTTCCTACCTTTTCAAAATAAGCCTTAGCATAAAACTCGCCCAGCTTCATAATCTGGTCGCCTGTTTTAATATCGCCTGCATTAATGAAGTACGGGATTTTTCGTCCGCTTTTAGCCGTAAAATCACCAAACTTTAGTACGCCTGCACCTTCTAAAAACTCAATAAATTCTCTCTTATAACTTTCCATAATAATTCTCCTTTGCCTAGCTGATAATCATTTAATCGCAGAATTCTGCAATACATCTTTCGTAAGCTGCAACAGGGTCTTGGGCAGCAGTAATAGGTCTGCCCACAACTATATAGTCACTGCCGATTTTTTTAGCCTCTGCAGGAGTCATAACACGCTTTTGGTCGCCTATATCACCATCGGCAAAACGCACACCGGGGGTAACGGTAAGGAAATTTGCTCCACAGGTATTGTGCACCTTTTCTGCCTCAAGAGGAGAACAAACCACACCGTCAAGACCTGCTATCGCGGCATTTTTAGCGTAGTGCATAACAACCTTGTCAATAGGCTCTTTAATTAACAGGTCGTTTTCCATACGTTCCTGGTCGGTAGAGGTAAGCTGAGTAACTGCAATAAGCAAAGGACGTGTTCCGTCGGGACGAGTAAGTCCTTCGAGAGCCGCCTGCATCATAGTAACGGTACCTGCAGCGTGAAGATTAGTCATATCAACGTCAAGACCGCTAAGCACAGCCATACTCTTTTTAACAGTATTTGGAATGTCGTGAAGCTTTAAATCAAGAAAAATTTTATGTCCTCTTGCCTTTAAATCTTTAACAATCTGAGGACCTTCGGCATAAAAAAGTTCCATACCGATTTTTACAAAAGGTTTTCTGCCTGTAAACTTATCAAGAAAACTAAAAACCTGCTCTCTTGAAGCGAAGTCACAAGCAATGATCACGTCTTTACCCATTAGTGAGCACCTCCTATAATTTCTTTTAAATTACTTATACCGTATTTTTGCATAACACGGGGTAAATCATTTATAATATCTCTGCAAACAAAGGGGTCGATAAGGTTTGCGGCACCTACCTCTACTGCAGTGGCACCTGCTAACATCGTTTCGATAACATCCTCTGCTGAAGAAACACCGCCCATACCTACAATGGGTATTTTGACAGCTTCAAAAACCTGATAAATCATACGCAAGGCAACCGGTTTAATTGCAGGTCCCGAAAAGCCACCCATTTTATTAGCTATAACAGGCTTTCTGGTCTTTAAATCAATTCTCATACCAAGAAGTGTATTTATCATACTTATTCCGTCTGCACCCGCTTCTTCACAGGCCTTGGCTATAGACACAATATCGGTTACGTTTGGAGAAAGTTTAATAATAACGGGTTTTTTGGTTACAGCTTTTACAGCTCTTGTAACCTCGGCTGCCGCTTCGGGAGAAGTACCGAAACTCATACCGCCGCCATGAACGTTAGGACAGGAAACGTTTACCTCAAGCCAACCAACCTGTTCCTCTTTATCCAATTTTTCGCAGGTATAAGCATAGTCTTCTATAGCAAAACCGCTTACATTTGCCATAACAGGCTTACTAAAGCATTTTTTAAGTAAAGGAAGTTCGTTACTGATAACCGCTTCAACGCCGGGATTCTGAAGTCCTACAGCATTAATCATTCCGCCTTCACATTCGGCAATTCTGGGTGTGGGATTGCCGAAACGAGCATCCTTTGTGGTACCTTTAAAGGAAAAAGTACCAAGACAGTTAATGTCGTAGATTTCAGCAAATTCATAACCAAAACCAAAGGTGCCGGAAGCGGGAATAACGGGATTATCAAGTTTTATACCACAAAGGTCAACCGATAGGTTTACCATATTATTTCCTCCCTTACTAGCACAGGGCCATCTTTACAGATACGCTTATTGCCGTATTTTGTTTTACATGAACAACCCATACAAGCACCAAAGCCGCAACCCATTCTTTCTTCAAAACTATACTGACCGCTGGTTTTAGCAACACCTTCAATAGCCTTGAACATCGGCATAGGTCCGCAGGTAAAGAAATAAGAATAATCTAAATCTTTTAGCAGGTCGGTAACAAAACCTTTTGTGCCAAAACTTCCATCTGCAGTTGTAATGTAAACGGTTGCACCTAGCTTTTCAAATTCTTCTTTATAAAACACATCATCTTTATTGTTAAAACCTAATATAACAATAGGCTTAATACCATTTTCGGCTAGTTCTTTTGTCACACCGTACATTGGGGGAACACCAACACCGCCGCCGATAACAACCGGTTTTTCTCCAGCAAGAGAGGTATCAAAACCGTTGCCCAAACCGTTTAAAATATCAAGGCTCTCCCCTGCTTTCATAAGAGCTAACTGTTCGGTTCCGCTTCCTACAATTTTATAAATAATGGTAATGGTTTCATTATCATAGTCACAAACCGAAATAGGACGGCGAAGATACTTTCCACTGAGTTTTATATTAATAAACTGTCCGGGCTTAGTGAGAGAAGTTGTCTCTCCCCTAAGCACCATTTTCATTATATACTTAGCAATTTTTTCATTGCTGATTATCTGAACAATTTGTTGTTTCAATTCATTCACCTTTTATGCATCAATAGTAGATATAGTAAGGGTGGTTTCCTCAAGTACGTCAAGCAATACCTTAACTGTATCAAGAGCGGTAAAGATAGTAACGTTATTCTCGGTAGCCAGTTTTCTGATTTCAACACCGTCACTGCTGATACCCTGAGAAGAAATATCCTTTGTATTTATAACATAGGCGATATATCCCTGACGAATAGCATCGGGTATTTCCTCACTGCCTTCATTAATTTTAGCAAGAACGTGGGTACGGATACCGTGTTCTTTAAGGAATTTTGCAGTGCCCGAAGTTGCCTCAATATTAAAACCAAGCTCATAGAATCGACGGATAAGGGGTAATGCTTCCTCTTTATCCTTGTCTGCTATGGTAGCAAGAACGGTACCGTAATTCTGAAGTTTCATTCCTGAAGCCTGAAGTGCTTTATAAAGGGCACGATTAAGCTTATCATCATAACCAATAGCTTCACCGGTAGATTTCATTTCGGGAGAAAGGTAAGCATCAAGTCCACGAAGTTTATTGAAAGAGAAAACAGGAACCTTTACATACCAACGTTTCTTTTCTTCGGGATAGAGACCGAAAATACCAAGTTCTTTAAGGCTCTTGCCCAAGATTACCTCGGTAGCAATATCTGCAAGACTATAGCCTGTAGATTTTGAAAGGAAAGGAACGGTACGTGAAGAACGAGGATTAACCTCGATAATATAAACGACATCCTTTTCATCAACTATAAACTGAATGTTATAAAGACCTATAATTCCAATACCTATGCCAAGTTTTTTAGCATACTGAAGAATAGTTCCTTTAACCTTATCGGAAATACTGAAAGTGGGATATACGCTTATGGAGTCACCTGAGTGTACGCCTGTTCTTTCAACAAGTTCCATAATACCCGGCACAAACACATCTCTGCCGTCACAAATTGCGTCAACCTCAACCTCTTTACCCTGAATGTATTTATCAACCAGAACAGGCTTGTCTTCATCAATTTCAACAGCAGTCTTAAGGTAATGACGGAGTTGTTCTTCGTTGGCAACTATCTGCATAGCTCTGCCGCCGAGAACGAAGCTGGGACGAACAAGTACGGGATAACCTATTTCATTTGCAGCATCCAGACCAGCTTTAATACTTGTTACTGCCTTACCCTTAGGCTGAGGAATATTAAGTTCGGTAAGGAGCTTTTCAAAGCTGTCTCTGTTTTCGGCACGTTCAATAGCTGCACAGTCGGTACCGATAATTTTAACCCCTCTCTTCATAAGAGGCTCAGCAAGATTAATAGCAGTCTGACCGCCCAGAGAAGCTACAACACCTTCAGGCTTTTCGAACTCAATAATATTCATAACGTCTTCGGGAGTAAGAGGTTCGAAATAAAGTTTATCTGCTGTAGTATAGTCGGTAGAAACTGTTTCGGGGTTATTATTTATAATAATAGCCTCATAACCTGAATTTTTAATGGTGGTAACAGCGTGAACGGTAGAATAGTCGAATTCTACACCCTGACCGATACGGATAGGTCCTGCTCCAAGCACAACGATTTTCTTCTTATCGGTAAGACGCGAAGCGTGTTCACCTGTATAGGAAGAATAGAAGTAAGGAATATACGCTCCCGTATGACAGGTGTCAACCATTTTAAATACAGGGAAAAGATTATTTTCTTTTCTGAAGTTATATACATCTATTTCATCGCATTTCCACATTCTTGCAGTATATTTATCAGAAAAGCCCATCTTCTTAGCTGCCTTTAACACATCAAGGTTAAAGGGATTAGCCTTAAGATTTTCTTCCATATCAATAATATTCTTAATTGCTTCAAGGAAGAAAGCGGTGATTTTTGTTATTTCGTGGATTTCTTCAACAGTAGCACCTCTGTAAAGAAGCTCAGCAATAGCGAAGATATTATCGTCTCTGAATTCTTTAATATAATCTTTAAGCTCATTATCGGTCATATCGTCGAATTTATGATGATAAAGATGGTTTACACCGATTTCAAGAGAACGGATACCCTTTAAAAGACATTCTTCAAGGTTACTGCCTATGCCCATAACCTCACCTGTTGCCTTCATTTGAGTACCAAGGAGATTAGATGCATTTGTAAACTTGTCAAACGGGAAACGGGGAAGCTTTGCAATTACATAATCAAGCTGAGGCTCAAAAGCCGCAGTAGTATTTGCAATAGAAATTTCTTCAAGAGCCATACCAAGAGCAATTTTTGCTGTAACCCTTGCAATAGGATAGCCCGAAGCCTTGGATGCAAGAGCAGAAGAACGGGAAACTCTGGGATTAACCTCAATAAGATAATATTCACTGCTGTTAGGATTAAGAGCAAACTGAACGTTACAGCCACCCTCAATTTTAAGTTCTTTAATAAGTTTAATTGCAGAATCGTTAAGCATTTTAAGGTCGTGGTCGTTTAAGGTCATAATGGGAGCTACAACCAAGGAGTCGCCTGTATGAACACCAACAGGGTCGATATTTTCCATACCGCAAATGGTTATAGCGTGGTCATTAGAGTCACGCATAACCTCAAATTCAATTTCCTTATATCCTTTAACGCTCTTTTCAATAAGAACCTGATGTACGGGAGAAAGCTTAAATGCGTTAAGACCTATTTCAATAAGTTCTTCTTCGCTATTGGCGAACCCGCCGCCTGTACCGCCCAAGGTGAAAGCAGGGCGAAGAACAACAGGATACCCTATCTTTTCAGCGGCAATCTTTGCTTCTTCAAGGTTATAGGTAATTTCAGAGGGGATGGTGGGTTCACCGATGGACTGGCAGAGTTCCTTAAACAGTTCTCTATCCTCTGCACGTTCGATACTTTCGCTGGAGGTACCCAGAAGTTCAACACCGCATTCCTTTAAAATGCCCTTCTTTTCAAGCTGCATAGCGATATTAAGTCCTGTTTGTCCGCCTATGCCGGGAACAATAGCATCAGGACGTTCATAACGGAGAATTTTTGCAATATATTCAAGGGTTAAAGGTTCCATATAAACCTTGTCGGCAACAGTTGTATCGGTCATAATTGTTGCGGGGTTGGAGTTACAGAGTATAACCTCGTATCCTTCCTCTTTAAGTGCAAGACAAGCCTGAGTACCTGCATAGTCAAATTCAGCAGCCTGACCTATAACAATAGGACCCGAGCCGATAATTAGTACCTTTTTAATATCTGTTCTTTTAGCCATTTTTCTTTCCTCCGTTATATTTTAAAATCATTAAATACTATTTTACCATCACAAATAGTGAGTTTGCATTTTCCGTAAAGCTCTTCATTTTCAAAGGGTGTTGCTTTACCGAGCGATAAGAAGTTTTCGCTTTTTACCGTATATTTTTCATTAAGGTCAAATACCGTAAGATTTGCCAAACTTCCTACCTTTATTTCACCGCCTATTTCAAAACGCTTTTTGGCGTTTACGTTTAACAGTTCGGTAAGTTTTTCAAGGGTTACTATGCCTGTTTTCACAAGCTTTGTGTAGCAAACCGCAAAGGCGGTTTCAATTCCAACTACACCCATAAGACTTTTCTCGAGTCCTTTTGATTTTTCATCATTACTGTGGGGGGCATGGTCGGTAGCAATTACGTCAATGGTGCCGTCCTTTATGCCTTGGATAAGAGCCAGTCTGTCCTCTTCGCTTCTAATGGGAGGATTCATTTTAAATCTGCCCTCATCCTTTAGCATCATATCATTCATAGTAAGGTAATGGGGACCTGTTTCGCAGGTTATATCTACACCCTTTGCTTTGGCATTTCTTATAAGTTCAACACTTTCTTTTGTTGAAATGTGGCAAACGTGGTATTTGCAGCCAACCTTTTTCACAAGTTCAATATCTCGTTCTATCGGACCCCATTCGCTCTCGGAGCATATGCCCTTATGACCGTGCATTTTTGCATATTCGCCATCGTGTATATATCCGCCCAAAAGCAAACTGTTATCTTCACAGTGAGCTGAAATAATTTTATTAAGACTTTTGGCTTTCTCCATAGCCGAAAGCATCATCTCTTCACTTTGTACTCCCCTGCCGTCGTCGGAAAAGCCGATTACGAAGTCACTCATAGCCTCCATATCGGAAAGTTCCTCACCCTTTTGCCCCATTGTAATGGTTCCAAAGGGATGAACCTTTATCACCGCATCCTTTTCAATGATATCAAGCTGTTCCTTTAAATGAGCATAAGTATCGGGACATGGATTCAAATTAGGCATAGAGCAAACATCGGTATAACCGCCTGCTGCCGAAGCGGCAGTTCCGCTTTTTATGGTTTCCTTATAAAAAAATCCCGGTTCGCGAAGATGAACATGAACATCAACGAACCCGGGAAAAACAGTAAGCCCTTTTAAATCAAAACAAATAGCAGAGGGAGAAAACAACTTACGTCCGACTGCCGATATTTTGCCGTCGGAGATAATAATATCCTGAACTGAAAATTGTCCGCCATAATAAACGTTTGCATTTTTAAACAGCATTTCCATAAGAACCCTCCTATTAGTTATTTACACAAAAAAACAGCCTCGCCGACCGGCAAGGTGTTACCTAAAAAAGCATATGCTTTAATATTTAGCCTGCCGGCAAAAGCCGAATCAGATTTTATTGCAATTATAATATCATATTAACAATACTTTGTCAAGAAGATAAACAACTAAATAATATAAAAAATTATAAGAAAGTCTTATTATAAATTATACATACTACATAAATTCACTTTTATCTTGAAACTTGCTAAAAACTGTAATATAATGGGTATATTAAATTAGAGGATAAATTATATGGAAATATTTTTAATTATTTTAGGTATCCTTATAGCCTTAATGGTTTTTATACTGCTGTTTAATATTAAAGTTTCAGTAAAAATTGATTATACCGATAATGTTTTTACCGAAATAAAGCTTTTCGGAAAACCAGTAAAAAACAAAGGTACTTTGCAGAAAATTTTAAATCACTTAGGCTTTAAGGGTACTGTTAATTTTATTTTCAGCGAAGAAATCGGCTTTTTCTCACGTCTTAAATACATTATAAAAAAGCTGATTATTTCCCACTTTAAACTCAATATTTTTGTATCAAGTGATGATGCTGCACAGACCGCCCTTTTATACGGTAGTGTTTGCTCCGTTTTATATCCCGTTGTGGCATTTTTAGAAAGTTTTATCACCTTTAAAGATGATGATATGAAAATCCTTTGCGACTATGAAAAGGAGAAAAGCGAACTTCATCTTTTTATTGAAGCAAAAATAAGGGTATTTTATCTGTTAAAAGCAGGTTTTAAACTGATTCCCATAATTAAAGCTATATTAAGAGAGGTTAAAGAAAATGAGCAATAATATTTCAGATATTATCGGTGCTACCGCCGACAAAGCACATTCAGCATTAAAAAACAATTCTATTTTCGGTGAGCCGATTACTGTTGACAACACCACCATTATTCCCGTTTATAAACTTTCTTTTGGTTTTGCAGGGGGTGGTTTTGATGGGATTAGCACCAAAAATAACAATTCTATGGCAGGAGCAGCAGGTGCAGGAATCACCAAAAAGCCCGTTTCTTACCTTATAATGAAAGAAGGCGAAATTTCGGTGCTGAGTGCAGACGAAGAAACAAAGCCCGATTGGTTTTCAAAAATACTAGGTTTTGTAAATGCACAGCTCGAAAGGAAAAATAATGAAGAATAATCCAATTAATACAAGAAAACTTGTATTTGCTTCCCTTTTTGCCGCTCTTACCTTTGTTTCCACTTATTTAAGTTTTCCCATTGTAATTGGTTACGTAAATCTTGGGGATTGCTTTGTTATTCTTTCGGGAATTGTTTTAGGACCTTACGGTATCGCTTCGGCTATTATCGGCAGTGTGCTGTGTGATTTAATACTGGGCTATGCCGTATACATACCCGCCACATTTATAATAAAAGGTTTAATGGCTTTTACTGTATATATTTTAGGTTACAAAAAGCACTCCTTTACACGTCAGATAATTTCTGCACTTTTAGCTGAAGTCATTATGGTTATTGGATACTTTATATACGAATTTATTTGTATGGGACTCGGCATGGGTGCTCTCGCATCAGTTCCGTATAACTGTCTCCAAGGTGCTGTGGCGATAATTTCTTCTACTTTGTTTTACGTAGTTTTAAATAAAACAAAAATCATTAAAAGGATGAAATTATGAGTTTAACCCAAAATCCCATTTACATAAAAGAACCAACCGATTTACAGTGCGGTCAAGCCGTTCTTGCTATGCTGACAGGAAAAAGCGTAGAGGAAATTATAAAAGAATGCAAAACTGAACGAGAAACCACCCTTAGTCAAATGAAGCAGGTTTTAACCCTTAACAATATTAAATTTGACCCCGCAAAAAAAGAGGCAAAAACAAAAGAAGATTTACCCCAAATTGCAATTCTAAGCCTTGAAACGCCACGTTGTTGGCATTGGTCCCTTTATTTTAAAGGCACTTTTTACGACCCTGAGCACGGCGTTTTAAACGACTTTCCACAGTGTAACAGAAAATACTACTTTGAAATAAAATAGCAAACAAAAGACGCATTAACCAATCGGGTTAATGCGTCTTTTTGTTAACTTAATTTATCTGGACAACAGAGCAAATATAAAAATCATACGGCAGTTCACCGAAAATTATTTTATCTGCAATTTCACTGGCTTCTTCGTTTGTTTCAAAACCGGTAATAAACAGTTTGCCGTCAGTAATAGCAGAAACTACGCTTGGTGCAGTAATCACGGTTTCATCCACACAAATTGCTATCTGTCCCATGGTTTTAGTTAGTTCTTCGGTAACAAGGGCAAAAATGCTCGTTCCCGTTTCGTCAAGTTCTAAAAAAACCACGTAGCCTTTACTCTCATCAAAGGCAACATTTGCAGTTTTTATATGTTTACCTGTAAACAAAATTTCATTACTGTCATAGGTAGAGCCTTTACAAAATGTAATTTGGCCTTTTCGGCATAAGTTTTCTATTCGATTGTTAATACTTACTGAATTTTTCCCTTTATCGACGAGACATCTTATGTAAATACCGTTTCCATCAGTTATTTTTGTTTTAAGGACTTTAATATCAGATTCCTTAAGACGTTTTTTAATAATATCTGCCGCTTTCTGCATTTGTGCCTTGTTAGTTATTTCATCGGTTTTGATTTCGATTTCGGTATATTTAACATCCTCTTTTAATTGAATCAACCCTCTGAAATACACGGTTTCACGATTGCCACTGAAGGTAGGCATTCCAAACAAGGCAACATAAGATGCACATATTGTTATAATTGCAGAAATAACTATAAGTACAATTAGCAATGTTTTTTTCATATTATTTACCTTTGTCACTAAGAATTTTATCAGCTTCCTCTCTTTCAAGATAGCCGTATTTTACCATACTGTCAAGCACCTTTTGCTGTCTTTGAGAGGTTAAAGGTGTATTATTATCGGGAGAATATACCGACGGTGCATTAGGTACACCTGCAAGTTGTGTTGCCTGATAATCGCTTAATTTATCGGGGGTTACCCCATAGTAACCTATGGATGCATCATATATATTATAGTAGCCGCTTCCGTAATAAATATTGTTTATATAAAACTCAAAAATTTCGTCCTTATGGTAACGCTTTTCAAGTTCTATTGCCATAAACATTTCTGCCGCTTTTCTTTTAAGCTTTTTCTCCTGAGTAAAATAAAGATTTTTTGCAACCTGCTGAGTAATGGTACTTCCGCCCTCGGTATATTCCCCGTCCTTTAAATTTATAAATATTGCACGAACTGTAGAAACAATACTTATTGCACCGTGGTCATAAAAATTGTGGTCCTCAACGGCAATTACAGCATTGGCATATATTTCGGGAATTTCACTTTTTTTAACGTAATTTTCCTTTGAAGTAAGTTCACTTATTTTTACTTCAATAGGACATTCCTCTATGGCTTTTTTATATTCACTATAACCGACTACAGTTAGATATCCGCCAAATCCTATTGCCGCAATAACGGCAATAACTATAACGGTAGCAATCATTTTAAAAATGAATTTTAATAATTTTTTCATATCAGTAAGCTCTGATATTAAGAGAGCCGTCGTCCACGCCTTTCTCAATTTTTTTAATTATAACATCATAAGAAAAACCGTTATCAAGCGAAACTGTAACCTTATCCCCTATTTTTTTACCAAGAAGTGCCTTTCCTATGGGAGATTCAATACTTACAATGTTGCTAAGTGCATCATGGCGTACAGTGGTTACAATCATAATCGTTTCTTCTTCATCGTCTTCTTCGATATAATAAGTAATCTTATCAAATATTCCCGCTTCATCGTCAGCAGAATTATCTTCAATTATAACAGCGGTTTTTATCATATTTTTAAGATATCTTATACGGCTTTCGTTTTTTCCTCTTCTCTGTTTAGCCGCTTTATATTCGAAGTTTTCGCTTAAATCACCGTGGCTTCGGGCAAATTTTACCTCTTCTAAAATTTCAGGCCGCAAAACACCCATACGGTAATCAAGTTCTTCTTCCATCTTCTTTATATCTTCTTTTGTTAGCTCGTTATGCATAATTTACCTTATTTTGTTATACTGTAGGTCTTTTTATCAATGTAAAATGTACCGCCGTTGCCATCTTCACTTGAGTCAAAGGTGACTGCAATTTTATCATCGGCATCTTCAATTTTTCTTGTATGCCAATAATTTTCGTTGATTGTTTCGATTCTCTTAACGGTAGCTCCATCATAAGATACTTCAAAAAAGTCGGGGCCGAAGAAACCACAAAGATACATAGAATTTTCACCGAAAACATACTTTACGGAGTAACCGCCAAAATCACTATTTTTCCATAAAACAGTGCCTGTTTCAACATCAAGGGCAACCACAGTACCGCCTTCGGTATAGTAGTACTTTGAATCCTTTTTACCTATTTCGGAAAAGCTTTCAAGCTGAGCAACGTCATAAGCACCCGTTTCTCTGCTCCAAAGAGTATTACCCTCTTTGTCCTGAGCATAAACAGTTGCTGTTTCTTTATAAGTATTCTCATCATAGGAAATATTCATTTTTATGGTTACTGAAGAATAATCAAACTCGTTTTTATCTTCACTTTGGTTATTATCGGTTTTCTGAGCCGTATTACCCGTTAAACTATCATCCTTAAGGCTGGGAATAAGCCTCTTATAAAGGCAACCTGAACAGGTAGCACAAATTATAACCACTAAAACCAATGCTAAAAGTTTTTTCATAAAAATCCCTCGCTTTACTTTATTTATATTTTAATAATATTGCTCCAAGCATAATTTCCATTTTCGTCCAGAACCTCAACACGTACCCATTTATCAAATGGCTTAATCTGATACTGGGCATGAGTAAGGTCTTTACCTCTTGTTATTCTGTCGGGACCCCAAGCGGCATTTGATAAAAAGTTGATTTTTACACAGTTGCTGCAATCGGCAATAAGCTTATCCCCTTCACGTCTTACATGAACCTCAGGACCTTGACTTGCATAGTAATCGCCCTTTTTAATAGACTCAAAAATATCTTCGATGCTGTCAGCTTTTACCATAATATATGATTTTGTTTGGTCGCTTCCATTATAATAATGGGCGTCATCTGTAGCAGCAATATTTAAAAACATACCTTTATTGGCAATAAGGTCAATAAAATACCCTGAATATGGCCGGCTGCTCTGATTTGCATCAGATACGGTATTGTAAATTTCCACAGCAGAAAATCCCTTAAGGCATAACGCTTCTTCGGGGGTGTTGAGCGACCAAGCGGGATGGGCTAAAATCGCAATTCCGCCTGCCTTATTGATTTCATCAATTACATGCTGCCGTTTATCCTCTTTTTTTATATCAGGGGCATATTTCATACCAACCCCCACAATATGCATAACATCAACAGCAGTGTCGCTGGCTCCCATATTATATTCACAGCCCGAAAGTATTTTAATGCCCGACAATTCCTGTTCACAGCCATATTTCCAATGGTCAGTTATGGCTATGGCATCAAAGCCTGCCTCTTTATAAATTCTTGCGGCATCATCAGGAGTAACCCTGCCGTCAGAAAGGGTTGTGTGTATATGAAGTCCTACTTTAAAACGTTTATTACCGAATTTATCAATTATCATTTAAGCTCCTCCAAAATTATATCCGGATATACCCGTGTTTCTAATAGGCTTCCGTCTAAATCTTTAACAGTAACAGTACATTTAGAAACTCCCTCTAAATAATACATATGGTACATAGTAGCATTTCTACCTGAACCTGAAATAGTATTAAAGGCTTTAATATAAGATTTACTAACAAAAGAAACCTCAGGGCTGTAAACTGCTTTGTCAACCGTGACTACTATTTCGGTTACGTTCTCGTTATATTCAACCTTTTCTACGCAATGCTTCTTATTGTTTTTTTGATAGTCGTCAAGGATGTCCTTTCTTGAAGAAAGATAATCCTCCTTAAAGGTAATATAATCTTTTCTTTTAATGGTAAACACAGCCGTATTATCGTCGTGTTTTTTAACACTTAAAAAGCCGTTTTTTTCGTATTGTTTGGTAAGTTTAAACTTAAATTCTTTACCGTGAAGATTTTTATAAAGTCTTACATCAAGATATACGTTTATGATTTCCTCCGGGTCAAGAAGTTTCTGAACTTCCTCAATACTTTCAGAGTTATTGTTGGTTAAAGGTGCATCGTCCTCAGTATTACCTACGCAACCGCAAAAAGACAACATTAATAACAGGACCATAACCATTAAAAATGCTTTTTTCATAGAAATATCCTCATCATAACATATTTTTTTATATTATAACATATATATAATCATTCAGCAAGAGAGGATAAATAAATTTGGGCAAAAATATCTCTTGACAAAAAAATTTCATTATGATATAATTGTCAGCGTTGACACGGCACCATAGCCAAGCGGTAAGGCAGAGGTCTGCAAAACCTTTATGCCCCGGTTCAAATCCGGGTGGTGCCTCCAAAAATCCCGTTCACGAAAGTGGGCGGGATTTTTACTTATTACCTCTTCACTCTTCACTTTTCACTAAAAATTTGTGAACGGGATTTTTGAAAGTAAGAAGTAATAGTGAATAGTGAAGAAGTATTGCAGCTTCACCGCTTTTATGCTATAATAAACTCGAGGCGGTGATTTTATGAAAAAAATAGGTAATAAGTATTGCGGCTTCGCCGCTTTTATGCTATAATACACGTAAGGCGGTGATTATATGGATAATAAATTTATTGTTTGCGATAACTGTGGTGCGAAAAGTGATATAGATGATACATATTGTAAGGTTTGTTCGCATACACTTTCGCATACTAATTATTTGGATGAGCAAATAATAGACGGAATAGAGAACTCGGAACTTAAAAGTTATATCGGGAAAAACTCGGATTATTATGTCAAAAAATTTGCAAAGAAAAAAGGCAAATGGTTTATTCAGCTAAATTTTGCTGCATTGCTATTTGGACCGACCTGGTTCTTTTATAGGAAAATGAATAAAATAGCCATAATATATGCCGCTGTTTTGATATTGCTATCTTCACTTTTAACTTTGGTTTTACCAACAATATTTAAAGGGGATGTAGAGAGATATTATCTCGCCAAAGAAACATATTCAAATTATATAAATTCCGGCGGCGAGGTAAATCTTTATAAAGAACCGCCTTATTCTACGGTAGTGATTGGTACACACCCAACCTTCCAAAAAATTCGTGACGAGTTAGATGATGCTCAAAATAAAATTAGACTTATTGAGTTTTTGATTACAGCTCCCGTTTTCATAATTAACGTTTTGTTTAGACTTTTTGCCAACTCTATTTATAGAAATCATATACCTTTAAATATACATAGCAACAATAATGGAGTGTCGATGAAAAATGCGATTGGCGGACTTGTTTTGGTAAATCTTATAATGTTTGTCATTTCTTTATTGTTGAATCAAATATCCGCTATATCTCAATTTACTGAAGCAACACAAACATTGTTTAATTGGATATGATTTTTAAATTAGAGAGATTCAGCTTTTTAGACCGATTCCTTTTTGGGCGTTGGCACTAACCAACCTCCCAGACTCGAACTAACAACTTTAATTTAGAAAAATTGTGTTCGTATTTTATGGACGAAAATACAAACGAAAATCCGTTCACGAAAGTGGACGGATTTTTGTTTGTATGAAACTTGTCAAGATTAGTGGACAGATAAAAGAGTGAAAAATTGGTTTGGGATATAATATCCAATACCTGAATGCAGTCTTTCTGAATTGTAATAAAGTTCAATGTAGTCAACAAT
>JAZNVC010000024.1:0-36564 GCA_045592625.1 Acutalibacteraceae bacterium
CCCCCCGTTATACGGGGGGATATTTATTGCCTTTAAACAAATTCTTTTGTAAGTTCTTCAAGTTTATTAAGCTTTATTTGGCATTCATCGGCGGTTTTGGCTACCGAATTAAGATAAAACTTGATTTTTGGTTCTGTCCCCGATGGACGTACAAGGAAGGATGTTCCGTCTTCGCTATAAAAACCGAGAACGTTTGATTTTGGCAAATCAATTTTCAATTCTTTATTGTTGGCTATATCCTTTGAAACAGAAGCGGAATAATCGTTAATTTTAACGACTTTGGAACCAAGAACCTCTTTAGGCGGTGCCGTGCGAAGATTTTCCATAATAGAAGCGATTTTCTTCATTCCTGCTTCGCCCTCAAACGTATAATTCTTTTGTGAACAATAATAATATCCGTGCTTATTATAAATGTTTTCAAGTACATCAATAAGTGTTTTACCTTCATGCTTATAGTAGGCTACCATTTCACATATAAGCATTGAAGCAACAACGGCATCCTTGTCACGCACATAACTGCCTGCCAAATAGCCGTAGCTTTCTTCAAAACCAAAGATATAACGGTTTTCTTCGCCGGTTTTTTCCAAAATTCCGATCTGTTCGCCGATAAACTTAAATCCTGTAAGAACGTCGAGTAACTGACAGCCGTGCTCTGCGGCAATTTTTTGACATAGCTCGGTTGTTACTATTGTTTTTACTGCAATAGGATTTTTCGGTAAGGTTTTATTAGCTTTTCTGCGGATAAGAAGATACTCGAATAAAAGTACACCTACATCGTTGCCTGTCATTAAAGAATATTTTCCGTTATGCTTTACAGCAATACCAACTCGGTCACAGTCGGGGTCGGTAGCTAAAAGTAAATCGGGATTTATTTTGTCGGCAAGTTTTAATGCTAACTCAAAAGCCTGCTCAATTTCAGGGTTGGGGTAGGGGGCAGTAGGGAAGTTGCCGTTGGGTAATTCCTGCTCTGCAACTACTGTAACGTTTTTAATGCCTATTCTGTCAAGGATTGCCCTTACAGGTTTGTTACCGCTGCCGTGAAGAGGGGTATAGATTACATTGAGATCTGATAAATCAATATCAGAAGAAACCGAACATTTTTGAACTTCGTTTAGATAACAATCAATAACGCTTTGGTCAATATACTCAATTTTGCCTAGTTTAACAGCATCTTCAAAATCCATAGATTTAATATCTTCAAATATATCTACCTTATTCATTATTGAAAGAACGTAGTTACTGGCTTCAAGATTGAGCTGACAACCATCGGGACCATACGCTTTGTAACCGTTGTATTTTGCGGGATTGTGACTTGCGGTGATAACGACGCCTGCATCACAACCAAAATATCTAACTGCAAAGGAAAGCATAGGAGTAGGCATTAGTTCTTTATAAATATACACTTTAATGCCGTTTGCAGCAAGAATTTCCGCTGCAGTACGTGCAAAAACGTCGGATTTAATTCTGCTGTCATATGCAATAGCAACGCTTCCGTTTTTATTAACGGAATTTACATATTCAGCTAATCCTTGAGTGGCTTTACCAACAGTATATACGTTCATTCTGTTAGTGCCTGCACCGATTTCACCGCGCAGACCGCCGGTTCCGAATTCTAAGTCTTTATAAAAACGGTCAGAAATAGCATTTTTATCTGTGCTGATGCTGAGAAGTTCTTTGATAAGGTCTTGGTCTTTGACAGCACGTTCTAACCATAAATTGTATTTTTCTTTAACCATAATTATCACCTTTCTATTAGTGTATTATACAATATTATAATACATTACTTTTATTGTTATGTCAATACGGTCAAATGCTTGATTAGTAAAAAAAGCATACTATTTAGTCTATAATATTATACATTATTACTATTGACAAAAATATACACATATGATACAATGTGCAAAGTAAAAGATAGAGGCGCGGTTTGTTATCAGTAACCTCACGTTTAATGCCCGACAGGGAAATATGTGTTGTGAAAGGAACGGCTGCCGAAGATGTTCTCCGGTAGGGGATATTCTGGTAATGCGAAATAAGATTCGTTTTACTGTCGCAGTTTTCTGCGGAGTGCTATCGAAACAGGAAATTTTTGTCATAGTTTTGACTTGCCTGATTTTGATAGCCGATTTGTCGGCTATTTTTTATTGTATGAAGTTTTTGGAGGCAAATATAATGAAGAAAACAGTTTTTACAGGTATTGGTACTGCACTGGTTACCCCTTTGAACGCTCAAGGCATTGATTACGAGGCATTCGGCAAACTTATTGATTGGCAGATTGAAGAAGGCATAAATTCTCTTGTAGTATGCGGTACTACGGGCGAGGGCTCTACTCTTACAGATGATGAACACAGAGCAGCCATTGATTATGCAGTTAAAAGAACTGCAGGCAGAGTTCCTGTTATTGCAGGTACTGGTTCTAATGATACTGCTTACGCTATTGAACTTACAAAACACGCTTGTGAATGCGGTGTTGACGGTGTTTTGGTTGTTACCCCATACTATAATAAGGCAACACAAAAAGGTCTTATAAATATGTTTACCGATATAGCAGATGTTTCAACTGCTCCCGTAATTCTTTATAACGTTCCGTCAAGAACTGGCTGTAATATCGAATCAAAGACTGCTGCCGTTCTTGCTGACCATCCGAATATTGTCGGAATTAAAGAAGCTTCGGGCAATATATCTCAAATTGCTGAAACTATACATTTAGTTGGCGACAAAATGGACGTATATTCGGGTAATGATGACCAAATAGTTCCTATTCTTGCATTGGGCGGTAAGGGCTGTATTTCTGTTCTCTCCAATCCACTGCCTAAGAAGACGGTTGAAATTTGTGACAAATTTTTTGCTGGTGACGTTCAGGGTGCCGCTAAATTACAGCTTGAACTTTTGCCGCTCATAAATGCTCTTTTCAGCGAGGTTAATCCTATTCCTGTTAAATCTGCTATGGCTGCTATGGGCTATTGTGAAGAATTTTTACGTTCCCCTCTTACTGTTATGGAGGAAAGCCATCGTAATATTCTTTTTGAAGAGATGAAAAAACAGGGTATTGTTATTAAATGATTCGAGGTTTTTCTATGCTTAGTTATAATATTACCGTTAATAAAAACGGCAATCTGATGTTTGCAGGGTACAATACGGTTGAACTTGCAAAAAAATACGGCACTCCTCTTTATCTTATGGATGAAACCATGATAAGAGAGCGTATGCGGGTTTATAAAAAAGCTTTGGCGGATTTTTTCCCTGATGGCTCGATACCTGAATATGCCAGTAAAGCCTTTTCGTGTAAACGCATTTACAGTATAGCCGCTGAAGAGGGAATCAACGTTGATGTGGTTTCTATCGGTGAACTGTATACCGCATTTAAGGCGGGTTTTCCTATGGAAAGATGTTTCTTTCATTCCAACAATAAAACCGATGAGGATATAGAATTTGCCATAAATTGCGGTATAGGTTGTTTTGTTGTGGATAACATAGACGAACTTAAATCCATTGATAATATTGCAAAAAAACACAACATTACCCAGCGTGTTATTTTAAGAGTCACTCCCGGTATTGACCCACATACTCACAAGAAGATTTCAACAGGTTCTGAGGAATCAAAGTTCGGTATGTCCATTAAAACGGGGGATGCCGAAGAATCGGTTAAACTTGCTTTATCATTAACTAATATTGATTTTGATGGAATTCACTGTCATATTGGTTCCCAAATTTTTGAATCCGAACCCTTTGTGACGGCGGCACAAATAATGACCGAGTTTATGGTATATATCAGAGAAAATTATTCATATACAATAAAAACCTTAAATCTCGGTGGCGGTTTTGGTGTTAAATACGTTGAAAATGACCCTGAAATCGATTATTACGAAAGAATAAAGGAAGTTGCCGAAAAGGTTAAATGCATCTGTGAGGGTGAAAATTTCCCAATTCCCAGAATTTTAATGGAGCCGGGAAGAAGTCTTGTTGCTGATGCAGGTATGACTTTATATACCGTAGGAAGCGTTAAAGAAATTTCGGGATATAAAAATTATATATCCATTGACGGAGGTATGACCGATAATCCGCGTTATGCTTTATATGGTTCTCAGTACACCGTTTATAATGCTACTAATGCGGACAGAAAGCCTGATTATATAGCCACCATAGCCGGAAGATGTTGTGAATCGGGCGACCTTATTCAAGAGGACGTTAAAATTGCGAAACCGCAAAGAAACGATATAATAGCTGTTGCTACAACCGGTGCATATAATTATTCTATGGCATCTAATTATAACAGAATTGCTCGTCCTGCCGTTGTAATGCTCTCTGAAAACGGTGATTATCTTGCCGTAAAACGAGAAACACTTGATGACTTAATTTCTCTTGACGTATAAAATGAAGCCGATAGGTGATACCTATCGGCTTTTTTTATTGTTATTCTTTACCGTTCCAACAGTATGTGCAAAGCTTTCTAGAGTCAATTCCTACTGAATTTAACATATCGTCAAGCCGTTGATACTGAAGGGTTGTGAAATGTAGTTTCTTACAAATAGCGTCAACCATTATTTTGTATTTTTCGCTATCAGGATTTGCATACTCATCAAGGAGTTTCTGGTTTATTTCGTTACTGCCTTCGATTTCGCTTATTGTTTTACGGGTGATAAGTTCCATTTCGGAGCCTGAACGGGAAAACCCAAGATATTTGCAACTATAGAGAATAGGAGGACAGGCGGGGCGAATATGTACCTCTTTAGCACCGCTTTCATAAAGAAAATCAGTTGTTTCACGCATTTGCGTTCCGCGTACTATTGAATCATCAATTAATAATAGCCTTTTGCCGTCGATAAGGTCGTGAACGGGAATCAGCTTCATTTTAGCTATCAGATTACGTTTGCTTTGATGTGAAGGGGTAAAGGAACGTGGCCAGGTGGGTGTATATTTAACGAAAGGACGTGCATAACGTACACCCGATTCGTTAGCATAGCCTATAGCGTGGGCAACCCCTGAATCGGGAACGCCGGCAACTAAATCCGGTTTAATATTATCTCTGCGGGCAAGAGTTTGTCCGCACTTATTTCTCATATTTTCAACGTTGATGCCTTCGTAACTGGAAGAGGGGTAACCGTAATATACCCAAAGGAAAGTACATATTTTCATATCATTTCCCGGTGCAACAAGTGTTTTTACACCGCTTTCGTCCATTACGGTAATCTCACCGGGACCTAACTGCTTATAATCATTATATCCTAAATTTAGATAAGCGAAGCTTTCAAAGCTGTAGCAGTAGCCGTCACTTTTTTTACCTATTGAAATGGGGGTTCTTCCTAATTTGTCACGTGCGGCATAAATTCCTTTAGGAGTTAGTATAAGAATGCTGATTGAACCATCGATAACATCCTGAGCGTATTGAATGCCTTCGACAAAATTATCTTTTTGATTTATAAGAGCAGCAACCAACTCGGTGGGGTTAATCTCGCCATTATTCATTTCAAAAAAATGAGTATTGGATTTGGTAACCATTTTAGCAAGTTCTTCACAGTTGTTAATCTTACCAACAGTAGTAATAGCAAAGGAGCCGTGATGTGAGCGTATAAGTATAGGTTGTGCCTCGTAATCTGAAATACAGGCAATACCCATATTCCCTTTCATAGAAGTTGCTTCATCGGAAAACTTTGTTCTGAATGGAGCGTTTTCTATGTTGTGAATGGATTTTTCAAATCCATATTCCTTACTGTAAACTGCCATACCGGCACGACGAGTTCCGAGATGCGAATGATAATCCACACCATAAAACAAATCAAATATACAATCTTCACTTGATACTACTCCAAAAAAACCGCCCATAACATAAATCCTTTCCAAAAAATATACATTTATTATAACAAACTTTTTGTATTAAATAAAGAGTTATTTTATTTTTTGATGCTAAAAAAATAGAAATTTTTAATGTGATTTTTGTATAAAGAGTATATTTATATAAAAATTAAAAAGACAGATTGTTTGAGCAATCTGTCTTTTTGAATTTTGAATTAGAATTGAGAGCCTACTGGATTGTTGGGATAAAGGGTTTTGGATTCGCCATTTTCCTGTTTTTGAGGCCATGCAGTAATCATTTGGGCACCCATTTCTTCGCTTTGATAAATACGAACGTAGTCAACAAGAAGCTCGGTAAATTCGGTATGTTGGCCGGGTACATAGGTAGCACCGTAGGTAGCATTACCCATAGTACAACGCATAAGGAAGTAGTTCATAAGACAGTGAACAGATACCGAGTTATTGTCTTCAAACTGATAGTCAAAGTATTTTTTACCATCGAAAGCAAATTTATAGCAGGTTTCGTCCCAATAGAAACTAAATACGTGGTAATCTGCATTAAGGTCGCCACCATAAATCTCACTGTATTTAAGAGTGTGATTGTTTTTGCTCTTTCCGGAGTACATTGCTATACCGCCGATACCGCTATGACCGCTTGATGATGCTGGAGCACCGGTTTTGTCAAACTGTTGCCACCATCTGTGGATAGCACTACCGTAGCTTTCGCTACTACCGTAGTTTTCAAGAATATCGATTTCGGTCATACAAGAACGATTTTGAGCATCAAAACGGTTTTTAAATGTATCGTTGCCTGTAAGACCGCCGTTTAGCCAAAGTGATACAGTTGCAGGTGCATCGGCAAGATTTGCTCTTATTTCTATAAGACCGTAACGATAAATCATAGTATAATAGGTAGCAATCTGAGATCTAAGAAAGTCTTTAGAGGTAATCCTTTTAGCTCCCATATGAAGATTACCGTCAGCTTGGTAAATAAGTCTTGGAGCACTTCCTTCATATGGACTTTCTTTATATATATTTTGCCAGTAGAGCTTACCACCAAGACAAGAATCAGCACTAGCTGTCATTGTGTCATTGTAGTAATCGCCCCATTTGCTGAGGTCAATCGTACTGCCTTCAAATTCATCATTCCAGTTAAGAGTGTAAGCACCCTTTGCTGAGGCGTCGTATTTTCCGTTTATAGTGTGTCCGTCGGCCCAATTAAAGGTAACGCCTGTATCAGCAGATTTTTTGATTTCGTTATATAAGTACTCAAGACCGGCTCTTGTTGCGAGATCACTACCGCCTTTAACAACGAGCTTATCGCCTACAACCTTAATAATATAGTTGTCGCCTTCAACAGTTACCGATTTAGATTCTTCACGATTGGTGTCACCAACAAGAATTTCATTTTTAACGGGTTCATCTGTATCGTGAACAAGGACCATAGGATAGTTGTTATCAGAATAAAGGCTAACAATATCTTCAGCAATAATTCCCGAAAGATAAATGAAGTAGCGGGGGATAACCATTTTGAATGAACCTATATCTGCATTGTTAACAGTATTGCTTATAGAAGATGTAGGACATTCATAAATAAACTCGTAGTTAGACTTTAGAGTTTCCCATGTTTCTAAAGATTGACAAAATGTATTAGCAAACCATTCACACGCATTTAAAAGTACAGCTTCACTAACTGCCTGAATGCAAATTTTGTCTTCAATAACCACAACAATAAAGTCTTTTAAATTGTTTGTACGGTTCTCTTTAAGTTTATTAAGTGCAATGGTAGATTCTTCTCTGTTGGTGTTGCCAACAAGAATTTCATAGTTGTCGTCGTAATCTTCAACAACGTTATCTTTAACCATTGTCATTTTTACATCCAAATTATCTTTAAGGGCATTTCTGATAATTCTGGCAGCATCTTGAACTTCTGTAGAAGTATTTTCATCACCCGAACGAGTAACAGAATAAATAAATCTACCGTTATCGTTTAAACCGGCAGGAACAGATTTGCCTGCACAAGCAGAAAGGGCGATAACTAAAGCAAATACCAATATTAAAGCTAAAACTTTTCTGATTTTCATAATAAATTACCGTCCTTTCTTAAGCTTTTTTACGTTTAGTAATAACTATAACTAAAACTATTCCTGCAACTAGAACTAAAGCACCGGCAGCAATACCTACGATTAACCAAATGGAAACGGAAGGTTTGAGTAGGGATGCATCAATGATGGTAGCTATATCTATGCCATCAGAGTTTGCTTTAACACCAACTAAGTGTTCGGTGTAGTTTACAGGATCCGAAAGGGGAGTATCGTTAGCTAAAGTAAACTTAAAGTCATCAAAGAAGAGTTCAACACCGCCGGGAGTTTGTACACTTACATAGCTTTCTACAGAGTTGAAGGTATAGGATACTTCATGCCATTGACCGTCAGCCAGTTCAGAAATTGCAACTACAGGATAATAGTCACCCATAGTATCCCAAGCGTAGGTATAGTTACGGCAAGATACAAGTTTAACAGCACCGTTAGTATGTTTGTGTTCGCCTAATTTAACCTTAAAGGTAACTGTGTAACGTTCGCCTTCAGCAATACTGTTGTGAGTGCCTAAAACCAATGCGTTTTCGGTAAAGTTGGTATTGCCCTTTCTGTGAAGAGAATATTTACCGCTTGTAACGTTATCAGAAGAATTGCCGTTTGCTGTACTGTCGTACAACTCATAGTCAAAGTCATAAATCGAGAAAACGTCATACTTATTTATAGCACTTCTTACCGGTTCGCTTTCAAAATCTTCAGCAACCTGGGTATTTATGAATCTAGCATAAACTACAACGGGATCCTTACCGAATTTCATGTCTTCGCGTTTTAATTCAACATAGTTCTTAGATTCATCAAAAACAAAGTAACCTTTAAAGTATTTATCTTTAAGAACGGGGGCTGTAGGTAGTTTGGAAGCAAAACTTTGTCCGGTTCTACCATATAAAACGGTAGGAATTTTATTACAGTCGCCGTTATCAATAATAGCAACTTGGTTTCCTAAAGGAATGGTTTTAATTGTAACGTCGTCTATAAACAACTTACCGTCAGTACCGCCAACCACTTCTAAAAACACACCGTCAGCAAGTTCATGAGGCAATTTTGAGCTATCAAGAACAAGAGTGGTTTTTTTCCATTTTCCTACTTCAGTGTCGGCAGGGATGGTGATAGAGCTTCCATAATTCATATGACCCCAATAGTTGTTGGGCATAGCGGATAGCACTTTAATAGTTGCACTACCGGAAAGTTTTTTACTTACACAGTAGTTAACGGTAATAACATACAAATTCTTACCATTTACTGTATGTACTTTATCACCATATGCAAGAGGTACATATGAAGAGTAGGTTTGATTATGTGTTCTGTCAACCTCTAAAACATTCTTTCCTGAAACAGCTTTTGAACTTTTCTTAAGGTGAATATCACGTCTGATGTTGAATAGAGGGTTTTCTCCACGGTGGGGAATATCGAAGTTTTCAAAAGTATATGTAACTTCAGTAGCATCTTTCCAGCCTGCATAAACAGTCATTGCCATACCGCTTTTGAAGTGTGTTTCGGTAAATTTAGTTGTGCATTCAGGGTCGATGTACCAACCTGTAAATGTTTGCGCAAAGCACTTAGCGGTAGGAGGTACGATTTTTTCACCAACTACACCCTTAACAAATGTTGTTTCTTCTGCTAAGGTATGATCGAAGAAAATATAGGGAGGTGTAATTTTTTCTATTACCAAATTATCAAGGTAAGCATCAACGTATGAATTTTCACTAGCATCAAGAGAGTTGAACTGGAGATATAATGCCGAAGAGGTAGTGCTGGTAGTGGAAGGAGTAGGAGAAATGAAAAATTCACAGTACTGCCAATCTTTATTTGATGCTTTGAATGTTGTTTTAGTAGCAGAATGTTCCTTCCAACAAGGCCACCAAATACTGTCATCATCGCCTGAAGCTAACATTATTGAGTAATCGGAGGTACAGTTTTTGCCTGCTCTTGTATAAAACGATATTTTATAAAGAGCACCGGCTGTAAGTGCAGGATCCATATAAATACTGTTATCTTTTGTGTGATAACGTGTGTAGAAAACAGTAGGTGCTGTATCGGTGGGACGTTGATAAGATTTATCACCATCAAAAAGGAAGTTTAGAGCTGAGTTATCGTCGTAACCAACACCATCATCTTTTTTAATAGAGAATGTGTAGTAGGCTCTTTCAGTAGCAGGTATATTATATGGTAACTCTTCAAAGGTCATTGGTGCGGGACCGAATTTTGCATATGCAACTAATTCTTTTCTTTGGAAAGTTGTTTCTACAAATTTTATAGCATAGCTCTCATCTGCAAAGTATCCGTCAAAACCTGCTTTTAAAGGATGGACGAGCTGTGGTAAGTTGATAGTATCGCCACGAACACCCTTAATCATTAGGTCTGCATAAAGATCGCTTTTAATTCTAATAAAGGAGTCATAAGGCTGAACCGCTTCAATAGATACGTCATCAATGTAAACGGTTACATCTTTGTTTGCAGCTATGTTCATAATCAAGAACATAGTATTATGGGTATCAAAATCGGTGGTGAAAACAGCGGTTGCCTCGTGCCATCCAACTGTTCTTTCACAACCAATGGTAGTGTAATCTTTTCTGAAACTCCAAATGCTACCGTCCCAAGCAGAATGAAGTGTAAAGTTAAAAGTAGTATCAGCTTTTTCTACGTAATATTTAAATGAAATAGAATAAGTGACATGATTTTCGGGACAAAGGTCAAGATTGATTTTGCGGTCGATAGTTTTCCATCTTCCTGCTGCATCATATGTGTTGGGATCGGCTTTATCTTTTACCATATCGGCATCCCAATCCATTTTTATTGCATAACCGCTATTATTATATGTAATATCGGATTGCTTGGAAGCACCATCAAAGAAATAATCTCGGTTATCCTTTTGGGCATTAGTATCGGGATTTTTTACATTCCACTGGTCTTTAGTGTAGTTTTCGAAATCCTGATAGAGTGAAGGGATATTGTTTTTCTCTGACCATTTAGCATAGAGCGTAACATCACTATCACCAAATACACCGCTTACGTGTTCTGTATGGTAGGTTTCATCGGTAAACCAACCCATAAACCACTTTTGATTATTTTCGTCAACGGGGTCTGCAGGGTAGGTGAAACCTTCACCTTTATTACCGGTAACGGTATTTAAGGTGTTGTTTAAGGTATCAATAAACGAGATGTTTACTACATCTTCTGCTTTTACTGCCAAGGCTATAGGAGTGTATAGTGCAACGACGATAATTGTCAAAGCACAAATAATTCCAAGTAGCTTAAAGGCAACCTTTTGAGATTTAAACATATAAATCCTCCTTTTAATTTATTGGTTTCATTATACCTTTTATATAAAATAATTTCAATAGCAAATCGTTCAAATAATGTAGAATAATTAGCAAATCGTTCAAAAAAATGTTGTGTTTTTGTTATTATTTATAAAATATTTACAAGCAGGTTGTTTTTTTGTAATAAATTGGTATAATTGATAAAAAACGGGTTTGATTTTGAGGTGTGTTATGTTTAATTTTTTTGCAGAAGAAATAAATAAAACCGTTGATGGTTATTATATTGACGGCAAGGATTACAATCATATAAAAAACGTTTTAAGAATGCGTGAAGGGGATACTTTACTTGTATCATTTGATGGGAAAAGTGATTTGTGTGAAATTTTTTCTTTTGATGAGGATAAAGTTTTGCTAAAATTAGTTTCTGCCAATTATAACTGTACCGAACTGTCTATTGAAATAACTCTTTTTCAAGGTCTTCCCAAAAGTGATAAATTTGAATTGATTATTCAAAAAACCGTGGAACTGGGAGTTAAGGAAATATATCCTGTAGAAATGAAAAATTGTGTTGTGAAATTGGACGACAGGAAAAAGGAGGGTAAAGTAGCAAGATGGCAGTCTATAAGTGAGGCAGCTGCCAAGCAAAGTAAAAGAAATATTATCCCAAAAATCAACAATGTAATAAGCCTAAAATCAATACCTGAAATTTCTAAAGAATTTGATATACTTTTGGTGCCTTACGAAAATGAGGAAGGTATGAAATCGACCGCAAAAGTTTTAAACGATATTAAATCGGGAATGAGAATAGGAATCGTTATAGGTCCGGAGGGAGGCTTTGACAACAAGGAGATTGATTTTCTTGTTAATAGTGGTGCTGTTACTGTTTCTCTCGGGAAAAGAATTTTAAGAACAGAAACTGCCGCAATAACTTCAGTAGGTATGATAATGTTAAGTGCTGAACTTGGTTCAAAGGTATGATATAATGAAAGAATTAGATAAGAATTTTGTTAGCAGAATGAAAGATTTGCTTAAAGATGAGTATAATGATTTTGAAGCTGCAATAAATGCTGAACCGGTTCGTGCGTTTAGAGTAAATACGACAAAAATTTCTTTGAAAAATTTTGCCGAAATTAATCCGTTCGGTAATGAAAAAATTCCTTATGTAGATAATGGATATTATTTGAATTTCGAAAAGGTGGGTAATCATCCCTTTCATCATGCGGGTATGATATACGTGCAGGAACCGGCTGCTATGGCACCTGCTGAGTGCGTTGAAATTTCTTCTAATTGGAAAATTCTTGATATGTGTGCTGCTCCGGGCGGTAAAAGTACTCAACTCAAAAATAAACTGGGTGAAAAAGGTGTTCTGGTCTCAAACGAAATAATAATGAACAGATGTAAAATTCTTACAGGTAATATTGAACGTTTAGGGCTTAGAAATTGCATTACTACATGTATGGAAACCTCTCGTTTGGCAGATGTGTTTGGAAATACTTTTGATTTAGTAATGGTCGATGCCCCTTGTTCAGGTGAGGGTATGTTCCGAAAGGATGACACAGCTGTATCTGAGTGGTCACTCCAGAATGTAAAAATGTGTGCATTTCGACAGTCAGAAATACTTGAAAATGCAGTAAAATGCCTTAAAAACGGTGGATACATTATTTATGCAACCTGTACTTTTTCCATTGAAGAAAACGAAATGGTTATTGATGAGTTTTTATGTAATCATCCTGAATTTGAACTTGTGCCGGTGTCAGAAAGGGTTGAAAAACATACTTCTGACGGTATAAAATTTAATGGATGTAAAAATGACAGTATTTCTTTGTGTCGTCGGTTTTATCCCCATAAAAACAGGGGAGAAGGACAGTTTATGGCGGTTCTTAAAAATAAATTGCAGCATAATGAATATGTATCCTCAAAAATCGGAAACAATAAACTGGAACCAAGCGTAAAAGATTTTCTGAAAAGTGTATTAAATGAATATGATGAAGGAGATTTCTTTGTAAAAGACGGTAAAATTTTTAATTTTTCGGGTGATTTGAACATAGAAAAATTAAAGGCTTTTTCTATCGGGGTAACCGTAGGCGAAATTAAAAAGAATTATATTTTGCCTCATCATCAGTTTTTTTCTGCTTTTGGAAGTGATTTTAAAAATAGAATAGAACTAAATGCGGATTCCAAAAAACTTTATAAATATCTTCACGGAGAGGAATTTGATACTAATGTTTCTGACGGATGGGCTGTGGTTACGGTATGCGGTTGTGCACTGGGCGGAGCTAAGGTTTCAAACGGTATTGCAAAAAATCATTATCCAAAAGGCTTAAGGATTTTAAAATTTTAATAAAAAGTTCTTTATTTTATCACCTGAGTATGATATACTTGTTGCAGAAATTTTTTGGAGGGATTATTTTATGAAAAAACTTTTAGCAATTATTTTATCGGCACTTCTTGTTTTCTCATTAGCAGGTTGCGGTGCAAAGGAACCTACTACCGAAATTAAGGATCCTGTTGAACTTCTTACAAAGGTATGGGATTCTTATGGCGAAGATGAAAGTTTCGCTGTTATGGGCGGTGACTATAACGAGGAAAACAGCGTAATGGGCAAGCCCGGTGTTTTTGCTATTACCGATGCTGAAACTGTTGACTCTACACTCGGTTTTCCTGCTGCTTCTATCAGTAAAATTGACAGTGCTGCTTCTTTAGTTCATATGATGAATGCTAACACCTTTACTTGCGGCGCATACCACGTAGTTGATTACAAGAACAATGAGACTCTTATCAATGAAATAAAGACTAATATTGATAACAGAATGTGGATGTGCGGTTTCCCCGAGAAACTTGTTATTGCTACTGTTGATGACCTTTATGTTGTAGTGTTCTTTGGTAATGAATATATAGTTTCCGTCTTTAATACACATCTTACTGAGACTTATCCTCAGGCTAAGATTGTTGTTGACCAACCTATCAAGGCTTAATTTATAAAGGAGGAAACGTTTTGTTATTTTCCAGCATTCCGTTTCTCTTCTATTTTCTTCCACTTGTATTAATACTGTACTATGCAGTACCTTTCCGTTTTAAAAACGCTGTATTTATGTTTTCCAGTTTGTTTTTTTACGGATGGGGTGAGCCTAAATACCTTTTCTTTATGCTTTTTTCTATAACACAAGGATATGTTTTTGGGCGGCTTATTGAAAAATATAAAAATGAAAAGCGGTCAAAGTTCTTTTTGACCGCTTCGGTTTTAATTAGTCTGTTGCTTTTAGGGTATTGCAAATATGCGGATTTCTTTATAGAAAACTTTAATTCGGTAACCGGACTTTCAATTCCGCTTTTAAAAATTGCTTTACCTATAGGAATCAGTTTTTATACTTTTCAAATTCTTAGTTATGCGGTGGATGTATATAGAGGAGATGTATCTGCTCAAAAAAATTATATTAATCTTGCGGCTTATATAGCAATGTTTCCGCAGCTGATAGCAGGTCCTATTGTTAGATATTGTGATGTTGCCGCACAACTGGAAAGTCGTGAATTAACTCTTGAAAAAATTTCAAGCGGTATTACGCGTTTTGTCGTTGGATTATCCAAAAAAATATTGATTGCTAACGTTTTGGGCGAATTGGTTTCGGTGTTTAAGGAAACCGACAATAAAAGTGTTTTATTCTATTGGATGTATGCTATAGCCTATATGTTGCACGTCTATTTCGATTTCTCAGGGTATAGCGATATGGCTATAGGGCTTGGAAAAATTTTTGGATTCGATTTTCTTGAAAACTTCAATTATCCCTATATATCCGCTTCTGTCACGGAATTTTGGAGACGTTGGCATATGTCACTTGGCAGTTGGTTTAGAGACTATCTGTATATTCCGCTTGGAGGCAACAGGGTTTCAAAACTGCGTTGGTTCTTTAATATTTTTGTTGTTTGGATGGCAACAGGTTTATGGCACGGTGCGGCGTGGAACTTTGTGGTTTGGGGATTGTTTTTTGCAGTTCTTTTAATTGCTGAAAAGTTATTTCTTTTAAAGATTATCACAAAAATTAAAGGGATTAATCATATTTATGTTCTTTTCCTTGTGCTACTCAGTTTTGTGATTTTTGATTCTGCATCGCTTAAAGAAGGTTTTGCATCAATAGCAGGACTTTTTGGGGCGGGTGGCATCCCACTTTATAATAAAGAGACTCTTTATTATCTGGCAAGTTTTGCTGTTATTTTGGTTATAGGAATAATTGGAAGCACTCCGTTGCCTAAAAAGATTTACGGTTATCTTAACGATAGTAATGCGGTTTCATGCATACTTAACGTGGCGGAACCTATTTGTGTGCTTTTGCTTTTGGTGGTATGTGCCGCCTTCTTGATTGACGGTTCTTTTAATCCGTTCCTATATTTCAGATTTTAGGAGGTTAATGTATGAAAAAATTCAGAACTTTATTTACTTTTATATTAACCTTCATCTTTGTGTTTGGCTTTGCTTTTTGGTCACTGATTATGCCGGATAAAGATATGTCCAAAACAGAACGCAGACCTTTAGAACAGTTTCCTGAAGTTAGTCTTGAAAATATTGCAAACAGAACCTTTATGACAGATTTTGAATTATATTCTCTTGATCAATTCCCTTTAAGAGATGGGTTCAGAGGTCTTAAAAGTTTTGTCTCATTAAAACTTTTAAAACAAAAGGATAATAACGATTTGTTTGTGACAGAAAATCATATTTTTAAGATTGATTATCCTACTTCTACCGATTCTGCAATTCGTGCGTCGAAAATATTTTCGGATATAAATAAGCAATATTTGACCGAAAACAATAAGGTTTATTTATCGGTTATTCCCGATAAAAATTATTATATTTCCGATAAAAACGGAAAACTTTTACTAAATTATGATTTACTGGTTGATACTCTAAAAAATAATTGCGGTTTTGCCGATTATATAGATATATCAGGATTGCTGTCTCTTGATGATTTTTACAGTACTGATTCACACTGGAAACAGGAAAATATAACCGACGTTGCCAATAAACTGCTTGATTCTATGAATGCGGAATGTGTGGATAGTGAGACCTCTATTATTAATGCGAGTAAAGATTTTTACGGAGTTTACCATGGTCAGTTAGGCTTAAAAATTGAGCCTGATGAAATAAACTATTTATTAAATGATGTTATTTCTAGTGCTGTAGTTTTTAATTATGAAACGGGTAAACAGGAAGATGTTTATAATTTGCACAAACTAAACGGCAACGATCCTTATGAAATCTACCTTTCGGGACCTGTTTCGCTTATAACAATAAATAATGATAAAAACAAAAACGAAAAAGAACTAGTTATATTCAGAGATTCTTTTTCCAGCAGTATTGCTCCTTTATTGCTTAAAGGTTATAGCAAAATAACATTGGTGGATATACGTTATTTATCTTCAAAAACATTAGGTCAATATTTAGAATTTGATAATCAAGACGTACTGTTTTTATACAGCACATCGGTTATTAATAATAGCGTTACGCTAAAGTAAAACAGAAAATATAAAAGTAATAAAACCTGTCGATAAAATCGACAGGTTTTATTTTTGGCGGAGTAGGAGAGACTTGAACTCTCGCGCCGGTTACCCGACCTACGCCCTTAGCAGGGGCGCCTCGTCACCACTTGAGTACTACTCCAAATGATAGCCGTTTTAAAACAATATAATTAGAAAAGGCGTGGCGGAGAGGAAGGGATTCGAACCCTTGGCTCTTGCGAGTCACTGGTTTTCAAGACCAGCTCCTTAAACCACTCGGACACCTCTCCGTGGACTTTAAGAGTATAGCATAACAAACCTGATTTGTCAACATGTTTTTACTGTATTTCTTCAAATAATTAATTCTATTATTTTATAGCTAAAAGTGATGCAAAATAACTGTGTGTTAAATATGTAACAAAGTACTTCGATACAAAAAAGCAATATAGAAAAAATATTGACAAATTTGTCACAAAGTGGTTGACAAATCACATTAAGGTGTATATAATGGTAATATAATTTGAATTTTTTGGAGGAGTTACCAATGTCAAGAGTATATAATTTTAGTGCCGGTCCTTCTATGTTACCGGAAGATGTTCTTAAAACTGCAGCCGCAGAAATGCTTGAATATGGAACCAGCGGACAGTCTGTTATGGAAATGTCTCATCGTTCTAAAGAATATCAGGCAATTATTGACGAGGCAGAAGCTGACCTTCGTGAAATTATGAACATTCCCGATAACTATACTGTTCTTTTCTTACAGGGCGGTGCATCCACACAGTTTGCTATGGTTCCTATGAACCTAATGAATAAAAATAAAAAAGCTGACTATGTAGTTACAGGTCAGTGGGCTAAAAAGGCATACAAAGAGGCAGCACGTTACGGAAATGCTCGTGTTATAGCATCTTCTGAAGATAAGACATTTTCTTATATTCCGAAGATTACACCCGATATGATTGACCCTGAGGCTGATTACGTTCATATTTGTATGAATAACACCATTTACGGTACTAAGTGGCAGAATCTTCCTGATACAGGTGATGTTCCGCTTGTAGCCGATATATCAAGCTGTATCCTCTCTGAACCTATTGATGTTTCCAAGTTTGGCGTTCTTTATGCCGGTGCTCAGAAAAATGTTGCTCCCGCAGGTCTTACCATTGTAATTATCAGAAATGACCTTATTGGAAACGCAATGGATATTACTCCTACTATGCTTAATTATCAGACCCATTCCGAAAATGGTTCTATGTTCAATACACCTCCTTGCTATACCATTTATATTGCCGGACTTGTATTTAAATGGATTAAGAGTATCGGCGGTCTTGATTATATGAGAAAAATCAACAGCGAAAAAGCTGCAATGCTCTATAATTTCCTTGATAACAGCAAATTGTTCAAAGGTACCGTTGTTGCTGAAGACCGTTCTTTAATGAATGTTCCTTTCGTTACGGGTGATGAAGAACTGGATGCGAAGTTTGTTAAAGAGTCTAAGGCTGCAGGTTTTGTAAACCTTAAAGGTCACAGAAGTGTTGGTGGTATGCGTGCCTCCATCTATAATGCTATGCCTGTTGACGGTGTAATGAAACTGATTGAATTTATGAAAAAATTTGAAGAGGAGAACGCATAATGTATCCTATTAAAACTTATAATAAAATTGCAAAAATCGGACTTGATAATTTTGATGAAAAATATACTGTAGGCGACGATGTTACTGCTCCCGTTGGTGCAATCGTTCGTTCTGCTGCTTTACACGAAGAACAATTTGACCAATCTTTACTTGCTATTGCCAGAGCCGGTGCAGGTACGAATAATATACCCATTGAGCGTTGTACCGACGAAGGTATAGTAGTTTTTAACACTCCCGGTGCTAATGCTAACGCCGTTAAAGAACTTGTACTTGCAGGACTTCTTATTTCTTCTCGTCGAATTCTTCCAGCTATTGAATGGGCAAAAACCTTAAAGGGCAACGGCGACCAGGTTGGTAAGATGGTTGAAAAGGGTAAAAGTGCATTTGTTGGTCCTGAAATCAGGGGTAAAAAATTAGGCATTATTGGTCTTGGCGCTATTGGTGTTCTTGTAGCAAATGCAGCTAACCAACTGGGTATGAAGGTATATGGTTACGACCCATATCTTTCCTTACAGAATGCTTGGAATCTTTCTCATCATATTAATCGTGCATCGGATATGAACGAAATTTTCGAAAACTGTGATTATATATCTCTTCATATTCCGCTTACAAAAGATACAAAGGATACTATTGATGCTGCTGCACTGGCAAAAATGAAGGATGGCGTTCGCATTCTTAACTTTGCAAGGGACGGTCTTGTTAACAGCACTGATATGATAGTTGCACTTGAGCAGGGCAAGGTTGCATCCTATGTTGTTGATTTCCCAACCGATGAAATGATTGGTGTTAACGGTGTAATTTGCATTCCTCACCTTGGTGCTTCTACACCCGAATCGGAAGATAACTGTGCTGTAATGGCGGCAAAACAACTTGTTGATTATATTGAAAATGGCAATATCGCCAATTCTGTAAATCTTCCTAACATTTCTATGCCTAAGAGCGGTGATCACAGAATTTGCATTATTCACAAAAATGTACCTAATATGCTTACTGCTATTACCACTATTGTTGCTAAAGACAACGTTAATATCGAAAACCTTCTCAATAAATCAAAAGGCGATATTGCTTATACAATGCTTGATGTAAATGAATGTAATATGGCTACAGTAGAAAATCATTTAAAGGAAATTGATGGTGTAGTACGTGTTCGTGTTATCTGATATTAAACTATAACTTTTAAAAAGACCTTGCACAGCAAGGCCTTTTTTGTTAAAATATTTACGGGGTGAAAATATGAAGCAGAAGTCTTTTATTTGCTTGTTTTTATGTATTTTAATGATTTGTGCCTGTGGATGCTCGCCTGATACTTCTGAAACGACTTCGGCAAATTTTGAAATTACAGGCAGTGATAGTTTAACAGAAACTTCGTCCTCTGCAAGTAGCGATGGTCAGTTAGTAATAGATGAAACTAAAAATAACCTTTCGGTTCATTTTATTGATGTGGGTCAAGGTGATGCTATTTTTATAGAACTTCCAAATAATGAATCTATGCTTATAGATGCAGGGGAACGAAAATATTCCCAAAAAGTGATTAAATATATCGAAAATCTTGGCTATAAGACCATTTCTTATGTTGTTGGCACACATCCTCATTCAGATCATATAGGGGGTCTTGAGGATATTATTAATAGTTTTGAGATAAGTAATATTTTTATGTCAAAAGTTTCAACAACAACCAAAACTTTTGAAGATTTGCTTTTATGTATAAAAAATAAGGGCTTGAAAATTACAACAGCCAAGAAAGATTTAAAAATTATAGATAAAAACAACCTACAAGCGACAGTTCTTTCTCCTATAGAAGAAAACTATTCTAACCTTAATAACTATTCGGTGGTTATATTGCTGAAATATAAAAGCAAAAAATTTTTGTTTACGGGAGATGCTGAGGCAGAAGTTGAGATGACTCTTGAAGGAGATATATCCTGTGACATATTAAAAGTGGGTCACCACGGTAGCAATAGTTCAACTTCAAATGATTTTTTAATGAAGGTTTCTCCAAAATTTGCGGTCATATCTTGCGGTAAAGGAAATATTTACGGTCATCCACATAAAGAAACAATTGAGAAGTTCAAAAAAGCAGGTACTGAATATATGACAACGGAAGATTGCGGTAATATAGTGGTAGTAACCGATGGAAATGATTTAGCCATAAGAAAAGAATTCGCAAATGTAAGTGAGTTGGAAAATTCCAATAACACCGGCGAAGAAAATAATATAAATGATAAAATATTTGTCCTTAATATATCTACTAAAAAAATTCATTATCCTGACTGCAGGTCCGTTAAAACAATTAACGATGAAAATAAAAAAGAAACCACAGAGTTTGTTGAGGATTTGGTAGAACAAGGATATGCAAAATGTGGGATTTGTAAACCGGAGTGATAATATGAAAGTAATAATTGACAGATTTGAAGGAGATTACGCTGTTGTCGAAATTAATAAACAAAATTTTGTTAATATTCCTATAGTTTTGCTGGAAAATGCGAAAGAAGGAGATATTGTTTCTATCGAAGTGAAAAAGTGTGAAACAAAAAAAAGAAAAAACAAAATAGAAAATCTTATGGAAGATTTGTTTAAATAGCGAGAAAAAATAACATCTGAAATAATATGCACCTCCAAAAGACATATACTTTTGGAGGTGCATATCGTTTGCTTTTTAGTGTATATAAGTTATGAAATAATTTGATTCATATCATATAAAGCAGGAGTTTTGTCTGCAATAAAAATAGCGGCTCTTACTGCACCATTGGCAAAAACTGATCTTGAAGCGGCGGAGTGAGAAAGGTTGATTACTTCATCCTTTCCGGCAAATATAACTTCATGTTCTCCCACAATTGTACCGCCGCGCATTGAATGAATTCCGATTTCTTTTTTAGAGCGTTTTTGTCGTTTGGAATGACGGTCATATTCATACTGAAGGGAATCATCAAACACTTCATTAATAGAATTTGCAAGCATTAATGCGGTACCTGAAGGTGCATCAAGCTTTTGATTATGATGTTTTTCAATTATTTCTATATCAAAATCGCTTCCAAGGATACTTGCAGCTTTTTTTGATAACGCTGTGAGAAGATTTATACCTAAAGACATATTGAAGGTGAAGAATAGCGGAATTTTTTTGCTGGTCGATTTTATAATTTCAATTTGTTCTTCGGAATAGCCCGTTGTAGCCAAAACAACAGGTGTAGAGTTTATAATTGCATATTCCAGCAGGTTATTAAGGGCAGAGGGATTGCTAAAATCAATAATTACGTCCGCCGTTTCTTTTACTTCTTTTATACTTTTGTAAACAGGGAAATCGGCAACACCAACTGAAAATGCATCAATTCCTGCTACTATTTGACAATTATCGTTTTCGTTTACTATTTCCGTTATGACTTTGCCCATACGACCAAAGCATCCATTTAATATGATTCTAACCATTTTTATACATCCTCTTTAGTTTTACTTAAGTAAATTACAAATTTTAAGTTGTTCAATAAGCTGGGCGGTGTTCTTATCATCCATAGGAATAAGCGGTAAACGGCAGGGGCCTACATTCATACCCAATATATTCATAGCTTCCTTTACAGGAATGGGATTAACATCTGAAAATAGTGCTTTAATTAGTTGTGTGAATTTAATCTGCATTGCGGCGGCTTCAACAGTATCACCGTTTAAGTACTTGTTGCACATTTCATGAGTTTCCTTTGGGGCAATATTTGAGAGCACTGAAACAACACCAATACCACCAAGTGACATAATGGGAATTATTTGGTCGTCGTTGCCTGAATATATATCAAGTTCATCACCGCAAAGTGCTCGAGTTAAGGCAACCGAAGAAATATCACCGTTAGCTTCTTTAGTAGCAACAATATTGGGATGTTTGCAAAGTTCGGCGTAGGTAGACGGTGCAATGTTTACTCCGGTTCGTGAAGGAACGTTATAGAGTATAATAGGGCTGTCAATACGGTCAGCCACATAATTATAATGTGTGATTAAACCGCGTTGTGAGGTTTTGTTATAGTAGGGAGTAACCATAAGCATAGCATCGGCACCGCAGCTTATAGCATCTTTACAAAGTTCAACTGTATATACGGTATCGTTGGAACCTGTACCAGCTATAATCGGAACTCTGCCATTAGTGTATTTGACAGCTGTTTCAATCACCTTGATATGTTCTTTATAATTTAAAGTGGATTTTTCGCCGGTAGTACCGCAAATGACCAGCGCATCAATACCGTTTGTTATTTGCTGTTCAACGAGTTCAGCAATTTTTTCAAAATTAACGCTACCGTCGTTATTCATCGGTGTAACTAAAGCGGTGGCTGCACCTGTAAACACTCTTTTTTTCATAAATTTCCATCCCTTTCTGAGAAATTTCATAAGAAAACAAACTTTTCTGTTGCCAACAGAACAGTTTTGCAATATAATTTTATTATTATCTATACTAAATGATACCATTCGGTATATAGTTTGTCAAATATAATTTGTCTTTTTAAATTGGGAGTTATCATGAAAAAAAGTGATTTTTATTACGATTTACCGGAAGAACTTATTGCACAAACACCGATTGAACCAAGAGATTCTTCAAGGCTTATGTTAATTGATAAAACAGACAGAAGCTGTGGTGAGGATATTTTCAGAAACATTATTGATTACCTTAATCCTGGTGATTTATTAGTTCTTAATGATACCAGAGTTTTACCTGCAAGAATATATGGTACACGTGTTGATACAGGTTCGGTTGTAGAATTTGTTTTGTTAAAACAGCTTGATGCAAATAAATGGGAATGTATTGCAGGTCCGGGTAAAAAAGCTAAGGAAGGACATTCTTTTATATTCAGCGATAAATTAAGTGCAACGGTTAATAAAGTAATGGATGATGGTAACAGAGTCCTTGATTTTAACTGCGATAAAGATTTTTATGCAGCTTTAGATGAAATAGGTCAGATGCCACTTCCTCATTACATTAAGGAAGAACTTAAGGACAAGGAACGTTATCAAACCGTTTATTCCAAGGAATTAGGATCGGCTGCTGCACCTACGGCAGGGTTACATTTTACAAAGGAACTTATGGATAAGATTCGGGAAAAAGGTGTTGGTATCTCTTATGTAACTTTGCATGTCGGTCTTGGAACCTTTAGACCTGTTAAGGTTGACGAGATAACCGAGCATCATATGCATTCAGAACATTATTCCATTTCAAAGGAAACAGCAGATAAAATTAATTTTACTAAGAAAAACGGTGGCAGGATAATATGTGTAGGAACCACAAGCTGCCGTACCATTGAAAGCGCTGCCTCAAAGTTTGGAGAAATTAAAGAATGCGAAGACGATACTTCAATTTTTATTTATCCGGGATACGAATTTAAATGTATGGATGCTCTGATTACTAATTTCCATCTTCCTGAAAGCACATTAATTATGCTTGTGTCTGCTTTTGCAGGTTATGACTTTACTATGGAATTCTATAACAAGGCTGTAAATGATAAATACAGGTTCTTTAGTTTTGGTGACTCTATGTTTATTCGATAGGAGAAGTTTATGTTTAAAGTATTAAAAACTGACGGTAAAGCTCGTCTGGGTGAATTCCATACAAACAGAGGAGTAGTAAAAACTCCGGCCTTTATGAACGTGGCTACAAGTGCTGCTATTAAAGGTGCTGTTTCTGCAGAAGATTTAGAACAGGTTGGGTGTCAGGTGATGCTCAGCAATACCTATCATCTGCATATTCGTCCGGGTGATGAAATTATAAAACAGTGTGGAGGCCTTCACAAAATATCTACTTGGAAAGGCCCTATATTAACTGATAGTGGTGGATGTCAGGTCTTTTCACTTGCACCTCTACGCAAAATATCGGAAGAAGGCGTGTCTTTTAATTCTCATATAGATGGAAAAAGGATTTTTATGGGCCCGGAGGAAAGTATGAAAATACAAAGCAATTTGGGCTCAACCATTGCTATGGCTTTTGATGAATGTGTTGAAAATCCTGCACCGTATAGTTATGCTAAAGAGTCTTGTGAGAGAACAACACGTTGGCTTAAACGCTGTCAGGCAGAAATGAAGCGACTTAATTCATTGGAAGTTACCATTAACAGAGAACAGATGCTGTTCGGCATTAATCAAGGTTGTACATTTAACGATCTTCGTGTTGACCATATGAAAACAATAGCAGAATTAAATTTAGATGGTTATGCAATAGGCGGACTGGCAGTTGGCGAACCTGCCGAGGTAATGTATGACGTTATTGAACACGTGACTCCGCATATGCCTGAAGATAAAATCAGATATCTTATGGGAGTAGGTACTCCTGTTAATATTTTAAATGCAGTTGAAAGAGGTGTGGACCTATTTGACTGTGTTATGCCCAGCAGAAATGCACGTCACGGGCATCTTTTTACAAGCAATGGTATTATTAATCTTAACAATAATAAGTATGAAACGGATATGCGTCCTATTGATGAAAAGTGTGACTGTCCTGTTTGCAGAAGATATTCGCGTGCCTATATCCGTCATCTTATAAAAAGTAAAGAAATGCTTTGTAACCGCTTGTGTGTTCTTCATAATCTGTATTTTTACAATAAATTGATGGAAGACATAAGAAACGCTTTAAGTGAAGGGTGCTTTGCAGAATTCAAAAAGGAAAAAGAGGAAATTTACGGCAAACGTATTTAATATTCTTCTTGATTTATTTTCTATTTTGGTTTATAATATTTAAAAATTTGTTTTGGAGGATTTATAAATGTTTGGAATTTTAGCGGAAGGTGCTGCTACCGGTTCCGGTAAGAGCGGCGGTTTTGGACTTATCATTTATCTCGTTGTTATCATTGGTGTTATGTATTTTATTATGATTCGTCCTCAGAAGAAAAAACAGAAACAGGAACAACAGATGCGTGAATCTTTACAGCCTGGTGATGAACTTGTTACTATAGGCGGAATTTACGGTCGTATTATTTCCGTAAAAGAAGATAGTCTTATCATTGAATCAAGTGCCGACCATTCAAAGCTTAAGATAGCTAAATGGGCAATTAGTCAAAATCTTACGGTTCACGAAGCTCCTGCAGAAGTAAAGCCTGCTAAGAAGAGATTCGGTAAGAAAAAAGACGAAGAATAAGTTATATTTGTTCTCCCCTTGGAATATTTTATTCCAAGGGGGATTTTTTATGTCTTACAATTTTGATGTTAAAAATAATAATTTACGGAACATAATTTTCGGTGTTATATTAGGTTTGCTTATCACTTTATTAACATTGTTTTTATTTTCTGTAATTTATACTTATGCTGATATTCCTGAGTATTACAATACTGTTTTTGCAACTATATCGATTATAATCGGTTCATTTTTCGGCGGAAGGCTTACGGTTTCCAAAATTAATGAAAAAGGATATTTATATGGCGCTATTGTTGGAGCAATTATATTTTTTATTATATTTTTATGTTCGATATTTATAAGCGGTAATTCTATTAGTCTGACTTCAGTTTTTCATTTTTTTGGTTCAGTAGTATCAGGTTGTATAGCTGGTATAATTCGTGCCAACAAAGAAATAAATAAAAAATATTTGAGATAGAATTTATCCTCCTAAAATTGTCAAAATTAATAATATAAGCATTTGGAGGTAATTTATGTTTTTAACTGAAGGATGTACTCCTGAGAGAGAAGAAGAAATTTATAAAATTTTGATTTTTTGTATCGATTATGATATTAAAATGAATAAACGTATTGAAAATGAAAATCTATTAACTACTAAAACAAATGATTTGGGTATAAACTGAATATTTTAATCTTGAAAAATCACATTTTTTAAGATATAATTGGAGTATATTAATGAGAAAAAAATATAAATTTATCCTTCCTGTTGTTTTGACAGTTTTTCTGTTTTGTTCTTTATTTTCGGCAACTTTTAAAAACAGAACTTTATCTACCGCCTCAACACCTATGTTATCTAAAAAAATTATCATAGATGCCGGCCACGGCGGGTTTGATGGCGGTGCTGTAGCAGAAGATGGTACAAGTGAAAAGGATATAAATTTGTTCATTGCACTCTGTGTTGGTGAAATGCTTTCAAGCAGTGGATATGAAGTTATTTATACTCGTGTAATAGACACAGGTACTGAAGACAATTCCAACTTAGGTATTTCAAAAAGAAAAGTAAGCGATTTGAATAATCGCTTAAAAATTATTGAAGAGAACCCCGATTCTATTTTTGTCAGCATACATCTTAACAAATTTACTGCTACCAGTGCAAACGGAGCTCAAGTTTTTTATTCGGCAAACAATATTAAATCACAGGATTTAGGTGTATCTATCCAAAAAAGCATAGTTGATTTGCTGCAAAAGAATAATAAAAGAGTAGTTAAAAAAAGTGATTCGGCAACCTTTTTGCTTAAAAATGCTACTGTTCCTGCGGTTATTGTTGAATGTGGATTTGTAAGTAATGCAAAAGAATTAGAACTACTAAAGGATGAGGTCTATCAAAAACAAATGGCGTTCGCTGTATATTGTGGAATTGAAGACTATATGATAAATGAGGTTTAAATATGGCAGGGAAGTTAAAAACAGCATACATATGTTTAAATTGCGGTTATCAAAGTGCAAAATGGAGTGGTAAATGTAATAACTGCGGTGAATGGAATTGTCTTGAAGAAACCGTGGTTAGCAATGAAAAAAACACCGCTACTATAAATGGAAATCTTTTTAATTCTGTTGTTGCCAGACCGCTTTCTAAAATATCTTTTGAAGCAGAAGAAAGAATGGTAACAGGAATTTCTGAACTCGACAGAGTGCTAGGTGGAGGTATTGTTGTAGGAAGCGTGGTTTTACTTAGCGGCGATCCCGGTATAGGCAAATCAACAATATTACTCCAAATTGCTGATAAACTTAAAAACAAAAAAATATTATATGTATCAGGTGAAGAATCTGCTGTTCAGATAAAATTAAGGGCTAAAAGACTCTGTGTTAATAATGAAAATCTTTTAATTATGGCAGAAACCGATACAGATGCTGTATGTGATTATATCGCTGCCGAAAAGCCTGACCTGGTTATGATAGATTCTATTCAAACAATGCAAATCAGCGAAATCAGTTCATCTTCGGGTAGTATAGTTCAGGTTCGTGAATCAACGAATATGTTTTTGAAGGTTGGGAAGAGTAATAATATTCCTATTTTCTTGGTGGGTCATGTTAATAAAGGAGGTGACATTGCAGGTCCTAAGGTGCTGGAACATATAGTTGATACAGTGCTATATTTTGAAGGGGATAGAAATCAGTCCTATCGAATACTTCGTGCAATAAAAAACCGTTTTGGTTCTACAAATGAAATAGGTGTATTTGAAATGAATGATACCGGTCTTAGCGAAGTTGAAAATCCTTCGGCGATGTTGCTTTCCGGACGTGCAGTTAATGTATCGGGCAGTTGCATTGCTTGTGTACTGGAAGGAAGCCGTCCTATATTATCAGAAGTACAAGCTTTGGTTACTGCAACGGGTTTTGGGAATCCACGCAGGGTGTCAACCGGATTTGATTACAATCGGTTAAATGTTATTCTTGCAGTACTTGAAAAGCGCATAGGTATGTATTTTTCCAACTTTGATGTTTACGTTAACGTGGCCGGTGGATTAAGACTTGATGAGCCTGCTGCGGACTTAGCTGTAGCTCTTGCACTTGTTTCGGGGCACAGAAACAAAATTATAGATGAAAAAACAATAGCATTTGGAGAGGTTGGCTTATCAGGAGAACTTCGTTCTGTTTCAAGACCTGTTGCTCGTGTTAATGAGGCAGCACGTCTGGGGTTTGAAACCTGTATTTTACCAAAGAGTTGTTTAAGGCAATTAAAGGATGTTAAACTAAATATCAAAATAATTGGAGTGTCTTCTCTTAAAGAAGCGGTTGAGCTAATTAAATAACAGAAAGGATGTAAAAAATGCCTATTATTGATGTTAATAAAGAAAATTTTGAGAAATTAAAAAATTCGGAAAATACTGTTTTGATAGATTTTTACGCCGATTGGTGTATGCCTTGCCGTATGGTTTCCCCTATTATTGATGAAATAGCGGATGAAGCGGAAAATATAGTAGTAGGTAAAATAAATGTAGATAACGAACCTGAACTTGCTGAAGCATTCGGCGTTATCAGCATTCCCATGCTGGTTGTAATTAAAGACGGAAAGATATATAATCAAGCTGTCGGTGTTCGTTCTAAAGCCAACATTCTAGAAATGTTAAAATAATTTTAAGGAGTAGATTGCTATGTATGAAAACAAATTTTATGTATGTGAGCATTGTGGAAATCTTATTGGTATGATTAATGACGCAGGTGTTCCAATGATGTGTTGCGGTCAAAAGATGACAAAGCTCGAAGCAGGCACAGTAGAAGCAAGTTTGGAAAAGCATATTCCTGTCGCTCAGGTTATGGACAATGTTGTCAATGTGAAAATTGGTAGTGTGGAGCATCCAATGATTAGCGAACATAGTATACTTTGGGTATATCTTCAAACCGATAGAGGCGGTCAGCGTAAATGTCTTGAAGTAGGTAGTGAACCCTCGGTTACTTTTGCACTTTCCGACGAAAAACCGATTGCAGTGTATGCCTATTGTAATCTTCATGGTCTTTGGAAAATAGAACTATAGTTTATTTATACAAAAAAGCAGCAGGAACCTGCTGCTTTTTTTCTGAAAAGGTAGCACAAATTCGAAGTTCCTTAAGTTTTCTACCTATGTGTTCGAACTCCTACATATTATTTTTGAGATATTCATTAGCCTGTTTAAGTAAAAGTTTAGTATCGGGGAAACTCAACATTTCATAAGCCTCAAGAAATGGTAGAATTAAAAAATCAAATTGCTCAAATGTTTCATTGGATTTTGGGATTTGATTTGAAAAATCACCCAAATAAAAAATACATATTTTATCGTTCCCCTTTTCCAACTTATATCTGATTTCTGTACGAAAACCCTTTATCAATTCAGGCTTAATAGATGTTTCTTCCCAAGTTTCACGCAATGCAGTTTGTATGTCTGTTTCAGCAGATTCTATATGCCCTTTTGGAAATCCACAGATACCTTTGTTATCTTTAATTAAAAGATACAATATCTCATTATTCTTTATAGTAAACAAAATAGTTCCACAAGATATTTCCAACATTAAACATTCACCACTTTAATACTTTGATATAAAAATATCAAATCTTTTCTTTCAAAGTCTTACAACTTGAAATCAAAAGTCGCCTAATTCGCCCGCATAGATTTCTGTATTTTTTGTATATATCTTCATCAATTACACTTGTGTTAAATATAAGTTACAACCAACCTTCTGTTTCGCTACACTCTTTCAATGCAATTTCAAATTTAGAAAGCATATCAGCCTTGCTTTGCCCATAATTTGCTTCACGAATATTTGCGTAAATACTGCTTGAGCTTTTACGAATTTGGAAAAGTGTGTTAGACGGTGCTTTTATATTTTTTACAAAGCAACTCGACATCAGTCGCAAGTTGTTCGGAATAAACAAGCAAATAATTTTTGGGCATAATTTCACTTCCTTTGTGATGATTATACTATAAAATATAAATAAAATCAATGCGAAGCATTGTATATCATCATTGCGAAAGTCCTTTTTATACACACTGACGCGTGATGATATACAGTCCTTACGGACTGATGAGATACAACGATAGCAACGCTATCGTTGATGATATACCATTGCTTTCGCAATGGATAAAAAAATTCGACTTGTCGAAACAAGTCGAATTTTTTGGCGGAGAGTTAGGGATTCGAACCCTAGGTACTTGCGTACACAGCATTTCGAGTGCTGCACCTTCGACCACTCGGACAACTCTCCGTATATAAATATTCAGTTTTAATGCAAGAATTATTATAGTTTGTAAGTATTGTTTTGTCAAGTAATTATATAACAATTTCATTATTGTAGTTTTCATGAAAATGTTGTATAATGTATGTATTAATTGTTTGGCGGTGAGTTAATGTTTGCTAAAGTCAGCAGTATCGGTCTTTTCGGCTTGAATTCATATGCAGTAGATGTTGAAGCAGATGTTTCACGAGGTCTTCCTGCTTTTGATGTGGTCGGTCTGCCTGATGCGTCGGTTAAAGAAGCTCGTGATAGAGTACGTTCGGCTATTAAAAATTGCGGTTTTAAATTTCCTAACGCTCATATTACAATAAATCTTGCTCCTGCTGATTTAAAAAAAGGCGGTTCTCATTACGATTTACCAATTACATTAGCAATACTTATAGCTTCAGGTCAGATAAAGCTGAATTTAGAAGGAAAAATTTTTATTGGCGAATTATCTCTCGACGCTAGGGTTCGTCCTATTACAGGTGCTTTGGTAATGGCTATTACCGCTAACGATGAAGGATATAATGAAATATTTTTGCCAAAAGAAAATTCTACAGAAGCTGCGGTGGTAGAAGGAATTGATGTGTACGGAGTTTCTACACTTAAAGAACTTTTATGGCATTTGAATGACATTGAAAATATTGAGCCTGTACGTAAGCCTGATTTTATAATTGAGGATATTGATGAAGTTATAGATTTTTGTGAAGTAAGAGGGCAGAGCAGAGCCAAAAGAGCTGTTGAAGTTGCTGCCGCCGGCGGTCATAATCTTTTAATGATTGGTACACCGGGTTCGGGTAAAAGTATGATTGCTAAACGCATACCTACAATTTTACCTGATATGACCTTTTCTGAATCTATCGAAACTACCAAAATATATTCTGTTGCGGGAATTCTTGACGACAATCATCCTTTAATCCGTCAGCGACCGTTCAGAGCACCGCATCATTCAATATCAACAAATGGATTAACCGGTGGTGGAACAATTCCGCGCCCTGGAGAAATTTCTCTTGCACATAACGGCGTTTTGTTTTTAGACGAATTGCCTGAGTTTGGCAGAACAACAATGGAAAGCTTAAGACAGCCGTTAGAAGATGGAGCTGTTACTATTTCCCGTGTTGCAGGATCGCTTACATATCCTAGTAATATAATGCTTGTTGCGGCAATGAATCCTTGCCCATGCGGTTATTTTGGACATCCTACCCATAGTTGTAGCTGCAGTACTAATGCTGTTCGAAAATATCTTAATAAGGTTTCGGGCCCGTTACTCGACAGAATGGATTTACATATCGAAGTGCAACCTGTGGATTTTGATTCGCTTAATTCCGAACATAAAGAAGAACCGTCTTACATTATTAAAGAGAGGGTAAACAAGGCACGTCTTTTGCAACAAAAACGATATGAGGGTACGGGAATTACCTGTAATGCACGTCTTACTCCTGCTATGCTTAAGGAATATTGCAAACTTGAAAAAGATGCATCCGATTTACTAAAAAACTTTTTTGAGAAATATGGAATGTCTGCACGTGCATATGATAGAATTTTAAAGGTGGCACGAACTATTGCCGATTTGGACCAAAAGGATGTAATTGAAATGATGCACATTGCTCAAGCTATTCAGTTCAGAAGCCTAGACAGAAAGTATTGGGGTGCTAACGATGAGTGATTTTTGTCATACGGTTATAATCGGCGGTGGAGCATCTGGTATGTGTGCTTCAATACTACTAAAAAGAAAATTTAAAAATGAAAGAATAGTTGTTCTTGAGTCTCTATCCAGAGTTGGAAAAAAGCTAAGCATTACGGGAAACGGTAGATGCAATATAACTAATTGTAATTTAACTTTAGATGCTTATCATGGCGAAAACTCGGATTTTTGCCGCAATGCACTAACCACATATAATTATGATTACACTGTAAAGTTTTTTAATTCCATAGGTGTACCTTTTTGCAATGGTGATGACGGTAAAATGTACCCATATAGCCTTCAGGCTTCTTCGGTTGTAGACGCTTTAAGGTTTGAAATGGAAAAAATAGGTGTTCAAATTATCAATGATATTAATGCTAATGCGATTTTAAGAGATAATGGTCATTTGACTGTTTTGACCGATAAGGGCATTTTTGAGTGTAAAAATGTAATTGTTGCAACAGGAAGCACCGCCGGCGGTAAAAAAATAGGCGGAACAGGGGATGGCTATAAAATTTTATCAAAGCTTGGGCATATGCTTATTTCACCCAGTGAATCTCTTGTGCAACTTAAAACGGAACTTGACAGTATTAAAGCATTAAACGGTATAAAGGTTAATGCTTGTGTTACTTCCTATATTAACGGCAAAAAACAACGCTGTGAGACAGGGGAAGTTTTGTTCACTAAATACGGTATTTCCGGTCCTCCTGTTTTGCAAATTTCTCGCAATAAAATAAAAGGAGAGAGAATTGTTAAAATTAATTTTTTCCCCGAAAAAAGTTATGATGAAATTGTTGATATGTTATTATCACGAGTAGCCGTTTTATCAGATAGAACAGCAGAGAATTTCTTTGTAGGTTTGCTGCCTAAAATGGTTGGTCATACAGTATTGAAGTTATGCAATATTGGGCTTAACACCAAGGTTTCGTCATTTGACAGTCACATTTGCAGGTTGTTAGCGGAAAAATTATATTCTTTTCCATTAAGAGTAACCGGTACTAACGGAGTGGAAAATGCACAGGTTATAGCGGGTGGAATTTCTACTAAAGAATTTGATGAAATAACTTTAGAATCACTTATTTGCAAGGGCGTATATGCAACAGGTGAGGTATTAGATATAGATGGTGACTGTGGCGGATATAATCTACAATGGGCTTGGTCCAGCGCTGCTGCAGCAGCTGAAGGGATAATCGGTAAAGAATTATGATACTTATAAGTAATGTATTTTTATCTCTTGATACCGATTTTTCTTCAACAGATAATTTGGTGGCTGAATGTTTAAACTTAAATTTTAAGTCAATAAAAAAATCTTATCTATATAAAAAATCAATAGATGCTCGCAAAAAAGAAAATATATTATTTTGTTGCTCTTTTGTGGCTGAACTTGACCAAAAAATCGAAAAGAGTTTAATAAGTAAAAACAAGAATATAACGCCATATAAAAAAGAAATTTATTGTTGGCAGAGAAAATGTTCAATAAATAAAAAACCTGTTGTTATAGGTTTTGGTCCTGCCGGTATGTTTGCTGCACTTCTTTTAGCACGAAGTGGTTTAAAACCCATAGTTATTGAACGTGGTGAAGATGCTGATTCAAGAAAAAAGTCGGTAGAGGCGTATTTTAACGGTGGAGAACTTAATCCTGAATCAAATGTACAGTTTGGTGAAGGCGGTGCTGGAACCTTTTCGGACGGAAAACTTAACACCGGAATAAAAGATTTTCGTTGCAGAACAGTCCTTGAAACTTTTGTAGAATTCGGTGCTCCTGAAAAAATTCTCTATGAAGCTAAACCACACATTGGTACCGATATTCTTATTAATGTTGTTAAAAATATCAGAAAAGAAATTATTTCTCTTGGCGGAGAAATTCGTTTTAACACTAAGGCTGTTGGTTTTTCATTTGATGATACAATAACTTCTGTTAAACTTTCCGATTGGTCTGAAATATATACCGATAACGTTATATTAGCAACAGGGCACTCGGCAAGAGACGTTTACAGATATTTAAAAGAAAATGATATTAAAATGTGTCAAAAACCCTTTGCTATAGGCGTTAGAATTGAACATTTGCAGAAAGATATAAATAAAGCTTTGTACGGTGATTTTGATTCTCATCCCGCTTTAGAAGCCGCTTCCTATAAAATGGCGGTTCATTTGAATAATGGCAGAGGAGTCTTTACATTTTGTATGTGTCCCGGAGGAGAGGTTATAAATTCTTCCAGCGAAAAAGGGTACATGGCTGTTAACGGTATGAGTAATAGTAAACGTGATGGAATTAATGCTAACAGTGCACTGTTGGTAAGCGTTTTACCTAGTGATTTTCCCGATGATGACCTGTTAGCGGGTTGCAAACTTCAATATGATATTGAGAAAAAGGCTTATGAGGTTGCTAATGGTAAGGTGCCGATTACTACTGTCGGGCATTTGTTAATGAATTACAAAGCTGAATTTAGAGATATTTTACCTACTGTTAAACCAAATACTGCTTTTGCTGAACTTGGCGATATTTTTCCTGATTATATCGTTGATGCATTAAAGGAAAGTTTACCACTGTTTGATAAAAAATTAAGAGGATTTGCAAAACCGTCTGCGGTTATAACGGCACCCGAAACCAGAAGTTCGGCACCCGTCAGAGTTTTACGTGATAATTTTATGGAAAGTTTATCGGTAAAAGGTCTGTTTCCCTGCGGCGAAGGGGCAGGTTATGCGGGTGGAATTATGTCTGCCGCCGTTGATGGTTTGCTTTGTGCAGAAAAAATTATTGAAAAATCGCTGTAATTCTTACTCAATATTTACAAAATGTTATAGTTTTATATTGAAATTATTGTGTTTTTTTCCAAAATATGCACAATGATAAAAAAATAACAAAAAACTCTTGAAAAAATCCGAGTTTTAGGATAAAATATTAAAGGCAAAAAATATGCAAATTATTTAGGAGGTAATTCTCATGGTTAAAGTTGCTATTAATGGTTTTGGCCGTATTGGCCGTCTCGCTTTCAGACAGATGTTTGGCGCTGAGGGTTATGAAGTAGTTGCTATCAACGATCTTACCAGCCCTGCTATGCTTGCTCATCTTCTTAAGTACGACTCTGCTCAGGGTAGATATGCTCTTGCTGATACCGTTGTTGCTGGCGAAGACAGCATCACAGTTGACGGTAAGACCATTAAAATCTATGCTGAAAAGAATGCTGCTGATCTTCCTTGGGGTGAAATCGGTGTTGACGTAGTTCTTGAATGTACCGGTTTCTATTGCTCCAAAGAAAAGAGCCAGGCTCACATCGATGCCGGTGCTAAAAAGGTTGTTATTTCTGCTCCTGCAGGCAAAGACCTTCCCACTATCGTTTACAGCGTAAACGAAAATACCCTTACTGCTGATGACAAGATTATTTCTGCTGCTTCCTGCACCACTAACTGTCTTGCTCCTATGGCTAATACTCTTAACAAATATGCTCCTATCCAGAGCGGTATTATGACTACTGTTCATGCTTGGACAGGCGATCAGATGGTTCTTGACGGTCCTCACAGAAAAGGTGACCTCCGTCGTGCACGTGCTGCTGCTTGCAATATCGTTCCCAACAGCACCGGTGCTGCTAAGGCAATCGGTCTTGTAATTCCTGAACTCAACGGCAAACTCATCGGTTCTGCACAGCGTGTTCCTGTTCCTACCGGTTCTACTACTATTCTTGTTGCTGTTGTTAAGGGCAAGGATGTAACTGTTGAAGGTATTAATGCCGCTATGAAAGCTGCTTCTTCTGCTTCTTTCGGTTACACTGAAGAAGAACTCGTTTCAAGCGATATCATCGGTATCACTTACGGCTCACTCTTCGATGCTACTCAGACAATGGTTACAAAGATTGAAGACGGTCTCTATCAGGTACAGGTTGTTTCATGGTATGACAATGAAAACAGCTACACAAGCCAGATGGTTCGTACAATCAAGTACTTTGCAGAGCTTGCATAATTATAGCTAAACAATTTTTAAGGACCGGCGTCAAAACCGGTCCTTTTTCTTAACTTTTCACTTAACCGAGGTGCCTTATGGGTCTAAAACGTCTTGACAAATTAATAGCGCTCAACTGCAACGTTTCAAGAAAAGAAGCGAGACAGCTCATCAAAGACTCCGCCGTTACACTCAACGGCAGAGTTTGTCTGCGCGCGGAAGAACTGATTGACGTTGAAAGCGACGAAATCAGCGTAGAGGGTTATAATTTCACCCTGAAAGAGCACGTTTACATTATGATGAATAAGCCGAAAGGGGTTATAACCGCAACCCGTGACCCTCAAAAAGAAACGGTTATCGATATAATTCCGCCCGAGCTCAAAAGACGCTCCATTTTCCCTGCAGGCAGACTTGACCGCGACACAACGGGACTTTTGCTCATAACCGATGACGGCGCTTTTGCTCACAGAATAATGAGCCCGGCACACCACGTTTATAAAACATATATCGCAACGCTTTCCTATCAGCTTTACGATGAGGATATCGAAAAACTGCAAAGCGGAATCACTCTCGACGACGGTACGGAATGCCTGCCCGCAAAGGTCAGAGCGATAACCGAAAACGGTCTTCCCGCTGCGGAAATCAAAATCCGCGAAGGCAAATATCATCAGGTAAAGAGGATGTTTGCCGCCGTCGGAAACCACGTTGAGCAGCTTCGCAGAATACAGATAGGCACGTTGAAACTCGACGCCGACCTTGCAGAAGGCGAATGCCGCGAGCTTACCGAAGAAGAACTCGACCTCGTATTCACCGATGAATAATAAATTAACACATTACCGCTCAATATTTTGCATAGTC
>JAZNVC010000025.1:0-13389 GCA_045592625.1 Acutalibacteraceae bacterium
AAGAGCGTATAGGCGGAGCATACACCCCGCCTATACTTAAAGTCAAAAAACTATATTAGTATTTCTCGTTGAGGAGAGTGATACCATCAATACGAAGATCGAAGTAAGGAGCAGAACGGAATTTGGATTCATAGAACACACCATTTTCGATAACTTCGGTATCAGCAGCATAAGCAGCATCGGTGTCAACGTCAGCCTTGTAGGATTCAAGTTTAACCTTGCCTACGGTAAAGTTAGCGGTATCAAATACGTTAACAGTGCCGTTCTTTAAGCCTTCGGTAGCAGTCTTGATAGCATCAGCAGTACCTGCAGCAGCAGCTTTTTCATTGATGTCGGTAAGAACTACGGAACCTTCAGCCAAACCGCCGCACCAGTCAGCAGCAATAGCTTCACCCTTCTGAACACATTCAATCATATACTTGTAGTAAGGAGCCCAGTTAATTCTGGAGGATACGATAAAGGTGTTGGGACAAGCAGCTTCGGTAGAACCATTATAGGAAACGTTTGGAACGCCTGCAGCTTCACAAGCAGAGGGAGCACCCATAGAGTCAGCGTGCTGAGAGATAAGAACGCACTTCTTAGCGATAAGAGCTTCAGCGGCATTCTTTTCTTCGGTAGCATCATACCAAGAACCTGTGAACTGTACTTCCATAGTAACGCTGGGGCATACAGATTTAGCGCCAAGGTAGAAAGAAGTGTAACCGGATACAACTTCAGCATAGGTGAAAGCACCTACGTAACCCATCTTAGCTTCTTCAGCTTTGATTTTGCCTGCAGCAATCATTTCGTTAAGCTTTAAGCCTGCAGCAATACCTGCAAGATAACGACCCTGATAGATGGAAGCGAAAGCATTATGATAGTTAGCAAGACCTTCGGTATGAGCCTTGGTACCTGTTGCATGACAGAACTGAACGTCAGTAAATTCTTTAGCAGCCTTAATCATAAAGTCTTCGTGACCAAAGGAGTTTGCAAAGATAATATCGCAACCCTGATCAACCAGGTCAGCAGCAGCCTGATAGCATTCGTCGCCTTCGGGAATGTTGGTCATAACGATAACCTGATCATCTTTAAGACCAAGAGCAGCCTTAACTTCGTCAACACCGTTGAGGAAGTTTAAGTCATAAGTAGATTTTTCGTCGTGAAGACAGATAAAGCCTACTTTGAAATCAGCGGAATCTCCGCTGCCGCAAGCTGCAAGGCCAAAAACCATTGCAACTGCAAGAAGAAGTGCAAGTAACTTTTTCATTTTGTTTTTCCTCCTCGCCTTTATAGGCAAATTTTTATAAAAGCCGTCCTAATTCTGCGGACGGAATTTAACAGAATTGTCGGTCATTGAATCAACTATTGCAAGAGATTCAACCCTAATGCCATCACTTCTAAGTTTATCGCCGCCGCCCTGAAAACCTTTTTCAATGGCAACTGCAATTCCTGCGGTTTTCCCGCCTGCCTGAGAAACTATTTCCATAAGCCCATTTAGTGCATTTCCGATAGCAAGAAAATCATCTATTATAAGGATATTTTCATTTTTTTTAAGATGCTCTTTACTTACAACCACCTGATATTCGGTGTTATGAGTATAGGAGACAACCTTTGAAGAATAAACATCAGAAAGAATATTTGTGGTTTTATTCTTTTTAGCAAAAACAACCGGCAGATGCATATGGGCAGCCGCAGCTACCGCTATAGCAATACCGGATGCTTCAATAGTAAGTATTTTGTCAATCTTTGTATCTTTATAAAGACGTGCTATCTCCTTGCCCATAAGCATAAGAAAATCCACGTCTAACTGATGATTTAAAAAAGAGGAAACTTTTAGAATATTGCCGGGGAAAACCTGTCCTTCTGCAAGTATTTTATCTTCTAATGCCTTCATAAAAATTCCCCCGCAACATATACTCTTTTAATAGTAAATATTTTATCATTTACTGTCTTTTTTGTCAATAGTCTGGCATACTTATTTTATCGTTTTATATAAAACAAACAAATAATTAGTCGAATTATTATATCATTCTAATATAAAAAGGGAGGTTGCCCTCCCTTTTAATTAATTGGCTAAAAACTCATCAAGAATCTTTTGTGCTTTATATTTTGAAACATTGAAGCCTCCCAAATTTGTTTTAGTAATATACTCTGTTTTTCCGTCAATGATTCTTATATCATAAATTTCTTCTACTTTTTCAAAAAGTTCTTCTCTTGCCTTAAAACGCAATTCATAATCATACTGTTCGCCTTTAAATACAGTATAAAGAGTTGGTACTGCAGAGTATCCTAATTCTCCAATAGTTTCTATATCAAGATTTTCTATATAACCCTGTTCATAGGCGTAAAGATTATATTTTGCTATCGTTTTATCAACGTTTGCAAAACCGAGGGTTATAAGAATTATAACAGCCGCTATAATTCCTGTTTTTATTATCGGAATCTTTTTTATGAAAGCACGTAATATAACAGCTATAAAGAGCAGAGCTAAAAATACCATAAATGCACTGGTCAAAATTCTCAGCCTTGTCATACCAAAATATTTAATATAAAGAATCATTTTTGAAAGTGAGGTAGCAATAAGCAAAAGTGTAAATATGCCTATAAAAACCATAATGATGTTTAATGCGGTGCTTCTTTTACCATTTTCGTTTTTTCTGGTTAACATTGAAGCAAGGCTTATAAATATAAAGTTTATGGCAGCAATTACCGTCATTTCAAAAAATCCGCGTCTTGCATAGGAGGCATAGGTAATACCCTGTGGAATAAGACCTTTAAATGCATTAAAGAAATATGCTAACTGCGACAGTATGTAAGCAACATAAACCAATGATATTGCCGATAAAAAGGATATGGTAAAGACCTTGTCGATGTTGCCTTGTATCCTCCACCCTTTTTGTTCTCTTTTATTTTTTGCAAGTCCGATTCCAAGAGATACTGTAAATGGGAAAAACAAAAGACCTACGTTGATTTTAAATATTAAACTGCCCAAATCTCCAAAGGTTTCGCCGATTTTTGACAGCATACCGTCAAAGGCGGCGTCAGAAGAGCGAAGCAAAAGCACCAAGATAATCATAGCGGGTACGGCACAGGCGATACCTGCAATTATTTTTCCTATCTTTATTTTCTTTTTATTTTCGTTATAAAAAACACTGCTAAGGCTTTTGCCTAGAGAACCGAAGGCGGAACCGAAAATACCTATTAACACTGCCGAAACAAGATTGTAATCATCCGACATATTATATCCGCCAAGATAACAAATCCATATAGACACCATTAAGGTCAGCAGTGTAAAGAGGAAAAATCTTACGGCAAAGTCGGAGGAATAAGTAAACACAACCGCCGAAACCAGCGACAAAACAAAACAGATAAAGGGGAAAAACTTGAATTTTACCTTTTTATTAGCGAGATAAGCCGTAAAAAGTGTTAAAAAACCTATTACAGAAACGGTATATCCGCTGTTAAAGCCACCCCATAAGGTTAGCACCACAAACGGTACTATAAGCAACGCCATAAAAACCGAAAAAACTCTGTCTTTACTTTTCATAGAAAAGCCGCTATATACGTGTGTTGCTTTTTCCATTTCATAAATACTATTTTCGTTATACATATTAATCCTCCTCAAAAGATAAAATTTCGCCGGGTTGACAGTCAAGTTCTCTGCAAATACTTTCTAAAGTAGAAAATCTGATTGCCTTAGCCTTTCCCGTTTTTAAAACAGAAAGATTTGCTTGAGTAATACCGATTTTTTCAGCCAGTGCGGCAGAGCTGACCTTTCTTTTTGCAAGAACAACGTCAAGATTTACTGTAATCATTTTCTTACTCCTATATCGTCAAATCATTTTCTTCTCTTAAAATTTTGGCAGAGCACATAACGTTTTTAATAACTCTTATAATAAGCCCGATAAAACCTGCCGCTATGGAAATTATTATAAGTGGAAGATAGAAAAATGAACCGAGCACAGTAATAAAGGCAACCGCAAAGCAGCACCACGAAAGTATCCTTAAGCGTTTTATGTTAGCAGATGTAAATATTTCTTTCCATCTTATTGAAAAAAGCATTCTAATAAGAGAATATAAGGCAGTAAAGGCAGGAAGCAAACTAACGTAAAAGCATATAAGAACTGACTTATACATAAAGAAAAATTGATGGTCCAGTGCACTTTCAAAGTCTCCAAAATACATTTTAAGTAAAATAGGGAAAAACACCGCACCGAAAATCAGCATAACCACAACCAAGAAGCAGACAATTAAAGAGAGGGTTATTGACTTATTACTGTTCCACATAATTATCACCTCATTTCCATTTTCTGCCTGTATTATACAACATTATTTATCGTTTGTCAACAATTTATTATCAAAAAACGATAATTTTTATTATAAAAACAAACCCGAACAAAATATTTTGTTCGGGCAAAATTATTTCAGAAGTTGTTTTTTGGCGGCTTGCAGAGTTTTATTTGCTATACTCATAGCACTTTTTCTTCCATTTTCATCGCCCTCGGCAACCACCACAAATGCCAGAGGCAAATTTTCATCCTTACAAAAACCTATAAACAGCGAATTTTCCATTTTATTACCTACTTCTGCCGTTCCTGTTTTTCCGCAGACGTCAAGGGTACCAAAGGTGGATTTTCCGTAGTTATCCTTTGCAGCAAAATCCATAAGATCTGCAAGTTTTTCGGCAGTATCCTCTTTAATCATACGAACAGTTTTAGGTTTTGCTTCATAAATCATTTTACCGTTTGAAGCAGTAATACTATTTACGATAAAGGGCTCTTTATATTCTCCGCCGTTTGCTATAGCACTCACCATACATAAATACTGCAAAGGATTGCAAAGATTTGTGTACTGACCTATTCCCGACCAACCAAAATCTATATTTCTTGAATCTTTAACCGAGTAGCTTGTCCTTGCACACTTTATCCCGTCTATAGAAAAGGTTTTGTTGAAACCGAATTTTTCGGCATATTTGGTCATTGTGGATTTTCCCAGAGTAAGTGCCATATTGGAAAAATACGCATTACAGGAATGAGAAAAAGCTCTTTTTAAAGTAACCGTTTTGTGCTTTCCCAGACAGTTGAGTTTTTCACCCTCGATAACCGTCCCGTAGTCGCAGATAAAATCGGTAGTATACGCAGCATCGCCAAGAGTTTCTATAGCGGCGGCAGCAGTAACAATTTTAAAGGTTGAACCGGGTGTATATGCAGAGGAAATAAATCTGTTCATAAAAACACTGCCCAGTTCTCCGTTTTTCGCCTTTTCATATTCCGAAAGGTTTTCTATATCGTAGGTGGGAGTACTTACCATACAAAGCACTTCACCCGTTTTATAGTTGCATACCCCCACACAGCCTGCACTGTTTCCAAGGGCTTTCATAGCGGCAACGCTTATATTTGCATCAATGGTAAGATTTGCATTATTACCCTTTCCCGAATAGGTATAAACGCCGTTAACCAAAGAGTAACCCACAAGTTTATCCTTTAGAGCATTGGTAACACCCGTACTGATAAAACCTTCATGGTCGCCCACCGTATGAATTGTGGCTTTTCTTATATCCTTGTTTTTATTATATACTCTGTCGCCGTTTTCGGTTTCCGAAAGAATTCTGCCTTCCCTATCGGTAATTTCACCCAGTTGGGTCAGCTTCCCGTCGTTATAAACATGGCTGTTTGTTTCGAAAAACGCCCAATTTTCCCCATAGGAAGTATATTTAAAGATAAAAACAACGCATAAAATCAAAAACAAAAGGAGTATTACACGTACTATGTTGGCTCTGAATTTTGCTTTTATCATTTAACATTTCCTCCTTGTGACAAAATAAGAGGAGTCCTTAAAAATGCCGTAAGCACAAGACAGGATAAAAGGGATGAACCGCCGTTGCTTATAAAAGGCAATGTAACACCCGTAAATGGCAGCATATCAAGTGTGCCGAAAACGTTAAGGGCGGTTTGTGCAAGAAGCAAAACCGAAGTTGCACAGGCGGTTATGGAATAATAGGTACTTTTTGAGGAAGTGAGCACTTTTATGGAATAAAGAACAAAAATTATAAATACCGCCAAAGCACAAAGAGAAACGATAAGTCCGAATTCCTCGCTAATAAGACCATATACAATATCGGTATCTGCCGCCGCTACCTTTATAAGCGTACCCTTTCCTCCGCCCACTCCAAAAAGACCTCCCGAAGCTAAAGCTATCATTGCTCTTGTTTGCTGATAACCGCTGTCATAGGCATTTTCAAAGGCTTTTCCAAAGGAAAAAATACGTTTTGCAACGTAAGGAAATAATATCACAATCACTCCACTGCAAGCTACAGCCACTGCCGATAAAACAGCAATCAGCTTTACACTGCAAAGGCGTATGGAAATCACTATAAAAAATACTACTGCATAAATAAGTGCCGTACCAAAATCACTAAGATAAAATAGCGAGCCAAGGCAGAAAACCGAAAAGACGGCAAAAAGAGATATATCCTTTATACTACTTAACTTTTCAACCGAAGCACCACTTATAAATATAAGGGCTACCTTTATGAATTCAGAAGGCTGGAAGGTAAAGCCGCCGATACTCAGCCAGTTTTGTGCACCGTTATAGATTACTCCAAAGAATAGGTTTGCACCAAAAAGCACTCCCCCAAGCACAAAAACAATAAATCTTAAATCCAAAGCACGTTTAGACGAAATTATTATTTTTGAAAGAAACAAAGCACCTATAACACCCAAAACAAGACATATAAACTGCTTGATAAGGGCTGAAGTTCCTCGGTGTGCTGCCACACTAAGTCCTAAGGTAACTAAAAATAAAACGGGAATTTCTACAAAAGCTCCCTTAAATTTTGTCAGCACAAAATATAGCCATTCTCCAAAAATAAAAGCGGCAAAAACGATTGCTACTATAATCAATCTTTCATAAAAAGAAAAGCATAACGAAATGGCAACAAAAAACTGTATAAGGGTAAGACAGCAGAGGGATGCCGCCTTATATAGCCTTCCGTCCAAAATATTTTTTCTTCTACCGCTTTTAATTCTTAAGGAAAACTCCCTTTCCCCTACACTTAAAATATCATCGGGCAAAAAGGATGATTCCTCCCTAACCGAGTGTTTGTTTATTCCCACTTTATTTTTAAAGAGAGGCCTTAAGGAAAAGTTTTTACCCGAAACAGATATAACAATATGCTTTTCCTCAGTTTTATCCATAACGATATCACAGTCGCTGTCACTGCCTACAATATATTCGCCGTCCCCGATTTCCTTTTCCTTCATATCATCGGTTAAAAGCACAACTTTATATCCGCTTTTCCTTTTAGAAAGAAGTCCGCTTGAACAACAAAAAACAAGAATAACGGAAAAAACAGGTATTAAAAATCTTACAATGGCAAAAAATGCACGAATATAATTTTCCATATTTCTCCGTCCTTTCTGTTTTTCTTTTCATTATACTACAGTTTTTTGTTTTTAACAAGGAATAAATAACCTATGTTATTCTCCCACCTTACCGGTTAACATTTTAAAAAATTTTTTTAAAAAACTATTGACAACCCATTAAAATTGTGTATAATTAGATTTAGAATAATTCTAATTCTTGAATTTTGAAAGGAGGCATATATGTTACTGACCAAACAGCGAAGTCTTATTCTTGATATTGTAAAGAATATGGACGGACATCTATCGGCTGATGAAATTTATATAATTGCCCGAAGCAAAATGCCCGGTATAGCACTTGCTACCGTTTATAATAATCTTAATGCTTTATATCTTGGCGGACTGATAGGAAAGGTTAAAATTCCCGATGCGGCTGATTTATTCGACCGTTCCCCTATTCTTCACGACCACTTGATATGTAAAAACTGCAAATCGGTAAAAGATGCGGTTATCCCCGATTTTTTAGAGCATTTAAAAGAAAACCTTGGCGAAGATATAATTTCATATAATTTGAATCTTGACTATTTATGCAGTAATTGCAAATAAATAATTGCTAAATACCGAAATATCGGTTAAAATAAAATTAATAATTTTTGAAAAAGGAGAAAATTTCATGGAACTTAAAGGAACAAAAACCGAAAAAAATTTACAGGCAGCTTTTGCAGGCGAATCTCAGGCAAGAAACAAATACACCTATTTTGCTTCTGTTGCTAAAAAAGAAGGCTATGAGCAGATTGCCGAACTATTCTTAAAGACTGCCGAAAACGAAAAAGAACACGCTAAAATGTGGTTTAAGGAGTTAGGCGGACTGGGCGACACCGCCGCTAACCTTCTTTCTGCTGCTGAAGGCGAAAACTATGAGTGGACCGATATGTATGATACCTTTGCTAAGGAAGCTGAAGAAGAAGGTTTCACCGCTCTTGCTTATAAGTTCAGAGCTGTTGCAGCAATCGAGAAGACTCACGAAGAAAGATATCGTGCTCTTCTTAATAACGTTGAAACCAAAGCTGTATTTGAAAAGAGCAGCGTTACCGTTTGGGAATGCCGTAACTGCGGTCACATTGTAGTAGGTCTTAAAGCTCCTATGGTTTGCCCTGTTTGTGCTCATCCCGAAGCTTACTTTGAAGTAAGAAAAGAAAATTATTAATCGAAAGATTTATAATAACTACCCAACAATTTAATATTACCCGTAAATAAAAACGACCTCACGGTCGTTTTTATTTTTTGTCTAAATGAGTGTTTCGGGCGGATGAAGGGTACGGCTTTGCCCAGACCCTTTTGTCCTTCGGACATTTCCCCTATTAGGGGAATAACATCCGCCCCTTTGCTTGTCAACACAAGGAACCGTCCCCTGTGTTACTAGTTATTTAATTTCGTTTAAATATTTCTCAAATTCTTCGTCTGTCATATTAGCTATCTTTTCAGAAAGCTCTATAATATCAATACGATCATCGCATATACGTTCTTGCATATAATCACCTATAAAATATTAAACACATAAACACATAAACACATAAACACAGGTAAACACAGGGGACGGTTCTCTGTGTTATGGTTTTGTGTGCCTTTTTTTCGTTTTTTTCTCAATTTGGTTTCACGCTAACCGTCCCCTGTCTTATCTTCTGTTGTGTTTTTTAATCCGCAATAAAAACCTAAATTATACTCAACCCCGTCAATAGTAGCATTAAATTTAAACACTTTATGTTCCTCTCCGTTTATCATTACAGTATCATCTGTAGGATTAGGAAATATAGCAAAATAAGGTTGACCGAACTTAGTCGCAGGAGTTTCCTTATAAAAATTACTAACATGAGGTTTATATGAAGCACGATTTGTATATCTGCTCCATTGATCCCACAATACAAATACATATGGAGAATCGTCCTTGCCTTTCCCAAGAGCAATTGCTACGGACTCATTATCTGTGAATTTATCAACATATAAAACTTCCTTTAAATCATCAGCTGCACAATACAAATAGTCAACATCTATATCTACAGATTTTTTCAGGGAAATCCAGTGGCTTACGGTTATATAAACAACAACTGCCAGAACAATAGAAACAATAGTTATGATTTTAGATTTTTTGCTTTTCATAATTTTTTCTCCTTGGGTGCACAGGGGACGGTTCTCTGTGCGCTTTAGAATTTTCTCACAGTCCAAAAACTCACACCTGTTAATTTTCAACACAGAGAACCGTCCCCTGTGTTACCTGTGTTACTTTGTTACCCCCTGTGTTACCCGGGTACATATGTAGGGTACGATGACGTTTCATTTCGCCGTTAAACAACCTAAACAATTAAACAATCCCTTACATATATTTTTTTACTATAATAAAAAATAATATTTTTTTAAATTTTAAATCTTTTATAGAATTGTTGTAGAGAATGTAAGAAAAACCGATAAAACCCTTTGTTTATGCGGGTTTCCGATATCTACAACCATATCTACAACGTCTTACATTCTTCTTACCCATCCTCTTGCTGTGCCATAATTTTCAATGTAAATAAGACAGGGTAACACAGGGGACGGTTCTCTGTGTTATGGTTTTGTGTGCCTTTTTTTCGATTTTTTCTCAATTTGGTTTCACGCTAACCGTCCCCTGTCTTATTCATGCCTTTCTTCGAAGCAAAATGTTTTCCAAGTTTTCGTTATATTTTCCACTTTGTTTAGCCCAATCAAGTGGTGTTTCACCATTCAAATTTTCTTTTTCAAACAAATACCCATAATCCGAAGCAAGTAATTCTATAAGTTTGGTTTGCCCACCATAAGCAAGATAATGAATAATTGTATCTCCTTTTTCGTTTATAGGTGAAGCTCCGTTTTCCAGCAACAAAAATATAGACTCAGTTAACAAGTTTTGCTCATCTTCACTAAATGTAGTTTTATAAATACATTTTTCCGCTTCAATGAATAACGCACTTCCATGACTTCTATACAAATCCACTTGTGCACCATTATTTAAAAGCATTTTTGCTATTGCAATTCGATTTTCGCTATTTCTTATATACACTACTTCTAACGGTGCCCAGCCTCCCTCTAAAGATAAATTAGGATCAGCTCCTTTATCTAACAAAGCAGATACTATTTCCACATCACCTTTTTCACATGCTTTTATCAAAGGCGTATCTATATCATACTCAAACATATTATATATTTTTCTTAACCATAATGGTGCCGTAAAAGAATTGACATTTTTTATTTTGCCTATCATTGTCTTTGCTTCAGTTGTTTTATTAGCATTAATCAAAGTGCATAATCTATTTATATCACAATATTTTTTTACCGATATTGCAGACAGTGTTGACAGTATTATCGAAATCAAAATAAGTGATAAAATAATTAGTTTAAGAACTTTTTTCATTTTGAAGCACCCACAATTCTATTCCACAAAAATGAAACATTACTATCCACTTCACTGTTTCCCCACAAATAATAAGGCAACATATCCTTTGTGAAATGAGTAATATAATTTGTACCATAATTGTATGTTCCCATAAACACACATAAACATAAACACATAAACACAGGGGACGGTTCTCTGTGTTATGGTTTTGTGTGCCTTTTTTTCGATTTTTTCTCAATTTGGTTTCACGCTAACCGTCCCCTGCGTCTACCTGCGTCTACGCTTGTGTTCCATTGCTAAAAAACAGATAAATGTTTTCCTTCTAGCAGTGTTACTATCGCACCGGCTAAATAACAGATAAAAATAAACCAAAAAGCGATTTTACAAAAAGTTCTTTTCTTCGAATCTATACTTTCGTCTTTGCCTAGTAAATACAATAATATTTCAATAGGTAATAGAAATATACAAGCACCAATTACATTTCCAATCCATGATTCAAACTTTATGTTTTTCGTGTTTAATATAGATACAATAAAATATTCTGAAATAAAAATTGATAATAGTATTGTATACCGTTTTTTCATAAAAGGATACCCTCCACTAATTTCCGTAAGACATGCTATCATTATATATAGAAATCCATTCATTGCCAAATGCTTCTAAATCAAAACTTATAGACGCTTCAAATCCTACGAGCAAATATGCCCCAAAAGAAAATCCTATAGTTGCATCATTAAACACGATTTTTTGATTTGCTGTGCATTTACTCTTTTCTCCAAAGCTACTACTCATAAAATCACAAGTGCAATTTTGATCGAAATATGAATGCTCATATCCATTTGTATGTGATATATCTATAATATCTGCGATTTCAAGACCTATATTAGTTGATGTCGAATTTCGTACATCAAACTTTCCCTGTTCGTAAGTAATATAATCAGTATTCGAATTAACAGCACCTATTTTAATTGTAGGTGCACAGGGGACGGTTCTCTGTGTTATGGTTTTGTGTGCCTTTTTTTCGATTTTTTCTCAATTTGGTTTCACGCTAACCGTCCCCTGTATTATGTTGGCATTAGGTGTTTCTTATGACCAATAAGCTTTATAGTATAGTTCACAGTATCCTCAATTATGGTTGTTTGGTTATCAACAGAGATTTGAAGAGATAATTGCAATTCATTGCCACTATAAAACCAAGTTTTATTTTTATCAAAATTAGAGATAACGGTAACGCTCAATAACATTCGATCGGTTACGGGACTAAATTCATTGATATCTTTTTCAGAAAGTTCTTTCAATATTTCTATATTATTTTTACTACACATACTAACACTGTTAATTGTAACATTGCTTCTATTATTACTTGTTGTGTATATATATAAAAATAATGAGCACTCTTCGTGGGTGGTTTCTTTGATAAAAGGGCATATTATTAAATCATCCATTTTAGCAAAATCCATATTTCCGCTTTTGATATAAGATTCTTTCTCACTAATCTCTGTTATATTAAAAAATCCATCAAATTCTTCAATAGAAAAGCTTGTATAACTATTCGCAATGGTTTTGCATCCTACAAATGTGAAAATTAACGATATAATTATAAAAATTAAGATATTTGTTTTCATATTTCAGTGCCTTCCTAGTCAAATATCTCAATGATTTTTGACTCAAATTGATCTCTTGTGTTGCTATTTAGGGTTAGCCAATACGGAAAAACATCTATAACTCCATGTCCCACCCATAAACACAGTAAACACAGGGGACGGTTCTCTGTGCTATGGTTTTGTGTGCCTTTTTTTCGATTTTTTCTCAATTTGGTTTCACGCTAACCGTCCCCCTGTGTTATCTATTTCCCATTTAAAAATTTCTTTAAAATCTCCAAAACATTCTTCACAAATCCAGTGTTGTCCATCAAGAGTGCAATACCCATAAACGTTAGGTTCGTAAAACTTATACCAACAAAAAGAGCAGTGCTCATGGTCGCGCATATCAGAACTTATGAAAAGTTTTTTTACTAACCTTTTTTTATATAAATAACTAGTTTGATTTGTTAATCTCCAATCGTTTTCCATAAATTACCTCACCATATATCAATTTCACCGGTTGGCTTAATGTACCATTTTGTACCACTTGGATCAGTATAATCCCAGTGTGGACCTTTAGGCGCTGGATGATTTAAATCGGGAGGCAATTGTTCACCCGTATTTTTGTTTACCCAAGATCCTTTATCTCCACCTACAGGTTGCTTGCCACGCCATTCATATCCATCACCAGGAGGAATTGTTGGATCGTCTCCGGGATATTGCACATCAGGTTTATTAGTTTTTTTCGTGTTTTTTTATTGGATTTATCAGTATTGTTAGATGGTTTAGAGGTGTTCGTATCGGGTGCCGAAGCACTAGTAGCTGCCTCACAAATAAAACCAATTCCTATAATGGCTACAACACCAAAATAGATTACATCCCCTAACGGTAATACTGTATCAGCAAAAGGTAGCCACCACATAGTTGATGTCCACCATTGTGCAATAGTAGATGCTTCGCCATTTTGGTCAACCATATTAACCGGATTATTATTACAATATGCAAACATATTGTGACCGGTTATTCCTTGCCCTGTAGATACATAGCCATCCGCATTAAT
>JAZNVC010000026.1:0-30071 GCA_045592625.1 Acutalibacteraceae bacterium
CGCTCGTCCCAGCCGAGTCTGTACATATTAGCGGTTACTTTTTTCATTTCTTCAACAAATGGTGCGGTTAAAATGTTTTTCATAATTAATTACCTCTTTTACTTAATATTTCTGTTTCATATTTTTCTACTTGGGAATACCATTCGCCATCAGGCAAGGTGTTACATCTCTTGCAATATTCTTCCCAAATTTCGCCAAATGGTAAGGTTTTAATTTCTTCCTGCATTACCATAAGCTTGGTCCAGTTGCCGCTATCCTGTACTGCGGTTAACACTTCATTTGGAGTAAGTAATGCCATAAGCAAAGCTTTTTGTAGGTTTCTAAAGCCTACGGTCCAAGCTGACACACGGTTTATAGATGCATCAAAATAGTCAAGCGCTATCTTAACACGACTTTCAAGTCCGCCACAGCGTACTATTTCCTTAGCGATTTCCTTTGTTTCATCATCTAAAAGTACTACGTGGTCAGAGTCCCAACGAATAGGACGAGTAACATGAAGCGCAATTTCAGGGAAGAATGTAAGTAATGCGGGGATTTTATCCGATACAACTTCGGTAGGATGATAATGTCCGTTATCCATAAGGGGCATTATTCCGTTTTTAGCTGCATAGCTTAGATAAAACTCTGCAGAACCCACAGTATAAGATTCAAATCCAATACCAAAAACTTTAGATTCAAGGGTAATTAACACCTTTTCTTTATCAAACTCCATTTCGAAAATCTCATCAAGAGATTTCTTTAAGAGTGCTCTCGGACCCAGTCTGTCGGCAGGAATATCCTTCATACCGTCAGGGATCCAAATATTAAGAGTACAGAAAGTATTAAGCTCATTTGCAAAATACTCAGCAATTTTGATACAGCATTTAGCGTGCTCAACCCAGAAAGAACGTATCTCTTCATTGGGGCTTGACAGTGTTAAACCTGTTGCCTTAGGATGAGAGAAAAAAGTAGGATTAAAATCTATTCCCAAATTTCTTTCCTTAGCATACTCTACCCATTTTAAAAAATGACGGGGCTCAAGTTCGTTTCTGTCAGCCCATTCACCATTTTCAAAAATAGCATAGCAAGCGTGAAGGTTTATACGATGTTTACCCGGAACAAGAGAAAGAGCCTTGTCCATATCAGCCATAAGTTCTTCTGGAGTACGAGCTTTACCCGGATAATTACCAGTGGTCTGAATGCCTCCTGACAGAGATTCTTTACCGTCAAATCCACCAACGTCATCACCCTGCCAACAATGCATTGAAATAGATACATTGTTTAGCTTTTCTATAACTTCATCTGTATCAATACCAAATGCTTCATAATATTTTTTTGCTTCTGCGTAACTCATTTTTAATCCTCCAAAATTAAAATTAAATACTGGTATATATTTTACTATAATTATTGCTAACTGTAAACAACTATTTAAAAAAACAACGACAAATATTACTATATTAAACATTTTTAGGAAATGTACTGCTGATTTCACCTAAAAAATCATCAAAACTATAACAAATTTCTGTAAAAACTCCGTTTTCATAAAATGCTTCGCTGACCGATGCATTGGTTGCCCACGGAATATTTTTTATCTGTTCTCTACTCATTCCCCTAACAAAAGAAAAGAAGGTGCGAATCGGAGTAGCATGTGTGAAAACAGCAACCGTTTTTTCGTCATTATTTTCTGCGATAGACGTAATCTCCTTAACTATGCGATTTCGTAAATCCCATACACTTTCTCCGCCATCAGGAACAGCAAAACCGATATTTTCTCTCCATATTCCATACGATTCTTTTCTGTTTACAGTAAGAAAGTCGAAAAGTTGATTTTCCCATTCGCCCGCAAAAATTTCTCTTAAATTTTCACGCTTTTGGGGAACTATATTTTTATACCTTGCCAAAGGTAAAGAGGTGTGATACGCTCTGATTAAATCACTCGAGTATATTGCATCAATTTCTCTATCTTTTAAATATTTACCCGTAAGTTCAGCCTGAGCATATCCAAGTTCCGAAAGGTCAAGATTTGTATGACCGAGAAATAAACGGACTTTATTACCAAGACTCTGCCCATGGCGGACAAAAATCAGTCTGCACGCCATTTATTTATCCCCTTTTTTCTTTTTAATTATTATACAGTTTAGACATTAAAAAGTCAAACAAATAACTAAAATATAAATAAAAACATTATCACTGCCGAGGTAAGTATCCACATGGCCGAATAAGCGGTCAGCAAACACCATCTTTTTGGATTAACAGCCTTTTTAGATTTTGCAAAAACAATACTTAAAACAAATGGTACAATAGGAATTATAAATCCAAATATAAGCGGTACCAGAATAAAAGTAGTCAAAGCTTTAACGCTATCTTCATCATTTACAAAGGTTTTTTCATCGGGATAAATATAACTTTCTGTTCTGACTTTACTTGTATATTTTGCATCTGATACAAATTTTTCGTTTTCGCCCGTAAGTTTATATGCAGACACCATTCCTTTTCTATAAGAAAAATCACCGTATGCATCAAAATAAGTATTATCCAAAGCATCATAATGAATGTAGTAGTAATAACCGTCATCTAAACGATAAACAGCACCGCATTTATGTGCAAAACATCCTGTTTTATCATAACCTCTGACATAAAAAACATCATCGTTCCAAAGTGTAGTCACATCTATTTCCGTCATATTTTTTTCATCAATAAAACTTTTGAAATTTTGAAAATCAAAATCAACCACACCGTTATATTCAACATGATAAAGATAATACGAATATTCCCCGTTAACAAAACTATCGAACTGTCTTCTTCCCTCTTCAGTAACAAAAAGGTCACCGGTATTATACATATAGGCAATATCTTCACTTATTTGAGCAACATATTCGTACCTATATAAATCATCATCTGTTTCATCGGCAATTCTATATAATTTTATCTCGTTTTCGGGCAGAAAATCTATTTCAGGCGATTTTTCATACAAAGTAAATACTGTTTGGCCCTTTGTTAAAGTTTTTGCATCATCTGACATTATCCAAATTGGTCCATCAGCAAAACATATTATGGAGCCCAAAAACAGCATTAAAAATATAGCAGTAAGTAAAAAAGATAAATATTTTTTCATATCTATACCCCACTACTGCAAATTGAGTTTTCGGTCAATAAGACCCTGTGTGATATTATAAAAAAGCGAAATAACTGTGAATAATATAAATATAACAGATAAAAAAATCAAAAATACAACAAGCAGGGACACTGATGAACTGATTGTTTCGTCAAAAAGATATGAAACAGACTCTAGCCATAGCATAAACGAAATGCTGCTTCCAACCATCAATATTGAAAAAGCATAATCGGCACCGACAATAAAACCTATAATTGCACCGACTTTAAATTTTTTAACTAAAGTAGCTCCTAAAGTAATCAGCATATATAAAGTCATGCAGAGAGCAAGCAATAAAATAATTCCTATTAGAAATGTCTCAAACAAATAAAGTATAGACCATATTTTCTCTGAATCGGGAATATCTAAAACAAACCACTGAATAAACCTACAAATAAACTCATGGAACAAATTATAATATTCTTTATATTCAGAAGGTATCATCAATGTAATAATAATGATAGAGGAAATAATTGTTAATGCAGTAAAAAGTTCTACTACAAAACCGCATAAAATCTTTGAGCCCAAAAGTGTAGAACGTTTTACAGGCAAGGTAAAAGTAAGATAACCCTCATCGCTGAAGAAATTTGTGTAAAATCTTATGGATAAAAGTACCTGAGTTAATATTCCTAAAGCACCTGCTGCTATAATATAAACAACTATAAGGCCATATTCAAGGACAAAATGTTTATCGGGAGCATTGGAAAAAATTGTAATATTTTGATAGCCCCAACCTGCACCAAAAGACAAAAAAATAAGAGTTGCGGCGGCTAACCACCAAATTCTTATAATATAAGAAAAATCATATTTAAAACATTTTTTTAACATCTAAATACCTCCCTGAAAAGTTCATCAAGGCTTTTACCGGTGGTTTCTCTTACCTCATCAGCCACACCCGACATGAATATTTTTCCGCCCTTCATAAAAGCAAAATTATCTATAATCGGTTCAATATCGGAAATAAGATGTGTTGTAATTATAACCGATGCATCTTGGCTATAATTACCTATAATGGTTCGTAATATATACTCTCTGGCAGCAGGGTCAACACCGCCTATCGGTTCATCAAGTAAAAAAAGCTTTGCCCGTCTTGACATAACCAAAATAAGTTGTACCTTTTCCTTATTACCCTTTGAAAGAGTTTTTACCTGTGCTCTGGTATCAATCGACATATCACTAAGCATTTTTCGAGCAGTCAACTCATCAAAATCTTCATAAAAATACTTAAAAAAACCTATCATTTCTTCTACGGTCATCTTACTGTTAAAATACGGTCTTTCAGGCAAAAATGAAATTAATTTGTTTGTTTCATCACTGCGTTTAATACCGCATATTTCTATCAAACCATTATCAGCAACCAAAATTCCGGATATAAGTTTTAATAATGTTGATTTGCCGCAACCGTTTGGCCCCAAAAGTCCCATAATTTTTCCCGATTCAAGAGAAAATTCAAGGGAATTAAGAACGGGTAAATTCTTTTTATAACTTTTACTTAGATTTCTACATACAATTACAGGATTGCTCATTTTAATGCCACGCTTTCATAAAATATTTATTTTTGCAACTAATACCCGTACTAAATAGTTTTAATATACTACTAAAATAATACAATATTGCGGTATATTTGTCAATTAAAACGGCATTATTACAGTTGTTTGAACGATTTGCTAATTATTTGTACGATATGTCATTGAAATTCTTTTAGTATGTTATATAATATTTATATATGTGTAGCAGAATGGAGTGTATATATGAGAAGACTTTTTGACGAACATATCAAAAGAAAGGTCACCTATCTTGACGGTGATTGGGATTTTATAGCAGACCCGGGAAATTTAGGTGAACAAAATAAATATTATACTGGTTTTGATAACGGAAAATCAGTTATAGTTCCATCTGTTTGGAATTCATATTTAGGTATGTCTTCCTATGAAGGAGTTTGCTGGTATCAAAAAGAATTTTATTTTGAAGGTACCGCAAGATTTATGTTCGAAGCCGTAATGACCGAATGTAAGGTTTGGCTTGACGGAGAATATTTAGGATATCACTATGGCGGATTCTGTCAGTTTGATTTTATAGTTCCTGACCTTAAAGCAGGAGTACATAAATTAGTACTAAAGGTTGATAACTCCTTTGATGAAGATTCTATTCCCCAACAATTAGTTGACTGGTATCACTATGGCGGTATTAACAGAAGTATTTCTGTTGAAAAATTAAACGGTCTTACTGTACTATATGGCAAATTTGACTACAATTTAAGCGAGGACAGAAAATCTGCCGACGTATTTTTTACAGCAGAACTTTACGGTGCCGATACGAAGAAGGACAACCTATTCACCGTCAAACTAAATGATAAAGTTATATACAGAGAAACTTTATCACTTAAAAAAGGAACTTCACACACAGTTGTTAGTGATAAAATCAAAATTGAAAATATTAAATTATGGGACATTGGTGAACCTAACCTTTATGATATTGTTTTTGAAACCGATACCGATGATTTATATGACAGAGTTGGTTTCAGAACTGTAGAGGTTAAAGACTGTGCTGTTTTACTTAACGGCAAAAAAATCAATTTTCGAGGTGTAAACCGTCACGAAGACAACGCAAGTTTAGGAATGGCTGTTCCTGAAAAATCAATGGTTCGCGATTTGGACATTATCGAAGATTTGGGATGTAACGCTATTCGCGGTTCTCACTATACAAATGCTAAAATATTCCTTGATATGATGGATGAAAGAGGATTTTTGTTCTGGAGTGAAATTCCAATTTGGGGCGGCGGTTTTTCCAACGAGGCTTTAGCTAACAAAAAGGTTCTTGAACGCGGTCTTGATATGCACAAAGAAATGGTTAGGTATTACTACAATCATCCTTGTATAATTTTTTGGGGAATGCATAACGAAATAAACACCGACCACGAAAACGGCTACGAAATGTCGAAACTTTACTACAATTTCTTAAAACAACACGCCAATAACAGACTGGTCACATATGCAACCTTCAAATTTATGGAAGATACTTGTTATGAATTTTGTGATGTAATCGGAATTAACGCATATTACGGTTGGTATTTCTTCCACTATGACGAATGGGAGAACTTCCCTGATAAATTCAATAAAAAACGCATTGAATCGGGTTGTGAGCATAAACCTCTTATTATGAGTGAATTCGGTGCCGCTGCCGCTTATGGACATCACACCTTTAAAAACATTCATTGGACAGAAGAATATCAAGCAAATGTGCTTTCTAAAGCTATAGACGTTTTCCGCAGATGTCCCTATATTATAGGAACCTTTATCTGGCAGTTCTGCGACTCTCGTTCTGATATGTCAATTGCAAAATACAGAAGCTTTAATAATAAAGGAATTATAGATAGACACAGAAATCCCAAAATGGCTTATTATGCTGTGAAAAAGTTATATCATAAATATAAAAACGAAGATAACGAAAATCAGGAGTAACTATTATGAAGCGACTATTTGATGAACATATTAAAAGACAGGTAACCTTCCTGGACGGTGCGTGGAAATTTGCTGTTGATAAAGATAATGTTGGTGAAGAACAAAATTTCAAAGATGGAATTAAATCCTCAAAAACTGTTATTGTTCCTTCAGTTTGGAACACCGATTTAGATTTACTAAAATACGAAGGTGTTTGTTGGTACGAAAGAGATTTCTATTTTGAAGGAAATGCACGTCTTGTTTTTGAAGGTGTAATGACCGAATGTAAGGTTTGGCTTGACGGAGAATATTTAGGATATCACTATGGCGGATTCTGTCAGTTTGACTTTATTGTTCCTGACCTTAAAGCAGGAGTACATAAATTAGTATTAAAGGTTGACAATTCTTTTAATGAAGAGTATCTTGCCGATAAATCGGTATTTTGGTTCAATTTCGGCGGCATAACCCGAAGTGTTTCTGTAGAAAGATTAAATGGTGTTGCCGTTACTTATGCTAAGTTTGATTATAAGTTATCCGATGACAACAAATCAGCCGAAATTTTCTTAACTGCGGAACTTTACGGTGCCGACAAAAAGAAAGAAACCCAATTTTGTGTAACTTTAGACTCAGAAAAAATTTATGATGAAACGCTCTCCCTGGAAAAAGGCTCTCAAAAGACACTTGTCACAAAAAAAATCACTATAAACAACGTTAAACTTTGGGATGTAAATAATCCTTATCTTTATACTGTCGTTTTCAGTACTGATACCGACGATTTAATTGATAAAGTTGGTTTTAGAAGTATTGAAGTTAAAAATGCTAAACTCTATTTAAACGGCAAAAATATTGAAATAAGAGGTGTTAACCGTCAGGAAGACCATCCCGAATTCGGTGTGTCAATTCCTACTGCAATAATGTCTCGCGACCTTGAAATTATTGAAGATATGTCATGTAACGCAATTCGCGGTACATTTTATCCAAACTCAAGAGTATTTCTAGATATGCTTGACAAAAGAGGAATTCTTTACTGGAGCGAGATTCCCCTTTCGTCAGATGCCTACTACGAAAAAGATCTTGCTAATGAAAAAGTTGTTAATCTTGGTTTGCAAATGCACAAGGAAATGGTCAAATACTACTACAATCATCCTTGTATAATTTTTTGGGGAATGCATAACGAACTGCGCACCAACCTCAATAACGCTCGTATTATATCCGAACAATATTATACATTCCTGAAAAACAATGGTGGCAACAGACTTGTTACATATGCAAGTGATAGACCGAAAGAAGATATTTGTTTCGAATTCTGTGACGTTATTTCTGTGAGTCAGTATTTTGGTTGGAAATATAGAACCAGAGAATACTGGCCAACCTTTACCGAAATTTTAGGTGAACGCTGCAAAGAGTTAGGTTTCGAAAACAAGCCGGTTATAGTAAGTGCATTCGGTGCAGCAGCAGCTTACGGATATCACACATTTGACGATGTTAAATGGACCGAAGAATATCAAGCAAAACTTCTTGAAATAGCCTTGCAATCTTTCCATGATTGCCCAAATATAGCAGGTTCTTTCTTGTATCAATTCTGCGACTCGATTTCAGACAAAAATATTGAAAGGGTAGGAACCGTTGATAACAACGGCATATTAAGCGGTTACCGTGAACCAAAACTAGCCTATAACAGTGTTAAAGCACTGTTCCATAAATTTAAGGAAGAGGTAGAAATCAATGACTAATATTACCGATTATAAAAAAACAAATCGTCCTGTAAAGGTATTACAGTTTGGCGAAGGCGGCTTTTTGAGAGGTTTTATCGACTGGATGATTCACAAAATGAACAACAGCGGTGAATTCAGTTCCAACGTTATAGTAGTTCAGCCCATAGCAAACGGTTTATGTGACAAACTGAACAATCAAAACGGCCTTTATACACACATTATAAGGGGTAGCGAAGGCACCGAAACCTCTCTTATTGACGTAATAGACTCATGTATAAACCCTTATGAAGACTATGAAGCATATTTAAAACTTGCTCAAAACAAAGATTTACGTTTTATTGTTTCCAATACAACCGAAGCAGGTATTGTTTTTGACAATACTGATAAATTTGACGGTACTATACCGAAAAGTTTTCCCGCAAAACTTACCGTTTTAATGTATGAGCGTTTTAAAAGCGGTCTTGATGGCTTCATATTCCTTCCCTGCGAACTAATTGACCGCAACGGCGATAAATTAAAGGAAACCATTTTAAAGTACGCGAATCTTTGGAAATTAAACCAAGATTTCATAAACTTCGTAGAAAAGCAAAATGTTTTTTGCAATACCCTTGTAGATAGAATAAACACCGGTTATCCCAAGGACGAAAAAATTGACCTGCCTTACGTTGACGAAATGCTCAACACTTCAGAGTACTTTCACCTCTTTGTAATCGAATCCGATTACGATTTAGAAAAAGAAATGCCATTCAGCAAAGCAGGTCTCAATGTAATTGTTACCAAGAATGCCCTGGAAAGATATCGCACCAGAAAGGTAAGAATTTTAAACGGTTCTCATACCTCCATAGTTCCCTATGCTCTTCTTTTAGGCTTAGAAACCGTTGGAGACTGCATGGAAAACGAAGATGTAAAATCATTCCTTTCCAAATGTCTTTTTGAAGAAATAATCCCTACTCTTGACCTTCCCGAAGAAGAACTCAAAAGTTATGCAGAAAGCGTTTTGATCCGTTTTTCTAACCCTTATATCAAGCACTATCTTATGTCAATCGCACTTAACTCTGTAAGTAAATTTGTTGTACGTGTACTTCCTTCTATTAAGGTTTATAAAGAACGTTTCGGCAAATACCCCAAAAACCTTATTTTCGGTTTTTCCAAACTTATAGAGTTTTATAAGACAGGAACTCCGAATGATTCTTCCGAAATCATTGAAGCTATAAAAAACGGCAGTCTAAGTGAAATTCTTTCAAACACTTCCCTTTGGGACGAAGACCTTTCTGATTTAGAGGAGGCCATTATTAATGCAAATCCATTCTTTAGATAATGTTGAAGTACGTCTCGACGGACAAAAATATGCACTTTGCAACATAAATAAGGGAGATAACATTATCAAATACGGTTTTCCCATAGGTCACGCAAAATGTGACATAAGCAAAGGAGATAAGGTTAGTCCCGATAATCTAAAATCCAATTTAAAGGGTACTGATAAATGGGTATATACTCCCTATAATGAGCCTGAAATTGATTTTAAAAATGGTACTTTTATGGGTTATCAACGTGCAAACGGTGACGTTGGTATAAGAAATGATATATGGATTGTGCCAACAGTCGGGTGTATTAATGACACCGCAAAGATCCTTGCAGATAAAAACGGTGTAAAAGCCTTCACCCACCCTTATGGTTGTTCACAGTTAGGCGGAGATTTAATTACCACACAAAAGTTCTTATGTGGATTAATCAAACACCCTAATGCAGGTGGTGTTTTGGTGTTAAGCCTTGGTTGTGAAAACAACCGCATCGAGCTTATGAAGGAAATGCTTGGCGATATAGATGAAAACCGTATCAGATTCTTAAGCCTTCAAGAAAGCAATGACGAATTAAAGGAAGGTACCGAAATCATAAATGAGTTGAAGCGTATAACAAAAGAGGATATACGCACTTCCCTTCCCATCAGCAAACTAAAAATAGGCGTTAAATGCGGCGGTAGCGATGGATACAGCGGAATCACTGCAAATCCACTTGTGGGACTTGTAGCTGATAAATTCTATTCATTCGGCAGTCAGGTTCTTATGAGTGAGATGCCCGAAGTTTTTGGTGCAGAGCCTATTCTTCTTTCCCGTGCCGACAATAAGGAAACCTTTGATAAATGTGCAGCTATGATAAACGCATTCCGTCAATATTTCCTTGACCACGGTGAAAGTATCGGTGAAAATCCATCTCCCGGAAACATTGCAGGCGGTATTTCTACTCTTGAAGAAAAGTCCCTCGGCTGTGTTCAAAAAGCAGGTAAAGTCACTTTGAAGGGTGCCCTTGACTTCGGAGAAACCTCCAATAACAGCGGTCTTTATATTGTAAACGGCCCCGGTAACGATCAAGTAGCCTGTACTGCTCTCGCTTGTAGCGGAGCTCATATTATTCTATTTACAACCGGAAGAGGAACTCCATTTTGCAGTGCCGTTCCAACATTAAAAATATCAACAAACTCTCATCTTTTCATCAAAAAATCCCATTGGATAGATTTTAATGCCGGAAGCCTACTGGAAAATTCCAAAAAAGAAGTTTTAAGAGATGAACTTTTTGACCTTTGTATAAAAACTGCTAACGGAGAGCTTACCAAAGGCGAACAAAACGGCTATTGCGATATAGCTATCTTTAAAGACGGTGTAACACTATAGGAGGAAACTATGAGTTATTTAAAAAACAACTTTTTGCTTACCAACAAAACGGCTGAAAAACTTTATTTTGATTATGCTAAGGATATGCCTATTTTTGACTATCATTGCCATCTTCCCGAAAAGCAAATTTTAGAAGATAAGCCCTTTAGTGACATTTTTGAAATATGGCTTGCAGGCGACCATTATAAATGGCGCCTTATGAGAAACTACGGTATTAACGAAAAATACATTACAGGTGACGCTTCTAACAAAGAAAAATTCATTACATATTGCACAGTCCTCGGCACTGCATTCGGCAACCCTCTTTACCATTGGTCACAGGTGGAATTAAAAGAATTTTTCGGTTGCGAAAAAGAAATTAATGCAAGTAATGCACAGGCGATATGGGATGAGTGTAACGAATATATCAGAAAAAATAATGTAACTCCTTCTTCTCTTATTATCGGGTCTAACGTTCGTCATATTTTTACAACTAACGAAGTATTTGACGATATGGAAACCTTTAAGGCTATAAAAGCCAAAAACTATCCTTTTAGCGTTATTCCTGCATTCAGAGCAGATAAAATAATGAACATTGACGCAGCACAATATAAAACATACATAAGTATGCTTGAATCTCAGACAAATGTAGCAGATAATATCGACAGTCTCGAAATCTCCATTGAGAAGCGGCTTGAAGCATTCAAAGAAGTTGGCACTACTGCTAGTGATATCGCTGTAGAATGTGTTCTTCCCGTATACGATAAGTGTGATGCTGATGCTGTTTATAAAAAGGCGTATAATGGCGAGAAAATCTCTAATGAAGAGGCTGATATATTTAAAGGCTATCTCACCTATTTCCTTATGAAGCTTTATGCAAAGCACGAAATCAGAACCGAACTTCACGTTGGTGCTATGAGAAACAATAATGCCAATATGTTAGCTTCCCTCGGTCTTGATACAGGGTTTGACAGTATAAGTGATGCTAATAGTATCAAGAATATGTCCCACCTCTTTGACAAGCTCAATAGTGAAAATGCCCTTCCCCCTACTATTGTATTTAACCTTAATCCTAAGATGAACTGTGAAATTATGACCCTTATAGGTTGTTTTCAGAGCGATGAAGCAAAAGGTAAAATTCAGTACGGACCGGCTTGGTGGTTCCTTGACAACAAAATCGGTATGGAAAAACATCTTGAAGATTTAACCGCCACAGGACACCTGGCAACATTTGTCGGTATGCTAACTGACAGCCGTTCTCTTCTTTCCTATCCCAGACATCATTACTTCCGCAGGATACTTTGTAATTATCTGGGAACACTTATGGAAAACGGAGAAATGACAAAAAACAAAGAATTTGTAGGCGAAGTAATTAAAAATATATGTTATTATAACAGCGTTAATTATTTCAAAATGAAACAATAAAACTAAGACCTCCGAAATTTCGGAGGTCTTAGTTTTATTTTACCGAGAAGCGATATACAGTTTTACTGTAAAACTCATCTCCAGCCTTTAAAACAGGACTGGGGAAATAGTCAAATGATGTGGCATTTGGGAAACCTTGGGTTTCAAGGCAAACTGCAGAATGAACTGAGTAATGTGCACAACCTTTTCCACCGCTGTAATTGACACCGTTTCCGGTATAAACCTGCACACCGGGTTGGTCGGTAAAGCACTCTAACAATATTCCTGTGTCTGCACAATAAAGTTCAGCGGCTTTCTTAAACTCTCCCTTTACCATAGAAAGAACAAAGTTATGGTCAATACCTCCTGTGGTTTTAATATCGGCATAATCGCTCTTTATTCTATCTCCAAGATTACCTGGGGTTCTGAAATCCATATCGGTATTTCTTACGGGAACAATATTACCGTCGGCAAGACCGTTTTTGTCGCCTCTACAATAAGCAGCTGCATTAATTTTTAAAGTATGATTATAAACTGTTTTTTCGGTAATGGCACCGTTAAGGTTAAAATATGAATGATTAGTAAAGTTAACAATGGTGTTGGCATCACTAACTGCTCTATATTCAATTACCAAATCGTTATCATTCCCCAAAGAAAAGCTAACCTCGAATTTAAGATTACCGGGATAGCCTTCTTCTCCATCGGGAGAAAAATATGACATTTTAAGTGTTTCGCCATCAACAAACGCATCAAACATTCTGTGATTAAAACCAACAACACCGCCGTGAATATGATTAGGTCCCTTATTGGTAGCCAATGTATATTCTTTATCATTAAGGGTAAATTTACCATTTTCGATTCTGTTAGCAAATCTGCCTACAGTTGCACCCATATAAGAAATATATCCTGCATAAGCCTCAGCGTTATCTGCACCTAGAACAACATCGGTTAGTACTCCGTTTTTGTCAGGCACATTAATTGCAACAATATGAGCACCTAAATCGGTAATATAAACAGAAGCTTTCCCGTTATCAAGAATAAATAACTGTGCTCTTTCTCCGTTTAAATTTTTTCCAAAGTCACGAACCGAAATCATATTATCTCCTCCAAATTTTATATTTAAATTTTAATTCATTAAATTTTCAATGTCAACAATTATGTGCGAACAAATTAAGGATATTTTTAAAAAATTTTTGATAAATTTTCCTTTTATATTTACTGCTTTTGCGAAAACACTAATAATGCAAACGCAAAAATTTAAAAAGGAGTGAAAATGAAATGGCTAAAAATGTAGTTCCTGAGGCTAAAGAAGCTCTCAACAGATTTAAGATGGAAGCTGCTAACGAGGTAGGCGTTAATCTTAAGCAGGGTTACAATGGCGATCTTACTTCCAAGCAGGCTGGCTCTATCGGCGGTCAGATGGTTAATAACATCTGTCCTGTACGACATATGAATTTCACTCGTAAAAATCGCACTGTAAAAGGCTATGAAAGGCAGATTACATACGGATTTAGAGTGGTTGTATAGATATTATTAAAGGCACGAACATTTCAGAGTTCGTGCCTTTTATCTACTGAATAAATTGATTAATTGATTGTTTTTGAGTTTTATAAAATTCAACGATTTCGTTATCCACTTTTAAAGCATTTGCATTTATTTTTTCCAAAAGATACAAACCATCTAGCGTTGTGCATCTTGATAATGCAACATAGGCTTGACCAGACTCAAAGCATTTTGATACATCACAAGCAATTCGTTTATAAGTCATACCTTGGGATTTATGAATGGTTATCGCATAAGCCAATACGATAGGATATTGTTTGACCTCGCAAACTGTTTCATATTTTATTTCTCCATCTTCATATTTAGCTTCTTGCTGCTCAAATGTCGCCTTTGAGACTTCGTATTCTCTTTCGTTAATGGTAACCTTTATACTTGTGCCGTTAATACTTGATACTATTCCTAAAGTTCCATTGACCCAACGATGATTTTCATCGTTGGTTACCATCATAACCAATGCACCTAACTTCAACTTCAAAGTTTCCGAAATAGGCATATTGTTTTCAATATCAAATGTTATATTTTGTCTGTGATATATTATGTTGCTTTTAAATTCATATTCCGGTGCCGAGATTTTATCAAGTTCATTTTTATTTATACGATCAACATAATTTTTTAGAGGAAGAATACGAATTACACGCCGAAGTTCAGATGGTTCAAATTTACTTCGTTCATTTAATTTATCTAAACCTTCATCTGACAATTTTCCTTCACGAATCCCATTAAGAATATCAAAAAAACACTCATCACTCTTTTGCCTATGATTAATCGATAATTCGTAAAATTCAAATTTTCCCTCGTTATATGCTTCTGTATTAAAAAAATATTTCCCTCTAAAATTATCTTTTAAATATTCACTTTCATTTCTTTTTACAACAGGCGGTAATTGATAAAGATCTCCAAAAAGTATTATTTGTTTTCCACCAAATGGCAAATCACATCTGTTTACAAGTTTCATTATTTTATCCATTTTTTGAAAAACATCAGAACGAACCATTGAAATTTCATCTATCAATATAGTTTCAACATTCTTCAGCACTTTTCTGTTTTCGGATTTTAAACGTAAGGTGTCTTCGTTCAAATTATCTATACTAATATTTACTAAATTATGAAATCCAAACACCGAATGTATTGTAACACCGTTAGCATTTAATGCCGCTATCCCAGTAGGCGTCATCACTAATGTCTTTTTACGAGCAAGCTCTACAAAAAGCCTTAAAAGATAGCTTTTACCTGTTCCTGCCTTGCCTGTAACAAATAGATTTTTATTGCTATTTGTCATTAAATCAAATATGTATTTTTGTTCGCTATCTAAATCTGTATGCGCAATGCCTTTTTCTACTATGGTTTCTAAAGTTTCTGCAATATGAAGTTCTTGTTCTTCTTGTGAGACAGTATCATTTAATTGCTTAGAATCGCTACCAATCTCAGTGAAATTTTTTAGTTCTTCCTCTAATTTTAGGTTTAGCGAACGGAGATTTTTTATTTCTTCTTTTTGTTCTGATAACAAATTTTCAAACTTTTTTGAATCACTTTTAAGTTTATATAAAACTATAACTATAATTGCTATTAATATAGATAAAACCCATTCCATAAAATATTCCTCATAGCATAATAAATAAACTTATCTTATTGATTATCAGCTTATATGATATGCTATTTTACCATTCGATATTTTCGTGTATAAATCTTTCGTACTGCCATTCAGGTCCATCACAATACTTGTAAGAGCAATTGTTCTAAATCGGATTTTTTGAGCTTATGTACATAGCCGATAACCTTGTTTTCTAATTCTTCCTGCCTTTTTTCTTCTTCCTCTTGATATTTTATAACATCATCATAATACTTTTTCGCTTCCTTAGGGTATGAAGAAAAATATAACGCTATCATATGTTTACAGATAATTCTTTTACCATCAGCGTGAGGACAATTACATTTGGACTTTCTTGGATGTTCTAAATCAATAAATACCTCATAATGCTTTTGACCGCTTCCACGAACCATTCCCTTAATCTGAGTATCGCTTTGCTTAATATGTGTAATCACATTTTTTGCATTATAATATTCATATCCTCGCCAAACAGATTTATAACTTGCTAAATCCAATAATCCCATATTCTTCACCCGTCACAATAAATATTGCCACTCTCTACGGTTATAGAGGATTCGGAAAATATGTACTGTTTTTTCATTTTCATCAACAATATAAAAAGCAGTATAATTTTCGACCGGTATTCTGCGAACCCCCATAGAACGATAAGGCTCCTCATTAACAACAGCATACCTAAACGGCATTTTATTTAAAGTTAATACTTCCTTCTTAATCGACCCGTAAATCTTCATCGCAATACCCGGTTCGTGAAGTGTATCGCTGATATATGATAAAATACCGACTAAATCGTTCTCAGCTGTTTCTTCGATAACAATTTTATACTCCGTCAAATCCGAACTTCCTCTCTATATCAGAAAATACATCACTTGCCGGACGGCTATTGCCGTTTTTAACTGCAAACAAGCCTTCATCTAATAGTCTATGCAGTTCTGCCTTACCGCAAAGTCTTTCGTATTCTGCATTAGAGAGAACAACTAAATCTCCTGTTCCGTTTTTAGTAATGAATACAGGCTCGTTAAACTGATTACAAAAATCAGATATTTCATTATATTTATTTCTCAAATCAGAGCTGGGTCTAATCGCTGCCATAAAATTACCTCCTATAACTATTCTATGCATATTCTATCATAATATTGATATGTTGTCAACTCGTTTAAGATAATAAGCTAAAAAAATATGTAAGGGCACATATCAAATGTGACGTGCGGATGAAAGACAATCCTCTAACGAAATTTCGCCGAGTTCATTGCGACGTCTTTTTCCGCATTTTGAGATTATAGCAAGATTCATCTTATCGTGCTCACGCTTTGTTATATAATGTTTGATGAATATTTTCATTACGGTGATAAAAACGGTGTTTACTTATTATCCGTGTATATTAATATTAATGTTGAATTTGCTTTAGATTCAATTAAAAGTATTACAAGCAAACCCGAACACAACAAAAAAATATTCAGTAATAGTTTTGTATATTATTTCTTTGATTTGCAAAGTCTGTTTACAGCTTGCGGAAATATAAGCAGCATCTTTTATAACTTCAGTTTTTTAAGAGGTGTAGATTCACAAATATAACAGCTGTCCTGTACGACATATGAACTTTGAACACAACTACCGTTGGGCAAGCGGCCACGAAAAGCAATTTACATATAATTTTTTTAAATTGACCAAACAACACTTGCTCTAATTAAAATCACTATAGTTATCAACGCGCCGAAATAAGCTAATGCATACCTGCTTAAGGAAATATTGCTATGCTTTTCGGCAAGCGCACCTATTGCCGGTGTACTCGTCATCCCTCCAGCTATTGTAGTTGCGGCTAAACTTTCATTAAAAAATAATTTGTGGAGAATCACTCCAAAAACTATGGGGATTATTGTCATCAAAGCACCATATAAAACCATTTTTACATCAAATCCTCCATAAATTTGCATTCCTGCTGGAATACCATTCCCAACAAAAAACAATACTAACCCCGTACTTCTAAAAGGTGTCAACTCTTTAGTGGTTACTAATTTTTCTGTAAAATATTTTTTAATAATCAAACCGATAACAATACCAGCACATAACATCCCGCCAGAATTTCCCAACGAAAAACTTAAAATCTTGATACTTCCTATCAATCTTCCCAATATAACAGTACACCCAATTTGAATCAGTCCACTTAAACCAGCCTTGTTATCACAACCATCTGCTTCTCTTTTATCATCATCGCGAATAGTGTTTAATTTCCTAGTTGTTATTTGAACAAATAACACAGTTGATACTACACCAAAAAGATACGTGCAACCATATCCCAATGTAATTTCTTCCGAAATCACATTTTTCAATTCACAAGCAGCTGATAAACCTGGGGTTGTAGTCAATGCTCCACATAAAGAACCGAGAAGTTTTGAAATTGTTATATTCATATCAACCAGAGAAATAACTCTCATCGTAGCAAAAGCAGAAACAACCATCAAAGAGCCAACAAGGGTTGCTTTCGCGTCCTTCCACTTGCGAACATCAAGTATCCCCCCTGTAGAAAGTCCTATGGAAGAAACAAATAATGCTGTACCAAAAGTGGAGAAGAACTTCATGTTGGCTTCATATTCTGCTACATCTACTATGGTCCATGGAGAAGCAGTTAATGAAAGCATCCATCCCACAAATACTGCAACAATCAAAACACCAGATAAATCCAATGAGATCTTAGCGAATTTAATCCGTCCTATAATATAACCAACAATTATGACAATAAACGCTATTGAAATCGGCGACAACAGATTACTCAATACAGTCATTATTCGTCACCAAACAACTGCATATGTAAGGGCCTTATTTCGTGACACATCATATTAATCTTATCTATTTGTTTGTCTATATGATAATGTCCGCAATACCAGACTTCGTATTCCAATTTTTTCTCAAGCCTTCCTAACCATTTTTCGGTAGATCTATCAATATCAGGTTTGAAAAGTTTTTTAGATTTTGCTTTTCGAGGCTTTCTTTTGATAGCAGCGTTTTGACGTGTAGACATAAACATTTCTGTAGGAAGATAATCAATCGGGCAAGTGTGAGTCATCATACCATAAATTTTATTGTCCTCTAAAGATAATTTCTCCTCTACTTTTGCCTTGATAGCTTCATCGGGCATTTCATCTTCCCAAAACGGTTTATCTTCCTCTAAACTACGCATCTTATCTACACTATGAGCACCGCCTACTACCATATACTTCTTGCCTTCAAAGTTGTAAATTTCACCATCGATTGCAAAATAGATATTAGGATACTTTGGTTCATAATACACTTTACCACCGCAAAAGTTTCTAATTCCATATGTTCCAACATTCTGAGGGCGATTCTCTTTATTACCGTGCAGACAGAATAACGTAATATTAAGCTCTGAAATTTCCTTCTTGAGTTTATCGTCCCGAACATCCTCATAATAGTTAAAACCGGTATCTCCAAGAATGATTAATACATCTTTCCTTCGGGTATTCATCTCACGGCAAAAATCTTTTACATAACTGAAATTCCGATGTTTATCGCCCGTAATAAAATATTTTGCCGGAGTACCATCATCATAATAGGATACCGCCTTTTCTTCTTTCCATGTACTTTTGGCGATTAAATAAAGAATATATAAGGCTTCGCCACACAACACACCTAAAAGCAACCCGGTTAAAATGTTAGAGATTGTAATAGGTCTTATAACCAAAGCAGAAATCACAATTCCCAACACAACACCTGGAATAAGAACTTTTTTTACTGCATTTACAATGTGCTTTTCTTTGGTATATGTTTTCAAATGAATACACACCAATCCTATTACCGATAAAATTAAGTTAATAATAATTATTGCAATTTGCATTTTACTTTCTCCTTTTTGTATAGCCACCCTCAAGTATCTTGAGGGTGGCCCTCATTTAAATTTTTCTTACATAATCAAGCGATATCCAACCCGCGCCGGATTTGAGTTTGCCCCATTTTGTAGCACCTACACCATTCTTTTCTTCAACAATGGTGTATACGCCCTTATCAGTAATAGAGCCAATCTTCGCAGTATTAGTTCCGGAGCCTTTTCGTATGTAAAGACAATCAGCCATAACCTTGACTCTATAGGGACAACCATTAGTCTCCACGTTTTGAGTCGTGTTTGCTGAAACAACTGCATTTGCCTTCTTAACAACCGTAAGATATTTCTTATGAATAGGACTACAAATCGCATTTGTTCCCTTTTCGTTTTTATCAATTACAACACGATCGCCAGCAGGTTTACCTGAAACATACCATTTTTGCGATTTAACCCAAGCCGGTACTGCTTTTCCGCTATAGTATGTAGCATTGTTTGCGATTGAAACAAGATCGCCCTTTTCAATAGATATATTTTCAGATTTTGTTTCTTCTTTATTCTCCTTTTTCACTTCTTTTGTTTTTAGAATCTCTGAAACTTTGTTTCTGAAATCATCCATTGTCTCACCAAAATTTTTCATCCAGTGTTCCGGATCGCCGTGATTACTGCCATAACCCAATCGATAAGCTTCGCAATGACCTACAATTTTATCCACACTGATATTGTAAGTTCTACATAGCTCAGCACAGTATTCAGCAGCAACAGCAAATGCTTTTTGGTAATAGCCTTTGTCCTTTAGTCCATCCTCACATATTTCGAATTGAATATATGCGGGATTAGTATTGTAACTACCTTTCTTACCTTTTCCAACTCCCCAACAACAAATATTAAGCGGAAGAACTTCTGCTACACGAACTTGCTTATTTTTATCATATCCGATAAAAGCGTGTACGCATACCTTTCGACCTCCGGGTGTAGCTGTGTTCCAGTGATTTCCGTACTGATTAATGCCTACTTCATCCACAGCATCAACATATCGTTTTAAATTGGGATTATTAGCTCCGGTTGAATGAACTACAATACCCTGAGGAGCCATTTTTTGAGCAGCGATATAACACAAATTTTTCACTGCATAAGCTTTGATGATATTAAGCATTTTTACTCCTCCTTCTTTGCCTGAATGTAAAGTTGATTCACATATACACTTGCACCAGCCACAAGAACACCTTGCGTTACAGCCGTAAATATCGCAGATGCGGCCTCTTGCAGTCCATTGATATCTGCTGTTGCAATAACCCAAACAGCAGATAAAACAACGGCAGATACACCAAGTACAATAGGAATCCACTTATCAGGCAGTTTGCTTTTTTTAAGTCCGATTCCGACAAAATAAAGCACCGGAATCAAAATCAAAAGTTCTGTTTTGATATAATCCTGATAATTCATACCTTTTCCTTTCTCAAACGAGTATCATCCCGATGATTGTCGAAATCAATCCGCCCGCCAAAGCCGCAATTATCGCTGTAATAATCTGTTGCATTCGTTGCTTTGGGACCGCGTCGATCTCATCAATCTTTCGTTCGTGCCTTGCCAGATGCTCGTTTGTATGTTTTAGTTCGTTAGCAAGAGTTACAAGAGTTTCGTTCATAGAACGTATTTCTGCCTGCACTTCCTTCATGGCACTCATGTCACGTTCCAAGGTTTTTATCCTCTGCTCGTGACCTTCGATGATAACCTCAATGTCCATCTTTATCCTCCTTTCTCGGCTGTGTGTTTATTGTAAATTTCAACACTGACAAATAGTGTCACCGTTAAAAAATTATTTTCTTTGCGGCATTGAATATAAATCTATTATCTGTTTCAATGCCGTATTTTCCTTATCTGACAATTTATCGGCCACCATTTCTTTCACTTTTATTAGTAATGAAATTTGTTCTAATGTCATATACATCTTGTCCCATCGGTAGTCATCATCAATATAAACTCCACCTTCATATTTTCCTGATTGACAATAAATTGGAATCATCATTATTCCTGAAAGATAATCAATATCTCGTTTAACAGTTCTAACGGAAACGCCGAACTCTTTTGATATTTCTGCCATCGTTGCACGTCTTTTTCTGCACAAATATTTAATTGTCTCTATCCTTCGTTCGGACGTCCCCAAATTTCTCACCTCCCCTTAAAAGTCTAAAAATAAAAAAGAGCACAACAAATAGCAATTAAGCTACTTGTCATGCTCGTATGTTAAACATCGTGCGATGTACTAAGTTGCGTTATTATAACCTAACCTCTCTAATGGGGGATAAGTTTTACTCTGTAGGTATTCTTCGCGGTATCCTTATTGATAATTGGTTTTTGCATTTATGACATTTGATAACTATATCCGCCTTGTTTTCGTTGCTCTTAGAAAGTGGGGCTATCTTAGGATTTTTATCGGAATCACATACTCTTTTGTGACATATAGGGCAATTAATAACCGTCATGTTAGTTACTCCTTTTGTTACTATTTGTGTTCACAAAATTGCGAACAAGTAGCGTAAAATATTACGGTGGGATCTCTCCCACCGTATATGGGGTTACGTATTGAATTTAATAATATGGATTTTCTCTTATAAGTCCTAACTTTATCATCCTTATCTGTGCCGCTCTATAAGAAACATAAAATCTCTCAGCAATTTTATTGATAATTTCAAAAGCTTGTCTTTTATCAGTACCCGAAGAAACAGTTAAATAACCACGTGGAACTCCAAATGACCTAATTATCGAACGGGCATAATCATAAAACACATCTCGTGGCATGAGCAATGCTGCTGCCATATAATCCGCTTGCCATTCAATCCAATCAGCAGCAGTTTTTGGATTATCATTAAGTAATTCCATTCTACGGCAAGCAATCAGTTTGTGTTGATTAACAGATTCACTTTCTAAACACTTATAATAATCTTTATGTAGAATAAAATGCGAGCCCTCGTGTGTTTCGGTATAACGACGGCGTGGCGCATTCTCTCTGCTATTAAGGTTCGGACTAATCAAAACATTACCGTATGTTTCTACTAATACCGTTGGACGAAACATTTCATCATAAGAAGGAATTTCCATCTCATCGCACATAACTATAGAGCCCAGTATCCCCGATTCAAATGTTCCTATATATTTTCGCTTAACATTCAAGCCGAGATAATCCTGTAAAAAGCTCATAGTATCCAGTTGTGTAGGCACAACCAAATTGCTTGGCGAAAACTCCCTCAACACATCTGTTGCAATGTTTTCAATATCAATTTTAGATAAAATATACTGTCCATTATACTTTTGCTTATAATCTAATTGCACCGCCAAGTCACCCTTGCTTTTTTGATTTTATGTATTTTATTAAGTCGGACCAATCTTCATCAGTAAAATTATGATCCTTTGCGGTACGTAGAGCCATTCTGGCTGACGGAAGTGTTTCGATATATCCGTTAATATCGCTATGTTGTCCGTTTTTGCTCACACCTGCAAGGTCATAAAAACTATTCAATTCCTCCGTTTTGGTAATACCGAGAGCATTAGCAAAGTTTTCTAAATATCTTTCAGGTGCGCTTCTATTACCATTTTCAATATCGCACAAATATGCCGGAGACATTTTTACTTCTGCAGCAAAGGCTCTTATGGTTTTGCCTAAAGCTTCGCGTCTTTGCTTAACAAATTCACCGAACGGCAAATTAATTTTATTCACAGCGAGTACCCCTTTCAAATTTATCAGTATGCCTAATAAACTATACTGTGTTCACAAGTTCGCTTGTTCGCTGATTTGTAAACATTATATACTATATTTTTCACTTTGTCAAGAGCTAAATGAAAATTTTTCCGATTTAATTTTTTGTAATTTTTGTTTTATCATATTATATTTTGGTATTGTCTGCAAGATGTTTTGATAAATACTACACCTCATCCGCTTCGTTCCTCAGCACCTTCCCCTCCAAACAAAGGGGAAGGCTAAAAAGAACGGTTGGCTTTTACACCAACCGTCCTCTTTAATTAAAATGAAAGGAGTCTTCTAATATGAAAACTTTATTGATTTTTGTCAACACACAGAACCGTCACCTGTGTTCCCCTGTGTTCCGTGTTTTGAATTGATTGGCAGGTCTTTTCAATATTACCACAAACGGAGGATTTTCTCATCGGTTAACCTCTTTTGAACCACGCGACTATCGCGTGGTTTTCGTTATACAAAAAGAACGGTTGGCTTTTACACCAACCGCCCTCTTAAATTAAAAATGAAAGGAGTCTTCTAAAAAGTAAACTTTAATATTTTTTCGCTTCATGCTAATTGTTCCTCTGTGTTTATAAACCCTTCTCCATTTACATATTTCAAAGAAAAAACCGAGGATAAATAGTTCTTAACATCATCAATTTTTGCCGAATCACATTTTATGCGATATAGGTTTTTGCCATTCATAACTATCCCCTTGGATTCAAACATACCTGAAGAAAAATTGTAAGAATAATCTTTGTCTAACTCTTTTTCTTTGTTACAACTGTTAGTGTAATATTTTTTCGCAGTATCAACCGTTTTAAATTCGTAAGCAAATATTTGAAATTTAATTGAATTATAATTTATTACGGCAGTATACGATTTCTTAAAATCAAGCTCTCTTAAATACTCGTCTTTCAAGTTATAATCAATTTCATTGTTGCGAAGCAAAGCACATTCCTCAATATCACTGAAAATTGATACAACATTGTTTCTAGATGCTTGAATAAACACAACAAGCATAGACACTATAAGAACTAACACAAATGCAATAACAATTATCCATCTGGATTTTGCAAACATTACATACCCCTTCCTGACACAGTACCTTTATATCAAGCAGCAACAGTTTGAACACATCGTTCAAGCAACTCATAAAATACTGGGGCTGCTGCTCCAGCAGTAAAATATATTACCACAATCGCACCTGCGATATTTGCAGGACGCACATAGTAATGATTATAGGCACCTACTTCATTATTTTTCCAATCAACATCTTTACTAACAGTAAACCCAGCTTTCATATTTCCTAGAACTAACTCAAAATAAACATCCTCAGATGCTGCTTCAAAAGTAATTTCATTATTATTGAACCCAAATTTAAAACCACTTTTTTCATTAAAATTAGCCTTTAAGCCTCCTCCAATATTGAGTAATCCTTCATCTAACGATAATTCACCAAAAAATTGAATTGGTTTATAGGGACCCTTAATGCTTTTCCCAAGAGTAGCACCAGATTCATATCCAAAAAAGAAATTATAAAGCGATATTACTTCATATTCAGATTCTTCTATTAGAACAAAGCTAAAATTATCTGCAAAAAAATCACCTTTTAAATCCTCTTTGTTTGAATTAGAGGTTATCCCTTTATTGTCCGCACTCAACCCAAACGGGTCAGTATTAGAAACAGGGTTGCCGTTTGCGTAAGCATAGCGGTTGAGGGTTACTGCATTGGAAATTTCACCGGAGATAATATCCGCATTGATGAAACGTCGCATATCAGGGCTGTAGTAACGTGCTCTCATATAGAGCAAACCGTTTCGGTCAGTTACTACACCGTCACGACCGTTGTAACCGAAAATTATAAAATTATCACCTATATGCTCGGTCACTTTACCGTAGGTATCATACTTAAAGGTATCGATAATGTTTCCGCTAATATCGGTAATTGCTACTGTACTGCCACGATAATCAAAGTGATATGTCCTGAATTCTCCGCACTTTTCCTCGCCAATTAGACCTAAACCGTAAACATACTTAGTTGTATTACCGTTAGTAGTTTTGGTTAGTAACTGACTTAATTTACAGTTTGTATTATATGTATAAGTAGTATCCATATAAGTACAACTATTTCTTATTCTAACATCCTCCGCATTGTAAGTATAGACGTGGTTACCTGCCTTAATAAGTCGGTTTGCAGAGTCATACTCAAAGGAGGTGGTACCATTACTTAACATGTTACCGTCCATATCGTAAGATACGGTATTACCGTTAAATGTAATCAAACGGTTGTTGGTATCATACGCAAAACAACTATCAGGTGCATCGGTAATATTACCTGCAGCATCGTAAGTAAAGTTCTCGCTTGATATAACCTCGTCACATTCATTTCTGATTGTGCGGTTTGTTACTCTACTTAGGTTATCATAAGTATAACATATTTTGGTATTATCTGCAAGATGTTTTTCCTCGACAATTCTCGACAAGGAATCGTAGGTATACTCAAAACCCGTAATAACCGTACCTGATGCCGTTTTTTCAACAGTAGAAGTAACACGCTGTTTATTATCGTAAATGGTGGTTGTAACACTGCCGTTAGGTTTTACAACGCCAATTACTCTATTATTTACATCATAGGTATAGGTTGTCACTCTGTTTGCCCAGTCGGTAACCGACACAAGATTTTTATTAGCATCATAAGCATAGGTGACAGAAGTATTATCAGGATAAACAAGTCTTGTGAGGTTGCCCACTGCATCATACTCATAGCAGATAACATTACCGAATGTGTCTGTATATCTTGTAACTCTGCCCAATGCATCATATTCACGCTTAATAGTACCGTTGCTGTCGGTAACAGATAGGACATTACCGTTTGCATCATAGGTATAGCTTACAGAATCCTCTGCTCCGATAAAGCCTGTGATTCTGCCCATAGCATCATAGAAATACTTTCTCACCTGACCTCTTGCGTTACAAAGCTGTTCTTTAACATTCAGCTCGTTATATCCGTAAGAGATAGTACCGCCGGACGAGGTAGTTTCAGCAATCAGTCTGCCCATATCATCATAGGTGTAATTAGTTGCACCGCCTAAAGGACCTGAAAGCTTTGTTACATTACCTAAAACATCATACTCTGCTCTGCTTATGCTGTTATTAGCATCACGAACTGAAATGTTTTGACCGCGAGAGTTATATGAATACTCCTGACGGTGATTCATTGAGTCAACTGCAGTTGCCACCTTACCCAGCTCGTTGTAGGTATAGGTAGTGGTCTTACCTGTTGCATCGGTTACGGTTGCAGGGAGATTAAGGCTGTTATATACAGTTTCGCTTACAACATTTCCCTTTGCATCAAGGGTTTTGAGTACATTACCGTTACCGTCATAAACAGTGGTGAATACATTGTTTTTGGCGTCAGTAATAGTAGTGCGTCTACCCAAAGCGTCGTAACCGTACCTTACAGTGTTATTCTTGGCATCCTTAACAGATACAAGCTGATTTAAGCAGTTATAGGTATAGTTTGTAGTATTACCAAGTGCATCACGAACTGACAGCATATTGTTATTCGCATCATAGGTATATGTTGTAACATTACCCTTAGCATCAGTAGCAGTGAGCATATTGCCATATCCGTCATAAGTATATGTTTTCTTATTACCAAGCGCATCGGTTTCACAAAGCAGGTCACCAGCCTTTGAGTACTGGTAAATCACCGCACCCGATACTGCATTAACTGCTCTGACCTTTTTGCCCATTGCATTGTACTGATAGCGGGTGATATTTCCGTCATTATCTGTTACAGATAAAGCATTGCCCATTGCATCATAGTTCTTTATTGTCACTGCACCCTTGGGGTTTGTTTCTTTTATAACATTGCCTACCTTATCGTATTCATAAGCCACATTACCGCCATCGGGGAAATGTTTTGAGACAACTCTTCCTGCTTCGTCATACTGGGTTGTGGTTACATTGCCTGCTTGGTCGGTTACTTTAACAGGTCTGTCCTCACCGTCAAATTCATAACGGATAGTGTTATTATCGGGTAAGATAACAACATCATTCTTCATATTACCGTTATAAGAATACTCAGTCCTGTTACCGTTGGCATCTGTAACCGATGTTTTCTGATGGTTACCATCATAGGTATTTATAACGGTTTTACCGTTAGCATCTGTTGTTTTTAGCAGGTTACCACAGTTATCGTACTCGTAAGAGGTGGTATTGTTTGCCGCATCGGTCATTGATGTAACCTGACCGATTGCGTTATGTCCATACTGAACAGTATTTCCCATAGCATCGGTTTGAGATTTTAAAACACCATTCTGATACGAATACTGAATAGCATTCTTACTGCCAATCTTTTTACTTACAGGCATTGCCGATGTATCATAGCCATAAACCGTTACCGTACCTCTTAAATCAGTATGCTGAATAATTTGGTTTCTGCCATTGTAAACAAAGGTTTCCTCAGGCACAACACCGTCAACGGCAGGATGTGAAATCTTGGTAATATTGCCCTTGGCATCATAGGAAATGTGTGTTTCATTTCCATTTTTATCGATAATAACATTAGGTTTATTAAAACTGTTATACGACTTAACTACAAAATTACCGTTTGCATCCGTTTCCTTGATAACATTATACCGACTATCGTAAGAATAGGTCTTAACATTGCCGTTCTCATCAGTATGGCTTATCAGCAAACCGTTATCATCAAACACACGAATACTTTGATTGCCGTTTCGGTCAGTAGTAATTCTCCTGTTTCCGTCATAACTGAATGTAGAAACAATAGAACCTGAAACACCATCTTTTTGAGTTGCTACACGACCGAACTCATCATAGGTGTTGGTAAAGTAACAAGTACCCTTGGAATCTGTGCCGGTTAACGCCTGACCATCATCATTATAGGTATAGCAAAGGCTATTGCCGTTCAAATCACAAATCTCAGTCAAAAGATTTCCGTTATAAGTAAATGTTGCTTGTCTTGAAGCGTCATCATATACTCTAATAATCTTACCTGTGTTATCTTTTTCAAGATATATCTTCTTACCCGAAACACAATCGGTAATAGTGGTTATCGCTCCCGAATAGGAAATCAGAGTTTCAAATCCCTGGTGGTCAACAATTTTAGCAAGATAGCCATTAGAATCATAGTATTCCGTACGTTCAAAATTACAATTTAGTACATACGGGTACTGCTGAGAATAATCCACTGTTAACACATAACCGTTTTTATTGGGTGCATTACAGGTATATTGTGTACAATCTTCGTTACAGGTATATCGTAAAAAGGTTGACGGGCTATTGTATATTCTGATTTCGCAATCTAAAGTTTCGATACGCTTCTCATAATTATGGTACCAACCCATTCCCAGATCACCACTGAAAAGTCTGGTGGAATCATAATGTGCAACAAGAGCTAATCTTTGACCTCCAAAAAGCGTCATAAGAGTATTCTTTAAAATATGAGCGCCGGAAAATACATCAACGGGGTCTGCAACTGTACTTTCCGAAAGCTTTATTACTTGTTTATCTTCTTCCGGTTGTATCGGTATCTGCTTTACAGTTAGACAACAATAATCACTTACTCCACTTCCGTCCTGAGCTCTTGCATAAATAGCAACTTTTCCGGCTGATTTAGCAGTTACATGACCGGTTGTCGGATCAACTGTTGCAACACTTTTGTCACTACTTTCCCATCTGATTGTTTTATTATAAGCATTTGAGGGATATACTGTAGCTGATAAATCATATGTATCTCCCTTGTTAAGCTCCAACGTAGGTTTACTAACATCTATTTTGCTTACATTAACTTTCCCCTTTACAGTAATACTACAAGTACCACTTATTTGACTGCCATCTGTTGATGTAGCAAGAATAATTGCATTACCTTCATTTATTGCATAAACCAGACCCGTATTAGGATTTACTTTAGCAACATTTTCATTTCTACTGCTCCACAGTACACATTTGTTTGTAGCGTTGGTGGGATATACCGTCTCTTTCAAATCTATAGATGTGCCCTCATCTAACGTGTAGCTTGAAGGACTGACAGTAATACATGTTACTAAAATATCGTCAGTTACAGTAACACGACAAGTATCATACTCGCAGCTTCCGTCCTGTGCTTTGGCATAGATACAGGCAGAGCCTTTTGCTTCTGCAGTAACTACTCCGTCTCTTACTGTTGCCACACTTGTATTTGTACTTGTCCAACTAATTGTTTTATTGGTTGCATTGGTCGGGCAAACAGTAGCACATAATGTTAATTTGTCGCCCTTTTGAAGAGAAGCAGCTGACCAATTAAGACTTACAGATTCCACACATATAGTACCGCTTGTTACGGTTACAGTAATATAATCATTTTTACTGCTGTCTATGGTTGATTGTGCATATATCCTTGTTGTACCTGGTGCCTTACCATGAATATATCCGTTTGTAGGATTTACGGTCGCTATATTGGTATTATCACTGTACCATGTAACATCAGTACCGCAGTTGCTGCTTGCATTTACTATAGCATAAGCACCATAATACCAATTGCCGGCCTTTACGGTTGCACTACTGGGATAAACATTTACTGAAGAAACAGACATTTTTCTTTACCTCCATTAAACATAATTTCATACATCCTTTCAACTAAAACATTTTTTCAATGATGATTTTTGTATCTCTTACAAGGTTCACATTGAAAGTTGTTTCTCTGCCCGAATCATCTGCAATAGGATGACAGTTCTTTCCGTACTGCCAAATAGCAATATCCTGTCGTGTAATTCCTGACGGAGCATAAGGCACCCAATTATCGGGGTGAATTAGATGTGTAGTGGTAACACGGTCAAATTCCGCAAGACTGGGTGATACTGCCCAGATAAGACATTTTTCAAATACATCTTTATCTGTCTGCATACCTCTGCTGTATTCGCGGTCAAAGTCAAATGCAGCATCGGTATTTGCCTTAAATCCGGGAGTAAATCCCTCGTTTAAA
>JAZNVC010000027.1:0-117337 GCA_045592625.1 Acutalibacteraceae bacterium
GTTCTTTGAGGATGCCGAAACAGCTTCCAGTGAGCTTGATTTAGTTCTTACAGGAAAGGATTGCGGTTTAAGCGAACGTGCCCCAATGTGCGGTGTTCCATTCCATTCTTGCGAAACATATATTCAGCGTCTTGTTGAAAAGGGATACAGAGTAGCTATTTGTGAACAGGTTGAAGACCCTGCAACTGCGAAGGGACTTGTTAAACGTGATATTATAAGAATAATCACACCCGGTACCGTTATCGAAGACAGTATGCTTGACGAAGGAAAAAATAACTTTTTGTGCTCTGTTTCGGTTATTGACGGTATTGCAGGAATTTGTTTTACCGATGCTTCAACAGGAGAGGCATATCTTACCGAGGTTTCGGGTAAGGATATTTCCGCCCTCATTTATGATGAAATTTGCCGCTTTTCACCAAAAGAATTGTTGATAATAGATGATTTTCAGAATGATAAGGTTTTGAGCAATGCGATTTCAGGAAAATATGACGGACTTATTACATTAAGAAATAAAAATGCTTTTGACATTAATTACTCTGAACAGCTTATTTTGAAACACTTTAAAATTCTAAGTTTTGAAAATTTAGGCTTTTCTGCACAAGCAGCGGGTAATAGTGCTTTGGGTGCTGTTATTGGCTATCTTTATGAAACGGGTATTAAAGGCGAAATTTGTGTAAATCAGGTTAAATTTTACAGTGGCGGTCAGTTTATGAGACTTGATATGACAGCTATACGTAACCTTGAAATAGTAGAAACAATGCGTTCAAAATCCCGTAAGGGTTCACTTCTTTGGGTGCTCGATAAAACCTGTACGGCTATGGGTAAACGCCTTATGCACACTTGGATTGAACAACCGTTACTTAATTTCAATCAAATTAATTTACGTCAAAACAGTGTTGAAGAACTTACTCAAACAACTGTTATGCGTGGAGAATTAACCGATTCCTTAAGAGGAATAAGAGATATTGAACGACTTATGTCAAAGGTTGTTTACGGTACAGGCAGTGCCAGAGAATTAAGAGCTCTTTCTTCAACAATAGAAGCACTTCCTGAGGTTAAAAATATTCTTTCTTCCGCTTCCAGCCGTATGTTGAAAGAGTGCTATAACGATATTGATTTGCTTAATGATGTTAAATCTCTTATTGATAACGCTATAGTTGATGAGCCACCTGCACTGGTTCGTGAAGGTGGTATGATAAGAGCAGGTTATAATAGTGAGGTTGACTCGCTTAGAGATATTATGACTGGCGGTACTGCAATAATTGCAGACATTGAAGCAAGAGAAAAAGAGAGAACGGGAATAAAAAATCTTAAGGTTAAATTTAACAAGGTTTTCGGTTATTATTTAGAGGTTACAAATTCTTTCTTAGATCTTGTGCCTGAAGATTATATACGAAAACAGACTCTTACAGGCGCAGAACGCTTTATAACCGAAGAACTCAAAGCCCTTGAAGGCAAATTACTTGGTGCTAAGGACAGAGTTATTGCTCTTGAATATGAGCTTTTTGATGTGGTTAGAAAACAGGTTGCAGCACAGCTTGACAGATTCCAAAGAACTGCGGCTGCTCTTGCACGTCTTGACGTATTATGTTCACTCTCTAACGTTGCTGTTGAAAACAACTACTGCAGACCCAAAATTAATGATGACGGAATTATTCTTATAAAATCAGGCAGACATCCCGTTGTCGAAAAACTCACAAATACTCCTTTTGTTTCCAATGATACATATCTTAACAGCGGGGATGATCGTTGTGCAATAATTACCGGTCCTAATATGGCGGGTAAATCTACTTATATGAGACAGGTAGCAATAATTGTGCTAATGGCACAGATAGGTTCCTTTGTTCCGGCAGAAAGTGCAAACCTATCTGTTTGTGACGCTATTTTTACAAGGGTCGGGGCAAGTGATGATTTAGCTTCCGGACAGTCAACATTTATGGTTGAAATGAGCGAAGTGGCTAATATCCTTAAAAATTCAACCAATAAAAGTTTGCTTATTCTTGATGAAATAGGCAGAGGAACATCTACCTTTGACGGTATGTCTATTGCAAAGGCTGTGCTTGAATATGTTGCCGATAAGAAAAAAATCGGTGCAAAAGCGTTGTTTGCTACACATTATCATGAACTGACTGAAATGGAAAATGAAATTTCGGGAGTAAAAAACTACAATATCGCCGTTAAAAAGCGTGGCGATGATATTATCTTCCTTCGCAGAATAGTTCCCGGAGGTGCCGATCAAAGCTATGGTATTGAGGTTGCAAAGCTATCGGGTATACCTACAGCGGTTATTAAACGTGCTAAGGAAATTTTAAGTGAAACGGAATCCCAGGGTGTTGTAACCTACAAAAAGGTTGCTGATGAATCGAGCCAAATGCCTTTGGAAATCAAACAGGCGATGGATATTATGGACGAGCTTCGCACAATTGATGTTAACACTCTGACTCCTATTGAATCTATGAAAATGCTTTATGATTTAGCGAATAAAGCAAAAGAATAAAGAGGTTTTGTATGCCGAAGATTAATGTGTTACCAAAATTTATAGCCGAAAAAATTGCCGCAGGTGAAGTTGTTGAAAAACCGGCTTCGGTTATAAAGGAGATAGTAGAAAATGCCATTGACGCCGGTGCTATGGATATTACCGTAGAAATTAAAGGCGGCGGTATTTTATATATGCGTGTTACCGATAACGGTTGCGGAATTAAAAAGGATGACGTTCCCACCGCTTTTCTTCGTCATGCTACCAGCAAGATTGTTAAAGAAGATGACCTTAATTGTATAAATACTCTCGGCTTCAGAGGCGAAGCATTGGCTGCCATATCGTCAGTTTCTAAGGTTGAAATGATTACCAAGACCGAGGATGATATTGTGGGTACACGCTATGTAATTGAGGGCGGAGAAGAGATAGCTTTTGAAGATACAGGATGTCCTGACGGTACCACAGTTATTGTAAGAGATTTATTTTTTAATACTCCTGCAAGAATGAAATTTTTGCACAAAGATACAAGCGAAGCTAACGTTGTGGCTGACTTGGTAGAAAAGATTGCTCTTTCTCACCCCGAAATAGCTTTTCGCTTTATTAGAGACGGAAAAACTGTTATTACTACTTCGGGGGACGGAAAACTTGAGTCGGTGATTTATTCTGTTCTTGGCAGAGAATTTTCTAAAAGTCTCATTTCTGCTAAAGGCGGCAACGCTTATGTGCAGGTTGAAGGCTATATTTGTAAACCGATATATTGCCGTCCTAAGCGTAATGCACAGTATTTCTTTTTGAACGGTAGACTTGTAAGAAGTGCTACTGCCATTTCCGCTTTAGAAGCCGCATATAAAAATTCTATTATGGTAGGAAAATTTCCTGCCTGTGTTTTAAATATTACCGTTGACCCAAGTGTAGTTGACGTTAACGTTCATCCTGCTAAAACTGAAGTTAGATTTTCGGATGATAAAAGTATATTTGACGCTGTTTATTTTACCGTAAAAAACGCTTTGGTTTCGGGGGATGAAAGACCACAGATAAATGTTAAAACCAATCCTTCTTTTGCTGCTTTTGACACTATGAGTACACAGCAGTATAAACAGATGGTTATTACCGAACAAAAAGAGCAAAAAATAGATGAGGATTTTTATCCTCCGATAATCAATAAACCTTCATCAACTATTACGTTTAAAAGTTCTCTTAAAAATGATGATACATACGTTAATGATGATAAAAAAGTAAATTTGGAAATTTTACAGAAAAACGAATGTATTATTTCTCAAAAAGAAAGTATTTCTGAGCGACAAACAATAATTGAACCTCAAAAAATTATTGAAACAGAAATAATTCCTGAAATCAAATTTATAGGAGAGGCTTTTTTAACCTACATTATTGTTGAAAAGGGAAATAGCGTTTTCTTTGTTGATAAACACGCCTCTCACGAAAGAATTATATTTGAACGTCTGAAAAAAGAAGAGAAAGCAGAAAGTCAGGAATTACTGCTTCCTGTTACAGTAAAACTCATTGCAGAGCACTATAATGCCGTACTAAACTCTTCAGAACTTTTGGAAAAAAGCGGCTTTGAAGCAGAGGATTTTGGAAATAATACCGTTATAATCAGAGCAGTTCCATCATCTCTTAAGGATGAAGATGTAGCAACTCTATTTTATGAGGTTGCGGCAGGTCTTGCGGACAACGGGTCGGTTTTGATAGAAAAACTTGATAACATATATCATACAATAGCATGTAAAGCAGCTATTAAAGCGGGTTATAAAACCTCTAAGGAAGAACTTTTGAAACTTGCTACTGAGGTTCTTACACGTGACGATATTTTCTATTGTCCCCATGGCAGACCTGTGGCATTTGAAATTAAAAAACGAGACTTAGAAAAACAGTTTGGAAGAATACAATGAGCATTAGTAAACCAAAAGTAATATTTGTTGTCGGTCCTACGGCTTCGGGAAAAACAGGACTCTCTATAGCTTTAGCAAGACGGTTTAATGGAGAAATTGTTTCTGCGGATTCTATGCAGATATATAAGGGTATAGGTATAGCTTCTGCAGCTCCTACCTGTGAAGAAAAAAGTCTTGCCGTTCACCATCTTGTTGAGTTTTTGGAACCACAGGCGAAGTTTTCGGTTGCTGACTACGTTGATTTGGCAAGACAAACTATAAACGATATAATTTCGAGAGGTAAGTTGCCTATTGTGGTGGGCGGAACGGGTCTTTATATTGATTCTCTTATTGATGGAATTGAATTTATTAACGAAAAGACCTCAGACCAAATGCGAAAAACTCTGGAAAATGAATTTGATAATCTTGGCGGAGAGGAAATGTTACAAAGGCTTTCGCAAATTGACAGTATTGCCTCCTCAAAGCTATCTCCAAATGATAAAAAACGTATAATAAGAGCTTTGGAAATTTATTATTCTACAGGACTGACAATAACACAGCAAAATGAACGTTCTAAGGCAAAAGGCAAACCTTATAATGAAGTTATTATCGGTATCACTTGCTTAGATAGGCAAAAACTGTATGACAGAATTAACCGTAGAGTTGATACAATGGTAGAAAAAGGTATTGTAGACGAAGCTAAAGCTATGCGGAATAAGGGTTATACGTCTGCTCAGGCTATCGGACATAAAGAATTTTACGATTATTTAGACGGTGAAATTTCCTTGGAAGAAGCTACTGAAAAACTGAAAAGAGAAACCCGACGATACGCTAAACGTCAGCTTACTTGGTTTAGAAAAAACGAAAATATTAATTGGATATATTGCGATATTCAGGATACTGAAACTGCTGCTGTAGAAATTTTAGAAAGGATGAACTAAAATGTTTAAAAACAAGTTTTTAAGAATAACAGCCATTGCATTGTTATCTTTGTTTTTATTACATCAAGTTTATTCTGTAATATATAATCCCATAAATACGGTAAGTGCAGAATATATTTCAGTGACCGATGGTATATCTTTTACGGGAATGATAATCAGAAACGAACTGCTTATTGATAAAGCGGATGGCGGAATTATGCATCTGCTTGTTTCTGACGGTGAAAGGGTTTCGAAAAACGGAACTATTGCCAAGATTTTTAGTAGCGAAAAGGATTCCTTTGCTGTAACTGAAATTGAAAAAATCAAAGAGCAGATTTCTAATATTAAAACAATTCAAAGTTATAACGATATAGCCGCAGTGGATATAAATTTGCTTGATAGCAAAATAAAGTCATCATTGGGCAAAATCCTTTTTGATGCCGGTAACGGAAATTTTAAGGAAGCAAGAAAAAATCAAGATACACTCCTTACGCTTATGAATAGAAAAGAAATGGTGATTGGCAACAATGCCGACTTTTCTAAGCAACTGGAAAACCTTGAGGGCAGAAAAAATCAACTCGAGAGTTCGTTATCCGAACCAATTGATAGTATTAGTGCTGTTGAATCGGGATTTTTTGTGTCAAACGTAGATGGTTATGAAACAGTGTTAAGTACAGAAAATCTTGAACGTTATACACCGGAATTTATTGATTCCGTTGCCTTGGATGACAGTAAAAACGACGGAAAAATAGGTAAAATTGTTTCAGATTATACGTGGTATATTACGGCTTCTCTTACGGCTAATCAGTCTTTGTCCTACAAAAAAGGCGATATTGTAACTATTAAGACTCAGCTTAAAAGTAATCCCTACTTAAAGGTTACAGTTGAGCAGATAAATTTGTCCTCTGATAGAGAAAGAGCGGTTATACTTTTTTCGTGTCAGGAAATGAATGCCGAACTTGCTACTATGCGCACATGTGCTATGACGGTTATTAACGGTGAGTATAACGGTCTTAAGGTGCCAAAAAGTTCATTAAGAGTAAACGATAACCAAACCGGTGTTTTTGTTGTTTCGGGCATGGAACTTAAGTTTGTTACCACTAAAGTGATTTATCAGACTCAAGATTTTGTTATATGTGAAAAAGCCGATACTAATCAGAACACGCAGTTAAGGCTTTATGATAAAGTTGTTGTAAAGGGGAAAAACCTGTATGACGGAAAAATTATCAACTGAAATTTTTGATGAGAATTTTAGTGATATAAAAGAAAAAATTGCAATAGCTGCTGCCAAAAGCGGTAGAAAAGCAGAAGATATTACTTTACTTGCGGCAGTTAAAACCGTTTCTCCTGAACTGATAAATTATGCTATAGAGCAGGGTATAAGCGTTATAGGAGACAACAGAGTACAAGAACTAATTGCAAAAGAAAATGAAATAAACAAAAATGTCACAAAGCATTTTATAGGTCATTTGCAAACCAACAAGGTTAAAGATGTAGTGGGCAGAGTAGCACTTATTGAATCTGTCGATAGCATAAGACTTGCCAAACTGATTGGTAAACAGTCGCTTAAGGTAGGTATTACTACCGATATTTTGCTTGAAGTTAATATTGGTGAAGAAGAAAGTAAATCGGGATTTCTTAGCAACGATTTGATGTCTGCTGCTATTGAAATATCAAAAATTGAAGGTGTTAAGGTGCGTGGTCTTATGGCAATTCCGCCCATTTGTAACTCTTCAAGCGAAAATATTCAATATTTTTCAAAAATGAGACAACTGTTTATTGACATTAAGGAAGAAAACATAGATAATATATCTATGGATATTCTGTCTATGGGTATGTCAGACGATTTTGAAAAAGCTATTGAATATGGCTCCACTCAAGTCAGAATAGGCACACTTCTGTTTGGCAGAAGAAATTATTCAAATAATTAAAAAGGAGATATAAAAATGAAATTTTGGGATTCTGTAAAAAATATTATGAACGTATCGGACGACGATTATGAGGATGAGGTTATGAACGAAGAAGAGGAAATTGAGCAACCTAAAAAGGAACCTATTAAAAAAGAAACTCGTGCTCCTCGTTCTAAAACCGTTGCTTTTTCTCAGGGCAATATGCAACTTGTTCTTGTTAAACCTGAACGTTTCGAGGACGTTACGGGTATAGCTGACCATTACTGTGCTAAAAAAACAATCGTGTTAAATCTTGAAAAGGCAGATAGAGATCTTTCCCGTCGTATTATAGACTTTTTAAGTGGTGTTGCGTACGCAAAGAACGGCACCTTAAAAAAGGCTGCTCATAATACTTTCGTTATTGCACCCTGTGACGTTGATGTTAATGGAGATACCTTTGTAGAAGATTATAACGATTACGGTGAATTTGGCGGATTTTAATGAATAGTACGCTTTTGCTTGCTAAACTCCGCGATGCAGTCAGACTGTGTCATAATACAGATGTCTTCAAGTATTTTGGTTTTCTTAGCAGTGAAGAAAGAGCGTACATCGAAAATTTGGATGAGTTAAAAAACGAAAAATATTCTTTTTTTGGCGGATACGATGAAGCTCAGCGTGTTATGTTTGTTGCATTACCGCAATGGTGTGACAGTGCTAAGGATTTAAGTATAGTGAGAGGCTTTACTTTTACCTACAGAAAATGCGATAAGCTTTCACATCGTGACTTTCTTGGTACTTTTATGTCCCTTGGCATTACCAGAGAAAGTGTCGGTGACATACTTTGTGAGGATGGAAGAGCTGTAGCCTTTTTTAGTGACAGTGTAGCAGATTACGTATGTGAGCAAATCACAAAGGTTGGCGGAGTGGGTGTCAAAATTTCCGAAGGCTTTAATAAGCCGCTTCCTGAGTTCTCAAAATTAAAAAGTTTTACCGATACAATCGCGTCTTTAAGGCTGGACTCGGTTGTAGCCGCACTTATTGGAAGTTCACGCGAAAAAGCCAAGGAATTGATTCTTGATAAACGGGTTGCGGTTAATTCATTAATCTGTGAAAAAACTACTTTTACCCTTGATGAATTCGCTAAAATTTCCATAAAGGGATTTGGTAAATATATTTTAGACGGTGCTTCTTCGCAAACCAAAAAAGGTAGTATAATTTTAAATTATAAAAAATATATTAATTAACTTTCGCAAGGAGGAAGTATTTTGGCTTCTTATGTTATTGCGGCTGTTGTCGGCGTTTTGTTACTTGCTGCCGATCAGCTTACAAAATATCTTGCTGAACTCTATATTCCTATGATAGGTTCCGGTGTTGATTTGATTCCGGGAATTATAGGATTTTGGCGTACAAATAATGGGGGAGCAGCCTGGGGATTTCTTGATGGTCATACCTGGCTTTTACTTTCGATAACAATTGTTATTATGATTATTTGCTTCGCTATGCTGTTAAAGTATGGTTTAAAGGATAAACTGCTGTTCTGGGCTCTTACTTTGGTTCTTTCCGGTGGTGTAGGAAACCTTATTGACCGTATTTTTCGTGATGGAAAGGTCGTTGACTTTATACATCTTGAATTTATTGAATTTCCTATGTTTAACATTGCTGATTGTACAATTGTTATAGGTGCAGGTCTTATGGTACTTTATTTTATAATCGATTTTGCCAAGGAGACCAAAAAACGTAAGGCAGACAGTTAATGGATACATTGAATTTTTTGTGTGAGGTCGGTGAAAACCAAAGAATTGATGTCTTTGTTGCAGAAAATACCGAGTTTACACGTTCATATGTTGCAAAAATGATTAATGAAGGTTTAATAACGGTTAATGAAAAATCTGCTTCTAAAAACACAAAATTAAAAGCAGGGGATAGGGTTTGTGTAATAATTCCCGATCCCATTACCGATAAGGCTGAACCCGAAAACATTCCTTTGGACATCGTATATGAAGATAATTGCCTTTTGGTAGTTAATAAACCCAAAGGTATGGTAGTTCATCCAGCTGCCGGAAACCAAAACGGCACCCTTGTTAATGCACTTTTATATCATTGTGGTGATTCTCTTTCGGGAATTGGCGGTGTTTTGAGACCAGGTATAGTTCATAGAATTGACAAAGATACCAGTGGTCTTCTTATTGTGGCAAAAAACGATGATGCACATCATTTTTTGTCTGAGCAAATCAAAGAACATTCTTTTACTCGTGAATATGAAGCTGTAGTTTACGGCAATGTTAAAAAGGATAAAGGGACTGTAAATGCACCTATCGGACGTCATCCCGTTAAACGTAAGGAAATGGCAGTTATTGGAGTTGGCGGCAGAGATGCTACCACTCATTTTACAGTTCTTTCTCGTTCTAACGGCTTTTCGTATATTAGACTTAAATTGGAAACCGGAAGAACACATCAGATAAGGGTGCATATGTCGTATATCGGACACCCACTTGCAGGGGACGAGGTTTACGGTCCAAAGAAATGCATAAAAGAACTTGGCGGTCAGTGTTTGCACGCTCGAAAAATTGGTTTTATACATCCTAAAACCAAGGAATATATGGAATTTACAAGTGAACTGCCTGAGTATTTTAATAGGTTTTTGGAAAGTAAGGATTTGTTATGAAATTTAAAAATTATATTTTAGCTTCGGATGTTGACGGTACGTTGATGGAACAGGGATATATAAGTCCACGAAATTTTGAAAAAATAAATGAATTTGTTGCTCAGGGTGGTATTTTTTGTATTGCTACAGGAAGATGTCCCGCTGCAATGAAACACATTGTTTCTCAGTTCGATAATTTAAACAACGTTATTTATTATAACGGCGGTATGGTGTATGATTACATAAACAAAAAAATTCTTATCAACAAAACTTTAGTCGATGGTGATAAGAAATTTTTTGTAGATGTATCAAATAAAATAAGTGAAATTGGTATTGAAGTTTATCACGGCGACCAAGTATATATGGTGCGCGAAAGCGAAGGATGCAGAGTGCATTTTGAGTATGAACATATACCGATTGAATATGCATCTTTTGAGGATGTTCTAGATATTCCCTGGAATAAAATAATGACATATTATAAAAAGGATTATGATGAAAAAAACTTGGAAAAAGAAATAGCAGGTTTTCTTTCGGATACTTGCGAATTTGCTAGGGCAGCAGGTTTTATTAATGGTGAATTTTACTGCGGATATGAGCAACTTCCAAAGGGTGCAAATAAAGGTCAGGGACTTTTAGAACTGGCAAATCTACTTAATGTACCAAGAGAAAATATATTTGCTATAGGTGATTATTATAACGATATTGAAATGCTTAATGTTGCAGGTATATCTGCTTGTCCTGTTGAAAGCCCTGACGACATTAAGGAAAAAGTAGATTTTGTTGCGGGCAGTTGCCGTCAAGGTGCCGTTGCCGACTTTATTGAATATTTACAAAATAAGGCGATTTAGTTCGTCATAATGAAAGGATACATAAAATGGATGCTTTAACCAAAAAAGAACTCCAAAGAATTGCCAACAATGTAAGAATCGGCATAGTAGAAGGTGTTCACAGTGCAAAAGCAGGTCATCCCGGAGGTTCACTTTCCTGCACGGATATTCTTACGTATCTTTATTTTAAAGAAATGAATATCGATCCAAGTGATCCTAAAAAAGCCGACAGAGACCGTCTTGTGCTTTCTAAAGGTCATGCTGCACCTGCACTCTATTCTGTTCTTGCTAATCGTGGGTATTTTTCTACAGGAGAACTGAAAACCCTACGTAAAATGAATTCAAGACTTCAAGGACATCCCGATATGAAAAACATACCAGGTGTTGATATGTCTTCCGGTTCTTTGGGTCAGGGTATTTCTGCTGCTGTTGGAATGGCTCTTTCTGCTAAACATTTTGGTGATGATTTCAGAGTGTTTACAATACTTGGTGATGGTGAATGCGAAGAAGGTCAGGTTTGGGAAGCAGCAATGTTTGCCGCTAACAAGGGTCTTAACAACCTTGTTGCCTTTGTTGACTTTAACAATCTACAAATTGATGGTAGCTGTGATGAGGTTAATTCACCTACTCCAATTGATAAAAAGTTTGAAGCATTTAATTGGAATGTTACTGTAATTGATGGACATGATTTTGATGCTATTGAAGGAGCTTTAGCCCTCGCTCGTGAATCTGATAAGCCGTTTTGTATTGTTGCAAAAACTCTTAAAGGCAAGGGTGTTTCCTATATGGAAAATAACGTGGGATGGCACGGAAAAGCCCCAAATGATGAAGAGTTTGAAGTTGCCATTGCTGACCTTAATGCAATAGCTGAGACTTTAAAGTAAGGGGAGGAGATTAGTATGGCTGACGTAATTAAAAAAGCAACCAGAGACGCGTATGGTGCCGGTCTTGTTAAGCTTGCTGAAAAATATAATGATTTTGTTGTTTTGGATGCCGACCTTGCTGAAGCTACCAAAACCATAGTATTTAAAAAGAAATTCCCTGAACGTTTTTATGACTGCGGTATAGCTGAACAAAATATGGTAAGTATAGCAGCAGGTATTGCTGCTACCGGCAAAAAGGTTATCTGTTCTTCCTTTGCTATGTTTGCTGCCGGCAGAGCTTTTGAACAGGTAAGAAATGCTGTTTGTTATCCGCATCTTAATGTTGTTGTTGCCGCTACCCATGCAGGTATTTCCGTAGGTGAAGACGGCGCAACACATCAGTGCTGTGAAGATATTGCTCTTATGCGTACTCTTCCCGGTATGACCATTATAAATCCTGCTGATGCCGTTGAGTCTGAAAAAGCACTTGAGGCAGCTTATGAGCATGATGGTCCGGTTTATTTAAGATTTGGCAGACTTCCCGTTCCTGTTATTTTTGATGAAGATTATAAATTTGAAATTGGTAAGGGTGTTGAACTTAAAGAAGGCAGTGACGTTACTATTGTTGCTACAGGTCTTATGGTAAACGAAGCTCTTGTTGCATATGATATTCTTAAAGAACAGGGAATAAATGCAAGAGTGATTAATATGGCTACTATTAAGCCTCTTGACACCGATATTCTTCTTAAAGCAGCAAAGGAAACAGGTGCTATTGTTTCTGCTGAGGAACATTCCGTTATTGGCGGCATGGGTTCTGCTATTGCGGAATTTTTAAGCGAGAATTATCCGGTACCCGTACTTAAACTGGGTGTAAATGATTGTTTCGGTCAGTCGGGTTCTGCTAATGAACTTTTGGACCTTTACGGTTTGAGAGGCAAGAATATTGCTGAACTTGCAATTAAGGCTATATCTAAAAAATAATTTATATTTGATTCTATAAAAATCAGCTATTATTGAACACACAAAGAACCGTGGATTTGCCACGGTTCTTTCTTTTTTCGCTTTCTTTTTTCTTGCAAAATATTATGTAATATGATAGTATATATTATATATTGGGTAAATTGTGCTTTAATGAAAGCGAGGTGGCATTATATGAAAAAATGGGAAGTATCTAAAATTGATAAAGAACTTGCAAAGGAACTGGCATATGAATGTGATATAGACCCGTTTGTTGCTATGATTGCTGCCTCACGCGGATATGATGACCCTGCTTTATTAGAAGAATTTTTATCAATCGAGCCAATGTTTTCCGACCCGTTTTCTTTGGCTGATATTGAAATGGCTGTTGAATGTATAAATGAAGCCATAAACAACGATGAACTTATTGCCGTTTACGGTGATTATGACTGCGACGGTGTTACCGCTACTGCATTGCTTTATTCTTATTTGGTAAAACGAGGTGCAAGAGTTATTTGTCGTATCCCCGATAGATTTACCGAAGGTTACGGTATGAATAAAACTGCTGTTGAAGAACTACATTCAATGGGCGTAACTTTTATAATAACTGTTGATAACGGAATTTCATGTTTTGATGAAATTGAGGTTGCTAATAGTCTTGGAATAAAAACTGTTGTAACCGACCATCATTTGCCTCCCGAAAAATTACCGAATTCACTTGCTGTTGTTAATCCTCATAGAGATGATGATTATAGTGATTTTAAGGATATATGCGGAGTCGGTGTTGCATTTAATCTTATATGTGCCTTAGAAGGTGCTGAGCCTGAAGAGATGATAGAAGAATATGGTGACCTTGTAGCGCTTGGTACCATAGGAGACGTAATGCCTCTTGTATCGGTTAATCGCTCTTTCGTTATGGTTGGAATTAATAAAATTTTAAATGGCAGTAGAGTCGGCATATCAGCCTTAATGAGAGTTGCAGGTATAGATAACTCTGTTTTTTCAGCTTCAAGGGTTGCTTTTGGTCTTGTTCCTCGCATAAATGCAGCGGGAAGAATGGGAAATGCACTGCGTGCGTTCAGACTTCTTGTTACACAAGATGAACAGGAAGCATATGACTTAGCTAAAGAAATCGGCGAAGAAAATACATTACGTCAACAAATTGAAAAAACAATTCTGGATGATGCAGTTAACCTTATTGAAAAAGAGAGTTTGTACCATCAACGTGTAATTGTTGTGTCGGGCGAAAATTGGCATCACGGGATTGTTGGTATTGTGGCATCACGTATATGTGAAATGTATGGAAAACCTACATTTATTTTAAGCATTGACGGTGATGTTGCTCATGGTTCGGGCAGAAGCGTTGAAGGTTTTTCATTATACGACTGTATAAATAACGCTTCCAAATGTATAGAAAAGTTTGGTGGGCATGAACTTGCGGCAGGCGTTACATTAAAAAAAGAAAATATAAAAGTTTTTGCCGATGCAGTTAACGATTATGCTCGAACAGTAAGTCCTACTGTTCCTGTATTAAAACTTGACTGTAAGCTTAATCCGATTGCTTTATCTATTGACTTATTCGATGAACTTAATGTTATGCAACCATTTGGTGCAGGAAATAATGTTCCGATTTTTGGAATTTTCGGTGTCATATTAGAAAAAATATCTTCTGTAGCAGGAGGAAAACATCTGAAACTCAGTTTTGCAAAAAGAGATGTATCTTTTCAGGCGATGCTGTTTTCTTGCAGTGAAGAAGCTTTTGCATATAAACCAGGTGATATTCTTGATATAGCGGTTATTCTTGATACCAGTATTTTTAATGGTAAGAGATATTTATCAGTAATTATAAAAGATTACCGTATTTCAGGAATAAATGATACTAACTTAGCACAAGAAATAGCGGATTATGATGATTTTTGTGCACTCGTTCAGAAAAATTTCAGCCATATAGCCCCAACACGTGAAGAGTGTGCTATGGTTTATAAATATATATCTAAGGGTACAGTTTCAGCCAAAGCCGTAGAACAAATATTTATGAATGAGTTAGGTCTTGCTAAGGTTAAAATTATTATTGATATATTTGTTGAATTGGGGCTAGTTTGTAAAACAGATAATGAAGTTAAAACATTATGTGTAAATACTAATGGCGGTAAGGTTGATTTGGAAAATTCATTAATACTTAAAAGAGCTAGGGGGTGACCTTAATGGACGGCGTTTATGAAAACGAATATCAACAGTTTAAAGATTTTTTAGAAAATCAAAATGCCGAATTCAATTATGAACTTATAAGAAAAGCTTATGAGTTCTGTGTTGTTATGCATAAAGGTCAGCTCAGACGGTCAAATGAAGAATATTATATTCATCCCGTTTCTGTGGCAAAAATTGTTGCACAGCTTGGTCTTGACAGTGAATCGGTATGTGCCGCTTTGCTTCACGACACCGTTGAGGATACAGATACAACTCTTGACGATATAAGTAAGCAATTCGGTGATGAAGTGTCCCTGATAGTTGACGGTGTTACCAAAATAGGCAGACTTTCATTTGTTTCTAAAGAAGAACAGCAGGCTGAAAGTATTAGAAAAATGCTTATTGCTATGGGTAAAGACATTCGCGTAATTCTTATTAAACTTGCTGACAGACTGCATAATATGAGAACCATTGACTTTATGCCACAGCAAAAACGCAGAGATAAAGCTCTGGAAACTCTTGAGGTTTATGCACCTATTGCTCATCGTCTGGGTATCCGTCCTATTAAAGAAGAGTTGGAAGATATTTCTATTTCCTGTTTGGATCCTGTCGCATATGAAGAAATAGAAGAACTTCTTTCAAAAAATTACAAGGATAGTTCGAGAATGCTTGATTCTGTTAAAGAAAAAATTACCGAACGTCTTAAAGAAGAAATACCGGGTGTTAAAACAGAATTCCAGAGCAGAGTTAAGTCAATAAACGGAATTTATCGAAAGATGTTTATTCAGGGCAGGGCTTTTGAAGAGATTTATGATATTTATGCTGTTAGAATAATTACAGATACTGTTGCTAACTGTTATAATATTTTAGGCATAATGCACGACCTTTTCCGTCCTATACCCAACCGTTTTAAAGATTATATTTCAACTCCCAAGCCTAATCTGTATCAGTCGCTTCACACTACTGTTATCGGTAGAGAGGGTGTGCCTTTTGAAATACAGATTCGTACCTTTGAAATGCACGAAACTGCTGAATATGGAATTGCAGCACATTGGAAATATAAAGCCGGTGTCAGTGGTAGTGACAAGGGTATGGAACAACGACTTGCGTGGATACGACAAATTTTGGAGTCGCAAAACGATACTGGCGATGCTTCCGAAATTATAAGGAGCATTAAGGTTGATTTGGCTCAAGATGACGTATTTGCGGTTACTCCAAGAGGTGATGTAATTAATCTTCCTGCGGGTGCAACCGTAGTTGACTTTGCCTTTGCTATTCACTCAGCCGTTGGCATAAGAATGGTAGGAGCAAAGGTTGACGGAAGAATTGTTCCTATTAACCATGTTATAAAAACGGGCGAAATTATTGAAATTCTTACTACAAACCAGGCGGGTCACGGGCCGAGCAGGGATTGGATAAATATTGCCGTTACTAATCAGGCTAAGTCTAAAATCAGAAGTTGGTTTAAGAAAGAAAAACGTGCTGAGAATATTGAAAACGGCAAAACTGAAATCGAAAGAGAATTTAAACGAAACGCAATTGTTTTTGAAAACGAGTCTGCTCTTAAAGAGTTTTTATCAGACATTGCAAAACGCCAACATCTTGACAATATAGATGAATTATATGCAGCAGTTGGCTATGGCGGAGTAGTTTTAGCAAGAATCTTACCAAATATTAAAGAAAACTACAATCGAATCTCCAAACAGAATAAGGTTGTTATTACTACTTCGGAGGTCACACCACATAGAAGAAGTAAGGCAAATGATGGTGTTATCGTAGAAGGAATTGATAATTGTCTCATAAAATTTTCGAAATGTTGTGCTCCTCTTCCGGGCGATAGTATTATTGGTTTTATCACTCGCGGACATGGTGTTTCTATTCACAAACGTGATTGTATTAACGTTCCGAAAAATATTGAAGACAGTGCCGAACCTGCTCGTTGGATTGCGTCATATTGGGCCGATAATTTACCATCAACCTTTATGGCATCATTACAGATAACCGCTATTGACAGACAAGGGCTTATTCTTGATATTTCTCAAACCCTTATTAATATGCGCGTAGCACTTCACAGTATCAATGCACATCCCACTAAAAAAGGTAACAGCGTAACGGTTATAACCGTTAGTACCGAGGGTGTTGAGCATTTAAGAAACATTATCAACAGATTAGAAAAAATACATGGTGTGTATAGTGTAGAAAGATTAAATAAATAACAGGTGTTTTTATGAAGGCAGTTATACAAAGAGTTAAAAATGCAAAAGTCAGCGTCGATGGAAATATTATTGGTGCTATTGAAAAAGGTTTTCTTGTTTTTCTCGGAGTATATGAAAATGATACTCGTGCAGATACTGAAATACTTGCTAAAAAGGTTAGTGCACTAAGAATTTTTTGTGATGAAGACGATAAAATGAATTTATCTCTTTTAGATATTGACGGAAGTGTTTTGGTTATTTCAAATTTTACGCTTTGCTCTGATACTAAAAAGGGAAACAGACCTTCTTTTATACTCGCAAAAGAACCTGTTGCTGCTAATCTGGAATATGAACGATTTTGCGAACTTCTTAAAGAGAACGGAATTAATAATGTTCAAAAAGGTGAATTTGGTGCAGATATGAAGGTGGAACTTCTGAACGATGGTCCGGTTACCATAATTCTTGATACTGAAATCTGGAGAAAAAATTAATGAGACTAAAAACTGTAACTATTCCTTATATGGATCAAAACGTTTATCTTATTTCTGATGATAGCTCTGCTATTATTATTGACCCCGGTCAAATGACAGATGAGATTCGTGAGTTCATCTCAGAAAACAGTTGGAAAGATTTTGCAATTTTGCTTACCCATAATCATTTTGACCACATTTTAGGTGCCAATGAAGCCAGAAAATTAAGCGGAGGAAAAATTTACATATCAGAAGCGGATGCCAAAGGTTTGAGCGATGGTTCGGTTAATTTGTGTGAACGCTTTTGTATTGATTTTGAACCCCTTACAGCCGATTACACATTAACTGATAATCAGTTGATTAACATAGGAAATATTAGTGTTAAGGTTTTAATCACTCCCGGACATTCTAAAGGAAGTGCCTGTTTTATTATTGGTGACTGGATGTTTAGCGGAGATACCTTATTCAGACTTAGTGTAGGAAGAACCGATTTTATAGGCGGCGACAGTGAAGAACTGGCTTTTTCCCTTAAACGTCTTTTTGAAATTAAAGGCGATTTCGATGTGTATGCGGGTCACGGTTCGGCTTCACGTTTATCTTATGAGAAACAAAACAATCCCTTTATGAGAGAAAATTAAAATGAATTTATGTTGTATTGGACACACATTTCAATATGAAATGGAAAAACTGTGCCGACTTTTTATCCCTTTTGAAAAAATACAAATAAGTTATGATTTAATAGAAAGCGATAGTCTGGCTGTTACTAAACTTTGCGGCAACAATATATACGCCAGTGTTTTAGTAAATGACAAATTTTTTGAGCATCAAGGGATTTTAAAAAATAATTTCAATCAGCGTGATGCAGAAAGAGAACTTGCAGCTTTACTATTTAAATGCTTTAGCGAACTTACTACATATTCGCCAAAATGGGGGATTGTTACGGGTATAAGACCTGCAAGACTTTATTCGTCTGTGGTTAATGAATTAGGTTCACAAGAAAAGGTTAAGAAATTTTTTAAAGAAAAATTTTATGTTAGTGACCAAAAGATTTCTCTGTGTGAAGAAACACATTTAGGCGAAGCTAAAATCATTTCACTTTCCGAAAAAGATTCTTTTAGTCTGTATATTTCTATTCCGTTTTGTCCCACCAGATGTTCCTACTGTTCTTTTGTATCTCATGCCATAGAAAAAGCAGAACATTTAATTCCTCTTTATGTAGAATATCTTTGTAAAGAAATAGAACTAACTGCGGTTATTGCAAAAGAAAACAATTTAAAACTTAAAACTATATATATGGGTGGCGGTACACCAACAACTCTTGATGCTAATCAGATAAGAGTAGTGCTGGACACAGTAAAAAAATCGTTTGATTTATCTCATTTGTTGGAATTTACTGTAGAAGCAGGAAGACCTGATACTATTACTGAAGAAAAATTAATTGCCATAAAGGAATGTGGAGCGACTCGTATCAGCATTAACCCACAGACTATGAATGATAATGTTTTAAAGGTTATTGGCAGGGGACATACATCAAAGCAGACTATAGATGCTTTTAATCTCGCTAAAAAAGTTGGTTTTGATAATATAAATATGGATTTAATAGCAGGGCTGCCCGGGGATACTCTTGATAGCTTTATAAATACTGTTGAACAATTATTAGCCCTTAATCCTGAAAGTATTACGGTGCATTCTCTTTCCATGAAACGTTCTTCGAAAATGAACATTGCGGGTGATTTTCCCGAAATAGAAGCGGGGAAGGTTGCAGACAAAATGGTGTCTTATGCCCGCAATAAGTTATCCCAAAACAAGATTTTGCCATATTATATGTATCGTCAAAGCAAGACGGTAGGTAATCTTGAAAATGTTGGTTATGCTAAAATCGGCAAAGAATGCCTTTACAATGTTTTCATTATGGATGAAACACATACTATTCTTGCTTGTGGTGCCGCTGCAGTTACTAAACTCAGAGAGCCGGGCGGAAATTATATTGAAAGAATATTTAACTTTAAATACCCTTATGAATATATAAACAGATTTGATGAATTGATTCTTCGCAAAAAAGGTATTAGTGAATTTTATAAAAATTACAATAAGTTAGGTGAAACGGAAGATGTTTAATAAAATCGGGATAATTGTAGCAGATGACGGTGAATATAAGCCACTTGTTAAAAAAATTGAAAATGCAAATAATATAGGCTTTTTCGGTAGAGATTGCTATCAATTTTCAATTAATGATATCGAGGTTTATGCAGTGCATTGCGGCATTGGTAAGGTTAACGCTGCTTCTGCAACGATGTACCTATATTCACTTGGATGCGATACTATATTAAACTTTGGCTATTCTGGTGGTATTTCATCTGTCAAAAAGGGTGAAATTGTTATTAACGATAGATTTATTGAGTATGATTTCAATTTGACCTGTCTTGGTTATAAGCTGTGTGAAAAACCTGCACAAACCTACATTTATAATTCTAACAAGGAATTAACCGAGCTTCTTTCAAAACTATCTTTCGAAGCTAAAATAGGAATGGCTGTATCGGGAGATTGTTTTATAAACAGCGATGAACTGAGAGATAAGCTTAAAACTAATTTTAATGCTATATCTTGTGATATGGAGACTGCCGCAATTGCTTCTGTTTGTCATCAGACGGGCATGGCATTTGCTAGTGTGAGACAAATTTCTGATGATGCCGGAGATGATGCAGAAAGTTCTTACACTGCAGTAGCATACAGCGACCATATTGCTCCTGCTGATATAATACTAAATCTTATAAAAGTGTTGGCAGAAAGGAATGTATCATGATAAATAAGAAAGTAAAGGAACAAAACTTTGAACGTGGTGCTATAATTTTACTTGCTTCTACCGTTATTGTTAAAATTATCGGTGCTATTTTCAAAATCCCACTTCAAAGCTTAATCGGTGACTTGGGCTTTGGGTATTTTTCCTCCGCATATGATTTATTTTTGCCTATATATGCACTTTCGATGGCAGGACTTCCCATTGCTGTTTCTCGTCTTACCGCAGCATCTGTTGCACAAGGCAAACTTAAAGATGCACGTAAAACGTTGAATATAGCTCAAAAAGCATTTCTTGTTACGGGTATTGCAGGTTTTGTGATTATGCTTTGCGCTACCTATTTTTATGCTGTATCCACTACTGATAATGTTACCGATGCTAAGAATGTTGCTGTTTGTGTATTAATGATTGCACCAACAATATTTTTCTGCAGTTATATGTCAGCATACAGAGGATATTATGAGGGTCTTCATAATATGTATCCTACTGCAATTTCTGATATTATAGAAGCACTTGGAAAGCTTATTCTGGGCTTTTCTTTTGCATACATTGTTCTTAAAATTACCTCTAACGTAGCCTATGCAGCTGCCGGTGCTCTTGGCGGAATTATGGTAGGTACTATAGCCGCCGCAGCTTTCCTTATTTTGCGGCACAAATTTATTGGAGATTCAATCGATAGTGTTTCTTATGAAAGTTCCCCGGAAAGCAGTACGGGAAGGGTGATTTTAAAGGCTTTGCTTGTAATCGCAATACCTGTAGCATTAAGTTCCCTTGCTAACAATATTACCTTGTTTATTGATACCTTTATGGTTAAATGGCAGCTAAAGAATGTTATGACAGATTCTTTTGATTATATTTCAAATATGTACGCTGCTTCTGTAACAGATTATAACGCTAATGCTTCCGCACTTGGCAGAGAGGTTCTTTCTGCTTCAAATATGCCCACGTTTTTGTATGGGATAAGAGGCGAGGCATATGTTTTCTACAATTTAATTCCTACTATCACAGCTACTTTGGGTATTGGTTCTGTTCCTTTTCTTACTACTGTTTGGGTAGAAAAGAATATGACTGCTGTTAAGAAAACTATGGAAACCATTTTAAGAACTACAGCTGTAATTGCAATTCCTGCAGGAATTGGTCTTTGTGCTATTGCACCTAACATAATGGGGCTTTTATACAAAGGTGTTGCTCCTGTTGAAATTGGTGCTCCGATACTTAGGATGCTTGGTGTGGCGGCTGTCTTTTCGGGGTTGAGCGTACCAATGACAAATATGCTTCAAGCTATTGGCAAACCAATGCTTCCTGTCAGAAACATTGCTATAGGCGCTGTGCTTAAAATTATTGTTAATGCTATTTTGGTAGGACGTCCCCAAATCAATATAATGGGTGCACCGATAGGCACAACTCTTTGTTACGTATTTATCTTTATTTCCAATATGTATTGTTTGATTAAACATACCGGTGTTAAGTTTAACTTTTTTGCCGTTATTGTTAAACCGTTTATTTCAGCTCTTTGCTGTGGGGTAGGTGCATATTTTGTCAGTACGCTGATAACTAAATTAAATAAAGGCGATTTTCTTGCCACCGTTTGCGGTGTTGCTGTTGCTGTTATTATTTATATGGTAGTACTTTTTGCACTAAAAACACTTAGTAAAGAAGATATTGAGGGATTCCCTAAAGGCAAAGCTATTGCCGCATTTCTTGAAAAACTGCACATTATTAAATAAAAATCTCAAAAAAAGTGTGTTTTTGGTATTTTTTTAACAAAAATTTTTAAATAACTATTGATTTTTAGGTGAAAATATGATAAAGTTATATACGGATTCAAATGAGCACAAGTATACAATAGATGAATTGTTAAATATAATGAAAAAACTCAGAGCCCCTGATGGTTGTCCTTGGGATAAAGAGCAAACTCATGCTTCTATCAGAAATAATTTTTTAGAAGAGACTTATGAAGTAGTTGATGCGATTGACCGCAATGACTCAACCGATATGTGCGAAGAATTAGGCGACGTACTTATGCAGGTGGTCTTTCACGCAATAATGGCTGAAGAAGATAATGAATTTGACTTTTCTGATGTTGTTGACAATGTATCTAAAAAACTGGTGTATCGTCACCCTCATGTATTTGGCAATGTTGTCGCTGATACTTCCGAAAAGGTTCTGGATAATTGGGAAATACTTAAACGAGTTGAAAAATCTCAAAAAACCTATTCGGATACATTAAAAAGTGTTCCGGCTGCTTTTCCGGCACTTCTTAGAGCACAAAAGGTGCAAAAACGAGCTTCAAAGGCCGGTTATGATTTTGCCGATGTTTTGGATGCTTTTAAAAAGATTGATGAAGAATCCGCTGAGCTTATGTCTGAGCTTTCTTTAGGTGATAAGCAAAAACTTACCGAAGAAATTGGGGATTTGCTATTTTCTGTTGTAAATATCGGCAGACTTCTTTCTATTGACTGTGAAGAAGCTCTTAGTCGTTCTGTAGTAAAATTTACAAATAGATTTGAAAAAGCGGAAAATAATATTATTGCTGACGGATATGATATCAATGAGTTGTCTTCGGACAAGCTTGATGAATATTGGATTAAAGCAAAAATAGATTGATTTCATACAGTTTATACTGTTGAAAATATTTTTATGGAGGTTATCAATATGAACAAGACAGAACTTATTGCTGCCATCGCTGAAAAAGCCGGTATCGCAAAGAAAGACGCTGACAAGGCTCTCGCTGCTTTTATCGAGACCGTTGAGGCTGAACTCAAAGCCGGTAAAAAAGTTGCTTTAGTTGGTTTTGGCACTTTCGAAGTACGCGAGCGCGCTGCAAGAACCGGTATCAATCCTAAGACTAAGGCTAAGATTGAAATCGCTGCTTCTAAGGCTCCTGTATTCAAAGCTGGTAAAGCTTTCAAAGACGCTATCTAATAAATCAGATGCCACCCATAAGGGTGGCTCGGTTTTTTTAGGAGAATTTTATGAGACTGGATAAGTATTTAAAAATTTCAAGGATTATCAAAAGACGTGCTATTGCAAATGAAGCTTGTGATGCCGGCAGAGTGATAGTAAACGGTAAGGTTGCAAGAGCTTCATATGATGTTAAAATGGGCGATATAATTGAAATTGCATTCGGAACCAGAACTGTAAAGGCTCAGGTCACACAGATTTGCGAAACCGTAAAAAAAGATGATGCAATTTCTCTATATAAAATAATTGAATAACATAATAATCTGCCTTTCGCAATATATTATTGTGGAAGGTGATTTTTTATGAACGATATAATTCAAAATAACAATGAACATAATATCGAAATCGAAAATAGAAAGAAAATAAGAATTACAGGTGTTGTAGATATATTAAATTTCGATGACGAAACAATTACACTTTTAACGGTTATGGGTAAACTGTTGATTAAAGGTACTGAACTTAAAATACATAGTTTTGGCAACGAAACGGGCGATATGGAAACCGAGGGAAAAATTAACGCAGTAGTGTATCTTAATGATAATAAAGGTAAAAGTTCCTTGATGGGTAAACTGTTTAAATAATTATGTGGGAAATAACTATAAAGTCGCAACTGACGTCTTTTTTTTGTGCATTAGTGGTTGGAATATTGCTATCAGTCTTTTTTGATTTTTTTCGCACTTTAAGAAAATGTATAATTCATAAAAAAATAACTGTTTTTATAGAAGATATTATATTTTTTATAATTGCTACTTTTATTACATTTATGCTTTTAATGGCTAGATGCAACGGTGAAGTAAGGGCATATGTACTTATTTCAATTATAGCGGGATTTTTTGTATACCGAATAACTTTATCAAAGTTACTTTTTCCCGTAGCCGCTTGGTTGCTGAATTATTTTTTAAAGTTTATTAACAAAATAGCTTCTATTATAGCAAAAAGTGTGTTATGGGGAATAAAAAAGGTAAAAAAAGTATTAAAAATACGTAATAGTAGTAAAAAAACTCTTGAAAGATAGAGGTATATTGTTGTATAATCATATTGAATTAATTTATGGTGGAGTTAGGCTATGAAGAAAAAGAAGGAAAGAAGTATTATATTACGTGTTCTTGTACTGTTTGTTTCGGTTTATCTAATATATTCTCTTTCTTCTTTATGGACAGAACTTGCTGACGGCAAAAGAAAACTTATTTATTATAATGAGCAAATAGCTGAGACAGAGCGAAAAATAGATGAATATAAAATTCTTCTCGCCGAAGGTAATGAGGTTAAGATTATTGAAAAAGCTGCTCGTGACAGACTTGGCTATGTATTTGCGGACGAGCAGGTTTTTATAGACGTTTCAGGTAATTGAAACAAAAATTAAGGGGGATATGCATAGTTTATGCAGGTTGAAGTAGGACAGATAGTTGAGGGTAAAATTACCGGTATCACTAATTTCGGCGTTTTTGTCGATTTAGGTGATAATGTTAGCGGTATGGTACATATTTCTGAAGTTGCCCGAAGTTACGTTACAGACATTCGCGAATTTCTAAAGGAAAATGATACCGTTAAAATGAAGGTGTTAAGCGTAGGGGAGGATGGAAAAATCAGCCTCAGTATTAAACGTGTGCAGGAAGAACCAAAGAAAGAGCGTTTTGATAAAAAGAAAGGTTCTACTATACGCGAACAGACTAAAGTTGACCCTTCTTATACTTGGGCTCCTAAAAAGCAAGAGCCTGCTTCATTTGAGGAAATGATGAATCGTTTTAAACAGACAAGTGACGAAAAGTTTTCTGATTTAAAACGTAAAAATCCTGAGACTCGTCGGTCAAAACGCGGTGCCGGTGTTAAGTAGTTTCACTTATTTGGCAGACATTATGTCTGCCTTTTTTACTGAAAGGATGTTTGTTAAATGAGAGAACTTTCCGTAAATATCATAAGGGATGAGATTGAAAAACTTTGCATACAGGCTAATAAATTTTTGCCTGATGATTTAGTGTGTAAGATAAAGAGTTCTTATAATTACGAAAGCAATATTACTGCCAAAAGTGTACTTGGCGATATTCTTGAAAATATTGATGCGGCTGAAAAGATGGATATACCTATCTGTCAGGATACAGGAATGACTGTAATTTTTTTAAAAATCGGTCAGGAGGTACACTTTACCGACGGTTCTTTGTGTAACGCTGTTAATGAAGGTGTTAGAAACGGTTACATTTCCGGTATGCTCAGAAAGTCGGTTGTAAGCGATCCCTTAAACAGAGTTAATACTGAAGATAATACTCCCGCTATTATACATACCGAAATAGTTGATGGCGATGGAGTTGAGATTGTTGTAGCACCTAAGGGTTTTGGTAGTGAAAATATGAGTAAAGTAATTATGCTGACTCCTGTTGCAGGCAGAAAAGGTGTTATTGAAGCGGTTGTTAATACGGTTAAAAATGCAGCATCAAATCCTTGTCCTCCCATGGTAATTGGTGTGGGAATCGGAGGGGATTTTGAACAATGCGCTTTACTTTCCAAAAAAGCTCTTTGCAGAAGTGCACATGAAAGGAATAGTAATCCGTTTTACTGCGAACTCGAAAATGAAATTCTTGAAGAAATCAATAAACTAAATATTGGTCCTCAAGGTTTCGGCGGGGATACAACAGCACTTTATGTAAATATTGAAACAGCACCCACTCATATTGCAGGCTTGCCGGTTGCTGTAAATATTGGTTGTCACGTAACCAGACATATTAAAATAAAACTATAATGTGGGAAATTTAAAATGACTAAGTATAATTTAATTGCACCCTGTTTGTTTGGAATCGAAGGTATTGCGGCTGATGAGTTCAGACGTATGGGTTTTGATGATGTTTTAGCAGAAAACGGTAGGGTAAAACTTAACGGTGATAATAATATGCTTGTTAGAGCTAATATTAATTCCAGGTTTTCTGAACGTATTTTAATAAATGTGGGAGAGTTTGAAGCATTAACCTTTACTGAACTTTTCGAAAACGTTAAATCTTTGCCGTGGGAAAATTTTATAGGAAAAAAAGATGCTTTTCCCGTAAATGGTTGGAGTATTAATTCTCAGCTTTCAAGCATTCCTGATTGTCAATCTATTATAAAAAAAGCAATAGTAGAACGTCTAAAATCCAAATACTCTATTTCTTGGTTTGAGGAAACTGATACTGAATATAAAATTAGGTTTTCTATACACAAAAATTTAGTGACAATGATGATAGATACTTCGGGTGAGGGTTTACATAAGAGAGGGTATAGAAGAAACTCAAATGCTGCTCCTTTGAAAGAAACTTTGGCGGCAGCAATATGTGATATGGCACGTATTTATCCTGATACTGTTTGCATTGATCCATTCTGCGGATCAGGTACGTTGCTGATTGAAGCTGCTATGATGGCTAAAAAAATGGCTCCAGGTTTACGCAGAAACTTCGCTGCTGAACGTTTCCCGTTTATTAGTAATAATGTTTGGCAAGAGGAAAGAAGTCTTGCACAATCAAAAATTCTTACCGACATTGACTTTACCGCAACAGGTTATGATATCGACCCTCAGGCAGTAGAACTTACTTTAAAAAATGCTCGTTTTGCAGGAGTAGATAAATATGTAAAAGCCGTTGCGGCAGATATAAAAGACTTTGTAGCACCTGATAAACGTTGCCTTGTACTTGCAAATCCACCCTATGGCGAACGTTTATTGGATATAAAAGAGGCGGAAAATCTGTATAAAGTTATGGGAGAGCGTTTTGTAAGCGGCAACGGTCAAAAGTATTTTATGATAAGTCCCCATGATGAATTTGAAAAGTTCTTCGGTAGAGAAGCAGATAAGCGCCGTAAACTTTATAATGGTATGATAAAATGTCAGTTGTTTATGTATTTTAAGCAGGGGTAAAAATATGAGATATGTGTTTATTATTAATCCTGCCGCCGGTAAGGGCAGAACTGTAAAGAAACTTTGTTTAGAAATAGCAGAATATTGCTCATATAATAAGCTTGAATATTCCGTTCAACTTACAGCTGCTTCGGGCGATGCAAAACGTTTTGCCCGTGAACACGCCACCAAGGGAGATGAGGTTACCATTTTTCTTGCCGGAGGGGAAGGTACCGTATTTGAAGCTCTTAATGGCATTATGGGATATGACAACGTAATACTGGCGGTAATACCTATTGGGTCCGCTAACGACTTTTTGAAATTTTTCCCTAAGGAAAAGAAAAGTGCTTTTAGAGATTTTGATGACCAAATTGCAGGTCAGCCTGTTAAAATGGATGTAATAAAGGCGGGAGAGTACTATTGTCTTAATGGATGTTCGGCAGGTATGGATGCGGTTGTTGCAAAATATATGTCTAATTTCCGCAGAGTACCGTTTGTAAGCGGTAGTATGGCTTATAATCTAGCTATTGTTAAATGCTTTTTGGGTAAAATCGGTTGTCGACTTACATTGACTGCAGACGGTAAAGAATTAGGAACAAAAGACTGTCTGTTTGCCGTTGTTGCAAACGGTCCTGCTTATGGCGGAGGTTTTCTTGCAGCACCTAATGCTGCGCCCTTTGACGGCAGATTGAATTTTACCATAGTTGATGGTATCTCAAAACTTAAAATACTCCGATTTATAGGCAGATATAAAAAAGGGCAGGTACAAGGACTAAGTTTTGTCCATAGCAGTTCAGGTGAAAAATTTACTATTAAATCCGATGTTAAGGTGCCTATTAATTTAGACGGTGAGATTATTGAGGCGGAGACAATGGATTTTGAAATAATTAAAAGTGGTGTAAAGTTTTTAATTCCTTCCTCACTCGTTAACTCTTTAATCAAAAATGCAAATAATTACCAAAACCCCTTGATTTTTGCTTAAAAAAAGGGTAAAATATATTTCAGCTCATTATGTTATGTTGGTGCGTTTTTTCGCATATCATTAATTGGAGGTATTTAAAATGACTATCAAACCTTTATCTGATAAAGTAGTTACTCGTATGACAGAAGCAGAAGAAACTACTAAAAGCGGTATAATTCTTACTGCAGCTGCTAAAGAAAAACCGTCGGTTGCTGAGGTTGTGGCAGTTGGCCCCGGTGCATATGATAAAAACGGCAATATTATTCCTATGATCGTTAAGGTTGGGGATAAAGTTTTAGTTGCAAAATATTCCGGAACTGAAGTTAAGCTCGATGGAGAAGACTACAGCATAGTTTCTCTCGCAGATATTTTGGCTATAGTAGAATAATAAAGGAGTTTTTAGATATGGCAAAGCAAATTATTTTTGGCGAAGATGCAAGAAAAGCACTGCAATCGGGTGTTGATCAGCTTGCAAATGCTGTTAAAGTTACTCTTGGCCCCAAGGGTAGAAACGTTGTACTCGATAAAAAATACGGTTCTCCTCTTATTACAAATGATGGTGTTACTATTGCTAAGGATATAGAACTGGACGATCCTTTTGAAAATATGGGTGCTCAGCTTGTAAAAGAAGTATCCGTAAAAACTAATGATGCAGCGGGTGATGGCACTACTACCGCCACTGTTCTTGCTCAGGCTCTTATTTTAGAGGGAATGAAGAATGTTGCTGCTGGTGCAAATCCAATGGTTCTTAAAAAAGGTATAGCTAAAGCAGTGGATACCGCAGTTGCTACCGTAATTTCCAACTCCGAGAAGGTTACCTGCAGTGAAGATATAGCAAGAGTTGCTACCGTTTCTGCAGGTGATGAAATAATTGGTAATCTTATAGCAGAGGCTATGGAAAAGGTAACTGCTGACGGAGTTATTACTGTTGAAGAATCAAAAACTGCTGAAACATATATTGATGTAGTTGAAGGTATGCAGTTCGACAGAGGATATATTACTCCTTACATGGCAACCGATACCGATAAGATGGAAGCAATTATTGATGATGCACTTGTACTCATTACAGATAAAAAAATTTCATCAATTCAAGAAATTCTTCCTCTTCTTGAACAAATAGTACAAACTGGCAAAAAACTGGTTATAATCGCAGAAGATATAGAGGGTGATGCACTTTCTAATCTTATAATTAATAAGCTTCGCGGAGTTTTCACCTGTGTTGGTGTAAAGGCTCCTGGTTTTGGCGACAGAAGAAAAGAAATGCTTCGTGATATCGCTATTCTTACCGGCGGCGAAGTTATTACAGAAGAATTAGGACTCGACTTAAAGGAAACTACTATCAATATGCTTGGTCGTGCTGCTCAGGTTAAGGTTGGTAAAGAAACTACTGTTATTGTCGGAGGTGCCGGAGATAAGAACCTCATTAACGACCGTATCGGTCAGATTAAGAGTCAGATAGAGGTTACCACTTCGGATTTTGATAGAGAAAAACTTCAGGAACGTCTAGCTAAGTTAGCGGGCGGTGTGGCTGTTGTTAAGGTTGGTGCCGCAACCGAAATAGAAATGAAAGAGAAAAAACTTCGTATAGAAGATGCACTATCTGCTACTAAAGCTGCAGTAGAAGAAGGCATTGTAGCGGGCGGTGGCGTTGCATTGGTTAATGCTATTGATTCTGTTAATGAACTGATTTCAAATCTGGATGGCGATGAAAAGACGGGTGCTTCCATAGTTCTTAAATCTCTTGAAGCTCCTATTCGTCAGATTGCTGCAAATGCAGGTCTTGAAGGCTCTGTTATTGTTGATAAGATTATTTCAACTGGAAAAGCAAACTATGGATTTGATGCTTACAAAGAAGTATATACCGATATGATAGCAGCAGGTATTGTCGATCCTACTAAGGTTACACGTTCTGCTCTTCAAAATGCCGCTTCTGTTGCTTCGATGGTTCTTACTACCGAAACATTGGTAGCGGATAAAAAAGAGGATGCTCAGGCTGCTAATGCGGCTGCTGCAGCGGCTGCTGCTCAGGGCGGTATGTATTAATTTATTCCAAAAACCGTCGGAAAACTGACGGTTTTCTTTTTTATAAAAAATATTTTAAAAAAAGAAAAAATAAGGTTGACAAATAAAAACTATTATGTTAATATATTTAAGTCGCAAATGCGGATGTGCTGGAATAGGCAGACAGGCACGTTTGAGGGGCGTGTGTCAACCGACGTATGGGTTCAAGTCCCATTATCCGCACCACATAAACTCTTTTGTCATAATAGACAAAAGAGTTTTTTTATAATAAATGATATGTGATTAATATAAGAAAAGTATTGGGTGGAAATTATGTGTAAATTAAGTAAGCTTATGCCTTCAAGGGTATTTTATTATTTTGAAGAAATATGTAAAATCCCGCATGGTTCAGGTAATACTGAAAAAATCAGTGATTTTTGCGAAGATTTTGCTATAAAACACAATCTAGATTATGTCCGAGAAAAAATCGGAAACATTATTATAAAAAAACCTGCTACTAAGGGAAAAGAAGATTCCGATGTTGTTATTATTCAAGGACATCTTGATATGGTTTGTGAAAAAAATCCCGATGTTCAATTTGACTTTATAAAAGAAAGTATAGAAGTTAATACTGACGGTGAATTTGTTTTTGCAAACGGAACAACTTTAGGTGGCGATGATGGTATTGCTGTTGCAATTGCTCTTGCTATTTTGGAAAGCGATACAGCAGTTCATCCCGCCCTTGAAGTACTTTTTACCGTAGATGAGGAAACAGGTATGTACGGAGCACAGGCTCTGGATGGTTCGCTGTTAAAAGGTAAAAGATTAATAAATATAGATTCTGAAGAAGAAGGCGTTTTTACTGTAAGCTGTGCGGGCGGTGTACATGCGGAACTTATTGTTCCTGTTGATTTTGAAGAAAATTATTTGCCGTGCTATAATATTGTTATTGATGGTTTAATGGGAGGACACTCAGGGGTTGAAATTCATAAAGGCAGATTAAACGCAAATAAGGTAGCTGCAGATTTATTGGCATCATTGGGTAAAATTCGTATTGTTTCTATTAACGGCGGTCTTAAAGATAATGCTATTCCTGCTAATTCACAAATAATCGTTGCCAGTGAATTAGATTTTGAGAGACAAGCTAAAGAATTTATTGATAAATATAGGGTTAATAGCGATTTAGGACTTAGTGTTTCTGTTTCAAAATCAGAAATGCATATTAGAGCAATGACATTATTGTCAACTAAAAAAATTATAGATTTTCTTAAAAATGTACCAAATGGTATAATTAAATGGAGCGATGATATAGAAGATTTGGTTGAGACAAGCCTTAATCTTGGTGTTCTTAAAACAGGGAAAGATTATATTAGTGCTTCCTTTGCCGTAAGAAGTAGCGTCAACACCGCTAAAATGGATTTGCTTTTGAACCTTGAAGCATATGTTGCTTCATTTGATGGGCATATGCTTTCAGATGGTCATTATCCGGCCTGGGAATATAAAAAAGATTCAAAACTTAGAGAATCTATGGCAAATGTATATAAAGAAATGTATGGTAAACTCCCCGAAGTAGTCGCGATACACGCCGGACTGGAATGTGGGTTGTTAAGTGAAAAAATATCAGACCTGGATGCTGTTTCAATCGGTCCTGATATGAAAGATATTCATACTCCCAGAGAAAGATTGTCAGTGTCATCGGTAAATAGAGTATATGAATATGTGCTTAAATTACTTGAACAACTATAAATTATTGTACGAAAAAACAACCAATCTTTGATTTGGTTGTTTTTTGTTGCAAATTTGTGGACAATATGATAATATTTAATGGAAAGGTGTGATTTTTATGTCGATTAAATATGTCAATTTCGGAATAGACAAAAATTCTGAAGATATAAGGGTTGATGAATATAAAGGTTACATTCCCAGAATGACCGATTATCATATGCATGATTACTACGAAATAAGCATTATAGTTTCAGGTAATGTTAATGTTCTGCTTACCGATTCTATGGAACATAGTACGAAGTCAAAAATTGTCTTACTTCGTCCCCATACTCCTCACTATATTTACTGCGAAACTGATGTGCTGTACTATCGTATAAATATTAATTTCAAAACAGATTATATGGGCGAATTATCACAGTTACAAGATTTGTTACAGGTTTTCGGACCTCAGGGAACCGTGCTGGAAATTAACGAAGAACAATGTAAAAAGTATGTTGAATTGGCGGAAAAAATAAGCTTTGAAACCAATGCGTTAAGAAAAAGACTGTTACTTTTGTATTTGATTTCTATTCTTTCGGAAAATATGAAGCAAAGCGGTGATTTTTCTAAAATGCCTCCTTTTATTAATGAATGTCTTACTTATATTTCCTTAAATTATAATAAAAAAATAGTGGCATCCGAACTATCCGAAATGCTGGGAGTTGGAAGAACTACCGTTATGACTGCTTTTAAAAAATATACGGGTGTCACTCTTAATGAATATATCAACCGTTGTAGACTTAAAAATGCCGTTTCTATGTTGAGAGAGGGCGAAATTGAGCAAACCGTTGCAGAAAAATGCGGTTTTACGGATGCCTGTAATATGATAAGGTGTTTTAACAGGGAAGTTGGATGCACACCTAAAAAATATCTTGAGAAATTAAGAAATTTGGCGAAATAAGCATAGGTTAGTTGTGTGTGTTTGAGTCGCGTACAATTTTATTTATGTTTCGCATTAATATGATTAAATTTTAACGAAAAATTTATGCATTATGACAATATTTAATTTTTAATATTGCATTTTAGCATAAAATATGGTAAATTATATAAAATTGATTTTAATAATACGTTTCCAATTTTGTACGCCGTAGACGTACAAATATGAAAGAGGTAAAAAATGAAAGTAGCTATTCTTGGTTTTGGTACCGTAGGCGTTGGTGTCTATGATATTTTGGCTGACAGAAATGATATTGAAGTAAAGTATGTACTTGATGTTGTTAACCATAATGATATTTCTGCAATTTCTACTACTGATTTTAATGAAATATTAAATGACATTACTGTTGATACGGTTGTTGAGGTTATTGGCGGGCTGCATCCTGCTTATGAGTTTATAGCCGCTTCGCTAAAAAAAGGAAAGAATGTTATAACTGCTAATAAACTTCTTTTAAGTACTTACTATGAAGAACTTACCACGTTGGCTAAAGAGAATAAGGTGGCATTAAGATATACTGCTGCAGTTGGCGGAGGCATCCCGTGGCTTGTTAATCTTGAACGTGTATCACGTTGTGCTAAAGTATGTGAAGTTAGCGGAATTATGAATGGCACTTCAAACTTTATTCTTGATGCTATGCATACCGATAAAGCCGATTTTTCCCAGTGCCTCAAAACAGCTCAAGACCTTGGCTATGCGGAAAGAGACCCAAGTGCAGATATTGACGGTATTGATACGCTTTGTAAGGTTACACTGTCTGCTAATATTGCTTTTTCTGTAGCTATTGACAAAAATTATGTTGATGTTGCAGGTATCCGTTATATTAAAGATATTGATATTTCTGCTTGTGAAGAAATGAACCGTACTTGTAAGCTAATTGGTGTAGCTTATGATAAAAATGACCATTTATCTGTTTTTGTTGAACCTACCTTTGTAAGCAATAAGTCTCTTGAAGCTTCTATTCACTCAAATCTGAATTTGATTACCTTTGAAGCAGAGCATGTTGGCAGAGAGAGTTTTTACGGATATGGCGCAGGAAGATATCCAACTGCATATACTGTAGTTGAAGATTGTATCGACGTAAGCTTGGGCGTTAAAAAAGCATATAACGATATTATGAATGACTGTGTCATAAATAATTCCGATTGTGTTCACAAATATTACGTAAGAACCGATTATAATAATGAATGGTTTAACGGTTTATCTAAAATTCAATGTGGTATGGGCATGATTACCGAGGAGGTTTCTGTAGAGTTGATGCATAAATTCTGTAAAGAAGCTCTTGAATGTGGTAAAGAATGCTTTATTGCAGGTATTACTGAAATATAAAGGGGTATTAAAATGTTAAAAGTTTTAAAATTTGGCGGAACTTCTATGGCTGACGCCAATCAGTTCGCTAAGGTTAAATCAATTGTTGAGAGTGATCCTTCGCGTAGAGTAGTTGTTGTTTCTGCGGCCGGAAAACGTTTTTCGGAAGACCATAAAATTACCGACCTTCTTTTACTTTGCCACGCTCACGTTAAGTATGGCGTTTCCAGTGAAGGCGTATTTGATATGATCTCAAAGCGTTATATTGAAATTCGTAATGATTGCGGCCTTAAAACCGATATTGAGTCTGAACTTAATAAAATTGCCGAAAAGTTAAAAACAGGTATCAGTAAGGATGAACTTGTTTCTCGCGGTGAGTATCTTTCTGCTCGTCTTATGGCTGACTATCTTGGATTTGATTTTGTCGATTCTGCACGTTGGGTGCGTTTTAAACTTGATGGCACTATTGATACTGAAAAATCTTATGAACTGCTTCGAGAACTTGCAGACGGAAGAAAGGTAGTAATTCCCGGTTTTTACGGCACAATGCCTAACGGTGCAATTCGCATAATGAGCAGGGGTGGTTCTGATATCACAGGTGCTCTTGCTGCTGCTGCTTTGGAAGCTGATGTATATGAAAACTGGACAGATGTTTCCGGTATTTTAATGGCTGACCCAAGAATTGTTGAAAATCCTGAGCCTATTAAATATATTACCTATGAAGAACTTAGAGAACTTTCTCATATGGGTGCTCAGGTACTTCACGAAGGTACAATTTTCCCTGTAAGACAGAAGAATATTCCTCTTAATATTAGAAACACAAATGCTCCTGAAGATGCAGGCAGTCTTATTATGGAAAAATTCCCCGACGACGATAATGATAAGCAGTTTATTACCGGTATTACAGGCAAAAAGAACTTTTCAATAGTTACCGTTGCTAAAAGCGGTATGTCTTCTGAGGTTGGATTTTTACGTAAAGTTCTTGAAGTGTTTGAAAAGTACGGCGTAAGTATTGAATATGTTCCGTCGGGAATTGACAGTGTTTCTGTTGTTGTCTCTTCAAAGGCGGTTAGTGATTGCTTATATGCTATTATGGGCGACCTTCAAAAATCTGTTAAACCCGATAGCATTAACGTTACCGAAGATATCGCTATTGTTGCTGTAGTTGGCAGAAAAATGGCTTATAAACCAGGTATGTCTGGCAGACTTTTTGCTGCTCTCGGCGAAAGCAAAATCAATATCCGTATGATTTCCCAAAGTTGTGAGGAACTTAATATTATCGCAGGTGTAAGTAATGAAGATTTCGAAAAGGCTGTTAAGGTTCTTTACAGCAGTTTCGTTAAGAAATAAGGAGAACTGTTATGAAAAAGTATAATTTAGCAATACTCGGTGCTACAGGTGCCGTTGGTCGTGAAATGTTAAAGGTTTTAGCTGAAAGAGATTTTCCTGTAGGCGACCTTAAACTTTTAGCCAGTGCAAGAAGTGTTGGCAAAGAAATTGAATTTAAAGGCAATGTTTACAAGGTAGAAGAAGCTACTAAAGATTCTTTTAATGGTATTGATATAGTTCTTGGTGCTGCCAGTAATGCTCTTGCAAAAGAATTTGCACCGCATATTAAAGCAGCAGGTGCTGTTTTAGTTGATAACTCCAGTGCATTCCGTATGTATGATGATGTTCCTCTTGTTATTCCCGAAATAAATCCTGAGGATGTTAAAAAGCATAATGGTATTATAGCTAATCCAAACTGCTCCACAATTATTACTCTTACTGCTGTTAATGCACTTAATAAAGCAAGTAAAATTAAGAGTATGATAGCAAGTACTTATCAGGCAGTTTCAGGTGCAGGTGCAGGTGGTCCCGTGGAACTTCTTAATCAGACCGAAGCCATTATGAAGGGTGAAACGGTTAAACATAACGTGTTTGCTCATCAGATTGCTTATAATGTAATTCCAAAAATCGGCGGTGTTACAACTGAGGGATATACATCCGAAGAAATGAAGATGCAAAATGAAGGTCAGAAGATTATGCACATCCCCGAACTCAAGGTTAGCTGTACCTGTATCAGAGTTCCTGTACTTCGTTCTCACTCTATATCGGTACTCGTTCGTACCGAAGAGCCTATCGGCGTAGAAAAGGCAAGAGAACTTATTTCTAATGCTCCCGGTTGTAAGTATGTTGAAGATATGGATAATGAAATCTATCCTATGCCTCTTGAAACAAGTGATCAGGATATCGTTTTCGTTGGACGTATCCGTCCCGACCTTACCGATGAAAAGGGTCTTAACATTTGGTGCTGTGGCGACCAGGTTAGAAAGGGTGCCGCAACCAACGCAATCCAAATCGCAGAACTTCTTATTAAATAATATAAAAGATGCTTCAATTGAAGCATCTTTTTTAATTAAATGGTATGATGAAAGGAAATAAGAAGAAGAGTCTAATAATTTTATAATTCTTTTAAAATCTCTTCTTCATTTAGTATGGATACCGACAGAGCTTTTGCTTTGTCAAGTTTGCTACCTGCACTATCACCGCACAACAAAAAGTCAGTTTTGCTTGAAACAGAGCCTGATACCTTGGCACCAAGGTCGGTTAATTTTTCGCTTAACTCATCTCTTGTGAAACTTTTGAAGGTTCCTGTAATAACTATTCGCTTACCAAAGAAAATAGATTCTGTATTGGTTTTATTTTCGGGTATCTTTAAGGTTAAATAAGATAATACTTTTAAAAATTCGTTTCTGTTGTCTGAATTTTTAAACCAACCAATTATGCTGTTGCTCATAATTTCACCAAAGCCTTCAATAGTGGTAAAATCGAAGCCGTTATCTATTTCGTTTAAAAGCTTATTTGCATCTCCACTAAAATAATCCTCAATAAGTTTTGCACCGCTTTTACCTATTAAATCTATATTCATTGCTACCAAAAGATTGGATAGGGAAGTGGTTTTTGCACTTTCAATGGCTGAAATTAAATTATTGTATGACTTTTCACCAAAGCCCTCAAGTGAAATTATTTCTTCCTTATAATCATTTAAAGAGAATATATCACCAACGCTGTGAAGCCAACCGTTTTTTATAAATTTTTCTACGGTTTGCTCCGAAAGTCCGTCAATATTTAACGCTTGTTTACTTACAAAGTGGGTAAACTTCTTAACATTTTTTCCCGCACAGTTTGGATTTTTACAGTAAAGCACTTCAATAATTCTATCATTATTTTCGGTAGTTTGGATTTGTGTACATTGATTACAAACAGGGCATAGGACAGGGTAGTTAAGGGTATATTCGTTATTATCGATGCTTAAATTTTCTTCAACATGCGGAATAATCATATTGCGCTTTGAAACCATTATAGTGTCGCCGATTTTTAATTTTAAATCTTTAATAAAGGTCATATTATGGAGTGAAGCCCGTTCTACGATTGTGTTATCAATTTCAACGGGAGTAAAAATTGCCACAGGGGTAAGTTGACCTGTTCTTGAAATATTCCACTCTATTTTATTAAGAATGGTTTTAAAGTGCGGGTCTCCGAATTTATAGGCTATGCCATCTCTGAAGTGGTGGGCAGTTCTGCCAAGGGATGATGAAAAAACCGCATCATTATAAAAAAATACAATTCCGTCAATTGGTAATCCCTTTTCCAAAGCAACGTATTTAAGATTTGTAATATATTTTTCAATGGTTTCTGTGGTATCGGTAGTCTTTAATTCAAAAGACGGGATTCGTGAGAAACCGTATGAGGAAAGTAGGTTAAGTCTTTCCGTTCTTGATATAATATTATTCATTCCCTCTAAAACGTTAAAGGGCATAAAACATACTTCACGTTCTTTGCAAATTGCAGAATCTAATTGGCGAACTGAACCTGCAGCCAAATTTCTCGGTGTAGAGTATTTATCTTCATCGTTTTCAATTTTTTCGTTTATTGAATTGAATGTTAGCGTGTCGATATAGGCTTCGCCCGTAATACGTAGTTTTTCTTTAAACGGAATAACGCGAGGAATATCTTTAAACACTTTTGCGTTATGTGTTATAAGTTCGCCTACTGTACCATCACCGCGTGTAGAAGCTTCTGTGAGAACACCGTTTTCGAATAACAATTCAACGGTAAGGCCGTCTATTTTAAGAGCTAAATATCCGTCGTTTTTATTAAGCATTTCTTTTATATCTTCGGCGGATTTTGTTTTAGCAAGGCTCAAAAGAGGAATATGGTGAATAACCTTAGGTAGTTCGCTTAAAACTTCAGCACCTACTTTCTGTGTAGGGGAAGAAGAAAGAATAATACCTGTCTCCTTTTCCAAACGGGTTAACTCATCAAAAAGTGCATCATACTGGGCATCTGAAATAGATGGAGAATTCTTATTGTAATATTCATCTGCACATTTATTTAAATACTCTACTAAATATCTCATGCGCATAGATTTGTCGTTTTGTGTCATTAATTCTCCTCCTGCCTTAATAAAGATGTTTTGTATTTCTTTGGGGTCTGTCCGGTGAATTTTTTAAAAGCTCGGTTAAAATTGGGGCAGTTGTTAAAACCGCATTTTAAAGCTACGGAAATAATAGAATCATTAGGAAATTCTATCAACAACTGTGTTGCTAAAACTATACGTTTTTCTCCTATGTAATCCCAGAGTTTAACACCTGTTTGCTCACGGAAAATATTAGAAAAATAATTTGGACTAAGTTCTGCAATAGAAGATATTTTTTCAAGCGATAATTCTTCGTTCAGGTGAGAATCAATATAATCGATTGCTTTCTTTAAGGATTTATGGGTTTTAGAAAAGACATCCGATGAATTAAAGGTTTCGCTGCTGGTATGATAATTGGTCTCCCTGGCTAATGTTAAAAGAATGTCAAGACTGAGTTGTAATACTTCTATTTCATAACCCTGGCGTTTAATAGAAAAAGCATCGGTCATTTTATAAAAAGATTCTTTTATGGTTTTAGCAGTCGGATTAACACCTGTAATCTTGTTTTTAAAATGACGTGAATGGTTTTTGAAAAAAATGTTTTCGTCAAAAAGGGAACTATATGGCAGTATTTCAGTAAAAGCTGAAGAATCAATTTGTAACATTAAAAAAACTGCATTGCTATCCGAAGCAATTATATCTTTACTGTCATTTTCCGAAAAAACAAGAATATCACCGTCGTATAACTCATATTCGTTATCCTGTAAAGTTATGTTGCAGTGTGGAGACTGCATTAACCAAATTTCAAAATATGGGTATTTACTTACGTTATATATATTGTCACCCGAAAAAATTGTTTTACTAATGAGCTTTATTGCTACATCTTTATTTTTATTATAGATAAATTCGTCGACAACTTTAAATGGATACATAAAAACTCCTGACTATTTTAAGAAAAATTGTATAAAATTTAAAATTTTAAAATATTTTATGATTCTATTTATATTGCTTTTGGTGATTTTTACAATGCTATTGTGCAATATTTACATCAAATTACATTAAAATTATACTATTCGTTTATTAAAATGTCAATTGAATTCACAAATGCTACAAATTTTATTCATAAATTCGTAAGATAGTTTATAAAATTCAGTATATATTTGTAGATTTATTTTCCAAAACATAGTATCCTATAAAAGAACTATTCTGCATTATTGGGTTTATTTTGCCTTTTTGCAATTTTTTTCGTCAATTTTGTGGATTTTTTACCTATTTTGTTAACATATAAATCGAATGGAGTTATCGTATGCGTTACATTTTAAATATAGGTATGATTTTTGTTGTGTCGTTACTTTTGTTTTTTTCTCTGTCTGCATGTAAGGGTAATACAAATCCTGATGATTCAGACTCTGATAAAAATTCAAGTGCTTCTTCGCTTATAACTGGTTCTACCGATAACGGTGGTAATAATGATAATAATGATACTCATCTGGATATTAATGATATTTTTGGTTCTTCAAGCGATTCATCAAATAACTCTTCCGATTCTTCATCGGGTTCATCAAATTCTTCAGGCACGTCAGTTCCGTCTGACACTACAGGTTCCGAAAGTTCTACAACTTCTTCGGGAATTAATTACGACGATCCAAACGTATGGACTGATCCTATGTAATATTTACAGATTTTCTGTATAAGATATTAAATCTAAAAACGAGGGTGGCAAAATGAAAAAGAATTCACTACGTATGTTAGCATGGCTGTTAGCATTAGTTATGTTGTTCTCAGTTGCTTCTGTTTCAGTAATGGCAGCTCCTGATGAAGATGTTGACGATACCGCTACAGTCACTCCCGATTCTTCTTCTACGCCGGTAGTATCGACTAATGGGGATTTCGATTATACTATGTATAGTAATTCCAATGCCGATGTACCAGCAGCAAAAGAGGATATTGTGGTGCCTGCTATTAACTATGCTTATGAAAATGGAAGTGACGTTAAAGCAGGGGATAGGTTCGAAAAAACAAATGTGCTTCTTTGGGAAAGCGGAAAGGGAAGTGTAACTTATACCTTTGATATTCCTGAGGATGCAGTTTATAATATCGAATTTGAGTATGTATTGCTCGATTCCTCCGAACGTGATCTTGATCTTGGAATCAAAATCGACGGTGAGTATCCTTTCTATGGTGCTGATGGTCTCGAACTTCCCAGAATGTGGACAGATGCTTCTGATTTCCGTGTTGACGATATCGGGAACCAGTTTGCCCCTGAACAGACTTCTTATGAAGGCTTTGTAAAGAAGGCTTTGTACGATGTTTCGGGTGCTACTGTTTATCCTATGGAATTTAAGTTCGCTAAGGGTAAGCATTCAGTTACTGTTGTGAATAATGATTCAGAATCTATTGCTATTGCAAATATTGCCCTTACTGTTCCCGAGTCTAACGTACTTAAATATGCTGATGTTGCAAAGGGATATGCAGCAAAGGGTTATAAGAGCGTTTCTGTAGATCCTATTGTTGTTGAAGGTGAAAGAGCTTCTATTAAGAGCACTCGTTCTCTTGTTCCTTATGCTGATAACTCTTCTAACCTTGTCACTCCTTCCAGTGCTACTATTTCACAACTCAATTACATAGGTGGTGCTAACTGGGCATTACCTAATGAAGAAATCACCTGGACAATTAACGTTCCTGAAGACGGTCTATATAATCTTGGTATTTCCTTTAGACAGGATCAGGTTGTTAACGGTTTCTCTTATCGTCATCTTAAAATAGACGGTGTAACTCCTTTTGAAGAGTGTACCAATGTTCAGTTCAACTATGATACAGGTTGGCAAAATCTTAAGTTCGGAAATGAAAACGGACTTTATGATTTTTATCTTACCAAAGGTCCCCACGAAATTTCTCTTGCGGGAACTATGGGAAATCTTGCCCCCTCTTACTATAAATTAAAAACCATTACTTCCGAAATCGGTTCTTTCTATATCGAAGTAGTTATGATTACCAGTGAATCTCCTGACAGAAACCGTGACTATGAACTTTTCAGAACCGTTCCTCAGTTTAATGAACGTTTGGAAAAATTTTCTCAGCAACTTCGTTCGCTTGTTACTGAGATGGAAGAACTTTCCGGAGAGAGCGGAAGCAGTTATATTGCCGCTATAAACAACTTGGCTCGTGTTCTTGATTCAATGCGCAAGGAACAATTCCAGTCACATCTCTACATAAACGATTTCTATAATCAGTACACTACACTTAGTTCTTGGTTGTATGAAATGCAGAAAATGCCACTCTGCATTGACAGAATTCAGTTTGTTACCGCAGGTTCAGAGTTCGAATTTAAAGAATCCAACTTCTTTAAAAACATAGCTTTCGGAACCAAGCGTTTCTTTGCTTCTTTTGATGAGGCGTACAGCCGTGTTTCTGTTTCGAAGAAGGGTAGCAAAACCATTAAGATTTGGGTTAATTGGGGTCGTGATCAGGCTCAAGTTCTTAATAATCTTATAAATGAATCCTTTGTACCTTATGCTGAAAAGGAACTGGGTTATTCCGTAAGTGTTAACCTTGAACTTGTAAATGCAGATATTATTAAAGGTATGCTTTCAGGTAATGCTCCTGACCTTTCGTTACATTTGGCACGTTCTACTCCTGTCAATCTTGCTCTCCGTGGTGCTCTTATTGACTTAAATCAGTTTAAAGAATTAGATGCACAACACGAAGATACTGAAGAATATGAAACATTTGATGAGGTAATGGGTAGATTTGGTGATAGTGCAAGTATCCCTTATGAGTACAATGGCGGTCTTTACGCTTTACCTGACCAGCAATCCTTCTATATAATGTTCTATCGTCACGATATATTTGAACAGCTCGGTCTTGAAGTTCCTCAGACCTGGGATGAATTCCTTGCAGTTACTGCCGTTCTTCAGCGTAACAATATGAATTCATATCTGCCGTATACTAAGATTTCTAACGCTACTATCGTAAATACCGGTGTAGGCGGTCTTAACCTTTTCTGTTCTATACTTATGCAAAACGGAACTGATGGAAATCTTTACAATGCTGAGAGAACTCGTTGTATGCTTGACTCTCCTACAGCACTTAAGGCATTTACATATTGGACTGATATGTACACTAAATATAAGATTCCTACCGAAGCAAGTTTCTATAACCGTTTCAGAGTTGGTACTATACCTTTAGGTATTATGGGTTATACTCAGTATACAACTTTTGCTGAGGCTGCCCCTGAAATTACTGGTCGTTGGAGCATTGCTCTCATTCCTGGTATCGAGGAAGAAGACGGTACTATTAATCATACCATTTCCGGTTCCGGTACAGGTTGTTCCATTCTTGAAACTACCAAAAATCCTGTAGAAGCTTGGACCTTCATTAAATGGTGGACTTCTTCTGATACACAATCAAGATACAACACTAACGTTGAATCTATTATCGGCACTATTTCTCGTGTTACCACAGCTAACCTTGAAGCCTTTGAAAAAATGTCTTGGGAACGCGGTGACCTTGAAATTCTTCTTGAACAACGTAGATGGATTGTTGAAGTGCCCGAAGTTCCGGGTAGTTACTATGTGTCTCGTTCTGTTGATCAGGCATATTGGAACGTTATAAATGATGAGAGCACACCTAAGGATGCTCTTACAAGATGGAATCTTGAGGCAAATAACGAAATTGAGCGTAAAATCGCTGAATATAGCTGAGAAAGGGGTGGAGCATAATTATGGCAAAAGTTAAAAAAATTCAAAGTAAGCAAATGAGCTTTAGGGAAAGTGTTCCTTATTATGTTCTTATAGCTCCATTTCTTTTAATGTTTATTTTGTTTACTGTATTACCTATTCTTGCATCATTGGTATTAAGTTTCTTTAACTTCGATATGATCAAGACGTTGCAGTTTAACGGACTTGATAACTATGTTCGTCTGCTTATTAATGACGAAATATTTATGACGACGGTTAAAAACACTCTTGTGTTTGCTGTTATTACAGGTCCTTTGGGATTCCTGTTATCCTTCGTTCTTGCATGGTTCATAAACGAATTTTCTCCCTTTATAAGAACCTTGCTTTCATTTATGTTCTATTGTCCCTCGCTTGTTGGTAATGCATACTTTATTTGGCAGGTTGCATTCAGTAGTGATAGCTATGGTTACATAAACAGTGCGTTGCTTTCAATGGGCTTTATACAAGAACCTATTTATTGGCTTTCTAACGAAGATTATCTTATGCCGATTATTATAATTGTTCAGTTGTGGCAAAGTATGGGTGTATCCTTCTTATCTAACATCTCAGGTCTTCAAAACGTTAATGGCGAACTTTACGAAGCCGGTGCTATTGACGGTATTAGATCTCGTTGGCAGGAACTTTGGTATATTACTCTTCCCGCTATGCAACATATGCTTTTATTTAGTGCAGTTATGCAAATTTCAAGTGCATTCTCTGTAAGTGCTATTGCAGTTCAAATGGCAGGTTATCCTTCGGTTAACTATTGTGTTGATACTATTGTTTCGTATTTGTCTGACGTAGGTGGTACCCGTTACGAAATGGGATATGCATCTGCAATGTCCGTAGTTCTGTTTATAATGATGGCTCTGTCGAGATCCTTGATTAAGAGGGCTATAAACAGTCTTGGAAATGATTAGGAAAGGAGGAAATTGAATGTTTCGTGCTAAAGAATATAACTCAGCCGGTAAGCGAGTTTTTATGAAAGTTACTAAAAAGAATCAAACTAAGCGTTATACACGTTCTAAAGTCGGTAACTTTTTCTACATACTTTTTCTTGTAGCATTTGGTGCTTTCTCTGTTCTTCCTTTGATTTACTGTATTGCTACATCATTTAAACCTCTGGACGAACTGATGATTTTCCCGCCTAGATTTTTGGTTACTCGTCCTACACCCGAAAACTATCTTGCATTACCGGGTCTTCTTTCTAACCTTAGAGTACCGCTTTCCAGATATATTTTTAACAGCCTTTTTGTTTCTGTTGTTGGTACGTTCCTATTTGTTGTTGTCGCAACAATGGCTGCTTTCGTACTTGCTAGAAGTGAAATTAAGGGTAAAAAAGTAATTTTCTTACTGGTTCAGTTCGCACTTTTGTTTAACGGATATACACTCGGTATTCCGCGTTATCTTATTTATTCATATACTCGATTGATTGATACCTACTGGGTAATGATACTTCCTCATGTTGCATCAACTATGGGTGTATTTCTTATGAAGCAGTATATGGAAGGTGCTGTACCGGTAGCTCTGCTGGAGGCGGCACGAATAGACGGGGCAGGACCGTTTAGAATTTTTTGGCAAATTGTATTGCCAATAGTTAAACCTTGCTTGCTTACACTTACACTTTTCGGTTTCCGTGATGCTTGGGCAACCATTCCTGACGGTACCGTGTTTAGTGAAACATTAAAAACATTGCCTACCATAATGGGACAAATTACCTCAGGTGGTATAGCTCGTTCAGGTAGTGCGATGGCTGTAACTGTTATTATGATGATTCCTCCTATTGTGGTATATATGATTTCCCAGAGTAGTATTAAGGAATCTATGAGCAGTGCGGGTATTAAGGGTTAAGGAGGATAATTATGAAAAACAAATTTGTTCGTTTTATTTCAGTTCTCCTTGCTCTCTGTATTTTGCTTAGTATCCCGGCTAGTGCTACAGGTTTCATCAAGGAAACAGGTGACGTACCTTACGACACCTTTACATATTGGGATAACGCTAACGTTAATGCTTATTATGCCGTTAGAGCAACCGGTATGTTTGATTACTATGATATATTCTTCAATGAAGACTTTGAAGGCGTAAATATTGATTCTTATACAGATGTATCTGTTGATAAAAATGATAACTTATATATTCTTGATAGTACTTCTTCTGCTATCCATATTTTTAACAACGATTACGATTATGTTAAAACAATTGGCAAAATTATCGCAGAAGATGGAAAGGAATATGACTATACCGGTGCTCAGGGTCTTTATGTTTCTGCTAAAGGTTTAATTTACATCTGTGATACATCAAACAGACGTGTTCTTATTTCCGATTATGATGGTAAGCTTCAAGATGAGCCGCTGTTGCTTCCTAAATCAAACCTTATTCCCGATGATTTTGATTATAAACCGGAAAAAATTGCTGTTGACTCAAGTGATTATGTTTACGTATTGAGTGACGGTTCGTTCTACGGTGCTATTCTATATTCTCCGTCTGGCGATTTCCTTGGTTTCTTTGGTGCTAATACCGTTAAAAACACTTTACTTGGTACTATTGTTAATTTGTGGAACAGATTAACAATGACTCCTGAAAAATATGCACAGCAGATACGTAAACTTCCTTTCCAGTTTACCGATTTATATGTAGATGAACAGGATTTCGTATATACTGCTACAGGTCGTACCGAAAAGAGTGTTGAAAAAGGTCAGGTTAAGAGATTGAGCCCTGGTGGTATTGATATTCTTGACGCCGAAGATGTTACATTTGGTTTAAGAAAAAGCATTCCTTTGCGTGAAGATTATCGTTATCCTGATGTTGCAGGATTAGCTATTAATTCTGATAATTTTATTTTTACATATGACAGTAGTTCGGGTTACATATCTGTTTTTGATGATGACAGTAAAATGCTTAATACTTTTGCCGGCGGTTCTGCAAATGCAGGTGATCAGGACGGTACATTTATGATGGCATCTGCTATCGAGGTTAATTCTAATAACGATATCATTGTTCTTGATAGTGTTAAAAAATGTTTTACCGTTTTCAAGATTAATGAGCATGGTAAACTTCTTTTTGAAGCAAATGTACTTACACGTAACGGTGATTATGAAGCTGCTCGTCCTTTATGGCTTGAAGTAATTAAAAACGACCGTAACTGTCAGGTGGCATATTCAGGTCTTGCCAGAACTTATTATGCAGATGGCGATTACGAAAATGCTATGAAGTATGCTAAAATAGGCTATGATTATCATACCTATTCTTTAGCATTTGAATTTGTTCGTCGTAATATAATTGAAGAAAAGATTTATCTCTTTGCTGCAATTATTTTAGTTGTTGTAGTTGCAGTAGCAGTATATATGTACTATAAGAAAAAGAAGAATCTTGTTATAATTAAGAATCGTGACCTTCAGTTATTATCTCGTTCGGTTTTACATCCCGGTGAAGTATTTTCTGAAATAAAAGAAAAGAAACGCGGATCGGTTCTTATAGGACTTATTCTTATTGTTATTTACTATATTACTGCGACTCTTAAAGAAACAGAAAGCGGTTTCTTATTTAAAGCTCCTTCAAACACAAGCTTTAACTCATTGCTTGTTCTTTTGCAGTCCCTCGGTCTTGTTGTTCTGTGGACAATATCCAACTGGGCAATATGTACTTTACAGGATGGTAAAGGTAAGCTTCGTGAAATCTTTATTGTTGCTTCCTACAGTATAGTTCCGTTAATAATTTCTAATATTGTTTACATTATAGCTTCCAATGCTATTCTTGAAAGCGAAGCAGCATTCCTTGAAATTTTCGTAACGGTTATGACTCTACTAACTGCATTTATGTTAATAATGGGTACAATGATTATTCACGATTATACGTTTGGTAAGTTTGTAGGAACTACTATTATGTCTGTCTTGGGAATTCTTATTGTTATATTCTTAGCTATTGTTATTGTTATTCTTGTTCAACAGTTAATCTTATTTGTAGGAACTGTTTATCGTGAATTTATGTATCGATGAAAGGGGAGAACTAAAATGAAAAGTTTTTTTAAGAAAAGTTTAATACTTGTTTTATGTTTAGTAATGGTTCTCTCTCTTTCTGCTTGTTCCAAGAAAAATAAAGATGAACTAATTGATCCTATCGTTTTTGACGAGAATCACGAAAACAATATTTCTGATTCTTTCGTAATTACCAATGATAGCTCCGCTTATGAACTGCGTTGGGATGCGGAAAATTATAGAATTTTACTTGTTAATAAGGAAACCGGAAGAATTAGTTGTGCAACACCTTCTAATCTCTTAGAAAGCAGAACCGATGAAAGCGGATTTCCGATTAGTAATCATCCTAAATTAGAGGGTAATATTATTATTGAGTATATAGATAGACTTAATAACTATGTTACTAAAACCGCCAACGGCTATGTACAGTCTTTGAAGTACAATACCTATTCTATAGAAAAAACTGCCGATGGAAATGGTTTTAAACTTATTTACTATTTTGATAAAGCTAAAATTTCTGTTCCTGTTATATATTCTCTTCTTGATGACGGTCTTAAAATGACCATTGTTCCTGAGGAGATAACCGAAACAGAGGATAATATCATCAGTAAAATTTCTATTTCTCCTTTCTTCTGTTCGATTCCTAACATCGACGATGATGCATATCTATTCTATCCTTCTGGTTCGGGTGCTATTATTGAAGCTAATAACAGTAACGAAATCAGTACCTACTTATCTGATGAGGTTTACGGTAAAGATGCACTCGAAGGCGAGTATATGAGAGTTTCGTGGACTGCTTCTGAATCAGTAAGACTTCCTGTATATGGCGCTAAAAACGGCGATGAAGGTATGCTTGCTGTTATTTCCGAAGGTGCTGAAACCGCTATCATTAATGCTGATATCGGTAATGCTAATATCGGTTATTCAAGTTTATATGCAACCTTTAAAATCAGAGGTAGTAATACTGCTAGTAAGGTTGCTAACGGTCTTCAATATTCCGAACAATATGCATATACTCCTATGTCCGTTAACTTTTATCCCTTAGATGGCGAAGAAGCAAGTTACGTTGGTATGGCTAATCGTTATCGTCAATATTTAATAGAAGAAAAAGGTATGGTAGATAAAGAAGAAAATGCTTCCGCAAGTATTTCTCTTGTTGGCGGAACAATGTTAGACACTTCTTTCCTTGGTATGCCTAGAACTGAAGTATATGCGACCACTACTGTAAAAGATGCTCAAACAATTCTTACTGACCTTAATGAACAGTTAAAGATTCCTGTAATTGCAGATCTTTATGGATTTGGTTCTTCCGGTGTTGATGCAGGTAAACCGGCCGGAAATCTTGAAATTGCTAAAAATATTGGTAACGAAGATCAAGTTAAGAGTTTGGCTGCTAAATGTAAAGAACTCGGCATTGACCTTTATTTTGACTATGATCTGTTACACTTTACAGAAAATGGTGTAGATCTTACAATAACAAATGGTGGTTCAGCTAAGGGTCCCGGTCGTATTTATACACGTTGGTATTCATATGAACTTGGTACAAGTACATCGGCTATCCACAGCTATTTAGTTGGTCGTAAGGAATTGCCTGTTCTTGCAGAAAAAGCCGCTAAACACGCTATGTCGATGGACGTTCAGGGTATTTCCTTTAGAAAAATTACTTCAAGAGCTTACTCGGATTACAGCTATAACAGAAGTATTGCAAAAGCTAATATGGGCAATGATGTCACCGATATTATGAAGAAAATGAATGCTTCGGGTCTTAAGGTTCTTGGTAATCAGGCAAATGATTATGCTGCTATTAATTCCGATGCAATTATCGACGTTCCGATTTCTTCCAATAAATACACTGTATTTGACTATGATGTTCCTTTCTATCAGTTAGTATTTAAGGGTTATGTTCCTATGTATGGTGTTGCAATTAACACTACTACCGATCATAACAATGCATTGCTTCGTTGTGTTGAAGGCGGTGCAAACCTTAAATACACAGTTATGAATAACTATGATAATGATCTTCTTACTTCACGCATTCAGATTTTCAATTCTTTGGTATATGATGACAATAAAGAAGAAATCATTTCAGTAGTTAACGGTAACGCTGAATATTTCAATGCGATTGCAAATGCACATATCGCCTATCATGAATGCATAAACCGTGACGTACGCAAAATTGTGTATGATAACGATGTTGTGGTTTATGTTAACTACGGTGATAAAGATTATGAGTCCGATATGGGCAAGGTTGCTGCAGGCTCGTATATTTACGGAAAGGGGGTAAATGAATAATGGCTAACCAAAAAACCATAAAAAAACCTAAAAAGAACATTCATGCCAGAGGCATAGAAGCTCTTAAAGAACGTTATGGTTGGACTTGCGTTTCACTTTGGGTTGTAGGTTTGATAATATTCTTTGTAATCCCTATTTTTCAGTCCATTTTCTTTACCTTCTGTAAAGTAAAACTTGTTGCAGGTGATCTTCAGACAACTTGGATTGGTTTTGAAAATATCAGGTATATTTTTGCTGAAGACGCAAATTACACCGATAATCTAACCTTGGGTGTTATTCAGTTCGCATACTCTTTTCCGATTATTTTGGTACTCAGTTTAATAATTGCTCTTATGCTTAATCAAAAATTTAGGGGCAGAGTGTTCTTCCGTGCCATTTATTTTCTTCCTGTTATTATTGCCAGTGGTGTTATTCTGGGCACTATTATCGGTGATAAGTCAGTTAGTACCAGCGGCTCAGACGAAGCGGTTGCTGCTAATATGATTAATGTTAGCGAACTGGTCCAATGGACTGGGTTGCCCGAAAAAATCGGTAATTATTTTGAATCTGCGATAAATGCTATTATGAACCTTGTGTGGAAATGCGGTGTTCAGATTATTCTCTTTATTGCAGGTATGCAGTCAATTCCTGACCTTTATTACGAGGTTTCTAAAGTAGAAGGTGCTACAGGTTGGGAAGAGTTCTGGTTTATTACATTCCCGTCTCTTTCCAGAGTTATTACATTGGTAACAGTATTTACGATGGTTGAATTAATGACTTCGCAAACAGATAAAGTTATGTCTCAGGCATATAATCTTATCAGTTCTCAGATGTTTGGTGAAAGTTCTGCAATGCTTTGGGTTTACTTCTGCATTATAGGTGCTATTCTTGGAGCTATCCTGTTTGCATTCAATCATTTCTGTGTTAAAAAGTGGGAATAAGGAGGGGTAAATATGTTTGATAAAATTAAAAATTCCTCTTTCGGTTCCAAAATCACACCATATAAAATAAAGAAAACGTCAACATCTGTTTTAGTATCTCTTTTTAGATATGCCTTGCTTATTTCGGTAAGTTATGTAGTTCTTTATCCTTTGATTTATATGATTTCTAATTCATTCAAGGATTATGTTGACTATATGGATCCTAACGTGTTCTGGATTCCAAAGAATTTTACTCTTTTGTGGTATGACTGGGCTTTGCAGTCTTTGGATTTCTTTAATGCACTGAAAAACACTGTATTATTTGAAATGGTAGCTGCTTTCCTGGAAATCATATCTTGCTCTTTAGTTGCATATGGTCTCGCCAGATTTAAGTTTAGAGGCAAAAACATTCTTATGTTTATGCTTATTCTTACCATTCTTGTTCCTGATCAAATGATTATCATTCCTAAGATGATGAATTTTGCAAATCTTGACTTCCTTGGTATAATTTCTGCTATTAATAAACTTACCAGCGCAGGTATTAGAATCAATATATTAAACACCGGTTTTGTTTTCTATTTACCTTCATTATTTGCTATTGGTCTTCGTTCAGGCATAATTATCTACATTTACATACAGTTTTATAAGGGACTTCCAAGAGAACTTGAAGAAGCAGCTTGGATTGACGGTGCAGGTCTTTTCAAAACCTATACTAAAATAGCTCTTCCTTCTTCTGGAGTTGTAATTACAACTGTATCTATTTTTTCAATTATTTGGCATTGGAATGACTATTATCTGGCAATAATGTATATGAACAGTTCCGATTCTATGCCGTTAGCTGTTCGTCTTTCGAATGTTAATACTACCATGCAAACTTTATTCCACGTATATGGCGGTAATAAAGAGACAGCAACTCTGTGTGCTTGTTGTATTTTGTTTATTTTGCCTATGCTATTAATGTATGTTATTTTACAACGTAAGTTTGTTAAGAGTATTGATAGAGTTGGTATTACAGGTTAAAAATAAAGAGGCTGAACATAATTGTTCAGCCTCTTTATTTTAATAACCGATTTTAATTTATGTGTTATAAACTATAATATATCTTCAGATATTTCACCAGATTTAACCAATTCCGTATATCTCTCAATTAAACTTTTTAAACATTTTGATTTTTCTTCTTCATTAAATTTTCTATATATCATAAGCAACATTGTTTCATCCATACTATTGTTTGATTCTTTATATTCCAAATGAGGAGATTCAAATTTTAGGGTGGATGATGGAGGGTTGGCCGGCAAAAAATCCTCAGGTTCAATTTTAAAAACTTCAGCTAATCGGTTTAAAATTTCAGCAGGAATTTTTGGTGCTTTTGATTCATAATAGGCATATGTGCTACGAGAAATTTTAAGTTTTTCGGCAACTTCGCCTTGGGTCAATCCAAGCCTTTTTCTGTAAAAAGGCACTTTTGCTCTTATAATATTTTTAGAACTATTTTCATCTAATGCCATAATAATTCTCCAATCTTACTTGACTATTTTTTAAAAACTTGGTATAATCACTAGGTAACTTTGCTGAAGTGGCGTAGCTGGTAGCGCAATTGATTCGTAATCAATAGGTCGTGGGTTCGAATCCCATCTTCAGCACCAAAAAAGAAAAGTCACTTTGTGGCTTTTCTTTTTTACTTTAGATATATTTTATAGCATATGTCGAAAAATGTCAACAAATAGTGTTTTTTGTCAGACTTTTAAAATGGGTTGAATTTGTTCTCCGTTAAGTGCATATTTGATTGTTTCATATATTTTTGTAAAATCTGCAATCATAGATGTTGGCTTAGATAAGGCATTATCTTGTGAAAAAGGCACAAAATATATATTTTTTGTGTTCATCAAAGTTCCTATGTTTTTTGCTGAACAAGATAGGGCATCATTTGTTGCTACGGCCAGTACAACCGGTTTGTTATTCCTTAAATGAGCTTTAACGGCCATAGTAACACTTGTGTCTGTAATTCCGTTTGCCAGTTTACCTATAGTATTTCCCGTGCAGGGTGCCACTATTAAAATATCCAGTAATTTTCTGGGTCCTATAGGTTCGGCACCGTCGATTGTATGGATTATGTCATTGCCGGTAATCTCTTTGACTCTTTTTTGTAAAGATGTATGCTCGGTAAAACGCGTATCGGTATTAAAAACAACAGGCGACATAATTGGAATAATATTCATACCTGTTGATGCTAACATCCTTAATGCATCAATTGAATCTGCTATAGTGCAAAAAGAACCGCACATCGCATATCCTGCTGTGATGTTTTTCATAGTTATCCCCTTATATTAGATTTTTTTCCTCTAAAATGTTTATTATCGTTTCTGCTAAGATGTACGCAGCGGTTTTGGGTGCTACTTTATTTGGTAGCCCCGGTGCGTTTATATAATTTAAGTCGAATTCATTAATTGCTGTAGTGTCAAATCCTTGTTGTGCAGAAGCAAGTTCTATAAACAAGTTATTTGTATCGGCGCCTGATAATGTTTCTCTATCGAAAATTTTATATGGTATCGTATTGAAAATAATATTATAACTACTAATATTAACAGCAATTTTTTCTATAGGTATTACTTTTATTCCTAAAGTCTCAATAAGTGCAGTGTCTGATTTATTTCTTAAAGCAACAGTGATATCATCACATAATCCCCGTAACTTTTTAATAAGGATTTTAGAAACTCTGCCAAAACCGGTAACCAAAATTTTGCTTTCAGACAATGTAATGTCGGTTGAATTCATTGCTAGTGCTATAGCACCTTCGGCTGTTGGTACGGCATTTTTATAAGAAAAATCATCTCTATTTACTATATCAACACTTTTCCGTATCGTTTTTCCCCCTGTTATGACTAAGGCATCTGTAGGGATTTTATCAATTATGTCGTTTAAAATTAATTTTACGGTATTGTTATTTAATGTTATGCCGTCTAAGCTTATGGGAATGGGGAAAATATATACGTCACTGAATTCATTAAGCTGACTTTTATTTTTAAGAAAAGCTGCAGTTATACTTTTATTATTATCATTTAAGAAACCTGAAGCTCTTTTGCTTCTCAGGTCGTCTCCTAAAAATAAAATTTTAATCATTAATATCACCTTAAAAAATACCATAGAATGTTTGCTAATACATTCTATGGTATTTATTATTAATTGTTACATATTAAATTAATTAAATCTTTCTTGGTGTTTTTATCCGGATGGTTGATAACAAAAACTAAAAGCTCGTTTAGTGTTTTTCCAATCATTTTTCCTTTAATACCTAATTGTTTTAAGTCGTCACCGTTAATGTTTAAATGACTTATTAGATATGGTTCACTGCAACTAATTGTGCTGTTAACGATTTCATCACTTATACAGTTAAGCGTAAGAGACAATTTAACAGCCTCTATTGAATAATCCTTCAAAAGTAATTTGCAAGATGTAATGCTATCAGGAGGTCTATCAATTATGTCTTTAATTTCCGTACAAAGTAACGATAATTTTTTGTCGGTTTTAAGTTCTTTAGCGACTATAATCGGATCGCTGTTTAATAGTTGTGTAAACTTATAAAATCTTAAAATTCTTTCGCGGGGTAATAATGATATATCACTGGAAATTTTGCCGCGTTTGATTTTGCAAAATTCAAATGCACCAATTTCTAAAAGAGGGTTTATGTTTGATGGATAATCCGAACATATTGCTTTAAATAGTTCGGCAGCTATTCTCTCGCGGCTGATATTTTGAAGTAAATCTGCCATATCGAGTGCAGTCTTAAGAGTGCTTTCTTCAATTTTAAATCCTAATTGTGCTGAAAAACGGAATAGTCGTAAAATTCGCAATGCATCTTCTTCAAAACGTTTTTTGGGTTCACCTACAGTACGAAGTATTTTTTTGTTTAGGTCTTCTAAACCACCATTAAGGTCTATAAGTCCGACTTTATCATTATACGCCATAGCATTAATGGTAAAATCACGCCTGGAAAGGTCTTCACTAATATTTTTAACAAAATTAACACTTTCGGGATGACGACTGTCGGAATAAGTGCCATCTGTACGAAAGGTTGTAACCTCAACATTATCATTATTAACAATTACTGTAACAGTTCCGTGTTTTAATCCTGTGCAAACGGTTTTTTCAAAAAGATTTATAATTTCTTCAGGAAGCAGGGAAGTGGTAATATCAAAATCCTCAGGTGTGCGTGAAAGGAGTAAATCTCTAACGCATCCGCCTACAATATAAGCCTCTCCTCCGGCTTTTTCTATTGTTTCAATAACTGTTTTCACACTATTTTTTAAAGAAAATTCCATATTTCACCTCAAAATTGAAAAAAAGTGTTTATTTTTTAGGGGAAAAGCAATATAATATAAGAAATAAATATAATTGGTGACTGAAATGAAAGAATTAAGAACAGAAGACAAGATTTTATCTCAGGTTAAAAAGATTCATATGATTGGTATCGGCGGTAGCGGAATGTGCCCTCTTGCTCATATACTTCACGACAAAGGATACACTGTAACAGGCTCAGATAATAATGAAAGTGACCCTTTAAAAAGAGTTAAAGATTTAGGAATAAAGGTTACTATGGGGCATTTGGCTGAAAATGTAAGAGACTGTGAACTTGTTGTATATTCTGCCGCTATTTCTAAAGATAACCCTGAATTAGTAGAAGCTGATAGACTAAATATTCCTACTATGGAGCGTTCGCATCTTTTGGGAGCTCTTACTCGTTATTATGATAATGTTATCGGTGTGTGCGGAACTCACGGAAAAACCTCCGTTACTTCTATGATAACACAAATTCTTTATTTAAACAAGATAGATATAACCGCTGTTATCGGTGGAAAATTACCCATAATAGGTTCTAACGGCAGAATTGGTAAAAGCGAGACTATGGTATGCGAAGCTTGTGAGTTTGTTGATACCTTTTTACAAATGTCTCCTGATATAAGCGTACTGCTTAATGTTGATAACGATCATCTGGATTATTTTAAAACTATGGATAATCTTATCCTTTCGTTTCATAAGTTTTTGCAGATGTCTAGACTGGCTTACGTTAATGGTGACGATGCTCTTGCAATGAAAGCGAGTAAAGATATTGACGCAAAAGTTATTACTTTTGGAATGAATGACCATAACGATTATATTGCTGCTAATATTATTTCAGGTAAAAAAGGTTATTCATTTGACGTTATTCACAGTGGAATAACACTTGGAAATATAAAAATGTCTATTCCCGGTAAGCATAACGTTTATAATGGTCTTGCTGCTTTTGCCGTTTGCTATGAACAGGGAGTAGATTTTAACGGAATCAAAGTGGCTCTTGAACAGTTTACCGGTGCCGGCAGACGTTTTGAATTTCTTGGTGAGTTTGGCGGATTTATGTTAGCAGATGACTACGCTCATCATCCTACTGAAATTAAAGCTACCTTATCTGCGGCTAAAGCACTTAAGTATAAGAAGGTCACCTGTGTTTTTCAACCCTTTACTTTTTCGCGTACTGCTCTTTTAAAGGATGAATTTATTGAAGCTTTATCTCTTGCAGATGAAGTCGTTCTTACTTCGATTATGGGGTCGCGTGAAGTTAATACTTACGGTATTTCATCTGAACAAATAGCAGAAAAATTGCCTAACGCTAAGGTTATAGACGGATTTGAAAATATTGCCGATTATATTGTAAAAACGGCTGAGGAAGGCGATTTGGTTATTACGATGGGTGGTGGCGATATATATAAAGCCGCATACAAAATTAAACAAAAATTTTAAGCAAAAGCACTTCATATGAAGTGCTTTTTAAAATAAACAACACTCCCTTATAACTGCACTTATAAAGGAGTGTTCTAATCAAAGGTTTATTTATCTGTTGTCAATAGGTCAACAAGACCTGTATAAACAAGAGAAGGGTTATCGAGAAACTTTTCTTTAATTGCAGCCGCTTGAGTTTCGTCGGTTACCATAAGCTTTACACTCATAAGGTCAACACCGTTTTCAACTGCAGTACAAATAAGATACATAAAACCGTTTTCTTTAATGCTTTCAATTCTTGTGTCTCTTGCGTTTTTAAGCCTTGAAATCATTTTTGCTGTAAGCATAAAGGCTTTTTCTTTAATTGTATATGGCAAAATTGTTTTTAATGTATCGGCAGCAGATGCACCTATTTCTGTTACTTGATAGGTATCATCAACTTCATTATAGGTGAGATTTCCCGCCTTTAAAAGTGCTTCAAGGGCGTCCATTACCTCAAAATAGTTGGCTATTCCTTCAATATTAAGCTGATTTGCGAGTAATTGACCGGGAACAGCTGATTTTACACCGCTTATAACATAGCATATAAGTACCTTTATTTCTGCGGTGCTGATAAGACTTCCAACACCTGCAGATATTGCATTACTCTCCAAAGATTACACATCCTTAAACTATTATGCTTATATTATAATATATTTTTTAAATTTTTCAAGTCATTATCCGTCGTAATCTTCAATAATTGCGTCGAGTTGTTCTTCATTTTTAATAATTATACCGCTGTTTAGAGCTTCCTGATCGATTTTGGGAAGAACAGAAATGACAATTTCGTCATAAATTTTAATAATTTGATTGCCTTTATATAATGTTACTTTTCCGTTTCTTTCTTTTAAAATCATGGGAGCATTATTATTGGCTGATACTTTTATATAAGAAAAAATTACAGCTGCTATCGTAATTGATAAAGAAACCAGCAAAATTAACAGTCTTTTTTTCATAAATACACTTCCTTTAATTAGATTTTGCCCCTTTTTTTGCCAATTATTAAAAAATTGTAATACACTTTTTTACTTTTTGTGGTATAATAGGTTTTGTGGTAAGTGTGCCACAAACTATTTAATGTGAAAAAATTAATATAATATGGATACTTAAGAATAGGAGGGTAACCGTCTTTATGGCTAACAATCGTAAAAAAGACGAAGTTTTTGACCTAAATTCATACCGTAGCAGTTCCGGTTTTAAAAACAAAAAGCGAAAGGTCAAAAAGAGCACGAAGGTTCGTATATTGCGTGGTCTTCTTGCATTCTTTTTGGTTTGCGTTATGCTGTTCTGTATCGGTGTGGGCGGATTCCTTATTTATGTGTTTAACTTTATAGATGATGAATTTGCTGTTGATCTTGAAGAACTTAAACTCAACTGCACAACGACAATATACGTTCAAGAAGGCGAAAATTGGGTTGAGTTCCAGCGACTACACGGTAACGAAAATCGTATTTGGGTATCTTATAAAGATATTCCGCAGGATATGAAAGACGCTTTTGTAGCTGTTGAAGATAAGCGTTTCTTTAAACACGGCGGTGTTGACTGGAAAAGAACTATTAGTGCTTTCGCTAACTATTTTTTGCATTTTTACTCGTCTAATCAAGGCGGTTCTACAATTACTCAGCAGCTGGTTAAAAACCTAACTGGCGATAATGCGCAAACTCCCGATAGAAAAATCAGGGAAATTATGAGGGCAAGAAACCTTGAAACGCAATATTCTAAAGAAACCATTTTAGAATGTTATATGAACGTTGTTTCTATGGCAAATAATATTTCCGGTGTTCAGGTTGCAGCCAATTACTATTTTAATAAGCCTGTAGAAGAGCTTACTCTTTCGGAGTGTGCTGCTCTTGCCGGTATCACCAAAAACCCTGAAAAATACCGTCCTGATCTATATGTTGAAAACACTATAGAACGTAGAGATACTGTTCTGGCATTAATGCTTGAACAAGGCTATATCAGTCAGCAAGAACATGACAGTGCGGTGGCAGAAAAGCTTAATGTTGTAGCCGATCCTGCAAATATTAAACGTGTAGAAATTAACAATTATTTTGTTGATGCTCTCATTGATGAAGTTATTGATGATTTAAAAACTCTATATAAATGTAGTGATGAAGATGCTTCTCTGATGTTTTATAACAATGGATATCAGATTTATTCTACAGTAGACATGAAAATTCAAAACCGATGTGAAACTGTTTTTGAAAATGTAAAAACATACGGACTTAAATCTCATGGCGAAACAATGCAAGGTGCCATTACGGTTATGGACTATGAAGGCCATATTTTAGGTATGGTAGGCGGTATTGGGGAAAAGACTACTAACCGTGGCTTTAATAGAGCAACTATGGCTGTACGTCAACCGGGTTCTACAATGAAGCCTATTGCTGCTTATGCTCAGGCTGTTGAAAAAAATCTTATTACCTATTCTACTGCTGTAAATGATAACAGAAGATATTTCGGAAAATGGGCACCTAATAACTGGTATGGCGGTAATAAAGGCTATATAACTGCTCATTTTGCACTTGAATATTCAGTTAATACTATTCCCACATATTTGGTTAATGATATTAAACCCAGTGTTTCTTATGACTTCCTCACTAAAACACTCGGCTGTAATAATTTAACTAAACAAGACGCTAACCTTGCTCCGCTCGGTATGGGCGGTACCAACGGCGGTCTTACAACTACCGATTCTGCGGCAGCATATGCAATTTTCGGTAATAAAGGTGTTTATCACGAGCCTACAACCTACTACTATATTACTGATATGAAAGGTAACGTTATTCTTGATTATGACGAGAGCGGCGTTCAGGCTATCGGAGAAGATACGGCTGTTGTTATGAACTATATGCTTCAAAATGTTGTTTATGGTGGCAGCGGTACCGGTAGAGGTGCAGGTAGTTATGTAAGTAATATGAAGATTTTCGCTAAAACCGGTACCTCTAACAATACAAGAGACCTTTGGTTTGTAGGCGGCACTCCATATTATGTTGCTTCTTGTTGGACCGGTTATGATAATAACTATACCATTAATTCTTCAAGCATTGCACAAAGAATGTGGGGAGCTGTTATGAAGGATATTCATAAAGGTCTGGAAGCTAAAAAATTCCCCACAAGTAAATACGTAAGTAAACGTTATTACTGTGCTGATACAGGCTTATTGGCAACTACAGAATGTGTTAATAAGCATACAGGATATTACAAAAACAGTTATTTGCCTACTTGCTCTCACCACGGCGGTACTATACTCGCTCCTATTTCAGGTTCTAACGCTACCTTCTCCGGAAAAAGCGGTATAGTAAAAGGTAAGGTGACAGGTATGCTTGTCAAGGAAGAAGAGCCCGACGAAAGTTCATCTTCTGATTCAGGGGATAGTTCTTCAAATAGCTCAAATTCTTCAAGCAATTCAACGTCATCTACCAATTCAAGCAATCCCTTATTCCCGTTTTACTAAAAACAACCTGCAATCAACATTTGTTGATTGCAGGTTTTAATCTTTTAATTTAGTTTTTTAAACTTTGTAATGGAGCAGGAATCTGTCCACCGCGATTTATAAATTTAGCAGGGGAACCTTTATTAACCTTCATTATCGGTCCCTCGCCCAAAAGTCCGCCAAATACTAAGGTTTCGCCCTCTTTTTTGCCAATTGCAGGAATAACACGTACAGCGGTTGTTTTGGAGTTTATCATACCGATAGCAGCCTCATCTGCAATAATTGCAGAAATTACCTCGGCTGTAGTATCACCGGGAATGTTAATCATATCAAGTCCAACCGAGCAAACCGCTGTCATCGCTTCAAGCTTTTCAATAGTTAAAGAGCCACACTCAGCAGCATGAATCATACCTGCGTCCTCTGTTACCGGGATAAAAGCACCTGAAAGACCGCCAACCTTCGAAGAAGCCATAACGCCGCCTTTTTTAACTGCATCATTAAGCATGGCAAGAGCTGCAGTAGTTCCTGCACATCCGCAACATTCAAGTCCGATTTCTTCCAGAATATATGCAACAGAGTCTCCTACAGCGGGTGTAGGTGCAAGTGATAAATCTACAATTCCAAATGGAATATTAAGTCGTTGTGAGGCTTCCTTAGCAACTAACTGGCCCATACGAGTAATTTTGAATGCAGTGCGTTTTATCAGCTCTGCAACACTTGTGATATCAAGGTTTTTTGATTTAGCCAGTGCTGCACGTACAACACCGGGACCGGATACACCCACATTTATTACGCAGTCTGCTTCACCGATACCGTGAAACGCACCCGCCATAAAGGGATTATCTTCAGGGGCATTGCAAAAAACCACTAATTTTGCCGCACCGATACAGTTTCTTTCCTTAGTGAGTTCAGCCGCCTCTTTAACAATTTCTCCCATCATTTTAACAGCATCAAGATTTATACCTGCTTTTGTAGAGCCAATGTTAACAGAAGAACATACATGGTCGGTAACAGAAAGGGCTTCGGGAATGCTCTTTATAAGTATTTTATCGGCTTCGGTAAAGCCTTTTTGAACCAGAGCCGAGTAACCGCCGATAAAGTTAACACCAACATCTATTGCTGCTTTTTCAAGGGTTAGGGCAAACTTTACGGGGGATTTATCTTCACAGGCACCTACAAGCATTGCTATAGGCGTAACCGAAATACGCTTGTTGATAATGGGAATGCCATATTTTTTCTCTATTTCTTCACATTCGCCAACCAAACGACTGGCACATTTGAGAATTTTATTATATACCTTATCGCAAGCCTTATCAATATCGCTGTCAATACAGTCGAGAAGTGATATACCCATTGTAACGGTGCGTATATCAAGATTTTCGTCCTGTATCATAGTTATGGTTTCTAGAATATCTTTCGTTTCTAACATTTTGTCACCTTAAATTTTGTGCATTGCATTGAAAATATCTTCATGCATAGTATGAATGGATAGACCGTTTTTTTCGCCGTATGCTGACATTATATCGGCAAACTTATTAAAATCAGTATTTAATGTTTTAATATCACAAATCATAATCATACAGAACATATCCTGTAAAACCGACTGTGAAACATCAATGATGTTAACGCCATATTCCGCACATTTGTTTGAAACGCCTGCAAGAATTCCAACACTGTCTTTTCCTATAACAGAAATTACTACTTTCATTAGTTAGCACCTCTTAAAATTTGATGTAAATAATATATCATAAATTTCTTTAAAAGTAAATAATTCTTTAAAAAATTGAAGATTTGTGGTAGAATAATTTTGGGGTGGTTTAAATGATTAGTGTAAATGCCTATGCAAAAGTAAATCTTTCTCTTGAAATCAAAGGAAAAAGGGAAGACGGTTATCATATTATTGATACCGTTATGCAAACTATTTCTCTTTGTGATATAGTTTATATAAAAAAAGTATCTAATGGTGAAATTACTATTATATGTGATGACGAGGAATTGTCGGGAGAAAATAATCTTTGTTATAAAGCATCACGATTATTTTTTGATAAAACAAAAATTAACGGCGGATGCAATATAAATATCAAAAAAAACATTCCTGTTTCGGCAGGACTGGGTGGCGGAAGTGCCGATGCGGCGGCTACACTTAAAGGCTTGAACCGGTTATATGGTCAGCCACTTGATTTATCTGAACTTAAAAAACTTGCTTTGTTCCTAGGTGCAGACGTTCCGTTCTTTATAGAAGGCGGTACTGCAAGAGCAGGAGGAATTGGCGAAGAACTAAACAAAATATGCAGTAACTTACACTTATATTTATTGCTGATAAAAGATGGAGAAAAACCATCTACTGCTTTTATGTATAAAAAAATTGATGAGCTGGGTGTTTCTTCTTCAGGCGAAAAAATATCCGATGATTGTGAAAAAAGTCTTTTAAAAGGTGATTTCGAACTTTTTAAAAGCTCATTTAAAAACGATTTTTCATTAGTCTGGAACTATAAAAAAATTAAACAGGATATTATGGAGAATGGCGGTGAGCAAGTTTCACTGTCAGGCAGTGGACCAACTGTTATCGGTGTATTTAATAATAAAAATAAAGCCAAAAACGCCTTTGAAATTTTAAAAAGCAAATATGACTGTATTTATTATGCCGAATCGGTTAATGAATAAATAGTTTTTAAATTGTCAAGTATAACCACGGAGGTTATGCTATGAGAATTTTAAAAATTTCAGTTGCTTTCGGACTTGTTATATCGATTTTTATGAGTATGGCACGATTTGATGCTCTATGCTCTGACTTACGGGAAAATGTTTTCAGAATTCATATACGTGCGGCATCCGATTCAGAGGACGACCAAAACCTAAAGCTAAAGGTTAGGGATGCGATTTTACTCGAATATGGTAATCAGTTTCAAAAGTGTAAAAATAAAGCCGAAGCGGTTGAATTCGCTAGTGAAAATTTAACCGATTTTCAAACTCTTGCAAAAGAGACAGTGTTAAATAATGGTTTTGATTACGATGTAAAGGTATATGTTGGAGAAAATTATTTTGAAAACAGAGAATATGATACCTTTACTTTACCTGCAGGTACCTATGAATCGATAAATATTATTATTGATGAAGGCAAGGGACAAAATTGGTGGTGCGTGATGTTTCCTGCAGTTTGCATTGGAGCATCAAGTTGTCTTGAGGATGTGGTAAATGATGATAGTGCTAAGGTTGCAGAAAATAGTTCAGACTTTAAAATACGCTTTAAAACGGTTGAAATTTATGAAGATTTGAAAAAAATCTTCAAAAAGAGCAAAAATAAATAAATTTTTACTTGCATTTTTAAGTAAAATGTGTTAACATACCTTTGTTAGCGAAAATTTGAAAGAGGTGACACTGTAATGAAAGAGGCTATACATCCACAGTACGAGAAAGTCGTTGTTAAATGTGCATGTGGTGCGGAGTTTGAAACTCGTTCAACCAAGAAGGATATCCATCTTGATATCTGCTCTAAATGTCATCCGTTCTTTACCGGAAAACAGAAGCTGGTTGACACCGGCGGTCGTGTTGACAAGTTTAGAAAGCGTTACGGCTTATAAGTACAATTCCGCAACCACTTTGTTGGTTGCGGTTTTATTTTTGGAGGATTTATGCAGGGCTATCTTACTCTTATATCTGGTTCCATTGGCCAATATGAAGAAAAGCATTCACGTTTTATTGCAGAGATTAAACCTGTCTCTAGCGAGGAAGAAGCGGTTGCTTTTATAAAAGAGCAAAAAAGTAAATATTGGGATGCCCGTCACAACGTTTATGCATACCGACTATTAAATGGTGAATGCCGTTATTCAGATGATGGCGAACCACATGGAACTGCTGGTAAACCGATACTTGATATTATTGCAGGGCATCAACTTTCTAATGTATGTATGGTGGTTACTAGATATTTTGGAGGAATTCTGTTAGGAACAGGCGGTCTCGTCAGAGCCTATAGTGAAGCCGCCAGAAACTCTATTGATAATGCTACCATCGCTGAAATGGCATTAATTGAAGAACTTTCCATTAATTGCGACTATCAGCAATATAACAGATTGTTGCCGTTTTTTGCTCAATTTGATATAAATGTAACCGATACTGTTTTTGGAGAAGACATTACTGTTAATTTCGCTTTATCTAGTGATAAATATGAAGTTTTTATATCAAATCTTACTGATTTTTTTGCAGGTAAAATTTCTGTAAAAAAAGTGGGACAAATATTTGCCCCAATTAATATTATAAAAAAAGAATAACTTTTTAAAGGTTTTTTGAATTTTTTGGCGTATATAATATATAGAAGGAAATATTTACTGAATAATAGGAGAAATGATGGAAAATATCCGTAAAAGAATTGAAGAAACTGAACATTTGTATTTATGCAAAGAAGCTGCTTTCAGTGATAACACAAAAGGCAGAAAGTTTTTTGAAGAAGAATCTCCGTTACGTACCGTATATCAGCGTGACAGAGACAGAATCATCCATTCCAAAGCTTTTCGCCGTTTAAAACATAAAACTCAGGTATTTTTATCGCCTGAATCTGACCACTATCGAACTCGTTTAACACATACTCTTGAGGTTGCACAAATAGCACGAACTATCGCACGTGCTATGCGTTTAAATGAAGATTTGACCGAGGCAATTGCTTTGGGACACGACCTTGGACATACTCCGTTTGGTCATGCGGGTGAACGTGCTCTCAATGAACTTGCACCATTTTCTTTTACTCATTATGAACAAAGCGTACGCGTATGCGAAAAACTTGAAAAAACAGGTAAAGGGCTTAATTTAACTTATGAGGTTTTAGATGGGATACTTTGCCATACAAAAGGAAAATGTGCCGAAACTTTAGAGGGTAGAATTGTACGAATCTGCGACAGAATAGCCTATATCAATCATGATATTGATGATGCTGTAAGAGGGAATATCATAAGTATTGAAGATATCCCAAAAGATATCCGCACAAAACTGGGCGATACTAAAAGTCAGCGAATTAATACGCTTGTAACATCGGTTATTGAAAATAGTAAAACAGATATATTAATGGATGACGATACAAAAATTTATTTTGATAAATTACACGAATTTCTATTTGAATTTGTATATCGTAACCCTAAAGCTAAATCAGAAGAAACCAAAGTATATGGTTTTATAAAAGGATTATACGACCATTATTGTCAAAATCCTGCGATACTGCCTTGTGAGTATAGAAAAATATGTGAAGAAGAGGGTATCGAACGTGCAGTTGTAGATTACATCGCAGGGATGACCGACCATTATGCAGTTGTAAGTTATAATAACATTTACATCCCAAGTTCGTGGGAACACTAAATAAATTATGAAAGGAGTTTTGATATGGCAATACCTCAAGATGTTATTGCAGAAATTAAATATAAAAATGATATAGAATCAATCATTTCTCAATACGTTGTGCTTAAACGTCGAGGAAAAAATCTTATAGGTTTATGCCCATTTCATAATGAAAAAACTCCTTCATTTACCATATATCCTGAAAATGGCTCATTTTACTGTTTTGGTTGTAAGGTTGGCGGAGATGTCATTACCTTTACCGGTCTTATTGAGCATCTGGATTATGTTGAATCACTTAAATATCTTGCCGATAAATCAGGAATTCAAATTGTAGATAGCGGCTATGAAGATAACACAATACAAAAACTCAAACAAACCATTTTGGAAATCAATCGTGAAGCTGCAAGATTTTACCACAATTACCTTATGTCTGAAAATGGCAAATGGGCACTAGATTATCTTTTGGGTAGAGGTCTGACTCGTTCAACTATAGTAAAGTTTGGACTGGGTTGTGCACCTGATAATTGGGATTCACTTTTAAAACACCTTTCATCAAAAGGATATTCTATCGGTGATATGCTTCAGGCAAACGTTATATCAAAAAGCCAAAGAGGAAGCTATTTCGACCGTTTTAGAAATCGTGTAATGTTTCCGATTATAAATTTAAGGGGAAACGTTATTGCTTTTAGCGGACGAGCCAAACCGGGCGACGAAAAAGCTTCTGCAAAGTATGTTAATACTTCGGACACGCCGGTTTATAAAAAAAGCGAGAATTTATTTGCTTTTAATTATGCTAAAAATAATTGTGCCGACAGAATTATTCTTGTTGAAGGGAATATGGATGTTATTTCTTTGCATCAAGCTGGATTTACTAATACGGTTGCTGCTTTAGGAACTTCTTTTACAATAGAACAAGCAAAACTTATTTCTCGTTATACAAAAGAGGTTGTTGTACTTTTTGATTCAGATAGTGCAGGACAAAATGCTGTTAAAAAAGCACTTTCTACTCTTAAAGATTCAGGTATGAATATTCGAGTTCTAGTTTTGCCTGAAGGCAAAGACCCTGATGAATTTATAAAGAAAAATTCACCGGAAAAATTAAGAATTTTGCTTGATGGTTCTGAAAGTGATATTGATTATAAATTACGAATTGCGTCATATGACTATAATACTAATACCAATGAAGGTAAACTGAATTATTTAAAAACGGCGGCAGGAATTCTTGCCGACACTGATGATGAACTGACTATCGATTTATATACGGGTAAATTGGCTCAGCTTTACGGTTTGTCCAAAAATTCTGTTGAAACTGCCGTTAAAAAACTGCGTGAAGCAAAATCTAAACAGAAATTTAAAAAGGAAATTGCTGAGGTAGTATCTCCAAAATTAACTCGTGATACTATAAATCCGGAAAAGCAATTTAATAAAAAGGTAGCCGTAGCTGAAGAAGCAATAATTTCAGTATTGTTTGCACACCCTGATTTTTTTAATATGGTAGAAGATACGCTGCCGCCTACAATGTTTGTCACTTCTCTGAATCAAAAAATATATGGGGATATTTTTGATGCTTTAAGAGAAGGCAAGAATATAGATATTTCTCTGTTTGGTGAAAAATACAGTCCAAGTGAACTTGGATATATAGTTTCACTGCAAAGCTCAGTTAAAGCTGAACGTAATGCGTTACAGGTCCTTCGCGATAGCATAGATGTTATTACAAAACATCAAAGTACTTCGCTTAATGACTCAGACAGCGATGACGAATGGGCAAATAAAATGGAAGAAATTGCAAAACAAAAAAAGGGAGATAAATAGGATGGATAAGGAAAAGAAAGCTATAACCGATAAGGATGAAGCAGTAGAAAACGAAAATGTTAAAGAAGATTCTTTTGAATTAGAAAAAAACGAAAAAATTCTTTCTATTGATGAAATTGAAAGTGCACCTGAAGATTTAGAGTCTCTTTATGATGAACCTGTTCTACTTGAACTTGATTATGATGAAGAACCGACTGATGCCGATCTTAAACTTGAAGAAATGGATCTTGACAGCATCGAAGACGATAGTGCGTTAGATAATCTATCTCTTGACGATCCCGTTAAAGTATATCTTCGTGAAATAGGTCGAGTACCGCTTCTTTCCAGCGATGACGAAATTGAACTTGCTGTTAAAATTGCTGAAGGCGACGAGAAATCCAAAAGAAGACTTGCAGAAGCAAATCTTCGTCTTGTTGTAAGTATTGCAAAGAAGTACGTAGGTAGAGGAATGTATTTTCTTGATTTGATACAGGAAGGTAACGTTGGTCTTATTAAGGCTGTAGATAAATTTGATTATACTAAGGGATTTAAATTTTCTACCTATGCAACATGGTGGATTCGTCAGGCTATCACCCGTGCTATTGCCGATCAAGCCAGAACAATTCGTATCCCTGTGCATATGGTTGAAACCATTAATCGTTTAAAACGTGTTCAAAGTCAGCTTCTCCACGAAAATGGATATGAACCCAGCGAAGAAATGATTGCTCAAAAAATGGATATGCCCGTTGAAAGAGTAAGGGAAATTATGCGTGTGGCTCAGGAACCTGTTTCTATGGAAACGCCCATTGGTCCTGAGGAGGATTCAAGACTTATGGACTTTATTAGAGATGAGGATGCTTTGGCTCCTGACGAGGCTGCCCTTAAGGCTATCACTAATGAGGATATTGACGGAGTTCTTAAAACCCTTACCGAAAGAGAAGAAGCCGTTATCAGACTTCGCTTCGGTCTTCATGACGGCAGATGCCATACTCTTGAAGAAGTAGGTAGTGAGTTTAATGTAACGAGAGAACGTATCCGTCAGATTGAAGCTAAAGCTCTTCGCAAACTTCGTCATCCCGTTCGTTCCAATCGTTTTAAGGATAGATAATAGGTGATTATATGATATATAAGTACACACCAAAAGGCGTATGTTCTCGCTTGATGGAGTTTTCGGTTGAGAACGGCAAAATTACTGATGTTGCTATAAAAGGCGGTTGCAACGGTAATTTAAAAGGAATAAGTGCTCTTGTTGAAGGAATGGAAATTAATGAGGTTATCGAAAGGCTTAAAGATATCAAATGCGGCTTTAAAGATACTTCTTGTCCTGCACAATTAGCAGCCGCACTTATTCAATATAAAAACGAAAACGAGGAATAATAGTGAATTTTGATTGCGATATAAAAATAGCTGGTGATAAACCTTCTGTTGATGTTAAAAGAAATCGTCTTTTAGCCGGCGAAATGGGTGAAAGTACCGGTGAACGCAATAATGCTAAATATCTTGGCAGAGCTGTTGCACAAATTTTTTCTAAGGATGCCACCAATTTTAAATATGAAGATGATGGCGATTATGAAATGATAGTGCAACGCAGAATGTTACTTTCTTTTACAGCCACAGTAGGATTTGAAAGATATTGTTTGGATGATACCGATGCCGGAATAGCTCAAAAAGCATTTATCGATTATCTTAAGGAAAATAATCCTGAGATACTTAAAACATCTACTGATACAGGTGCTTTCTCTTTTTATTATCTTGCGTATAGACGTGGTATAGAGGTTGACCGTCGAATCGGTCAGACCTTTGCTATGCTGTGCTCCCATGACGGTGATAATGTCTATCAGGAACTGGGCGAGGCTCTATATTGCTGGTTTTCATCTGTGGTTAAGGAACAGGCTGAAAAATTCTGTCTATCATAGTATTAAATCCCCTTTGTCTTCATAAAATAAAGCGGAGGGGATTTTTTATGCCTACTATATATTTAAGCCCGTCAACACAAGAGTTTAATCAATACATTGACGGCAGCGGTAGTGAAGAATATTATATGAATTTGATAGCCGATGCTATGATTCCGTATCTTGACGCCTCAGGAATAAATTATGTGAGAAATACTAAAGAAATGACTGCAGCAAGTAGTATTTCGGCATCAAATGCGGGGAATTATGATTTGCATTTAGCACTTCATTCAAATGCGGCAGGTGAGGCAAATTCCGGTAAAATAAGGGGCACAGAGGTTTATTATTATCCAAGCAGCAGTAACGGTCAGCGTGCTGCCGAAATAATAGCTAATAATTTAAAAATTATTTATCCGCTACCTGAACTGGTCAAAACTGTTCCAACGGTAACTTTGGGTGAGGTATCACGTACTAAAGCACCTTCAGTGCTAATAGAATATGCATATCACGATAATTTTGAAGATGCACAATGGATAGAAGATAATATTGAGGAAATAGCAAAAAACACAGTTCTTTCTCTAACTGACTATTTTGACATTCCTTTTAATTTTCCTGATAATAGCTATATGGGAACGGTGGTAACACCACTGGGAGGAAGTCTTAACATACGTAAATCACCTTCATTTATGGCACAGGTAATAGGCAGCGTTCCTTCAGGGCAAAGCGTTACCATTTTAGCTTCACTTCCCGATTGGTATTTAATCAGATATAATAATATTGTGGGATATTCATACGCACCATATGTAAAATAATTCTATTTTTAAAAACGCTTGTATGTTTTTTAGCATACAAGCGTTTTTAACTAGATGGTAAGATTTCTTTTACTGAAAGTAATTTGTTTTCCACAGTAAATTTAATGTTATAACCGGCAAATTCTAATCCGTATATTCTGTCTTTGTCATTATGATAGGACGGACGTGGGTCAGATGATAATATATCATAAAGAACCTTTTGCTTATCTTTGGGAATTAATTTTAACAAGGTTTCTTCACATAAAACTTCGAGTTTATAATTTTTAGTTTCTTCGGTAAAACTGCCTTTAGCATTTACTATGCAATCGCTATAAGGAATATAGGGTTTTATATCATATATGGGTGTGCCGTTTAAAATATCGGCACCGCTTACAAAAAGTACCGTCCCTTCAGTAGCGGTTGATTCTGCTTTAATAAGTTTTACGCAAGAAAGTCCTATGGGATTAGGTCGAAAGGGGGAGCGTGTTGCAAAAACACCTATACGTTTATTCCCGCCAAGTCTGGGCGGACGAACTGTAGGCGACCATTTATCTCTTTTTGCCTCGCTGAAATTCCAGATAAGCCAAAGGTGTGAATATTCCTCAATTCCTTTAAGTGCCGACGGGTCGCGAAATTCTTTTTCAAAAACTATTTTTGAAATAAGTGTATCAGCAATACCGCTTTGACGGGGGATGCCGAATTTGTCAGTAAAATCGTTATATATTTTTGCAATTATTTTCATTTAAAAATTCCTTAATTCGTTTATTTAACATAGAAACCGGAAGTCCGACAATATTGAAATAATCGCCTTCAATTTTTTCTACTAAAAGACTCCCTTTGCCTTGAATTCCATAAGCACCTGCTTTGTCGATATATTCATTTGTGTTTAAATATTCGTCGATTTCTTCACGGCTAAGATTAAAGAAGTAAACCTTTGATTCTACAGAAAAACTAAGAGTTTTGCCATTTAGACACAAACAACAACCGGTTATTACTTTATGACTTCTGCCCGAGAGTAAATTAAGCATATTAAATGCATCTAATCTGTCTTTTGGCTTTCCGAGAGGAATTGATTCAATAAAAACCGTTGTATCACAGCCTATTACCAGGTCGTTCTTATATTTGTGGGCAACTTCAATGGCTTTTTTACAAGCTAAAAATTCCGGTGCACTTTCGCTTTCTATACCTTCAGGTACCTTTTCATCAACATCTGCACTGATACACAGTGTGTCAGAGTCAATAAGTTTAATTAGTTCGCGTCTTCTGGGCGAAGCTGAAGCAAGTATAGTTTTCATAAAATGTCTCCCAAAATGTGAAATTTAAAGTTATTATAACATACAAACGATTTTATTGCAAACTTTTGAGACTAAAACAAAATTCAAAGGGAATATTACTAATGGAGGAATGTTATGAAAATCTTGTTTTATGATACGAAAATATACGATAAAGAATCTTTTAACTATAATCTTAAAGGAAAGTACAGTGATATTATTATTGATTATTTAGACAATGATATAACTGCTACTACAGCAGGACTGGCCGAAGGTTACGATGCAGTATGTGTTTTTGTTGCATCTAATGTAAATGCAGAGATAATTAAAATTCTTTCAAAATGTTCTGTAAAACTTATTTTACTAAGATGTGCAGGTTATAATAATGTGGATTTAAAAGCCGCAAATGAATATGGTATAACCGTATTAAGAGTTCCGGCCTACTCTCCCGAAGCTGTTGCAGAACATGCAGTAGCTTTAGCACTTGCTGTAAACAGAAAAATTCACAAAGCATATATAAAGGTCAGAGAAAATAATTTTAGTTTAGTGGGACTTACCGGAAGAAATTTTCACTCAAAAACGGCAGGAATAATCGGAACAGGAAAAATAGGTGCTGCCGCCTCAAAAATACTTCACGGTTTTGGTATGAAAATTCTTGCAGTTGATAATTATAAAAATGAGGAACTCGATTTTGTAACCTATACTGATATGGATACCTTGCTTAAGGAAAGTAGTTTGATTTCATTGCATTGTCCATTAAACAAAGATACCTATCATTTGATAAATAAAAAAAGTATAGAAAAAATGAAAGACGGAGTAATATTAGTAAATACCTCGCGTGGTGCTCTTATCAACACAAACGACTTAATTAACGGAATCAGAGATAGAAAATTTTTTGGTGTAGGTCTTGATGTTTATGAGGAAGAAGATAATAATGTATTTGAAAACAGAGAAGATGATATTATGGAAAGTTCTGTAACTGCAAGACTTCTCTCATTTCCTAACGTTATAGTCACTTCACATCAAGGCTTTCTGACCGGAGAAGCACTTTCTTCAATAGCTATAACCACACTGGAAAATTCATATCAGTTCAGCAAAGGAACAATCATTGATGCAAACGTAGTAAAAGCCACAGTATAAACTGTGGCTTTTTGTTATTCGTCAAGATAATGGGTGTTTTTGTCATATGGTATTGAAACCAGCACACCTAGTCCCATAAGTATGCCCCAGACGATTATAAGTCCGCTCCAGCCAATATCGGTTACTGCGTTGGCAAATATAGTAGATGATAATGAGGCAGCCATATAACTTATGAAATCAAGAAAGCCCGTTGCGCTTGAAACCAGTCCTGTACTTCTGAGCCCCGGACAATATCTACTCCAAAGCATTGTTGAGGAACAGTTTGCAGAAAAAATAGCAAGATTAATTAAAATAACGTTTGTTAATGGTTGTTTGATAAAAATACAGCTTACAAAGAATATTGCTGAGAAACCAAATGATAAAATCATTGTTAAATCAAGGTTTCGATTAAGTTTTTCGTAAATAATTATGGCTATAAATGCATTTAGAGATGTAATAAGAGTTGTTACTGTAAAAACAATTGCTGATTGATTAGCGGAAAATCCCAAGAATTGTGTGTAGTATGTTGGCAACCAAAATACTACGGTAGTTCGTACTATTCCTGTAAGAAGTGAAACAGCAGTGAATTTTATAATTTTTCTCTCGAATAAATCTTTTAAGCCGTTTTTAGTTGCTTTTGCATTATTTAAAACGGTATATGTAATTACTCCTTTTTTCTCAAGATAAGTAAATATTATATAACATACGACGCCGCAAATTATCAAGGTTATTCCGCCACAGAAAAAGACTAGTTGCCATGAAAGGAGAACAGCAGTAATTCCTGCTATAGGTGAGCCTAAATGTGAAGAAAAATTATAGGCAACTGAGCAACGGGAAGCATAAATCGGTTCAAGATTTTCGGCAACTAATTTTGTCATCGGGCCATATATCATCGAAAGAAAAAAACCGCACAGAGCGTAGGCAGCATATGCTATATAGAAATTTGCGTTATCAGAACAAAAGGCGAAATTTGTGATACCTGAAAGAACGAGACCAAGGGATAACATGTATTTCGCTTTAATTTTATCTCCGAGTATGCCGTTTATTAATTGTCCGATTGCATATGTAATAAAAAATATTGAAGAAAATGAGCCGATGAGACTTTCGGTGTACATTCCGTCTTCAATCATTTTTGGAGATACTACCGAAAGAATGTTTCTTACAAAATATATAAACATATATGCTACGGTACAAATTCCGCCCAGTAAAAAAGCATTTTTAGTATTTTGTTTCATTTTATATTCCTCTAATTTTTCGAGTTTAAAGTAGTGTTTTCCGATTCACCAATATATCACAGACATCCTTTAAAGTCAATTTTTTTCTTGTAATTTTAATTGAAAAATTGTATAATTATAATATATTGTCAAAAAGGAGGGGACTGTATGATTTTAATAATAGCCGAAAAGCCAAGTCTTGCCCGTAATATTGTTGCAGGAATTGGAAATATGAGTAAAAATGGTAATTTTTACGAAGGTCAGGGATATATTGTAACCTATGCTTTTGGTCACCTCTTTTCTCTTTGCGACATCGAGGATTATACCGGTCCCACTGTAAGCGGTAGATGGAGTATGGAAAATTTACCGTGTTTTCCAAATGATTTTAAGTTTAAGCTTAAACGAGATAAGGATGGCAATATTGATTCGGGGGTAAAAAAACAGTTCGAGCTGATAGAGACTCTTTGTAATCGGCAGGATGTTGACACAATTGTTAATGCCGGGGACGCTGACAGAGAAGGTGAAATTATTATCCGTCTTTGTATCAGCAATGCCCTTAAAAGCAATAAAAAACTTCTTCGGCTCTGGCTTCCCGACCAGACTCCCGAAACAGTTTCGGCCGCTCTATCTTCTATGAAGGAAGAAAGTGACTATGATAATCTTGCCAACGAAGGTTATGCACGTACCTATATTGATTGGCTGTATGGTGTTAATCTTACCAGATATGCTACACTTAAAACAGGAATGTTGCTTCGTGTTGGCAGAGTAATAGTTCCTATTGTAAAAGCAATTTATGATAGAGATATGGCTATTAAAAATTTTGTGCCCGAAATTTATTATGCTCCTGTAAGTTCAGAGGAAACTAGCGGAGAAGCGATTGAACTTAATTCGAAAAAGCGTTTTGATAAAAACTCTTTTAGCAAGGCAAAGGAACTTTGTGATTTATATAATCAATGCACAGCCGTAGTAACCGACAAAAAATGCAAAAAAGATTCACTTGCTCCGGGAAAACTATACTCACTGTCAAAATTACAAAATGTTCTTGGCAAAAAATATAAAATGTCTATGGACGAAAGTCTGAAAATAGTTCAGGGACTGTATGAAAAAGGTTATTTAACCTATCCGAGAACCAATTCTGAATATTTAGCAACCGCCGAAAAGGATAAAATTGCAAAAATTATCGGTAATATTGCATCTCTCGGTTATCTTGTGGAAATTAAAAATAAAAAAACTATATTTGACGATAGTAAAATAGAATCCCATTCTGCACTTACGCCCACCTATAAGATTCCTAAAAAAGAGCATTTAAGCGAAACGGAGTTTAAGGTTTATCAAACAGTTTTTCGTCGTTTTGTTGCTGTATTTTGCTCTGATGAATGTATTGCACAAAAAACAGAACTTCATATTAAAGTGGGTGAATATGAAGAATTTGTTCTTAAGGGTACCGTTATCGTTGAAAAAGGTTGGACTAAATATGACGATTACAAGGGAAAGGATAAGGTTTTGCCATCTCTGAATGTGGGCGATAAAGTTAATATAAATTTTATTCCTAAAGAGAAGGAAACCTCTCCGCCTAAACATTATACAATCGAAACGCTAAACCAATATCTTAAAAATCCGTTCAGAGAAGAAAAAGCTGCGGCTAATGAGTCGGAAGAAGACGATGCCGAAGAATATAGAGCTATGTTTGAAGGACTAGAACTGGGTACCGAAGCCACAAGAACAGGAATTATAGATAATGCTATTAAAAGCGGTTATATCGATCTAAAAAAGGATGTTTATACTATTCTTGACGGAGGCATTTATCTTATCGAATCTCTGACCTATATGGGAATTTCAATGGATAAATATAAAACCAGTATGCTGGGTCAGGCTCTTAAAAAAGTGTTTAAAAATACAATGTCAGTAAATGAAAGTGTTGCAATAGCTCAAAAAGAAATATCAGACGTATTTACTGTCAAGGAATCTACACCTGAGACCGATACCTTTAACGGATTTTACGGTGATATAGTAGGCGTATGTCCGATATGTTCAAAGGATGTATTAAAGGGTCGGTACGGTTACGGCTGCAGCGGTTATAATGATGGCTGTAATTTTAGGATTTCGGGTGTTATTTGCAAAAGAGTTATACCAATTAGTAAGGCTAAAGAATTAATTGCCGTCGGTCAAACAGGTCTGATAAAAGGATTTATATCAAAAACCGGTAAACCGTTTGATGCCAGACTTGTTTTAGAGGACGGTAAAGCTGTTTTTAAATTCTAAGAAAGGAAAAATTATGAGTGGATTTATAATTAACGAAAATATTTTAGATGAAGAAGTAAACAACAATAAAAATAATAAAAAGCCCTCAAAGAAAAAAAAGACTTTAGATGTAGTTATTGTATTTTTGGTTGCTGTTTTGGTTGTTTGTCTATTTTTTATAGGTCGTTATTTTTGGCAGACCTATAGCAGTAATAATATTAATGATGATTTAGCAGGAGAAGCTATTAATTATGGCGATTCTTCTGAAACAGATAATAAAGATAACGGTGAAGACTCTTCCCAAGGTGATAACAATGGCGGTTCAGGCAGTAAGAACAAAGTGGTAAAGGTTCCTGAATCCATTGACTTTAATAAATTAAAACAACAAAATGAGGATGTTGTGGGCTGGATATTCAGTAAGAACGGTGTTATCAATTACCCCATTCTTCAAGGGGAAGATAATTCTTATTATTTGAATCACTTAATAAGCGGCAAGAAAAACATTAATGGCTCAATTTTTATGGATTGTACTGCTAATCCTAATTTTAGCGATGCTAATACCATTATTTTCGGTCACAGTATGGATAATGGTTCTATGTTCAGAACTCTTTTAAATTACAAAAAACAGTCTTATTATGATAAGTATCCCGAAATGTATATTTATACACCAAGCGGTGATTATAAATTGTTGATTTTTGCTGCATATGAAACTAAATCCGATGATACTGCTTATGGTAAGATATTTAGCGAAAAAGGTTTCAACAATCTTTTGTCTCACGCAATGAAGAAATCTAAAATTAAAACAGATGTAAATGTTGGCGTAGGGGATAAATTGGTTACACTTTCTACCTGTGCTTATAGCAGCAAAAATGCAAGATTTATTGTAATGGGTAAGCTTGTTCCGGCCAATTTTAAGTCTGATGCTGATTTGGACAGCACATCCGATTCGGTTTCTTCTGAAAATTAGGGAAGCGGCTATCTTTCCGTATTTCGCAACTAATATTTATGGGTTGCATTTTTATATTAATTATGTTAATATATGATAAGTTTTTGAAAGGGGTATTATGATGTACGATAAAGTATCCACTAATCTGAATTTTGTCGCTGAAGAAAAAAGAATCGAAAAATTCTGGCGCGATAATAAAATTTTTGAAAAAAGTATTGAAAGCAGAGCAAAAGGGGAACCGTATGTTTTTTATGACGGACCTCCTACCGCTAACGGTAAACCTCATATCGGCCACGTACTTACTCGTGTTATAAAAGATATGATTCCGCGTTACCGCACTATGAAGGGATATATGGTTCCAAGAAAGGCTGGCTGGGATACTCACGGTCTTCCTGTTGAATTGGAAGTAGAGAAAAAACTTGGCTTAGACGGAAAAGAACAAATTGAAAAATACGGACTTTCCGATTTTATTTCTCACTGTAAAGAGAGTGTATGGCAGTATAAAGGAATGTGGGAGGATTTTTCTCAGACCGTTGGCTTCTGGGCTGATATGGATAATCCTTACGTTACTTATCATAACGATTTTATTGAATCTGAATGGTGGGCTTTAAAAGAAATTTATAATAAAAACCTTTTATATAAAGGCTTTAAAATCGTTCCATACTGTCCCAGATGCGGAACACCTCTTTCTTCTCACGAAGTGGCACAAGGCTACAAAGCTGTAAAAGAAAGAAGTGCTGTTGTACGATTTAAGGTTGCAGGAGAAGATGCATATTTCCTTGCTTGGACAACTACCCCTTGGACCCTTCCAAGTAACGTTGCACTTTGTGTAAACCCTGCCGATACTTATATAAAAGTTAAGGCAGTTGACGGTAATATTTATTATCTGGCTGAGGCACTTGCAGATAAAGTTCTTTCAAAAATTGCCGAGGAAGATACTGCTCCTTACACTGTTCTTGAAACAATGAAGGGAAGTGACCTTGAAAATAGAGAATATGAGCCCCTTTTTGAATGTGCAAAAACCGTTGCCGATAAACAAAAGAAAAAAGGTTTCTTTATCACTTGTGATTCCTATGTAACAATGAGTGACGGTACAGGTATTGTTCATATTGCACCCGCTTTCGGTGAGGATGACGCCAAGGTGGGCAGAAAATATGATTTGCCGTTTGTTCAGTTTGTTGATGGCAAGGGTAATCTTACAGAAGAAACTCCTTTTGCAGGACTTTTCGTAAAGGATGCCGATCCTAAAGTACTGGTTGACCTTGAGAGCAGAGGACTACTTTTTGATGCTCCTAAATTTGAACATGACTATCCGTTCTGTTGGCGTTGCGATACTCCTCTTATTTACTATGCAAGAGAATCGTGGTTCATAAAGATGACACAGGTAAGGGATGACCTTATCCGTAATAACAATACTATAAATTGGATTCCCGAAAGTATTGGTAAGGGACGTTTTGGCGATTGGCTGGAAAACGTTCAGGATTGGGGTCTGTCTCGTAACAGATATTGGGGAACTCCCCTTAATATTTGGGAATGTGAATGTGGTTGCCGTCATGCTGTAGGAAGCATTGCAGAACTTAAGGAAATGAGTGATAACTGTCCTGACAACATAGAATTGCATCGTCCTTTTGTTGACGCAGTTACCATAAAATGTCCTGAATGCTCAAAGCAGATGAAACGTGTTCCCGAGGTTATTGACTGTTGGTTTGATAGTGGTGCAATGCCTTTTGCTCAGCATCATTATCCATTTGAAAATAAGGAGCTTTTTGAAGCACAGTTTCCTGCAAACTTCATATCGGAAGCTGTTGACCAGACAAGAGGTTGGTTCTATTCGCTTCTTGCTATTTCTACATTGCTTTTCAACAAAGCACCTTATAAAAATGTTATAGTACTGGGTCACGTTCAGGATGAACACGGTCAAAAAATGAGTAAATCTAAGGGCAATGCAGTTGATCCTTTTGAGGCACTTGAAACCTACGGTGCTGATGCTGTACGTTGGTATTTCTACACCAACTCTGCTCCTTGGCTTCCCAATCGCTTCTACGGTAAAGCCGTTACCGAAGGACAGAGAAAGTTTATGGGTACTCTTTGGAACACCTATGCTTTCTATGTACTATATGCCGATATTGATAAATTTGACCCAACTAAATATTCTATTAGCGACTGTAAACTTTCCGTTATGGATAAGTGGCTTCTCTCCCGTCTTAATTCTACCGTTAAAGCTGTTGACGATAACCTTTATAATTATCGTATCCCTGAGGCTGCAAGAGCCCTTGAAAGTTTTGTTGACAGTCTGAGTAACTGGTATGTACGCCGTGGCAGAGAACGTTATTGGGTACAGGGTATGCCTGAAGATAAAATTGCGGCATATATGACTTTATATACTGCTCTTGTAACGGTTGCTAAAGCCAGTGCTCCTATGATACCCTTTATGGCTGAAAACATTTATCAGAATCTTGTTAGAAATCTTGATTCTTCTGCTCCCGAAAGCATTCATTTGTGTGATTTCCCCGTAGTTGACGAAACAGCCATAGATGCTGAACTTGAAGCAGATATGGATAAGGTTCTTGATATAGTTGTACTTGGCCGTGCTGCAAGAAACGGTTCTAATCTTAAAAACCGTCAACCACTTTCTACTATGTACGTTAAGTGTGATAAAGTTTTAAGCGATGAAGCTATAGCTATTATCCGTGATGAACTTAATCTTAAAAATGTTGAATTTGTTGATGATACAGGTGCTCTTTCAAGCTATTCATTTAAGCCGCAACTCAGAACAGTAGGTCCTAAGTATGGTAAACAACTGGGTGAAATCAGAGCCGCTTTAAGCGAACTTGACGGAAGCAAAGCATATGACGTTTTGAAAGCAGAAGGAAAGCTGGTATTTGATTTTGAAAGCGGAACTGTAGAGCTTGGCGAAGAAGATTTACTTATTGAAACCGTTCAAAAAGAAGGTCTTTTCACACTGTCTGATAATGGTGTTACTGTCGCTCTTGATACAGTTCTTACCGATGAACTAATTGAAGAAGGCTTTGTAAGAGAAATTACCAGTAAAATTCAAACAATGCGTAAAGAAGCAGGATTTGAAGTTATGGATCATATTGCCGTTTTTATGCAGGGTAATGAAAAGATTGCGGATATTACCGAAAAGAATGCTATGGAAATAGCAGGTGATACTCTCGCTGATGAATTCGACTTTGATAATCTTAACGGATTTGTTAAAGAATGGGATTTAAACGGCGAAAAGGTTTCTATCGGTGTAATGAAAATTTAACTTAAAATAGGGCGGGAATAACCCGTCCTATTTTTATTAATCGGGAATTTTTAAAACTATTTTAGTATTGACTTTTAACACCTTTTGCTATATAATAACTAGGTCGTTAACGAGGTGTGGCTCAGTTTGGTAGAGCGCTGCGTTCGGGACGCAGAGGTCGCAGGTTCAAATCCTGTCACCTCGACCAAAAAAACTCTCGTTCGAAAGAGCGAGAGTTTTGTTATCCATACACCATATTTGTGCATCAAAATAGAGGCGATTTTATGAGAATGAGAAAAAAGAAGAATCTAGAAGATAAATTACTATCCTGTAAAAACCTTTTGATAAAATATACCTCTGACAGAGATTACAGAAATGCAGGTAATAATCCCGAATATATCAATTTTAAAGAATTATTTGGTAATGACAATCCTGTTCATCTTGAAGTTGGATGCGGTAAGGGACAATTTGTTTTTGAAATTGCAAAACGCAATCCTCATATAAATTATCTTGCTGTTGAAAAAAGCTCTAACGTTATAGTTACCGCTTGTGATAAGTGCAGTGAACTTTCAAATGTATATTTTTTAAAATGCGGTGCAGAGTATCTCCCGAAATATATTCCTGAAAATTCTGTATCTCGTATATACCTTAATTTTTCCTGTCCTTTTCCAAAAAAAGCGTATGCATCACATAGACTTACAGCACCTAATTTTTTAAAAATCTATGAAAGAATATTGGAAGCAGGTGCTGGAATTTACCAAAAAACTGATAATAGGGGCTTTTTTGAGTTTTCCATTGAGAATTTAAGTGACTACGGTTTTACTCTGAAAAACATATCTCTTGACCTTCACAATAGTAATTTTGAAGGCAATATTGTAACCGAATATGAGGCACGTTTTTCTTCGCTTGGTTTTCCTATTTATCGACTTGAGGCGTATTTGAAAAAATGAAGGCTTTAATAGTATCGCTGACCTCACAATATATTCATTCTTCTCTTGCACCTTGGTATCTTTTAGCTTCTTCTAAAATTTATTGCAATAAAGATATTAATGTTAAAGTGGTGGAAGGAACTGTTAATGAAAAATACATAGATTTGCTTGAACGTATAACCAAAGAAAAAGCCGATATTATTGCTTTTTCGGTTTATATATGGAATGTAAAATTGGTTCTTGATTTAGCTGAAAAATTAAAGAATTCTAAGGTAAAAATTATATTAGGAGGACCTGAAGTTTCTTATTGTGCCGAAAAAATTTTGACCGAAAATTCATTTGTTGATTTTGTACTGTCGGGAGAAGGGGAGGAATCTTTTCCAAGTCTTTTAAATTCCATAGCAGACAATAATTATAATAATATTAAAGGTCTTTCTTATCGTAATGATAGAAAACTTATAATAAGCGAACCATTCGTTTCTTCTGGTGTTCCACATTCTCCTTATTGTGACGAATATTTTTCTAGCCTTAATGGTAGAATAGCGTATATTGAAACAAGCCGTGGATGTCCTTATTCTTGTGCATTTTGTCTGTCAGGAAGATGCGGCGGTGTAAGATTTTTCCCACTTGACCGTGCTAAAGCCGATATTATCGCTCTTGCAAATTCGGGCAGTAAAATTATAAAATTTGTTGACCGAACATTTAACGCTGACAGAAAACGTGCATACGAAATTTTTGGGTTTATAATTGAAAATTACGGTATAAACATTCCAAATGATGTGTGTTTTCACTTTGAAATCGGCGGAGATTTGCTTACTGATAAGGATTTTGAACTGTTTAAAAAGGCTCCGTATGGTGCAATTCAGTTTGAAATCGGTTTGCAAAGTTTTAACCCCGTAACGCTAAACTCAATTAATCGAAAAACAAATGTTGAAAAACTTAAGAAAAACATATCGAAATTAATAAAACTTGGTAATATACATACACATATCGATTTAATTGCCGGACTTCCAAAAGAAGATTTAAAAACTTTTAGAAAAAGTTTTAATACTGCTTTTGCCTTAAAAGCCGATATGTTGCAACTGGGTTTTTTAAAACTTCTTCACGGTGCATTAATGCGAGAAGAATCAGAAAAATTTCCTCTTACTTTTTCAAACCAACCGCCATACGAAGTAACTGAAACTCCGTGTCTGACTGACTTGAATCTGCAAATGCTTAAATTCTGTGAAAATGCCTTGGAACGCTTTGTAAACAGCGGACGTTTTGCTCTAACAAATAAACTGATTTTTGAAACTCAAAAACGTAATCCGTTTGACACACTAACTGAATTTGGCGTATTTACGGGAATGCAGACCTGTTCGCTCAGTGAATATGTCAACAAAATTTATTGTTTTTTCAAAAAAAGCTGTGATGAAAACATTCTTAGAGATGCTTTGATTTGTGATATAGCATCATCGGTTAAAAATACCGTTTTACCGTCAAATCTTATTGTTAACGATAAAAGACTATCTGATTTTAAAAAGAGTCTTGAAGCAAATGAAACAACTAAGAAAAAACCGGGAGTTATGCGAAATGTGTTTTTGCTGTATGGCGAAGGTTGTGGTGCTTATGTGGATTACGATAAAAAGGTTAACGGAAAATATATAATCAATAAATTAAACTTTAAACCTTAAAAAAGTAGGCTAATAAGCCTACTTTTTTCTTAATTTAACCAGAAAAAAACCTTCATAATCTTTTGTCGGACAGACGCAAATTGCATTTTTTAAGGAGCAGGGGAGCTTAGGTAAATTTTTAATAATATTGCTGTCGAGTTCAACTGTTTCAAGGTTGTATTTTTCTATAATGGGTTTTACTATTTCTTCGTTTTCTGTAGGAAGAACAGAACAGGTCGAATAAAGAATTTCTCCACCTTTTTTAAGCACTGAAACCGCTTTTTCGAGTAATTTTTTCTGTGCTTTCACGCACTTATTGATTAACTCTTCCGAAAAGCCCTCTAAAGATTTTGAACTTTCAAGTATTAATGTACCGCTTCCCGAACAAGGCGCGTCCAAAAGTATTTTGTCAAATGAAAAATAACTTTCTAAATTTCTTGCATCGGTTACCATAACGTTAGCACTAGTTACTCCGAGTTTCGCTAAATTATACTTTAGTCTATCGGCACGAATTTTATTCATTTCACACGCAGTTATACTGCATTTATTATCGGCGATAGCAGCAATCTGCGAGGTCTTTCCGCCCGGTGCGGCACACATATCTAAAATATCGGTGTTTATATTGGGGGACAGCAGAATAGGGGGAAGCTGTGAAGATAAATTTTGAAAGTATATTTCGCCGTTTTTATAGCAATTACTGTTGCGTAAAGAGTCTTCGTTACCGCTGATAATTAATGCATTATTGTTATACTCAACTTCTTTGTAGTCTATTGATAATTCTCTTAGTATTTTTATAACGTTTTCTTTGTTTGTTTTAAGAGTATTAATTCTTATGGTTGAGTTTTTTCTGGATTTACTGCCGTCAATAATTTTTCTTATGGTTTCGGTATTATAAAATAATGAAAGTTGTTTTTTAAAAAACATAAATTCACGTCCTTCCGGTAAAGAATATTTTAAATTATAAACTTCTTTTTGTCAATATTGGTCACTTTTTGAAAAATATGTTAAAAAAATAACATTTTTATTAAAAAAGGGGTAGAAAATTTTAATAAAGTATGATATAATCATATGCAAGTATGGAGTATTCTGCCGAAAGAGTGTTTAAGGCATACCACCAACTGAATATTTTTGCTAAGGAGGATATGGCAAATGCAAAAAAAGATAAGCAATTATCCCTTCAACGGTACTCCCGAACAGGAAGCAAAGCTTCGTAAAGTAATTGACGAAAATAAGCATGATAAAAGCCGTCTTATTTCCGTAATGCAGGAAGCTCAGGATATCTACGGATACCTTCCTATCGAAGTGCAGGAGATCATCTCTGAGGGGATGGAAGTTCCTATGGAAAAGATTTTCGGTGTAGCAACCTTCTACGCTCAGTTCTCTCTTTCTCCTAAGGGTAAGTACAACATTTCCGTATGTCTTGGTACAGCTTGCTATGTTAAAGGTGCCGGCATACTTATGGAAAAACTTGAAGAAGCTCTCGGAATAGGTGCTGATGAATGTACTGCAGACGGTAAATTTTCATTAACCGCTTGCCGTTGTATCGGTGCTTGTGGACTTGCTCCGGTTCTTACTGTAAATGAAGATGTTTATGGCAGACTTGTTGGCGATGATATTGCCGGAATTTTAGCAAAATACGCCGATTAATTTTTGTTTGCTTAAAGGAAAACGAATAATATGAAAATAAGTACAATAAAAGATATACTAGATGCCGAGGTATTATGTTGCGAAGAACTGATTGGAAGCCACGTATATTCTGCTTGCGGAAGTGATATGATGAGCGACGTTCTGGCATACGTTAAGGATCAAGCTGTGCTTCTTACAGGTCTTGTAAATCCTCAGGTTATCCGTACGGCTGAAATGATGGATATGAGATGTATTGTATTTGTTCGTTCTAAAAAACCAAGTGAAGAAATGCTTGAAATGGCAAGAGAAAGCAATATTGTGTTGCTTTCCAGCACTAAGCGTATGTATGATGCTTGCGGCTTGCTTTATCAGGGCGGACTAATCGGAAAGAAGGGCTGATATGTCTGAAGAACTAATTTTCCGTTTTGATGTTAACGGAGACGATTTTACTTCAGCCGGTCAAGCTTCTGTTCAGATAAAGAAGAACCTGCGTCAGTTGGGGATTCCTTCTGAAATTATACGTCGTGTATCTATTGCAATGTACGAGGGCGAAATCAATATGGTTATTCATGCTAAAGGCGGCGAGGCTGTCGTTAAGGTCACTGAAGATTATATTGAAATCGTTCTTGCAGATAAAGGTCCCGGTATAAAAAACATTGAACAGGCTATGCAGGAGGGCTTTTCTACTGCACCTGACGGAATTCGTTCCTTGGGCTTTGGCGCAGGAATGGGACTTCCGAATATGAAACGTTATACCGACAGTATGGATATTGACACTATTGTTGGTGAAGGAACTACCATTACAATGAGAGTGAATCTCTGCTGAAATAAATTAATTAGTGGAGTAATTTGACTATGTACACATACGAACATTCCGTTCAGCTGGACCCTAATAAGTGTACCGGCTGTACCACTTGTTTAAGACGTTGTCCAACAGAAGCTATCCGTATTAATAACGGTCATGCCGTTATTAATCAGGAACGTTGTATTGATTGTGGTGAATGCATAAGAGTTTGTCCGCATAATGCGAAAAAGGCTGTATGCTCAAAGCTTGAGTCAATGGAACGTTTTAAATGGAAGATAGCTCTTCCTGCACCGTCTCTTTACGGACAATTTGAAAATCTTGAAGACGTTGATTATGTGCTTGACGGTTTGCTGAAAATCGGATTTGATGATGTTTTTGAGGTTTCTAAGGCTGCTGAACTTGTTTCTGCTTATACACGTCAGTATCTTAAAACTGACGGTATAAAAATGCCTATAATCAGTTCTGCCTGTCCTGTAGTAGTCAGACTTATCGGACTTCGTTTTCCATCCTTAAACGAGCACGTAATGCGAATGCTTCCGCCTATGGAGGTTGCCGCCAGACTTGCCAGAGAACGTGCTAAACTCAAACACCCTGAACTTAAAGACGAAGAAATCGGCGTTTGCTTTATATCGCCTTGTCCCGCAAAGGCAAGTTACGTTAAAAACGGCTTTGCTGATTATAAAAGTCAGGTTGATGAGGTTGTTTCCATAAGCGATATTTACTTTTTACTTATAAATGAAATGAAACAGGATGTAGAGCCACTTGCTCTCTCTGAATCAGGTATGATTGGTATCGGTTGGGCATCAAGTGGCGGTGAATCCACCGCAGTGTTCAATGAAGGATATTTGGCGGCAGACGGCATAGAAAATGTTAACCGTGTTCTCGACCAGATTGAAAACGGCAACATTCCGCCGCTTAAATTTATTGAACTTAATGCCTGTACCGGCGGTTGTGTAGGCGGTGCTATGACAATGCAGAATCCTTTTATTGCTAAGGCTCGTTTACATAGCTTAAAACGCTATTTGCCTGTCTCACAGAACTATCTTTCAAAAGATGATAAAAGATACATTCCGGACGAATATTTCTTTAATGACCTACCTGAATATAAGCCCATTAGCCGACTTAGTGACAGTATGGCTGAATCTATGCGTATGATGGCTGATATTCAAAAGTTAAGAGAAGCTTTACCGGGTATCGACTGCGGTTCATGCGGTGCGCCTACCTGCCGAGCTTTTGCTGAAGACGTTATTAAAGGTCACGCAAATGTTAAGGATTGTCTTCTTTGTAAAAAATTGTGGAGTGAAGATGAATGACGGTTTCATCCCTTATAAATCACGGTTTTAAATCTATAGTTATGCCTGAACCTGAAAGAGAAATTAACGGTGTATATATCGGTGATTTACTTAGTTGGATTATGAGCAGTGCACAATGTGACAACGTTTGGCTTACAATTATGTCCAACATTAACGTAATTGCTGTTGCAAGTCTTGTTGATGTTTCCTGCATTATTTTAACCGAAGGTGTTACTTTGGATGCAGAAGTTTTAAATCAAGCTAAACTTAAAGGTATAAATGTTTTAGCTACGGATAAAACTTCATACGAATCTTCTAAAATTCTTGTGGAGTTAGGCTTATGAGCCGTTATTATTACGATTTTCACGTACATTCCTGTTTATCTCCCTGTGCCGATGATGATAATACGCCTAATAATCTTGCCGGAATGGCTTCTATTTGCGGAATTAATATTATGGCACTTACAGACCATAACAGCTGTAAAAATTGTCCTGCTTTCTTTGAAGCGGCTAAGAGAAACGGAATCATCCCCATAGCAGGTATGGAACTCACCACAAGTGAAGATATACATATTATCTGCTTGTTTGAGTTTTTAGAAAATGCACTTGAATTTGATAAAGCGATACAGCAATACAGGACTCTTTATAAGAATCGTGTTGATATTTTCGGTCAACAAATGATTATGGACGGTGAAGATAACGTAATAGGCATAGACGATAACTTTTTGCCTGTTGCAACCGGTTTATCTATTGATGAGGCTGTAAAGCTGGTTAAGGCTTATGACGGTATATGTTATCCTGCCCATATTGACCGACAGGCTAACGGTATAATTGCTACATTGGGTGTTATGCCAACTTCTCCCGAATTTTCCTGTGTTGAATTTCACGATGGAAACAATAGGGAAGAATATACTAAAAAATATAACCTTTTAGGCAAAAAGGTTCTTGTTGGTTCCGATACTCATTGTCTTACAGATATGAGAGAGGATAATGATTGGTTTGAAATCGATGATACGCCCTATAGCAGTAGTATAGTCAGGCATAAGCTGTTTGAAATGTTGAGGTGACGAAGTGAAGGAGTTATCACTTAATATTCTTGATGTTGCCGAAAATTCTGTTAAAGCGAAGGCTACTTTAATTGAAATTTTGCTTTCTCAACACCAAAACAAATTAACCCTTGTTATCAAAGACGATGGCTGTGGAATGACTGAGGAGATTTTAAAAGGTGTTACCGACCCGTTTTATACTACACGTACTACACGAAAGGTAGGTCTTGGTATACCGCTACTTAAAATGTCAGCCGAAATGACAGGCGGTAGTTTCAAAATCAATTCTGTTTCTGAAATTAACGATGCCGTTAACCACGGCACAACCGTTACGGCTGTATTTAATACAGACCATATAGATTTTACTCCTCTTGGTGATATTGTAGCAACCGTAGTAACACTTATACAAGGTCATCCGGATTATGATTTTTTGTTTAAGCACACTTTAAATGATTGTGAAATATCACTTGATACAAGAGAATTAAGAATGGTTTTAGAGGATGTTCCTCTAGACAATTACGAAGTTATTAAATGGATAGAGGGTAGTTTAAAGGAACAATACCTAATGTCCGAATCAATATAATAGCAAAGGAAGGAAGATACTTATGAAAACTTTAGCTGAATTGCAGGCAATCAGAGACAAAATGAAGAACAAGGTTGTTATGCGTGAAGGTGTTGACGACATTCGTGTTGTTGTAGGTATGGCTACCTGCGGTATTGCAGCAGGTGCTCGTCCTGTTCTCAATGCTTTTGTTGAAGGCGTTAACGCTGCAGGCCTTAATGACAAGGTTGCTGTTTCTCAGACCGGTTGTATCGGTCTTTGCCAGTATGAGCCAATTGTTGAAGTTCATCAGAACGGCGAAAAGGTTACTTATGTTCATATGACCGCCGAAAAAGTTGCTACCGTTATCGAAAAGCACTTAAAAGGCGGCAAAGTTGTTGCTGAGTTTACTGCTCAGAACGGATAATTATTTTGGAGGTATAATTTATGATTCGCGCACATGTACTTATTTGCGGCGGTACCGGATGTACCTCTTCGGGCAGTCAGTCTATTCAGCAGGCTTTTACCGAGCAGCTTGAAAAGAACGGTCTTACCGAAGAAATCAAGATTGTGCAGACAGGCTGTTTCGGTCTTTGCGCTCTCGGTCCTGTAGTAATAGTTCACCCTGAAGGAACTTTCTATAGCCGCGTAACCCCCGATGATGTTGCTGAAATCGTTAGCGAACATCTTTTAAAAGGTCGTATCGTTGAACGTTTGGTATATACCGACGGTGCAGAAGAAGAGAAAGATATTGCTCATCTTTCTCTTAACGATACTGCTTTTTACAAAACTCAGAACCGTGTTGTTCTTCGTAACTGCGGTCTAATCAATCCCGAAGACATTGACGAATATATCGGTATGGACGGTTATGCAGCTCTGGGTAAGGTTCTTACCGAAATGACTCCTGAAGATGTTATTCAGGTTGTTACCGATTCCGGACTCAGAGGAAGAGGCGGCGGAGGATTCCCCACAGGTCGTAAATGGGCTCTTACTGCTCCTAATAAAGCACCTCAGAAGTACGTTGTATGTAACGCTGACGAGGGCGACCCAGGTGCATTTATGGACCGTTCTGTATTGGAAGGTGACCCACACTGTATTATTGAAGCTATGGCTATCTGCGGTTATGCTGTAGGTGCCACTCAGGGTTATGTTTACGTACGTGCTGAGTATCCTATTGCTGTTAGAAGACTTGCTATTGCTATTGCTCAGGCAAGAGAGTACGGTCTCTTAGGTAAAAATATTTTTGGTTCAGGATTTGACTTTGACCTTCATATTCGCCTTGGTGCAGGTGCTTTCGTTTGCGGCGAAGAAACTGCTCTTATGGCTTCTATTGAAGGCAAACGTGGTGAACCTCGTCCTCGTCCTCCTTATCCTGCAGTTAAGGGTCTTTACGATTCTCCTACCTGTGAAAATAACGTTGAAACCTTTGCTAACATTCCTCAGATTATTCTACGTGGTGCTGATTGGTTTGCTTCAATGGGTACTGAAAAGAGTAAGGGTACCAAGGTATTTGCACTTGGCGGTAACATCGAAAACACCGGTCTTGTAGAAATTCCTATGGGTACTACTCTCCGTCACATTATTTATGATATAGGTGGCGGTATCCCAGGTGGTAAGAAGTTTAAGGCTGCGCAAACCGGCGGTCCTTCCGGCGGTTGTATCCCTGCAAGTCTTATGGATACTGAAGTTGACTACGATAACCTTACTGCTATCGGTTGTATGATGGGTTCCGGCGGTCTTATCGTTATGGATGAAGACACCTGTATGGTTGATATGGCTAAATTCTTCCTTGAATTTACCGTTGATGAATCTTGTGGTAAATGTACTCCTTGCCGTGTTGGTACTAAGAGACTTCTTGAAATGCTGGACAAGATTACCGAAGGTAAGGGAACCCTTGAAGATGTAGATAAGTTGGAAGAACTTTGTAACTACATTAAACAGAACTCTCTCTGCGGTCTTGGACAGACTGCTCCTAACCCTGTACTTGCTACTCTTAACTTCTTCCGTGATGAGTATATCGCTCACGTTGTAGATAAGAAGTGTCCTGCAGGTGTTTGTAAGAATCTTCTTGTATTTGATATTGATAAGGATAAATGTATTGGTTGCGGTATGTGTGCTAAGCAGTGTCCTGCTGATGCTATTTCCCGTACCGATTACATTGCTCCGGGTCATAAACTTGCTTCCTTCGTTATTGATACTGATAAGTGCGTTAAGTGTGGTGCTTGTATCGGTAGCTGTAAGTTTAAAGCAATCTCTAAGAAATAAGAAAGGAGCCTAATAATTATGGAAATGCTTAATGTTAAAGTAAACGGTATTGCCGTTAGTGTGCCGAAAGGCTCCACTATTCTTGAGGCTGCCAGAATTGCAGGGGTAGAAATTCCTACTCTTTGCTTTATGAAAGAAAAGAATGAAATCGGTGCTTGTCGTATTTGCGTTGTTGAAGCTACCGGTGCAAGAGGTCTAGTTGCCGCTTGTGTTCATCCCGTTGCTGAAGGCATGGAAATTCAGACCAACACCGAAAAGATTCAGAAGGCTCGTAAGACTACACTCGAACTTATTCTTTCTACACATGATAAGAGATGTCTTTCCTGTGTTCGTTCCACCAACTGTGAATTACAGAAGCTCTGTATGGAATATGGTGTTGACGGCGGTGCTTTTGAAGGCTTCCGTCCTAAATATGAACTCGATACATCCTCTGCACACCTTGTAAGAGACAACAATAAATGCATTCTTTGCCGTCGCTGCGTTGCTGTTTGTGATGAACAGTATGTTAGCGTTATCGGTGCAAATGACCGTGGTATTGATACTTCAATCGGTTGTGCGTTTAAGAAAGACCTTAACGATGTTCCTTGTATCTCTTGCGGTCAGTGTACCGCTGTATGTCCTACCGCTGCTCTTACCGAAAAGGATGATACTGCACCTATTTGGGAAGCTCTTAATGATGCTGATAAATTTGTTGTGGTTCAGGTTGCTCCTGCTATTCGTGCTACCCTCGGTGAAGCATTTGGTATGCCTATCGGAACTAACGTTGAAGGCAAAATGGTTTCTGCACTTAGAAGACTTGGTTTTGATAAGGTATTTGACACCAACTTCGGTGCCGACCTTACAATAGTAGAAGAAGCAAATGAACTTGTTGACAGAATCAAGAACAAGGGTGTTCTTCCTATGATTACTTCTTGTTCTCCAGGTTGGGTTAAGTTCTGCGAGTATTTCTATCCCAATATGATAGACCATCTTTCTTCCTGTAAATCTCCTCAGCAGATGACAGGTGCTATGATTAAGACATACTATGCTGAAAAAGCAGATATTGACCCTGAAAAAATCGTTGTTGTGTCTGTAATGCCCTGTACCGCTAAGAAGTTTGAAATAGGCAGAGATAACGAAAATGCTGCAGGTCTTCCCGATGTTGATATTGCTATTACCACCAGAGAACTTGCCCGTATGATTCAGAGAGCAGGTATTAACTTTACCGCTCTTGCTGACGAAAAATTCGACAATCCTCTCGGCGATACCGCTACAGGTGCAGCTGTTATCTTTGGTGCTACCGGCGGTGTTATGGAAGCTGCTGTACGTACCGCTAACGACTGGCTCACAGGCAACGATAATACTGTTGTTGCTTTAGAGGCAGTAAGAGGTACTGAAGGTCTTAAGGAAGCTACCGTTAATCTTGGCGGAACTCAGCTTAAAGTTGCTGTTGCAAGTGGTGCTCAGGCAGCTAAAGAGGTTATGGAAAAGATTAAGGCAGGTAATCCTGAAGGTTGGGCATTTATTGAAATTATGGGATGTCCCGGCGGTTGTGTAAACGGCGGCGGTCAGCCCATTCAGCCTCAGTATATTCGTGACACTGTTGACCTTAAGGCTGTTCGTGCTAAAGCCCTTTACGATCAGGACGAAGCTATGACCTTAAGAAAATCTCACGAATCTCCCATTATTAAGGAACTCTACGGCGAAGGCAAGTGGTTTGAGTCTTATGGTTGCCACAAGGCACATGAAGCATTACACACCACCTATACCGCTCGTAAAAAGTATAACTATTAATATGCTTAATCCCGATTCCGTACAGAATCGGGATTTTCTTTTATTTCTATTGACTTTTTATATAAAAAGATTATAATATTTCTTTGGTGATAATATGAGATTTTCAAGTTTACATAATCATACCGTATTTTCCGACGGTGTTGGTACTGTTAAAGAAAATATTGAATCTGCAATAAAAAAAAATCTGCTTTCCATAGGTTTTTCTGACCATAGCTTTACTTTTTGTGACAAAAGTTATTGCATAAAGCTGGAGGATTATCCTAAGTATATTGCCGAAATTAACAGACTAAAGGAAGAATATAAGGATGTTATTCCTGTCTTTTTGGGACTTGAAATGGACTATTTTTCCGAAATAGACAGGGAACAGTTCGACTACATCATTGCTTCTGTTCATTATATAATTAAAAACGGTATTTGCTATCCCGTTGACCATTCAGCTAAGCAACAGCGTGATTGTTTGGCTGATGCTTTTGGCGGTAATGTTTACGATATGGCAAAACACTATTTTGAAACCATAGTTGACCATGCACGTAAAAATAAACCTGATTTTATCGGTCACTTTGACGTACTTGCCAAGTTTTCTCAAATGCCTGAGGATGAAAAATACTACGATATTGCTAAAGAAGCGTTAAAAGAAACGCTTAAGTATTGCAATATTTTTGAAATCAATACAGGCGCAATTTCCAGAGGATACAGAACCGAGCCATATCCTGATAAAGTGCTTCTTGGCTTATTGCATTCTCTTGGCGGTAAAATTGTTATTAACGCCGATTCCCATAACCCAAAGAATTTAGACTACTATTTTAAAGAATCGGCTGAAATTGCAAAAAATATAGGTTTTAAATCGTTTTCCGTCTTTAACGGCAAAACCTTTGATGAAATATTACTATAAAATTAACCCATCTGTTATCAGATGGGTTTTATCTTTTAAAAATATTATTTCCTTTTGTGTCGATAGCCACGGTAAGAGGGAAGTCTTTAAAGGTTAATTTTTTAACCGATTCACAGCCTAAATCCTCAAAAGCAATAACCTTACATTCGGTAATACACTTTGAAGCTAATGCACCGCAACCGCCTATAGCACATAAATATACAGCCTTATTGCGAATAATTGCATCAATAACTTCCGTGCTGCGTTCTCCTTTACCTATCATACATAGTTGCCCCATATCAAGAAGTGTTGGAGAAAAACTATCCATTCTGCCCGATGTTGTAGGTCCGCAACTGCCTATAACCAATCCCTTCGGAGTGGGAGTAGGACCTGCATAATATACAACTGAATTGTCAATAGGGTAGGGAAGCGGTTTGTCTTTTTTTATAAGGTCAAAAATTCTTTGATGGGCGGCATCACGAGAGGTGTAAACCGTACCCGATAAATACACTTTATCGCCCACAGATAAATTTTCAATCTCATTTTTTAGGCAATCGGTATTTAAGTAGAAGGTGTTCATATTTGATTTGAAATTAAGTCGCTGAAATTTTTAATTGCTTCTTCAGTATCCTTGCCGTTTTTATCAATTTCTTCTTTGATTTTTTCAAGAGAAGTGCAAAGTTCATGAAGGGTTTCACAGTAGTCTTCGGTAGTGGCGGTAATTTGTTCTTTAACGTTTAACATAGATTCGTTGGTTCTGGAAAGTACTTCCAACTGTTCCATATTTTCGTTTTCAAGCATTTTACGATTTTCTTCAGCCTTTTCTATCATAAGCTGAGAGGTGTTTTTAGCAGAAAGATACATACGTGCAACGTTTTCACTCATAACACGTATTTGCTCTTTTTTGCTTTCATATTCAGCGTTTTTCTGAACTAAAATTTTATTAGCTTCTGCAAGTTTTTCGTTTTGAAGCTTAAGGGTAGCAATTTCATTATTTAATTTGTCGGTTAGTGCTTTAGCGGCTTTATCACTTTTAGAAATATATGCAATTACATCACTTGTATTAAAGCCGAATAAACTTTTTCTGAAACCTTTTGACACAAAAATCCCCCATTTCGACATTTATTATATCAATTATTGTCTGATTTTACAAGTATAAATATATATTTTGCATTAAAATTCAATATTTACTTGAAAAAATATGCATTATAAGGTAAAATACATTATGTATAACTATGCAATTATTAAAGGTAGGTGCCTTATGAACAGAAAACAGGAACGTGAACAGGCTTTCATTATGGTATTTGAAAAAATGTTCAGAGAAGAAAGTATGGAAGAGATTTTTGACTGTGCTGTTGAAGCCAGAGATTATAGCGAAAATGCCTACGTTAAAGATGTAAGTATCGGTGTATATGACCACTTAGAAGAAATTGATTCCTATATATCCAAGAATTCTAAGGGTTGGTCTATTAACCGTATTTCAAAGGTTGCTCTCTCTTGTATGAGAATTGCAGTTTATGAAATGCTTTACAAAGAAGACATTCCCGTATCTGTTTCCATTAATGAAGCGGTTGAGCTTATTAAAAACTACGCAACCGAAAAAGATAGTTCTTTTGCTAACGGAATTATGGGAACTATAGCACAGGAATTAGACGCTAAATGATGACCAGTCAGTTAAAATCACTTACAGTTCGTCAGCTTAACTTTTATGTAAAATCCTTACTCGAAAACGACCCTCGTCTTGCTTTTTGCCGTGTTAACGGTGAAATCACTAATTTTAAGAGACATTTTTCAAGCGGTCACCTTTACTTTACTCTTTCTGACAACGATGCTTCAATTAAATGCGTTATGTTTAAGGGTTATGCAGACCGATGCAAAACGGTGCTTAAAGACGGTGTTAAAGTTATCCTTACCGGCAGAGTATCTATTTACGAAAAGGACGGCACATATCAGTTTTACGTTGAAGGAATAGAAGAAGATGGATTGGGCGATAAACTTTTAGCCTTAAAGCTTCTAAAAGATAAACTTCAAAACGAAGGTCTCTTTGATGCCGAAAATAAACGTAAATTAGTTAAGTTCCCAAAAAGAATTGCTGTTGTTACTTCAGGTACGGGTGCTGCTTTACAGGATATTTTGAATGTAATTAAACGTAGATACCCTGTGTGTGAAGTTGTTGTTTGCAGTGCCTGCGTTCAGGGTGAGTTTGCTGTTAAGGAGCTTATAGATGTACTTGAGAGGGTTTACACTCTGGCAGACAGGTTTGATACAATTATAATTGGCAGAGGCGGCGGCTCAAGCGAAGACCTTGATGCATTTAACGATGAAGCTTTAGCCAGAAAGGTTTATGAATCGCCCATACCTGTTATTTCTGCAGTTGGTCACCAAACAGATTTTACTATTTGCGACCTGGTGGCAGATTTACGTGCTCCTACACCGTCAGCAGCTGCTGAGCTTTGTGTTCCCGATTACTTTGAAGTTTTAAATACTATTAACTCATTAAAACACAGATGTGCACATAGGGTTGATTCTATTATAGATTTTGAAAACGCCAGACTTAAAGCTGTTTTGTCTCGTCCCTGTATATCTTCACCATCTAGAATTGTTGAGGAAAAAGGCTTTTTGCTCGACGCCTTATGGGATAAAGTTCTTTTAAACTTAAAGAACAATTTTGACAAAATGAACAATATCTTTGGTTCCGTTGCATTAAAAATCGATGCACTAAGTCCTTTAAAAACTATGTCACGAGGCTATGTTTTTGCTCAAAGTGACGGAAAACCTGTAAACAGTGTTAAGAACGTAGAAATTAACGATAATATTACCCTAAATTTAATTGACGGTAAAATTAATTGTAGAGTAAAAGGAGTAGAAAAATGACCTTTGAAGAAGCATTAATCTCCCTTGAGGAAATTGCAAAAAAACTTGAAAGTGGAAAATGCAGTCTTGATGAATCGATTTCGCTTTACGAAGAGGCTATAAAACTTTCTAAAGAATGCAGTGAAAAATTAGACGATGCTAAGCTTAAAATTACACAGCTTAGCGAACTTGAAAAGGCAGAGTAAAAGTGATAAAAACAATTTTAAACAATTATAACCGATTGGTTGAAGATACCTTTAATTCCTATCTTCCCGATATAAATTCAAATTACAAAAATTTAACCGATGCAATGCGGTACAGTTTTTTGCTTGGCGGCAAACGAATCAGACCTGCTTTGCTTATGGAATTTTATAAACTCTGTGGCGGCAAGGATTTAAACGCCGTAAATTTTGCCGTTGCACTTGAAATGATACATACCTATTCTCTTATCCACGACGATTTACCCTGTATGGATAATGATGATATGCGTAGAGGTAAACCCTCTAATCATAAGGTGTTTGGTGAAGATATTGCTTTACTTGCAGGGGATGGACTTCTTACCCACGCCTTTTACGTTGCAAGTGACACTAAAAATATTAATGGTGAGCGAGTATTAAATGCTTTAAAGGAACTTTCATTGCTTTCGGGATACAAGGGCATGGCAGGCGGTCAGGTTATCGACCTTGAAAGCGAAGGCAAAAAGGTTGACATAGAGGTTATAAACCAACTTAATTTATTAAAAACTGCAGGTCTTTTACGTGCTGCTGCAAAAATCGGTGTGATTTTAGCAGGAGGTAATGATGAACTTATAAAGGCTGCTGATGATTTTGGTATAAATCTTGGTTTATGTTTTCAAATTGTTGACGATATACTTGATTTTACTTCAGATACCGCAACCCTTGGAAAACCGACGGGCAGTGATTTAAAAAATGATAAATCAACCTATCTTAGCCTTTACGGTATGGATAAATGCAAAGAAATGGTTAATGACCTTACCAAAAAGGCTATTGATTGTTTAGATAAATTTGACGGTGAAAAAACATTTTTAAAAGAACTCACTCTGTATCTTGCAGAGCGAAAAAGTTAGGAATTGATTTTTTGGATTATAAGATTTTAAATAAAGTTGAATCCCCTAATCAGTTAAAGTCGCTTAGTTTTGATGAACTTAATATTCTGTGTAACGAAGCAAGAGATTGCATAATAAATACCGTAAGTAAAAACGGGGGCCATTTAGCTTCAAATCTTGGTTCTGTCGAGCTTACCGTTGCTCTCCACAAGGTTTTTAACGCTCCCGAAGATGCAATTTTATTTGACGTAGGTCATCAAAGCTATACCCATAAACTGCTTACAGGAAGGTATAAAAACTTTAACACCCTTAGAACTGAAAATGGTATTTCGGGCTTTACCGACCCTAAAGAATCTATATACGATTCCTTTATAAGCGGTCATAGCAGCAGTGCAGTCTCCGCTGCTTACGGAATCTATAAAGCTAAACGATTAAAGGGTGAAAATGGCACAGCCGTTGCAGTTGTGGGTGACGGTGCTATGACAGGCGGTATGGTATTTGAAGCCATAAACAATATCGGTGCCGATAAAGCTAAATTTCTTATTGTTTTAAACGATAATGAAATGTCTATTTCAGCAAATGTAGGTTCTCTTGCCCGACACCTGAATAAAATTCGTTCTAAAAGCTCATACCACACCTTTAAGGATAGACTTTCTCGTTTTCTTAATTCGATTCCTCTTATGGGCAGAGGTTTGTATAAACTGCTATTCCGTTCAAAAACCATTATTAAAAATGCTATTTATCACAGTAATGTGTTTGAAGGACTGGGACTTAACTATTTAGGTCCTGTTGACGGTCATAATTTAAAAAATGTTGTAAATCTTTTAAACATTGCTAAAAATCAAGAAAGGCCTACCATTCTCCACGTTGTTACCGTTAAGGGTAAGGGCTATCATTTTGCTGAAGAAAATGCAGGTAAATATCACGGCGTAGGTTCCTTTGACGTTGAAAACGGTATTGCCGATTCCTTAAAAACCGACTATTCCTCTATTGTTGGTGAAACACTTTGCAAAATGGCACAAAACGATGAAAAGATATGTGCAATAACTGCCGCTATGAGCGAGGGTACCGGTCTTGGTGATTTTGAAAAACGTTATCCTCATAGATTTTTTGACGTAGGAATTGCCGAAGAACACGCTATGACCTTTGCTGCAGGTTTGGCAAAAGGCGGTTTAAAGCCTTATTTTGTAGTATATTCATCATTTTTGCAAAGGGCATACGACCAAATAATTCACGACGTAGCAATCGATAATCTTCCTGTAAAAATTCTTGTTGACAGGGCAGGTCTTGTAGGCGAGGATGGCAAAACCCATCACGGACTTTTCGATATTTCCTTTTTAACTTCAATTCCGAATTTAACTGTTTATTCTCCCGCATCCTTTGATGAACTCAAAGGAATTGTTTTAAAAACTTCACAAATTTCTTCTCCTGTAGCCGTTCGCTATCCCAGAGGAAAAGAACCGAGAAACGATTTATTTAAGTTTACAGATAAAGATTTTGACATATATGGTATAAAAAGCGACGTTGCAATAGTTACCTTTGGCAGACTATCCTTTTTTGCCTATGAAGTTGCAAACGAAAAAAACATTTCCTTTGTTAAACTAAATAAACTTTATCCTTTTAATGACGAACTGATAATCGAACTTTTTAAATATAAAAAGATATTCTTTTTTGAAGAGGGTATCAGGTCAGGCGGTATAGGCGAAAAGCTATCTACCCGTCTTTGTGAACAAGGCTTTAAGGGCGAAATTAAAATCAGTGCTATTGATAATTCGTTTGTCAGCTGTGCTACGGTTGAAAGACAGCTATCAAAATTTAATCTTGATAAAAATGCTATGTTAGGAGTAATTGAGTGAACGAGAAAATAAGACTCGATGTGGCGCTTGTTAATGGCGGTCATGCCGAAAGCAGAGAAAAAGCCAAAGCACTTATAATGGCAGGTATTGTTTTCGTTAATAATCAAAAATGCGATAAAGCGGGTGATATAGTAAAACCTGATGATGTAATTGAGGTTCGTGGCGATAAACTTCCCTACGTCAGCAGAGGCGGTCTGAAACTTGAAAAGGCAATTAAATGCTTTAATATCACACTAAAAAATGCTGTGTGTGCAGATATCGGTGCTTCAACAGGCGGTTTTACCGACTGTATGCTTCAAAACGGTGCTTTAAAGGTTTATGCTATTGACGTAGGCTACGGTCAACTTGCCTGGAAGCTTAGATGCGATGAAAGGGTTATTAATCTTGAACGAACTAATTTCAGGTACGTAACAAAAGAACAGGTTGATTTGCCCCTTGATTTTGCCAGTGTTGATGTTTCTTTTATCTCTCTTTCTCATATTTTTCCTGTAATGCGTAATCTTATGAAAGACTGTGCAAAGGCAGTTTGCCTTATAAAGCCTCAATTTGAGGCAGGTAAAGAGGGCGTCGGCAAAAAAGGAGTAGTAAGGGATAAAAACGTACATATAGCAGTTATCGAAAAAATTATAGGACTATTAAAGGAAAATTCGTTATCTCTTTTAGGTCTTACATTTTCGCCCATAAAGGGACCTGAAGGAAATATTGAATATCTTTGTTATATCGAAAAAAGCGATACATTTGAAAATAAAGCATTAGTTTCGGCAGAGACGGTCGTTAATGAATCTTATAAAGAATTAAACTAAAGGAGAAACTATGATAGTTGGATTATTGCCCAATCTTGACAAACGTGGCGTTGTCAAGGTTTTAGAAAATCTTAAACCCATTTTAAGAGAAAATGGTATGAAGGCATATTTGCCTGATTACATTTCCTTTTCGGGTTATGAATCTATTGATGAAGAAGAACTTTTTAGAATCAGTGAGGTTCTTATTACTGTAGGCGGTGACGGAACCATTATCCGTTATGCTAAACTTGCCGCCAAATACGGTAAGCCAATTTTGGGAATTAATGCAGGAAGACTGGGCTTTCTTGCAAATTTAGAGGCTAATCAGATTAATCTTATCAGCAAAATCAAAAACGGCGACTATAAAACCGAAAATCGTATGACACTTTCGGTTACTATAAAGGAAGACGGAGAAACTGTAGGTCAGTTTACTGCTGTTAACGATGCCGTTATTTCAAGCGGTTTTGTCTGCCGTCTCATTGACATATCCGCATTTATTGATTATGAGCCTATAACATATCGGGCAGACGGTCTTATTGTTTCAACTCCAACAGGCTCTACGGCATATTCTATGTCAGCAGGCGGCCCCATAATCGACCCTGAAATTAACAATATAATCATAACCCCCATTTGCTCTCATTCCCTTAGTGCAAAGCCTATTATTTTAAGCGGAGACACTACGGTTAAATTCAAAGCGTTTTCTATGAAGAAAAGCGATGTATATTTACTGATTGACGGCAGAAGGTCTTATACAATTAAGCCTTATACCGAGATTTATGTAACAAAATCTCCAAAGGATATTTCTTTAATTAAACTAACAAAGCGTTCATTTTATAAAAATCTTTCGGAAAAATTTAAATAAAGGCGGAAGAAATGATGAAAAACAAACGACAGGAAAAGATATTGGAACTTATACGTGAAAAGGCATTTTATACTCAGGATGAATTGCAGGAAGAACTTAATTCCTTAGGCTATAACGTTACGCAATCTACTGTATCACGTGATATAAAGCAACTAAGAATCGTAAAAGGACTTGATTCCTTTGGCAATTACAGATATGTTTCTCAAATAATTGACGAGCGTTCGGGAGAAAGAGAATCCGATTCACATTATAAGGATATATTTGAACGTTCGGTTATTAAGGTTGACTGTGCCTTTAACGATATCGTAATTAAATGCTATGCAGGTATGGCAAGCGGTGCTTGTGTTGCAGTTGACTATTTCTTTTCGGGAATGATTATGGGAAGTCTTGCAGGGGACGATACTATTTTAATTATTACAAAGTCTCCCGATATTGCACGACAGCTCACCGAAAAACTTATTGGAATGTGCTCAAAAGACCGCTAAAAAGGATGGTTAAATATGCTTAAGTATCTGCATATTGAAAATATTGCCGTAATTGAACGGGCAGGAATTGAATTTACCGACGGTTTTAATGTCCTTACAGGCGAAACAGGTGCCGGTAAGTCGATTATTATAGATTCTCTTTATGCCGTTTTGGGTTACAGAACCTCTAAAGAACTTATCAGAAACGGCTGCGACACGGCTTTTGTTTCTGCTGTTTTTTCCTTTAATGATAATGAAATTCTTAATGTTTTTGCCGACTTTGGAGTTTTTCCCGATGAGGAGGGCAATTTTATTATCGAAAGAAAACTAAGCGTTTCGGGTTCGGGATACATAAAAATCAACGGTGTTCCCGTCGGTGCTATGGCTCTTAAAAATATATCTCCTTTTCTTTTAAATATTCACGGTCAGCACGATAATCAGACGTTGCTTAATCCCGATAACCATTACCTTTATCTTGATATGATTGCCGATAACGGTGATATTTTAAAGGCTTACCGTCAGGAATTTTCTGATTTCAACGGTATAAGAAGCAAACTTAAAAGTCTTGAAATGGATGAGGATGAAAAACTCAGAAAAATTGATATTTTAAAATATCAAATTAAAGAAATTACCGATGCCGACATAAAAATTGGCGAAGCCGACCTTCTTAAAGAAAAGCTCAGTATTGCTCGAAGTGTAGGGAAAAGGGTAAAGGACCTAAAAAATGTACTGTCTTTTCTTAAAAATGATGAGCAGGACGGCGGTGCTGCCGAACAGCTAAAATCAGCCGTTCATTTGCTTTCTTTAACAGATGATAAAAATACAGAAAAGGATTACACCCTTCTTATTGATGCTCTCGAAAACCTGAACAACGTAACCGCTTCTGTTGAAAATTATATTGAAGAATTATCGTCAGACGGTTATGACCTAAATACCATAGAAGACAGACTTGCCGTTTTATCAGGCCTTTTTGCAAAATACGGTAAAGACGAAGAACAGATACTCAAATTTTTAGATGATGCCCAAAAAGAACTTAACACAATTCTTTTTAATGATGAGGAATATGAAAAACTGGAAAACCAACTTATAAAATCTCAGGAACGTCTTATTAGCGTTGCCCAAAAACTTACTATGTCAAGAAAAGCGGCTGCCTCTGTTTTTGAAAGCAAGGTTAAAGAGGTACTTATTGGTCTTAATATGCCAAAGGTTAGTCTTATTGCCCAGCATAATATTGGCAGATACAATAAAAACGGTTGTGACGAAATTGAGTTTTTGTTTTCTGCCAATGCTGGTGAAAGCAGTAAACCTCTTTCAAAAATTGCTTCAGGCGGTGAGCTTTCCCGTGTTATGCTTGCCATAAAAAGTGTGCTTAGCGAAAAGGATAACGTTTATACCCTTATTTTTGATGAAATTGATTCGGGAATCAGCGGCAGAACAGCCGATATGGTGGGCGTTCAGCTTAAAAAAGTATCCTTTTCACATCAGGTTATCTGTGTAACCCATTTAGCACAGATTGCCGTTACTGCAAAAACCCATCTGCTTATAGAAAAAGAAGAAAGGGACGGCAGAACCTATACCAACGTAAGCACCGTAACAGGTGAGGATAGAGTGTGTGAAATTGCTCGTATTATGGGTGGTAGTAACCTTACAGAAAAGGTACTTGCTTCTGCAAGAGAAATGCTGAAAATGTAACAAAAAAGCCGTAGAAATTAATCTACGGCATTTCATTTTGCTCTGATATATCATATAAAATATCGGTGTTTTCATCACTATACTCAATTTCGCTTGAAAAGGTTCTTGCATTTTCTTTTATATTATTTCCCAAGGCGGCAATTATGTAGGTACAAAGCAGACAAAACGTTAAATTTTCGCTATAAAGATGCCTAAATATAAAATAATCGAATATTCGTTTATAAGAAATGATATCGATTAACCTAACCTGAGAAATTTTTCTGTTATCACCCTTTAAAACCTTTATTATTTCATCACGACTATCACTTAGTTTTTCCATATTGCTGAGTATAACATAAATTTCGTTTAGTGTCAGATTTGGTAGCAGTGAAACAAAATCTTCGGGGCTATGCTTTAAAAGGCTGTCTCTGTACTCAAAAAATTCCTGTTCTTCCTTTTTAATTTTGGTTTTAGGGGAGTTTTCAATGGCTATAAGTTTAAAATCGTTATTTAAAATTATTTCGGTTGCGGCTTCACAGCACATACCTATTCCTATTTCGGTACGGCTTTCAAAAAAGTTTCTGAAACGTGGGTGGTCACTGCATATTTGACATAGCCCGTCCTTGCCGTATTTCTTTATTATTTCGCACAGATTGTCTTTATTTAAAAAAGGACAGCGTTCATCACTGCCGAGTTTAAAATGGGGTGTAGGCGAAAATTCGATATTTTTGGTAATATCTGCTTTGGTTTTATAAAATTCGAGAGTTTTTTTATCAATATCTATTTCCCAACCGATGCAACAATTATTTTTGCATTTATCTCCAATACATTTGAATTTATTATAATAATCGGGAGCGAAAAGTGCCATAATTTTTTCTCCGTATCTTGTAAAATATTTATTTATATGTTATCATAACTGACAGATTTTTCAAGGAGTTTTTTTATGCCGTTTTTACCAATAAGTAAAAAAGAAATGTTAGAAGCAGGGTTTTCTGTTCCCGACTTTATAATTGTTACAGGGGATGCATACGTTGACCATCCCTCTTTTGGTACTGCAATTATTTCAAGAGTGCTTAATAATGCAGGTTTTAATGTTTGTATTTTATCTCAGCCGCAAAGGGATGAAGACTACTTAAGATTTGGCACTCCAAAACTCGGTTTTCTTGTAAATAGCGGTAATATCGACTCTATGGTTGCTCACTATACAGCCGCAAAAAGAAAAAGAAGTGAAGATGCCTATACTCCCGGCGGTAAGGCAGGAGCACGTCCGGACAGAGCAGTTATTGTTTACTCTAAAAAAATCAGAAGCCTGTTTAATGATATTTTTATCGGTATAGGCGGAATCGAGGCATCCCTTCGCCGTTTTGCTCACTATGACTATTGGGATGATAAGGTTCGTCCCTCCATACTTATTGACTCCACAGCCGATATTTTAATGTATGGTATGGGAGAAAAGCATATTGTGGAAATTGCTACCCGTTTAAAAAACGGCGAAAATAAAAGAAATTTGACCGATATTAAAGGCACCTGCTACACTGTTAAAACCGATGAATATAAACCGATGTCCGTTAAGGAATGTCCGTCCTTTAAAGAGGTCAGCGAGATTTCCGATAACGGTAAGAAGAATTATGCTAAGGCTACCCGAATTCAGCAAAACGAGCAGGACGCTGTAAGGGGAAAAACCGTTATACAGCGTCACGGTAACGTTATTTTGGTACAAAATCCGCCTATGCCTGTGCTGACCACCGGGGAAATGGATGAAATATATTCCTTGCCTTATATGAGAGATTACCATCCGTCTTATAAGGCTTTGGGCGGTGTGCCGGGTATAGAGGAAGTGAAATTTTCCGTCATTCATAACAGAGGTTGTTTTGGTTCCTGCAATTTCTGTTCTCTTGCTTTTCATCAGGGAAGAACCATTTCTGTAAGAAGCCATGACTCTGTTATTGACGAAGTGGAAAAAATCACCGAAATGGAAGATTTTAAGGGCTATATTCACGATGTGGGCGGTCCTACTGCAAACTTTAGAAGTCCGTCCTGTCAGGCTCAGCTTAAAAGGGGAGTATGTGCCGACAAAAAATGCCTTGCTCCCGAAATTTGCCCTGCAGTCCGGGTAGACCACAGCGATTATCTTTCTCTTCTTCAAAAAATACGAAAGGTAAAGGGAGTTAAAAAGGTCTTTATCCGTTCAGGCATACGTTTTGACTATCTTGTGGCAGACAAAGACGAAAGCTTCTTTAAAGAACTTGTTAAATATCACACAAGCGGTCAATTAAAGGTTGCTCCCGAGCATTGCTCAAATAACGTACTTTCTTATATGGGAAAGCCTGATATAAGCGTTTATAATCGTTTTAAAAAACGTTTTTATCAACTTACCGAAAGTATTGGCAAAAAGCAGTATTTAGTACCGTATCTTATGTCTTCTCATCCGGGAAGCACAATTAACGACGCTATCGAACTTGCTCTTTTTCTTAAAAAAGAGGGACTCCATCCCGAACAGGTTCAGGATTTTTATCCCACACCGGGCACCGTTTCTACCTGTATGTTTTATACCGGTCTTGACCCTATGACTATGAAAGAGGTTTACGTACCTCGTACTTTGTCCGAAAAGGCAGAGCAGAGGGCGTTGCTTCAGTACTTTAAGCCCGAAAACCGTGACATAGTGCGAAAGGCTCTTAAAAAAGCAGGAAGATTTGACTTAATCGGCAACGGAAAAAATGCTCTGGTATGTGATGATAGACCAAAAGTAGATAATAAACGCAAACCCATTAGAAAAAATATAAACAAAAAAAGGTAAAATAATGAAAATATCGTATATCTTTGCATTAGTTTCCATTTTTATTTGGTCAACCATTGCAACCGTAAGTAAACTTTTACTCGGTCAGCTAAGCAACTTTCAGGTTCTGTTTATAAGCTGTATTTTTGCCTTTTTGTTTTTGCTTATTGTTTGCATAATTACTGGCGACATTAAAAAGTTAAAAGATTATAAATTCAAAGATTTTATAATTACCTCCTTAGTAGGACTTCCCGGAACCTTTTTATATCAGTTATTTTACTATTCGGGAACTGCTCGTATGTCGACTTCTCAGGCGTTTATAGTTAATTATCTGTGGCCTATAATGGGGGTAGTATTTGCTGTAATAATACTTGGTGAAAGGCTGACCTTTCGCAAGATAATTGCAATTTTTCTTTCCTTTTTAGGCGTTTTAATGGTTACAAGTCGAGATTTAGCTCATTTTGATAAATCCATTATTACCGGAGTTATATTCTGTATATTGGGAGCCGTTTCATATGGTGCTTTTACTGCCCTTACACAATTAATCGGATATGATAAAAAAATATCCTCAATGATTTATTATTTTAATACCTTTTGCCTTACAGGACTTTGGCTTTTAATTACTAAAGATTCATTTAGCCTTGATTTAATGAGCACAGCAGGACTTGCCTATAACGGTATTTTCTGTCTTGCTGTAGGCACTACCTGTTGGGCATTGGCACTCGAAAAAGGGAAAACCGCAAAAATAGCAAATCTTGCCTACATAACACCCTTTTTATCGCTAATTTGGACTGCTGTATTTTTAAAGGATAAAATAACACCTGAAATGATAGTAGGTCTTATGGTAATAGTCCTTGGAATATTAATTCAGCTTAAAAAGGATAAAAGTGAAAATCGATAGGTATGGGTCCAAAATCTATTTGACAATAAACAGTAATTATAGTAATATAATATATAATAAAACCGAAGGGTAGGATGTTTATGAAACCGATATATAAACGCGTTCTTTTAAAGCTCTCAGGAGAAGCACTTTCCGGCTGTAAAGGCAGCGGTCTTGACTTTGATAAGGTTGTTGAAATTTGCGAAAGTATTAAAAAATGTGTTGATATGGGTGTTGAAATAGCCATTGTTGTAGGCGGAGGCAACTTTTGGAGAGGCAGAAGCAGCGGAAAAATGGACAGAACAAGAGCCGACCATATGGGAATGCTTGCCACAAGTATAAACGCCCTTGCTGTTGCTGACGGTCTTGAACAGGTTGGTGTTACTGCCAGAGTGCAGACTGCCATTGAAATGCGGCAGATTGCAGAACTTTATATAAGAAATAAGGCAGTAAGACATCTTGAAAAGGGCAGAGTTGTTGTTTTCGGTTGCGGAACGGGCAATCCTTTCTTTTCTACCGATACTGCTGCAGCACTCAGAGCTGCCGAAATTGATGCCGACGTTATCTTTAAAGCAACCAATGTTGACGGTGTTTACGACAGCGACCCCAAGGTTAATCCCGACGCTGTAAAGTTCGACTGTCTATCCCATCTTGATGTACTGCAAAAAGAACTGCACGTTATGGACAGCACAGCCGCTTCTCTTTGTATGGATAACTCTATTGAAATTCTTGTATTTAATCTTGATAAACCCGATAATATCGTTCGTGCTATGGTAGGCGAAAATATCGGTACGGTTGTAAAATAATTTTCAGGAGGAAATTTTATGGATAACTTAATTAAAAATACAGAGCAGAGAATGGATAAATCCCTTGATGCTCTTGACAGAGATTATAAAGCAGTCAGAGTAGGCAGAGCAAACGCTTCTGTACTTGACAGAATTAACGTTGATTATTACGGCGTTCCTACCCCCATTCAGCAGATGGCTGCCGTTTCTATGCCCGAACCCAGAATTCTAATGATTAAGCCTTGGGATGCTACAACACTCAGAGAAATCGAAAAGGCTATTCTTACTTCCGATATCGGCATTAATCCTCAGAATGACGGTACGGCTATCCGTCTTAATTTCCCGCCTCTTACCGAAGAAAGAAGAAAGGAAATAGTTAAGGACGTTAAGAAAATGGCTGAAGACGGCAAGGTTGCAGTTCGCAATATCAGAAGAGATGCCCTTGAAAAGTTAAAGGCTATGAAGAAAAACAACGAAATCACCGAAGATGACGAGAAGAACGGTGAGAAAAAAATTCAGAACCTAACCGATAAGTTCTGTAAAGAAATTGACGCCTTAGAGGCTATTAAAGAAAAAGAAGTAATCGAGATTTAAACCATGTTTTTAAAGAAAAAGAATGAAACGCCCCGGAATATTCCGGGGCATATTGCCATTATAATGGACGGAAACGGAAGATGGGCTAAAAAACGGGGAATGCCTCGTTCTGTCGGACATATTGAGGGTGCTAAAAGATTTAAGGAAATTGCAAGATACTGCAATAAAATAGGTGTAAAGTATTTAACCGTTTATGCCTTTTCAACTGAAAATTGGAAAAGACCTAAAGAAGAAATCGACGGCATTATGAATCTTTTACGTGATTATCTTAAGGATTCTACAAATTTTAAAGGTGAAAACATAAAACTTAAATTTATCGGTGACAGAACACAGCTTCCAAGTGATATTATAGAATTAATGGAAAAAAGCGAAGCAGAAAGTTCTAATGCCACAGGTATGACAGCCTGTTTAGCCTTAAACTACGGTGGCAGAGACGAAATTAAAAACGCTGTAAAGAAAATTATTGAAGATGGTTTACAGGGTGATGATATAACCGAAGAACTTATTTCTTCATATCTTTACACAAAAGATTTTCCCGACCCTGACCTTATTATCAGACCAAGCGGGGAATATAGGCTCTCTAACTTTTTAACCTATCAGTCTGCCTATAGCGAGTTTTATTTCGATAATGTTTTATGGCCTGATTTTTCCACTAAAGATTTAGATAAAGCGATTGATGAATTTAACGTTCGCAATCGCCGTTACGGAGGAGTATAACTATGCTGACACGTGTTATTTCAGGAGCAGTTTTAATACTTTTGGTGGGCGGTGTCTTTGTGCTTGGAAGTTTTTATCCCATTGCACTTGCTGCTTTTTTTGCTTTAACTGCTTCGGTTGGTGTGTATGAAATTTTAAATAATACGGGAATTATTAAAAAGAAAATCGCAAGTATAGGCGGCAGCGTTTTTGCTTTTATTAACGTATTTTCCTTTCTTTTTTATACAGAATATATTTGGAGCGGTCTTAACTCTGTATTTTTCACCGTGCTCTATGCTGTTTTCATTGTGGCAGTTGCACTATACTACAATAAAGAGTTCGGTTTAAGCAGTATTGCCGCCGCCCTTAGTTTTCCAATAATTATTTCCTATGGGTTTTCCTCCGTTGTCAGCCTTTTTGAGAGAGAAAACGGACTGTTTTATCTTTTACTGTTAATTAACTTTTCTTCGGTTTGCGATACCGGTGCATACTTTACCGGTGTGCTTTTCGGCAAACATAAATTATGCCCCAATATCAGCCCCAAAAAGACGGTTGAGGGTGCTGTAGGCGGTGTGGTATGGAGTATAATATGCTCAGTAGTGCTCTGCTGTATTTTCAAAAAACAAGCCATTATTCTACCGCTTTCTTTGGCTACAATACCGTTTTGTATAGTAGGAATGTTCGGCGACCTATTTGCCTCTGTTATTAAAAGAAGCGTAAATCTAAAGGATTACGGAAAACTTATTCCCGGTCACGGTGGAATTCTTGACCGATTTGACAGCATACTGTTAATTTCCCCTGTATTAAACCTTTTTGTTAGCGGAGGACTGTTCTGATGACCGAAAAACTTATACTTCTCGGTTCAACCGGCTCTATCGGTACACAAAGTTTAGAGGTTGCAAGAAAGCAAAATATAAAGGTGACCGCCTTGGCTGCAGGTAAAAACGTTTCTTTAATGGAGCAACAAATAAGGGAATTTAAGCCTAAAATCGCCGTAATGAGCGATGAAGAGGCGGCAAAAGACCTTAAAATCAGGGTAAAGGATACTGATACTACCGTTCTCAGCGGTGAGGACGGAATAAACTGTGCTATTAAAACAGATGGGGACACAGTACTTAATTCCATAGTAGGAATTGCAGGACTTGGACCAACTATGACCGCCATAAGCGAAAAGAAAACAGTTGCTCTTGCCAATAAGGAGTCTTTAGTTACAGGGGGCGTCCTTGTAAAAAAGGCTTTAAAGGAAACAGGGGTAAAATTGCTTCCTGTTGACAGCGAACATTCTGCAATTTTTCAGTCGCTTCAGGGTGTGCCAAAAGGTATGATAGCACGGCTTTTGCTGACCGCTTCGGGTGGCCCGTTCTTTTCTAAAAAAAGAAATGAACTTATGAGTGTGACTGCAAAGGACGCTTTAAAACATCCTAATTGGGATATGGGTGCAAAAATCACCATCGACTCTGCAACCCTTATGAATAAAGGGCTTGAGGTTATTGAGGCTGTTCATCTTTTTGATATTCAGGTTGATAAAATAGACGTTGTTATCCAAAGAGAAAGCATAATTCATTCTGGAATTGAACTTATTGACGGCGGTATGCTGGTACAAATGGGTGTGCCCGATATGAAACTTCCCATTCAGTACGCTTTAACCTATCCCTACAGAGCTCCTTTAAGTGAACGACTTGATTTAATCGGTCTTTCAAAACTAACCTTTTATGCTCCCGACACCGACACATTCAGGTGTTTGCCCATTTGCATTAATGCTATTAAAGAGGGCGGTCTTAAGCCTACGGCGGCAAACGGAGCAAACGAAATGGCTGTTGAGCTTTTCTTAAAGGGAAAAATCGGCTTTTTGCAAATTGCCGACCTTGTAGAAAGGGCAACCAATGCTCAAAAAAATGTAAAAGAATTTAATCTTATGGACGTTTTTGAGGCAGACAAAGCCGCAAGAGAGTACGTTTTAGCGTCTATATAATTTATGAGGTGATTATCATTTCTGCATTAGTATCATTTTGGAATGCCTTTTGGCCATATCTTGTGGCAGTACTTATATTTTTACTGCTTATCGTTATTCACGAATTCGGACATTTCATTATTGCAAAACTGTTTAAGGTGAAGGTTAACGAATTTGCTGTGGGATTCGGACCTAAAATTTTTAAGTTTCAGGGAAAGGAAACCCTTTACCGTTTTAATCTTATTCCCTTTGGCGGATATTGCGCTATGGAAGGGGAGGACGAAACCAGTGACGACCCAAGGGCGTTTTGTAATGCTAAGGCATATAAACGCTTTTTAATTGTAGCGGCTGGTGCAATTTTTAATCTTCTTCTTGGGCTGATTATTGTTGCAATAATAGTATGCTCCAGCCATCTTGTAGGCACAACTAAGGTGCATAGTTTCAGAGAAAATGCAGTAAGTGTTAATTCGGGTCTACAGGTTGGTGACAAAATAGTTGAAATCAACGGCAGAAAAATGTTCACTACAAATGATATTATGTACGCCTTTACTGCTGTAAATGCTGACCAAAACGGCAAAACCAAACTGGATATGACGGTGGTTCGTGACGGTAAAAAGGTGCCTTTAAATGTAGAGTTTAACTATGAAACCGATAACGGCATTAACTATATTGTCCTTGATTTTAGCTTTATAGGTGAAGAGAAAACTGTCTTAAACGTAATTTCTTCCACCTTTAAAACCACCTTTTCTTACTGCAGAACAGTATGGTTTTCACTAATAGATTTAATTAGCGGCAGGTTTGGTATAAGTGCTGTTTCGGGGCCTGTGGGGGTTACTACCACCATTGGTCAGGCAGCTAAAATGGGGCTTATGAATATACTGCCTATTATGGCTCTTATAACAGTAAATCTTGGTATATTTAATCTGCTTCCTGTTCCTGCTCTTGACGGAGGAAGACTTTTATTTATTTTTTTTGAAATGATAACCGGAAAAAAACTTTCCAAAAAGTACGAGGGTGTTATTCATGCAGTTGGCCTTGTTTTACTGCTATTACTAATGGCACTTGTTACCTTTAAGGATATTTGGAGTTTAATAGCGGGGTAATGGTATGTTTACTAACGATAAAACCGTTAAGGTTAAGGTAAAGGATATTTATATAGGCAGCGGTGCTCCCATTACCGTGCAGTCTATGCTGAGTATACCTTCAACCAATATAAAAGGAAATATTGAACAGGCAAAAAGGCTAAAAGCGGCGGGTTGTGATATTATTCGTGTTGCTATTCCCGATAAAAAGGCTGTCGGTCTTATTTCTGCCATAAAAAATGAGGTTGAAATTCCCCTTGTAGCCGATATACACTTTGATTATAAACTTGCTCTTGAAAGCGTAGCGGCAGGGGTTGATAAAATTCGTATTAATCCTGGCAATATAGGTGACGAAGATAGAGTTAAAATGGTGGCGAATGCCTGTAAAAATGCAGGTGTGCCTATTAGAATAGGCGTTAATTCAGGCTCTCTTGAAAAGGAAATTCTGGCTAAATACGGTGCTCCCACCCCTGAGGCTCTGGTCGAAAGCGGTCTTTATCATATTTCGCTTTTAACTAAATTTGATTTTGACCAAATAGTTTTATCCCTTAAATCTTCCAATACTAAAACAATGTTTGATGCCTATTCTCTGGCAGCCGATAGGTGCAAATTTCCACTTCATTTAGGGGTTACCGAAGCAGGAACAAGCCATATGGGTGTTATCCGTTCTGCAGCAGGAATCGGCGGACTGCTACTAAAGGGTATAGGAGGTACAATTCGTGTTTCCTTAACCGATGAGCCCGAAAAGGAAGTATATGCAGGTATTGATTTATTAAAAGCTATCGGAATGAGAAATGACGGTGTTCACTTTGTTTCCTGTCCTACCTGTGGACGAACAAGGGTGGATTTAATAGGTCTTGCAAATACTGCCGAAAAGCGTTTTAAAAACATAAATAAGAATATAACCGTTGCCATTATGGGCTGTGTAGTTAACGGGCCCGGTGAAGCAAGGGAAGCCGACCTTGGTATTGCCTGTGGTGAAAAATGCGGTGTTATATTTAAAAAAGGCAAAATTATAAGCGATAAAATACCTGAAGATAAATTAATTGATGAACTCGAAAAAGAAATAGAAAATTTTTAAAAAGGTGAGTAGATGGCAACGAAATTTTCCACTGTTTTCGGTGGATTTTTAGGAAGAAGAACTGCAATATTCGGTGAACTTGATATGACAAAATGTGAGCTGGATATGGAAAAACGCAGTCTTATAATAGAACTGAACAGCGATAAATACATACGAAAAGAAAAAAAGGACGAGCTTTGTGCAACACTTAAATCAGCACTTAAAACATCCTCTTTTTCCCTTACCGTTAATTATTCAAAAGATGCCTTTTGTAAAGAGGCTTGTATTGATATTTGTGAACAGCTAAGGGACGAGTATGCAATTTTAAACGGATATTTTAACTCTGCTGTTTACAATCTTTCTAACGATAATCTTGATATAAAACTTTCCTTTGGCGGTCTTGATACCATACAGGGTATGGGCTTTGAAAAACTGTTTATAAGCCGAATTTACAGTATGTTCGGCAAAAAAATATCGGTAACCTTTTCGGGTCAGACAAATGATGTTGAGATTTCTTTACCAAAAGAGGAGGAAATTCCTCTCCCTGAGGCACCCATAGAAGAAAAGGCTTTTAAACCCGAAACTGCAGCAGAGCCAATTCCTGTATCAAACGAGGGGCTTCCCGAATTTTTATACGACGTTGAGCTTTTTTACGGAAAACAGCTTAACAAAAACTTTGTACGGCTTATTGATATTAACCCGCCAAGTCAGGGCAAAAAGGCTGTTGCAGGTTGGGGCGAGGTTTTCGGTTTTGAAACTAAGGATATAAATACAAGACGGGGTCCCAGAACCATAGTAACCTTTTGCCTTAGCGATAAAACCAACTCAATTTACTGTAAAATGTTTATGACCGAAGAAGATATGGCTTTAATAAAACCTGTTAAAGACGGAAGTATTATCGTATTTAACGGTAACTACAGTCTTGACGATTTTACGGGAAATTACATACTTGAACCAAAGGTTATGGCTACCGCTAAAATGATTGAAGAAACCGACAGTTACAGCGAAAAAAGAGTTGAACTTCATTGCCATACCAATATGTCGGCTAAAGACGCCATTTCACCGGCAGGTACTCTTATTAAACAGGCTTTTAAATGGGGGCACAAGGCAATAGCTATTACCGACCACGGTGTTGTTCAGTCTTATCCTGCCATTGCAGAGGCTGTATCGGGTATAAAAAAAGGCGGAGGCGAGTTTAAGGCTATATACGGAGTTGAAGCCTATTTTGCCGACGATACCAACGGCGAAACCGATGTAACAAAACTTAAAACCTATCACCAGATTATTTTGGTTAAGAACCTTGTAGGTCTTAAAAACCTATATAAACTTGTTTCCAAGGCACATATTGAAGATTTTTATAAACGCCCCGTAACCAGAAAAAGCGAACTTGAAAAACTTAGAGAAGGTCTTATTGTGGGCAGTGCCTGTGAAGCAGGTGAACTCTATGACGCTATTGTTCAGGGCAAAAGCGATGAAGAACTGCTGAAAATCGCTTCTTTTTACGATTATCTTGAAATTCAGCCTATCGGCAATAATGAATTTATGCTCAGAAAGGCTAATGAGGAGGATAAGATAAACAAAAAAACAGGGGAGAGAATTCCCAATATCTATAAAAAGGTAACAAGCGAAGAAGTAATTAAAGATTTTAACCGTAAGGTTGTTGAAATCGGTGATAAATTAAATCTTCCCGTTGTTGCTACAGGTGACGTTCACTTTTGCAAAAAGGATGACGTTATTTTACGAAAAATACTTATGGCGGCTCAGGGCTATGAAGATTTTGACCTTCAGGCACCTCTATATCTTAAAACCACCGCCGAAATGATGGATGATTTTGGTTACTTTGGAGAAAGAGCCAGAGAATTTGTAATTGATAATCCCGTTAAAATTGCCGATATGGTAAGCGACGACGTTATTCCTGTGCCTCTTGGCAACTATCCTCCCGTAATTGAGGGCAGTGATGAGGAACTGAGAAGAATTTGTTGGGAAAAAGCAAATTCAATGTACGGTTTTAACGGTAAGGTACCAAAAACAGTTGAAAAACGTCTTAACAAAGAGCTTAACAGTATTATAAATAACGGCTTCTCCATAATGTATATCTCTGCTCAAAAACTGGTTTCCTTTAGCGAACAGCACGGATATTTGGTAGGCTCACGTGGTTCTGTAGGTTCTTCCTTTGTTGCTACTATGGCAGGTATTTCCGAGGTTAATCCTCTTGCCCCTCATTATTACTGTCCCAAGTGTAAATGGAGTGAATTTTTCAGCAGTGCAGATGTAGGTTCAGGCTTTGATCTTCCCGAAAAGAACTGTCCTTATTGTAATACACCTCTAAAACGTGACGGACACGATATCCCCTTTGAAACCTTCCTTGGCTTTAAGGGTGACAAGGTGCCTGATATTGACCTTAACTTCTCTGATGAATATCAGAGTGAAGTGCAAAAATATACCGAAACCCTTTTCGGTAAAGAAAACGTTTTTAAGGCAGGTACAATTTCTACCATTGCCGAAAAAACAGCCTTTGGTTACGTTAAGGCTTACTGTGAAAGAAAGGGTATTACCTTAAGTCAGGCTGAGATGGAACGTCTTGCAAGAGCAGTTGAAGCCTCTAAAATAAAGGCTACTACAGGTCAGCACCCTGCAGGTATGATTGTTGTTCCAAGGGATAAAACCATTTATGATTTTTGTCCCATTCAGCACCCTGCAGACGACCCTAAATCCGATATTTTAACCACACACTTTGATTTCCATTCAATTCACGATACAATACTTAAACTTGACGAACTGGGTCACGTTGTTCCCACTACATATAAATATTTGGAAGAATATACGGGTATAAGCGTTAACGATATTTCAATGTCCGACCCCGCCGTATACAGCCTGTTTGTATCAACCGATGCTTTAGGTGTTACTCCCGAAGATATTGAATCTCAAACGGGAACATTCTGTATCCCCGAATTCGGTACAGCCTTTGTACGAGGGATGTTAATGGACTGTAAGCCTAAAAACTTTGCCGACCTTTTGCAGATTTCGGGACTTTCTCACGGTACTGACGTATGGCTGGGCAATGCAAAGGACCTTATCGACCAAGGCATTTGTACCATTTCAAACGTTATCGGTACCCGTGATAATATAATGGTTTATCTTATAAATCAGGGTATGGACGAGGGCAGAGCCTTTAAAATTACCGAAACGGTAAGAAAGGGTCTTGTTGCTAAAGGCAAGGTAAGTAAGGAAGATTGGGGAAAAATGGAGGACGATATGAGGGCGGTCAACGTTCCCGAATGGTATATCGGCTCCTGTAAAAAGATTAAATATATGTTCCCAAAAGCCCACGCTGCCGCCTACGTTATTTCTGCCTTACGACTTTGTTGGTACAAGGTGTATAAACCTCTTGAATTTTATTGTGCTTACTTTACGGCACGTCCCGAAGATGTTGATGCACCTATTATTATGCAGGGTCACTCAGCCGTTAAACGTTACATAAAAGAGATTAAAGAAAAGGGCAAGGAAGCAACTAAAAAAGAGCTTGACGTTCTTGACAATATGTATATTTTCAACGAACTTATGAGCAGAGGAATAAAGGTACTGCCCATTGACCTTAATAAATCTCACGCCGTTAAATTTATACCCGAAAAGGACGGTATGCGACTTCCTTTCGGTTCAATTTCGGGTATGGGCGATAAGGCAGCTTGGGACGTATATGAAACGGCACAAAAAGGAAACTTTATATCTGTAGAGGATTTCCAGTTGGAATCGGGTGTTTCAAAGTCAATTATTCAGTCGCTTGTTGACCTTTCGGTTATGAAAGATTTACCCGAAACCAATCAAATGTCGATGTTTTAAAAAAACTCCCTTGAGGCACCCTCCGTAAGGAAGGTGCCTCAGTTATATTCGCCTGACGGCGAGTGATATTGCTACGCAGTTATATTATGCTACGCATAGTGATATTGTCCTTCGGACAGTTAAATGGGCGAATATAATATCACTGAAACTGCAAGTTTCAATATCACTTTGCGTGATAACGCAAAATATCACTGTGAGACCTGTCTCACAATATCACTTAATATTCTTATTTTTGAGATAGGTTCGTTTGAAAAATATGTACTCCCGTTACGCACATTGAAAGTGCGTAACCCACTATGACACTTATCTGTAGAAAGTGTAAATTTTTATATAAAAAATGAATAAGGGAGAACACTTCCTTACGGAGTGTGCCTCTTCGGGGAGTTTTTTTAATAGAAGATGGGGAATATAAAAAACACTTGATTTTTTATGGAAGGTTTGGTATAATCAAAAAGTAACAAATTTGTAACTATTATTAAAAGGTGATTACAAAATGCTTAAAATACAGTTTAAAGAACTGCTGGGTAAGGCAGGTCGAATTCTTAATAAATCAAAAATTATAGTATTTGCTTTACTGGTTGTTATAGGTATTTTTACAACCTCCGTTTATTCGGGTGTAACCTTTGCCTATGCTTTGGAATATAACGGCGAGGTTATCGGACAGATTAAGGATAAAGCAGAATATGATGTAGCGGTAGCTTTGGTTAATCAAATGATGGAGGACGCAAGTTTTGAGGATTATGCCCATTCTGTAGAGTTCAGAATGGTTATAACAAACGAAGACAGTCTTGCTTCGCCAAGCAGTGTTGCAGATAATCTTGTCCTAAACACCGATTTAATCGAAAAGGGAGTTCGTGTATCGGTAAACGGCAAAACCACCGCTTATTTAAAAGAGGAAGATAATGCCGAAAAATATATCGAAAACTATCTTGAAAATTATATTGAGGATAAAGACTACGTTTCTTCCTTTATTGCTCCTGTTGAATGTACTCAGGGATACTTTTTAAAGAGCGATTTTACCTCTTTCAGCGATTTTCAGGCACTCATTGAGTCTCTTGACGTTCTGTCGGTAAAAACCGTTAAAGAAGAAAAAGAAATCAAATACGCCACAGTCAAAAGGCGGGACGACAGCCTTTCTTTTGGTAAAACAAAGGTTTTTTCCAATGGCGTTAAGGGTTTAAAATATTCGGTTACTCAAATTATTATGGTTAACGGCAAAGAACTTAAAACCGAATATATAGGTGATGAAATTGCAAGAGAGCCTGTTGATGAGGTTCTTATAGTAGGAAATAAAGGAAACTACATAAAGGCTTCCTGGATAAATCAGCTTGATGCTATATGGCCGCTTCAAAGGGTAAAAGGACAAAATATTTCAGCCTATTGGGGTGACGACAGAAACCATAAAGGTCTTGATATTGCCTCTGCTTACGGCACCGAAATATATGCCGTTCAGGAGGGCACCGTAATAGAAGCCGAATATGATGACGGCTACGGCTATCACATTGTTATTGAACACGACTCAAAATTTAAAACCCTTTACGGACACGCAAGTCAGCTTTGTGTTTCGCAGGGAGATAAGGTACAAAAAGGTGAACTGATAGCCTTTGTCGGCTCAACCGGAATGTCAACAGGTAATCATTTACATTTTGAAGTTATCAGAAAAGGCGAAAAATTAGACCCATATTATTTTCTCGGACTATGAAAAACGGACTCAACGGAGACACTTCGTAAAGAAGTAGTCTCCGTTTTTCTATATAAAGAAAAATGACACTTTCTGTTTTTGAAAGTGTCATAGTGGGTTACATACTTTGAGAATGGTAAATACTTGCCGAAAATAAAGATTATCTTTCTCGGCAGGTAAAGTGATATTGCAAACTATCGTTTGCAGTGATATTTTTGCCTTGCAGCAAAAGTGATATTGAAACCTTGCGGTTTCAGTGATATTATATTCGCCCATTTAACTGTCCGAAGGACAATATCACTATGCGTAGCATAATATAACTGCGTAGCAATATCACTCGCCGCAAGGCGAATATAACTGAGGCACCTTCCTTATGGAGGGTGCCTCAA
>JAZNVC010000028.1:0-5678 GCA_045592625.1 Acutalibacteraceae bacterium
CTTCCTGTTCGGCGGTAGTCTTTCCCGAAGCAATGCTTAAAAGTTTTATCATTCGGTTTACTTCCGTCTGATGCTCGTCCTCTTTGGTTTTTCCTGTGGCGGCATATTTAACTATACCGACTGCACTATCAACAACACTAAATGACTATTGAACTCTTTAAATAAAAACATTAAAATAATGACTACCGGTTAAGCCGATAGTCATTATTAAAGTAATAGTCTTATGTTTATCTAAACACATATTTAATTCATATATTTACAGTATTTGTTCCATACCTATCTTCTGTGGCACAAGTCCGCAGGATTCGTAAAATCGTAAAGCCGATTCGTTACAGCTCCAAACATTAAGGGTTAAATTGTAACAACCGTTTTCTCTTGCAAATTTCACTGCTGCTTCGTACAATTCCTTACCGATGTGTTTTCCACGCAAATTTTCATCTACGCAAAGATCATCGATATATAAAGTTTTAATATCAGTAAGAACCGAGTTGTTGATATGCTTCTGAAATATGCAAAAACAATATCCCATAACCTCGTCCTTTTCATTAACATATACAAAAATGGGACGATTTTCATCTTTTAAAATCTCTTTAAGTTCTTCATCAGAATATTTTTTGCCTATATTAAAAATATCCGGTCTTCCGTTATGATGGACAAGGCAAACCTGAGAAAGTAAATCGCTGATTTTTGGTATATCTTTATCTATTGCCATCCTTATCATTTCAAAATCCCCTTATTTCTTATCATAATTTTCAAGAAAACTGTGCAGTTCGCCTTTGTCGGCTTCACGGAATCCTACAATTTGTGAAAGATTAACGTTATGCAGACTTCTGAATATATTATCATCAACATTAGGATTAATTTTCTTTATATCTGCTATCAAATTTTTGATTTCCCTGCGTTTTGAGAGTCCTTCGTATATTTTGGAGTCTTCGGTAAAACGACAGGCACATTGCAAAAATTCGAGAGAATTAGATTTAGCCCACGCTATAATATCTTTTTCTTTCACTTTATATAGAGGTCGAATTAACTCAAGCCCTTGAAAATTCGAACTTTTTAGTTTAGGCAGCATTGTCTTTATTTCTGATGAATACATCATACTCATTAGCAGGGTTTCAATAACATCATCAAAATGATGTCCTAAAGCAATTTTATTACAGCCCAGTGACTGAGCTTTTGCATATAAAGCTCCCCTTCTCATTCTGGCACACAAATAACACGGAGAACCTCCTGCCGTATTTACAATATCGAAAATATCACTTTTAAAAATTTCTACAGGAATATTTAGTATTTCAATATTTTTATTAAGCAGATTTTTATTATCTTCACGATAACCGGGATCCATACAGATATAAACAACTTCAAATGGTATATTGGAATGTCTATGCAGTTCCTGCATACATTTTGCAAGAATCATAGAATCCTTACCGCCCGAAATACAAACGGCAATTTTATCGCCTTCAGATATTAATTGATAATCATTAAGAGCACCGCAAAAGGGATTCCATATAGATTTTCTGAATTTTTTAATTATACTGCGTTCAATTTCTTTATATCTTTCCATAAATTCTCCTAAAAAATAAGTCGGTACTGTTATTATAACAGAACCGACTTATAATTCAAGTTTTAATTATTAAGCAGCAACCTTTTTATTGGTGATGAGCTTAATAACAAAGAGTACAGCAATCATCATAACAATCGCTATTACCAAAGATATAACTGCATTATTGATAAATGGAGCAATAATGAAGTTTACAAAGGAAACAGCCGCAACTGTAATTGCATAAGGAAGCTGAGTTGATACGTGATTCAAGTGATCGCACTGAGCACCTGCGGAAGACATAATAGTTGTATCCGAAATAGGAGAACAATGGTCACCGCATACAGCACCTGCAAGACAAGCGGAAATACCGATAATCATAATAGTGCCACCTTCGGGGAACATTGCCGTAACAATCGGAATAAGAATGCCGAAAGTACCCCAAGAAGTACCGGTTGCAAAAGCGAGAAGACAAGCAACAATAAAGATGATAGCAGGAAGAAGTTTATCAAGGCCTGCAGCAGCGCTATCCATAATTGCAGCAACATAAACCTTTGCACCCAAAAGTCCTGTCATATTCTTTAAAGCAGTAGCCATTGTCAAAATAGTAATAGCAGAAACCATTGCTTTAAATCCGGCAGGAACGCTTTCCATTGACTCCTTGAATTTAACCACCCGTCTCATAGCATAGTAAATAACAGAAATCACAAGAGCTATAAGGGCACCCCAAGGAAGTCCGACCGTTGCATCGGTGTTAGAGAATGCATCAATAAAGTTCATACCGGCAAAGGAGTTACCGTTACCGTTATAAACAAGAGCAGCAACACAGCAGATAATAAGAACAACAATGGGGAAAATTATATCAAGAATAATTCCCTTTTCGTTGCCTTTTTCGGTTTCAACAGATGCGGAAACCTGTTCACCGGATGTAAAGAGGTCACCATTATTTGCATTAAGTTCGTGAAGCTTCATAGGACCGTAATCAAACTTAATAAGGGTAATAGCAATAATAAATACAAAAGTAAGTAAAGAATAGAAGTTATAAGGAATAGCCTGAATGAAAAGCTTAAGACCCTCACCTTCGGGAGCATAACTGGAAACGGCAGCTGCCCAAGAAGAAATAGGAGCTATCATACATACAGGTGCTGCTGTTGCATCAATAAGGAATGCAAGTTTAGCACGAGAAATCTTATTTGCATCAGTAACGGGACGCATAATCGAACCAACAGTAAGGCAGTTGAAATAGTCGTCAATAAAGATAAGTACTCCAAGAATAAATGTAGCAATTGAAGCTCCTATTTTTGACTTAATGTTTTTAGCAGCCCATCTACCGAAAGCAGCAGAACCACCCGATTTGTTCATTAAAACAACCATTATGCCAAGGATAACCAAGAATACAAAAATACCCGCAGTTCCCGAAACGGCATCAATAAGACCACTGCCGATAACGTTATCAATAGCAGCAAGAGGCTTAAAGTTAGCAGCCATAAATCCACCGGCAACAATACCTACAAACAAAGAAGAATAAACTTCTTTAGTAATAAGAGCAAGTACAATTGCAATAATTGGTGGAATTAATGCCCAGAATTTACTAAACAAAGGAGTTTCACCGCGTACGGTGTCCATTGCAAGTTTTGAATTCGCTTCAAAATTGCTATCAAATTCCTTATTGGTGGTATAAGCATCAAGATAAGATTTAGCATCATCATATACAGTTAAGTCAAGTTCGTTGCCATCAGCATCAATATATACTTCGCTGACCATCAAAACATTGGAAGATACGCCACCTTCACTTATGCCTTCAACCGGTTCATCAGCAAAAGCAGGAACGGCAGCACAAACGAAAAGTGCTATAACTGCAAAAAGAAGAATTGCTATTTTTCTAAGATTAGCAGTCTTTATCATATAAAAACCTCCTACAAATATTATACTGTGATGTTATCATATTTTGAAAAATATGTCAATAATTTTGTTAATAATCAGTTAACATTTACTTTTTGGAGTTAAAAGTCACATTATCTGTTATTATGCATAAAAACGGATATGGCATATATTTGCCGAAAAAAAACAAAAAGAAAGAAGCAAAAACTTCTTTCTTTTTCTTTTACTAATTCAGTCTGCTGTAAATTTCTGTGAGACTACGTATTTTGTTTGCCAGTTTCTCATTAATTTCGCCTTTTTTTACGCGCCATTTCCAGTTTTGACCTAAAGTTGAAGGAGTATTTATACGTCCTGTGCCGTCTATTCCCAAATAATCTTGAATCGGAATTATTACTGTATCCGAAATTGTAACAAAAGCACTACTAATCATAGCCCAATTTATTTGTTCTTCATTATTTACCCTAAGATAATCCATCATAAACTTCAATTTTGATTGGTCAAGCAGTTCTTTCCAACCCATAATTGTATTGTTATCGTGTGTTCCTGTATAAACAACACTGTTTTGTGGGCAATTATGTGGAAGATGAGCACTATTCCCTGCTTCATCAAACCCAAATTCCAAAACCTTCATACCCGGAAAACCTGTTTTAGAGAGCATTTCGTAAACCTCATTGGTAAAAAATCCCAAATCCTCAGCAATTATAGGTAGGTTATTGAATTTTTCCTTTAAGTAATCAAAAAAATCTATACTTGGTCCTTTATGCCATGTACCATTAACCGCATCCTCATTTCCGTACGGTACAGCATAATATGATTCAAAACCTCTGAAATGGTCAATTCTGATTACATCATATAGTTTTAAAGTATATTCAATTCTTCTTTGCCACCAGTCGTATGGCGATGGAGAATTTTTCATATAATTCCAATTATATATGGGATTTCCCCATAACTGACCTTTTGTTGTAAAAGCATCGGGAGGACAACCTGCAACTTCAATAGGCTTTAATTTGTCATCAAGATGAAACTGTTCGGGTTCACACCATACGTCAGCACTATCATATGCAACATATATAGGTATGTCACCGATAATTTTGATTCTTTTGCTATTAGCATAAGATTTCAAATTATTCCATTGTACGTAAAAGAAATACTCAAGAACCTTAAAAAATTCTATTTCATCTTTCAAATCTTTTTGTGCTTTTAGTAAAGCTTCTTTGTGTCGGAATTTTAGTTCATTTGGCCATTCTATCCAGCTTTTACCGTCATAGGCAGTTTTGATTGCCATAAAAAGTGAATAATCGTTAAGCCAGAACATATTTTTCTCTAAAAAGAGATAATAATCTTCCGTTGGATTATCAATAAATCTGTAATACGCCTTTCTTAAAACGTTAAAACGATTCAAATATAAAACCGAATAGTTAACTTCTTCACCGTTACCCCAATCAATATCACAATACTCGCTTTTATTCAAATAACCTTCTTGTTCAAGAATTTCCAAATCAATAAAATACGGATTTCCGGCGTAAGCCGAATAGGATTGATATGGTGAATCTCCGTAACTAGTAGGAGAAAGCGGCAGAATTTGCCAATAGGTTTGTCCTGCACTTTCTAAAAAATCAACAAATTTATATGCTTCTTGTCCAAAAGTTCCTATACCATAGTTACTATTTAAAGAAAAAATAGGCATTAAAACACCAGCTGTTCTCATTCAAATCACCACCTATATTATATGTCTTTTTATAAGTTTTAAAACAAAAAATCGCTTCACGCGAGATGAAGCGATTTTAAATTTTTAGAACTAAACCAATTAGATTTCAGCAAAGTACTTGATAGTACGAACCATCTGACTGGTGTAAGAGTTCTCGTTGTCGTACCAAGCAACAACCTGTACCTGATAGGTATCATCATCAATCTTAGTAACCATTGTCTGAGTTGCATCAAAGAGAGAACCGTAGGTAATACCGATGATGTCAGAAGAAACGAGTTCTTCTTCGGTGTAACCAAAGGAAGCAGAAGAAGCAGCCTTCATAGCAGCGTTAACGCCTTCCTTAGTGATGTCCTTACCCTTAACAACTGCAACAAGAAGAGTTGTAGAACCGGTAGGAACGGGAACACGCTGAGCAGAGCCGATGAGCTTGCCGTTGAGTTCGGGGATAACCAGGCCGATCGCCTTCGCAGCGCCGGTGGAGTTGGGAACAATGTTCACAGCGGCGGCACGGGCACGGCGCAGGTCGCCCTTGCGGTGCGGGCCGTCGAG